>CBDHHC010000015.1:0-32349 GCA_965263345.1 Methyloligellaceae bacterium
AAACTGCCCACGCGCGAAACAACTGTAAACTTTTCCAAAACAAAAGAAAAATTGATATCCATATAATAGGACCTATGGTGAAATAAAACTCCAATTCACAGAATTTCTTATAACTCAAGCAGTTCTTTTTCTTGTCCAAGCCATTGGAATAACGTCAATTCAGAATAAAATTATTCATTGAATTTGAAAAATCGTTTCCCACTTGAAATATCAGAAAGTTACGATATAAAGCGTTATATTATAACACTCTAAAATTCGAGATAATACATGATAAGCACTTGTAACAGTCAGTATTGCCCGAATATGCCATTATTGCCATTATAAGTTTGCAACAAGATGGAAGCTTTCTGTACCCACTTGGTTGGACAAAGAAGAATTCCAACACAGCTCTGGACAATGACTTTTACAAACCTGACGCTTTAGCTGAACTTTTGTCTTTTGCCAACCGGTCGAGGCAGTTTGAAATCATTCAGGAACTATTGTTCCGGGCAGTGAATTCACGGTCATGGTATCGCTTGGCTGAAAATGAATAACTGATCGGATTGATTCACCAGCTTTTAGAAGATCAAAAGCAGTATTTATCTGGTCGTGTATCATGTGATGTGTGATGTAGGGGTCTACACTGAATTCACCACGAAGCCATTCGTCAACCATACCGGGCAATTGGCTGCGGCCAAGCACCCCTCCAAATGCAGTGCCCCGCCATACCCGGCCGGTGACAAGTTGAAATGGTCGTGTCGCGATTTCCTGCCCTGCACCCGCAACGCCAATGACCGTACACTCGCCCCAACCTTTGTGACAAGCCTCAAGGGCTGACCGCATTAACCCTACATCTCCGACAGCCTCAAATGTATAATCCAAACCACCGTTTGTCATCTCAACTAATACATCTTGTATTGGACTTGCATGATCCTTCGGGTTAATACACTCGGTCGCTCCCAAGGCCTTTGCCAACGGGAATTTTGAAGGATTAATATCGATCCCAATAATCTTTGAGGCTCCGTTCAATACAGCGCCTTGGATAACAGCCATGCCGACCGCCCCCAGGCCAAAAACCGCCACTGACGCACCTGCTTCAACTTTGGCAGTGTTACGCACGGCACCAATGCCTGTTGGAACAGCGCACCCCATAACAGATGCTTTAGAAAGAGGAGCTTCTTTAGTTATCTTGGCGACTGATATCTCGGGCAGAACGGTATATTCACTGAATGTGCTGGTCCCCATATAATGAAGAATTTGTTTACCTTTATATGAAAAACGAGAAGTACCATCAGGCATGAGCCCGGCACCTTGAGTTTTGCGAATGGTTTGGCAAAGATTGGTCTTGCCAGATTTAATATAGGGACAGTCCGGGTCTTCAGGCACATAAAGCGGTATCACATGATCACCTGGAACCACTGAAGTCACGCCCTTACCAACGTCTTCAACCACACCGCAGCCCTCGTGACCCAAAATACATGGAAACAAGCCCTCTGGATCTTCTCCAGATAAGGTGAAAACATCCGTATGACAAAGGCTTGTGGTTACGATCCGAACAAGAACTTCTCCCTCCTTTGGGCCTTCTAGATCGATCTCTTCGATCTCCAGTGGTCTATTAGGCTCCCAGGCAATAGCAGCACGTGTTTTCATTTTGTCTCTCCCTAGTTGTTCTTGCCTAATGCAAGATATTTCGATCAGTACCACCGCTGTGATCTGTCACAGGATCTAAAACAAATAACAATCTGATATTGAAATTTCTTTCTTGTTCTTTGACCATGACATTGAGCGACTTAGTTACGAATAAAATCACACTCCTGCGATACCTCTCACTTAAAAAGACGTGGATGGAATAGTTAAATTATACTATGAAATCTACAACTCATCTAGGACTTTATTGATTTTGAAAAAGACAAGTACTATTTGGGCGTTGCTCTCTATTTAGAGGTTTATGAGAGGTTTACGATCAAGTGCTTTAGGTATTTTGGTTTTTATGGAACACCTATATTAGGTAGAAAAAAGCACACTGAAAGGAAGGCACCGATGGAAAATTGAATGGCGTAAATATATCTCAAGGCGCAGGTCAAACTGGAAACATATGCTCTATCGATAATCCTCAGTGTGAATCCTGTCAGTATGTAATCACATAACAATGTTTTTTCAAATTTATAAGGATCACGTATAATGTTAAATTAGGACAGAAGAAACAATCACATCTCCAAAAAAAATAGCCTCAATGATTAATACTGTACCGTCTCAGAAAACAAATAAAACAAATGGCTTAGGGGAAATTGACCGACATGGGGGGCGTGTTCATGTTGATGAAAAGTCAATGATCAATTGCCGAGCGGATTGCTGGGACTGAATTCAGATCTTTGTCAGTAATATATGCATTTTATTACAAACAGGCGTTGTACGCAGATTGGATTGGAACATATATATCCAGACACAGAAAATCCATTTCCTTGGATGTCCGAAGTGATAGACCTCAAAAAAGAGAAAAACTTTTTTGAAACCCGTGTGATTGAATACCAAAATGGTTGCGCTCTATCCTGGGATTAGGCATATAATTATCCCGGCAGTGTCATACTGCGGTAAGAACATACAATATAACAATCGCTTTCACAGCCGCCTAAATAAAGTTTCTTAGAAATACCTAGAGCCCTAATCCCTGTACACCTCTATCAAAAGTGTTAAAGTCACACATGGATTATGTCATTCACTCATCCAAAACCCAAAAGATAAACCCAATCAAATAATGCTCTCTATTCCACTCACTATATTTTACAACAAGCTTCAGATTTTTATGAAAAACGATTTGGAGTTTATTTGAGGGTCACCTGAAAAGCTAACATATTGATTTTATCGGTACAGAAGCTCGAAATATTCAGATCCTTGAGTGCAAGAAAATTTGGTTGCGGGGGCAGGATTTGAACCTGCGACCTTCAGGTTATGAGCCTGACGAGCTACCGGGCTGCTCCACCCCGCGACAATAAAAAAACACCTTTCAAACAAAGAAAGGAATTTCCTGAATAAATCAGAAAATCGATATACCCCAGAAGAAGTTAATAATAAGGAGTAAAAAGCCGCTGAAAGTTATATTTTCTGTAAGCAATAGCTGCTTTGTGATTAGCTGAGATGTGCTTATAACAGCTTCTCACAGAATGTGAAGCTTTTTTATTTAAAAAGCTGTGTAATCTTTTGTTTTTTTTCACATGAGAAGAAATAATCAATTTAGAGCACCATTTTAAGTAAAAGATGCTCTAAAATTATATGTCAGAACACTAAGGGAAATCTACTTAGTAGCTGCATCCGTTAATTTTCCAAGAGCGCCTGTCATTTTCTTGAATATTTCATCTTTATCCTGAATACCAAATTTTGATTTCATATAAGTTGGTGAAGAATAAGCAAGCCAAACTTTCCCAGCGCTGTCTTTCCAGACAAGCGCCTTCATTGGCAAATCTAAACCAATCATTTGATTTGTTTGCATGAGTGGCGTACCAAGTTTTGGATTACCAAAGATTAGTAATTGTGTTGGATTAAGCTCAAGACCTACCTTTTTAGCACCTGATGCATGGTCAATCCGAGCAAATACAGTAATGCCTTTTTTCTTAAGGATCTCTTCTAGTTTGTCTAGAGTAGCGCTGACACTATGAGCACTTTCTTTTTTGATAAATTTAGAAACTTTGTGTCCATCAGCGTAAGATGGCCCAAGAGTAATGAAACAAAAAACCAAAATAAAAGCTGCTTTAATAGAATTCATGTTTCTCTCCCATGAAATTTAATTTTACGAGTGCTATAGGGCGTACAAAAAAGACCAATTAATGACCATATACATTATTCAGCAGCAACACTGAGGGCAGCTTCACGGGATTCTCTGCGCTCGCGCCCTATCAGCATGATATTACGGATATAGACTGTAAGCCCGACAGCCTGACCTATAATAAGAGCAGGACTTCCAAGATAGGTAACATAAATTAACATCATTATGCCTCCAAACAGGCTTAAAAACCAGAAAATGACAGGAACGACACTTTTCTGAGCACGCTCACTCATAATCCATTGCACCAACCAACGAGAAAAAAACATTGCCTGTGCGACAAATCCAAACACATGCCATAAAATATCACTGGATGACTGATTATTCCACCATTGTCCGACCCCAGAGAGTAAATATTGAAAAAAGTCTAACATTCTCCTGCCCTTTAAACCCACATATTTTCTAACGACCAAATTAAAATAGGCCGTTGATTACAACGTTTCACGAAGTGGCACAACTTTATCATTTTGTTGCGCTTTACCTTTGTAATTTTCTGAAATTACGGGTGTTTTGGTTCTCTTCATAAGCCAGGTAACACCAATAAGATCATAAATTCCAACAAAAGCTCGCCCTAAATTCGTATATTTGGACTGCCCAACCAACCTTGGTCTGTCATTAACATCGGCATAATCAACCTGATAGCCATATGTTTGGAACAAAGCAGGAAGATACCTGTGCATACTGGTAAAAAATGGCAGTCTAAGAAAGACATCTCTCCAATAAACCTTAATACCACACCCCGTATCTGGACAATTATCCTTTAAAATCTTACCCCTTAACCAATTTGCAAAAGAAGAAGCAAATTTTCTCGATCCTTTTGCCTTTCTTTTTGCTCTGACACCACCAACGAGAGCTGGCCCAACACTGCCTGGTTCTCCGAGTTTCTCAATTAAATCAAGTATATCTTTTGGGTCATTCTGACCATCACCATCCATAGTGGCAATCACTGGACTTGTGGCTTCTGTAATTCCCGTTCTAAGAGCAGTAGACTGACCACTACGACTTGCATGGCGTAAATAACGTAGATTATGATAAGACTCAGCCAGAGTCTTGACTTCAATTCCCGTCTGATCATTACTGCAATCATCAACAACAATAATCTCATTCAAGATGTTATCAGGTAAGACATCAAAGGTCTCCTGAACCAACCGCCCGATATTTCCTTCTTCATTATAAGCGGGTATAACAACTGAAATACGCATCATGCGTCCTTTCAAATCAATACATATTTATCACTCTTAGATATGAGTGTAGTAAGATTATCTAATGTATTTTAATATCTTAAGGTATTTCAAGAAAATTAGTAAACCATTATCCTATGAAAGTACAGCAATCGATAATTACAGACTGTAATTGGTTAATGGAAGTCACACTCTGTTACAAAAGTTTACAAAGAAAATAGTCAAAAGCTTAAAACAAAGTCTTGCATAGCTATTTTCCATCAACACAATAACAATATGTGACAATAAGAAATTAAGTTAAATAGATCCAGCACTTGTATCAATGAATAAATACAAGTAACACCTTTAAACAAAAATCTAACATTGAAAAACAAATAAAAAAGATCGTAATTTCATGCAGAATATAGATCAAAAAGACACAATTTATAAACTCGAACCCACAATATACCTACTATTATGTCTTTTGATAAGTCTTCTTCTATTTAGATTATTCACAATATACATATCAAAAACAGATCTATTTTTTGATGAAGCTCAATATTGGGCCTGGTCACAAAACCTAGATTTTGGCTATTTTTCTAAGCCTCCATTTTTAGCCTGGAGTATCAGATTTTCAACGGAACTTTGTGGATTAGAAGAATTTTGTATTAGGGCCCCTTCTCCAATATTTCATTACCTAACAGCCCTTTTTATTTTTATGGCTGGAAGGACATTATACAATTCCAAAATAGGTTTCTGGTCTTCACTTGCATTTGCAACGATCCCAGGAATTAGTTTTTCTTCAAGCCTGATTTCTACAGATGTCCCTCTGCTGACATTCTGGGCCCTTGCATTATGGGCTTTCGTAGAATTGCAAAAAAATAACCGTTGGCATTGGTCAATCCTTTTAGGTATTGCAATGGGCCTGGGCTTACTATCTAAATATGCAATGCTCTTTTTCCTGCTTGGGATGTCTGTTTATTTGATAGCGGTTCCTGAAGCACGACGTCTTATAGGAAATATAAAATTTTGGACCGCTATAGCAATTGCAGCCATTATTATCAGTCCAAACATACTATGGAATTTAGAAAATGGTTTAGTAACATTTTCACACACAGCGGATAACGCCAATTGGAAAGGTTTTGTAATACACCCCCACAAAGCCCTGGAGTTTTTTGCAGCACAATTTGGTGTATTTGGACCCATTTTATTTTCAGTATTGCTACTTACTCTATGGCGCTTAGTGAAATATAAAAATGATAAAAAAAGCCAGTATCACCTCACCAATAATGACAAAATGCTATTATCATTTTCAGTCACAATTATTGCTGCAATCACAATACAAGCCCTTTTATCTCGCGCCCATGCAAACTGGGCAGCGACAGCATATCCGGCAGCAACAATATTAGTCATTGCCCTAATGATCCGTTATCAAGCATGGAAAATCCTAACGACATCTTTTCTACTGCACATCATACTTATCATTATAATGACATTAGGAAATGCAACTGCTGGACAATATTCATTAACAAAAAAAATAGACCCTTATCATAGAGTCTTAGGATGGGAAGAAATATCAAAAAAAGTACAAGGAAAATTTAACTCTGGAGAGTTTAAAGCTATCCTGACCAACACGAGAGATATTTCAGCTGAGTTGGTGTATTACCTGCACGATAAACCAATAACAGTATATGCATGGAAACAAGGAACCGTTCCGCGTGACTATTACCAAATGACACGGCCATTTCCCAAAGAAAATAACATTGAACCGGTATTACTTGTAACCAAACATCAATCACCTCAAAATGTTTTAAAGCACTTTAATGTGGTCAAAGAACTCGGAAGTGAAGAAACGAGAGCTGGTCCGAATAAAAAACGTAAACTCTATTTTTACAGCCTGTCGGGTTTTAAAAAAACACAGAGCAATGATGGATAAATACAGCATAACGTGACAATAATTTTACTTGAAAATAAAACAGGTAACGAAGCGCAAACACTTCTATTTGAAGCTCCAGAATATATAATTTCTGCACGAGACACAAAAGAAGTTCCCGCCACCATAAAACAATTAGAAACCCTGTCTCAAACTGATAAATATGCCGTCGGCTATTTCTCTTATGAGTTAGGATATTTACTAGAACCAAAATTAAATCAACTTTTACCAGCAAAAAGAAAATATCCTCTGATCTGGTTTGGAGTATTTTCAAAACCCCAAATTTTAGGGGCAGCAGAACAACAAGACTGGCTAATAAAAAAAATAAATCAGCCAGGACCTGCCGAATATACATTCAAAAACATTAAGTTATCTGATGATCACAGCTCATATTCAAAAAAATTCTCTCAAGCAAAAGAGAACATAGCCAAAGGTGATATTTACCAACTCAACCTCACATTCAATTCAAACTTCCAGTTTCAAGGAAATATTTTCAAGCTCTATCAAGACTTAAAACGAAAACAACGCATGGAACATGGAGCACTGATTGTTTCAGAAGAATTTACTATTCTCTCAGCATCTCCCGAGCACTTCCTCTCAATACAAGATCAACAAGCAATGACCACTCCAATGAAAGGAACCGCAAAAAGAGGAAGAACGTTTGAGGAAGATGAGAAAATAAAAATTTGGCTCCAACAAGACAAAAAATCACAAGCAGAAAACCTTATGATTGTTGATCTTATGCGCAACGACTTGGCGCGAATTTCAGAAATAGGAAGTATAAAAGTAGACGATCTGTTTACAATTAAAACATTCCCCACCTTACATCAAATGACGTCAAATGTTGTTGGAACCTTGAAACCTAAAATAAACATAACAAATTGGTTGCAGGCTCTGTTCCCCCCTGGCTCAATTACAGGAGCACCTAAACTACGAGCTATGGAATTGATTAAGGAAATTGAACAGTATGAACGCGGCATTTATACAGGGACAATTGGTATGCTGGCCCCTAAAAACAACAATGATATAAAACCAAACACCTATTTTAATGTTGCCATCAGAACATTAACGATTTGGCCAGATGGAATAGGACAAATGGGAATTGGAAGTGGAGTCGTAGCTGACTCAGATCCAGATGATGAATATAATGAATGTTTGCTTAAAATGAAGTTTCTCAACGAAGCGTACCCTGAGTTTGAACTCTTAGAAACACTGTCATATAGCCCCCAGAATGGTTACTTATATTTTGCAGAACACATGCAACGATTACAAAAATCTGCAAGCTATTTTGGATACATGTTAGATATAAAAGAAATAGAAGACACCCTTATAAAATTAGAAAAAGACATTCGCAACAACGACCACATCGTGCGTTTAACAATATCTCAAGAAGGAAGAATAAATCTCACAACCAGAGAGTTCTCTCCACCAAAACAAAACACTATTTTCAAGTTTATAATTTCAGAAAAGAGAATGAACAAAGAGAACATATTCTTATATCACAAAACCACCAACCGGGCGTTCTACGATGATGAATTTCAACTCCAACAAAACAAAACTGGGTGTGATGAAGTAATTTTTCTGAATGAACAACAAGAAATTACCGAAGGCAGTCGTACAAATATTTTCATTAAAAAAGATAATTGTCTGCAAACGCCCCATATCTCCAGCGGGCTCTTACCAGGAACACTAAGAGAGAGTCTCTTAAAGCAGAAAAAATGTGTCGAGAACATTATGACTTTAAAGGACCTGGAAAAAGCAGAAAAAATTTTTATAGGAAACTCAGTAAGAGGCCTTGTCCACGCTCAAAAATTATAAATATGTTTTTCAAAGCAAAATAACCTAAAATTTACCGAACTTTCCGCATAAGAATGTTAGACTTAAAAGAATTATCAGGATGATAAAAAATTCAAGGAATACAGAATATGGCACTTAACGTTGATCTATCAGGAAAAAATGCTGTAGTAACAGGCTCTACATCGGGAATAGGTTTAGGGATAGCTGATGCTCTGGCAAGCGCAGGAGCGAATATTATGATAAACGGCCTTGGTTCCAAACAAGATAACCAAGACGCAATTAATCAGGTGTCAAAACATGGAACCAATGTTGAGTTCTCTCCTGCTAATATGCTCAAACCAGAAGAAATTGAAGACCTCATTAAAACAACTCAATCCGATTTTGGTTCCGTTGACATCTTGGTTAATAATGCAGGCATACAATATGTATCACCTGTAGAAGAGTTTCCAATAGGAAAGTGGGATGCAATTATAGCAATTAATCTCTCATCTGCATTTCATACAATCCGCTCTGCAGTCCCTGGAATGAAAGAAAAAGGGTGGGGACGCATCATTAATCTTGCCTCTGCTCACTCACTCGTTGCGTCTCCATATAAATCAGCCTATGTAACAGCAAAGCACGGTTTAGCAGGCTTAACCAAAACAATTGCCTTAGAACTTGCCGAACACAAAATCACCTGTAACGCAATCTCTCCAGGTTATGTTCTCACCCCTCTCGTAGAAAAACAAATACCTGACACAGCAAAAGCCCGTGGTATTACAGAAGAAGAAGTAAAACGTGACGTTTTATTAGCAGCACAACCAACTAAACAATTTGTAACAGTTGAACAAATTGGAGAAACAGCACTGTACCTTTGTAGTGATACAGCAGCCCAAATGACAGGAGCAAATCTCTCTGTTGATGGTGGATGGGTCGCTCAGTAAAAGTATAATTTTAAAAACATAAGATTATAAATTAAAGTGTCTGGGCATTGTTGGAAAAGCTCTCAACACAGTCGCAACAAGGCCAGACACATTAAATCTACAGCGAAAAAACGCACACTGTAATTGTATCGAAATCTATCAAAAACGTCTCAGTAAATTACTTAAGACAAGTATGCCATAGGCTACTAACAAAATCTCGAAAAGTTGCCCTTGAATTAAGGGTTCAGCACCAGGAATGTTAGTGCCAAAATATTTTGTAGCAACAACCGCAATGACTAACACAACAGAAGTCAAAAACACAGGTACAGTAGGTGCATTTAATCGCATGTATTACCCCCATAAAAATCTATTTCTAAAATGCCGCCGCATCTCCCGATTACTAGAAACAAATTCAAAAAATGGTCTAGTGAATATAGATGACAAAAAAATAAATTCAAATAAAAAATGATATATTAAAGTATAATTCACAGTATAAAACGCACTTATACTTGAGAATGCTTTTTATTCTTAATAAACTTTTTAATCAAACGATCTCTTTTTAAGCGTGATAAATGATCAACAAACAACACACCATCTAAGTGATCAACTTCATGCTGAATAACGGTAGAAAACAAACCGTCAGCAATGATCTCATGAGAATGTCCATCTAGATCTTGATACCGAACACGTATTTCATCAGGTCGTTCAATCTCAGCATATATTTCTGGAATAGAAAGACAGCCTTCTTCATGGCTGCGTGGTTTATCCCCAACAGAAAGAATTTCAGGATTTATCATCACCACTGGATGTCGATCTTCATCATCTCTGGAAATATCAATAACGATCACTCTACGAGGAACTGCAACTTGTATCGCTGCCAAACCTATCCCAGGAGCATCATACATAGTATCAAGCATATCATCAGTAAACTTAATGAGCTCATTATCAATTTTCTCAATGGGATCACTTTTGGTGGTAAGTATAGGATCTGGAACTTTTACGATATCTAACTTTGCCATCTAAAACCTTTATAATGCTATGTAGGATGTGGGGTTACCGCTATTAAAATGAAACATTTTTATAACAGACAATAGTTTATCTCAACACACCAAATGCATAACAAGTTCAATTTAATCAAATTTTCCTTAGTGAGTGAAATTGTGGGAAAAATCTCAAAATGTTCATGATTTGATCTATTAAAATCAGGAATCAGTCTAAACTGTAATCAACAATGACAAAATAGAGATTTCCCAAATGCACCAAATTCCTTTTGACCCAACAATCATGCTGATCAGCATGACAGGAACTATCGCTATACTGATTACCATTCTATCCATATTACTTCTCATTGGACAAAAAAAATACTCAGATAAAATTTCAGAAAGTCATGAAAAAACAAGACGGCTTGAAAAAGAAATTTCTGAATTAAAAGGAGGAATGCAAACCCTCGCCGATATAACAGTAACCAGGCAATCTGAAGTCTCACGAAATTTGCATGAACGATTAGATAATGTAGGAAATCATTTAAACCAAAACCTCAATCAAAATGCTCAAAAGACTGCGGAAAGTCTAGAGAAACTTCAAGAACGTTTAAGCATCATTGATATAGCACAAAAAAATATTACAGACCTCTCCTCAAAAGTTGTCTCCCTGCAGGACATTTTAACGGACAAACAGGCAAGAGGAATATTTGGTCAAGGCAGAATGGAAAATATAATTGAGGATGCTCTTCCCAAAAATGCTTATACATTTCAGGCCACATTATCAAATGGAAAAAGACCAGACTGCCTTGTCCATTTGCCAAATAATCCATGTGATCTGGTTATTGATGCCAAATTTCCGCTTGAAGGTTTTGAAGCTTATGGCAAAGCCATCACAGAATCAGAGAAGTCTGAAACAGCAAAACTCATAAGATCACATATTAGCAAACATATAGATGATATCAGCGCAAAATATTTTATACCTGGCGAAACACAAGACACAGCAATTATGTTTGTTCCTTCTGAAGCCATTGTTCAAAAAATTAATTCCTCTTTCCCGGACATCATTCAAAAAGCCCATAAATCAAGAATTATAATTGCTGCACCGAATATGCTGATGTTGGCTGTACAAACAATGCAATCTATTATGAAAGACGTGCAAATGCGAGAAGCAGCCAGCTTAATAAAAAGTGAAGTTGGTTTTCTTATGGATGATATCCATCGTCTAAAAGAGCGCGTTTCAAACTTGCAAAGGCACTTCACGAAAGCAAATAAAGATATGGAACAGATTATGACATCTTCAGATAAAATCAGCTCAAGAGGAACACGAATTGAGAACCTGGAATTCCAGACAGAACAGATACTCCCTGAATTAAAGTCGAATGCCGGCTAAAACATTAAACTTTAGGTTTGGTTTTAGCTCTACATATTTTCCGTAAATCTCTCCACTCCTTATCTGAGAGTAAGGCCTTTGAAACCCATGGCTTAACCTTCTCTATAGCCTTGATCCGTTCAGGGGTTGAAGGGTGTGTTGATAAAATATTAGGCAGTTGTGGAATAATTTTTTTGGAGCTTTTTTTATCCTTATCCTTATTTTTATTTTTATCTTTCTTCTCATGCCTATGGCGCATCCTGTCAAAAAAATTAGCCATGGGCTTTGAAGAAATTTGAGCTTTTTTCAATATATCTAGAGCGATTGCATCTGCTTCACGTTCAGCATCACGCGCATACTTTAATTGAAGTAGAAGATTACCAAAATTTGTAACCGTCCCAGGATCTCCCCCTGCAAATAATAAAAGAGCAGTTGATAAACCAAGAGCTCTTACAAGAGCAGTTTCAGGATGTCTTTTAATACCATGTCCCATCTCATGCGCTATAACTGCAGCAACTTCTTCGGGACTTTTTGCAAATTCAATTAATTCCCGTCCAATAACAATATGTTCTCCAGGTGCTGCAAAAGCATTCACAATACCAAGGTCATGAACAATTATATGAAACGTGTTATTCTCATTATTTGCCGAGTTTAATCGATTGATAATTTTTTTTAAGGCAATCTCTGCCTGGTCGTTTTTTTTGCAAACCTTTTTATTTTTGGTAAGACTGACAATAACATTTTTTCCAATTGACTGACGGATACTATCTGGAAGCATGTAGGCCAAGCGTTTCGCAGGTTGGAAATCTAGTACGAAAAATAAAATATATCCAAGAAGACCAAGCACTGCAAAAATGAAAAGCAAGGGATAAACAACTCTCCTTCGCTCAGCTTTTTGTGTTAAGTGCGGAACATAAGGCAATAACTGATTTGAGAAGAGAGTATCACTTATATAAAGTCTGGCATCAGACAGATCTTTGAACCCAATCTGTGAAGTGTCATGTCTTCGAAGTGGTTTAGAACTCGTTATCTTCTTATAGACCCATCGCTCAGAAAAACTCTGATCTTTGGCTGTAAGAACCAACTCTTTATCAGCAAACTGCACATGAACATCATATGCAGTCGCTGTTTTTCCATCACTATATAATCCAGAATAGACAGATTTATTAGAAACCATCAATATCAAAGGCTTCAGCCAGCCCTTCCCCAGTTCTTTCACGATCCGCTTGACTTTGGGCAACACGATTAAAATCAATATCCCCAACTATCGAAGTTCTATTTATAAAATAGCTTGAAAAGCGACTGAGAACTATTGGAAAAGCAATACCAATAGTAAAAAGCAGGATAAGGTAATTACTGATTGTAAGCCACATCAAAGACCATGTTGTGGTTTTAAGTTGAAAGCGTGAACTATCAAATGTTGTAGAATTGGTAAAATGATTATAACTGCGAGAGGTGTAATACATCGAAAAAATCACAAACCCCAGCACAATTCCTATGATGAATGCAAAATATGATGGAAAAATCATTAAAGCATAATTCCATGGCAAATTTTGTCTAGTTTCCATAAGAGCCGGTAGTTGTGTAAAGTCCGGAATTGGCAACCCAATTAACAAGAAAATGACAAAAACAATCAATGCAAAAACAGCTGCGAGCAAAATACCAATAATGATCCCAAGAATTGGTGCAACAGTCCAGCTACCGATCCAGAGTACCGCAAACGGCCCGTAAAGAGGTCCTGAAGTTCCATCAAAATTTAGTGGAATATTACCAAAAACTGTCTCTTTGGTCATAATTCTCTGAAGTTTCGTTGATCTCCAAGGCAGGATCCACCCCAAGGTTAATGGGATAAGTAAAGCTGTCCAAAAGGATGTCCAACCATACCTCCATGCTGAACCAGACATTGTACCTCGAATACCACGCCAATTCGTACGTGATAACCGATAACGACGCGCTCTATATTGTGCGACACCAAATAAATATATACCAAGAATATATAACGGCAGACTAGCAAGAAGGACATATGGAGCATTTTTTGGGTCAGGCCCAATATAAAACTGTATTGCAAAACTATAAGCAATTAAAGGTAACAACACCGCAAAAAAGACTATAAGAAATCCAAGAAAAAGCTCTAAGCCACGACCTGTATATTCTAGAGGTTGCCCTTGTAAATGAACAGCAGACCAAACTTTTCGTCGAACTTCCGTTTTGCCCCAGAAAGAGTAAATATTCAAAGTTAACAATCGTAAAATGAATATCTTTAAACTTAATCCCCACAGACCTTTGATAGGTAACCAATCAAGCTTAATATGTTCCGGTGATTGTGAATGTAGACCCTGATTATGTTCTTGCATCGTCTCCCCCAAAAAGTATTTAATTTAATTTTTTAATTTGCATTAATGAATAAACTAAAATTTTATGTAAGATAGCTTTATGTCAAAAAGATCAAAGCTTAAGCCTTGCATGACCAAAACTTATCAAACCATTGACATATCAGCAAATAAAATAAGAAGAAGTTGAGTTTGTCTCCAAATACAACTCCCTGCTTATCATTCATTTATCTGTCGATTTAAAGGGAGGAAAAGTTCAAGTAAAAACTACTGACGGACCCATACAATACGGCCAATCATTGTAAACTCTGATTTCTTAAAAGTTTTTGGACTATAATCAGGATGAGCAAATGAAAGAGTAAGACTTGATTTATTCTGTTTTTCAAAAATTCCTGGAACAAAAGTCTGGTTAGATAGCTTTATAACGATACGATCACCAGTTTGGAATTTTGACTGTTGATTGACAATCAATATATCACCTTCGCGATAGAAAGGCGACATATGATCTTCAAAATCATCTATAACGAGACTATTATCGCCACAATGCTTCAAAAAAATCTCAATGTAATTTCCTGTTGTAACAAAATCATCTGAACTCTCAGAAAATCCCTCCTCGAGCGCCATTCTATCATTTTGCGTATAGAATGTAGGAGCATCATGACCTGCCGCAATCATATACACAAAATCAGTGATTGAAGTATGGGTAGCCTGCAAGACCTTTGCAACACTTTCGGTTGAAGGCCATCGATCCCGACCATCATTTGTTATACGCTTGGATTTATTGAACGTTGTAGGATCAAGTCCAGCTTTTTTAGCCAAACCTGAAACCGAAAGATCATAACGTACAGCAAGACCATCAATAGCTGCCCAAATCTGACTATGGGTCAGCATTTTTTCTATCTTATCAGTCATAATTTAAAAGATGCAACCAAACATAAAAAAGAATTATTATTCGCCAGAGGATACCTCATGAAATGTTTAGGCACAATAGAAATTATGGCAAATCAAGCATTAAGGGCCAAAATGAGCCAGACTTTGCACACTTATAATAACACTTCACAAATAATAACACTTCACAAAAGAAACCTCATACATCAACAGAGACAAATTTGCTCAAGTCAAGCTGAGTTTCTCCATCCCATCGATAACAAACAAGCTTACCACCTTTGGCAATACTATAATCAATACACGCCATATTAGGAGCTTGTAAGCTTATATCTCCATCCATCCAATAATGTCCAAAAAAACAAACCTTATCACTTGGAATACTAGTATTAAGACGAACTTCATCTCCAATAATAGCATCAGAAAAATGAATATCACCCCAAGTACGCAAAACAACGTCTTTTAAGTCTTTGGAAAGAGTCGGCCACCAGGCAATACGAACATCATTATTTATATCGCCGTCAGAGTCATATCGAACAGCCCCATAGTGAGATAAATCAATCTCAGGCCCTTTCAATAAAGTTTCTATAATCCCATATTCATGGGCCCCTTTATCAAAAGAATTGAGTAAAAAACTTTTATCCATAACCATCTGAGAACCAAGCAAAGACTGGCAGTCTTTAATTAAATCATGTTCCCAACAGGCATGAACGAAATATCCATGACTAATTTCAAGTGCAATTGGCAAACTCTCAAACCAATCAAGAGCGGCCTGAGCATTATCCGGTGATTGAGCCGCTTCGTTTAAAAAAGCTTTATGACGATGAACATTCCTATCACTATGAGGCCGAAGGGGGCGCCCTGTCTCTGGGTGTTTCATATGAAACCCAATTGCATTATATTCGTGATTTCCCATCAGGGCATAAGCTTGATCAGCTTCCACCATTCCACGAATAAGATGAACAACTTCAAGATTCTCAGGGCCCCGATCAACATAATCACCAACAAAGAGGGCCTTCCTCTCAGAATGTTGGTACCTGCCCGAAATATACTGATATCCAAGAAGCTCAAGCAGTCCTTTTAATTGGTCTGCATACCCATGAATATCACCAATGATGTCTAGATGAATATCAGAGTTGGTAATAGCATATCCTCCATATCAACGATTTATATGGGAACGCAATAACTCTTTTCGTTTAATAAGTTGACCCCAATAAGAATTATAAGGGTGAACAAAATCAGTTTTCCCCGTCTTATTTTCAAGGTCTAGAACCAAATTGTGCCAGGCAAAAATGCCACCTTCAAGATTATAAACTGATTTTGCACCATTCTTTTTCAGCTGCTCTTGAACGCGTTTGGCAAGTCGTGAACTTCGAACCCCTACAGCACAATATAGAACAACAGTTTTATTTTTAACGCTCTCACCAAATTCACGTATAAAAGAACTTGTCCAAATGCCAGGATCAACACGTATTGAACCTGCTATATGACTAACTTTATGTTCATCTTTTTCACGAACATCGAAGATAACAACATCACGTTCAGATTTTAAAATATCTACAAACTTATGAGCTGGCAGATGAGAAACACCTAAATAATCCTTACGAACTTTTTGGATAATCCGTTCTAAACTATGGGCATCAACCGCAAAAGAGGGAACACACAAACAAAAGAAAAGAAAAAAAGAAACACAAACAACAACAAAGTGCCTTGGTACCATGAAGATATATGAAGTTTGAAAAAGCAACTTAGTCTCTTCCCTTTAAAACCAAAGATAAAAAATCATTTGATAAACGACAGGGCCAAAGAAGGGCTATAAAGCCCCTCTGAGTGCATAAATTTTATTATCAATCCAGTTAATTGTCGTTTGATACATGCTCGTACTTGCCTCTAACTGCTGACAAACACTTTGAGAAATTGTATTTACAGTTCTCTTAACTTCACAAGAAGCATTTGGTTTTCCAAGCTGCATACTGACATCTGATCCATCTTCAGGCTTATCACACACCCAATATGTTTGATAAGACGCAGGAATTTTTGGTTCTTCCCCGCGCCAAGCCCATGCACCTGCAAAAGTATCTGGTTTCAGACCATTTTTCTTAAGAGCGTTCAAGATCTCTTTATCATCACCAATCTCTTGCAAGTCACCTTCTTCAGGATCACCTAGCTCAAGATTACTAATATTTGTTCCAATAAATTGTGCCCCTGATAAATTCTTATAATAAATTTTGGCACCAGATAAGTCTGAGTTAATGAAACTCGCACATTTCAGGTCAACATCAAGCAATTCAGCGTCTTGCAGATAGGTTTCCTGAAAGGAAACACGCGTCATATTAATCTCAGAAAATGAAATCTTTCGAAGGTCTGAAGTGATAAACTTGGCATTCTGTAGAGATTTGCTCTTCAGATTATCTTTCTCTAAACGAACCCCGCGTTCTGTTTTTTCATTATACAGCTCGAGATTCTCAAAACTATGACGTCCACGCACACTACAGATAGATTTAAATGGACAAAACGGATAGGTAATCTCTTGATTGAGATAGCTAAATGCCATTGCAGCCACATCACTTTGTGGTGGCTTCTGAATAGTCTGCTGAAAGGCATTTGTCGTACGTTCAATATGCCTGTACTCATATTCTGAGATAAAGGCGATAGCTGCAAGAATAATACCTGCGCGTGTACCAATATCAAGAATACTCGTTAATAATGTTCTTTTGCCCGATCCTTGTGCTTGGGCTTGCACTTCGGTCTGCTCGCTCACTTTATCCCCCGTCAGTGCTTTCCACTCAAAATCCGTCACTTGGTTTTACTATTTAAAAATCTTTACACAATGTCCTGATAACGAACCAGCCTTAGCAGGTCCCATAAAAACTTCTGGAGGCTTACAATCAGAAAGCTGTCCTGCAGCACGAGCCTCTATTTTCCAACCAGCAGCTGGGAAAATACATTGACCACCAAATTTGGCAGCATTTGGGGCACCAACATAAGTACCACCAGGACACTCGCCATTGCGCGTATTCTCAACTTTGCCAACACATGGCTGCAAAGGATAAATACATTGACCACCATATTTATACTTGTTACGCGGTCCAACATAAGTCAGCCCTTTGTCACAATTAAGTTTACTAATCGGAACAGTTTTAATTGGACACGCTTGTTGGGCAAAAGCTGACGATAATGAAAAAGCCAGAAAAGCGGTAAAAAGTGCAAGGCGGGCAAGCATTATTCACTCCATTGTACTGAAGACTATGAAAAATAAGTAATTTCCATATCTTAGCTCAGTTTATTTTTATCTATGGGCATAATAATATCACCCATCTATTTATGTTGCTGCTAATCATATGTCAATAAATACCAACATAAAGGATTATCTTGACAGACATATGATATTTTTGAGGTCAGGAGCCATTTCAGCAACGATTATATTATGTATAAACAGACATTCATGAACGCAGCATGAGTAAGTTGTATAACATAGATTTAAAATAACTTATTGAAATCCAATTCGCCAGGAGAAAGATCTGCTAATTTTCATAAATATGTACGAGTGGTTCTTTTTCACAAATTTTTCATAATAACGTCTGCAAGCTTCTCGGCAGCAGCACGGTCAAATCTGAAAAACAACTCTGGGTCGAAAACTTCAACTTCCATAACCCTCATTGTCTCTGCGTCATCATAGACAACATCTATACGAGCAAAATGTGCATAACTCAGACACGCCTTTGCAACACGTTCGGAAAACTCTTTTTCTTTATCATCCGCAAAATAAGGCAAGGCATACCCGCCATAACCATCCTGAATCCGAAACTCACCCTCTTTTGCTTGCTTTTGTGTTCCATGGGTATAAACCCCATCAATAACAATAAAAGAATACTCACCCAGAGAGAGAATGGAGGCTTGAAAAGGCTGCACCATAAACTCTTGTTTCCCAAGAAGCTCGCGCAATTTCGGATTGAACCAGGATATGTCTGATTGCCTAATTCGATACGTCTCATACCCTCCAGCAGAAATGACGGGTTTAACCACCAGCTCTTCACAAGAAAAATGTGAGAACAAATTATTTAAATGAAAATCTTCGCCCTGTTTAAGAAAAACCGTTGGAACAATCGGGATCCCTTGCTTATCCAAATCATGCAAATAATGCTTGGTTAAATTCCACGGAATAAGCTCATACGAATTGATAAAACGCGTTTTGGACTTTGCAAGCTCTAACCACGCTTCAAATTCATCAAATTTTTCCAGATAATCCCAGGGGCTGCGAAACACGGCACATCCAACCTCAGACCAATCAATAGTGTTATCAGCCCAATCAACCCGTTCAGCCGTCACGCCATGTCGAAGAAGATAATCTAGTATAAGACTTTCTTCATAGATCACCTGTGAACTGTAGAAACTATGAGGGTTGGGATGTAATAATTTCTGACACGTTAAAATCGCAACATCTAACACCAATCACTCCTTTTCAGTATTGATGATAAGTCACTTAAACATAAAAAAATGCCCAATTAAATATATAACCAATGAATATATCAGATTGGGCATTCAAATAAATCTTATTGGTATTTCGCAGCCGTAATAAACTCGCCAAATGCCTCACACCAGACAAGCACAGTCGTATACTGCTTAATATCGACATCTCCAGGAACTTTTAACAGAAACCCATCAAAAGTCTTCACATCACCAATAACACGAGAGTCATTTTTAACTTTCAAAAACTGCTCTTCATCTTCAACAAACTCTTTAACCAAATAAAGCTTATAATCCGGCCCCGGCGCAAGCTTGCCTTCATGCACGATTGAATCAGAAGTGATACTGACTTTCCCCTCACCCCAATGCAAAAAATCATTCCCCTTAAGACCTCTTTTAAACTCAGTCGAGAACAAAGCCGATTGCGCCATCTCAGCCAACATCGCTTTATCAGGTCCCTTAGGCGCGGTAAGAATAGGAAGAAGATAAACCCCCAAAGCAAAACCAACAGCAAGCATGGAAGTATGAGTAATAAGGTAAATAATCCAACGTAACATAACAAATGCCCCAATCTATTTTATCTTTAATTATAATGATATAACATTATTACGGAAAAACGACAATCCAGTTCTGGACCGAAATTTCATGCAACAATTGCATGACGCGGTTGAAGCGGATAATAGGTAGAGGAAAATAACAGAAGTTAAGGAGTTTGATTAAGCCCCAACTCTTTCTGTTTTTTCTTCGACAACCCCAATGACACAATACGATGAGACTCGGTGATATGTTCTTTTAGTTCTTCATCCGTAAACCCATCAGGTTGATAATGTTGCAACCAGCTCATACCCCTGGAGGCCAGATAAGGAGCAGGGCGCACACCTGGCCTGTCTTGCAGAACCTCAAAAGCAATTTTGGAAACTTTAAAAGTAATATGGGCATTATCCCCATCATCCCAACCACCAATAGCAAACACCTTCCCACCAACTTTCCAGACATGAGAACCGCCCCATTGTTGAACATAAGTCGTAGCCATAAGCGAGGAACAAAAATCATTGAAGTCTTCATAGGTCATATTTTTCACACAAGATAGTTTTGCATTCTCGGGTCAACGCCTTAGGCAATATAGGGCAAAATAACTGCCGCGCCTCTCCGGATCATTATACTCTTTTCTCCAGCCTTCATCATTACGACAAATTACATATATAACTTAAATCACATATTTTATAAATTTTACGGGGGTTTATATGTTCTATAGGGCAAACACATTCATTTTTATCATTTTTATCATCTGTCTCTCTTCATCAGCCAATGCACAAACGGATGATCTAAAGAAAATAAATCAGCAAGTCATTAAGCTTTATCAAGCTGGCAAATATTTAGAAGCCATTCCAATAGCGAAAACCTATGCAGAAAAAGCCAAAGAAAGACATGGAGAAACTCCAGCGAATATGCAACTTCCCTCAATAATCTGGCGGAGCTTTATAAAGTCCAGGGGCAGTATGCGCAGGCGGAACCGCTCTATAAAAGATCGCTTGGCGATAAGATGAAAAAGCCCTCGGTCCAGACCATACAAATGTTGCAACTTCCCCCGCCGGTCAGGCTTTGTAAGCCTGACTGACTGTTCATGCTATCATAACAGATCTGCACACCCTGCCTTATAAACACAATCTTAAACCAAATCAGTCTATCAAACATATATTTGCTTGATAGATAAACTTGACTCAATGCCAAAAGCACATATCCATCCTGATGCCAAATATGGCTGTTATTTTCTAACACCCACAATCTATAACTGGTATTACATTTTTGATCGCCATAATAGATGGCAGATATTGGCGGATAGTCTGAAATATTGTCAGAAACATAAAAGCCTGGATATATTCGCCTATGTGTTTATGCTTAACCACCTGCATCTGATTGTGCGGTCTGAAAATGTTTCTGGGTTTATATGTGATTTTAAAAAATATACTTCAAAACAGTTTAAAAAGAATTTGGCTGAACATGAACCCAATGTCCTAAAGATGTTTTGTGATGAGCAGCATGGATATCATTTTTGGAAAGAGGACAACAAACCAAAACAGATTACATCTGATGCCTTCTTTTTACAAAAGCTGGAGTACATCCATAACAACCCAGTCCGCAAAGGATATGTGGAGCGGCCCGAATATTGGAAATGGTCTTCGGCTAATCCGACAAGTGAGATTGAGGTTTTGAATTTTAGATCATAGATGAGTTGTGCTTAACTGAGACAGTGGCAAGACTTTTCAGTCAGGCTTACAAAGCCTGACCGGCGGGGAACTATTTAACCTATGCAGGCATATACCATTCGTAAAACAGACACCCTCTTTCTTCCCTCAATTGCAATTGGGGGAAGTACCTTTGCGCAAGCAAAGGGGATGGGGGTTAAATACTGCAAACCCCTGCCACTGCAAAGATCGCAAAAAATCATTTGCTGGAATTATGGATTGCATAGCAAAACAACACCCTAAAATGGACATTTTTTGAGATATTTTAGGAGCATAATAATATCTAATTTTAAAGAATTGATAAAAAACAAAACCAAACGATAAAAAGGGATAGAACATGAGTCAGGGAAAAGCGCAGCACAATTTATCTAGACCACTATTTTTAATGAGCATTATTTTATTTCTAACCGCTCCCGAATTCGCAATGGCGCATTCAGGAGAAGGGCCGATAGGAGGCTTTATCAGTGGGTTTACCCACCCGCTGTTTGGATGGGATCATGTGGTGGCTATGGTTGCCGTTGGCCTTTGGGGGGCTTTTCTTGGAAGACCTGCAATCTGGGTCCTTCCTATCGTTTTTCCTCTGATAATGGTTGTTGGTGGAATTCTTGGTATTCTGGGCATTGAAATACCGGCAGTTGAAACCGGAATAGCAGCTTCTGCTGTGGTGCTTGGTCTTCTGGTTGCTTTGACTATTCGTCTACCTATCTATGTCGCAATGGTTGTTGTTGCTGTTTTCGCAATTTTTCATGGACATGCACATGGAACAGAACTCCCAACCGCAGCTAATCCAATAACCTACGCCATTGGCTTTGTTATCGCGACTGGGCTTCTTCACCTTTTTGGTATTCTCTTTGGTGAGCTGTCTCGCTGGCAAGTAGGACGTTATGCTGTCCAGGCCGGCGGTCTTGTTATTGCACTTGTAGGTGGCGCTTTTCTTGCCGGGGTTCTATAGCCACAATGCGTTTATTTCTGTTAACTCTTTGTATGCTGTTTGCAGCCACTGCAAGCGCATCAGCCCATGGTGCAAGTGAAGATCCGCTAGGTTTGTTGGCGGGTCTGAAACACCCATTCTACGTCCCGGCTCATATGCTAGCTCTTGCAGCTCTGGGCCTAAGGTTAGGCCAAAACAGTTTAAATCAGGTGATATATGCAGTGATTGTCTTTGGTCTTGCACTCATTGCTGGCCTGCTGGCAACTCTGTCAGACTTTTTCAGTCCGTATACTCGGATTGCTTTGCTCTCTGTTACAATAATAGTTGGACTGCTCACGCTGATAGACATTAAAAAGTTGCCATTCGAAATCACAGTGACATCAATAATTGTTGCCCTGATGATTGGAATTGACTCAGGGGTAGGAGCGCAGGATTTGTCAACAAACCTGGCCACATTAAGTGGCTCTGCAATTACAACCTTTACGCTTTATACTTGTTGGACATTTTTAACTTTACTCATTTGCAAACTGAAGCCTGAATGGATAAAAATTGGAATTAGAGTCATTGCCTCATGGATCACGGCCATTGCAGCAATGGTTATCAGTTTATTCTTTGCAACATTTGGAAGTGGGGGGAGCTGATTTGAAATTACTGGCCAAAAGGTTATAAATACTTTCTCGCAAACGAGTGAAGCAAGGTGTTCCGTCATTCCTTTTAACAAAATTTAAACCATAATAAAATTATAACCCATTGAAATTATTAAGATAAAAAACACAAAAAAAGTTATCCTCACCCCAAATACCTCCCATATAATGGTAAGCGTCTGTTTGAGGCAGAAGGTTTTGTGCACTTTATATAAAAAGCTTTCCAAGCCTCTTAAGCTGTAACGCGTTCATACTAGGTAAGGACATGCTAGACCTCCGAGGCAGTTTTATGTTCCGTATCAGCGACAGGCCACGAGCATGGGTTTTTCACCCCTGGTCACCCACAAGGCATAGGATACCTGTCGAGGGTTCATTGAATCCAAAACACTTTAATCAGCAGGTTGCCTATGCAATTTTTCAGCGGCGAAAAGCCCACGCGACCAGCTGTTCACCAAATTTTTCTGGGCAAGGCGCGTAAGAGCGCAGTGTATTTAACATACATAAGCGAATACGCAACGCCACCCAGGGAATGTCTTGGATGGGCAGCTGAGACCATAGCTGAGTAATTAAAAAGTGGCGTTTGAGACTTTACAACCTGGTATGCTTTGAGCTGCCGGGCTATCGGTGCTTGTTCTAACCATTTTTATTTCTTCCTGGATGTCGTCGATACGTCGCTCACTTAGCTCAACTAAGCTTCACGCCTTGCTCCTAATCCAGAAAAAAAATGAAAAATGGTTAGATGTTTTAATCTTTCTGCAGGAACACGTACATACCTGTTCTTCTCAAGGAAAAAGAACTGGACAATAAAGAATGCGCAAAGGCATTCTTTTGCGGACCCCGAGCGCTCGTTCGCGCTCGCGCACGCGCAGCGATTGACTGAAAGTCAATTCGCGCGAGCGAAAAGATGGACGATAAAAAGTGCAGAGCAACTTTTTTGCGGACTAGCGCCATTGAGGCGCGCAGGCTTCGTGCCGCTTGAACGAAAACTAAAAACTTCAAGCACTCTTCTTCAAATAATCTGGATTGCTATCTTTCCGCTTCTTCTGAACACCTGGAAAAATCTCATTAAAATTCCGAAACAGATCTTTATAATTCTCTGGCTGGCGATAGGTCTTTTTCTGGAATTCATCGGGAAGCTCTTCAAGCTCTGAAACATCTGCCCAGCCCTTCTCCAACGCAAAGGCATAATAAGGATACTCATGAGGAACATTACGAACCAGAATAACATTAATCGGCTGACCAGCCAAACGCGCCGCATAAACCCGGTGCATCCCGTCATTAATCAACCAAACCGTCTCCCCATTGGGCTCAACAGACTCTTCAATAATCGGCGGCAAAACAGGAATAGCCTCCGTCTCATCATCATCCTGCAGCCAAACACGCAACGCCCCATTAAGCATAAAAATATCAGCGCCTTGCTCCAAAACAGCATCCCGCAATGTCTGAATAGTCCGCACCCCAGGCATCAACACATAACGCTGTGCCGGTACCAGCTTATCCGTATCAACCGCCTCGACCAGCTCGACTTCGGAAGTCTCATAGATATAAGGCTGCCCATACCCCTTCAATCGCGTCTGCTTAACCTTGGCCAACAACTCATCCGCACTCAACCGCTCTATTTTTTTTATATCCATTTAATCCTCCCGCTCATCCTCAAATTCACCCAGCGCTAGATAAACATCATCCGCTCTCAAATCCTGAATATGCCTCAACGTAACATTCGGACAAGGCGCATCCCCATTCAAAACCCGAACGAGATCATCCTGTTCCTTCTCGGGCCGATGTAAAACCCAGATCGCTCCAAGCCCATGTTCAAGCGCGGGCAGGATATCCATCTCATAAGTATCCCCAATCATCACGCACTTATCAGCCGGCACACCAGCCTGTGCAACAACAGATTGAAACACATCAACATCAGGCTTAGCAGACCCTTCCGCATAAGAAAAAAACTTCGGCCCACCAATTTTCTCAAATGCATCCCCAAGCGCTGCCTTAGCCCCTTCCAGATAGGGATGCCAGATATTTGACACCATCCCCACCTGAAATTCAGCGTCCAGCATGCGCGCAACAGCGTCATAGGCTCCATCAATCGCTTCAACTTCACCAAACTGCGTATCCCAAATCCACGCAGCCGCCTCACGTGCATCACTTTCTGCAACATTGAAACTCTGAGTTAGAAAACCAGCCAACCCATCAGAAGCTTGCCAATTGGCTGTCATCATTTCCCCGCTAAGCACTTTCTTCTGCTCAGCACTTAAGCTTAATCGCTCCGCCAGTCGTCCAGCAGGTCCACGGTCAGGCCCAGTAATCAACGTCGCTCCAAGATCAAAAAAAACTGTTATCACGCCGGCTATTGCTCCATCGCAATACGGCTCGCAACCGCACCTTGCTGATCTTTATACTTCGCATTCATCCGCTTGTTATAAGGATTAAGCGCTGGAGACGAAAGCACTTGAAACCCGAGAGCACAAACAGGCATGCCCGGCTTCAACCCAAGCGGTGATCGACCACAATTAAAAAATTCCAAAACAATCTGACCACTCCAACCCGGATCAACAAAATGCGCCGTCGCATGAACCATCAAACCAAGACGCGCCAAACTAGATCGCCCGTTCAATATTCCACATAAATTCTCTGCAATCGTAACTTTCTCTAAAGTCGCCCCCAAGACAAGCTCACCAGGATGAAGATAAAAAGCTTCATCATCACCAATAGTCACCTCATCAAGCATCACATTATCAATTGTTTTCGCCAGCTGCTCACGCGGTTCCCACAAATCAATATGCGACCCCGTATGCATTGAGAACAAACGGAACTGATTGCCCAGACGCAAATCAACCGATGCACCTTGAATTTCATCAACAGGCGGCATAGGATCAATCTGAATATGCCCCTCTTCCAACTGTTTAATAATATCTCCATCCGAGAGTATCATCTCATTTCTCCCTCGTTTAACCTACACTTGCACGCTGATCACGTTTCGCAGCTTTTGCCTTTACCAAACTACTCTCAGCTTCAGCCAGTTGCCTCCCAAGATACAACGCATGTGACACAAGTGAAACAGCAAGATCCCTGGACAACTGCTCTTCAATCTCTCTGGACCGTTTGCCATAGTAACGATTCAAAGTTACATTTTGATGCTTATGTTCAACAATGATATGCCCAGCATCAGGGTCTGTAGTAACGGAAAAATATCCATGGGGATCTTCCCTAAGAATATATTTCCCGGCCTCCCTGTCATAATCATCATCTTTCTTCCGGGATTGCACAATCTGTTCCGCAACAGGAAAACGAGCTTCTTTTGGATTAATTGTCAGCGAATGACTAATCACAGTGATCTCACCCGTTTCCAGTTGGCAACCTTCTGCAACATGTCGCTGAATGGCCATCAGGCCATATACATTTTCAAGCCAGGCCGTTAGCAAATTATGCGAACGATAATTTGCTGTTAAGGTCAAACGATTATTCCAGACACGAAAAAATAAAGTCGCCAAACAAGGGGCCGACCCACCAGTTTTCTCAAGTGATGTCCCACGCAAATCATTCTGAGTATCCCACAAAGAAATATAACAATGTCGAGATTCTTTGTCTTGGCTAAGGGTATGAATTACGGCACTCAGACAATCAACTTTATCATGCCCATCAGGATGCTCATAATAACCTCGAATACGATTTCCATATGTATAAGAAACATTCTCAGGAACAACAGGATCCATAATCTTCTTCTGATAGGTTTTAAACCTATCAAAATCAAAACCAAACTCTTTAAGGTTCTCAGCCTTTTCTTCAACCGGATCAGCAATGACAACTTTTACATTCTGCAACTCTATTCGAGGACCTTTGCGTAACTCAAGCGGTCGTCCAAATCGCATCACACGAAAAACAAGCTCTTCCCAACAATCTAATGGTTTGCGTCTTGAAACAGTATGGGATAACGGGTCGGATGGCATATAACTAAAGTCATCAGCTGAGGATTCTTGAATTTCTAATTTAATACGATCTTCTAATACATCGTCTGATTTTTCTGGAAGAGTTTCAAAATAAGTTTGTACCTTATCAACAAACTCCTTTTCCGATAGTTTCCCTAAAACTTCAAAAGAAAGTCTTCTTTGCAATATGGACTCATCAAATCCCTCTGGAACACGAAGCAATCTTTGTGTTCCAATGACACGTTTCAAGCCTTTTCCCAAAATATTACCATCTTCTAAGCCAGCTCGAAGAAACTGATGAATCTCTTCGCATGTAGACAGCCCCATGTCTTGGCCAACCGCAACTAAATATCTAATCTGTGGATTAAACAATAAGTTGCAAAACATATGCAACATACCATCTCCATAGAGGTTACTGACAACAGCGATTCGACTTTGAGTTGCATCTACAAGAGAAGGATTTATTTTTTCAAGTTTTGACAAAACAGTTTTGACTGGAGACCAGAGCGTGATAAGCCCAACATCCCCCTTGGGATTCATAAGTGTGAGCCTATCTTTATAATATATTGTTTCAAATTCCATACAGTTCTACCTAACCCTATGTATGGTGATTAATGCGCGAGAAGCGCCAAATCTTAATATATTATTAACTTTTTACACGATTCTCAATTCAATGAGTATAGAGCGAACCAGCTTAAGGGAAGCACCACCTATTGAGTTATCCTCAATTATGATAAGGATTAAGGTGATTTATTGAGAATTCTATGGAATAGAAGGATATAATTAGAAAAAATAAAAAGCCTTTATACAAACAGAAAATTCGTAATAAAGGCAAGTTTCAACAAAGAATTGTAGTTAGGGTAGAGAAACTACCCACCATTTCTATAGATATGTCGTAATAATGCCTTTGAAGGCCGTTTCGTGACAAGCAAATCATGCTCACGTTGGTATGCCCCAATTGCATAAGCTGTACGGCGCCCAAATACACCATCAATTGGACCAGGTCGATACCCTAAACGATTGAGCTCATACTGTATATCTTCCACAAGTGGGGACCCAGCAGGAGTATATCTATATCTGTGGTTACTAGGGTGATAATGAACAACAGGTCTATGATCGTATTCGAAGGACCGTTTTTGACGTCTCTCTAGAGCTCCACCTAAAATTCCAACTGTAGCACCAACTGCTGCCCCTTTACCAATACCACCTTTTCCCTTTAAAACACCACCAATAATAGCACCACCAATAGCGCCTTGTATCCCACGTTCAAGAGGATCAGCCGAAGCTGATACAGATAAAATAGTAATAAGCGACAATGACAAAAACGTCTTTAGCAGCTTCGATAATATAACGTGCATTGGGAAACCTTTTTCAAAGTTCAAACGATTTTATTAAGATGAATAATACCTTGAGAAAGTTTACAGAAAATATATGCAATAAAAAAAATAGTCGAAAGAACATTCTTTGTGCTAAAGGGTTAATAAAAACCAAAAATGAAGTATTACATAAGGCTTAAAAACTGACTATATTCATATAATCTGGCTAAAACAATTTTGGTTTGATTGGGAATAACGAAAAAACCCGCGACAAGCGCTAAACAAAAAGTTAAAATAAAAGCCCACTCTAAAAGCCCCCGATACATAAAACGCTTATATTGCTCGCGTTCTGTAATACTATCTGCATCTTTTATAGCAGCTAGAACAGTACTTAAGTCACGAGGTTTGATCCATAGAAACTCTTTACTCATTTATAAAAACTCTAAGTCTACGAATTGCAAATTGCAATATTATAAAATGCAACTAACCAATCAATTATCACACAGCTTGTCACAAAAAACTACAACGGGGTTAAAACATTATTAACCTCAGAAATATTAATAAAAAGTTTGTATCAATATTTCATTTTAAGCAGCTTCAGAGTTCAAATTTGATAATGTTGATTGGACCTGTTCGCGTATAAGCTCAAGAGTGAAAGGTTTTACAACCAATCCTTTTACACTTGGTGTCAAACCAAGAAGAGCCTTATCCTTATGATCAGAATACCCTGTCATGAGTAAGATAGGAAGTTCTATATTTTTTTCGACCAATGCATGTACCAGAGCAATTCCATCAGTTATAGGCATGCGTATATCGGTCAATAAAAGATGATACTGATCAGGATCCGCTTTAATTCTCTCTAATGCCTCATCCCCATTGTGAACCGCCACAACGTCGTGATGGTCCATCTCCAAAGCCAACCGAACAAAATCCCGGATAGCAAAATCATCTTCAGCAAGAAGAATTTTGGCCATGATAAAAATTCGCTTTATTAGATTTCAGTCATTTAATGTCACAATTAGGATTCAATTATACAAGAAACCTACTTGCTCATGCACAAACTACATGATTCGTCCGATAAAGGGCAGCTCTCTTAATCTATGATTAAAATCCATCCCATATCCAACCACAAACACATCAGGACATTTAAAACCTATAAAGTCTGCCTCAACTTCCACAACACGATTATCAGGTTTATCAAGTAAGACACACGTAGAGACACAACTCGCCGCCCTACCTTTTATAAGTTCTTTCGCATATTTCAAAGTCCGCCCTGTATCTAAAATGTCATCAACAATCAACACATTCCGTCCTTCAATAGAACGAGTAATATCCCTTAATATTTTAACAGTACCAGAGGATTTTGTTTCGCCATGATAACTGGCTAAAGTAATAAAATCTACTTCAGGGCAAATATTATGCTGATGTAAAGACCGAATCAAATCTGCAGCAAAAATAAAACTACCACTCAAGATTACTATAACAACAATATCATTTAAGTCTGAATGAGAAATATCTTTAGCAATTAAATTTATGCGCTGAGAAATATCTTGTTCCGAAAACAACACACCTATTTCCGGAGAATAATTAACTTCACTTTTCACCACCAAATACAAACCTCTCAAGGTTTAATTCATTTTTGCAAATCTCAGTTCTAATGAATGTACTAACATTGGAGGATTAGGCAATTTAAAAGAAAAAGGCAATTGCCTTTGAGCAGGTAATTTCTCAATATTAATACGTTTTGCCCAATGATATAATTCCGCTCCATCTTCATCTCTAAATGCAAAAACAATTGTTGGTACAGATACGGATTGATTTGTAATATTAACAATCTGGCCTGAAACTTTAATGACAGATTGCTCATTATCCTTAGACTTTTTATATTGTATAGATTTAAATTCTAACCCTCTTATATTTACATTAACATCGAAGAATGCATATATATGTGCTGATGTGGGAAGAGTTTTCACAATTGCAACACGGAACATGTAAGCCGTAAATAAAGCGAAAATTAAAAATATTATAAATCCACTCCATCCATAAATTAATTTTTTATCAATTTTCTTGAAATGAGCAAGCAGATAATTCGGAACTGTATGTTCTTCAAGTTCAGCTTCTTGTTTTAGTTCTACATGTTCTACAGGCGCCTCATCTTCCTCTTCAACCGGCTCCTCGTCTGAGAAAACGTCTTGAAACTCTTGATTCTCATGGTTTTCTTGTTCGCCATCTTGTTCATTTGCCTGTGTTTCTTGAGCCCCAAAACTATCAAGGTCTATATCTTCTTCAATTTTATCTTCATCAGTTTCAGCTTCAACATCTGCATCAGAAAAATCTTCTACAACATCTTCAAGTGCTTCACCTCCGATAGCCTCCTGCTCTTCACTTTCAATAATTCCTTCTTCCTGTGTTTCTACTGGATCTTCTTCAATATCATCCATCCGAAACTCAAGGTCATTATCATTATCATTATTTTCATTTTCATTTTCATTTTCATTTTCATTTTCAGACTCAGTAATATCCTCTTGTAAATCGTCTTCGTCATCATCTATCTTAGCAAACTCATCGGTTATACTTGAACCTTCAGGTGGCACAGCTTTCCACACATGTGCACATTTTGCACATCTAACCTTACGTCCTTCTGCTGGTAAAACAGAAGGCGTCTCATAACTAGTTTCACAATTCGGACATTCAATAATCATGATTTGAATTCAATAAAGATTGCATTTCTAATATATTCGAATTAAACCATAATAATGCCCTAAAATACGTTAATTTCCTGGAGTTGTTTGAAATTTACATCAAAAAAAATTAAATTATTAAATTCATTCATTATTGAATTGAGTTTCAATTCAGGCATTCCCATAAAGATGAATTAAGAAAATATAACTATTTAAGGAAATAAAGCTTTGATCCGAATGGAAAATGTTGGGATGCGCTACGGTAGAGGACCGGAAGTGTTAAAACGTGTTAATATTCATGTTAAGCCTGGGAGTTTTCACTTTCTTACAGGACCTTCAGGTGCTGGTAAAAGTTCTGTAATGCGTTTAATATTCATGTCTATGCACCCAAGCGATGGAACATTACATCTATTTGGACAAAATGTAACCTGGGTAAAACCAGCAAGACGAGCGCAATTACGCAGACGAATAGGCATCGTTTTCCAGGATTTTAGATTATTAGACCATTTAACAACATGGGAAAATGTTGCGCTTCCATTAAGAGTTTTAGGAAAAAGAATTTCCGATTATAAAGAAGATGTGACTGATCTCTTACAATGGGTGGGACTAGGAGACAGAATGTACGCGTACCCCCCAGTTCTATCTGGTGGAGAAAAACAGCGTGCTGCAATAGCCAGAGCTGTTATCGGAAAACCAGAATTATTGCTCGCGGACGAACCAACTGGTAACGTTGACCCACAAATGGCCCAAAGACTGTTGAGATTATTTATTGAATTGAACAGATTAGGGACATCTGTAATTATAGCGACACACGATCACCAATTAATGAAACAATATAAAGCCCCCAGATTAGAACTACATGATGGTTTTATAAATGTTACCAACTAAATAAATGCAATTAAGAAATTAAAAAAATTTTACAGCAAATTAAGATAGGTTAGAATGTCAACATTTTCACCTCGGTCGGTTCAAAAAACCTC
>CBDHHC010000016.1:0-278943 GCA_965263345.1 Methyloligellaceae bacterium
GTGCTGTCGCGGCAGCAGCAGCAAGTGCGAGACCTGCTGCTTAAGACTTTCCCAACTTGATCAGAAGGTTTAATCTATAATTAGACCTCCTGATCACGACACGCAAAACATATTTTATGACCATCAGGATCCTCTATATAAAACTCTTTCATATTCCGAGATTGTTTTTAAAATCACTTAAGCCGGAAACTTTTTTTGTTTTAAATTCTTCATATAAAAAGTTAACTTGTTCTCCACGAATGTAACATCTCAGTTTTGGCGTCTGGCTAGCGTCTGAAATAATATGATAGTGAATTTCCATATTATCCCGAAAGAAAATGAGATAGTCTCCATCCTTTTCAATCTGAAAACCCAATTCTTTAGTATAAAATCTCTCCGTTCGCCGAATGTCTGTGGAATATAAAACAGGTATTGTTCGAGCAAATACATCAAGACACCCGATAACACGACGCGCATTTGGAAAAATGTTGGGGAAGGATTCGACTTTTCCCATATCATTTACCTTTCAAAGAACAAATTAAAATAGAATGTTATTCATATAACAAAAAAATATAGCTTTTAGACATTTAATAAAACGAATTTTTCTCATTAATATAAATGCATAGTATGCAGTTCAAAAAACATTTATCCCCGTATAGAGTAAGGTCAAAGAATCTAAATAAAGACGAGAACCCCATATTGCTCATCTATTAACCAAGAGTAGATGTATGTTATGCATTTAAAAGAATTAGACGCTAACTTAATTGTCGTGCTGGATGCACTGTTAATTGATGCAAGTGTAACCAAAGCCGCAGAACGTCTGGGCCGAAGTCCCTCTGCCGTGAGCCATGCGCTAGCAAACTTAAGACATATATTTGATGATCCGTTATTTGTCAGAGCCGGTCAAAAACTCGTACCCACATCAAAAGCAGAAGCGTTAGCTCCTACAATTCATGTAATTGTCTCAGGCATGGAAAGTTTACTGAGGCCAGCCACACCGTTCGATCCAACAACACAACAACGAAACTTTATAATGTGCTGTCGTGCACCGTTTGAAATCACACTGTTACACCAATTACGAAACTCTGTAAGAGAGCTAGCCCCAAATATTAAACTTGGCTGGCACCAGGTAAAACGGCCTCCAGAACTTTGATGACATGCGTCAAGGAAGAATCCATTTCCTGATTACACAAGGCAAACCCGAAGAAGATGCCGCCGATTTTCAATATAAAAAGCTGAAAAGCGATACATATCTAACAATCGCAAAAAGAAACCATCCTTTAGCAAATAAAAAATTATCCGCAATAGATTTCCAAAATGCTGACCATATAGTTTTTGCATCAAATAACCGGTCAACAACTCCCTATGAGAAACACTTAATGTCACAAAACATTAATCTAGACAAAACAGTAGAAGCCTCATCCGCATTTGTTGGAATATTTATCGCACTAGAGTCAGAAGCTCTGGTGACGTTGCCCAAAACAACAATTGATATAATTAAAAAATATATCCCAATATCTGAGATAAAACAGCCATTCCCAGAATTACTCGTATCGAATTATCTTGTATGGCACAAAAGTCATGACCGCGATGAGTGCCATGAATGGGTAAGAGAAAAGCTGATTGAATTAGGTACAGAAACTAATAAAAAAGCGAGCAAGTAAAACCAATTATATTTAATTAGTAATAACTTCACCTTGCAAACTCATATCAGCCTGATGCAGAGCATAAGCAAAACTTTCAGCCGAATTCAGAACAGGTTCAATCTCATCTGTTCCCAAAAGCGTAGAGGCACAAGCTTGCAAAGCGGGACAATGATTATGCTGACTGGCTGCAATCAATGATATAGCTGTACACTCATCTTGACAAAAAGCATTGACAATCAATGGGCGCACAATCAATTTTACGTTTAGAACAGGAACAAACAGTCTGCACCCAAAATGCAAGCTCATTCACAATAGGCTTTGCTTTTGCAACGCCCAGGGTTTTCGAATAATGGTCCCAACCTGTACCCCAACAGCTAATATCACCATTTTGATACCCGGCGAGCCAGCACCGAAAACCAAAACCAACCAACTGCTCAGCTGAATTCAATTCATTTATACGGACGCGTAAATTTCGAGGATTACCTTGCATTTAGATTTATCTCTATCACAAATTGACTGATATAGGACCTTGAGCATACCAATGCTCAAGGTCAATAGATTATATCAAAAACATTAAGAGCTTGGTCCGTCATTAAATTGAACTTCGTCAACTAACTCACTGGCGCGTTTACGAAGTTTGGCAATTTGCTCTAATGAAATCGCGTCAGACTTAAACTCACCCCAGGATTTTACAAGCTTCGACCATGCAACACCATCTTTTACAGGGTATTCATAATTCACTTCAGAATAAATTTTTTGAGCGTCATCACCTGACAGAAACTCCATAAGTTTAAGCGCATTCTCTTTATTCGGAGCATATTTAGGCTAAGACCATTCCAGAAAGGTTGATATGTGTTCCTCGATCTTTGGTGTTAGGGAATAAGATTTTGACAGAATCAGCCCATTTTTTCTGCTCCGGCTTTTTCTCATTCAATTGCATTTTACCCATGTAATAAGTATTACCGATTGCAATATCACATTCTCCAGCATATACACTTTTCACCTGAGCACGATCATTACCTGATGGTTTACGAGCTAGATTGACTTTCAATCCTTCAAGCCATTTTTTCGCTTTCACTTCATCAGAGTTTGCAATCATAGATGCAATCATTGCAACATTATAAACATGCTGACCTGAACGAATACAAATCTTACCTTTCCACTTTGGATCAGCAAGCTCTTCATAAGTAATAGCATCTTGTGTCACGCGTTCTTTTGAAACATAAGCAACTCGAGCCCTTTTCGTTAACCCAAACCATTCACCTTTAGGATCACGATAATGTGCGGGAATATTTTCATTCAAAGTATTAGATGTAACAGCTTGTGACACACCTAGCTTAACAGCTTTAGTCAAGCGCCCGATATCAACAGTTAACAAAACATCTGCGGGACTATTTTTACCTTCAGCAGCCATTCGCTCAATTAAACCTTTTTTAGCAAAAATCACATTGACTTTAATACCTGTCTTTTTTGTAAAAGCTTCAAACAAAGGATTTACCAAATAAGGCTGACGATAAGAATAAACGTTAATTTCACCTGCTGCTTGAACAAATGTCGTAAATAAGAAACTGAACAACACAGAAAGCATTGCACAGCGAAAGCTAAGAATAGTATTTATTTTTTTCATTTTCTTCTCCAATAGACGGGGTCAAAAGCCCGATATTAGATCCTCACTACCCACTATAGATAGCAACTAACACAGCAAAGAAGCCATTTGTCTTAAATCATGTCAAGTGTTCATAATAACAAGAAAATGCAAAAATAAGCTTATTATTCAACATATTAGAACTATTCTAAAAAAATAATATAGTGAACCCAAATGGGTATATCTTTTAAAATTAAAGTTTTTCAATATCTTAAATAGACAGTGTATAATGTTTATAAATAATTGTAACAATAAATTTGAGCAAATTCTTCAATAAAGGAAAATTTTGAGAACAAAACCAATTAATGAAAGATATGCACTATTATAGATGCACACCTTTCACATTACAAAGAATATGTATATTAAAACATTCAGAATTAAATTTTAAGATTGAGGACACTTAAAAATAGTTGCTGTAAATTCAACAAATAGAGGTTTTGTTGGCTCAAAGTTCTTAACGAGCTTACAACGACGAGAAACTTCTTTGTAAAAATTGCTAATCAATGCAACATCTGAAGCCTCTCTAGTTTTACGGTCTCCTAAAACAAAAACTGAAAAACCTCTTTTTAGCCAATAATCAAGTTTCCACTCTTCTTTCTGTAATGGCCAGTTATGTGCTTTCATAGCCTCACCTAATGTATCATCATCAGTATTCTCAAGGCCCCAGAAAGCAACAGGCAAATTATAATAATTTATGGCATCTGGATCATTTCGTGCGACCAGGTTTTCTGCCGCTTGTTCTGGTAACTTAACTTTGTACTTTTTAGCCAGTCTTTCACTTCTTTTTTGATCCATGTCCCGCATTTCTTGCGTCTGAGGAGAATGCATGGTTATCGAAACAATCATCTTAGTATTATCAGATTTATAATTTTGATTGAGAAACTCTTCCACACTAAAGATAATTGGCTTCGCCAAAGCTTGCTTCATAACAACGAAACTACCAAAAACAGAAAGAAGTCCGACCACAACAGCTAAAACTAACCCAACAGATCTATATAAACTTTCTTTATGCTGAAGTATTATGCAAATCATCAGTGCAACAAATAATTGCATAAGAACCATATATGGAACCCATAAACCTGGTTGTTGACGCCCTCCTGATAGATAAATTACCATGAAAGTTGCAAAGGTAACGGCTCCCCAAAACGAGAATAGAAGCCATTTCTCATTTTCAAAAAAACCATCCCTGAAGATAAAAAATGGAAATGTAAAAAATAAAAGGACAACAAGAAAATTAATGCCTCCGCCAGTATCACTCATAATCTCCCACCACTTGGCGATACCGGAAGAAAGATCAATCGTTTCTCGAATTGACATCACTGATTGTATCTTTTGATAATCTAAAAAATTCTGGAAATCTAAAAGAATACCAATATTAAAAATTATTCCAGAAATGAGTGCTGCAAGCGTTATGAACAGCGCTGAACGCCCTAATAAAACAAGATCTTGATATTTTTGATAGAATAAGAAAGCAAATAAAGCTGCAGAGGGAATAAGAATGAATATATAAGACTGCTTAAAACTTAAAGCCAATGAGATTGAGAGGCCTAACAACAAATCCCACATTGTGGAATTGGGAGCTTTCATTTTTTTCAAAGCGACATAAACAACAAGAACACCACAAGCAGCAAGTGGAATATCACTCTTAGCAATATGAGAGAGTAGCACCATACCTGGAATAAAAACACCAAACAAACCTGCAAGCAATGAATACTGTTTATTTATTCCAACCTCTCTAGCAATCAAATAAAACAAAGGAGCAACTCCCGCCGCAATGAATGCAACTAACAAACGTGCTGTAATATAAAAAGGAGTTGGATCTGAAAAATATTGCGCGCGAAAATCTGCCAGATCATACCAAATCGATAGCACACGCCCCATACAATAAAGGATACCAAAAGCAACAGCTGTGAGATAATTTAACAGCGGCGGATAAAAATGTTGCCCAGGAACCAACTGTCCAGAAAGCGCTTTCGCGGCATCATTAATTCTTTCATCACCAAATAGGTAACCGTAATTAACCCCAATAGCCCTAATTATAAATGCAAGAAGAAATAAAAGTAAAAGCTTATTGACTTCACTTAAATTTAGAATGCGGTCCATCATTATTTTCATTTTTTAACCTATTAAGGATTAGATATAAAATTAATTAACAGCAAAAAGCCGAAGGGTAGACTAAGCCGAACTTTGAGATACCAGAATAATCCCGATAACAATTGTTATAATTCCAGCAATACGGAAAAAATCCAATTGTTCATTAAAGAAAAAATTCCCACCAACAGCAGTAATCACCAGTCCAAGAGCAATAAAAGGATAAGCCTGCGAAACATCAATCTTTGACAAAACAAATAACCAGACGAGTACACTAATCCCAAAACAAAAGATCCCAGAGACAATAAAAGGAGAAGAAATAACAGCTATAATCACAGAGATCACAGTTGGATTATTATTCAAAACAGCCTGCATAGCAGGGGCAGACATTCCCGCCTTCATAAGAAGCTGAGCGATTGCAGTTAAAGAAACGCTCATTAAAATAAAACCAATAAACCACGCAGACATTATCCCACTTGCCCCACTCATAATATTTTGAAATTAATAGATATTACGACAAGAATCTCAGTAAATTAGATATCCCATCATAATATATCAAATAAATGAACGTATCCTAAAATATTGATTGAAATAGATAAAGAGTCCAAATGGTCACTGTAGCGATAATAACCGATGAAATAAGACCTAAACGGAATAGAAAAATTAAGAATATATTTTAAGCAAACTTAAAAATTTACAATAAAAACGATAAAATATAAGAAATATCTAGCTTTCAAGGAGATATTGGCATCTCTATTGTAATGAATCGAAAATTAGGTTAAAAAGCCGCTCTACCATACAAATAATCAAAAATTAGCCGCTGTAGCTCAGTGGTAGAGCGCACCCTTGGTAAGGGTGAGGCCGGGAGTTCAATTCTCCCCAGCGGCACCATCTAAAGTCATTGAACCACGAAAACGGCACACAATGCATGCCTTTATGTAACAATTTAATAAATCTACCAAACTCACTCACGAAGATCATAAATTCTCATAATAAAAGGAATAAGGAATGTAAGCAGCAATAGTCTTGTCACATGATGAGCGGCAACAAAACTTGGCTCAGCATCTAACAACACGGCCATTGCAGCCATTGACTCCAAACCACCTGGTGCAAATGCGATAAGAAGCTGAGTGATAGGAACATCGACAAACCAAGACGCGATATATGCTGCCAAAATCGATAAAATAATTGCATTAAGAGTAATAATCATACCAGCATAAAGCCCCTGATGAAAAACTTTAAAGCTTATCCCGTTAAAACGGGTACCAATGAGAGTTCCCATCAATAAGAAAGCTGGTATAGAAAGCCAATCGGGAAGGTGGCCAGGAGTTAAATTGCTAAGATGGCTTGCTGTCGAAATAAACATGCCCCCCAATAAAAAAGCTGCAGGTATATTTATTTTTTTCAAAAACCAACCACACAAAACTGAACCAACGAAAACTAATAGAAGATCCTGATAACTTAAATAATTCAATGTCGTTTGTGATACAGTAAGCTCACCACCATTTAAGAACAACACGATAAACGGGACGATCAATGTTAATGCAAGAACTCTTATGCTTTGCACCAATATCACTTGTTGAACATTCGCATGGCTATCAACGCTTAATCCAATAATGTAGCTCAAATGTCCTGGTGAAGATGCTAAAACCGCTGATCGAATATCATAACTAAATATATTCCGTAAAAGTGTAATCCCAGACCATAAGATCAAAAAAAGAAGTATTATCAGTATAATAATGCCAATCGGCCATTGTATTGCATTATCAATAACATCGGGGGTAACTGATGTACCCATACCTATCCCGATAAAAATAAAACAAGTATCACGTAGAACAGAGGGAATACTCATCTTTATACCAGCCAAACAAGCCAGTGACACGATAAGTGCCGGACCAGTAAGGAAGGGAGCTGGAAACTTTAACAAGACAGCAACAACAAGACCAATACCACCCCAAACAATTGCGATTGAGGCATCTCTGACAACCTTATACATATAACTTGTTAACCGCCTTCACCTGCTTTATCCGCGCCTTTTCGTAACTTATTAAAAAGCGGCAAAAGCATAGGTATAAACAATACAAGTGCAGCAATTAAAAGAATGCTAAATGTAAGTTCCCGTTCCCATAAGAATGACCAGCTGTCATTATTAATTAATAATGCCCTTCGTAAATTTTCTTCCATCATCCCTCCAAGAATAAAACCCAAAATCATAGGGGCCATAGGGAAATCAAGGAAACGTAAAATAACCGCAACAACAGCAAAGATAACCATCAACTGAATATCAAATGTATTAAAACTTACGAAATAAACACCAATCAAAGAGAAAAACAAAATTAGGGGTAACAAAAACCGAGAGGGGATAGCCAATATCTTCGCAATATAAGGAATGAGAGGAAGATTAAGAATCAGCAAAATAATATTGCCAATCCACATAGAAACAATAACCGACCAAAAAACCTCAGGCTGATCAATGTACAACCTTGGGCCCGGTTGTATCCCATAACTAATAAGTGCCCCTAACATGATTGCCGTTGTGCCCGAACCAGGAATACCCAATGTTAATAAAGGAACAAAAGATCCTGTCGCAGCTGCATTATTCGCGGTTTCTGGAGCCGCTAATCCGCGTACGGAACCCTTACCAATTGTGCTCCTTTTTTTGGACCAGCCAGACGTTGTTCTGTGCCATAAGCAAGAAAGCTTGCAATTGTTGCTCCTGCTCCAGGCAAGACACCTATAAGAAAACCAAGTATTGAAGAACGCCCTATAACAGGGACCATCTCAACCACTTCCTTTTTGCTCACGGCCATTGATCCTAGGTTTTGAGAAGCCTGTTCTTCTTCTAAACGTTTCTCATCGTTTCGTGGTTTCAAAATAGCAATAAGAGCTTCAGAAAGAGCAAATGTTGCCATAACAAGCAAAAGAAAAGAAATCCCGTCAACCAAATCTAATATTCCAAGAGTGAAACGTGGCACCCCTTGTGTTTGATCTGTACCAACTGTGGACAGCATCAAACCAACAACAGTCATAAGTAAAGCCTTTAATATGCCCCCTGCCCCTGCAAAAGCAGACACTGCAACAAGGCCTAACACCATTAAGGCAAAATAATCTGTTGATTGAAAAGCAAGCGAGACATGCGCAAGTGACGGAGCCGCAAGTAACAAAAACAGTGCAGCAATCACACCACCGGAAAAAGAAGAATAAGCAGCTATAGCTAGGGCTTTCCCGGCTTTACCTTGCTTTGCCATGGGATACCCATCAAATGACGAAGCCACTGTACTGGCAACACCAGGGGCATTAATTAAAATTGATGAGGTGGATCCCCCAAAAATAGCTCCATAATAAACTGCAGCCATAAGAATGATGCCAGCCGAGGGGTCAAGATTTGCTGCAATAGGGATCATCAGCGCGATGGCTGACATAGGACCTAACCCTGGCAACATACCAATAAATGTCCCGACCAAACATCCTAACATAACAAAAAGAAGATTCTGAAATGATAAAGCGGTAGTTAGACCTATAATAATACCTTCAAGCACAATCTAACTCCTCTGCTTCATAAATTCAGGTAAAGGTTCAATAAAAACATCAAGACCCTGTGTCATAAGAAGCCAAAAAAGAACGACAAGAGGAACAGACGCAAGTATAAGTTTGAAAGGATTTCGCTCACCTAAAATGAGATAACCAATAATGAGAAATAAAGAAGTAGAAAGCAAAAAACCCAAAGGACGAATAAGAAACCCATATGATGACATTAAAATAAGAAAAACTATACAACTCAACCAGTTATATCCTCGAAAGTCGGGGGTCTCTTTAGAACTTGGAAAAAATAGTATGAGCAAAGATAAGCCTATTGCCATCACAGCTAAAATTTCAGGCATAGTTCTGGCATGAAAAGCTACATTTTCTTGAAAGGGTAACAGTTTAATATCTTGGCTTAAGACACTATAGACAATCGAGAAAATAAGGAGCAATAAAGCACCAATACGATCTTTTGAAAAAAGCATAACAATCACAATAATTTTTAGAGAAAAGATAAGTGACACACTATGCCACCTCTATATTGAACAGATGTGACATAGTCTTTGTTTCAAATCATTATAAAAAACCCAATTCCTTCATAAGGCTTCCTATAACCTGTTCCTGTGCCTCTAAAAACTTCGTAAAATCGGCACCTTTATTAAAAATATCAACCCAACCATTGCGATCGCGAACTGTTTGCCATTCTTTCGTTTTATACATTTTTTCAAGAGCTGTTTGATAAGCTTTAGCTTTATCAGCACTCAAACCAGGAGTAGCAAAAAAGCCTCTCCAGTTCACAAAAGTAGCTCCCTTAGCACCTGACTCATCACAAGTTGGGGTATTTGGAGAAACTTTTATACGCTCTGCAGAAGTAACACATAAAATCTTCACCTCGCCTTGACGAGCAAGTTCTACAGCTTCACTAAATCCAGTTGAAAGCGCTTTGATCTCACCAGAAAGCAGTCCAGCCATAGCCTTACCACCCGCATCATACGGAATATATTTGACCTTCTTAGCATCGACTCCAGATTTTTTCATAACCAGGGCAATCACCAAATGATCCATGCTTCCAGCAACAGAACCACCCCCTACAGCAACCTTTTTAGGGTCAGCTTTATAAGCGGCAACTAAAGAATTTAAGTCTTTAACCTTTGAATTCTTGCCAACCACAATGGCTGCATAATCTCCTATAGTGCCTGCGATAGGTGTTAAATCTCGAAATGATTGAGGAAAAACTTTTTGTAGTGACCGGATAACAATGGGCGTTGAATTGACCATCAATACACCAGAGTCTTTTACTTCAATCAGATGGGCAATAGCTTTACCACCACCTCCACCTGACATATTCTCATAAGTTGCTTTACCTACGATTCCAGATTTTGTAAGTGCCTCTCCAGTACCGCGGGCAGTGCCATCCCAGCCACCGCCAGCACCACCAGGAATAAGAAAATGAATTTTATCAACGACTTTATGACCACCGCCTAATGTGATTGACGTTGCAACAAAATAAATAGGTATAACTGCAATCAAGACTTTTACCACTCGAAGCATTATTTTCTCCCTTACTTTTTCAATAATTTTAGTAAAAAGTCATTATAGATACAAGGAGCATACCAAGGTGGCGAATAACTAAAATGTAAACTTTAGTTTATAGTCTATTCTACGATAAACAAAATGATTGCAGACTGTATAATCTGACCGCAATTGCATAATATTGCTTAGTAACAAAAAGCATGCTTCAACACATATAGTACAATGAATCTAACAACTAGAAACTAAGACATGTAATAGTTTTTGGTTATTTTAGAATATTAACAATTTGGATATATTGTAATCACAACAATAAACAATTTAAACTCACGAAAAACATTATTTTACAACATTTTGAAAAGAAAACAGTGAAAGACGTAATAAAACAGCTAGAAGAAAAAAGAGCCAATGCCAGATTAGGCGGAGGACAACACCGTATTGACGCGCAACACGACAAAGGCAAATTAACGGCCAGGGAACGCCTTAAAGTCCTCCTTGATGAAAATTCTTTTGAAGAATATGACATGTTTGTAACACATCGGTGCCGTGATTTTGGTATGGAAGATAAAATCATACCAGGAGATGGCGTCGTAACAGGTTGGGGGACTATTAACGGACGACAAGTTTATGTTTTTAGTCAGGATTTTACTGTACTTGGAGGTTCTCTTTCAGAAACACACGCTGAAAAAATATGTAAAATCATGGATATGGCCATGACTAATGGAGCACCAGTCATCGGTTTAAATGACTCTGGTGGAGCCAGGATACAAGAAGGTGTTTCATCACTTGGAGGCTATGCAGATGTATTTCTAAGAAATGTACAAGCATCTGGATTAGTACCACAGATTTCCGTTATTATGGGACCATGTGCAGGAGGTGCCGTTTATTCCCCTGCAATGACAGATTTTACATTCATGGTAAAAAATACATCATATATGTATGTCACTGGACCTGATGTTGTAAAAACAGTTACCAATGAAATTGTCACTCATGAAGAGTTAGGAGGGGCAGATACACATACCAAAACATCTTCAGTTGCAGATGGAGCATTTGAAAATGATGTAGAAGCTCTCTTAGAAATCAGACGCCTGTTTAACTTTCTTCCCTTAAATTCAAATCAGACCTCACCTGTTTTACAGACACAAGATAAACCAGATCGTATCGAAGAAGCCCTTGATACATTAATTCCTGAAAATGCAAACCAACCTTATGATATGAAAGAAGTCATCTTAAGAACCGCAGATGACGGTGAGTTTTTTGAAATACAGGAAAATCATGCAAAAAATATCATAGTTGGCTTTATACGATTAGAAGGTAGTACAATCGGAATTGTTGCGAACCAACCCATGATTCTCGCGGGTTGCCTAGATATTAACTCCTCAAAAAAAGCCGCCCGTTTTGTCAGATTCTGTGACGCATTCAATATTCCGATTTTGACATTCGTTGATGTTCCTGGCTTCCTTCCAGGTACAGCTCAAGAATATGGCGGTATTATCAAACATGGAGCAAAACTCCTCTTTGCTTATGCCGAAGCAACAGTACCAAAAGTTACAATCATCACACGCAAAGCTTATGGTGGGGCATATGATGTCATGTCATCCAAACATATTCGAGGCGATATAAACTACGCCTGGCCAAGTGCAGAAATAGCCGTAATGGGTGCAAAAGGAGCTGTTGAAATACTCTACCGATCAGAACTTGAAGATAAAGACAAAATAGAAAAGCATACCAAAGAGTATGAAGAAAGGTTTGCTAATCCGTTTATAGCAGCATCAAGAGGCTTTATTGATGATGTGATCATGCCCCATTCAACCAGGCGCAGGGCCGCAAAAAGCTTTCGAATGTTAAAAAATAAACAGCAAACAAATCCGCCAAGAAAACATACTAATATACCCTTATAAGTGATCCGAAATGTTTAAAAAAATTCTCATAGCAAACCGTGGAGAAATTGCCACTCGTATAATCAAAACCGCAAAAAGAATGGGAATAAAAACTGTTGCGGTATACTCTGAAGCGGATAAACGTGCCCTCCACATAAGACAAGCTTACCATGAAAATGAAAATATTGCTGATGAGGCAATTTACATTGGCCCAGCGCCTGCCTCAGAAAGCTACCTTAAAATTGATAAGATTATAGCTGCTTGCAAGGAAACTGGGGCAGACGCGGTCCACCCAGGTTATGGATTTCTCTCCGAAAATCCAGAATTCGCAAAAGCTTTAGCAAAAGAAAACATCACATTCATTGGCCCCCCTCCCTCAGCAATTGAAGCAATGGGAGATAAAATTACGTCTAAGAAAATTGCAGAAGAAGCGAATGTTTCAATAGTCCCTGGCTATATGGGCCTTATTTATGATGAGGAAGAAGCTATAAAAATAGCGAACGACATTGGTTATCCTGTCATGATAAAAGCATCCGCTGGAGGCGGCGGAAAAGGGATGCGTATCGCATATAATGACACTGAAACAAAAGAAGGTTTTGTTCGATCAAAATCAGAAGCGAAAAACGCGTTTAGTGATGATCGAATTTTTATTGAGAAATTTATAACACGCCCACGTCACATAGAAATTCAGATCCTCGCTGATTCTCATGGAAATACCATTCACTTGGGGGAACGGGAATGCTCTATTCAACGCCGAAACCAAAAAGTAATTGAAGAAGCTCCGTCCCCATTTCTCGATGAAGCCACACGTCAAATGATGGGCGAACAAGCAATTTCACTCGCTCAAAAAGTTGGATATACTTCCGCAGGAACTGTTGAATTCATTATTGATCAAAACAAGAATTTTTATTTCTTGGAGATGAATACACGCCTACAAGTTGAACACCCTGTAACAGAACTGATTACTGGTATTGATTTGGTTGAACAAATGATACGAGTTGCAGCAGGCGAAGAACTGACCTTAAAGCAAAAAGATATAAAATTAAATGGTTGGGCGATGGAAAGCAGAATTTATGCTGAGGACCCATACAAAAATTTCATACCCTCCAGCGGACGCCTCACGCGCTATCGCCCCCCTGCAGAGCAAGAACTTGAGGATGGTAGCATCATACGTAATGACACTGGTGTGTATGAAGGTGCAGAAATTTCAATTTACTATGACCCTATGATTGCAAAATTATGTACGTGGGGCAAAAATAGAAATCTCGCAATAGATACAATGTCAGAGGCTTTGGAACTTTTTGAACTAGAGGGTTTGAAACACAATCTACCTTTCTTGATCACATTAATGAAGCACGCCAAGTTTCGTAACGGAGATCTTTCGACAGCCTTTATTGATGAAGAATTCCCAAAAGGGTTCCATGGAGCATCATTAGAAGACAGCGAACTAAAAGCAATATCTGCTATCACCGCTGCCATGACACTTGAAGAAACTTTACGTTTAAATAATCTAAATACACAAAACTCTATTGATAACTCGTCAATTAAGAATGACTATAATGTCAAAATAAATGAACAGACATACGAAATATCTGTTGAATTATTTTATGAGAATGGAAAACAAATTAAAGATACATATGAAATTACTTTTTATGAAAATGAATTAGAAACAAAACATCGTGTGTTCTGTGATTATTGGTCCGATAAAACACTCCTAGTTGGCAGTATAAATACATCTACTGACGATACAAAGGTCAATTACTATCTTAAAGTCGCGCCGATTCCAGGTGGTTACCAGGTTCGAACACGTGGTGCTAATCTGCCTGTCCATGTTATGCGCCCAGATGTCTCACAACTTTTTTCTTTGATGCCAGAAAAAATGTCATCAGATACATCTAAATTCTTACTTTGTCCTATGCCGGGAAGCATAACTAAAATATGTGTTACTGAAGGACAAACAATAGAAGAAGGTGAAACTTTAGTTATCGTCGAAGCCATGAAAATGGAAAATACCTTAAGGGCAGAAAAAAATGCAAAAATAAAAAAAATCTGCGTATCCCCGAATTCGACTTTAGCGGTTGATGATATTATTATGGAGTTTGAATAGTCCAATGGAAAAAAAAACATATACTTTTGAAGATTGGGCAAAGATTGCAGAAAGAGAGCTAAGAGGAAACTCTCCAGCTGATTTAGAAAAAAATTATTCTGAACTCGAAATAAAACCTGTTTACCTGAATGACGATATCGAAAAGCTTAATCTAGAAAATATTCCAGGTTTAGAGCCATTCACTCGTGGGGTTCGTGCGACTATGTACACAAACCGCCCATGGACAATTCGCCAATACGCTGGCTTTTCGACAGCTAAAGCATCTAACGCATTTTATAAACAAGCACTTGCTAAAGGACAAAAAGGGTTATCTGTCGCCTTTGATCTGGCAACCCATCGGGGATATGATTCAGACCACCCTCGTGTCACTGGTGACGTAGGTAAAGCAGGCGTCGCTATCGATACTGTTGAAGATATGAAAATCTTATTTTCTGATATTCCCCTAAATGAAATGTCGGTCTCTATGACCATGAACGGTGCCGTTATTCCTATTATGGCTATGTTTATTGTGGCAGCAGAAGAGCAAGGCGTATTCCCAGAACAGCTTTCAGGCACAATACAAAATGATATCTTAAAAGAATTTATGGTCCGCAATACATATATCTACCCACCAGAACCTTCAATGCGCATAGTTGGAGATATTATTGAATACACGGCAAAACATATGCCAAAATTTAATTCTATTTCAATTTCCGGCTATCATATGCATGAAGCTGGAGCAACGACGATCCAAGAATTAGCTTTCACCTTAGCTGATGGAATGGAATATGTCAGAACGGCAAAAAACAAAGGCTTAAACGTTGATGACTTTGCAGGGAGACTGTCATTTTTCTTTGGCATAGGCATGAACTTCTTCGCAGAAATCTGTAAACTTAGAGCCGCACGCCAACTATGGTGTAAAATTATGGAAGATCTGGGGGCCCAAAACCCAAAATCCAAAATGCTCCGAACACATTGCCAAACATCAGGTGTGTCATTAACAGAACAAGATCCGTATAATAATGTTATAAGAACAACCCTAGAAGCTCTATCAGCAACTTTGGGTGGTACGCAATCCTTACACACAAACTCTTTTGATGAAGCGATTGCCTTACCAACAGAAACATCCGCGCGGATCGCAAGAAATACCCAGTTAATTCTACAACATGAAACAGGCATTACAGACGTTGTAGATCCTTTAGGTGGGTCATACTATATAGAGTCGCTAACGCAACAAATTGCCCAAAAAGCTTGGTCAATTATTCAAGAAGTAGAAGCTCATGGTGGTATGACCAAAGCTGTTGAGCAAGGTCTCCCAAAACTACAAATAGAAAAAGCAGCAGCAATTCGACAAACACGTATTGACAAAGGTGTTGACGTAATCGTTGGGGTAAACCGTTATCGTCTTGATGAAGAAGAAAAGATTGATATCCTTGATATTGATACAGAAAAAGTACGCCAAGAACAAATTGCAAGCATCGTAAAAATAAAAGCCCAGCGCAATAATTCTCTATGCCAGAATGCTCTACAAAAACTAACTGATGCAGCTCAAAATAAAACAGAGAACCTTCTTTCAATTGCAATAGAAGCCGCGAGAGCCAGAGCAACTTTAGGTGAAATTTCTCACGCTATGGAACAAGCCTTTCAACGACATGAAGCCACGACAAATATCATATCTGGGGTATATAAAGAATCTTACAAAGATGACCCAGAATATCAACTCCTCTCTGATCGCATAGAACAAACAACAAAAACCCAAGGTTCAGAACCTCATATCTTAATTGCGAAAATGGGCCAGGATGGTCACGACAGAGGAGCAAAAGTCATTGCAACAGCTTTTGCAGATATGGGCTTCAAAGTAAGTTTAAGTTCTCTTTTTGAAACACCAAATGAAATTGCACATCAAGCTATAGAATTAAAAACAAATGTCATTGGAATTTCTTCTCTAGCTGCTGGACATAAAACACTAGTACCTGAACTTATTAATGAATTAAAAAAACGAAACGCTGAAAATATTATTGTTGTTTGCGGAGGAGTTATTCCAGAGCAAGACTACCAGGATTTATACGATGCTGGTGTTGCTGAGATTTTTGGGCCTGGCTCTAACGTCATTGAGGCTGCACATTCCGTATTAGACAACATCTCCGGCATCAGACATAATCGATAGATAGGAAAAACCATGATTGGAAGACTTAATCACGTGGCAATTGCTGTGCCTGATCTAGATAGTGCAAGTCAAATCTACAAGCACACATTAGGCGCTAACATATCGGAGAAACAAGCCTTACCAGAACATGGTGTGACAACCATATTTATTGAATTGCCAAATACAAAGATCGAATTATTAGAGCCTCTAGGTGAAAACTCTCCAATAGCATCATTTTTAGAGCGCAACACAAGCGGCGGCATTCATCATATTTGTTATGAAGTGGAAGATATTATCACAGCTAGAGATAAACTTTTATCTGATGGAGCGCGCATACTAGGAGATGGAGAACCTAGAATTGGCGCACATGGAAAACCTGTTTTGTTTCTCCATCCAAAAGACTTTTGTGGGACACTCACTGAATTAGAACAGATATAATTATACGAAGTTCTAGAGCATATACACGAAAAAAGCTGGACCCTAGGGCCCAGCTTCTATTTTTAGTCTCATTTTTAAAAACTTATTTAAATAAGCCTTTAAGACGGATTAATTGAGTTTCACCATTTGAGTCATCAACACCATCATTATCGTTCACCACATAAGCAGTTCCACGACGAGTTACAGCAAGACCTTCGATTTTCTCAAGAATTAAGCCACCAGTCGCTTTCAGATCTGGAACAAGATCTCTTACAAGAGATTTTGTTACAACTGGGAATGTTGGTGTTGTGCCAACAGCTGGATCGCTTAAAGGCTTAAGACCAGCAACCGAAAATTTATAAATTTTCTTAATCACGGCATCTGGACCAGCTTGGTTATCGCGCTCAATAACAGCAAACTCATCACCACCTAGGGAAACGATCTCAGAAAGACCAACCCAGCCCCCATTTGGAGACAATGGAAGATCAAGAGGATAATAGAAGAATGTCCACTCACCGCTTGTTACATCATAACGACCGATACGAACTTGATTAGCAGGATCGTCAGCCCACTCGCGTTGGAAAGCAACATAAACATAGTCTCCAACCTCAGCCACACCTTCAAAGCCGAAACGTACCATTCTTGCCTGTGTTGAAGCTGGTAAAGTAATGACTTTTTCTATCGCACCATATTGAGAAGCTTTAATCAACATGTTAGGGAATTTAGGGCTGTCATCACCTTCTGAAGCAATCCAGAAACCACCTTCATGACTGATAGCAATACCTTCACCATCGATATTTACAGTACCATCTGCATTTACAAGTGGTGTTTCACTTGGGATCGCAGCCAGCAGACCTTTAGTGTCACGTAGAACAATCTCCTGAACGATTGATGCTGGTTTTCCTCTACGTTCTAGGTGAAGTTTAAAGATACGACTTTGCTGGTAAAAGCTATCATGCAAAGTATAAGCCTTACCATATTTACCAATTGTTAGACCCGATAATGCCCCCCATGGGATTGGTGTCTCATCAGGACGATCATTTGAAACAATTGTTGGATATTTTGGAGCACTTTTCTGAAGTTTATATATATTTAAAACAGAGCGGATTTTATCACCACGGTCATCGACTTCACTAGCAGCCACAAAAAGGCCACGTGATGGAATTGCCAATAAACCTTCAGGTCCTACACCAGCTGGTAATGTTTGCTGGTAGAAAGCCTTACAACCTTTAAGTTTATAAACAAAGATGATGCTTGAACGCTCAGAACCAACAAATAGATATTTATCTTTACCAAATTTCGCATATTCTACGTTCTCTGGCTCATTACCTTTATTACCAGAACGATCATCTGGATAATGTCCAAAACGGACAGCTAAATGATCATTTGCATTGCCTGATGTAAATTTAACATCACCTTTTTTGTTGAAAATAGTAAAGCCACGGCTACCACCATTTAGGTCACCTTCATCAGCAGTTGCAAAGCATCTATTATTAATCCAAGAAACCCCATCTGGCTCACGCTCAACATCTGTTTGTGAACTTGTTAGAGAGATAAGCGCTGGATCTTCCTCAGTCGTATCAATTTGCTCAAGATCTACAGTTCCTGCTGTGAAATCTCTTATGATTTTACCCTTTTTAAGGTTTACAAGAACAATATGATTATTTTCTTGTAACGTCACAACAGCGATATTTTTAGAATTAATGTCAACATATTCTGGCTCTGGGTCTTCTGGGAAAAGATCAGAAACGCCTTCAAAGTTCACATTACGAGTTGTCCAATTATCTGGTGTACCAACAAGGTCAACAATGACAAGGAACCCTGCAGGAGCTTGAGGAGGCTCACCATTGCCTAGATCTTCATCACGCTCATTTTCTATTGCAATTGCAGCGTAACGTCCATCTTTGCTAACCGCAATAGCATCTGGTTGTCCACCTAGGGCAAGAGTTTTGACAATCGTCTTAGTGGCAATATCAATAACAGCTAGCTCACCGCTCGTATTTACAAAATCGGCAGATGTGTTAACAGCAGCAAGTGCATACTTATTACCAAGAACAGCAACAGATGTAGGTTCACCAGAAAGCTTTACAGTTCCAGCTGGTAATGGCTTTGCAGGGTCTTTAATATCAACAAAACCAATAAGTTCTTCTTCTGAGTCTGTATATGCTAATGTTAATCCATCTTTAGTTGCAGCAACAATTTCTGCAACTGTTTCTTTGTCAACACTAGTATTTTCTAATACAGGGAAAACAGAAATACGATTAAAAGACTTTTTAATAGAGTCTTTATAGTAATTGCCAGTGGCCAGTGCAGTAACTGAAGTTGAACAAAGTGCAGCTGACAAAACAACCGCCCCTAAATATTTATTTAGGCTTAATTTGAACATTAACCTCTCCTCGTTAGCAAGTTTATAGTTAATATATTGAGGAGCTCCGTTTACATCACATTTTTAACAATACGATTACGGTTTTGTGACAATTGCAATGGAGTATTATGGCAAATTACAATAAGCTTAAAAAATATACGTTATTTCCCCCCATGTCGGATAAATAGATATTGTTGATAACCACAGAAAATGTTAAGTTATTAAATATGTATATTAAAAATTCTCTTTTGTTTTTGTGGAATAGAATAGTTTCATTTAAAATCAATATTTTAAGTAGTATTTCGTAAAACTGAACAATCTAATGAGCCACAAACTTCCAAGGGGCAAATATACATTCAGCTTAGGTTAATCAAATTTATGATTGAGTAGACTGTGATATATTTCTAAATCATTGTGGGAGTTCGTTATATGACCTCTAAATTGCCATACCCTAGAGAGGGTAAACTTTATATTTCCAAATTAAGCTACACTTTGGTTATATTTGCCATTGTATTCTCCTTTATCATGCCAGCATATCATCAAGCAGATGCAAGATGCCGAGGATGTGGAGCTGCAATAGGTATCATTGGTGGCGCTTTAATACTAAATGAATTGTCTAAAGCTAAGCAAAGACAACAATATCGTGAAAAGCGTTATTATAAAAAGCAACACTATTATAAAAAGAAACACTATAAAAAACCTCATTACGGTTATGGCTACAAAAAAGGCCTATCAAAGGTTTCACAGGATCAGAAAGCACTAAAAGCACTTGGTTTTTATGGTGGTCCAATAAATGGTGCTAAAACAAACGAATACAAAACAGCAATTGAACAATATCTTGCGAGTAAAAACCTTGCTGCCGTTCCAGTATTAAGTGAATATCATAGAGGCTTAATGCTTCAAGAAGCAACTTTAGCTGAAACAAGAGCATTCTTACATGAGCCTTTTATTTCTTCACCTATCCATAGAGATCGTGCAAAAAGTATGCAGGCAGCTCTAAAAGTCCTTGGGTTCTACCATAGTAAAATTGATGGAAGCATTGGAGGTGGATCTAAAAAAGCCATAAGAGAATATCAGCAAAGTAGACTTGGCATTTTCCCAGGAACTGGGTCTTTATCACAAGATCAAATTTCTGAACTCATTCGTCAAGGACAACAGACACTAGATACAAAGATTGCTGGAATTAACTCGGCCTTCACTGGTCAAGCACCAGTTAAAAGTGCAAGCTTGGCGACCAACCAACAACAACCTACTGTTCAACCTCAGCAACAGCCACAACAACGTACATCGCCAGTTCCAAATGGCAATGCGACACGTAATTTCAATAACCAGCTAAATTCGAACACTGGAAATACGAACAATGCTGCACAAAAAACAATTTTGCAAAACTTCCCTCCAGTTGAGAAAGTAAACCCTAATGCAAAAGTTGTTCGTAAGCATGATGTCGCTGTTATCATTGGTAACCGAAATTACAGACAAGGTGTACCTGCAGTTGAATTTAGTCATCGTGATGCTGAAAGAGTAAAAGCACTTCTGATTAATGATCTCGGATTTGATAGAGATAATATCATTGATCTAAGAGATCAGGGCCTAGCAGATATGAATGCTATTTTTGGCACAAATGGTAATCCAAATGGAAAACTATCTCGCTATCTAGAAAGAAATGGTAAATCAAACATCTTGGTTTATTATTCTGGACATGGTGTTCCTGATCTTAAAACGAAAAAGCCTTACTTAGCTCCAATAGATGCTGACCCAGATTCTATCAGTACAACTGGATATCCGCTTGAGCAGCTATATACAAATCTGAGACAGTTAAAAGCTAAGACAATTACTGTTGCCTTAGACGCTTGCTTCTCAGGTGGTTCTCAAAATGGTCAGATCATTGGTACAAATGCGAGCCCTGTAAGATTGGCAGCTAAAATGCCTCAAGTAACGTCTAAGCTAACAATCCTTGCAGCAGCTTCTGATACTCAATTAGCAAGCTGGGATACACAAAATGGGCACGGTGTATTCACTTACCATTTTGTTGAAGGCTTGAAAGGTAAGGCGGATAGCAATTCTGACCGTAAGATCACAGCAAAAGAACTTCACGATTATGTGGATCAGAAAGTTGACAGATTTGCAAGACGTCAACTAAACCGTGATCAAAGGCCAATTTTGAATGGTAACTCAAGACAGATCATTAGTTACCTGCAATAAAACATAAAATAAGACCGCAAATTATAATTTGCGGTCTTATTTTTTATTGAAGGTTTATAGTACAATTATAAAAATTATATTCTTATATCATTATGTCCTATAATTAAAAAATTAAATTGCTGAGACTAAGCATGTTTAAGAATAATCAAAAAAATCAATCCATTATAAATTGTCTCAGTAATAATAGCATTTTTCAAAAATCACTAAAAATTTGTCTGATACTTGTTTTCACCACTTCATTCTTGGCAGCTTGTGGCTCACTTAATGTAGATAAAAGTGTCCTGAGAATTATAATCGTAGATAAAACTCGCAATAACGCTGTCAGTTCAGGTTCAGGATTTGTCATTACTTCACAAGGTCATATTGCAACAGCTCAGCATGTAATTACCCAAGCAACGACATCAAATAACTTTAGAATATTAGCATTCACTGAAGGTAATAGCAGCTCCCCACACGAGGCAACTGTCGTATGGCAATCCTCTCAATATGATATAGCTGTTTTAAAAGTTTCATCATTAAATGCCTCACCACTTACATTAAACACAAGTCAATTGTCAAAAGAAGAAGATGTTAAAGCAATCGGTTTTCCTGGAGCGGCAGACGCTGTTGATACGAAGAGAGATGCAATAACAATAGCAACACGAACACGAGGTGAAGTTAGTCGTGTATTTTCTGCAGATTGGAAAGGGTTAGGCAAGAGAGTTCAAGTTGTACAACACACCGCACCAATTAACTCAGGAAGCTCCGGTGGGCCACTCATTAATAATTGTAATCAGGTTATAGGAATAAACACTCTCGGCGTCAGACAAAGTGAAGGAACTTTCTTTTCATCTCATGCAAGTGAATTAGCTAAAATCCTAAACCAGCTAAATATATCTGCCCCGACAACATCTATATCATGCAATATCTATAGTTATGCTTGGAACAGTTTCATTGTTGTATTATTAATTGGTGTTATAGCCACTTTGACTTCATTTATTTTACTAAGATACCAAAAGAAACAATTTTACCCTGTCTTTGAAAGCTTATCAAACTTTTACGTTAAAAAAGACAAAAAGCCTACTCCTGATACGGAAATAGATCTATCAGAAATTATTGCAGCCCAGGATGATAACAACAGCGAATACCTTCTCTCTCCAAAAAATAATTCACAGGGCACTGTAATCCCAATATATCTAGGTCAAGCACAAAGTGATCAGGGAGTTATAATCGGACGCACCCCTTCAAAAGGCGGCATTTTAGTAAAAGATAGAAAAGTATCAAGAGAACATATCAGAATATCATGCTCTCAAAACACTCCCTATAATTTCTTTATTGAAGATTTGGCTTCGAAAAACGGTACAACGGTTAATTCAAAAAAGTTATATTCCTATCAAGGAAACACCCCATTAAATATAGGTGATGAGATCCGCTTTGGTAGTTATAGCTATAAATTTATGCAGAGAAATAACTCCACAACAGAGCAAAATGATACAAACAAGAGAGGTTTTGCTGCAAAATGGCGCTTATCAGGCAATGACCCCACTTCAGGCCAACATTATTCCTTTAATATTGATGAAAATTTATTACGCACTACAAATGGAATACTAACCATTGGGCGGGATGAAAAATTTTGTGATATAGTAATTCCACATAAAAGTATTTCTGGAAATGGCCATGCACAATTAATATTAGCCGGTTCACATCTTAAAATTTTAGATATGAAATCAACTAATGGTACCATAGTTAACGGAAAAGAATTAGATCATTCTGAATCATCAGGTATAATATTACAAGACAATATGGTCATTGAACTTGGTTCCGTTACACTTCATGTTGAATATAAAAATAGAGTTTAAGTTATGTCATCAAATCATACAAATGCACTACCACCATCAACGAAACTTATGAACTACCGAATTGAGCAAGTTTTAGGTCAGGGTGGTTTTGGCATAACCTATTTAGCTCATGATGAAGCTTTAGACCAAAAAGTTGCATTAAAGGAATACTTTCCAAATAGCCTTGCTTCACGAGACTCCTCTAGCACACGAGTTCTTATTAACTCTGAAAACGACAAAGAACTTTTTGTATGGGGTCTAGAAAGGTTTTTAGAAGAAACAAGAATTCTTGCAAAACTTTCACACCCTAACATCGTAAGAGTCTTAAACTTCTTAGAAGAAAACCAAACTGGTTATATGATCATGCAGTTTGAAGAAGGAGACATCTTACAAAACTGGCTACAAAGATTTCCTGATGGCCGACCGTCCCAAAAAGAAATTTTCTCGTTTTTATCGCCTCTACTCGATGCACTAAAACTTGTTCATGATAATGGTATCATGCATCGTGATATCAAACCCGATAATATATATATGCGTAAAAGAGATAGTAGTCCTGTTCTACTTGACTTTGGCGCAGCACGGAGTGCGATTGGTGGAAAAAGTCAAACGCTGGCTGCAATTGTCTCAGCAGGTTATAGCCCGATCGAACAATATGGAGATATCTCAGGCCAAGGTCCTTGGACAGATATATATGCATTAGGAGCTGTTTTATATAATATCGTCACTGGCACAAAGCCTGTTGAAGCACCAAGTCGAATAACAGCCAGTCATTCTGGATCACATGATCCTTTGGAAAAACTCTCATCTGGCTCGTACCCAGGATTTGATGAAGAGTTTTTACAAGCAATCAATTGGGCATTGGAATTAAACGCTAAGGATCGCCCTCAAACCATAGAACAATGGAAAGCATGTTTCTCCAGCTTCTCTGAGTTTAACTCGGAAATAGAATCAACAACGATACCTTTAAGCACCTCCAGTGATTCACTACATGAGGCAACTGAACCCGTTCATCAGTTAAATACGCAAACAGAGCAAGATACCTCACCATTTACAGAATCAGGTTTTGGCGAACCTAAAAAAACACCCGCTTTTAACAAACAATCAAGTACACATATACCAGCAAATAATTTATCAGATCCTGCACTGACTGGATTTATGAATAAGAATGCAAAGTTGGAACCAACAGGTCGCGGTTCATACAATATTGTAAATACCCTCGCAGTAATATTTGCCGCTGCAATAGGCTTAGCTGTTGCGTACTACGGAATTTTATATTGGAATAAAGATTCAATTGGTGGTGATCAAAGAACAGCTCTGTTCCTAGGATCGTTAAGCAATGTGGCACAAACTGTAACGGATAGTATCGATAACAAAGATAAAGATGTGATCAAATTTGACATCAATAACTCAAGCGAATTGAAGATTACAGCTAATACACAACCATCAGGTATGAAACTAAGCTTAACAGATAATTCAAACAATACAGTTCCTCTATTTAGAGATGAGAATTCGTATATTGCAACCGTATCTCAAGGAACGATGTATTTGAATATAAGTTCAGACTCAGTTCTGATACAAGGCTATGATCTTTCAATTTCTTCTACCCCAAAAGATGTATCACTAACACCTAGAAGAACAAGACAAGCTGCCTTAAACTTGGATAAGATTGGTTGGAGTAAAGAAAAAAAGAAAAATAAAATCACAACATCGTACAGAGTGCTCCCCGGCCAAAAAGAACTTTTTTATTCTTTTGATGTGAATAAAAAATCAAAAATTACAATAGTTGCTGGCGCTCAATCAGGATCTGGCCGCATAACACTCGCAAATGCGAATGAGAATGAAATAAGAAGTTTAGACCTTAACACAGGCCAAAGAAAGAATATTATATCTCACCTACTTCCTGGAAAATATTATATCATCCCAAGTACAAACGAAGATATTACATTTAAATACAATTTATCAATTTATGGTGCAGAAAGCATTCAGATAACCCCAGAAGTTGATACCAAACAATATACAGCAGCAGCTAAAGTGACGTTAGGCGAGAATCTTGATAGAGAAGAAGCTCTTCTGGCTGTAAGAACGTTAGCCCGCATCCGTTTAGTTGCTGAAGCTCGAAATTATCTAAGCCGAATTCCAGAAGAGTCATCAAGCCTATCAGAAATTGTTAGCTTAATGAGTGAATTTAGCAATGGCTTCCCTTATCAGGAGCAATGGGGCCGAGAGTCATGGGAAAACAATGGTCAAACTCTAGCAATATCTCTAACTGCCCGTTATGCAAAAGTTAGAAACAGCGGTTCAGTTTCAGCAAACTTAACATCAACACTTGTAAATGCTGATGAACCATTAATTTTCGATATTAAAGCGAATAGCAATTTATATCTTGGCGTCTTTGTTTGGCAAGCTGATGGTAATGTTGTTAGGATCCGCCCAAACAGTTCTGAATCATTTACCTTAATCAAAGGCGATACGTTTAAAATCAATGAGAAAGATGGTCTCAAAAGTTTCCCTATGCCAGGGAAGATCGCCAGTTCAGAAGCAATTTTTATAACGACCTGCGAAACTCAGGACAGCTATGCTCAAGTAGCCCCAACAATAGAAAGTATATCTGTTCAGCTTGCAGCTCAAACAGGGCGTTCAACATCTGAGTTCTTTGAAAAATTAAATAGCGCCTGCCCTCAGCAAGCACAATCAATTCAGGTATTACCTTATGTGGTTAAATCGAAGTTATAGGAATAGATCTGACAACATTGGTATTGTTGCAAAAGTTCTAAAGAAAATTCAGTTAATCAAATAAGATATCATTATTCTCCAAGAACTTTACTTCTACGTGCTGGTACACCAATACTGGTATCTTTTATACTTTCTGAAGTGTCCTTATCACTTTTCTCTTCTGTTTTTTGTATTTCAGTTGAAATTTCATAAGAGGTTTCAGTTTGGGCTGACTGGATAATTTTTTGATCTATAGTTTGCTCACTATTATTATTCGCAGCATTATCCAAAGTTTCATTATCTTTCAAATCAGAAACCTCAGCTGTTCGTTTTTGGTTATCAATAAGTTTGACAGGTCCCTGAACAGATTTTGTATGACGAGAGGCATCAATGGGCTTTGTATCGACTGCTTTAGATGTGGCAATTGGTTTTACATCTAAATTATTAGGAGAAACTTTATTCCCACTATAAATAGAGTCAATCAGACCAATATCATAAATAAAAGTACTGATAAGAATGACAATAACAACAAATGCTATACTAGCAATGCTCCCCAACATAAATTTAGATGATTTTTTATTTGAATTAGGGATAATAATGGTGGTTTGGTCGTCTTCTGTAACGGGCTTATAATGAATAGCCATCACAGTCGTATTATCTTGATTAGCTAACCCGACCTCTTCAACACTTTGCACAAGACCTTTGGCAACGTCTAATGCATTGTTATCCTTATAACTCTCAATGGTTTCTGAAATTTTTTCTTCAGACAGGGTCAAGAGCCCATCACTTGCAACAATAATCCAATCATTCTCTTCAAGTTGAATATTTTGTTCGGGAAGATCCACAAGTTCTAGTTCGTGTCCCGTAAGAGCTGATCGTAACGCATTTCGTTTAGGATGATTCAGCGCCTCTTCTTCGGTCATCTCACCATTTTTAACAAGCTCTAATAACATAGGAGTTAATGAATGATCATCATTCAGCTTGATAAGTTTCTTATCACGAAAAAGATATAATAAGGAGTCTCCAACACTTACCCAATGGAATGTTTCACTATTAAAATGAACACCAACTAAGGTACAGCCCATACCATCATAAGAACTATCTTCTCTAACTTTCTGGGCAAGAGATAAATTACTTTTATCAAGGGCATCTTTTAAGCAATCTCGCCTATTACCCTCCATAGAGAGATAAGTATCTATGAAGGTTTCACAGGCAAGATGGCTCGCTGTCGAACCACCAACATGCCCGCCCATACCATCAGCCAGAACTGCCAAGACTTGTGGAGAAGAGTGATGACTTGATTGATAATCAATATTAGCAAAGTGTTCAGGATTATCTTGCTGTGGCAAAGGGGCAAAATTAGAGGTATCTTCCTGATAATTTCGCCCGCCTATCGTTGCATAACTAGCATACTCAAAATGATTACTCATTATTCGTCTAGATCACCCCAATCAAAATGATGACCACAAAATGGAACAAAACATAGAACGGTATTTCCCATTCGTATTTCATCATGCATTTGTAAAACAACTGGTGCTGTTGGATTATCAGCATTAACTTCAACAACATTATGTTTTGCAAGGTTTGGGATAAACAAAAATTCTCTTTTTTTATAATTATACTGAATATAAGCCTGTTCCTCAGAAGAAATCGAATCATCACCAAAATCGATTGGTACTCTTTGAGTTTTAGAACGCCCGATAGAATTATTACCATAAAAAATTGGGCGGAATGATCCTTTACCAGGTCCAGCAAGAACCACTAACCAAGCAACAACTGGATCTGTTTCTTGTTTCTGCATAACACTCGCAGGCCCTCGATCAATAACATCTTCACCAGGTCTTATAATACGTGTTTCATTACCAACTTCTTCGCCACCAGAACTTGCAGAAGGGTTAAGATTGTCTCTATCAAGTTTCTGCGTTTTGTCTAGGGCACCGAATGGTCTATTCTTTAAAATAAACGTTTCTTCACCTGAAGATGAAGGTTGCTTTTGATTTAGCAACGCAGTCTTATCATCATCATTGTCCATGAAAACATCTCCTATAATATAAAAATAATATTCTTACATTCTTCAAATTCATACTGCAAATATTTACTTCTCTAAATTATATCTAGAAAAATAATATATTAGATTACGCTCTATTATAACGTAATCTAACTTGCCCTAACTCTATTATATCCCCTGATACAATTGTTTTGTCAGTATGAATTTTTCCATTAATCAATAGTTTATTACCATCTTCAGGACTTAAATCAGTAATAACAATCTCATTACCTGGTGTTAAGTGCAAAGATGCATGGTTTCTATGTACTGATCGATCAGTTAATTGAATATCATTATCATGATGCCTACCAATAGACATAGAGGCCTTGTCTAAATTAATGCGCTCAGAAGTTTTATCAAGTCGCTCAAACCATCCATATGTAGGCTTGGCTGAAGAAAAGCCTCTACTTAAATTACTGCCAGCGTGTGCCTGTGTTTTTGCAAAACTTGCATGAGAGTCTTTTACAACACCTGTTTGCCCAACAAATGCAGAATTTCCTCCTGAAGCAGTTGTTTTAGTATTAGGCCCAGTATCAACGACATCATCTGATACTCCTACTTGCCCTGTAGGGAAAGCCGGTTGATAAATATCCTCAGACTCTTTCTTTCTTAATAATAAAAATGCTAATAATCCAAGCAAAACGAGTACAATTGCTGATATTGTATAGATAATGGGATATTTATACTCTTCTAAAAGATTGCTCGTAATTCCTGTACCGAAGAAGCCACTAGAATTACTAGAACCTGAATTTGAGTTAGTTCCAACATTTGACTGAGTGTTCGCAACATTAGATGAACTTGCCCCAGAATTTGACTGAGTATTTCCAACTGAAGCTGAACCATTACCTGTATTTGAACCAGCACCTGTATTCGTCCCAGCACCTGTATTTGAACTTGATCCAGCGCCTGTATTATTAGTGCCAGCTACTGTGTTAGTTCCTTGTCCAGTGCCATTGCCTGGCCCAGAATCAGGACCTGTTCCTGGGCCTGCTCCAGGAGCAATATTTGTTGGGATCGTGATAGTTCCACTTTTAAACTCTTGACCATTTACAGTTGCAATAAGTTCAAAACTAACGGCATCTGAAGAAAAATCACGTCTACGGAATGTTGCCCGACCACCATTTTGAAGAAATTGCAAAAAATTATTAGATATATCTTGAGAGAGCATCACATTGCTATTTTGATATAATTTAGCATGATGTGAGACGCCTTGTGTATTTCTAGCAAGATCAATAAGATCATTTACAAAACGGTCATCTCTTTGACGTTGCGTGTAGCCGATACCATATACAACAATATCTGCATCATTCGCTAGTTGTGTAATTTTAGCAGCGGTATCTTCCTGGCTATCTTCTGATTTACCATCTGAAACAATAACAAGTGCTTTTCTATCAGCAGGGAATGCACTTAAGTCACGAATTGCTTGTTCAGCAGATTTATATATTAGAGTTCTATTTCCTTCTGGTCGCAAACCATTCAAGGCTTGTGATAGTTCATTTCGTGTTGAACCAATTTTTGAAACTAACTTATAATCTCCCGCAAAAGTTGCAATGCCCATTTTTTCGGATGGTCTTAGTGTATTTACGATACTGCCGAAGTCTTGTCTGATAATTCTAATCGTATTGCGGCTTAAGGAACGACTTCTATCGAATAATAATAGCCATGCTGATGTCTGTGAATTAGGGTTATAAGCTAGAAAGTTATTAATTTCTTCTCTTGCACCATTGGCTCCAGGCCATACCACCTCAACTTTATCTGCAGCACCTGGTGCAATTTGAGGGTCGTCAAAACGGATATCACAACTTACATCCTGATTTGCACTACAAATGGCATGAAGTCGTCCTTGAGCATATGCTGTACCAATATTAATTATCAAAACAATGACTAAAAAAATCGATTTACCCCAAAACATTGTATATATAACTCCCTGTTTTCATCTGCTAGGTTTCAAGGCTCCATTAAACTTGAATAGAAATCTATACTTTTTTACAAAACCAGCCTATAATGATCACCCGGCCCTTTTGTCTAACATAATTTTATCAATCTATACATACTATTATTGTACCTATTATGGTCATTCTAAATAGTATATGTGTTTTAAAAAGCTCATCTATTATGCATCAAATGATTCTGAATATCATCTGAACACTTAGAAATTTATTTAAATTACGGAATTAAAAAAAATCACCCAATCTAAAATATATTTTTATGTTAAATGTAATAATATAAAATAACATTCATTATATGGTGTTTGATGTTTTTTTTCATTATATCATCTATCTTGGTTTTCATATAATGTAATAGAATATGCATATCCATTTATTGAGATTATAAATAATTTACAACGATGATAAACGAAACAAATAATGAAGATGAATCCAAAATTACACAACGTGTTTGGCGTTTTTCTGGTTTTGACCTTGAAGGAAATATAATTGCATTTGAATTTCCAGGACCAGAAGGAGCAACAATCTCAACTCCATACCATCAAATTGCAATAATAGGCAGAGATCGAAAAAACTGTCGGTATGTAATACCTCATAACACAGTTTCTAGACAACACGCTGGTTTGAAATTCATCCCAGACTATGGTCTTGCTATATGCGATTTAAACTCAGCAAATGGAACTTTTCTGAATGGGCGTAAACTGGATCAAGAATATCAAATAATTAAAAAGGGATCAGAAATACGTATTGCAAATTTTTCTTTAATTATATCTATATGTAGATAACCTAACTCTTTTAATAGTCGTAAAGAGTATCAAGTGAGTTTTATTTATAAATGGGATATCGTGAAACTTTACAAACAGATTTTTACTTAGGGAACTATAGAATTATCGAAGTTCTTGGAACAGGTGGATTTGGTGTAACCTACAAAGCACTAGACGAGCATGATCAAAAATTTGTCGCTATAAAAGAATATTTCCCCAAAAAAGTAGCAATTAGAGATGAAAGCAACAGCATACGGCCAGAGAGTATAGATTTAATTGATGATTACAATTGGGGACTTGATCGGTTTTTAGAAGAAGCCAAAACAATTGCTCTTTTTAGACATCCTAATATTGTTCATATTCTAAAATTCTTTAAAGAAAATAATTCTGCCTACATTGTCTTGAGTTTTGAAGACGGAGTAAGCTTGAAAGAATGGCTTAATCTTCTTGGACGAAAACCCTCTCAAGAAGAATTGGATCACTTAATATTACCTCTAATTGATGCCTTACACGTAATTCATAAGAATGGCCTACTACATCGTGATATTGCCCCAGATAATATCATCATGCGATATAATGGAGGCCCAGTTTTAGTTGATTTTGGAGCCGCAAGATCAGCATTAAACAAAAGAAAAAATTCATTTAATAAAATTGTAAAACGAGGGTTTTCTCCTCACGAACAATATTCAAGCAACAGTCAACAACAGGGGCCTTGGTCAGACATATATGCCATGGCAGCAACGATACATTATGCAATTACAGGAAAAGCACCACCTAAGGCTCCAGATCGCTTAAAAAGTGATGTCTTAGAGAGCTTATCAAGCTTGGAAGATCACGAATATCGTTCAAATTTTTTAAAAGCAATAGATCAAGCTTTGAGTATTGACCCAAGACACAGACCACAAAATATTAGAGACTGGGAAAAACAACTCTTTTTAAATAATAAAACCAATTCTAAATTATTCCCAATAAACTCTAGAAATTCATTTAATCATACAAATTCAAATCGAAATTCAAATAAATCACCAAAAAACAAAGATGTAAAACTGAAGTCTTTTTTACAGAATGTCGAAAAATATTTGATTTTAACAATAGTTAGCTTAATTGGACTACTATTACTACTTGGATTGACGTTGATAATTTATAATGGATAGTGAATTGAATATAAATTTCGCAAAATTATTTATCAGCCCATTTCTATAATTATAAAAAGTTATAACAAAATGAAACATAATATCATTATAAAACAAACAGCTGGACGTAGGAAACATCAAGATGATCGATTTGAACATATAACATTAGATGATAACCAAAAAACTGATTTTATTATAATTGCTGATGGTGCTGGTGGACATTCAGGTTCTAATATTGCAGCTGACATTGCCGTAGAAACATTTACAGAGGCTGCCACAAAAGGCAAATTTGACAACATCTCTACCAGAAGAGAAATGTTAAAAAACTATCTTCGCAAAGCAAATAAACGAATAGCTGAAAAAATTAAATCATTACCCAATGTTGAAATCCTAGGAACAACTGTGATCGCATGCCTTATTTCAAAGGATGCGATTCAATGGGTAAGCGTTGGCGACTCACACCTCTTCCTAATCAGAGAAGGAAAGCTACATAAACTTAATGAAGATCATTCTATGGCGGGGCAAATGGTGCGCTCTGGCAAATTCAAACCTGATGATGCAAATTTAAAAAATTATCGAAATATCTTAGTATCCGCGCTTACAGGAGAAAAACTGACTCTTATTGATTTACCACAGAAAGCTATGAAGATATCTCCGCAAGATATTTTTATCATTGCAACTGATGGGATTGATACAATCACAATAGAGAAAATAAATGATATAGTTCAATCGGCACAAGAAAATGGTGCTGAGGACATCGTAAACAAATTATTTGATGCAATAGAAAAAGAAGATAAGAAAAATCAAGACAACCTTACAATCAGTGTGATTTCTCCAAACCTGAATGTATCATTGAACCAAAAAATAAAATCCTACCTAGGCGCTTTTAGGCATAAAATTGAGCAAAACTCTATTGGAAAATATACACCATCATCCATTCCACTGCCTTCTATTCTCATAGGTGCAATACTTTTAGGCATTTTATCAATTGCTGTTATATACTTATATACTCCAGGAAAATCTATAGAACAATCACCCCGACAAGGAATAAGATTTCCAGAGAGAGATAGGCCCACATTTGATGACTTTCGCCAGTTCCGAAGACCATTCTAATTTAAAAAGTCTCTTAAATTATTAGGATGATAAGCGCCCAAATTCCCCACCTTTGTATCTCCAGCGAACAAAAAACAGGGACATACAACAAACAAGAAATAAATAAGACAATATAAACACAAAACTAAAGTGTGTTGCTGCCATTTCAAATGTCATACTATCTTTATTTAATCCAATATCTTCAAGATATCCAAAATACATCAATGAATAGGCGATAAAAAATTCTGCTATTGAAAATGTAAATTGAAAAACAAAAGGCCAATCCTGATCCCATCGAATACGTTGTATCTGAATATAAAGTACGTCAAGAATAAAGCCGATAACCGTGAGGGCACAAAGTAACAGAAATGGCCTTGTACCCACCTCCGTAAGCCCGTTTTCAAAGGTAAACTGCTCTAAATACAGCCAAGAAAATAAGAACGTTGCAGGTAATCCAATAATAATAAAAATAAATAGTCTTGTCTGCCATCTTCCGAAGAGTGTTGGTATCATTTTTTTTATTCCGCTAACGAAAAATAAAGTCTCTGGATTTTATTTAAATTCTCTTATTAAAGCACCATTTTAACCATTGCGAAAATGAAGAAAATGGTCCTAATTCTTTTATGTGTGGTGCTTTTAGATTAACTAAATCTTCTACAGAACTAAGAGCAGCAAACTGTAAGCCTAGAAAACTGTCTACAGCAGCAAAAGGTCCGTTTGTAGTAACAACCCCTGAAGCATAAGCTCGGCCAAAGCCATTTCTAAGTTTTTGTATCTCGAAATTGTTGGCAACAGATATACCACTCACAGCACTTCCAATTGGTTTTCCAGGAACCGGGTTCCGAGGTAATTTATAACAATCAATAAGGTCTTTCAATAATGCTGACTCTTCAATATCACCAATTAAGCCTGTACAATCTATGATATAATCTAATAACACTTCAGTTTTCTTATCTGCCCTAAGTGCAGACTTAAGTTTTGCAACGACTCGGTCATTCTTAAGCTTTAGTGAAACAATATCTCCAAATATTGTTGTATACCAACCTTCCCTGCGACCAGTGCGAATAATATCTTCCCAATCTGACCTTTGTGCCGTAGTTGTACCTCCCCACTTCTTTAACATTTCCATACGTTTTTCAGGGCTTGCTTTGGCAAGACGTCTTCGTAATGTTCCTCCCCAACAAGACTTTGGCCAGTTGAATGGTTGAAATTCAGTATCATTAAAAACACCGCGTTTTGCGAGATCATACCTGGCAGCTTCTTTAACTGTTGATCTCATCAAATGAAAAATTCTAATCTTGGGGTTTAACTTTCGAACTTCATAGGCACGCTGTACAATTCGAGAAGCAACAATTCCACGCCCTCTGATAAGAATATTCCCGCCCTTGTCTATAAGGTTTTCATAAATCTCTTCATGATCTTCATAGGCATTAACAACATTATTAGATTGGTTATGTTCTTGCTTAAACTGCTGAAGATCAGGCAAATATCTTGAAGCAGGATAGCCAGTAGCAATATGAATAAACTTTCCAATAATATAACGGTCTCTGTCTTGCCCTTCATAAGCATCAGCAGGAATACGATAGGCCATGACATATCGCCCATCATCAAGTCGTCTTATTTTTAAAACTCTGCCCGGCGTCCACATTGCGTCCCAACCAATACGGTTGGCTTCTACATCAATTGATTTAAAAACATCTTCAAGTCTCGGCGTATAACTCTCAAATAGAAAAGGTTCACCAAAAACTTGTAAAATATATTTCATTCCCCAGAGTTTTAGATATTTTAGGTCTCTCCATGTCTCACGCATTGCATAACCAGGAAACCCCCAAATATTATCAGGAGTAGAAGGAGAATTAGATCTCAGCCTTTCATAACCTGGAATTTGTGAATTGGCACACAAGCGCCCATACTTTCCATACGGGGCAGCATTTGGGTCAATCCCTAATACTTTTATGCTATGAACAGGAACTCCAAAAATTCGCAAATGATTAACCCAGGTAAAACTACCAAGACCACCACCAATAGCCACATAATCATATTCCCCGGAAAGCTTCTCACTCTTTCGGATATCTTTATAAGCAATAGTGCTACGTGAAAACAAATCATTAGGAGGAAAAGAGTCTGGTTGTTTAATAGGCTCTGAGGCGGGAATTTCATGAGCATGACGGCTATCATGATCTTCAAAAAACTCAAGTTCTAAACTGAAGTCACCAATTTGCAATACTTGCCCTGGTGTCCATTCTTGAGACGTAATAGGATATCCTTCTAACCTTGTACCATTAGAACTATTATGGTCCCTAATTTCAATCCCAAAATCAGAAACACTAATGCTCGCATGATGACGAGATACAGCAGTATCATCTAAACAAATATGATTATCAGGCTGTCGACCAATACTAAATTGCCCTGAACCCCTAAAAATTTTATATTTTGCGTCAACTTTTTCTGTATCACTAGAAAAATACCAAATAATTTTTATATTTTTTGTCACAGTGCAGCCACTTCTATTTATTGATTAAAATATACCAATAGCGTTGTATTCCACCACTTATAATAATGAATAAGGCTATATGATCCTTATGTAATTATTCTTGTTTGACCTCCTGCAGCAGTCAGATGCCTCCCACACCAACGGCAATTTTCCTCATAACTAAGAGGGTTTAAGAGATGACATGTTGTATTCCCACACACTAACTTAGGCTCTCCAGGACGTAAAATTTCAAATCGAAACTTATCTATTTCAAGAACATCAAAGGGGTTTAATACAATTTTACCTTTACTTTGTGGTGACTTATTTAAAATGATTTCAGATTTATAAGACGGATTAACTTCACAATGTATCTTATCATCTCTCATATATAATCTAACAATATCTCTTCGATCATCACCAGAATAAAGGTTAAGATCAACCAGCTGTATTTTATCACCATCTTGTCGGATCGCAAATCCCTTACCTGGCAATAAATGCTTCTCGGAAATCTTGCTTAATCGTTGATCTGTTTGAAAAATAGTGAGAGGATCTGCCTTAATAAGCCTAATGTGATAATTCTCAATTTTGAGAAGATCGTCCTTATCAAAACGAACTTTCTGATTATGAACGAAATGCTCGTTCACATAGCTGCCATTGGCACTCTGATCGTAATAAACAAAACCTTTGGTATCTTCTTTAATAAAACCATGTATTCTGGAAATTGTGCGATACTTGGCATCTAACAAAATAGTATTGCCAACATTTGGCTTCTTACCAATTTGTACTGGTAAATTGCAGGCACTTACAAAACGTTCCTTTGTTAAATTGTCTTTGACCTCAATAAAAATGCGCTTGCTCATAAATTCGAATGCCTTCTCACGCGATATAAAAAATATACAATAGTTTACAAAATACTTTTCGCCTTTACTAACATAAAAATGTCAAAAACTTACAAATCACAAAAATATGATTAAAATCAAATTGTTAGCCTCTAATTATCGTATTGGCTGGAATGTAATATCTCCAAATTCCAAATCAAAAACCTCATCATAGATCGCATTTAGCTTTTGCTTTCTATATTTCTTCTCACGTGCAACTCTCGTATACTTCTTTTTTTGCACAACATGCTTGACGGAGCAATGCTTAGATAACACAAGCTGTTTCAGATAGTCCTCTAAACCATCATATTTTTTAGTTTCAATATAAGTATCAAGTTTCTCATCAGGTGCACAAATATAATGAATGGTATAATCTCGCGCGCTTGCACTAACGGAACAAAAACAACCTAACAGTAATAAGCCTATGATGAATATATATCTTTGCATGAATTAACCTTCCATGAATATCTAAATTATAAATCACCAAATATTACAAATAAACAAAACTAACACATTTCATTATATCACACAAAATCTGAGTGTAATTTTGTTAATGATATGTCACAAATAAAAAAGGCCACCTTTAAAGGTGGCCTTAGGTATTTTAATTATTATTTTTATTTTAGAAATTAATCTTCGCACCAGCCATAAAGATATCCAATTCAGCATCTTCTAAATTAAGGTTGTTATTAAAATTAACAACATCATTAGCTTCATAATGCTTATAGGCCAAGTAAATTTGCATTGACGCTGCATCAATATGCTGAACGATACCAGCACCATACGACGTACCACTAGACTTTATTGCTGCACCCTCAAGACCAACATCATCAATTTGATAATATTCACCATATATTGATGTTTTACCAATACTGAAAAAGTCTTTGTAGATGCCTGCCTTTGTATAAAAATACGTAATATCTGAAAGTTCTAAATCAACCGGGGTACCCAAGATCTCAGCATTAAAAGCATCAAATTCTCTTTGACCTGCAGCAAATGTAACAAATAAACCGGTAGGTTCATGTAAAACTGAAGCCGAGCCTGTAACATTTTTTGTTACAATTTGACCAAAAACATTTGCCAAATCACCTGTTGAAAGATTGTCAGTGTCTAGTGAAACACCTTCACGGTATCCAACACCAGCACGGACCTGAAAATCGCCTAATTTTCCTGCGTAACGTAATGCAACATCCCAGTCATTTTCATCACCGGCTGTATCAGTATCCCATCCCCAGGAAGCAGATATTCTAAATCCAGCCAATGTTGGTGTATCATAACGAACAAGGTTGTTACGTGTGCCATCAAAATTGCCTTGGAATAACGTACCCCAAAGACTAAAATCACTTACGTTTCCTTGATTTACAACACCTATAAGACTGCTAATTGCTATTGGCGTCGTAAGTAAACTGTCCCCATTACTATTTCTGATAAAGAAACCTTCATTCCATGTTTCAACGGATGAACCTGAAGCAGAACTTGAACCTGACAAATCAATCTCTGCAATTCCATCGGTAGCAGAAGATGCTACACCCATTGTAACCCGTCCCAACTTCTTACTTTGAAACCAGATATTTGCATGTCTGAGATTAAAAATAGATTCATCAGCGTTTGGGTCGCCAGCTTGGCCGAAACCAGCTTGAACACCGTTAAGCTCACCCTGGTCCACGAAATCACTATCGTTACCATCGATTTCAAACTCTGCGCGGAAACCAACACTAAAGTCGCTAGAGACATTAGCGCCACCCCTCAAACCAAAAAGCGTTTGAGTCGCTGAATTTGAAACAATATAAGTATCACTCTCAGCATCGTCTTCCCAGAACATGAGAGCCTTATTAATGTGACCATAAAGCTTAAGTGAAACTTTTCTGTTGCCCTTGCGAACCGTTGTTGCTTCAAGCTCAGCAACACGCTCTTCAAGATCTGCACAACAATCCCCACCAATGCTACCCCCAGCAGAAGCTGTAACAGCACCAGAAAAAATAAATGCTGAAGAAGCAATAGCAAAACATGTATATTTTATATTTTTAAAATACATACCATCCCCCTCATTACCCTAATCAATTTATTAATTTCAGGAATAATGAACTTCTTATTTAGAAACAAATTACTGCAATAAGTCCTAAAGCTCTCATGAAATTAATCAATTATTAAATTTAGAAATAAGCTAAATTAGCCAAGCGATGTGATTAGAAAAACACAATAATTTCAAAGGGAAGAAATAATTTTCCGATAAATTATATTATGTAAAATAAGAATTGAGTTATAAGTTTTACTTATCAAAGTTTCGCCACATTTGATGTGTCATCGAAAGAGATAATTATGGTAAAATACATAGAATAAAACCTACAAAGAATTAAATAACACAAAAATTATCATGATTAAAAATACAAATAAAAACACATGAACGAAGTAATATTCTAAATATAAAAAAATCTATACTTATCTTAGATTATATAATATTAAAAATACTATCGAACAGGCTCAAAAGCATCTCTGTCATCAAATGTACGTGAAGGCCGCCTTGGAATTCTTCTTTCTTGAATGACAGGTGGAGGCTGTCTTCTAACCCTTGGAGCAGTCCTCCGTTGCACAGGCTGACGAGGTCTTTGCTCAACACGCGGACGAGTGACTCGAACACGGGAAGATCTGTTTTGCTGGCCGCTATTTGGATTAGTTTGTGGCACCGGAGTTCGACGTGTGGATTGTGTTCGTGCTCTCTCTTGCCTCAAACGCTCAGCTTCTGCTGCTGCCCGCGCACGTTCTTGTTCTTGACGCTCTCGAGCAAGTCTTTGTTGCTCTTGTTGTTGACGCAAGCGTTCAGCCTCTTCTGCAGCACGTTTCTGCTCTTGTTCTTGACGCTCACGAGCAAGTCTTTGTTGCTCTTGTTGTTGACGCAAACGTTCAGCCTCTTCTGCAGCACGTTTCTGCTCTTGTTCTTGACGTTCTCGAGCCAGTCTTTGTTGCTCTTGTTGTTGACGCAAACGTTCAGCCTCTTCTGCAGCACGTTTCTGCTCTTGTTCTTGACGTTCTCGAGCCAGTCTTTGCTGCTCTTGTTGAAGTTTTTGACGTTCAACCTCTCTAGCATTCTCTTGTTGCAATTCAATTGATCTATCATTGGATGGAAAAAAATTAACCTCAATCTGCCTGAAAATATCCTTTGCAACTTTTACTTCCATATTCGCAGCAAACAATAATACACCACCAAACAAAGCAATAACCGCTAAAGACCAACCAACCAGACGCCTAACAGAATCTATCGCTCGCCTTCCTTTGCCATAACGCCAAGAAACACTTGAATGAGAAGAATGACTTGGAAAAGAAGAATATTTTGATTGCGAGCTTCTTGAATAAGAACTCGTAGAAGTACCAAATGTACTTGAACTTGAAGAAGAGCTTGATTTTGGCTGAGATGTTGCCTTCTCACTGCGAGTTATCAAAGATATTGGCTCTGATGATTTTCGTCTCCCTTTTAAGAGTTTCTTGGCCCACTGGTCGACAGATTTAGGCCTATCCTTATGGGAATTTTTAAGAGCTAAATCTAAGCTCTCTAGAAAATCTTTGCGATAACTTGTATTACCTGAGAAAACCTTAGTTAGTGGTTTATAAGGGTCTGGATCAGGTGAGTTACGTAACAAGGCATTCGGAGGAGCATTTCCTGTTAATGCCCTATAGATGGTTGCTGCTAAACTATAAATATCAGTCCAAGCGCCTTGATTTCTATCTTTAGGTACATAACATTCGTACGGAGAATATCCATGTGATGCAACAGCAACAGAACTTATGGTATTTTCACTGGTAAAATAATGCGCTGCACCAAAATCTAATAATACTGGAGATCCATCTTCTCTGATATAGATATTTGTTGGTTTAATATCTCTATGAAGAACATTATTTGCATGAATATTTTTTAAGGCGTCTAAAAGTTTGTAAACGATAGAATCGAGTTCTTCTTGAGTGGGCAAGTGGGTTTTCTTTTTCAACCACTTTTCCATATCTTGGCCTTCAACATACTCCAAGACAATGTAAGCCGTATTATTTTCTTCAAATGTACGATAAACGCGCACAATATTTTCATGATGAAAACGTGCTAAGGTCTGCGCTTCAAAAATAAACTTTTTCAAAGCCCATTCATAATCTTTACTATGATCATTTGATTTTGAACGAACCGAAGACGTTGATTCCCTAACAGCCAGCGAACTTGGAAAATATTCTTTGATGGCAACATCTTTATTAAGAGAAATATCTTTTGCACGGTATGTTATGCCAAAACCACCTTGCCCTAGGACTTTCTCAATAATATATTCATTTTTAAGCTTTGCCCCAATCGGTAAGGCTTGCAAGTGTTCATTATTCACGATTGCTTCACTTGCATTGCTCATGACAATCCCCGATCTTTAGTAAATCCTGCAAAGTAAATTTTACATATCAATATTAAAAATAAAAACATTAGAGAATATTCTGTTATCGAACTGAATTGATTTCAGCACACTCAAGAACTCCATGGCAGATTTAATAAACCATCTAATATTTATGTTTTATGAATGGATTTACCCAGTACGCCCATTCCATGCAAAATCAATTTAATAACTTAATACGGCTACACTATGGATTTTAGCTTAAAATTAATAACTGTGCTAATGATGTTACATCTCTAAAAGCTTTCGCTTGAGTTTCTCAATATTGCTTTCTAATTCTAGCCAACCGTCAATTTTATCCTGCTCAGCATGTTCTAATTGGTTAAGAATGCTTTGGAGCTCTTGTTTATCTTCGTCACTTACAGAATGAAGCAAAGGTTCCATAACATTTAATTTCTCCTTCACAGCTTCCGCTTGCTCTTTACTTTGTTGATAAGCTTTCCAGATAGTAATTCCAGCAAGAAGTTTGTGAAATGTTTCTGCAAAATCATCAACCAGGAACAATAACTCAGGTTCAGCATTATGAAGCGCCCTTAATTTACTATGGGCTTCATCAAGGACAGTTTTATTCTCTTCATGAATTTGATCTATTCTTTGGCTAAGATCTTCATTCTGATCTTTGATATGCTCAATGTGTTGTTGCCATTGTTCAGGCTCATCACTAGCTTTCATATCTTCTAATCTAATCACAATGGTTTCTGTAATACCAAGAGCACGAAGATATGTATCAAATATCTTTCGTCGTTCCTCTTTGCGTGACTGAAATTCTAATTGGGGTTTAGGGTCATTCCGGGGCAGATTTCTATTATGAATTTCATCTTTTCGCGCATCTTCCGCATCTAATGGAATAGGATCTGTTGGTCGTATTTGATTGTTGGAGTATTTCGGAATCCCAGCACCATTTTTTAAATTTCCAAGCTTTGCCTCATAAGCCCTTACAGAAGAAATATATTCAAATAATTCAGAGCGTATGAGAAATAGATGTGGATCATACTCATCATGTTTAACCAGACCTAAACTGGCACCTGCAGCCAAGACTTTTTTAATAATAAATAATTGATCTAAAGCTAGGCCATGCAATTTAACAACAGCCATATATCCACTCTTTGTTTCATCATGCCTTGGAGACATCACATTCAGCACCAGATCAGAAGCATAAGCCTTATCAGGCAACAATGCATTATCAATAATTTCTTTTAATTGAGAAATTGGTCGACTGCGCGCTTTGGGACTATCTGACAAAGGTGAAACAACTGCATTCGCCCCAAAAAGACCTGACATGAAAACCAAAGCATCTATTGCCAATGCAATAGATAAAGCCAAATACGCAAGCGCATTACCATCGCTAAACGCATTCCATGTTACAACAAAACGATGAGCTTTATCATCACGGTTAAGAGCAATTCTGTTAAGTGCATTCCTAAATCTTTGAGTATCTCCACTAGGCAATCCTGATGTTAAAACACATCTTTGTCCAAAATCCAGTAAGGAGTCTGTACCATCAGGCAGCTTTGCTTCCTTACCACAAAGAGATTGATAACGACGCAGACCATCCTCAAGTGCAAATACATTAGCACCAAGTTGACTAGCTTTACCTGGGTCACAGTCTATATTCGAAGATTTATTACGTATTTGAGAGATTTCATTTATACTCGCCACCAACTGTCCACAAACTTTCTGCAATTGATTGAGTGTTTCACGTGAAGGGATTTGCCTAAAACGCGCAAGGTCTGTTTCAAGATTTTGCAATCCTCTCACAACATCTACTTTTAATCCAGAAGCGGTGCTATCAAAATCTTGACGTGCTTTGATATTTTCATTCGAGGTGCGCTCCTGTGTTTTTAATTTAGCTATCTCGCGCTCAACCTCTATCAATCTATTTCGTTTTATGACATTTTGATTATCATTTGTGTTTAGTGCATTTCTAGCTGTACTTAGTTGTGTTTCAACTGCATTTATTTCAATTTTAAGTTTAGTGACTAACTTATTAAGCTCTCGGAATTTTGGACCTCTCCCCTCTTTTCCAGTCTCACCAACTCCACGAGCCTCAGCTTGGGCTTCAGCTTCTCTTAAAGCAAGCTCTTGTTGTTTTGTACGTTTAGAATTTTCAAGTCTGACGACTTCAACTTCTAAAGCCGGACGTCTTTCCTTTAAACGTTTTAAAGAAAGTACCAATTGTCCTTGTTCATCAACAAGGTTTTTCTGCTGTGATTGTGCTTGGGCAATTGACTGCTCTTCAGATAAAAGAATATTTTGACGCTCTCTTAATTTCCTTGAAAATTCATTCTCTAGAGCTTTAGGAGCAGACCTTAAGATATTTCCAAGCTCTAAAATTTCTGCTTCATAACTCCGCCAACTATCACTAGCAAGCAGCTTAACTGAAGCCTCTTCTTTTCTGCGTTTAACGGTAACTTCTATATCAGAAATAATCCCAGTAATTTTAGAATAAGCTCTCAAATCTCCAGCTCTTTTGCGTTCTTCTTGCGTAAAAATTGTGCTGAATAAAGAATCAAATGAAAAGAAAACAGACGTAGCCATACATGATAAAAACATAAGCCATAAAGGCAGATGAGCTAAAATAACTCTCATGCCTCTCGCATAGGGCCCAATAATATCAGCCTTAGAAAAGACAACGAGAAATAAAGCTAAGAGCAAAAAGCCTGCTAATATGACAATAATATTAAATATATTAAGGGAGAGACTTTCTAGTAACTGTGAGGTATCATATTTGAGAGCAAATTTGGCTAAAATAAAAGCAATTAAAATAAGGACAAGAATTGAAATAAATAGCTGTAAAGACTTAAAGGCAATATCTGATACCGTTGCTATAATTTTATTTTTATCATCTTTTTCTCCTGTCGCCCCAGTAGCAAAACTTTCACCAATTAACCAGGCTGTTACAAGCATAATACCTTGAATACCAAAGGTTATCATTAAACTCAAAACAGGTGTTTTAGTAAAATTATATATACCATCATAAGTTGTCCAACCAGAAGCTAACGAAAGTACGAGACCTGTTAAGCCTAACAGTACCAAACGCCAATTTGTTAGAAAATCCGCTTGAATTTTTTTAGCAAGCGTATTTAAGAGCGAAGATTTTGGGGCAGGCAGAGCATTCTGTTCAGACATTCTATGATTTCCAAGAGAAATGTGACCATATATATTTAGATATTGAGCTTCATAGGGGGGGTCAATAGAATATTAAGAATTATTAATGTGGATGTAAAATTCTTAGACAAAAAACATATCAATAAATATAAATTTACACACTTACTTTTTAAATAAAACAAAAAGGAAGCACTCTATAAATATAATCAAGCGCTTCCCAATACTCTGCATTAAGAAGATATTTTTATTTGCTCTTTAGAATATCTCTAATTTCCTCAAGTAATACTTCGTTTTTTGGAGGTGCTGCTGCAGCTTTTTCTTCTTCTTCTGCCGCAAAGCGCTCTTTGGCTTCATTTATAACCTTAATAACCATAAAAATAGCAAAAGCAACAATTAGAAAACTAATTACAGAATTAATAAATGCACCATATTTTAGCAATACAGCTGGTTTGTCTCCTACAGCCTCTTTCAGGGTAATGGCCATATTAGAAAAATCAATTCCCCCTAAGAGCAAACCGACAGGTGGCATTATTACATCTTTAACGAGTGACTGAACAATTGTGCCAAAAGCACCACCAATAATGATACCCACAGCCATATCAACAACGTTACCTTTAACTGCAAAATTCTGAAATTCTTTTAAGATTGACATCGCGTCCTCCAATCTGTTTTTTTTATAAAATTTAGGTATCCCCTATTATTCTATATAAACAACAAATACAAAAGCTTATTTATATATAATTATAATATTGAGCATAAAATAATAATTTCTTGGGGAATTTTAATATAATGATATGCTAAAAAAACGAATGTAGAAACGTTCCGTGCAAATGTTAAGGGAATAAGTAAATTGAATGATTGATAACTGGGTAGTCTTTGGTGCAGCTTTTTTATATATCCTGTTTTTATTTTTGGTTGCCTATATTGGAGATAAAAAGAGTATAATCTCGCAAGGCAAAGGTCGACCAATTGTATACGCTTTATCTTTAGCTGTATATTGTACATCATGGACGTTTTTTGGCAGCGTCGGATTATCAGCTAGCACTGGGTATGATTTTATACCTGTGTATATTGGTGCTATCTTGATGGTTGTTTTTGGCCAACCTTTATTGCAGCATATAATAAAGCTTAGCAAAACACAGAATATTACATCCATTGCAGATTTCATAGCAGCAAGATACGGAAAGAACCAAACTTTAGCGGCTATAATAACCGTAATTGCTGTGATAGGAACACTGCCGTATATAGCCCTACAACTTCAAGCGGTTTCCGATTCTGTATCAACTCTTTTAGGCCCCGCTGCCAATCAAGAGCTAACTGAAGAACGAGCAAGGAATATTGCCTTTTTCGTGGCAATGCTCATGGCTTTATTCTCTATTCTATTTGGTACACGACAAATTGGTGCAACAGAGCACCAACAAGGTCTAATAACAGCAATTGCGGCAGAATCGATTATAAAATTATGCGCCTTTTTGATCGTCGGGATTTATGTAACATTTTTTATGTTTAATGGCCCCTTTGCACTTTTTGAACAAGGCATTCAAAATCAAAAAATTAGAGAGCTTTTTACGAAAAGCTTTGACGGAAACACTTGGTTCACCATCACATTTCTCAGCATGGTTGCAATTATTCTTTTACCAAGACAATTCCATGTTGCCGTTGTTGAAAATAACTCAAAAACAGAATTACGTACCGCAGGTTGGCTTTTCCCACTTTATCTTATCATCATCAATATTTTCGTCATTCCAATCACGATTGCAGGCTTATTGACCTTCCCAGAAGGAACAGTGAAACCTGATATGTTTGTATTAGCGCTACCAATGCACGCTGACGAACATTGGATTACATTAATCTCTTTTATTGGAGGTCTTTCTGCAGCCACAGCAATGGTCATCATGGCAAGTATTGCACTATCAATCATGGTGTCCAATGATCTTATAGTTCCATTCTTGTTGCACCGTGGCAAACCAGATTATAGGGATAGAGAAGATTTAAGTATTCTACTTTTAAATATCCGCAGAGCAGCTATATTTCTAATATTTATCTTATCATATTTATTCTACCGTATGTTAAGTGGATCATTCCCACTCGCATCAATAGGACTCTTAGCTTTTGCAGCAATTGCGCAATTCTCACCAGCTTTCTTTGGGGGGCTTTTCTGGAAACGAGCAACATCAAGAGGAGCCATAGCAGGAACCACTGCAGGCTTTTTTGTCTGGGCCTATACTTTACTTCTGCCTGCTTTAGAACCTTCAGGTTTAATACCCAATTCGTTACTGACAGATGGACCGTTTGGGTTGGAAATACTAAGACCTCAAATTCTTTTTTATCTCAAATTTGATTGGCTCACACATGGGGTGGTTCTAAGTCTTACAACTAATATTCTAGCATATATAGTATTTTCATTAATTAGAGCGCCAAGAACCATAGAACGTTTACAAGCAAGTACATTCATTGGTGAAACATCCACGCTGACCAATTCTCCGTTGATGCGTTTTTCACGTTCTAATGTCACAATCTCAGAATTACAAAGCACCGCAGCATGTTACCTGGGAGAAGAAAGGGCGAAACGTTCATTTGCAGAATATGCCCAAAATCGTAACCAGAATTTATTGCCTAATGCTGAAGCCGATATCGCACTAATGCGATATACTGAATATCTTCTGGCAAGTGCGATTGGTGCAGCATCTTCAAGATTGGTATTATCGTTACTTTTGCGAAAAGAAAATATGAGTGGAAAAGCCGCCATAAGGCTTTTAGATGATGCCACTGAAGCGATTCAATACAATCGTGACTTTTTGCAATCTGCTCTAGATCAAGTAAGTCAAGGCATAAGTGTTTTTGATAAAAATTTACGTCTCATTTGCTGGAACCGACAATTCAGAAACCTATTAGACCTTCCACCAGAACTAGGCCGTGTTGGAGTGAGTTTAGACGAGATAATTAGGTTTAATGCAACAAAAGGTAGCTTAGGAGATGGTTTCGTTGAGGATATAGTTAAAGATAGAATCCAGAAACTTGCAATTAATCAAGAAACCTTTCAGGAACGAATAAATGACGGCGAAAGAACTTTATTACTAAGAACCAATACCATGCCACAAGGTGGTATCGTGACAACATATGCAGATATAACAACAAGAGTTGAAGCAGTCGAGGCTCTAGCACAATCAAACGAAACATTAGAACGTCGAGTCGAAGAAAGAACAGCAGAACTCACCAAAGTTAATCATGAATTAGAGACTGCAAAATCAAAAGCAGATGAGGCCAATAGAGATAAAACTCGCTTTTTAGCATCTGCAAGCCATGACTTATTACAACCTCTCAACGCAGCAAGATTATATTCGTCTGCCTTGCTTGAAAAAAGTAAGGACAACGAGATTAATAATCTAATACAGAACCTTGATGCCTCCTTGGGGTCAGTAGAAGAAATACTAAGCGCTCTTCTCGATATATCACGGCTAGATAGTGGTGTCATGAAACCTGAATTTAAGACATTTCCAATCAAGCCAGTACTTGAACAGCTTCAGGTAGAATTCACTCCTCTGGCAGATGAAAAAGATTTAGGCATAAAATTTATAAACTCAAACCTTCATATAAAATCAGATAGAAAACTCTTAAGGAGAGTGCTCCAGAACTTGATTTCCAATGCAATAAAATACACAAAAGAAGGTAATGTTCTAGTAGGTTGCAGGAGATGTAAGAAGGAGCTAAAGATTGAAATACATGACACTGGACCGGGTATCCCTGCACACCAGTTCTCAAATATTTTCAAAGAGTTTAATCGATTAGACAGTACAGCTAAAGATACGCGAGGACTTGGTTTAGGTTTATCAGTTGTGCAAAGAATTACGAACATACTAAATCATAACATAGATATTAAGTCTTCATTAGATAAAGGCTCAATATTCTCTATCACGCTGCCAATTTCAAAGGCCGTTGAGCAAACTCAGACCAAAAGTAATTCTGGGGATATCTTCAGAGCACAAAATATCTCAGGAATCAATGTATTGTGTATTGACAATGAAATTAAGATTCTTGAAGGCATGGATATCTTGCTGACTGGCTGGAACTGTAATGTTTCAACAGCCTCCAGCTCAGTTGAAGTTGTTGAGAAACTAAATCAGTGTGACCACACTCCACATATAATTCTAGCGGATTATCACCTGGAAGATGAATCAGGGCTTGATGCAATTGCGACTGTTCACAAAACCCTAAATCAAAAAATTCCAGCTATCATAATTACCGCAGATCATTCAGCGCAAGTTGCTTTAAAAGTAGAACAACAAGGTATAAAAATATTGCGTAAACCTCTTAAACCAGCACAATTAAGGGCACTCATGGTTCAATCAATTATCCGAAGTCGTGCTGATAAATCAACCTAGACAATGTCAATAATGTCAAACTCATTAAAAAGCCCAATACAAAACATATTGGGATTATGAAAATAATATTTGGTATTTTCTGTAAAGCTTCATATCTATCAAACATGGTCTAAACGTATAAATCATAGCAGAGATAGTTATTTTTCATGTTTATCACTTTAGATGCCCGACAATTTTTACTTTTACTAATGATAGTAACAGCTGCAGTCTGTTTAGGTTTTGGCTTAACACTTCCTGTAATTCAATTAAGTAATTTCTATATTGATATAGCAAAACACTCTTTGTTAACAGCTGTTTGGGCTCTTTTTGAGAAAAAGGAATATTTTTTAGGAAGTATTGTATTCATATTCTCAATATTACTTCCAGTTCTGAAACTACTATATTTACTCGTATTAGCTTCATTGCCCGATAACCAAATCATATATAGAAGAAGAAGTTTAAAAGCGCTTGAATGGATAGGAAAATGGTCCATGCATGATGTCTTGATACTTGCTCTGACTATCTTCTATGTTAAATCCACTGGTATAGGAGATGCCGTTAGTTTACCTGGTATCTATTTTTTTGCGATCTCTGTCTGCCTAATTATTCTATCCTATGGACAAATAAGGTATAAACACCGCACCGCATTTGAAGCAATTTCAAAAAATCAAGCGAAAAGACAAGTATTAAGAACCCCGTCAAGCCTGCCGTCATTTAGAAGATATTTTATAATAATCGCAACTGTAGGCGCAGCTATTTGTTTAGTGTTAGGTATCACTCAACCTGTAATTAAACTAACATACGCTTATTTTTGGACAAAAGAACACTCAATCGTTTCTGTTATCTCAGCACTACTAATAGACAAAGAATATTTCTTAGCTTCAATTATCCTTGTTTTTTCAATAATATTTCCTGGTATAAAAATGCTTTATCTACTGACAGTCTTATTACTTCCGCCTCGGATTCCACAAAAAAGAATTCTACTATTTGAACGGTTAGATTGGCTTGGTAGATGGTCAATGATGGATGTAATGATATTAGCCCTAATGATATTCTACTTAAACGCAAGCGCATTAACGGATGCAACAACATTACCAGGCATATACTTTTTCTCACTTTCTGTCTTCCTGACTATGGCAGCATACGGAGGCATTAAAGGGAGCACACTGAACCCAGTTCTAGGAAATAAATAAATAACAAACAAACTCACAACACACCTAAAGTATTATAAAAAAGAAGTAATCCATTTCATGCTACCTTTTGCAGTGTCCAATAATCTTAGCTTTGCCACTTTTATATGCAACGCTCTAAATTATGGACGTTAAAAATATGCAATATAGGTGTAAAATGAAACAGACATATTCACTATTTATGTCAGTATTCATCTCGTTAGCATTTGCAATCGGGATAAGTTCTGCGAATGCCGCAACTATGAATATAGGAGCTGTAACAAACTCTAAGGCATTAAGCCAAAGTATAACGGCATCCGACAACTATATTTTAGTTGGTAAGAAAAGATACCGTACATTCAAGAGCAGACGTGGATACAAACGTCGCTTTAGAGGGTACCGCGGATACAAGCCTAGATACAAAGGATATCGTAGATACAAACGCAGTTATAAGCGTAAACATTATAGACCAAGAAAATACTATCGTAGCAAAAGATATCGTAAATATCGTCGCCGTTATTATACACCATTCTATTATTACCCATATTATGATGGTTATTATGGATACTCCACATATGGGTATTGTAAAAAATGGCGTCGCATATGTGCACGCCGACATGGGTGGCGTACTCACAAATGGCGCAGATGTGTAAGACATCACGGATGCAATTATTAATTAAATAGGTCTTGATAAATTTGAATTGTAAAAGGCAGTTCAGTTAAACAAGGAACTGCCTTCATTAAAATTAAATATCTATATCAATCGAGGATCGAATTGATAAAGACTCTCCATTTGAGAAGTTTAAAGTAGCCACACTTCCAGAGTTTAGATCTATTGTCAATTCATCGTCAGAAGCATCAAACCCAATAACCAATTTCCCATTCTCATTGGTAATTGTCACATCATCTTGAGTTAATTGAGAACCAATTTTAATATCAATATCTGTTGAGGCAAATATTTCATCTGACCCATCTCCTAAGCCAAATTCAATCAAAGCACCTTGACCGCCGACCTCAATAATATCATCTCCAGCCCCACCTCGAATAATGGATTGCCCATAAGCTCGTATAAAATCATCGCCTGAGCCTGCATTAATTCTCGATAAACCTACGGCATTAATGAAATCATCCCCAGAGCCTGTGCGAATACGAGACAATCCAGCAACATTTACAAGATCATCGCCAGCCCCCGTATTTATTCGAGATTTCCCTGCAGCATTTATCACATCATCACCTGAACCAGACAAAATTCTTGTACGTCCAGAAGCATTTATCAAATCATCTCCTGAACCAGAGTTTATCCGTCCTTGTCCTGAGAAATTTATAAAATCATCGCCTGAACCACTGCGAACACGAGCAGTGCCTGTCGTATTAATAATATCATCCCCTGCTCCAGCATTAACTACTTGTCTCGCTAATTGAGAAATCTGATCATTTTCATCAAAACCAAAAGCTTGACCAATACTATAAAGTGTCTCAAGGTAAGCTTTAGCTGCCTCAAGAAGTTTGTCCCCACCATCATCACTTCTAGCAGAAATTTGAGTAGTTTCTTGCACTAAATTGATCTCAGTTTGAGACTGCCTAGTTTGAACAATTGAAGAGCTCCCTAACTTTCCCTGGACCACTTCTTGTCTTTCATTAAAACGAGCAGAAAGATTAAATTCACTATTGGATAGACGAGCTGAAAAGCTCGTAGAAGATAAAAACACTGAAGATGACATAATGGTTTCCTAACGCTTTATAACACCAAAAAACCTATGCTATTTCGTATATATCTTTAGTTCTGAAATTGCAAAGGAACACAAAAAAGCTCCTCACCTGATATAAAGGATGGTTATCATAAGAAAACTAAAATTCATTTAATATGAGATTTTTTTTTAACGTGAAACAAAAAAGACATGTGATATTACTGATAATGGCTCTGTCACAGAAATTTGATTTTATGGACATATAATCCACAAAATAGAACATTAACAGATTTTGTAATGTGAGACAGAACGCCTACCTTTATTGAAATATTAAATAATAAAACCATCTTTAAAATAGCATTGTAAATCATATAGCTGTTTTCTAACTGTGAGTTTTGATAGAACTGATTAAATATTATCAAATGACAACTAGTGTAAATAAAAAAATAACAATAATGACGGTTATAGCCTTTTTTGTGCTATTGAGTGGATGTAGTCAAGTTGCAACAATTTCTCAAATCCCAACCTTATCAAATTTTTCAAGATCTGAAGCCTGTTGGGATGCTCCACAAGCAAATACAATTGAAAAAATAGCAATTTTATCCAAAAGTAATTCTAATAACCCCGACAACATAAATAAAACATCAGCAATCTTATCTATTTCCAATGGAGGTCCCCGTGTTGCTTACAGCGCAGGCCTAATCGTGGGTTGGGGTAAAACAACATCAAGGCCAGATTTCTCAACAGTTACGGCATATGGCGCAAGTGCTTTAATTGCACCCTTCATATTTATCGGGAAATCAGAAGACCAGAAAATAGGAAATATCTTCCATTGTAAATCAAACAGTCTATCGGATATGGCAAAATTAGCCTCATCCTATATAGACGAAACCAACATAAAACAAATAGCGGATAAACACAATGTTGGAGGCCGCCTATTAGTAACCGTACCTGCCTCACCAGCAAGATCAGAAACTGTATGGAACCTATCACTTATAGCAGCAAGTAACCATCCAAAAACAAAAGAATACCTTTCACAGATAATAATTGCAGCCGTTGATCCCACAATAATACTGGAACCCAAAAATATAAAAGTACCTGCAGGGGAATTTACAAAAAGGAATTGGGCATTCAGACATGATAGAATTGGTCAAGAGTTCCTTGATCCAGGGAATTACCTAAAAACAGGACACCATTATTACCTTATACATAATGACACTGTTATACCTGCTGGTCCAACACAAAGCTCATCATCAGATAAAATAAAATTAAAAACAAAGTCAGCATACGAGCTTTTTCTTAAAACACAAAGCGTGCAAGCAAGATATTATCTCTCATCAATACCAGAAAGATTAAGCTTGCCTACAAATTACTCTAAGCATGACACAAGCTACTTCAGAGCGCTCTTTCTAAATGCTTACTGGCAAGCTCGAAGAGGCATCAAATGGACTTCACAACTAGAATCTAATTAAAATAACCAGCCAAAAGTCAATAGACAGCCTCCAAATTTTTGGTCACAATTTGGGGAAATTTTGGAATATAATAAAAATCAAACTATTCTCTTTACAAAGACAAAGAGTTAAAAATAGTATGGCATTAATAATTATAATATTTGGGATAGCATTGTGAGAGTTCTATTAATTATTTTATTTTGTTTTTCAACATCACTTAGTCTAGCAAATGAGAAATTATTGCATCAGGTTAAGGTAGGCGTTGAGGATATAACCAAAGAACAAAAAGATATTGTATGGAAACTAATGGATCAATATGCCCAAGCTGAAACAGTCCTAAGGACATGCAGTCAAAGCTCAAAAATCGAAAAACGTATCTTCACTGCTATAGAACCTTGTGTAAATACTAATACACTTAACTCAATGAAAACCTATTTTCATGAGAGACTAAAAGTTTATGGGCCCCAATTGATCAAAGAAGACTGTCAAGAACCTATAATTAAAAATGAAATAGATAAAATGACTAAGGCGATCAATGAACTCGTAAACAGAGCCAGAAAACTATGTGCAGAATGTATCTTTTGCTAATCACTCTACATATACTTCAGAGGATCAACTGGCTTTGACCCTTTACGCAATTCAAAATGTAATTGAGGTTGATTGACCGAACCAGTTTTACCAGCATGCGCTATCACTTGACCGCGGCTAATTCTCTGGCCTCGTCTCACAAGTAATTTACTGTTATGCGCATAAGCGGAAACCCATTTCCCTTTATGTCGAATTAAAATAAGTTTCCCATAACCTTTCAACTCATTTCCTGCATAGGCAACAACACCACCTTCAGCAGCTCTGATTTCAGACCCGTGAGGAACCGAGAAATTAATACCATCATTTCTAACGCCATTTCTTTTAGCACCAAATTTTGATATAATTCTTCCCTTAACAGGCCATCTAAATCGTCCTGTTGTTTGAGGCATTGTTATTTTTTCTACTCTTGGAGAATTCTGAATATCTCGCTCTTCAATCTTCTTTTCAGCAAGTTTCTGCGGGCGCGGTTTTGTCTCAGGTATTCTATTTTCTTGCCTTTTTTTCTCAAATCCTTCTTCCCTGGAACGACGATAATTATTCTCCCTAACTTCAGAAATTTCTCGCTCTTGTATTACAGTGCGCTTTTGCAATTTAGGAAGTTTTTTGGGTCTATTATTATTACGGTAGGTACTATCTCTGCTACGAGGAATAAAACTGGCAGATTTAGAGCGCTTACTATTTCCTTGAAACCTTCTTGTCTTTTTAACATTTCGTACACGCTTCGCTGAATAATCAGTATATCGACCGGATGCTCCATGAGGAAGGAGCAACTCTTGACCAACATCAATTGTATTACTTTCAAGTCGATTAACACGTTTTAAATCAGACAAAGAAACATTATTATTTTTCGCAATTCTATATAAAGTGTCCCCTGACTTCACAACTACGACCCCTTTTATAGGTTCTTCGTCGTCATAATCATTTGAAGGCTGCTGTTTAAATGAACGTGAGTTATATGATGACTGTTCTTTATATGAATTATAATCGTTATAATCTCTTTGTGGATAACGACTCTCACCTCTATAGCGAGGTTGTTCATAATCTGGTTCGGATGGCGGTAATTCTGATCTCGTAATCTCAGATCTATCAGAGCGATAATCTGATTCTGAGCTATAAATACTATCATAGTATTTTCCAGATTGACGTCTTTCAGAATTATTCAAGGGAGGATAAACCCGGCGCACGCTGTCATCTTGTATCGAAGATGTCTCTGATACTTCTTCTTTATCAAGACCAAATACAGGAAAATCAAATCTGGTAAAAGTACTACATCCGCTAACCAATAGAGCAATCCCCATAATGAAAGCAGAAGAAATTACAAAACGCAAATTTTTGCTACATAAAGCCTTATTTCTGTTACTCATACTTTTGACATCCATCCAAGCCAATCACCAGTTAATACTCTAAAAGCAAAAAAAAAGTTAACACACCATAGAAATAAAAACTCAAACCCATGTTGATTTGAAAACTTTTTTCTCAACCAATATCAGCGGCATAGGCTTTTAGACTGTGCAGCTTCTATTGAATGCCTCTAAAATCAGGCATAATCATGATCAACATTATGAATAATTTTAACTGTAAATTTCATAATGAAAATATTTATAAACAGAGGAATACTTAATAAGAATTTAAAGAAGACGATTATTGTAAACTATTTATGTTCTAAAAAGTCTTTTTCAATATTTCGCAGGTTTCTTTGTGGGTAAGATCCATAAAGAGTGGCGTTACTGAAATATAACCTGCATAAACAGCCTCAAGATCCGTACCTTCAACAGGTTCTGTAACCCCTCTCTTAAGGTCAAACCAGTAATACGTAGTCCCACTCGTATCTTTACGAGCATCAACCTTTCTAACATTCTGGTCACGATGGCCCTGAGTGGTAACTCTGACACCTTTAACGTCCCCAGGCTCACAATCGGGAAAGTTAATATTCATAAGGACATTCTTATCCCACCCCTTGTCCAACAATCTACGAATAACACCAACTGCATGTGTTTGAGAGGTTTCCCATTTAATTGGTGCCCCAGTAGAAAAATTACAGCTCTGGCTGAGTGCAATAGAAGGAATTCCAAGCATTGTGCCCTCCATAGCGCCCGCAATAGTTCCGGAATAAGTTACATCATCTGCTATATTCTGCCCACGATTAACACCAGATAAAACAAGATCTGGTGTTTCACCCGAAAGGATCTCATGAACTCCCATCAAAACACAATCTGTTGGCGTACCTTGTACAGCAAATCGTCTTTCTGCTAACTTACGCATACGGATAGGATGATGTAATGTGATAGCATGTGATACTCCACTCTGATTTGTTTCTGGGGCAACGACCCACACATCATCACTCAACTCTGCAGCAACTTTACTTAAGATATCAAGACCAGTAGCATTGATACCATCATCATTTGTAACCAAAATACGCATGTCTTTATCTTATCTTTTTACTCAATATCTATACGCTCAAGACCACCCATATAAGGTTTAAGAGCATCGGGAATTAGAACAGAGCCATTTTCTTGCTGATAGTTCTCTAATAAAGCAACCATGGTTCTTCCAATCGCTAATCCTGATCCATTGAGTGTATGCACAAAATGTAAATCTTTACCATCAGAAACCCGAAACCTTGCATTCATCCGGCGCGCCTGGAAATCACCACATACAGAGCAGCTTGAAATTTCACGATAAGCATTCTGCCCCGGCAACCAAACTTCCAAATCATAAGTTTTTCGAGCACCAAAGCCTAAATCACCTGTACACAATGACACAACACGATAGGCAAACCCTAGTCTTTTCAATATTTCTTCTGCACAGCTTGTCATCCGCTCATGTTCTTCAATTGCTTTATCAGGATGTACAATACTTACAAGCTCAACCTTTGAAAATTGGTGTTGGCGGATCATTCCTCTAGTATCACGACCAGCCGCCCCGGCTTCCATACGGAAACAAGGTGTATACGCTGTAAACCTAAGAGGTAATTCATCTTCACGAACAATACTGTCACGCACAAGGTTTGTTAAAGGAACTTCAGCAGTTGGTATCAACCAAAAACCATTTTCTGTTCTGTATTGGTCATCTGCAAATTTTGGAAGTTGCGCAGTACCATACATCGTCTCATCATGCACAAGAAACGGAGGAAGGATTTCAGTATATCCAAACTCACTTGTATGAATATCCAACATAAAAGCAGCAAGCGCTCGTTCTAGTTTTGCAAGAGCACTTTTTAAAACTACAAAACGAGAACCAGATAGTTTCGCAGCTGTCTCGAAGTCCATTAAGCCTAACTGCTCGCCAATATCAAAATGTTGTTTTACATCAAATGAAAACGTGTTAGGTGTGCCAACTTCCCTAACTAAAATATTATCATTTTCGTCCTCACCTTCAGGCACATCATCATGAGGGATATTTGGTAGAACAGACATAAGCTCTTTTAATTGAGAGGAGAGCTCCCTCTCCTTGTTTTCTCCATCAGCAATAGATTTTTTCAACTCAGAAACTTCATCCATTAATTTTTTAGCAGCTTCTTCGTCACCTGTCCCCTTAGCCTTACCGATACCTTTTGAAGCTGTATTTCGACGTGTTTGAAACTCTTGTAACTCTTGTACATTTGCCCGTCGAGCTTCATCAACTGCCAAAATATTATTAGCTTGTGCATCCAGACCTCTTTTGGCCATAGCAGCATCAAAAGCTTCCTGATTATCTCGAATCCATTTCAGATCAAACACTATTGAAATCCCCGATTTTGATAGTAATTAATTGGTTTGAGGCGTCGCCTTAATATTTGGCCCCATTCTATACGCCTTGTCGATCATAACGTCTAGCCCTATACCAAAACTAAAGACTTATTCATTAAGTTTCCAATATTTAACAAAGAAAAACATCATATATTGCATAACATTATGTATATGTGGCAATCTAACACGATCAACAGTACAATGGTTTATGAATGCAAAGATGAACGATATAAAGTCTGCAGAATGACGGATAAACAACTATCTCACCTGAATAAACAAGGCGAAGCACATATGGTTGATGTCTCACAAAAAGACATTACAACACGAATTGCCTGTGCGGAAGGTTTTGTTACTATGCAACCAGAAACATTGCAAATCATGGAAGCAGGAAATACAAAAAAAGGCGATGTTCTTGCTGCAGCTCGCATTGCTGGAATAATGGCTGCTAAAAAAACTGCCGACCTCATCCCATTATGCCACCCTCTTCCCTTGTCAAAAATTACAATTGAATTTACCAACCAGAAAGAACCATGTGGCGTGCTTGTTTCCTCTACAGTGAAGCTAAATGGTAAAACTGGTGTGGAAATGGAAGCCTTAACAGCTGTATCCGTCGCCTGTTTAACTTTATATGACATGCTAAAATCTGTTGATAAAGCTATGGCTTTAACAGATATCCGCCTCACACAAAAAACAGGAGGTAAATCAGGAGATTATCACCTTGAAAGGTAAGTACAATAACCAATGCCTCTAACACCAGTTGAACAAGCTCTAAAAATACTAACACAAGACTTAAAGCCTCTTGATACCGAAACCGTTAGCTTACATGAAGCCGAGGGTCGTGTTCTTTCAGAAAATATTACCGCAAAAATTACACAGCCCCCTTTTAATGCATCAGCTATGGACGGATACGCAGCGAATATTCAGGACTTAAAAAGCCTCCCAGCGCGTTTACATATCATCGGGGAATCCTCAGCTGGACATAAATACAATGGAGCAATAATAGCTGGTAAAACAGTAAAAATATCAACTGGCGCCGTCATTCCTGAGGGAGCAGATACAATTATATTAAAAGAAAATATTGAGCGAGAGGGTGATTATATAATTGTAAAAGACGAAGAAACCCAAAATAAACATATACGTTTTTCGGGTATTGATTTCAAAGCGGATGATATACTTCTCAAAAGTGGACAAGCATTATCAGCCAAGGATCTTGCATTAGCAGCAGCGATGAACCACGCAACTCTAAATGTTCACCTCAAACCTAAAGTCGCCATTTTGGCAAGCGGGGATGAGTTAGTAGAACCAGGAGAAATTCCGTCTTCAGATCAAATTATTTCCTCAATTCCTTATGGTTTAGCCCCTATGATTAGAAAATGGGGAGCAGATCCAATTCTACTAGGCATTGCAAAAGATGAGAGAAACTCTCTAATTCAGAAGATAAAACAAGCACATCACTCAGATATACTTGTTACATTAGGCGGAGCTTCAGTAGGAGATCACGACCTAATGCAACAATCCCTATTAGAACAAGGCATGCAATTACATTTCTGGAAAATCGCCATGCGTCCTGGTAAACCTATGATTTCAGGCAAAATAAACAATACACATGTCCTTGGGTTACCAGGAAACCCTGTATCTTCTTTTGTATGTGCACATATTTTCCTATCCCAAATGATATACGCACTATTAGGACGAAAAGACTTTGCAATAAAACATCAAAAAGCAATACTAATTAATGACTTACCTAAAAATGGTATTCGACAACACTATATGCGGGCGATATCAAATCCAAATGCAGAGGGAAGGTTAGAAGTTCAAGTTTTTGAACAACAAGATAGTTCATTAATAAATATTTTCGCCAAAAGTAATTGTCTCGTTATCAGGGAACCTAATGCTCCTCCCGCATACTCTCAGGATCTTGTGAATATCATTCCATTAATTTAAATCGCCAGATTTATAAGCATTATTTTAAAGCAAAAATCAAAAAGAGATATAATTATCACTTGTACTCTCAAACAGGACAGAATATATATGTTCATGTTTTGTACATAAGAATGATTCGTGAAAATCTCTGTACAATCGCAAAAATTGGGTAGCTAATTTATTTGTCACAAGGAACATTGCCTATGCTCACTCCAAAACAAAAAGAACTATTGTTGTTCATTCATGAGCGTGTAAATGAAAGTGGTGTTCCTCCTTCCTTTGACGAAATGAAAGTTGCCCTAGACCTGCGATCAAAATCTGGAATTCACAGACTTATTACAGCGCTGGAAGAACGTGGTTTTATTAGGCGTTTGCCCCATAGAGCCAGGGCATTAGAGATATTAAAACTTCCAGAAGGAACACCTCAAATTCAAGAAGTCCGAAGAAGTCAGGGCTTTTCCCCAAATGTGATAGAGGGAAGTTTAGGCAAAGAAAAACATATTGAGAACACCTCCCAAATAACACCAGTCACGCCTCAACAAGGGATTGCAATACCTATTATGGGCAGAATTGCAGCAGGCGTGCCAATAAGTGCTATTGAAAACAAAACAAATGAGATTCAGGTGCCACAAGAATTATTATCTCAAGGCGATCATTTTGCATTAGAAGTACATGGAGACTCTATGGAAGGAGCCGGAATATTAGACGGTGACACCGTTCTTATATGCAAATGCGATACAGCTGATAATGGAGATATCGTCGTTGCCTTAGTTGATGAAGAAGAAGCTACTCTTAAAAGATTAAGGCGCAAAGGCCAATCAATAGCACTAGAAGCAGCTAATCCAGCTTATGAAACACGCATATTTGGGCCAGATCGCGTTCGGGTTCAAGGACGCCTGGTAGGTCTTATTAGAAAATATTAGTCTACAGATAATCTAAACCCTAATAGTTTTGGCTAAACTAAAACTTAGCCAAAACGTCTCCCAAAAGCTATATTTTGTATCTTCCTCAAAAAATAAATATGAATTACTATTAAATAACAAAGAGTTAGAAATATTTCACACAAGAAATGTAAAACATTTTTATCTTATAAATATTAACAATGTTTAAGAACTAGACACACAAAGCAATCTGAAAATATATTCCATATATAAATTTTATATGGAAATATTTTTCCTTTTTTTGCTTTTAACCCCCTAATTTATAGAAAAAACTTCCAAAAAAGCTTATATTGTGAAATATATTAGCATAAATATTCGAGAGGAATGACCGTGCAATTATCCAATCTACAACAAAGCTATGATACTTATCATGACCAAGGTTACGATTTTGGATCTGAAATGCACATGAATATTCTAAAAAATAGATATCAAAATCTTGAAGCCACAGAACTATTACAACCACTTATTCAGGATGAGTTACAAGGTAAAATCGCAGTAAGTTCATCATTTGGAGCAGAGTCAGCAATTCTATTGCACATGGTTTCTCAAATTGATGTCACAACACCTGTTTTATTCATCGATACTGGTAAGCTTTTCCAGAAAACAATCGAATATCGGGACACAGTGGCTGAGTTTCTAGGGTTACAAAACATCAAAATTATCTCTCCAGACCAAAAAGTTATTGAAAATAAAGATGGAAACGGAGATTTATGGAAAACATCTCCAGATCTTTGCTGCGAAATAAGAAAAGTACACCCTTTTGAGCACGAATTGTCTAAATATTCTGCTGTTATCACAGGAAGAAAACGTTATCAGGCCAACACACGTTCTACACTTGATATGATCGAGCATGACGGCAAGCAAATTAAAATAAACCCAATTGCAAGATGGGACATCCAAAAATTACAAAATTATATGGTTGAGCATAATCTACCTGCACACCCATTAGTTTCCGAAGGGTATCTCTCTATTGGCTGCGAACCTTGCACATCAAAAGTTAAAGCTGGCGAAGACCCCAGAGCAGGACGTTGGCGTGGTAAAGACAAAACGGAATGTGGCATCCATTATGTCAACGGAAAAATGGTCCGGGTTGGAGCCTAAAGAAACAGTCTGATGAGGCAAACTAAAACTATATTTTCTTATTTCAATATCAGCTAATGCAAATTAGCTGATATTTTTTTATGCCGTAAACTAGATTACCCTCCCTAAATATAGCATTATATTACAACACGAAATAATCAAATCATTGATAAGGGGAAAAACATGCGCTGGAGAGGACGTCGAGAAAGTGACAACGTTGAAGACCGTAGGGGCCAAAGCCCGGGCTTTCGATTCCCATTCCCTGGGAGTGGACGTGGGCGCATCAGATTACCAAGCCGTCGCGGTGTACAAAGGGGTGGTGGAATAGGAATTGTGGGAATGTTGATATTATTCGGCATTATGCTCCTTCTTGGTATTGACCCGCGTGTCTTGCTTCAGGGCTCAGGCACTTCCCCCATTCAAATTGACAATAGATACGAACAAACCCGACGTCCGACATCTAAAGTCAATGATGATTTAGCAAACTTCGTTAAGGTTGTACTTGCTGACACAGAAGACGTTTGGCATCAAATTTTTCGTCAAGAAGGTGGCCGCTATTCAGAACCAAAATTAGTATTGTTCACACGAGCTGTCAGAACAGCCTGTGGCACAGGGCAATCAGCAATGGGACCATTCTATTGTCCAGCAGATCGCAAAGTATACATTGATCTATCCTTCTACAGAGAATTAAAAGACCGCTTCCAAGCACCAGGTGATTTCGCGCAAGCCTATGTTATTGCTCATGAGGTTGGACATCATGTACAAACCTTGTTAGGCATTGCAGAAAAAGTACAACGAACAAAATTAAAAGTCTCAAAAGTTGAAGGCAACCGCCTACAAGTGAGAATGGAATTACAGGCAGATTGTTTTGCCGGATGGTGGGCACAACAAGCACAACGCACCAAAAATATCCTTGAACCAGGCGATATAAAAGAAGCTCTAAATGCTGCAAGCGCCATCGGAGATGACCGTATTCAAAAACGATCAAGAGGTTTTGTTGTACCAGACTCATTTACACATGGATCATCCGAACAACGTGTACGGTGGTTCAAACGTGGCTTTGAAAACGGCAGTATGCAAACTTGTAATACATTCTCAGCGTCTACACTCTAAATGACAAAATGATCTTATAAAAACGTATAATAAAGCATAAAAATTACGACATAATATCTTATATGTGAACGTGAAAAAGTAAAAAAAATTTGTAAGCAATGAATAAATAAAAATCTGAATTAGATGTTCATTGGCTATTCATGTTAACTAGATCACATTACAACCTATAACTATTAGGAGTTTTTATTGCAGCATTCATAATCACTTCAAACATGGTGTCAAAAGGGAGCACACATGATGAATATCAGAAAATTTATTTTTATGATTATTCCTGTCATATTGATAGGGTTATCAAACATCACAACTGCTAATGCTTTTAGCCCGAAAACCAAACCAGCTGTAGCAGAACAAAGCTTAGTACAAAAAGTACATGGTTATGGTTACAGAAAATATAGATATTACAGACCATACTACTATCGTAAAAGATATTACCGTCGTCCTTATTACTATCGCAAAAGATATTACAGAAGACCTTACTACAAATACAGAAAATACCGCAAACGTTACTACCGTCGTCCATACTACAAGCGTAGATATTACTGGTAGGCAGGAGATTATATAGAAAATTTCTCCATAGCGGTTGATATTTCTACACTTATAAAAGAACTATTTATTTCTAAACTTAATTTTGCGCGTTTTATTTTATACAATTCAGAACTCCTAATAAACGCGCAAAATATTTCTCTTCAAAAGAAAACATTCTATAAATTACCCAAGCCATATAAATTAGGTACTACCCTCAAAATAACTCCACATTTAATTAGTCTTTGCTTAAATGCCACGAACTCTCCTCGTTGCAATGATACAAGTCTCCAAAGACCATTCATTAATTATCGGCTATGTCTCTTCGTAATTCATAGAGCTTTTTGGGTTAGGAACCTCGGGCACAATACAATCAAACCGATATAAGTGCATACGCAAAAGCTTAAGATGCTTGGAAGACTGTTATATCGACTGCACAAAGCCCTCTGCATCAAACAGATACTCATCATTATAAGGGAGCGCTAGATCACGTGCATAACTTTTTTATATCAATGAAATCAATGGTTTGGAATATAGACTATTATTAATTTTTTCTAAAGCTCTTCTCGTAACTGTGTAAAATAAGAAGAGCTTTAGAAATGAAAAACTAAGCTTCTTTGCTATTACTATGTTTACTATTACCATGAGTGATAATTCTCAAACGAATAGCAGAAAGAATAATTGCGGGTAAAATAATCAGATCTGCAATCAAAGCAGTAACAAGAGTTGTCATTGACAATTGCCCAAACAAACGCAACGGCGGTAAATCACTTAAAATCGTAACAGCTAAACCAAGAACCAACACCACGGTCGTCAGTAATAAGACAGGCCCAATTCGTTCTACAGTTTGAAAAACTGCTGTTTCCCAATTGTTACTCCTTGCTCTTTCGATGTAAAGACGATTAAGAAAATGTATACTGTCATCAACGGCCAAACCAAATGCAACTGTCAAACCAATAACACTCGCATACTCCAGACCATTTCCATTAACATACAACAACGCACCTGCTGCAACGATTGGGAATATATTTGGAGCAATCGCAAGGATAATCGCTTTATAAGAACGAAAGGCCACTCCAATCAAAACAATCACAATAACAATAGCAACCATTAAGCCCGTATTAAGTTGCTGAATCATATCAGAGCTTTGTAAAGCTGTTAGAGTGATTAATCCGGTAACGGTAAATTTATAATCAGGATAATCTGTTTGAAGCTGAGAAAATTTCTTTTCAATATTTTTAATAATCGGAGTAATTTCATCAGAATCTAGATTTGGTATTCTGCCCGTCACAAGTAAAATATTTTCGTCCTTTTTAAGCATACGAGCAGTTAAATGCTCAGGCATTTTCCCTAAATATTCTAGAAAATTCTTCTCTTTATCTTTCTCAATATTCTGGAAGACCCAGCGCCTCAAAATTTCAAGTGACCAAACATTACCAACAATAGGTTCTTGCTCTACAATATTATGAGATTTTTCGATAAGCTCTAAAACTTCTTTACTTTCAAGTTTTGCCTCTTTCGGCATCTTAATCATGACATGAACGGGGAAAGCCCCTGAAAGTTTTTCATCAATGAGTTTTGATGTCTCAATAATATTCTTATTATCTGGGAGCTGATCTGAAAGTTTATAATGGGGGAGCAATTGTAAATGCATAGCAATAAACAATCCCATTAACAAACCTGAAAAGAGACTGATCGTAAGATATCTGGGCGTAATCCAATGAGCTAAACTGGTGCAAAAACTAGCCATCCGATTAAGCTGCTTCCCTTTTTCTTTTTCCGCTTCCCTAAATTTATTTTCATCATTTATCCAAAGATAACAGAGAGTTGGAACGACAAGAATAATCACAACAAAGGCCAGCAAAGTAGCAAAAGCGGCCGACAGACCAAACAGCTTAATTGTAGCAGAGTCTGTAATTGCAAGAGAAATTAAAGCAAAAGAAGTTGTTAAAGATGTCAGGACACAAGCAGGCCCCACGTTAAGAACAGCATGACTAATAGCTGTTTTTTTATCTTCCCCACGGGCAATTCTTCGTCTTATCGAATATACCATATGCATGGCATCAGAATATGCAATAACCATCACCAAAGGCGGTATAACATTCAGAAAAGTATTCAACTGCAATTCCAAATGACCAAAAATACCCAGCGCCCAGGACACAGCAATAACAGGGCATAAGGAAGCAATAAAAGCCAATTTTATTTGGCGGAAAAATAGAAAACAGATGATAAAACCAAGTAAAAATCCTGCAGTATTAAAGACCAGACGATCCTTCTTAATAGCATTGCGGATTTCCATTTGCATAACAGGCGTGCCAGCCAACTCATAAGAAAGAGAACTTCCTTCAATGGTTTCATCAATGATCTTCTTAATCTCAGCAACTACCGTTTTAAGATTAGCATTATCAACAATACCATTTTGTAAAGTTAGTTGAATAAGTGAGATTTGTGTGCCTTCTGCGTCTTTTTCAGATAATAACTTACCGGTTATTAAAGGATGACTTTGCACATTTTCGATAAGTTTATCGTATTTCTCACCTGAAGGAAGTTCTTCAGGAATGATAAGAGGCGCATAACCTTTCTTATTCGGCTTCCCTCTCATATCAAAAAGAGAAATAACCCCTTGCACACCCTCAGCAAATTGAACATCTAATGAGACATTTCTAAGTGTCTCTAAATTGTCAGCAGATAAAATATCTTGCCCTTTGAGAACCACTAGAATGTCATTTTCACTGGTTGGAAAAGTCTCTTTTAAAGACTGATAATTTCTATATTCAACAGTATTAGACTTAAATAGATCGCTAATTGCAGAGTCACTGCTTAGTTTCTGAAGACCCGCGCCACAGACTACAGACATTAAAATGATAAAACACAAGATCAGTCGAGGTGCTCTAAGCGGCAACAAACCTAATTTTTCAAATCCAAAACCAAGAGATGGCATACTTTTTATTTACCTTCCTGTGACTGACACAAGATATATCTGGTGCGGTTATATAGCTTCAAATCCACACTCATATTTTCGTTATCTGATAGTTTTATGAGAATTAACTAATCACTCAATCCATATGTAATCAAAGATTATGTAAATGCCAGATACAAATATTAAATGACAAATGTCAATTGGACCTATCGTTACCACAAAGGGCATAAATTAGAAAATAGACAATATTAAGAGAAAATTAACCTTAAAAAGGTCGCACACCAGCCAAAAACAGCATTAAAAAATTTATTTTCTTAAAAATATAATACAGCCATAGATCAATCAACGACGAGTTAGGATACTTTCCGTTTTATTTTCAGCAACTTAGCACCTAATAACTCAATAAACGTTCTCACAACGAATTCCAAAGAGTAATATACGAAGCAAGCAAAAAATAAAATAGATTTTTTAAGTCATATTTTTCCCCAAAAAATCTAATTATCCCGCCAAAAATCATATAAATGATGCACGGGTCCCGCTCCAAAACCTATATTTAACGTCTCAGAAGCTGCTAAGGCTTCAGATAAATATTGTTTTGCTAGTCCTATGGCAGTTATAACCTCATAACCCTTTGCAATATATGCAGCAATTGCAGAGGATAAAGTACAACCTGTACCATGAGTATTCAGCGTAGAAATTCTCTCAGAAGCAAAAAGCTTATATTCCCCATGGCCATAAAAGTAATAATCAACAGATTTTTCAGATTTAAGATGCCCACCTTTAAGCAAAACATCATATGGTTTGGCGTTCTTAAGCAACTGCCCCTGTTCAATCATATCCTGCTCATTTTGTGCAAGAGATCGTTTTAACAAACAACTTGATTCTGATAAGTTCGGCGTAATCAAAACAGCTTTAGGAAAAAGAACCTCCTCAAGAACACTCTGAGCATCCTCGTTAAGGAGCCTATCTCCACTCGTCGCCACCATAACTGGATCAATAACAATAGGTCCATGATAAAACGCATCTAAAGCAGAATGAACTGTTTTAATAACATCTACATTCGCAAGCATTCCGATTTTCACAGATTGAATATTCAAATCACTAAAGACCGACCTCAACTGCTCATATATAAAATCAACGGGTGGAATATGAATAGCTTGCACACCCTGTGTATTTTGGGCTGTAAGAGCTGTAATCACACTCGCTCCATAAACATGCAATGCTGAAAATGTTTTCAAATCAGCTTGAATTCCAGCACCACCAGAACTATCTGACCCAGCAATAGTGAGAGAAATTGGAGGATTGGAAGCCGACATTTATCACAAATCCCTAATCAACCAATTGTTGCTAAAAATGGGAATTGTTCAATCAGCCAGTAAGCAATAATTTCCATAGATCCCGTTAAAAATAAAACACCGGTTAAAATCAAAAAACCGCCCATGACTTTTTCGATATACCCAAGATATTTTCGGGACCCCTTTAAAAAACCCATAAATGGTCTTATTGCAAGCGCTGCTAGAATAAATGGAATTCCAAGCCCTAACGAATATATAAACAGAAGTAGAACCCCATCAAATAATGTATCACTGGCTGCCGCGAGCGCTAAAATAACTGCCAACACTGGACCTATACAAGGCGTCCAACCAAAAGCAAAGGCCAATCCAATTATATAAGCTCCTAAAAAACCTGCAGGTTTACTATCTAAATGAAATCTGGCTTCTTTATAGAATAAACCGATACGAAAAACGCCCAGAAAATGAAGCCCGAAAATAATGATAATAACACCACCTATTTTCGCAAGAATTTCCAGGTTGCTCCCAATAAACTGTCCTATACTGGAAGCTGTAGCTCCCAATGCCACAAAAACAGTGGTAAACCCAAGGACAAAAAATAGAGCAGAAAAAAGCACATGCCTATAAGCTTTGCTATCAACCTCTTCATCTCGAGACAGTTGCTCAAATGTCTTTCCACCAATAAACGCAAGGTAAGGCGGAACCAAAGGCAAGACACAAGGAGACAAAAAACTGATCACCCCCGCAAATGCTGCACCCAAATATGTTATATCTGCAGCCATTATAATTAAACCTTTCAAAACCTTGTCATTCTTAATACCTACAAGAGAACATGTACGACACAAACAAGTCTAGTCCAAACAAATTTCTGTGATTAATTTCAAATGACTTTTAGACTTATTTCCGAACAGCAGGCGTTTCAATCTGCAACCCTTGCCCCCGCCATGCAAGATAAAGCTCTAGGGCTTTATAGTCCTCAGAAAAGTCACCATAAGGTTTAGCGCGAATAAGCGTATTACAACTATTTATACGTTGATTGAGAGACCCTGGTTTTTGCCATGTCAGGCGAAACGCAGGATAACCATTTGAATGCCCTTGACTAAGTTTTGTACCACGAAATAATTTCCCAACATTATTTTCATGGCAATTTGCACATGACATATTCAGTTGTCCCCTGGGTGTGTAATAGATCTTTTTACCAGCTTCAAAAGACTTTGTTGCAGGCCCACTAACTTTAACATTAACAGGCAAACCTACTGATTGAGACTTCACATAGATTGACAATCCTAATAATTCATTTGAATGTTCTTCATATGGAAATACTTTTAAAAACTTACGCCGACATAAATTAATTCGATCAGACAAATTTATAAGTCTCTTTTCTGGTTCGTAAAATAAAGGATACCTCGTTGCTATCCCCTTCATAGACGCACTGGCTTTATTATGACATGAAGAGCATGACTTTTTATTTGGTCCCTGTTCAAGTGACCATAGCTTCTTCCCATATTGGGCCCAGGCCCATCCTGGATTCTGGACCTTATTATCTTGCATGGCCTGTATATCTTTACCAGAAAAATGATAACCAGATCTAAGCTCTTTTAAGGGATGGTTCTTGGCAGTAGGTTTAACAGCTTTGGTATCACCTTGGTCAGCAATTGCCTGAACGGAAATAAGGAACACACACACATAAAAAAAACAGGCTTTTAATAGCATGAAAATATTAAGTTTAAAATTCCACTGTTCCATATACCAGTTCAATCTATAACTATTTAAGTGTTGAGAGGTAATCAATAAGGTCCTCTATTTGTTTCTCATTTAAAATCGTTCGCCCCTCGCATTCGGGCACAACATCTTTTAATCCGTCCAGCTTATAATATGATGGCATAGTCACGTCTTTTCCAGAGAAGGCGAGTTTTGGATCAACAAGTATCATCCTAATTTCCCCTTCATTGTATTTTTTGCCAACACCATCTAAACTCCCACCAATATTTCCTTGAGAGCTATATTTCTCTAATTTGGCAGAATTCCCAGATTTGGCTTCTTCTAACAGCTTTTCGACTTGATGACATGCTAGACAATTTCCAAGTTGAGAGTCAGAAAAAACACTTAATCCTCTTTGAATTGTTCTTGATGTTTTTTTATATCGTACAAAGGGCTTTTGTATAGCATTGGGAAGCGTTTTACCTTCTCCAATATCATACGGTTTTATTTTATTACTCCCGTGATTGACACAGGCAGATTTAGCATCAGCGAAAGCGAATGAAGACATAAAATAATATAAATTTACAATAAAAATCACACTAAGAAGTTTATGCGACCGACTCCTCACAACCTACACCTTCATTTTATCCACACAGCAAATAGAAAAAGAAGTTTAGCATAAAAACATTTAAGAATTATCACAAGACTGATATTTAGTATTATCCAAGCCTTACATTATCAGCTGCTTGTCTTATGGCTTGAATGTTTTCTGCATAATTCCCTTGATTAAATACAGCTGAACCTGCAACAAGAACATTCGCACCTGCAGCAGAAACCAAACCTGCTGTCTCAGGTTTCACACCACCATCAACTTCGATGTCAATGGGGCGATTACCGATCATTGCTTTAATCTTAGATATTTTTTCGCACATAGCTGGAATAAACGCCTGACCACCAAAACCTGGATTTACAGTCATCACGAGAATAAGGTCAATACGATCCAAAACATATTCTAGCACATGTTCTGGTGTGGAAGGGTTCAAAGAAACACCAGCTTTTTTACCTAAAGAGCGTATAACTTGTAATGAACGATCGAGATGAGCACCAGCTTCAGCATGGATTGTGATAATATCAGATCCAGCTTTTGCGAACGCTTCAATATACGGATCACATGGAGCGATCATAAGGTGCACATCGAGTATTTTTTCTGTGTGAGGTCGAATAGCCTCAACAACACAAGGACCTATCGTGATATTTGGAACAAAATGGCCATCCATGACATCAACATGCACCCAATCACAACCAGCCTGATCAATAGCCCTGACCTCATCACCTAGTTGGGCAAAATCAGCAGACAAAATTGAAGGGGCAATCAATGTTTGAGATGTCATGGAAAAGTCCTTTTACCACATTTTTAGTTTTTTAAGCTTGCATAAGTGCGGCTATACCAGGAAGTTCTTTTCCTTCCAGCCATTCCAGAAATGCACCGCCAGCAGTAGATATATATGAGAAATCATTAGAAACACCTGCCGTATTAAGAGCAGCAACAGTATCCCCACCTCCAGCAACTGATGTTAACTGCCCAGCTTCAGTTAACTCAGCTGCTTCACGAGCAAGTTGGAATGTAGCTTCACCAAAAGGCGAAATTTCAAAAGCACCCATTGGCCCATTCCATAGTAGAGTTTTAGACTCAGCAATTTTCTGTTTTAGCATTTCAATAGTTTTAGGCCCTGCATCCAAAATCATTCCATCAGCAGGAACAGCATCAAGTGCATAAACAGCATTATTCGCACCTTCTTTAAATTCATCAGCGACCACCACATCAACAGGAAGCAAAATCTCACATCCAGCGGCAGCAGCTTTTGCGGTTATCTCACCAACCATAGGCGCAAAATCAGGTTCGCAAAGTGATTTGCCAACATTATATTTCTGAGCAAATAGGAATGTATTAGCCATCCCCCCACCTATGATGAGTTTATCAACTTTCTCCACCATATTGTTCAAGACGGGAATTTTAGTTGAAACTTTAGCACCACCAACCACAGCAATCACAGGACGGTCAGGCGCTTCAAGGGCTAAAGTAAGAGCCTTAACCTCATCCATAAGCAATGGTCCAGCAAATGCAGGAAGCTCACTGGCAAGACCTGCTGTAGACGCATGCGCACGATGTGCTGCAGAAAAAGCATCATTCACATAAAGATCCCCCAAAAGACTTAAGGTCTTAATAAACTCAGGATCATTCTTCTCTTCACCTGCATGAAAACGCAAATTTTCTAGCACAAGAACATCGCCATTAACCATCGCATCCACGGCATTCTTAGCAACATCACCAATACAATCATCTGCAAATTGAATTGCTTCAATCCCTAATAGCTCGCCAAGTTTATACGCAACAGGCTTTAAAGACATATCCGCGTGACGCTCACCTTTAGGACGGCCGAAGTGAGACAGAATAATAACTTTAGCACCTCGCTCGGAAAGTCCCTTGAGAGAAGGCACAACACGTTCAAGGCGAGTTGTATCAGTAACTCGCCCATCAGCCATCGGAACATTTAAATCAACCCGGATTAAAACACGTTGACCTGAGACATCAGCTGTTTCAATAGATTTTACTTTATCAAGAAGCGTTTCAGCCATTATTTTATACCTTACTTAGTAATATCGAATAAACCAAATCTCATGCAGAAACTATCGCAATAACGCCTTTGCAGTTGTTACAACATTTTCCGTAGTAATATTAAAATGTTCATACAAAGCATTGATCGGAGCAGAAGCACCAAAACTCTTCATACCCACAAACGACCCATTCTCTCCGAGCCATTTATTCCAACCCAATTCCACAGCAGCTTCAACTGCAACACGAGGAGCTGAACCCAGAACTTGTTTTTTATAATCATCATTTTGTTGTTCAAAAAGTTCCCAACAAGGCATAGATACAACAGCTACTTTAATTCCATCTTCTTTTAAAGATTTTGCAGCTTCAACAGCAAGAGACAATTCTGAACCAGTACCAATGAGCGTAATATCTCTCTCCCCTTCAGCATCAATGATAACATAAGCTCCTTTAGAACATAAATTTTCTTCAGAACTTTCGCGGACAAGAGGAACCCCTTGACGGGTTAATGCTAAGATACTTGGTGCGGAAGATGATGACAAAGCGAGTTCCCAGCATTCTGCAACCTCTACAGAATCCGCAGGACGAAACACGTTCAAATTTGGTATCGCTCTTAAGCTCGCTAGATGCTCTACAGGCTGGTGTGTTGGCCCATCTTCGCCAAGACCGATAGAGTCATGTGTCATGACATGGATTGCGCGTTGTTTCATAAGAGCAGCAAGGCGAATTGACGGACGGCAATAATCTGTAAACACCAGAAATGTTGCCCCAACAGGAACAAGTCCTCCATATAATGCCATACCATTCATCGCTGCAGCCATAGCATGTTCTCGAACACCATAGTGCAGATAGTTTCCAGAAAAATCATCTGGAGTAATTGGCTTATAGTGACTAGTTTTCGTACCATTCGACCCAGTTAAATCAGCAGAGCCACAAACCAGACTAGGCACAGCAGGAAGAATTTTTTCCAGTACTTTTTGAGAAGATACGCGTGTTGCAAGCTTTGCCTTGTTTGCGATAAACTCTGCCTTAGCATCTTGAGCCGCAGCTTTCAAAGCAGATTGAACTTGTTCATTCACAGGGTCTTCAATAAGTGCTCGATCAGTTTCAGGCAATTGAGCCCAAATTGACTGCCAGTTTTCATATTCCTCATGCGAACGAGTACCTGCCGCCCTCCATACATCTAAAACATCTGATGGAATTTCAAATGGCGCATGCGGCCACCCCAGTGCTTCACGTGTCAATGTAATTTCATCATCACCAAGAGCTGCACCATGCGAACCAGCAGTCCCTTGTTTATTAGGAGAACCATAACCAATAACCGTACGACATGCGATCATAGAAGGTTTATCAGTAACAGCTTTTGCGCTCTCAATGGCCTGTGCTATATCTTCTGGATTATGCCCATCAGCACGAGCGACATGCCATCCAGCAGCTTCAAACCGCTTGAGCTGATCTTCAGACGTTGTTAGATCTGTAGAACCATCAATAGAAATTTGGTTATCATCAAACAAAGCAACCAACTTACCTAGCTTTAAATGCCCAGCTAGTGTAATTGCCTCTTGGCTAACCCCTTCCATCAAACATCCATCACCAACGGCAACATAAGTGAAATGATTGATAACTTCACTACCATAACGTTGATTCAACAACTTTTCTGCCATAGCCATACCAACGGCATTAGCTATACCTTGACCAAGTGGTCCAGTAGTTGTCTCAACACCTATCGTATCACCAAATTCTGGATGACCAGGTGTATTTGAACCTAATTGACGAAAATTCTTAATATCCTCAATACTCATCCCTGGATATCCAGAAAGATAAAATAGTGAATAAAGGAGCATTGAGCCATGACCAGCAGACAGAATAAAACGGTCTCGATTAACCCAATTTGGGTTTTGAACATCAAATCTCAGAAACTTAGTAAATAGGACAGTAGCAACATCTGCAAATCCCATAGGCATTCCAGGGTGCCCACTCTTTGCTTTCTCAACGGCATCCATTGAAAGAGCCCTAATCGCATTTGCTAAATCATTATGTGAAACTTTTTCTGCTTTTCCATCAACATGCGATTGCGTGTCTGACATTATATCCTCCAAATTCCTTCTTTTTGCGCAGATTCAATACATTAAGCAAATTGTGAACATGGTTAACCATGCTCTGTAGACCTCAACATTTTACAGCTTAGTGATTTGTACTTAAAATCTCGCATGCTCTCGTGAGCTTCACCCTATATTTCTACTGATTATTCTTATTTGAATACAGGACATAATGTCTAGCTTAATGATAAAAAACATTATTTTTACAGAATAAAACTTATGGCAAGATATAAATTATAAAAACGATATAGCAATATTTATTGAGAAAAACCCACAAAATGGTAATTTTGACAAATTATACAAAAACTTAGGCAGCTGTTTGACTAGATTTTACATTCTCTGCAGCTTTAAATTCTTCATCCATGGCCTCCTCCTTATCGGAAAGTTCTTTTTCCCTCATTTCATCCTTAATGACATTCAAAGCCTCTAAAGGAGCCCCAATTTCATGCAAAACACACGAGGCCAATTGTAAACTTGATTCAGTTATTTCTCCCACAACTTGTGTCGCTCCAAGTTGTAAAAGATGTTGTTCATGCTCGTAATCGTATGCTCTTACAAAAATAGGCAGGTCTGGCCACTCTTTTTTACACAATTGCACGACATTTGCCGAAGCAGCAGGGTCATCTAATGTAAGAACCAAAGCAGAAGCTTGATCAGCATTTACAGCCATTAAAACATCTTTGCGATTAGCATTCCCAAAAATCACGGGATACCCTTGTTCTTTCATTTTCATAACTTGCGGACCATAACGCTCAATAGCAATAAAAGGGGTTTGTTGGGCATTCAGCATTTTTGCAATTGTCTGACCAACTCTCCCAAACCCAGCAATAATAACGTGATCCGATAAGTTTTCTGTATTTTCAACAAGGTTTAACGAGTTTTCAGCATTGGTTTGTTCAGGTATCGTATCCATAAGGTACATAGCCCACTGGCTAACAAATGGTGTAATAATCATTGAAAGACTGGCAACGACAACAATAAACTGAGCAACACCATTATTTATGAGGTTGGTTTGTGACATCATCGCAGTTACAACAAAGGCAAATTCACCAACTTGGCCCAAAATCAGTCCTGTTGGTATTGCCACTTGTCTTGGCATTTGAAAGAGCAAACACAATCCAGTAATAATCAAGGACTTTATAACATAAATCCCAACAACACAGCCAATTAACCAATAAACATCATTCCAAACAACCCGAAGATCTATAGCCATACCAATTGACATAAAAAAGAGACCCATTAAAAGGCCTTTAAACGGCTCAATATCAATTTCAATTTGATGTCTAAATTCAGTTTCTGCAAGTAAAAGTCCTGCAAGAAAAGCCCCCAAAGCCATACTCAAGCCGGCCATCGCTGTCGATGTTGCTGACAATATTAAAATCAATAACGTAAGAGCCATAAAGAATTCTGGAGCGTGTTTCACTGTTACTAATTTGAAAAGAGGCTGCAGAATAATTTTCCCAAAAACAACAATACATGAAATGACCGCAACAGCTGTTGCCAGTGCTGTAATAAGAGATAATCCAAGACCATTTTGATGTTCAGCTCCTAAAATCCCGATGAGCAAAATAATTGGAACGACGGCAAGATCTTGGAAAAGCAGAACAGAAAAACTCGAACGACCAACCCTGGACGAAAAGCGCCCCTTCTCAATTAAAAGCTGCAACACTAGTGCAGTTGAAGATAAAGCAATACAGGCTCCTATCAAGATAGATGAATTTGCCGAAAAACCAAGCGCATAAGTTATTAGGAAAAAGACAAAACTACAGGTAAAAAATTGCGCGAACCCCAAACCAAATATAAGTTTCCGCATAGACCATAATCTGGATGTTGTAAGCTCCAGACCAATAGTAAAGAGCAAAAAGATAATACCTAGTTCAGCAAAAGTCTTAACACCCTCAACTTCTGTAATGGTAATATGCTTTAAAAAGCTAACCTGCTCAACGAAAAGCCCTAAACCAAAAGGACCAATAAGCGTTCCAATAATAAGAAACCCTAATGTAGGACTGACCCGAAATCTTTGGAAAGAAGGAACAAGAACTGCAGCGACTACTAAAAAAACAATTAATTCTTTGAGATAAGGAAGGTGTACCTGACTTTCCATGCAACTGCCCCAATAACTCACACAAGCAATTTCACAAAGAATTTGTTAATCATACTTGCTCTAAAACTCTAGAAAAACGGCACACGAATATTTGTCTTTTCCAATATAAATCATTGCGTTAGTTGAAAAATAATAAAATATTTTATGCGCAAGAGATTATATATAAGCATATTTAAATTAAAACATTGTTATTTTCTCAGAAAATCACTCCATGTATTAAAGAAGAAAAACATAATAAATATAAAGACATAAAAATATTTGTTGATTTCATAAATACACAATAACCCATCACAATAGTTTTGTGGCCACAATTAATAAAAAACAAGAACAATCCGCTTTTCTTAAAGAGCATTAAAGTTTAGAATATATATCCTTCGAGCTTATTCAATTATCTAAGTGTAAATATAAAAATCTGTAGACATATCATCTAACAATATAACACCTAAATATAAAGAGAATTGGGGATAGGGGCAAAATGGAGCAGACACTAGAAGAACGAGTTATTGCACACTTAAAACGAATATATCCAGAGGAAAACTTACAAGATTTATGCACTAAAATTTTAAAGGCTTATTTTCCTAAAAATATATCTCCAAGAGAAACGCCTCACCAGGTCAATTCGCCTCTCTGGACTGAAAGAGATGCCGTTTTGATCACTTATGGCGACAGCATAAAAGATGGAGAACACCCTCCTCTTGAGTTGCTAGATGATTTTTTAACCCGTTATTTATCCGATACAGTACGCGGCGTTCATATTCTTCCCTTTTTTCCGTTCAGTTCTGATGATGGTTTTGCGGTTATTGACTACACAGAAGTTAACAGCAAATTAGGCGATTGGGGGCATATCAAACATATAGCGAAACGTTTTAAACTCATGTCCGATTTAGTTTTAAACCACGCTTCAAGTCATCATAAATGGTTCGTAGAATACATAGCAGGGAAAGAACCTGGACGTAACTATATTGTAGAAGCGGATCCTAAAGATGATTTATCAAAAGTTGTAAGACCACGCTCAAGCCCTCTCTTAAGAGAGGTGGAAACAGCAGATGGAAAAAGTCATGTTTGGTGTACATTTGGCCACGATCAAGTTGATTTAAACTTTGCCAATCCAAATTTGCTCATTGAATTTTTGAAAATCTTAAGGCTCTATGTCTCACAAGGTATTCGGATAATACGCTTAGATGCTGTAGCTTTTCTATGGAAAGAGGTTGGAACATCCTCTATCCACCTGCCACAAACTCATGAAATTATACGTCTCATGAGAACATTAGTAAATTATGATGAAGAACCAATCATTTTGATTACAGAAACCAATGTGCCCAATCAAGAAAACTTATCATATTTTGGCAACCAGAATGAAGCTCATGTTGTTTACAATTTCTCACTGCCACCACTCATGGTTCACGCCTTATTGACTGGAAAGTCAGATTATCTAAAAAAATGGATGATGGGCATGCCACCAGCAGCAATGGGCACAACATATCTGAATTTTACAGCATCTCACGACGGCATTGGACAACGACCATGTGAAGGATTGCTCTCAGATAATGAGTTAAAAACAATGCATGAAACCATCAAGTCCTTTGGAGGATTGGTCTCAATGCGCAAAGATAATAATGGGAACGACAAACCTTACGAGTTAAATATCTCACTTTTTGATGCTCTAAAAGGAACAACCAAAGGTCCAGATGAATGGCAAACCCAACGCTTTATTTGCTCACAAACAATAATGATGGCACTTGAGGGAATTCCCGCATTTTACATACATAGTTTGTTAGCCACATCAAATGATTATGATCTTGTTGAAAAGACCAAACACAACCGTTCAATAAACCGACATTGTTGGGATTATAATACTCTGAAAGATAAGCTTGCGGACCACGATACATCTCAAGCAAGAGTGCTGAATGAGCTAAGAAGGTTGATTGCGATAAGAAAAACACAACCAGCATTCCACCCCAATGCAACACAATTCACATTACATTTAGGATCAGAACTTTTTGGTTTTTGGAGACAAAGTATTGATCGCTCACAGAGTATTTTTTCCATCTCAAATATGACAGATGTAACGCAAGATTTGCCACTCTATAATATTAACCTGATTAATGGTGAAGATTGGAAAGATTTAATAAGCGGAGATATTCTCACAAATTCTATAGAAACAATCCCGCTTCAACCATACCAAACTGTCTGGATTACAAATAAGTTTTAATACAACCTAATCTCGCATAATCTTGATCAATTCAAGATTATGCGAACGCTCTAAAAACTAAATAAAATCTAACCACGAGCTAGGTCGAAACTAACAAGTTTCACAATTCCATTTATAGGGCGTAGATTAATCACCTGTTTGTCACCTTTAACAACAACAGAAAGTTCAGAGTCAAAAACCTTACTTTTAACCAATGCCGTAATCGTTTGCCCCTCAATACTTCCCTCGATTGTGCCCTTTAACTCATTCAAACGATCAGCCCAGTCACCCGAAATTTTCTCGCCCGTTTGAATAAGATTATTTCTGACTTCAAGTTGATAGGTATCGCTTTTACATCTAATATTTTGTTCTAATTTTCCGCCTTCACGAACCAAGAAAGTAACGCGGCACCATAGTTTCTCAACTTTGTCATCATTGGAGGTTAAACGGCCTTCCCCAACCCACCGGCCAGAAAGCGTTTTGATATCAAATACATCTTCAGCATAGGACGGAACTGTTAAAAAGCAGGAAAGGACAATAATTGAAAATAGCGCAGAAATTCTTGTATTTAGAAAAGTAAAAAAATTATTCATGTATTTTCCCCCGTTTTACAACATTAAAAACTTATAATCTTTTAAGACTCTAATTTAATTTTGTGTTCTAAAGGAAGATTATGTCAGCATTCCATGCATAACAATAAAATGCTGATATAAATAAGTTTTTTAACGTCTTTAAGGGAAATTGACCTAACTGTTAAGTTCAATCATCTCTCTAACATATGCTGTAGGAGCCACTGCAGCACCAAGTGGTGATCGCAATCCTATAATCTCAGCAATACGACCAATAAATCCATTACAATTGTTAAGAACCAAATTCCATGTGTGAGATTTTTTCTTCTCAGTACGGATAAATTTAAGGACCTTTTTGTATTGCTTGTAATCTATAGGAACTCTAAAGCTCACAGTATGAGGAATATTTTTATCACCCCAGACAGGCTTAAGCTGGGCTTCTATACCGGCAAGGCCTGCTATAATAAGATCAGGCATTTTATCCTTGGGATGTAACCCGATTAATCTGACATTCCTCAAACGCCCTCTTGAAGTTAAACGCCCATAAGCCATAAAACTGTGACTGGTAACACCATTCGGACGAGCACGAAATTCAACAAAATATTTCTGATTAGATTTTTTATCTAAAGATTTATGAAATACAGAAGTCTTTGCTTTTGTTTTCCTGAGTTTAGCAGACTTTTTATAGGATTTCTTCTTTTTATAAAATTTCTTCTTTTTGACTTTCTTTACACTAACATCTTTTGCGTAAGCGTCATGAGGATCAAGTGCAACAAAAGCTACCATAGCCCCTAACAAAAGAATTGAAATAAAAGCACTAAATTGAGTTAATAATTTATCGCTATTCATTGTATCAAAGTCCCAATATATTCCACCTTATAACATATTTAAAAACATAAATGTAAATTGCGGTCAATGATTCGAATATCCATAATATATCATCAGAAGACAAGAGTTGTCATTCTGTATACATCACTATAAAACTATGACAATCGCCTATATTTTAGGCCGTGGCATGAGAAACCAGATCCACTTTGTCCGACTGCGGCACAAATTGATCATCAGCCATTTGAGGAAATTCTTTCATCAATTTTGTCACGACCCGCCTGTAACGATAATGATCCACTTCATACCTATGACGAAGGCTTTCTGTATACTTATTACCATGACCAATATCATAATATTCTTTAGCTTTGATTTTTCTAAAGGCCTCAGCGCTGTCTTCACCTGCATTACAGGCAACAATAAAACGTGTCATAAGTTTCGATTGATAATCTGCAAGTTGCCAAAAACCGCCATCAGCTGGTTGAAATAGACCAACAAAAAACAAACTATCATCTGTCCTGTGGAATAGATTTATAAACAAATTTTTAATATCAAGGAGTTCACTTGAAGTTTGAGCATCAAAAAATGGAAGCGACACCTTATAACCAGTTGCATAAACAATCATATCCACTGCTTCTTGACGACCATCCTTAAACTTAACAATCTGACCATCAAGCTCTTCAATATCATTTTGAATACTTATACGACCATGCCTAAGCAGATCTAAATAACGACTTGATGCCGTCGGATGGTGTTCAAAGAACAATCCTTTAGGGTTTGGTAATCCATATCTATCATATCGTCCCACAAGCAGCTTCATAACAGATGCAGCAATTCCACGAACAATCCATTTTGGTAATCTCAAGCGTTTCAGTTTTTCAAAGACAACATCTGTCGGACGTCCAAATATGACCTTGGGGATTATATGGTAACCTCTTCTTAAGCTATGAAAACTCTTTTCAGCATAAAAAGAAGCATCACAGGCAATATCAAGTCCACTATTGCCAGCACCAACAATTAATACGCGCTTACCTTCAAGTTGTTTTGGTCCTTTATAATCATTAGAGTGTATTATTTCACCAGTAAAATTGCCTTTAATTTCAGGGTATTGAGGTTGAGAATGATGACCATTGGCTATAATGATACCTTTATAGAGTGTTGGAGATTGAGCATCTCCAGCCCAAACATTCCACCCCTTTTGCAACTTCTCTACCTTACGAATAGGCGTATTAAGATGAATGTCATCATAAAGATCAAAGCGTTCCGTATAAGACTTTAAATAATTGAAAGCTTGTTCTCGACCAAGAAAATCTGGGTATTCACTAGGAATAGAATGATCAAGAAACTTCATAAATTTCTTAGAAATATTTAAATGAACTGTCTTATAAGCACAATGGGGATTCCCAGGATTCCATATACCACCAATATCATTCGTGGCTTCATAACAATCGAATGGAATTCCAGCGAGTTTTAGATTTTTTGCAGCCGCAAGTCCGGAAGGTCCGGCACCAATAATGCAAAACTTCTCAGGTTGACTATCAGATAAGACCACTTTTGCCCCTCAATTATTCTAAAACTTAAATCAAACCAATTAGATAACATACCAAGGCCGGCAAGATAGCAGACTCTCATCAGCCTGTGAAGCCCAGAGGAGATAACATATTTGTCTCTATCATAAACTCACAGTCAAAGTTAACTTCACTGCTTTTTATGGTAAATCTCATCATGTCCAAGTACTGTTAGTAAATAATACCCATTTTGGGTCATCAACTCTCCAATTTCACTTGTCCCTTTCATATTATCAATGCTCCATACTGAGATATCAAATTTATTAAAAGGAAAATCAGATAAAATTGAAAACTCAGCCCCTTCAACATCTAGAGAACAATAATCCACTTTGGAAATATTTCTCTCTATCAATATATCTTCCAGTCTCTGCACTGATATTTTAAGGGTTTCCTCATAATGTTTTGGACTAGACCGAACAACATCCATCATATCAGACTGATACAATGATTTAAGTCCACTCATTTGCGTATAACCAGAGGTAATATTTACAAAATCAGTAACGGTATTTTCTGCTCCAATAGCTGTCTGAAGACACTCGCACCGTCTATACTCTTGAGCCCTTTCAATTTGTTGAGGTGATGGCTCAATAAATAAGCCCTCCCAGCCTCTTATAGATTCAAAGAAAAGACAATTGCTGTAAGAAACACCATCATACCCCCCAATTTCTAGGAAAAAACCATCTTTTTTTCCTCTAAAAACCTGCTTATCGAGGAAGCAATCTTGTCCCGCTTGCGAAAAATAAATAGGAGACATAGAGCGTAACTGGCGTGTTTGCCACACCATTGCTTCAATCTTTCCCCTTTCATGGGCAAGTTCAAGTTCACATTTTTCGGGATATTGATTCAAAACTTGAATATAAAAATTTTCTGCTGTTTCAAGACACTCGAGCGCCTTATCTCTCAGAGTGTCAGCATGCTGAAAAGCATTCAGTGCAGTAAAATTTTCTGTTTCTATTGGTTTTAGCTTCATGAGTGCCTCGAATTAATAGTGCATTGCCTTCCTAAAACTTTAGATGTTAGCAATTACAATTTCATCCGAAGTATCTTTCTTAAATATCTGTACCAAAAAGCTTGAAAAGGAAGATCTAACTAATATTTTATCTATACACGGGAACTAAGATGCTTCAGAAAGCATCTCCTCAACTTCATGATTATCGCTTATCTCAACTGACTGACGATAAAAAATAACCTCAAATTCATCAACATTACTTATAAAGTGCTTTGAGATAACTTCATTCGCAACAATTGTATCTTTCTGTATAAAAATACCGACATCAAAGTAGTTATCTAATATTTGATGTAAATCTAAAGTAACATCATAAGAACAACAAACTATTACCACTTCGTAAACAGAACTCCAGGCATTAAATATTTTCTGAATATTATTCGGGTCATAATGATATAAATCAACTTTTTTAGAAAAACCTGATGGCACGACCTGGAGTGAAGTTTCAGGATCAGATTTTACAACCCCACTTAAAATTTGAGAATCTTCAAGCAAATTTGAAAAACCATTGTCTTCAGTAAAATGTAACCTTTCGCTTATCCCACCTTTTTGCTCACCAATATCAACCAGTAATGTAGGAACTTGCAATGTTGCAAAAATTCGTGCAATTTCTAATGCTTCATCTGCTATTTTTACATCCTCATTTTCACCACTCACAATAATCTTGAAAGGCTCGACAGATGTGCGCAACTTTGCAAGTTGCTTCATAACATCTTCTATTTTTTCCTCTGGCTGCCAAGGATGTACACCTTTCTCTATTGCACCAACATGGCTAAACCGAAAAAGCTTACCTCCACTTTTATGTTCAACATCTTGCTTTAGACCTTGTTGACGATCCAAAATATGGTGATGCTCATCTAATTGCTTTTCTTTTTCTATCTTATAAAGAAAAAGAAATTCCCTCACCAACAAAACAAGAACATAAAAAACTCCCGTCAGGGACATGAGAAATAAGGCCCATGGTCCTTTCTTAGGATACGATGCAAACTCAGCAGGAACAGCTAAATTCACTATATAAGGGGTAATATTAGTAAATGATCCCGAAACATCATCCTTTAAAGGAACAATTGAACTTTTCAGAGCATATAAATTGATTGATTTGACAAATTGGGTCGCTAATCCGTTCACAATATCTGCAGATAATTTCGCATTACCAGAAGTTGTTTCAATATTTAAAATATTCGTTCCAGGCACGTGCATGAGATTTGTAGACTTACTTAATGTCTCAAGTATAGTCTCCTTTTTTTGCTCACTATTCAAATTTACAAAATAAGGATGACGACTTATTTTTAATTTTTCAGCTACACTTTTTAAGAAATGTCTAGAATATAAAAGATCCTTTAGGTGTTGCATACGTGTTGGGTCTATAACTTCCGCTCTTCCAGTATTGGATTGAAGCAAAACAACTGCTTTAGAGGTATATTGCGCTTTGATCATTGATAAGGAAAGATAGGTTACTAACCCAACAACAACCATAGCCCCAATCAAAGCCAATAGATGTCTTTGAACGACAAACCACAAATCAATTGTACGAATTTGACCTAAAACACGATATATCATTGAACCAAAAACTTTCACCACCACAATATACAAACTGATAATCCTACGAGGATAATATTATGATGCTTTTGGTAACCAAAGTGTTAAAGCGTTTTATTTTCAGTCAATTAGTCAATATTTTTTAACCTTTTTTGATTCTGAATAAAACGAGTTCAACGAATATAAGCCTTTTTTAGGATTGAGCGGGGCTTTATAAAATTCGATAGTTTGAGAAAAGTTACAAATAGCCAAGTTTTTTTAAAACTGGCATGAAGATCCTTTTTTCAATTTGGCAAGTTGACAAACTATGGGTAGACTGTCTTTCTAACAAGAGTGATAAGACAATCTTTTCCTAAATAATAAAGAAGTTCTTAAGTTTCACAAATGCTGCAAACTGGATGATATCTCGTGCAACATACAGCTCGCAATAGACCAACCAAACTTCGCATTTTGCACTGTTTCTTAAGTTTAGAAAACGGTCTCTTGCGGTGTATAATTGACTTGGTCACAGAACAAGCAAGACTTGGTTACGATATAGGGATTGTCTGCAGTGACACGAAAAATGACCCTATCATTGAGAAAAAATTACGCCAAATAGAGACTTTATGCACACTTGGTATCAACAGGATTCCAATGAAACCTAGATTGAGTTTAATTGATTTCTCTGGAATTCGTGCGACTAGGCAATTTGCAGAAAAAATAGAGGCTAAAATTATTCATGGACATGGAACCACAGGAGGTATTTATGCTCGTTTTGCTGCAGGAAAACTCAATCGTTTAGGCAGAAACGTAGCTGTATTTTACTCTCCACATAACCTCACACAAAATTTAGATAAAATACAATTACCACAATTTATAATGATAGCCCTCGAACGACGACTAGCAGCTTTGACAAATGGTATTATCTTTGAGAGCTACTTTGATGCAGAAACGTTTACCTCAAAAATAGGAGAACTACCTTGTCAATCACGCATCATTAATAATGGACTATATGAAGAAGATTTTCAACAACGAGAGTATGATCCTAAGGCTGCAGATTTTATCTTTATAGGAGACTTAATAAAATCCAATGGAGCAGACCTTCTAATCGAAGCATTAAGCAATATTACAATTCAAACACCCGTAAAAGTTGTGCTCGTTGGAACTGGACCAGAAAAAAGAGCTTTACAAAAACAAGCGCTTAAAAATGGAATTTCGGAGCATGTACAATTTCTAAATGAAATGCCCACCCGAGAAACATTTACCAAAGGCCGGTGTTTAGTGATCCCGTCAAGAAAAGCGACATCATCATATCCTTTATTAGAAGCCACAGCAGCTGAAGTCCCTTTCATTGCAACTGATGTTGGTTGTTTTTCTGAAATTACCCATGGCACAACAAAAACACTCATCCCTCCAAATGATGTGAACGCGCTAAAACAAAAGATGGAAGAATTCCTGTTAGACCCAATACCTCAAGAAGTTCATGCAGAACTTTTTTCTGAGCATATTGCAACTAACTTTCGATTAGACCGCATGATAGATGAAATTATGGAAATGTATTATACGCATACCTTCTATACACATATATAACATCTTAAATCTAAAATTGCTCATCATCATAAGCTCCTTCTTTCATTTTATAAAGCAACCAGACACATGGCACAAACCCTGATAAAATGAAGAAGTATAATACAACAAAACTGAGCTCAAAGCTGGCAAATAAAGAAAAACACAACGCAAATAATGAGAGGACCAAATACCAACCAATGGCAAGTAAATGAACCGTTTTGACCAACCTCTCACTAACTTCACCAACACGAAAAAATACAAAAATAGAAAACGGTACTAAAGCAATGAGAATAGTCATCCAAAGACCAATATAAGGCTTAAATGGTTCTACTAAGAAAACCATTGCACTTAAACTTCCAACACCAAGAGCCACTTTTAAAGCACTCGCTGACCAATCCATACTTACCATTCCTAACATCTCTCAAGATATAGGTAATGAACTACAAACAAAAATTGGTATGTTTGTGATCAGAAGGACTTTTCAGATTTATTTATATAGTCATAAAAAATAATCATATTAGAAATGAACGCGAGCAGCTTTAAATTTCTCTGGATTCTGATGATATTCTTTGTGAATGGTCATAATCGTTTCATACCGATTAGCATGAGAGTCTCGCAAAAAAAGAATTTTTGATTTCTCAGGCAAACCGATTTCAAGCTGACGATCTGCTACAAACATAGCTCTCATAACCCGTCTATGATGCGACCCCGCATAATGTTCATGAGTTGGAGGACAAATACCAGAAACACGACCTTGATCAGACATACCAACATGTTTTTTAAAAATTTGTACGACAGAATTATTTGGTATTGTATTATGATGCCCAACTATTTTCTTAAGCAACGGACGCTCCGCACGCTCAGGCATAGTTCCAATCAAAATACCTGCATCTTTAGCTTTTGCCATAGCATTTTGTACTTTCCGATGAAGATAGTGATTTCCTAAAAATGTTTCTAAATTAATTTCCCCTCCAAGCCATATCATTTCTTGCACATGGGTTTTTCCTTCACTCAAGGCATGTAAATAATTTTTATGAGTAGGATCATTCGGATCTATTTTAGGATACATTGTCCCTGCAATATGAAAGTCAGCTCCTTTATTCTGCCCTGCTTGATGCCATCCCCACAAATACTGAGTAATCTCTTTTAGGCCGGCACCTATAACACCACCGGCAACCCCAGACAGCAATCCTGTGAATAAATTCTCATAATTAATCATTGAAACACCTTATTTTTTGAATATGAGAGTACTGATTATCATCTATCACAAAAATTGCCTGAGAAAAACATACTGAAGATTTACAACGAACAATGAACCACTTTATTGTCCTTGACGAGACATCTCATTAAGGCGTAACAAATAGCTATGATTATTCTAATTGATAACTACGACAGTTTTACATATAACCTCGTCCACTACTTAGGAGAACTGGGCGCAGTTTGTGATGTACATCGCAATGACCAGATTACAGTTGCTGAAATATTTAGCAAAAAACCGAAAGCAATCGTCTTATCACCAGGGCCCTGCGATCCAGATCAAGCTGGAATTTGCCTGGAATTGGTCAAAGAAGCTGGATCCAAAATACCTATGCTAGGTGTATGCTTAGGTCATCAGACAATGGGACAGGTATATGGTGGAAAAGTGATCCGTGCAAAAGAACTAATGCATGGCAAGGTCTGCGATATACATAACACTGGTAAAAGCGTATTTTCGGGATTACCAAAAGTATTCTCAGCAACAAGATATCATTCCCTTGTCGTAGAACGAGAAAGCTTACCTAAATCATTAACAATTACGGCTAAGACGAAAGATGGCCTTATAATGGGATTAGAGCATAAAAAGCACCCTGTTCATGGCGTGCAATTCCATCCCGAAAGCATTGCTTCAGAACATGGTCACGCAATTTTAGATAACTTTTTAAAAATTGCAGCAATTAAAAGAACCAAAAAAGCTGCCCAAATGCCTAAAAAACCAGCTAATAAGAATTTAAAAAATCCTTCAAAGAAATCGGCTTAGGAATATTCTAAATTCAAAAAAGAGCATATCATGACAGAGTTCAAAACATTTATAGCAAAAGTTGCTGATGGAATTTCCCTAAATCAACAAGAAGCAACTGAGGCCTTTGACATTATGATGTCAGGAAATGCAACACCGTCACAAATTGGTGGTTTTTTAATGGCCCTGCGTGTGAGAGGGGAAACCATAGATGAAATCACAGGTGCTGCCACAACTATGCGCTCCAAAGCACTCGCTGTTAAAGCACCCGAAGGGGCTGTAGATACATGCGGAACCGGCGGAGATGCAAAAGGCACATTTAATATTTCAACCGCTGCAGCACTTGTCGTTGCAGGAGCTGGTATTCCTGTAGCCAAACATGGCAATCGCTCAATATCATCAAAATCAGGATCGTCAGACGTTTTACAAGCTTTAAATGTCAAATTAGATATCACACCAGAAATAGTCTCAAAATGCATCCATGAAGCTGGTGTTGGTTTCATGTTTGCTCCAGCTCATCATACTGCTATTAAACATGTTGGACCGACACGCGTCGAACTCGCAACGCGTACCATATTTAACTTGCTAGGCCCGTTATCTAATCCAGCAGGAACCAAATACCAGGTTATAGGCGTGTATGATAAAAAATGGATCGAACCTCTTGCCCATGTTCTAAAAAAGTTAGGCTCTACCAGTGTCTGGGTTGTACATGGTTCAGATGGTATGGACGAATTGACCACAACAGGAACATCTTATGTAGCAGAACTAACAACTGAAGGTTCAATAAAAACATTCGAAATAAATCCTGAAGATTTTGGAATTACAAAAGCAACTCCCTCAGATTTAATTGGGGGCGATGCAGAACATAATGCCAATGCAATTCATGCCTTTCTAGACAATAAACAAGACCCTTTTTATGATATTGTGGTTTTAAATGCTGGAGCTGCAATTTGTGTGGCAGGCAAAGCAGAGAATCTCAGAGAAGGCGTCGAAATTGCCAAAAGAAGCATTGCAGAAGGCCATGCGAAAACTGCACTAGAAAAACTTGTTACAATCTCAAACCAATCATAGTCATGTCAGATATTTTAAATAAAATCATTGAATACAAACGAGAAGAAATTGAATTATCAAAAAAACGTTGGCCACTTGTCGATGTTGAAGAGCACGCTAAAGAAATGTCCTCAACAAGAGGATTTACTAATGCTCTAAGAAACAAAATAGAACAAGGCAAGTTTGCTCTGATAGCTGAGATCAAGAAAGCCAGCCCTTCTAAAGGTTTGATAAGAGAAGACTTTGATCCTATAGAACTTGCTAGAGCATACGAAGCTGGTGGGGCAGCATGTTTATCCGTTCTAACAGACACCCCATCCTTCCAGGGAAGGCCTGAATACCTTACCCAAGCAAGACAAGCCGTTAATATCCCCGCCCTTAGAAAAGATTTTATGATTGACCCCTATCAAATGGCAACGGCAAGAGCTTGGGGGGCGGATTGTGTTCTTTTGATCATGGCTTGCCTGGAACTTAGTCTGGCAAAAGAATTAAATGAAGCGGCAAAAAGTTGGGATATGGATGTTCTCGTTGAAGTTCACAACGCACAAGAGCTCGAACTGGCACTTGAAATTGATACACCTTTGATTGGAATCAACAACCGAGATTTAAAAATATTTGAAACAAAACTTGAAACCACAGAACAATTAGCCCCAAGTATCCATAAAAGTAAAATTGTGATTTCAGAAAGTGGGATTAAATCTCACGAGGATCTCATACGCTTAGAAAAGGTAGGGGTAAAAACCTTCCTTGTTGGAGAAAGCTTAATGAGACATCAAGATGTCAAAGCCGCCACAGAAAAGCTATTACTAGGGCCTTAATATTATTAGAGTTTTCTCCTGAAATATAAAATAATCTGAACCTTTTCATTCTCCAAAACGAATAAATAAATATACATTATTTATTTAAGGGGAGATTATTATGCATATTTTACTCGGAATATTAAGTTCACTCGGGGCCTTGGTTTTCATTTTATGGAGAATTAACATTGCGATCCAAGTAACACGGGAAATAGCCGATGCGGCAGATAGTGCTAAAGGATTCTTCCGTCGTCATAACTGGAGACGTAAAGTAAATGCTGATCAGTTGAAACAAATCACAGACCCCAGAGAAGCAGCAGCGACAATGTTGGTAGCCATTGCTGAAGCAGATGGTGCGATTACAGAAAATGAACGCCAAAAAATTATTACAATTTTTATTGATAAATTTGAAGCGACAACAGAACAGGCGGAGGAGTTACTTGGAATATCCAGATGGAGAGCCCGTAATGCAGGAGATCTAACAAGCTTTCTGAATCGCTTGACACCATCTATTATAAAAAGTTGCTCACAAGAACAAAAACAAGAACTCATAATAATGTTAAGAGATGTTGCAAATGCGGATGGCCCTCAACCTTCGGATGTAGGTCTAAGTATCTCACAAATTAAACGCTATATTTCAGTGTAAAAATAGTGCTTAAGGGATGTCTCTGCATAAGTTTGTTTATCTTCTATTCATGTACACTATGAAATATGTTAGAATGCTACATGAGTGTGCGGTATTTAGGCGTGGGAAGATAAGCTGGTATGCAGAGTCAAATTCAAAATTATATTCAATCGATCAATGATCAATACACTGATGGCCCAGATAGCGAAGCCATCTCAGAAATTAACTTTGATACATCACAGCATATTGGCAATATTCAAGCAAAAAAGCTTGGGGCAAATGCCTACATATTCTACAATGTTCTTTTGGATGCAGATTGCATTATTGTTACTCACACAAATAATCCAAATACAATATTCAGGGCGGAATACTTAAAATTTCCAAAAGGAACGCAAAACATTATTTTAGATGATGAGCTTAATTCATTTAAATCGAAATTATACCCATTTATTTTTGAGTTAAGTTTTCGTAATGTGTTACCAAATCAAAGAAAGAAAATTATTATTAATGGGACAACATATTACGAACCCGAAGAATTTGAAACAACCCTTGCTATAAAACCTAAAATTGTAGCCGCTCCAAAAAACTCATGGACAGTTGGCCGAGATATTAACCGAGTTGATATCCCCATTAGCAATGAATATCAAAAAGTAAGCCGTCTTCATATGAGAATTTGGGAGCTAGACAATAGCATGTATCGTGTAGAAGATCTAGAATCTGCCAACGGAACATTTCATATGGAAAATGGTCAATGGCAACCTATAACGACCAGTAAAATAGTGGCCGCTGATGATCCAATCATGATTGCATTTTATGAAACGACAGTGGCAAAACTTTTAAAATTTGCGGAAAATGTAAAAAACTAACGTTGATCTCCTAAAAAGTACCTAAACTCACATATTACCCACTACAGAATAAACTCTTGTTATATAATTGGATAAAATCTTATATAGAGACAGTTTGCACACTATCTCTATAAACCAATAAATATATAATTTGATCCAATAAGAAATAGATTTTAGGGTGCCAAATATGCGTTCATATCTAGAAAAAATTATAACTAATAAAAGATGGGAACACACAATTACATTCTTAATTGTAGCAAATGCAATTATTTTAGGAATGGAAACCAGCAATGAAATAATGGCCTCAGCAGGTAATATTATTAAATGGCTGGACACAGTATTATTGAAGATTTTTGTCTTCGAACTTTTAATTCGAATATACGTTCATAGAATACAATTCTTCAAAGACCCTTGGTCAATTTTTGATACTTTTGTTGTTATGATCTCTCTTGTCCCAACAACAGGCAACCTATCAATAATGCGAGCATTCAGGGTACTTAGAGTTTTGCGACTTATCTCTGCTGTAAAATCTGTCAAAAATGTAGTCAATGGACTATTAAGAGCTCTACCAGGAATGGGCTCCATCACTCTTTTACTAATACTTGTATTTTACGTTTTTGCCGTAATGGCAACAATGATGTTCCGAGTCGAATTTGAAAGAGAATTTGGAACAATAGGCATATCTGCTTACACCTTATTTCAGATTATGACACTCGATTCATGGTCTGCAATTGTACGACCAATAATGGATGTATACCCAATGGCTTGGGCATTTTTTATCACCTTTATTTTGGTAACGAGTTTTACTGTCCTCAACTTGTTCATAGGCATAATAGTTGAGGCCATGCAAAACCAAGGATCTGAAAGGACAAAAAAAGTAGAAAAAACAATACACGATAATAATGATGAAATATTAAAAGAGCTCAAAAAACTTCGAGAAGAAATAAAAGAACTCAAAACACAAAAAGCAATTTGATATAAGACCTTTTGAACCATTATAATTTTAATAATATAAAAATTAAGGTAAAAAAATAGTAAGTCTCCATAAAATAATCATGCTCACATTCTATTGATATGCACATATAGTCTTTTGATAATATATTATTGAGATCATAAAATATATCATGAGCATACAGGTGTAAAAATTAGACTCGAATAAAAAACAACTGATAAATTTAAGTGATGAATTAGAAAATATTCTCCCAATTTATCTTAAGATACCGATTTTGTAACATAAAAATATACTGGAAAAACAATGCAGCTTAATGTCCTTAATCTCTCAGATAAACAGCTAAATACAATGTCAAAAGCAGGAGATGAGGTGCTAGAAGCACTCAGAGTATTAGGAAAGGCTGGGGCAAACACCGTAAGCCGTGTTATTGAACACCATGGTACTTTTTATGAAATGGACCACTACCCTCCAGGTGATGTTTATGATGGGGAGACTGCCTCTCAATATTACTATCATGCTCATAGACATGATAGTGGTGAGCACGGGCACTTCCATACTTTCATGAGAGCAGATGGCATCCCAAAAGACATGGAACCCTATCCCTACTCAGGTAAAGGTGAACGTCCATTAGGCGATGAAGCAATATGCCATCTCATTGCAATATCGATGGATCCGGCAGGATTACCACTAGAATTATTTACAACAAATAGATGGGTAACTGGTGAAACATTTTACAACGCACAAAATACAATTCAGCTTTTAGAGAAATTTGAAATTGACCATGTCTACCCATGCCTGGGAACAAACCACTGGTTAACAGCTATGTTAAAACTCTTTCGACCTCAAATTGAACAATTGTTGTTTCTTCGAGATGAGAAAATAAACGAGTGGCAAAAAAAATATCCAGAGAAAGATGTTTTTGAAGATGAAGATCTTGAGGTTACTTCGGATATAAAGATTGACATAGACTCGCAAATACAACTCATCAATCAAGAAATAGAGCGCAGGAAAATGAAAGAGTAGAACTTTCCGTCTGAAATATGCGAAAAAGCATAAATTTGCTTTTAAATAAACACATTATTGTTATCTTACGTAATTAAATCTTTTATTGCATTTAGCTACACATGCTTAAATAATTAATCGTAGCAAGTATACTTGGTTAATCCAATAATCAAGAACTTAATTATGTTAAAATAATTTCTAAACTTATATATGAGGAAACAAAAAATGAAAAAATCAGCAAAATCTTTACTGAGTTCAGCAGCAGTTCTTCCACTAGCAGTTGGTATTGGTGTTGGTGTAGCTCAAGCAGATGGCCACGCTAAAAAAGCATGCAGCCCTTGTAAAGCTGTAGAAAAAGTAAAATGTGGACCTTGTGCAGCAAAATGCAATCCATGTGCTGCTAAGAAATGTGCTCCTTGTGCTGCAAAATGTAACCCTTGCGCTGCTAAGAAATGTGCTCCTTGTGCTGCAAAATGTAACCCTTGCGCTGCTAAGAAATGTGGTCCTTGTGCAGCAAAATGTAACCCTTGTGCTGCTAAGAAATGTGCTCCTTGCGCTGCGAAAAATCCATGCGCTGCAAAAAAGTAATGAAATCTCTGCTTAGTAAGTAGTGACTTATTTCAGTTGAGCAATGAACGAAATTCATTTGCTCAACTGTTCTCTAAGATCGTTTGATAATACTCTCGCCATCAAAATCCCCAACATCATTTTGAAGTGCCCAACAAGATAACCTAATATACTTTGGAATTGTAATAGGTTTACCGTCACGCTCCCCCTTCTCATAATATTGAATAATTCTCTTCTTAAGACCTAATAAATCTGCTGCCTCAGATTGTTTTAAGCTCATAGATTTGCGCCAAGATTTGAACTGTTTAGGGCTCATTTGTCAGACTTCATTGTTATTTTAATTAGGAAAAAAATGTCATTACCACTAAATTTAGACAAGTGTAAATCAGTGTTTTACAATTTCCCCTTGCATTTTATGCACATTGTGCGTATACAGTAATTTAATCTTATATTGTGCTTAATATTTATAATATTTTCCATACTAATAAAAAGGTTACTCTAATGTCTTTAAAATATATGAACTTATGCAGATCAAACTTAGGTCAAAACCAGGTAGATATCTGTAAATTTGCCAATACTTATTGCTGGTGGCAAAACATAGCTAGAAAATTATCATTCAACTTTACAAAGTCTAAATAATCGCATTTTAGCGTACACAATTCATGCAAAATAAAGTTGATGGATTAACTTTTAAACGATTCTCGTAAATTTCATTGCCACATTGATCGCAATATCCATATTCATAGATTTCGATGCGTTTCAAATCATCCTTAATATGATATATTTCAAACTTTCGATGTCGTTAGCTAGCTGCAGCCAAAGCCTTTTCATGCATTGCGTCTAGTTTATATATACGACCCTATATTTGTTAATCCAGAATAATATCATCAGGAGAGGTTGAGTAGTTTCTTTTCTTGTCTGCAGTTCGTTAAAACGCTTGATAAGAAGCTTACGATACACATAACACCCATGTGTCTTAGCCCATACTTCCAAAGCATATTACATTAAAGTTTTAATAGTTAACACATCGTATTCACAACATACACAATAAAAATTGCCAAGAGCGACTTAAGTATACACCATTCTATTTGAAGTAAAAGAATAGACAACCTGCTCGTTTGTAACCTAACTGATGAATTACAAATTGTTATTTTGTAAAAACAATAAGTTATTTAAAGAAAACAATATTAGAAAATCCCCTCTTGAGCACATTAAGAATATATCATATAAAACAATAGGTTGAAAACTATACACACAACAAAATAGTATTTCGGTGTTAAAAATTGAAAGAACTTTAAAAATGACTGTTTTATGGGCTGGATTATTAGTTTTTTTGGGTGTTCATGCGCTTCCAATCAGACAAACGTTGAAAGAAAAGATCGAAGCAAGCCTTGGAGATAATGTATATAAAATACTTTTCTCTCTAATATCTGTAATTGGATTGGTTTTAATTATTTACGGATACGGGATAGCAAGAGATAACCCATCAGAATATGACCCTATATACACGCCACCAACATTTCTTCGACATATAGCTCTACTATTAATGTTAATTGCGTTCATTTCTTTTGTAGCGACTTACATTCCGAGTAAAATAAAACAAAAACTTAAAAACCCAATGCTTATTTCCATTAAAGTGTGGGCATTGGCGCATCTTCTAGCAAATGGTAATTTGGCAGATGTAATCTTATTTGGGTGTTTTTTAGTATGGGCTGTTATTGCGGTAATATCCGCTAAAAAAAGACAGAAACAAAAGTCAGTAGATGTTCCTCAAATCACACCTATATATAATGATATACTTGTAATTTTACTTGGCACGGGAATATATATCTTATTTGCATTATGGTTACATGAAAGATTAATTGGCGTCGCACCTATATCTTAAGAGGAAAGCACATTTGTCCAAACATGAAATAAAATCACGCATAACAGCTCCTGATATAATGAAACGCAAAGGAACAACACCAATTGTCTCTTTAACAGCGTATCATGCACATACAGCAAATATCATTGATCCATATGTTGACTTTATGCTGGTTGGGGACTCTCTTGGCATGGTCATGCATGGATATGAAACAACAGTTCCTGTCCCGCTAGATCTAATGATCATGCATGGAGCAGCAGTTGTAAGAGGATCTCAAAAAGCCCTCGTTGTTATTGACTTACCATTTGGTTCTTATGAAGAAAGCCCTCAAATAGCCTTTCGTAATGCCGCAAGAGTTATGAAAGAAACAGGGTGCGGAGCTATAAAACTTGAAGGTGGGCAATATATGGCGGAGACTATCCACTATTTAACAGATAGAGGGATCCCTGTCATGGCACATATTGGCTTAACGCCGCAATCTGTAAACACAATCGGAGGCTTTAAAACACAAGGACGTGAAAATCATCAATGGGCAGCAATAGAAGCAGATGCCAAAGCGATAACGGAAGCAGGAGCATTTGCTGTTGTTGTAGAGGGTGTCGCTGAAATCTTAGCAGCAAAACTTACTAAACAAATTTCCATACCTACAATAGGAATTGGAGCCTCTAAAGAATGTGACGGTCAAATACTCGTACTTGAAGATATGCTTGGCTTAAATTCAAAAGTACCAAAATTTGTGAAAGAATTTGGAAAAGTAGGTGAAGCAATTCGTACTGCGGTTCAAAGTTACTCTGAAGACGTCCGAAATAGACAATTTCCAGAACAACATCATACCTATTCTATGAAAAACAATCCAGAAAACAAAAAAGCAAATAATGAATAGAATAGTATGTTAGGCCATTAATTTTTAATTTAATATGGAATGCATTTTTTATACATATTACTTGTATTGACAGATATCTAACATAAATAAGGGTTTAAAGCCAACAGACGGCTTGCACATTGTGTTTAAGCTCTATACAAGAAAATTGAAAAAACTATAACTTTCATGTATTGAGCGTTGTATTAGCTCTGTATAGAATCATAATAAAACTAAATTCAAACTTTATTGGCAAGTAAACATGACTGATGAAGATATTTTCCGCGAAGTCGAAGAAGACCTGCGTAGAGAACAACTCAAGGCTTATTGGGACAAATTTGGAACATATGTTATAGCAACTGCAGTAGCGATTGTTGTTGCTGTAGCTGGATATAAAGGATGGACGTCATGGGTAGAAAGACAAGCAGCTGATGCTGGTACGCAATTCGTTCATGCCCAAAAACTCGTTGATGATGGAAAAACTGACGAAGCTGGCCAAGCCTTTGCAAGGTTAATTAATGAAGCCCCCAATGGATATAGAATTTTATCCAAATTTCAACTTGCCTCAACGAAAGTTTCACAGGGAAAAGTTGACGAAGCTGTAAATATATATGACCAGTTAGCAAAAAGCGGTGATCTGGACCCTGTTTTGGAAGGATTTGCTAAAATTCAAGCTGCCATGCTTGTTGTAGATAACGCCAAACAATCAGACATAATAAACCGTCTAAGCCAAATGACAGCAACAAATAACTACTGGCGCCATTCTGCTCGTGAAATACTAGGACTTTCAGCATATAAAGCAGAAAACTATGAAGAAGCACGTGGATACTATGATGCAATAATAAGCGATGAAAAAGTTCCATTTCAATTAAAATCACGTGCAGAAATGATGCTAAAACTTCTAAACAGTAAGCTTAAGGTTTCACAGACAACCCAAAAACCTGAAAATCTAAAAAAAGACACAGTAAAATAGAAAACATATAAAATTATTAATAGTTTTCAGAAGACTTGAGTGACTTATAATACTTAAGCATCGAGACAGTCGAATTCTTGCCAAATCCTTCCTTTAGGATTTGGCAAAAGAATATAAAGATTTAGATGGCAGGAAAATTTATGACTATAGGACAAAACAAAACTCTCAAATGTACAACTATATACATTATAGGGATTTTGCTATTGAGCCTGGCAGGTTGCTCAGGTGTACCTAAACTATCTAGTTTAAATCCATTTGAAAAAAAAGAAAATAAGCTTCCAGGGACACGAATTGCAGTAATTGGTGCTCAAGGTGGGGCTTCTGGATTATCAACAACAGCCTCAAAACCGTCTATTCCTGCTGCAGTCGTCAACTCATCATGGTCACAACCCGGTGGTGCTCCCAGTAATTCACTAGGAAATTTGTCATTTAATGGAAGTTTAAAAACAATATGGAGTTCAGACTCTGGTGAGGGTTCGAGCAGTGATGGTCATTTAACATCCAGTCCATTAGTGTTGAATGGAAAAATTTACACACTGGATGCTGAAGGACAAATTAGATCCTTTTCATCAGGCTCAGGAAAACAAATCTGGAAAGTTAGCACAACACCTGAAAATGAAGATGAAAGCGAAGGTTACGGAGGAGGACTTGCTTTCAACCAAGGCCGACTATTCGCTGCAACAGGTTATGGCAATGTTGTTGCTTTAAATCCTGCAAATGGTAAAATCTTATGGACTAAGAAGCTGGGAGTACCTGTTCGAAGCTCTCCAACAGCTGCGCAAGACAGAGTTTTTGTTGTGACAACCGAAGGTAAATTATTTTGCCTATCAGCCGTTGATGGCGCAGAACTCTGGACTTTCAGAGGTCTTCCAGAAAATGCTTCGCTCTTGAGCAATACAAGTCCGGCTATCTCAGGAAATATTGCAGTTGTTCCGTTCGCTTCTGGTGAGCTTGGCGCATATAAGGTAAGCGATGGGAAACCTGTTTGGAGCGAATCACTAGTTCGTCGCCGTAGAGGAACAACCCTATCCGCCTTCAATACCGTATCAAGTCCCTCTGTTTCTGGAGACCTGGTTTTTGCAGTAAGTCATTCTGGAAAAATGATAGCTGCTAAAAAGAATTCTGGTGAACGAATATGGACGCAAAATATTGCCAGCAACCAAAAACCTTATGCAGCAGGAAACACTGTATTTATTATCAATACATCTGGTAGCTTATTAGCGCTTAGCACAACAGATGGTAAAGCACGCTGGACAAGAGATTTACCAAAAAGCGGAACATGGAGTGGACCAGTTTTAGCTGGAAGTCGTCTTTGGGCCGTATCTTCTAAAGGTTTAGTGGTTGGCGTTAACGCACTAACAGGTCAAATTGATAAACAAAGAGACCTGGATACACGTGTTTATATTCCTCCAATAGTTGCCCAAAACAAAATGTATATATATACAGACCGAGCAAGACTTATAGCTCTAAACTAAACAACCTTAAGCTCATGCAAGCTTAGCTAAAACAAAATTTACTATGAAAAGTGTTTTTTGGGTGTTAAGTCATCAATCTTAATACAATTTTCGCTAGGTTTCTATCAAACTGTTGGACTTAGCTATCCTGGAACTTTTCTATGGTTTTCACTGTTGCAATAATAGGCCGGCCAAATGTCGGCAAATCAACATTATTTAATCGCATTGTAGGCAAACGTTTAGCCTTAGTAGATGACACCCCTGGTCTAACCCGTGACCGAAAAGAAGCCAATGTGAAAATCGGCAATCTTGATGTCTGCTTCATTGACACAGCTGGATTGGAAGAAGCTGACTCTGACTCCATAGAAGCTCGCATGAGATTACAAACTGAAACCGCTATTCAAGAAGCTGATATAATTTTATTTATTATCGATGCCCGCAAAGGAATTACACCAGCAGATGAAGTCTTTGCCGAAATGGTGCGGGTTGCAGATAAACCTATCTTAGTTTTAGCCAACAAATGTGAAGGACGAGCAGCAGAAGCAGGTTTTTATGAAGCATTTCAACTTGGTTTCGGAGACCCAATAGCCTTATCAGCTGAACATGGCGAAGGAATTGGCGAATTATATAATGCAATCGAAACGACCTACAACACACTTGAAGACCAAGAGAGTTTAGAACAAGAACATAATGAAGAAGAAATAAACTCAAAAGACAAGCCCATGCGTCTTGCCATTGTAGGACGTCCAAATGCTGGAAAATCGACACTAGCAAATGCTCTCATTGGTGAAGAACGCATGATAACAGGACCAGAAGCTGGTTTGACAAGGGATACGGTCTCAGTTCCAATCACATGGAAAGAAAAGTCCATACGTTTATTTGATACGGCTGGACTTAGAAAAAAATCAAAAGTAAAAGCGCGGGCAGAAAAATTATCTGTTCATGATGCTCTGCGTGCGATTCGTTTCGCTGAGGTTGTAATACTCCTGCTAGATGCAACACATCCACTTGAAAAACAGGATTTACACATTGCGGACCTTGTTGCCACAGAAGGACGAGCCTTGCTGATTGGCATAAACAAATGGGATTTAGTTCACGATAAGCAATCCTATTTACATCACCTCCACTTAGAAATTGACCGATTACTCCCCCAAATTGATGGCGTATCCGTCGTAACTTTATCTGCCGAAAGGGAAAAAGGCCTTGAAAAGTTGATGAATGAAGCCTTCCACACTTATGAATTGTGGAATATGCGTATCCAGACAGGGGCTTTAAATCGTTTCTTAGATGAGGCTGTATCCCAACACCCTCCCCCGGCAGTATCAGGAAAACGCATAAAATTACGCTATATGACACAACCCAATGCCCGTCCGCCAACTTTTGTTGCCTTTTGCTCTAGGCCAGAGGACTTGCCCACATCATATTCTAGATACTTAATAAATAGTCTACGAGAAGAATTTAACTTGCCTGGAATACCTATTCGTTTGCACATGAGAAAAGGAAAAAACCCTTATGTGAAATGATTTTAGGTCATTTATACAGTAAAATGTCATGAATATCTCATAATTCTCAACAAACTCTAGCCAAATGAATTATTATCTGATAGTAGAAGTAAAATCTTATATTTGATAAGATATTTTTGATATTTTCAGCATAATTTTAGTGAACTAGACCAAGGAGGAGAGATAACTCGTGGAAGTTTCCGTTCGTGATAATAATGTAGACCAGGCTCTTAGAGTTCTTAAGAAAAAAATGCAAAAAGAAGGCGTTTTTCGTGAGATGAAACAACGTAGATACTACGAAAAACCTTCTGAAAAAAGAGCACGTGAAAAAGGCGAAGCTGTTCGTCGTGCAAGAAAATTAGCACGCAAACAAGCACAGCGAGAAGGCCTGCTTCCTAGCAAATAAGTCATTGTATTTATTTATATTTGCTTAGGCTCTAATCTTATTGCTGATCAAATGATTTTATAAAATTCTCAATCTCATTTAAAACAGGTGCACGCCAACGGAATGGTTTAGCAAGTGTTAAAACAAGGCCAATGTGGCCTATACCATTAAGTTTAATGAGATTGTTCTCAACATTTGCTTTTGATAGTTTGTCAGCCAAAGTTTCAGCATTCCAAAGCTTCACTGTTTGATCGTCTAAACCGTGAAAAAGCAATGTTTTAGGTGAATTGCCCGTTACAAATGAAACTGGACGGGCATTATCAGCACTTGTAGCAGATTTAAAGATATCTCTCGTAGTGGGCCATGTTGTCGGATCAAACGCATAAGGTCCTGCAAGCCCCACAAACCCTTTAGGCAAAGCAATCTCACCACTGTATTTTTTGATATAATCACTATTAAATGATAACAAAGCCGCAATATGTGCTCCTGCAGAGTGCCCTATTAGAATAATAGGTCGCTTCGATTTCCCTTTCACAAAATACTGCCATACCCAAGAATAGGATGAAGCTGCATCCTCAACAAATCTTGGAAATGTAACATCAGGATAAAGACGATAATCAGGTATAATTGTTGTAATACCTCTTTTTGCAAGAGCAGTTCCAACGAAGTGGTAAATATTTCGCCGCCCGCCACGCCATCCTCCACCATAGTAAAAAACGACGATCGGCCCTCCCTGATCACCTTGAGCGGGATAATATATGTTGAGCTTATTTCTCGCATGTTCCCCATACTCAATATCTTTTTCAATCCTGACATCATACTCTGAAACGGAGAGGATAAGACGTTCTTGAAGATTATGAGAGAATATCAAAACAATACCTAAAAATATGCAAAGACCTAAAGTTATAGAAATTGAATAAAGACTAAATTTAAAAAAACGTTTCAATAACATTGTGAATATATCTGCCTTCTTATAAGTTTATGGAATAAATACGTTATGTGATATAAACTAGATTAATGCATTTCTATTATTCAGACATTTACCAAATCCCTCTACCTAATGGACATCGCTTCCCTGGCCATAAATATCAACTGTTAAGACAATATTTATTAGAAAAAAATATTCTAAATAAATCCCAACTTCATCCATCCCCCTTTGCAAATATAGAAGATATCAAACGAGCACACTGCCACCATTATGTCGAAGCATATACCAATGGCCATTTATCTGAAGTGGATATGAAACCTATTGGCCTTCCCTGGTCCGAACAACTCGTTGATCGCTCACTGGCAACAATGGGAGGAGCAATAGAAGCAGCAAAAACCTGTCTTCAGACAGGTTTGTCAGGACAATTAGCGGGAGGAACTCATCATGCCCATTATGATTATGGTTCGGGCTATTGTATCTTTAATGACCTGGCAATAACAGCTCTGAAAGCTCTTGAAGAAAAATGGGTCCGTAGGATAGCAATCATTGACCTTGATGTTCACCAGGGCGATGGTAACGCTTCACTCTTATCAAAGAATCCAAATTGCTTTGTGTTTAGCATGCATGCAAAAAATAACTTCCCATTTGAGAAATATGCAGCCAATCTTGATATTGAATTGCCTGACAATACGACAGATCAAGTATATCTTCAAAGACTATACGGAGCTTTGCCTAAAGTTTTTGCCTTCGAACCAGAACTGGTTTTATATCAAGCTGGTGTTGATCCTCTCATACATGATAAGTTGGGGCGTCTTGATTTATCATTTGAGGGTCTCATAGAAAGAGATCATATGATCTTGGAAAGCTGCTACACAAAAAATATTCCCATAAGCATCGCGATTGGTGGGGGATATTCAGACCCGATAGATCATACCATTAACGCCTATGCAAATACCTATAAAGTAGCAAAAGAGATTTATCGGTTCTAATCGCAATATCCTCTAAATAAAACTCTATCTAACTTCCTTAAAATAAACACATCAAAATACGACTTTATGATCAAAAAAACTCAAAGACATATCGTGAAGAACGCATGTCTATTAAAATCACAAGGAAGTGAATAAACCAAAGCAATAAATTAATGTAAAATAATCATATATAACTTTAACACACGAGAATGCAGAAACCTTCTAGGGAGAAACTCATAATGAAAGCCTCTGATTTATTCATCTCAGCATTAGAAAACGAAGGTGTTGAATATATTTTTGCTGTTCCAGGCGAAGAAAACCTTGATCTTCTAGAATCCCTCCGAAAATCAGAGAAAATCAAACTCATACTAACCCGACACGAACAAGGAGCGGCCTTTATGGCCTCTGTTTATGGCAGGTTAACAGGACGCGCGGGAGTATGTATGGCAACCCTGGGACCTGGAGCCACAAACTTTGTTACGCCAGCTGCTTATGCACACCTCGGAGCATTCCCTCTCATTATGATAACTGGCCAAAAACCAATCAAGAATTCCAAACAAGGCCAATTCCAGATTGTAGATGTCGTTAGGCTTTTCGAACCTATTTGTAAAATGTCCCATCAAATTGTTCATGGCAATACAATTCCAGCTAAGGTAAGGGAAGCATTTCGACTTGCTGAAGAAGAAAGACCAGGGGCAGTTTTGTTAGAACTCCCAGAAGATATTGCTGAAGAAGAAACAAATGCATCTCTATTTGAAGTCCATGACCGACACTATGCAGCTCCACAAGATCACCTCATTGAAACTGCCGCCGAACTAATTAAAAAAGCAAGACACCCTCTTGTTTTGGTTGGCGCAGGTGCAAATAGACGGCATGTCCGCAAAGCGCTTTGTGATTTGGTGCATACAACAGGCCTACCTTTCTTCACTACACAAATGGGTAAAGGTGTCATTGATGAACGGTCTAACTTATGCCTTGGCACCGCAGCTTTATCAGATGGAGATTATGTACATTGTGCCGTTGATCGCTCAGACCTCATCATCAATATAGGACATGATGTTATTGAAAAACCGCCTTTCTTCATGGAACATGGTGGAAGAACAGTCATTCATATGAATTACAAAGCAGCACAAGTTGATCAAGTGTACTTCCCTCAAATTGAAATTATTGGAGATCTTGCCCAATCAGTCACCCAGCTTAAAGATAAACTCAACAAAGTTGACGCTGATTTTTCATACTTTGATCGGGTTCGTAATGAGGTGAACAAACACCTGATTGAAGGATCAGATGATCCACGCTTCCCAATGATACCCCAACGGATAGTTTCTGATATCCGCAAAGTCATGAGAGATCATGATATTATTTCCCTTGATAACGGAATGTATAAAATCTGGTTTGCAAGAAACTATAAAGCCTATCACCCCAATACCGTGTTGCTTGATAATGCATTAGCAACAATGGGTGCCGGCCTGCCATCTGCAATGGCAGCAGCAATGTTAAACCCTGATAAGCGTGTCATGGCAATTTGTGGAGACGGAGGCTTTATGATGAACAGTCAAGAGTTAGAAACTGCTCATCGCATGAATTTAAACCTTGTTGTAACTATTCTAAATGATGGATCATATGGTATGATCCGGTGGAAACAAGAAGATGCTGGCTTCCAGGACTGGGGATTAGAGTTTAACAACCCGGATTTTATATCATATGCAAACTCATATGGCTTGAAAGCTCATAGACCGACATCAGCAGAAGAGCTTATCCCAACCTATGAAAAAGCTTTTTCCGAAGGTGGTGTTCACCTAGTTGATGTTGCAATTGATTATTCTGAAAACAAAAAAGTTCTGATTGATGAACTTCAACAAAAAGTTTGTTATATTTAATAAGGAATACAGCTATGTCACAAGAAAAGACTGATAATCTCATAGTCGTAAACCCCTATACACTCTCTCCTATAGGTGAAATTCCTCAAACAAATTGGGAAGAAATTGATGCTTGGCTAGAACAGGCTCAAACACTATTCAAAAACAGGGCAAGTTGGCGACCAACATGGCAACGTATTGAAATCTTAGAGCGAATAGAAAACCTCATGAAAGAGCAATCAGCAGATCTAGCATATCTGATTGCTGATGAAGGAGGAAAACCACTTATTGATGCACGTATAGAAGTTGCAAGAGCAATAGACGGTATAGGTCTCTGTATAAAAGAGTTAGGTCATTTACGCGGCACGGAAATACCAATGGACCTGACCAAAGCAGGTTCAAGGCGCATGTCATTTACAACTAGAGAACCAATAGGCCCAGTCGTAGCAATTTCTGCATTTAACCACCCACTAAATTTAATCGTACACCAGGTCGCACCAGCTATTGCAACTGGCTGCCCTGTAATTGTCAAACCTGCCGATGATACTCCTCTGTCCTGCAAAAAATTCGTTGAACTCGCCCATCAAGCAGGCCTTGAAGAAGACTGGTGTAAATTTGTTATGTGTGATATTCCAACTGCCGAGAAAATGGTTACAGACAGTCGTGTTTCTTTTTTCTCATTCATAGGATCTGCCAAAGTAGGCTGGATGTTAAGATCAAAGCTATCACCAGGCACACGGTGTGCACTTGAGCATGGCGGTGCGGCCCCGGTAATCGTTGATGAAACTGCCAATATCCCAGCAATGATAAAATCAGTTCTCAAAGGAGGGTTTTATCATTCAGGACAAGTCTGTGTATCTGTTCAAAGACTATTCGCACCGCGCAATATTTCCGATGAAATTGCTAGACAACTTGCAGAAGGCGCTGCAAAACTAGTCGTCGGAAATGCAACTGAAGAACAAACCGAATGTGGACCTCTTATACGTCCAAGAGAAGTTGATAGAGTTGAAACTTGGGTCAATGAAGCTGTCTCATCCGGTGCTCAACTCCTAACAGGAGGGCAACGCCTCGGTAATACGGCCTATGCCCCCACAGTCCTGTTTAATCCAGGGCATGGTGCTAAGGTATCAACTAAAGAAATTTTTGGACCAGTTGTTTGCGTTTATTCCTATGATAATGTCAATGAAGCATTACAAATGTCAAACGCCCTTCCCTATTCCTTCCAGTCAGCCGTTTTCACAAATCAATTGGACATGGCAATCCATTGTATTCAAGGCCTGGATGCCTCAGCTGTCATGGTCAACGATCATTCTGCATTCCGCGTAGATTGGATGCCCTTTGCCGGTCGAAAACAATCAGGCTATGGAATCGGCGGAATCGGCTACACAATGCATGATATGACACAAGAAAAAATGGCCGTAATTCAATTCTGATTAAAATTATAAAAATGAAAAATATTACCTTTCTATTTAGTGTTGTTCCAATTTGTCTCTTTGGAACAACACTAAATGCCCAGATATCCCTAACGGATAAACTAACTATTTTACAAAAAATCTACCCTGACCACATATTAAAAATTGAAAAGAACAAATTAATCCTATCCAATAAACAGGAACTTGTGATTGATGATGGTAGATCAAAAAATCATCAAACAAAGCTACAAAACCCTGATATTGAAGATATGCTCTCGCAAAACTACCCCCTCGGAGAATGCCTGAATAAAAATCTGCAGGTAAACTTCGACCCAGGCCGTATCCGCAATGAAAGGCTCATGAAACACCTTTATGGAAGCAACCCAAAAGAGATTCAAAAAAATCTAACATCTGTTAATTGGTTTGGACAAAAATTAAAATTTACGAAGAAACACAACGCTCATAAAGCTCTGATAAAAGTAAGAGATGAACTTGCAAAATATAAAGCTTTAAAAAAGTATTTAACCCCTTCTGCAGGAACCTTCAATTGGCGAAAAATATCAGGAACAAAAAGATTAAGCGTACACAGTTTTGCTGCCGCTATTGATATCAATATTAAATATGCTCACTATTGGCGATGGTCTGGAGACAAACCAGGGAAAGTCAGGTCTTATAAAAACAAGGTACCCGAGAAAATTATCAATATCTTTGAAAACAATGGCTTCATCTGGGGCGGGAAATGGTATCACTATGATACGATGCATTTTGAGTACCGACCTGAATTAATAGCTATTGGTCTAAAAGCGCAAGAAAAATGTTAGCTATTAAAAAATTCAATAAAGTGTTCTGTAACGAGTTCTGGTATTTCCTCAGCAAGATAATGTCCACCTGGTAAAGCTTCACCATGGACATTCGAAGCGCGTTTTCTCCAAAGATCCAGACAGTCAAAATGCTCTTCTATCACACCATACTTACCCCAAAGCACAAGCATTGGGCATTCAACTTTTTTATCTCCATCTTCATTATCATATTGAATGTCAATACTTGCTGCAGCTCGATAGTCTTCACAAACAGAATGTATCGTGTCCTTATCAAAAGCCTCAATATAGCGATCTAATACATCTTCAGTAAAAGGACTAAGCCCAGCACTTCCAGAACCAAGTTTTTTACGCACATAGTTTGCAGGATCACCACCTATCATTTCCTCAGGCCATGGATAAGGTTGAATAAGAAAAAACCAATGCCAATAAGCTCTCGCAAAACCATCTGTTGTATTCGCGTACATTTCACGTGTTGGGGCAATATCTAATACCACAAGACGTTCTATACGGTCAGGCCAATCAAGGGCCATACGATGTGAAACACGCCCCCCACGATCATGACCAGCAACCATAAAACGCGTATAGCCCAGTTGTTCCATGACAAAGACCATATCTTGTGCCATCGCCCGTTTTGAATACGCACGATGTGTTAAGTCAGAACTCGGATTTGAGGAATCGCCATATCCTCTCAAGTCAGCTGCAATAACAGTAAAATGTTCTGCTAGAAAGGGAGCTATTTTATGCCACATAATATGAGTTTGGGGATATCCATGAAGCAATAATAAAGGAGGCCCAGAACCGCCTATTACTCCGTTAATGGTCGCCCCATTTCCATCTAAATTAAATTTCTTAAAACTATTGAACATATACAGACACCAAAATAACTTATTTTTTACATAACTTAACCCTCATGAATATCATCATGAATAATATACTTGAAATAAGCCTCCCCTGGAACTTTAGTTTCATTCATAGCCCAATCACGAACTGAAATACCAGCCTCATGAACTGTATTGCCATCACCCGAAACCAGCGGATGCCACCAGGCAAGAGATTTTCCCTCATAGAGCACCCTGTATGCACAAGTCTTGGGTAACCAGAAGATATCCTGTATCGTTTCGGGGGTTAGCCGCAAACAATCAGGTACTATTTCATGTCTATTTTTATAGTTTGAGCATTGACAATTATCAACATCAAGTAATCTACAAGTCAATCTTGTATGATAGACATCCCCACTATCCTCATCTTCAAGCTTTATTAAGCAACACAGACCACAGCCATCACATAGAGATTCCCATTCATCTTGAGACATCTCAGATAATTGTTTTTTCTTCCAAAAAGGCTCCGTATTTATATTAGACATTGCTTTAGTAATATTCCAATTAAGAATGATACATGAGATATGAGATATCAAATTATGAAAAAGGTAACAGGTTTAGTCTATGAAATAAATTCGCATAATGAAATTGATTGCTGAAAAAGCAAATAATATTACAATCAGATCTTATTTTTTTTACATTTAAAGAGTAATATCCGTTAAAAAACCGATCTACATCTTTACCCATATTGGGGTAAAAGATATATCTTTAGCAAAATGTTATAAAAAGCACTTAGGTGATACTGTGAGCGATTGGACATCCATCACGAAGACAAAACGCCGAATAGTTAATTGGCTGGCGTTAGATTCTAGGCTTGACTCCGGAATGTACGAAATTCTGGAAGAAGCTAGGAATCGTTGGGCCGCTTATTCAGACTTTTTAGCGCGTTTCCATGTAGGTGGCTACAAAAAGGTCCTTGTTGAATTTTTCTCCGAAGGACTTACGATCGGCACAGTTGGTCTAACATTGTTATTATGCCTTGCTCTCCCAGCCTTTGAAGAAACAAACAAAAACTGGAAAGACCCAGGGCAGCTCAGCGTGACATTTCTGGACCGATATGGCAATGAAATCGGTAAAAAAGGTATCTTGCATGACGACGCTGTATCTTTAGACGAAATCCCAAAACATATGATACAGGCTGCACTTGCGACTGAAGACAGGCGTTTTTATGATCATTATGGCATTGATGTTTTAGGAACAATGCGTGCTTTGTTAGAAAACGTGAGAGCAAATAGTGTGGTTCAGGGGGGTAGTTCTATTACTCAGCAGTTGGCTAAAAACCTTTTCTTAAGCCCAGAACGAAGTCTAACACGCAAAATTAAAGAGCTGTTCCTTGCATTTTGGCTTGAAGGTCATTTCACAAAAGATGAAATCTTAAAATTATATCTGGACCGTGCATACTTAGGCGCAGGAACATACGGCGTCGAAGCAGCTGCCCGTTTCTATTTTGACAAATCTATACGGGATGTAACACTGGCCGAAGCTGCAATGTTAGGTGGCATGTTTAAAGCCCCAACAACATATGCCCCACATATTAACTTACCAAATGCTAGAGCACGAGCCAATGAAGTTCTAACCAATATGGTGGAAGCAGGCTATATGACAGAAGGCCAGGTTCACGGTGCCCGCCTTAATCCTGCAAGCAGTGTCGAAAAACCAAATTTTTATGTACCTCATTATTTCCTGGATTGGGCCTATGAAGAAGTCCAACGTCTGGTGGGCGGCCAAGGAGACTACGTTTTATTGGCCAAAACAACCGTTGATACTGAACTCCAAAAATTTGCGCAAAATGTTGTACAAGATGTTTTAGATAAAGAAGGTCGTGCAGTAAATGTAAGACAAGCCGCATTAGTATCAATGGAATTAGACGGCGCAGTAAGATCAATTGTTGGTGGACGAGACTATGACCGCAGCCAGTTTAATCGCGCGACACAAGGCCGTCGTCAACCAGGCTCATCTTTTAAACCTTATGTCTATTTAGCAGCGTTACAAACAGGACGTTACCGTCCAAACTCGCGCGTTGTTGACAGACCAGTGGTTTGCGGCAGAAAAGCTTTCAAAAACTACAATAATAGCTTCAGCGGTGCGATGACAATGAGTCATGCACTTAAAAAGTCTGTGAACACTGTAGCTCTGGATTTATCATATAAAGTTGGTCGAAAAAACGTTGTAAAAGAAGTACAAAAACTTGGTATGAATGTTGTAGCCAGTTGTTCAATGGCCTTAGGGGATACTGCCATTACACCTCTCCAACACACAGCAGGCTATGCCGCATTTGCAAATGGCGGTAAAGTGGTACAGCCATATGGCATATTGGAAATCAAAAATTCAAGAGATGAAACCATCTTCACACATGAAAAAGATGGACCTAAACCTGTTCCAACATTTAATCAAACCAACGTTTCAGATCTAAACTACATGCTAAGCCTTGTCCCCACAGAAGGAACGGGACGGGCAGCACGTTTGGAATTCACAGCATCTGCCGGAAAAACAGGAACAACCAGCAATTATAAAGATGGTTGGTATGTGGGATATACAGGCGCTTTTGTAACCGGCGTATGGTATGGCAATGATAACTCTCAATATATGACACGAAGAGGGACTGGCGGTAATCTACCTGCAAGAACCTGGAAACGCTATATGGAAAAAGCTCATGAAGCGATACGTCCTAATATCCCTAAAATACCAGGTGTCCCATTAAATGAACTACAAAAACAAGAGCTCCAACAATTAGCCCTTATACAAGGCACAAGAGCAACAGCAAAAAAGAAGTTAAAACCAATCGATGTTCTACCGGTAAGAACCAAGCAGGTTTTAAATCAAATTTCAAAATTACTTAAAAATGCAGCTCCTATTGATAAACAAGCAAGCAATAACAAAACGAATAAGCGTGTTGCAAAACAATAAAAATAAATTGGCATATCAAGTTCATGTTCAAGATAACCAATATATTACTTTTTAACGAGGAAGACTTGTGCGACTTTTATTAAGACTTTTAACATTCCTAATCGCAGCAACTTTTCTCGGCTTAGCTTCAGCATGGTACATGATCAATCATGGCTCCGCCTTGACCTTACAACATGTTGGCCCATGGAGCACTTGGGTGAGTGCAGGCAACCCAACTGCAGATCCATATACCAGAGCACATTTTGCCCGTTCTGGGAGGCTACCAATCACATCCACAAGCGCCAGATACTATATTGCTAAAACTGATAGTTCAGGAGGCACATTAGACCTTTCTTGCGAATATATCATCTCAGGCTCAAAAATTGATAGCACTTGGTGGAGTATCGCTGCCTACAACAAAGCGGGCAATATCCTAAAAAACAAAGCAAAAAGATATTCATATAACAAACTAGATATTTTTACCGATGATGAGGACTATAAAATTATCCTCGCCCAAAATGCCAGGTCTGGAAACTGGCTACCATTAAGTGGCAGTGGAGCATTCCAAATCATGTTCAGAATTTATCGCGCTGACATCACCGAAGATTTATTCTCTTTAGAAAAAGCAAAAGAAATTCTTCCAGAAATTACAAGGGTAGATTGCTAATGTCAGGTTTTATTTCCGATCTTAAATCTTACTTCCCTGATCCAAAGAGACGTGAGCAAAAAGCTGTAAAAGATAGCAGGTCATACCTCACACGAGTAAGAGAGAGTAATGCTTGGCGTTTAATCAAACGTTATTCCAGAAAATTCTGGAACTGGTTTAAAGTTGATAATTGGAGATGGGCACTGAAAAGCCTGATAGTTGCTGGTATCATCCACATTCTTGCCGTTATAAACCTGCCAGCATTTGCACCAAAATCAGCTTGGTTCAGATTACAAAATGATTTACCCGTCAACACAATGAAATTACTGCCAACCTTAGATAAAGAACAACCAGTCCTACCAATGCTAGCACCAGATATTCGCTATGCTATATGTCGTTATGATCTATCAAAAGGCCCTGTAACAATTAAGACCGATATCCCAAATCAATTATTTTCAATTGCTGCCTATAACAACATCGGCCAGAATTTTTATATCATCTCAGGACAAGCGCTTCAACGTGACAAACTCTTTATGATCATCACACAAAACAAATATACAGCAGAAGAAGAAGTCAGTGCCTCTGAAGAAGCTGATGATGTAATCGTTGTTAAATCTGCCGAAAAAACTGGTATCCTTCTTTTGCGCGCGCCTGTTCAAGGCCCGTCTTATGAAAATCAAGTCGAAACAATTTTATCTAACGCAATCTGTGAAACGAAAAACTAATTTCTACTTTAAAACACAGCTTTAACAATAGCGGCATAATGACAGCTCGTACCGGCGACAACAAAAGCATGCCAGACTGCATTTTGATATAACAGGCTTGTCCATAAGTGAAACACCACACCTATAGAATAAAACGCACCGCCAGCCAGCAATAATATCACACTTGCAAAAGGTATCGATGAAAACATCGGATAGAAAAATAAAAGACCAACCCATCCAAGACCTAGATATAAGTAGATCGAATATTTGTCCCAACGTTCACGAATATAAAGTTTGGCAATAGCGCCAAAAAGTGCGATAGCCCAAACAATAATCAATAATCCATATCCTGAAAACCCCCCCATCTTAATAAAAGCAAACGGGGTATAGGTCGCAGCAATTTTCACAAAAATAGCTGCCTGATCAAACCTGCGCAGCATTCCTTTCCAGTCTGGCAATGGGATAAGATGATAGGCCGCAGAAAACCCAAACATGGCAATCATGCTAACACCATAAATCACAAGAGCTGTCGTAGAAGAAACAGGCAAAGAAGGAATTGCATATACAAGTAGTAGAATGAAACCAATCAATCCGATAGAGATGCCTATGACATGCACAAATCCATCGGCAATACGCTCAGCGAAGGTATAATTGGGATACATTAAGAGATCTCCCATTCAAAAATTAAAACAACACCCTCCTGAATATGTAATCTTATATTTTTGCTAAACACGATTACTTAAGATCAATTAAAAACAAATATAATTGATATTAAGTAAACAAATTTTATGGAATAAATTATTTCACACTCCAAACTTCACGACAATGCTTTTTGATCTCATACTTATTTCCTAGATCCTTACGAGGCCTTAGAACATCTAGAGGCGCTTCTTTGGCAATCTTAACAAAGCATGCATGCAAATCTCTGTCCTCTAAAGCATCTATCACAACCGTCTCTAAACCATTCGCGATAAACAACCAGCGCCCCTTATCAGCACCAGAAACTTTTCTAATATGCTCATTTTTTAAATACCGAACCATCTCTTTAATACGTTTGATCGACAAAGGGTGCGTTGCAGTACGCCTCATATAATCTTCCCACTCGGCATCAGTTTTAAACTCGCCTCTGTGAGTTAAATTATAAATCTGGGCTTTAAAAAATAACAATGCCCCAAAAGGTGATGTTCCAGTTCGTCCCAACACATCCATGGCAAATCGATCTGATTGAATTTCATCAAGTCGGGCTTGCTTCGTTGTGATTTCATCATACCCTTTATGCTGATAATAAATATGTGCCAGCTCATGAGCCATGATAAATGCAAAGGCTTCATTGCGAAATCTTAAAGAAAGATCATCGACGCCTTTTTGCTTATAAGCATCTTTTGGAATGCCCAGCGCTTCTAGAATATTCGGTTTCCGTCCGCCAGGAAAATCAGAGGCTTTCCGATAACGCAACATCGTATAATAAATATCAATCACACCATGGCTATACCCATTGACCTGCAACCAGGCATAAGCTGTCGTCAAATCTTCCAAAGCTTTAAGAGAAAGCAACGGCATCACGACCTTAGGCTTACTCGTGCCAATCGTGGCATAAAAATTCATCAAATAATCTTTGGCCTTTGGAAAAGGAAATTCAAACCCAACTCCAGCCAAACCGATTTGCTCTTGTGGTGTCAGATAAGGTTTAATCCCAATAGAGTATATTTTACTAACCGCCGTCCTTAACCGCCGATCATCTTTAATCAGCTCTTGTTGGGTATAATGATCTTTATAAACCTGCGCGAAACTAAAACTTGGAAAAATCAGCACAAAAACAAATAAAATAATCCGACACCACCACATACCACTCTCCTCAAAAAGCTTAGTCCTATGGTCTGAAATAATCTGAGAATTTGGCGTTTGTAAGAATGTTAAAACATCTATCAAATATAAAAAGAAAAGGTATAATTGCTCTTATGAATCGACAACCTTCTTAACAAATTTAGACTTAAGTCCCATCGCACCAACACCAGGTATTTTACAATCAATATCATGGTCACCATCGACAAGACGAATATTTTTAACCTTCGTCCCAACCTTAACAACTGATGAAGAACCTTTCACTTTAAGATCTTTGATAACAGTTACACTGTCACCATCTTTAAGTTCTACTCCATTGCTATCACGAATAACAACACCACTGTCTTGTGTCTCAACAGAACTGTCCATGGACCATTCATAACCACATTCAGGACAAATATACATCCCTCGGTCTTCATAAACATAAGTAGACCCACACTGAGAACAGTTCGGAATTTCACTCATATCATTTCCTTATTATGATGAATGCATTCGCCTGAACACATAATGATTGTATTGAGAAATCTATGAGGAATGAAAAGGAAATAAGCAAGGTTAAAAATTAGAAAAAGAGTAATAACTCATCCAACTCTCTCGATTATGCCATAACTATAGCAGACTACCGTAACGGTGTCAAGGACTTTTTTCCTGGGTATTTTTTCTTCTTATTTTACTGTGAAGAAAGAGTTAATACGACTAAATACGTACCCATTCATACGGTTTACTTAGAAAGCTAAGTAGTCATCACGGATAGACATTCAGGCTACTAATCAATCATTCTAATAATCAACTCAAGTAATTTTTTCTGGGAATTGACTTTTTAAACACCATACGAAGAATTCTGGGGAATTATTAAAACAAGCTCAAAAACACTGAACTCTCTAGATACTTTAATATTTACATTTAGAATATGGAGCAATCATGGAACAAGAAACTAGTGTTGATGCTATTGGTGGTTCAGATAACGCAACAGAAACACGAACCGAAACTTTTGAGTCAGGTAATGACCGTGAAGACCGTTCTGGAGCACACATGTCTGCAGCAATGGACCGTGCTGAAAAAGATCACAAGGCAAGTGATAAAAGTGAAAAAGTCTCGTCAAGCCTCGGAGCAGCTGAAAAAACGCACCACACCAATCCTTCTGAGGGGCTAACTATTAACCATAATGATGATGCAGAAACCGCTGGAGATGAAACAAGGGAAAGAACAGCGAAATCTCTAACTACTCTTGCTGCGGATGATACCAAAGTAGAAGCAGAATTAGTCCAAGTTCAACATAGCACAAGTGGTGTAATAGAAGAAAAACCTGAAGAAACGCCCAAACCTGCACCAACCGATGAAGACCGTAAAGCTAAAATTGCAGAACTTGACACCAGTATAGCTGGAATTGTCCAAGGAGATGTGACGCCTGCAGAAGCTGATAAACTTGATCAAACATTACGCGAGCAGCTGGAACTGAAAACGACAGGCATGGCCACACCGAGTGATGCTTTGGAAAGTTGGGCTGCCGAAATGAAAGCATTGAACCCTGAAGATAAAGAGTTAGCTGCAATTGTAGATCGTGTTTCTGCTGATAAACAAAGAGACTGGGCCGCCTCAGGAAGGGTCCATGATGTTTTTGATCCACTCAATACAATTGTTAGCACTGCCAAAAACGACCCTGCTGGTTGGACACCAGAGCTTAAAACGAAATTCAAGGACACTGTGACAGGCCAATTTGCTACAGCAGCAAAACTGAACCCTACAGTTGAAGCTGTTAAAAGCCATGCAGAACTCCTAAAGACATATATGCCAGAGCAGGCTCCTCTCATAGATGCTGCCCTTAAAGAATTTACAGTAGATGGCCCCCAGCGTATAGCAGCAGAAATTGCCGCAACCCTTAAAACAGAAGGACCAGAAGCAGCAGCCGCAGCTCTGGCAAAAGCAACTCATCCAAATTCTGTCGATCCATTAACAGCAGGCCTGATTACACGAGAGGCAAAACCTTCCATTACGGCTATTGCGGACACACTTGTTGGACGTTGGAATGAGGCCATAAAAGGTTATTCATCATTTGTTGATACATCAGCAATTGTCTCTGCTCGGGACCAGTTTGTAGAAGAAAATGCACAACTCTACAGAGATTTGAGCGCCTCTTTAGATAGCGCATCACGAAGTCCGCTTGGCAAACAGGCCGTTACGGATGTTGCAGAAAAGATTGTTGGTTCAATTACTGCGATAGACCACAGAGGACAAGTAATCAACTTTGCTGATGAGCAATTTGTCAGTGCTCTAGGAAGCCTTACAACAGACGGAATTGAGAAAGGAGCCGGAGCAGCACTTAGTTTCGAATTAGCTGCACAATTAAGCGCGGTTGGTCAAACAAAGAGTGCAGAGACCATAGTAGATAGTATAAAACTTGGAGCCTCTCGCCTGCAAGCAGTAACACAAAGCGCGGTTGATAAATTTATCAAAGATTATGAGGTTATATTAAGTCCACAACAAGCTCTATCTCCTTACATATCACAAGAAAACCTGGATGCAGCAGAAAAAGCATTCCTTGAGAAAAATCCGGAGTTAGCCAGAACAATCTCTGGACACCTTGCGACACTTAACAAACATGGTTATGAGATCACAAGGCTTGCTGTATTAACGGATGAATATGCTGCAAAACTTGACTCACTACCAAATTATAGCGCGCTTGTTGATCAAACAACATCCTTACTTAAAGATCCAAAAACTCAGGCCGCAACATTGCTGAGCGTGAGTGGTACTGCTGAAACAGCACGAGCCTTTGCATCAGATATGATCAAATCTGGCTTAGTAGATCCTAAGAGTGCAATCTACTCTCTTATTGGCCCCTCTGGCACAATCCCGATTGACCATTCAAGAAATATTCGTGCTATACGTAATGCAGCAATGAAAACATATAATGCTGGCATACCAGGCCCTGCACTTTCAGACAAAGAATCTAAACTGCGACGTTCAGCTTTTGACCCTGGCACACGACTCGGCATTGGCTCAGGACTACTTGGAACAGCTATGTACACATGGGGAATGTTCAATCAATTTGATAAATACCAAGATGCCCTGGCAAAAGGCAAACCGAGTGCATACATTTCTGGAGCACTGACTTTAAACTATGCATTTGGCCTTACCGTTGAAGGCATTCAAGCAGGCGTAGGCGCATATGCCAATGCAAGAAAATTAAACGGGCTTCCAGAAGAGAAGATCCAAAGTCTTAAGATGGGTCTTGATAGATTTGCAGCAAGAACAGCGACAAGAACTGGTGTCATGAATACCTTGTATGGCAATGTTCGTAATTTCTCAACCGGCATAAATGTAGCTGGCACAGTCGTATATTTAGCTGAAGGAGATTACTTACGCGCCGGAGCTTATGGAGCAACGACAGCAGGTCAATTGTTATCTTCATTCGCTAAAGGGTTTGACCCAATTAAAATTGGTGGAAGACAGATCACAGCAGCTGCCCTTCAAGCCTTTGGAACATGGTTTTCACTTGGAGGTGGTGTAGCTCTCGTAAGTATCGACATGTACCAAAACCATCAAGACAAAGTAAAACGCGCAGAACGTTTACAAGCATCAACTGAAGCATTTGCGCAAGAATTAGGTCTCCGTCCCGATGTTACAAAAGCAATTAGCAGATATGACCTTAATGGCGTTGCGGCCATTGAAAGACTCACAGCGCTCGCCCATAGACAAGGAATAACTCCTCAAGAAATGCTAGATTGGTTAAACAAACAATCTCCTGAATTTGTCGAGAAATTTGTGAATGACGGCCTCCTCGAAGTACCAAGAACCTCGACAGGAGAGTTTGCACCATGGATTGAAACACCAACGATAGCTCGAGGAGTAAGTTACGAAGGTGATGTCTATGCTCAAATTGGATATGATCCTGCGAAAGCTGGGTTAGACTTATATGACCCTAAAACTTGGGCAATGTCAGTCACATCACCAAAAGCACGATCGCTCAAAGGGTTGGAAATTTTAGCAACATTACTAGGACACCCTTTACCAACCGCCAACGTGCCATAATCACTAAAGATGACATTTTGGGTATATGCAACATAATGAGAGTGGGGTTAGAGGCAAAAAGCTATTCTTCTCCCCACTCAATACCCCCGAGCCCTATTCACAGCCACAGGGATCTCCCCTTTGCTCCGATAAGCCTTCACATTCTTCGCAACAATTTGAGCAGCAGTATCAATATCGGTCGGCGCAGAAATATGCGGTAGAATCGTAATTTTAGGGTGCTCCCACAGAACACTTGTCTCTAGCAAAGGCTCAACATTAAACACATCTAACACGGCATGAGAAAGCTGCCCTGCATCTAGAGCTTTCACCAAATCATCAATCCGCACATGACCGCCTCTGCCAAAATTGATCAAGCTCGCGCCGGATTTCATTTTAGAGAATGCGTTCCGATCAAGAAGGTTTTGTGTTTCGTTTGTTAAAGGGAGCAAACACACAATAATATCACTGCGCCTCAAAACCTCAATCAATCCCTCTTGCCCAACAAGAATATCAAAATCCTCAAACTCTTTTTCGGACCTGCTCCAACCAAGAACAGAAAAGCCTGAACGCGTTAAAACAGAGGCAGCTTCATATCCCAGCGCACCCAGCCCTAATATCCCAACAACCCTTTGCTCAGCCCGAACATAAGGAAGCTCCTTCCATATCTTTTCCCTTTGCTGATGTGCATAAGTCGGCATATCTCGGTGCAGATAAAGCGTCCAGGCGAGCACAGCCTCCGCCATCACTTTCGCCAACTGTGGATCAACCATTCTCACAATCGGAATAGCAGAAAGGGCCTGTATGTTAACAAGTTGATCAACCCCGGCCCAAAGGCTTTGTATCCAGCGCAAATCGGGCAACTGGATTAATTCATTCACATCAGGATCACAAACAATAGCAACATCAACCCCATGACGATCCTTAAGCTCAGAATATGGCAAGATCGTTTCATTGGGCATCTGTTCCCGCAATGCCTTTAACCAGATCTTCTGGTCTTCATCAGGAAGTTTTGAAACAAAAACAAGTGGAGCTAACATGACACATAGATCCTGGCTTAACTAAATCCGCTTTCTAAACATCAATAAAAGCTATTACAGCTTCTGAATTTATGAAAAAAATACAAAAAAAATTTAAAAAAATATTTACGAGGCATAAAAAAAGAAGATCATTTTAGCCTCCTTTTCATGCAAATAAAATATGGTAAATATTTTATTTCCAACGCAGGTCAGGGAAGAATCCCCTGACCCAAAATTCATACGATAATATCACCACCGTAACACCTCAAAACAATACCCTAGCATATTGTTGTACTTCCTTTTTGAATTCATTGAGCCACACCCACATAACTACAAATTTTATGGCTGCAAACGATACCCAGACTGGGTACCACCCAAATCAACAATCTCCATGCCAATATCTTTTAGTGCTTTTGAAAAAACTTCTGTGTTTTTTTCTAAGATGGAATAAGTATCAAAGTTACCTAGTTCATCAGATAAAAGCCTGGCCAAGACAGCACGCATATGTGTCTCTAATAGAAGAGTAACACGATCTTGTGCTAGGTTCTTAGCAAACTCACCCTTGCCAAACCTTGCTTGAAAACCTTTCTCATCAACAATCCGATAGAAAACAGTAAACTTTTCAAAAATCACAATCCGATTATCCGATGTTATTAATTTTATCTCGGGAAGAATAAACTGAATAGCTTGATCCCTTTCTAACATAGACAACCTGTTTTCAAACTTACTAAATTTCTGCAATGTTTGTTTTTTTGTCTGAGAAACACGCTTATCAAACTCGTTTTTTTCTTTTTGCACGTCAGAGCAGGAAACATAGGTCGCTCTTGCCTGAACAATCTTCGTACCATCCTCAAAGGTAGGAGATTTAAAACTGTAAATTCCGTATTCTATAGCCCCATTTTTTATTTTACCGATCGGAAGAGATTTAACTGCCTTCAATATATATACTCGTAATGCTGTGGTGGCTTCTGTGTATTTTGAGATATCAATTTTATAAGAAGCACGACTTAAATCTAGAGATCTTTGTTTACTCCAGTGATAATTGCGCACAGGGTCATCGACACGGAAAATAACCTCACCTTCAATATCACAAGTGGAGTTATCAGAAAGTTCCGACTTAAATTTAAATTTTTTATGAAACTCATAAAAATTAGCCGGAATATAATTCACTGTTTCTAGAAAAGGAATATGCCACTGCATTCCAGGACCTGACACACGCATAACTTGACCATATAGGGTAATAACAGCGACACGATGAATAGGAACAGAATAAAATGCTTGTATGAGGAGTAAAAGAAATAATCCAATAATAAGAAATGCAACTGATTTAAACATTTTTCTTTTTTTTAACAGTAGGAAGTTTATAAGCAAAAAAATACAGCCCTACTGTTTAAAATCACATTGAGATGAAAATATGTTTCTGATCTTTAGCACATAAAAAACGGGGCTAATCACTCTGACCGCCCCGTATAATAAATTCTAAAAAAAACCAAACAGTCTACTTCTCTTTCGGCAAATTCAGCCTGATATGCAACTCACGCAATTGTTTTGCAGAAACTTCTGAAGGCGCAGCCATCATCAAATCTTCCGCCTGCTGGTTCATTGGGAACATGGTCACTTCACGGATGTTCGGCTCATTACAAAGCAGCATAACAATCCGGTCAACACCTGGCGCAATTCCACCATGCGGAGGCGCACCATATTGAAGGGCGCGAAGCATACCACCAAACTTGTCTTCAAGAATGTCCTTTTCATAACCCGCAATGCCAAAAGCCTTTTCCATAATTTCAGGCTTATGGTTTCGGATCGCACCAGAAGACAGCTCAATACCGTTACAAACAATATCATACTGATAAGCTTTAATATCAAGCGGGTCCATCGTCTCTAAAGCTTCCAAACCACCTTGGGGCATAGAGAATGGGTTGTGAGAGAAATCAACTCTCTTCTCTTCCTCATCCCACTCAAACATTGGGAAATCAATAATCCAGCAGAACTCAAAACGATCTTCATCAACAAGCTTCAATTCCGTTCCAACACGCGTACGCGCACGCCCGGCAAAATCAGCAAATTTCGATGGAACACCGCAAGCAAAGAAAACAGCATCACCATCTTTTAACTTCAACTGCTCTTGGATGGCTTTTGTCCGCTCTTCACCAATATTCTTCGCAATAGGACCAGACCCAGCGCCATCTTTAAAGAAGATATAACCAAGACCTGGCTGCCCTTCTCCCTGCGCCCAGGAATTCATCCGGTCACAAAAAGCCCGAGACCCACCAGTCGGTGCCGGAATAGCCCAAACCCGAACCTTCTCATCTTTGTCAATCTGCCCGGCAAAAATCTTAAACCCAGATCCACGGAAATGCTCAGTCACATCTTCCATCTCAATCGGGTTACGCAAATCAGGCTTATCACACCCATATTTCTGCATTGATTCAGCATATGGAATACGTGTGAATGTCTCAGACACAGGCCTGCCATCTGCAAACTCAACAAACAAATCACGCAACACAGGCTCAATGGCATTAAACACATCTTCCTGTGTGACAAAACTCATCTCAATATCGAGCTGGTAAAATTCACCTGGAGACCTGTCTGCCCGCGCATCCTCATCTCGGAAACAAGGAGCAATCTGGAAATAGCGATCAAACCCAGCCATCATCGTCAGCTGCTTAAACTGCTGCGGTGCCTGTGGAAGCGCATAAAACTTACCAGGGTGCAAACGAGACGGCACAAGGAAGTCTCTCGCTCCTTCCGGGCTGGAGGCCGTCAAAATAGGGGTTTGAAACTCAAAAAATCCAGCCTCAATCATACGCCGGCGCATGGAAGCAATAATTTTGGACCGCATCATAATATTGTTATGTAACGTTTCACGGCGCAAATCGAGGAAACGATATTTCAAACGAATATCTTCAGGATAGTCAGGCTCCCCGAAAATCGGCAATGGCAACTCAGGTGCTGAACTTAAAACTTCAATATCTCGTATGTAAACCTCAACCAACCCAGTTGGCAAACTCTCATTAATCGTATCATCAGAACGTTTTTTAACTTCACCATCAATTCTGATAACCCATTCACCACGAACACTCTCCACCGTTTCAAAAGCGGCTGAGTCTGCCTCACAAACACACTGTGTAATTCCATAATGGTCACGAAGGTCAATAAATAATACCCCGCCAAGGTCTCGAACACGGTGAACCCAACCAGATAACCTGATTGACTGACCAACATCCTCTTCACGAAGTGCACCACAAGTATGACTTCGATAGGTATGCAACTCTTCAGCTACTTTATCTTTTGCTTTTTTCGTTTTTTTTGTTTTCGATGTTGTCTTTGCTTTCGCCATTTTACAAAGCCCTCAAAACGCGCCATATGCGTTTGGTTTCATAGTCATCAATGTTATGAAGATCAGATTAGTATTTTCGTATCTGTAAAGCGCATGCGAGCAATGATTTGTCAAGCGATCTAACATATTTACTGAATAAAAACCCCAAACAACATCTAGGATCGCACAAAATCTGACACATTAGATACAAATATCAGATCAAAACACCACCTTTTCCCATAAAACACACAAAAAACTCGAAGAATCGATAGATGATTAATAAATATTTAGGGCATTTAACAATAAGTTAATGTAATAAATGCTTACATATGAATAACTATTAGTTTTATTTGCACAAAATATCGAAGCATAAGTTTTTCATCTGTCATAAAAAGAAAATACAATTATTACATTCTATGGAGATGAACTATACTTATAAACATCGCAAAATGAAGTAGCGACAACTGTACCTATATAAGGTATAAACCTAAATCATGAAATTAATAACCAAAACACAAGAATTAGAAGAGACATGTAAACGTCTTTCAACGCACTCTTTTATAACAGTCGATACAGAGTTTTTACGTGAAAGTACCTTTTGGCCAAAACTGTGCTTAATACAGATGGCATCTACAGAAGATGAAGTGTTGATAGACCCACTCTCTCAAGAAATGGATTTAGAAGCTTTCTTTGACCTAATGGCGAATAAATCTGTTATCAAAGTGTTTCATGCCGCACGTCAAGATATTGAAATCGTCCATCATTTATCAAACATCATTCCAGAACCATTATTTGATACCCAAGTTGCAGCAATGGTATGTGGTTTTGGAGAGTCTGTCAGTTATAGCCAGTTGGTTAAAAAGATTTCTAGAGAAGATTTAGACAAAACATCAAGGTTCACGGATTGGAGTATACGCCCTCTAAGCGATAAGCAGCTTAGATACGCTATGGCAGATGTCACATATTTACGTGATATTTACTTATATCTAAGAACAGAATTAGAAAAATCAAAACGAGCAAATTGGTTATCCGAAGAAATTGCACTTTTAACAGATCCAGAAACCTATATCCAAAGGCCTGAGAATGCCTGGAAACGCCTAAAAATGCGCGTCAAAAGTCAGAAATCTCTTGCCATAATGATGGAAGTAGCGGCATGGAGAGAAACAGAAGCTCAAAAACAAAATGTCCCTCGATCTAGAGTCCTAAAAGATGAAGCAATTTATGATATTGCAGGTCAATCACCAAAAAACACTCATGATTTAGGCCGTCTAAGAACAATCAATGAAGGCTTTGCAAGATCAAGTCGCGGAAGAGATATTTTGCAAGCCGTTGAAAAAGGCTTAGCGAAATCTCCAGACACAGTCCCAAATATCAAAAAAACAAAACCCCTATCAACACAAGCAAGTGCCGTAACAGATTTACTGCGTGTTTTACTAAAAGCCACAGCTTCAAAACATGACGTTGCAACAAAACTAATAGCAACCACTGATGATTTGGAAAAAATAGCAACGAATGACAAAGCAGATGTGCCTGCGTTAAGAGGCTGGCGTTATGAGCTTTTTGGAGCTGATGCATTGGCTCTTAAACACGGGAAGCTCTCATTATCAATACAAAATGGTATGATTACGACCTTTAACAACAATCCAGCTAGCCAGGATAATAACTTGACATCTCAATTTACAAAAGATGAAAAGAAATCAGTTTTGATATAAACAATATAGCCTCTCCAACATTAAATTTAGTATTTAAGCAAAGAGCAGGCCTTAGAGTTATGAGCAATATTTATTGTGATCGGCTTGTCTGCCATTCTGATAAATCATTACACCAGGAAGGAGAGGGGGATGATAAATTAACTTGTCTCCTCTCACGAGAGCTTAAACATCTTGGTAAAATTGATTTAATATAAAAAGACAACTCTTCACTAGAAAAAATACGAGATAATTTAAGGTGTTTGCCTGAAGCAATAAGAGCCCAATTGCCTTGCTCACTAAGTTGGGTTGAAGCAATTGAGGAAGAAAAATCATCAGTTTCCCACAGAAGCTCACCGCTAGAAACGTGCCACATCCTAACAGTTTTATCATCACTTCCAGTAATGAGATATTTCCCGTCTGCACTAAAATCTAAGGAATTAACTGTTGCATTATGGTCTAATTCACCAAATACTTCTTCTTGTTTTTGTATATCCCAGAATTTTACGGTTCCATCTTCAGATGCCGATGCTAAAAATCGACCATCAGGTCTCAGAGATAGCGCAGTAATTCCCCCACGATGCGCGGGAATAGTAAATACATTTTTTCCATTCTCAACATCCCAACCTTTGATTGTTTTATCTTTGGAAGCTGAATAAATTAAATTACCCCCTTTTGAATAAACGACGTCAGTTACAGAAGCATCATGACCGCTAAATGTCTTAATATTTTTCTCTGAATCGATATTCCAAATCCGAACAGTCTTGTCATCTGAAGTAGACACAACAAAACTTTCATCTGAACTAAAAGTAACTTTTCGAACAGCTGACGTATGACCTTTCATAACTTTAAGCTGTGAACCATTTTGTGGATCCCAAATTCGAATAGTCTGATCCTCAGAACCAGTTGCGATGTAAGTCCTCTCAGGGCTGAAAGTACTATGATAAACTTCTCCCAAATGCCCAATTAATTCACTTATTTGTTTGCCAGTTTCCAGATCCCAGACCGAAGTAACATTATTCCGCAATGCCGTGACAATCAGCTCATTATCAATATCAAACTCAGCATTTAAAATTTCACCTTTATGAGCAGGGAAAGTTTTAGACTTTATATTAAGCTGTGTGGGGATAAGGTAAATTCGATTGCCTGTTGCCCCAGAAGCGATCCAACTACCATTTGGACTGAAAACTGCACGTTTGATACGCAAACCTTTGTTCTTAAATTGCTTCAGAACACGCCCGCTTTTCCGGTCCCAGAGCAAAGCCTTACCGGATTGCTCCGTAGAAACAACATAGGCCCCATCATTACTAAAGCTGGCATAAGACACAGCGCCTTTATGCTGCTCAAAACGAAAGACTTGTTTTCCAGAAAATGTATGCCAAATTCCGACTGTTTTATCTCCAGAACTAGTCATCACCATATCACTGTTCTGGCTGAAACTAACACTTGTGACAGGCCCGTTGTGCCCCGTGATACTCAAAATTTGATTTCCAGATGCCGCATCCCAAACGATAGCAGTTTTATCACCTGATGCTGTTGCGATCCAATCGCCATTCACGCTAAAGGCAATTCCATTGACAACATCACTATGGCCCTGCAAGGTCAGAATAGTTTTTTGAGTTGATAAATCCCAAAGATGCACATCATTATCACTAGAAGCTGTCGCGACTCGCTCAGAATTAGGATCAAACAAAGCATATTTCACACTTTTCGTATGTCCCTCTAAACTAGCGATGAGGTCTCCAGTAAGAGGGTTCCAAATCTTTGCAGAAGCATCATCTGAGCCAGTAACAATATACTGGTTATCTTTGCTAAAACTGATCGAATTAATCGTTTTTTTATGGCCTTCAAGATCAGAAACCTTAGCTCCTGTAGCAAGGTCCCAGATATGAGCGACATTATTCTTGGAAACAGTCGCCATATAAACATTATCAGAACTAAAACTAATCAATTCAACATCTGAAGAACTACCTTCTAAAGAGATCGGTTGTTGCATTTTCCTAATCGTAGAAAATAGTTTTGCTTCAGAAGTCTCTCTTAATTCTTCTGAGGAAGTATCGCTTGTTAAATTTTCAAAAGCGAGAATCAAGTTTAATATTGGCCACTCTTTATTAAGGACAAGACCTAATTTTTTTGATCCAATTTCAATTGTTTTTTCTTGAGACAGCGAGACTTCATTCTCGCGCAGATCAATATCATCTTTCCGTAAATTATCAGCTTTGTCAGCAATAGTCGTTTCTGAGACTGTCGCATCACCTTGAATAAGCCCATAATTAGCTATCAAATTATTGACATCATTCCAAAAGAATACAGCCCCTCCCGCTAAAGACATGATGATGAAACATAAGAATAGAAGAACAGCCCTTCCACCTCGTGACCTCTGACCCTCACTGCTAGCTTCAAGAGCTCTGAGTCCGGCATTTTTATCTTCAGAATAAGGATCTGTATCTTCATATTCCGTGGTTGGTTTATTTTTCAGAAATTTTGGTTCATGGTCATACGATAGATCAATCTGTGATTGATCAGACGGTATATTTTCTAAAATAGGAGCATCATCTTCATGTCTTTCTGGCTGAGAGACAAAAGACTCATCATTTTCTTTATCAAGAAAGATATTTGGCGCAACCTTAAACTGATGATCTTCCTCGTTCTCATCCTCAGGCCCTAAAATCTCTGCATTTACATAAGTATGAGCTTCATCTATGAAATTTTGCTTATCTGGAGAATCTTCTTGGAACTCATATGAAGAATAAGAATGTTCTTGAGGAATCGGCTCAGGATCCGCAGCGAAATCATATGAAGAATAAGATTGTTGTTCAGTTCCAGTGTCATCTTCAAAACGATAAGATGAATAGGAATGCTCATTAGTGTTAGATATCATATTCTCCGAATGAGTATCATCTTGTGTTTGAATATCATCAGTTGCCACAGAAGCAACAGCGTCTTCTGTGTGGGATAACCACTCTCGTAAACGTGGCCAATGGTCAAGTATGGCCAAATGATTATATTCCACCATCTCACGACCAGAGATATCTCTCAATGTGAGCAGACCGACTTCGACAAACTTACGAATAATGACACGTATTTTTAGTTTTAATTCTGCAAATTCAATCGGTAAAGCAACAAATCGATTATCATTGTCCACCCAAAGCAAACGTTGACTAAAAAGCTCACCAAGTGTCTCAAGTTCTTGATCGTCTGGCTGCTCGTCTTGCAGAACACCCTCAGCCAATTTAGCGATAACATTACCTAGCGGTGTTTTCCCTGTGATATCAACCCCAATATCATTATAGGTTTCCATATCCAAAGGGTCGTTTTGCAGCGTGTTAATATAAACATGGTTCAAGGCCAAAGCCACAAGAGGTAAGGCACCATCTTCAAGAGCATCTTCTAAAATTCTTTCAACCAGCTCATCTTGAACGTCAATATCCACATAACGTGTAGGTCCTAAAATAATCTCACGGATAGCGGACAAAGGCATTAACCTGGGAGAAAACTCTTCAATAATATGTGAAAGCTGATCTGCTGTTTGATAATCCTCTAAAAAGTCAGGTCTCAAGGCAACAATCCCAACATAGGGCATATCATCATCAAAGATAGCTCCGAGAATATCCAGAAATTGAGCTGCATCATCATGATCAGAAATACTAAATAGCTCTTCACCTTGGTCTATCGGCAATAGAATGTGGGCATCTGGTGCCTCAAATCGCTCACGCAATTGTTGAGCAAGTTCCCGAGCAACACCTTTGAAATCATTTCCTCTAAATAAATTAGCCCACTCTTGCCAGAGATCAGGGTTACCAAGCAACTCAGCAATGGATTTTGAAAACTCATCAATCGGCTTTAAGGTCGGCCTCATTACAGGAAGGACAATCCAGGCCTCTTGGTCCTGTTTTAACCTAGGAAGAACACCCGCTTTCATAAGCGAAGAAATTCCAGTACCTGGAGCACCAAGGAGTGAGATAAGCCGCGCACCACCTTGCCGACGTCTGGTGTTAAGACGATCTATAACACGCCGAACATCATCATTCCGGGCAAAAAAGATACCACTATCATCTTCTTCATAAGCTCTCAATCCAGGATAAATTGGTCTTTCAGGATTGAAAATAAAACTATCAGTCGTATTTGGTAAGGACTTGCGTAAAGCTGATGCCAATTCAGCAAGACCAGCTTCCCTATTCACAGTTAAATCGAAAACGGGAATACCAGGCTCTTGAAAATCATCTTCCAGAGGTTTCTCAATAACCGCAAGTATGGTTTTTCCAATAGAGTAAGCATTTGTAAATTCTGCGAAACACCATTTAGAATTGACCCACTCAGGTGTTAAAATCAGAATAACAAGATCACATGCTTCAAGTGTTTGAGCTATTTCCCTATGCCATTGAGATAGTTTTTCTCTATTATCTTGTGTATCATCCAATGCTATAGGGTCGTAATCCTGAAATTTCAGCCAGTCTTTAATGCGTATTGAAAGATCTTGATCCTTATCAGAACTACTTAAATAAACCCTTGTCATCAACTTTACCAGTTTGTATTTTTCATTTTCTAATCGATAAAACTACATATGCCTATACAGCTAAAACTATTCTTTCAAAATATGGCATAATATTAAATATTTTCATTTTCTTGTACTTTATAAAGAATGCTGAGGCCAAAAAGCATCTGATTCAGAAAATAAATGCTTTAATTTGGTTTTTATTCCCAAAAAAACCCGAACATTACCTCTTAAGCCCAGAGAGAAATGAAACAATCTCATATTATACCCTATTATAAGTGAATTCTTTAATATCTCTTTCGTAATCAGCACATCTATAATTTAAACACTATGATGTGTCCAACACACCACAATATCAGAATAGCGCATCAAAAATAGGCTTAAAAACTTCATGGCAAAGCCAATGATGAGCTCTTAACTTAAATAAATGCCAAGTTAAGTATACATTTTGTTAATTTTTTTTAAGACGTCTAAATTTATTAATTTAATCTTTGAAACAATCGATCTTAGTTAATTGATTATTATATAAAATATTAATTAAATTTCATGTGTGAAACAAGGTTATTCTCAACAAGAATATTAGTAAAGGTCATGTGTGTATTAAGGTATTTAGAAACATCAACGCTCAAAGCTTATCCTTAGTCATCTCTGGAACTTCTGAAAAAAGGGCTTCCACTCTTACCATCGTGTCTATGACTTGATAAAACCTTTTATCACCAACCTTTAAGTGTGAAGAACGCCACATAATTTCCGCATCTTTTCGGGCAACATGAAAACGCCATTCCCCATCTCCAGAAAATAAATCAATAAGCTTTTTTTGCACAATCTCGCTCAATAAAACCAAAGCATCATCTTGTGTGCCATAAACTAATAAATTTGAAGAAAGAGTGTCTACCTGAAGGGCAGTCTTATTTTCAGGCAAAGGTGTTAACCAATTGCTGTAATCCTGTCCTCTGCGAATTTCAACTTTAGCTTCAATGGGAAGTTCAAAAACAAGAGAAATAACTACAGTTTGCGGGCCATCAAGCGCACCGAACTCTTCTCCAGGAGCAACTCTCATACGAAGATATGCTCCTTCAATAACACCTGTAACCTCAGGCATACGTTGGTGTTTTATCCAAGCATAATTTAATTTATATTCTTGTGCAATTCTTTTAAAAACAGCATCAATGGAATTACGTTTAAATATAAGGGTAAAAATACACGTAATTATAACAAGAGATATAATGCCTGTAATAAAAGCATAAAAAATGATTATATCTAACGAGACCCCCCACATAATTCCTCTTTGCCTTCAATGATTTTATAATATTTTAAATCATGTTTGCGCCCCAGATCGAATTTGTAAAGCATGAAAAATGTAACACCGGTACAAATAAGCTAATTTTTATTTATCCACCATATCATTGAATATTTGTTGCAAAACACCAAATGAATAAGACTGATATGAGGGATAAGAATGCTAGACAGAAGATAATTAAAATCAAATATCTTTTAAATGAGAGATCTAGGGAAATAACTTGCTTTACAACAAATAATAATCTTAGCTTTTAATGGCCATTTGTTCTAGATAGATTTATCATTGAACAATAACCAAACTTTATAGTTCTCTTTATAAATATTCACAAGGCGCGGTTGGATGTTTTTCTATACCTTTCAAAAAAAATATTTAAACATAATAAATATTATACTATTCGCTATATCCTTCTCTACATTCCAGACCCAAGCTATATCCCAGGAAAATGACAAGTTTAGTCTGACTGTCCCCTTGCAAGATGAAGAAAAACAAAACTTAAAAAAGAAAAAGCTTACCCAAAAAGAAGAGGCATCCGACCAAGAAGCCAAACGTTTGATGGAAGGCATAGATAGGCTGCTTCTAGATGCAGCTAATCAACGTAACCAGGCTAAAAAGCTCCCGAGCAGAAAAGATTACTTTGTAGCTGTTCCACCCTGGACAGAAACGAAAGAAGACCGTCAAGAAGTTATAAGAAACATATTGGACTCTGTCTTACAGATCGTGACTGAAGGGCCAATTATTGAACAACAAAATAGGCTTACAAAACTTCGTAAAAACATCTCAACGATGAAAGAACAAATCACATCTCTACGTGAAAAACGTTTAGATGCCCCAAAAGATAGTCTTTTGCCTTCAATTTTTACAGACACAGTATCGTCAATTGACGATAAAATTAAAGAACTCAATATTCGCATTCAAGAGAATGAAAAGTCAATTTCTCAAATTAAGTCTGAGATAAGAAAAAGTTTTATAGATAAAGATATCCAAATTTCAGAAAGTCAGCTGGATTTACTGTTAGGCAGCGTAATTAGTAATGACATCGTAAAACTCGTGGCAGCATTTGAAGCTGCCCGCATAATTGATAAGCGCCTTGGCCAACTCATGGCCCAAAACAGTGAAAGCCTGAAAGCCGCTCGAAAATATTTTGCAATGCATTCAGCTCTATTTGCGATGCTGTTACATTCCCAAAGCGAAATTATCAATAAAATTGATAAGGTATATATTTCTAAACTGGACAAAATCCTCAAGGAATTAAACCAGGCAAGAAGAAAAACAGACCAGTTATTAAAGCAAAAAAACAGACCTGACCAAAGGCGAACATTGTTGGCCAATCGCAAAGCTCAGGATTTCTCTGAACAAGTTGCTACCTTTTATCGGGACTATCTCAAAACACAAAGACAAAAAATTTCAGAAAGCAGAAAACGAACAATCAAAGACCTTTCCATAGCTGACAATACTTATGAAACTGTAGAAGCAAGCTTTCAGCTTCGTGCACTAATCGAAGACTCGCAATCTTCATTTCAAGCGTTAGAGCGACTAGAAGCGCCAGGTTTTGGGCAAGTGTTTCAAAATGATGAACTTCGCAAGGAATTTGAGAAATTGACAGATCGCTTGCAAGTTCCATCATCTTAATAAAATTACACCAAATATAAAGCTGCTAAACCTAAAAATGCGAAGAAACCAATAACATCCGTAACTGTTGTGACAAAAACACTAGAGGCCACGGCGGGGTCAATCTTTACATAATCCAAACCAAGTGGGATGAGTATACCGGCCAAGGCCGCAACAAATAGATTAAAAATCATTGCAACGGCAATCACCCCGCCTAATTCAATATTTTGAAACCAAACAAAAGCGATCCCTCCCATAATAAGGGCAAAGACGACTCCATTTAAAATCCCAACTAGGGCCTCACGACTAATAACCCTCCAGGCATTCACAGCTCCTAACTCTCTGGTCGCAAGAGCCCGCACAACAACTGTCATAGTCTGAGTACCAGCATTTCCCCCCATAGATGCAACGATTGGCATCAAAATAGCTAAGGCAACCATTTGCTCAATGGTTGCATCAAATAAACCAATGACCAATGAGGCAAAAATGGCTGTTAATAAATTTACAAAAAGCCAGGAAAAACGAAGATTGGCAGTGCGCCAGACACTATCTGTTAGAGACTCATCTCCAACCCCACCTAAACGGTGAATATCTTCTTCAGCCTCTTCTTGTATAATCTCAACAATATCATCAACTGTAATTGCACCGACCAAACGCTTATCCTGATCAATCACAGGAGCAGAAATGAGATTATACCTCTCAAATTGAAGGGCGACTTCCTCTTGGTCTTCCAATACATCTATGAGCAACAAATCCTTTTCCAAAATCTCTTCCATTTTGGTTGGCCTTTGTGTGCGTAGTAAACGATTTAGAGAAACGCGTCCAAGCAGATGATAAAATGTATCAACCACATATAATTCTGAAAATTTCTCAGGAAGATCCTTGGTTTCCCTCATATAGTCGATTGTCTGCCCAACCGTCCAAAAAGGAGGCACAGAAATAATATCAGCTTGCATGATTCGACCAGCAGAATCTTCTGGATAGTCTAGGCTTCGCTGTAATGTTGCACGTTCAACAGCAGGTATTTTTGCGAGAATTTCTGTTTGTTCACTCTCCTTCAAATCCTCAAGCAAATAAACGGCATCATCAGTTTCTAATTCTCGGACAGCTTCCACAACTTTGTCGTTAGAGATCTCTTCAATAATCTGATCGCGGACAGTTTCATCTAACTCAGGTAAGACATTAACGTTAAAATCATCACCTAAAGCCTGAATAAGCTCCGCTCTTTTGTCAGCTCTCAATAGCATAAGCAGATCCGCTGCATCGGAAGCATGAAGCTCACCAAAAATAGTTCTTAGTCGTTTTTTTTGCTTTTTCTTGAGAGCAAGCTCAACAGATCTAACAAAATATCTGTTTAAAGCCCCATCCTGCTCCCTTAAATCTGATTGCTCAATCATGCACCCACCTGTTACATTTTAGCCGCTTTACAATAAAACTTTTGAATAACCCTTATGTCGCCCCTTTATAACCCAAGCAAACTAGTTTAATTTTTAAATATTTTGATGAATAAGCCACATAATTCCTTATTCAAGTTTAAGTTTATCCGAGTTTTTCTCGCATAAATCATTTTTTACAGAGTATTAGCGGGGACGTATGCACAAAACAATATTTACTGTATGCATTGGCACTTTCATTTTCTGTTATTCTGCTTTTGCAGCACATTCTCAATGTGATCTCAATAAAAAACTAGGGGTATCAAGAACTATTGAGTTAGATGCCCAAGGCGGACCTGCATATGGAATTTACCAATATAAAAGAACTCTCCCATTAAGAGATAAAGAGGTTATATTAACCTTTGATGATGGTCCCCACCCTGTCAATACGATTAATGTTTTAAAAGCCCTAAAAGATCACTGTACAAAAGCAACATTTTTTGCTGTAGGCTCGATGGCATTAAAATTCCCAAAAACCTTGCAACAGGTTGCGGCTCATGGGCACACAATTGGGGCACACACTCATAGCCACCCAAGAATGCCAGATCTAGCAGTAAAAAATGCGAAAATTGAAATAGAACGTGGATTTGCAGAAGTCATACATGCAACAGGTCACCCTATAGCACCTTTTTTCCGCTTCCCAGGCCTAAGAGACTCCAAATACCTAAACACATATCTTAAAACCAGAAATATCACTTCCCTTTCAGTAGACATTGTATCAGGAGATACAAAAAATACAGCAACACGAGCAATCGTTTCTCAGACAATGAGACTTTTGAAAAGAAGAAAACGTGGGATTATTCTGCTTCATGATTTGAAAGCAACAACAGCCCGCGCTGTACCAGTTCTATTAAATGAACTCAAAAGGAAGGGCTATAAGATTGTACATCTAGTACCAAAGCGTAAAATAACAACAGCCCTCTATACACTCCCTAGCCAACAACAGCCCGCATCTTCCTCAAAAACGAAAATACGTGTCGCTGACAAGAGAAATGAAAACGAAGAGAATGTTTGGAAAAATAATATCTGGGAAGAATTAGGCGAGTCATTCGCAGATTTATTTGATGGATAAAATACGCACATCCAAACTCTTAATTGATTAATAATTTCAGGAAACTGGCAGGTAAATATTAAACACGCCTTTTCTCAATAAACCGCTTTTTTTTCTTAAGCTGGAAAATTTAACAATAAGACTATTTGGTTGATCGACTGAATTGAGCAAATGATCAACCTTATTTAGTGGATCACCAAAAAAATACATCTGGGTTGTAAGTGAAGGATACGTTTTATAAGAAACCTTAAAGTGAATATGAGGTGGCCGTTGCCATCCACCTCCAACATCATATGATCCTGGCTTAATTGTAAGAAAACGGTAGCCTCCACTTTGATCCGTTAAAACTTTTCCATATCCTTGAAAATTTAGATCAACCTTACGATTCTGATTATCCGCAGGATGATTATATCTCCCATAGATATCAGCTTGCCAGATTTCAACTTTTGCTCCTTGTAGTGGCAGACCATCAAGATTAAACACCTGCCCGTTAAGATCAATAATATCTCCTTGAGCTGTCTCAGATTGAAGTCCAAATTGAGTTAAGTCAAAATCTTGATCACCTGGAAATTTAATAGGATAAAATGGCCCTTCGACTTGAGATGGTGTCGAATTAAAATTTGAGGCAAAAGCTCGAATTGGTATAGGCGCAATAAGAGCCCCACCCAAAAGACCACAACATCTTAGAATATCACGTCTTTTAATCATTTTTTGCATCATATGAATAACTCTTAAAGACTAGAACAAATCTTATTTTAAAGTTCTTGAAGTATTTTCTGACTGATCCTATTTGTAACATCTCGTGCCCGAACAAATCTCTTTTCACGAAAATCTGTTATAAGCGCATTAATTTTCATCTCCAGATCATTGGCCCCACTTTTCTCCAATATCTCATGGGCATCTTGCGGATCTTCATAATCTGAAACCGTCACAGCTTGCGTTGAAGATATAAAGAGAATGTCTTGGAACAAATCATGTGCTTCATAATTTAACCGAGAGAAGATTTTCTTTTGATTTTTTGGCTCAATTTGATCTTTTCGGGTTACAATCAATAGACCAGCGTCCCTGTAACGCTGAGGAAGGTCTAACCAGACATCCAATTCAGTTTTGCGCCATGGCACAGTTCCTGATGTACACCATAATGCAACATCAACAAAATGATCAGAAATATCGAACTCAATGATATCATCAGTTAAACTCAATGAACCTGGAGTGTCTAAAATTTCTAAACTCTTGAGTCTTTCATGTGGCAATCCAATTTCAAGCCTGTGAATACCTTCAATATTATTTATATTTTCATTATTCAGAGCAAGCCGCTCTCCATTTTTTTTAAGCGCTAAAAGTTCAGGCTTATTTGCATAATAAATCAAAGTAGGCAAACGAGTATTAGAGATGGCTTGTGATGGTAAAGTAACGCCCCCTATCAATAAATTAGCTAAAGACGTTTTCCCTGAATTGCTCTCGCCAATAATGGCAAAACGTACAGGCCTCTCAAGGCTCTTTTGTATACGTTTGAACGCCTTAATAACCTTCTCAACACTATTATGAAATGTAATTTTCTCTTCAAGATGAGATCGGGCACATTCTAACTGTTGAATGAAGTGATGTAGAGTTGGGTGCTGCTGACGTATATCAAAAGCTTCATACATTTCTAAATTGCCTTAACATAAAATCATCTCATTGCATTCAGAAAACGCTTTAAACTTTTTTCATCATTTAGCAACCCTTGTGCAACAGAAACCTCATGCCACTTTCTATACCAGTGTTCAGCTTCAATCACATCTGCATCCGTATCAACAGAAGGTAAAACCTTCAAAAAATTTGGATCATATAATTTTGCAAGTGTTAAAGAAATATTGGCAAAAGCAATACCATCTGCCTCACTTGAAACTTTAGACTGCTTCAGGAGAATTTCACGAGCAGCAAGAACCTCGCCCTTTTTCATAAAATTTCGAGCTTTAGCAATAGCATTTTCAGCCGCTTTATATTTCTTTTGTTGGGAGAGATCTATATCTTTCGATTGCAACGAAACCTTTTGAGGTTTTTCTTCCTTGATCTTTTCGAGTGTTTTTTTAACCTCTGAAGTTTTTGGCACTGCTATAGTTACAATAGGCGTTGTCTCTTTATCAGCTAAAAGTTCTGGTTTTGTGTCAGTTTTTTCAGGTAAAGAAGTAATCTTTTGCTCAACAGCCTCTAACTCTTTTTTTGTAGAAGCATAATCAACATTATTATTTTTTGAGCCTGTGTTTGATACAAAATAATAAGCTCCAACAGCACAAGCTATAAAGAATAAACTTGCATAAACCAATAACCTTAGACTGGATGATGAATGCATTTCAGAGCCTAGGTCCTTAGGGTTTTCCTTCTCTATAGCATCTTCATGACTAACCTCTAGCCCATCAGCATTATTCTTATGTGCTAAATGTTCATCCTGATCAGAAAGATTATGAGATTTCTTGTAAGGAACATTTAAAGACTGTATTTGCTGTAAAATGAGTTTGATTTCTTCAATTTCATTTTCTTTATTTTGTGTTGCCATTGTGCTGAGCACCCTAATACTATTTCCCCAAACATTTTTTTTAAACAAAGATCTTTATCAAGATGTTCGTTCAAATGTATAAATCATATGGTAAAAACGATTTTATATAGCCTTAACAACCACCCATAAATTCAATTGCAGGAAATTGAGTCATAGATTTGTCACAGTATATCTTAAATATAAAGAAGTTGAGACGAATTGAAAGCTATAATAATTAAAGTTCGAAAAAAACCTGCTAATTCAATGTAGTTAGGTTGGAAAGCTAAGATTTCTAATCTCAATAAAAATGTAATATGTAAATGAGTAATTAATTTCTAAACTGCGGCTAAAGAAAACTATGAATGAAAATATTCCTGCTGTATCACATTCCCAAAGTGAGACTGGCAAAAACATACCTGAAACGCCTCTATCACACGATCTATTAATTGGCGAAAAAATAGCTGAATTCATGTCTAAATTAAAGTCAACTGGAGAGACTATACTTGACCTGATTGAAAGCGCTTCTTTAAAATCCAATATTAATGATATACTCAAAGAATATATTCAAGAATATTCAAACCAAACATGTCGCATTGCTATAATAGGACAGATGAAATCAGGTAAAAGCACATTTATTAATGCTTTGGCCGGCCGCAAAAACTTTCTTCCCTCAGATGTAAACCCTTGGACAACTGTTGTTACTCGCCTGCATTTTGGAACACTTGACCAGGAACAGGAAACAGCAGAATTTTGTTTTTTTGACGAAAACGAATGGCAAAGGATCTCTGAAACTGGGGGAAAATTACGAGAATTAACACAAAGGTTCCTACCCGGTTTCCAAACAGAACGCATGAGCAGACAATTATCAGAAATGCGCTCAAGAGCACAAAGACGTTTAGGAGAAAATTTTCACCAATTGCTAGGTAAAGCACATGTTTTTGATCAGGTAAGTCCTGAAATTTTAAAACAATATGTCTGTGCAGGAGATTTCTGGGACCAGGAGAACTTAGATAATTGTGGTAATTTCTCAGATATTACTGAATCTGCTGATCTTTTTTTAAAAACCCATCCATTTGCACTGCCAGCAACAATAATTGATACACCTGGCACAAATGATCCTTTTTTTGTAAGAGATGAAATTACATGCCAAAACCTAAATAATGCCGACATATTCATAATAATCCTGCATGCTCAACAAGCCCTCTCGATGACTGACATCGGGTTACTTAAAATTTTGCAGGGCTTAAAGAAAGATCGAATAATAATTTTTATTAATAGAATTGATCAGCTGAATAATTATCGCGAAGAAACACGAGATATTACAGAGCATACAAAATATATCCTGCAACAAGAGTTCCCAAATATAAATTTTCCCATAATTGTAGGAAGTGCATTATGGGGCCAGAAGGCTCTGGACGACTCTACAAATCTAGCAGATTTCAACATTGATGAGATTATCAGCCAACCATTAGGCTACCGTGAACGCACAGAACTATTTGAAAAATCTGGTATACCACAAGCTGCAGAAGCAATTTCTCAGCTTATGCTAATCGGTAATAAGCGTTACCCAATAAATAAGATTATTTCTAATTTAAAACTTGCAACACAAGCTATTCTTGCAATCTCGAAAAACCATATAAAACATCTGGCCCCTAAACTACAAAAATCAGCAGAACCCAGTCAGGAAGAAGCATCAGAAAACCCAAATCTTCATAAGCAAATATTACATTTAGAAGATCTCGTTGTGAAATGTAATGAATATTATGATCAATACACTCAGAAACTAGATGATCTCAAAAATTCGATTTTAGATTTCTTTGGCTCTTGTTTAAATAAGATCATCATGCAGTTTGCTTTCGAGGAAGGTCAGAAGCTAGCGAATGCAATGAATAATGGCCAAACAAAGAAAGTCTGGACGGTTGAAACACATCATATAAGAAGTCAGCTTGAAACTGAATTGTCCTTAATTAGTAAAGAAGCTGCAGAACAACTGACATTAATGCAAGAGATAGAAATCTCTGAACTTAAAAGTATGTTGAAAAACACATCAGAAAAAATTGAAGATAACTTCCTTGTCTTCGAAAATACCATAGAAAAAGAACCAAGATTATCAGCTCTTGCTATCAATGACACAGTAACATTGGACTTAGATCAGTCATGGTGGAAAGAATGGTGGTCAAAAAAACAAAAACAAAATAATTGGGCTCAGGAAATTGAAGACCTTATTAAACAGGACTTCTTCCCCATTGCCAATAAACTGGTTGAAGCTGTTAAAACAGAATTAGAGAATAATATCCAAGAGTCTATCCGAAATTATTACACAATGAACCAAACAGTCATCAATATCATTCAACAACATATTGAAGAATTGAAAGGGCAATACCATAATAATCAAGTTCTTGATAATGCTGATATAGGCCCCGTTGCAGCTAACAATGCGGATTTCCATCAAATTAAAAAAACTTTGAAAAAATCATTGGAAAATATTTCTAAAGCAGAAAAAATTATAGAATACCTAAAACAAATTGAGTCTGAATACACATCTTATACTTCAAAGTAAGATAGATATACTCAGTTATACAATATCTGTTATAACATTAGACTTTATCTCTTCTCTCTCTTGCAACTTTATGTAATTTATGAGTATATCATGCATATAGGAACATGAGACGTTCAAAACTGGTGAAATCTATAGTAAAACATCACTTATATGTTTGTATTACAAACTAAAAAACAATTTTGCTTTTTGGTATGATATGCAAAAATATAAAAATATCAGAAAATGATGTGAATAAATGAGAAACGATTTTATAAATGATTTTTGGAAAAAAATATCAATTTATGAGAATAAATGAAGATAAATCAGGAATTTGTATTATATTTTATTGACCTAAACTCAGGCTAAGTTTAGCATTATTCTACTCCGTCTTAGGAGGAGGGAGAAAAATTACATGGCCGGAAAAACATTAACTAGAGCCGATCTAGCAGAAGCAATTGTACAAAAGGTGGGGTTACCTCGCAATGAGTCTGCTGAATTGGTAGAGCTAGTATTAAAAGAGATTACCTCAAGCCTTGAGAAAGGTGACCAGGTAAAACTATCCTCTTTTGGATCATTTGGTATTCGTGAGAAATCTGAACGAGTTGGACGCAACCCCAAAACTGGGGAAGAGGTTCCAATCACGTCCCGACGTGTTCTAGTCTTCAGAGCGAGTAACATAATGAAGAAGAGGATAAATGGTGCGTTGGCGAGACGAAAGGCTGCTGAATAGCTTTCGATCGTGAACCAAATTTTGATGCGGTCCAGACTTAAACGTTTGGAAATTTGGGGAGACGATATATGCAGAAAATATCTGAAGCATTTCGTAACATAAGTGAGGTTGCAGACGAATTGGATGTGCCCAAACATGTGTTGCGTTTTTGGGAAGCAAAATTTGTACAACTCAAGCCTATGAAACGAGGTGGAGGCCGTCGTTACTATAGGCCGGAAGATGTATTGCTTCTTAAGGGTATAAGACAACTATTATACTCAGATGGGTACACGATAAGGGGTGTACAAAAGCTTTTGCGCGAACAAGGGGTGGATTATGTAAAATCATGTTCACCAACTGATGAGCAAGAAACATCACAAAATGAAAAGAGTCAGCAAAACAAAGGCATTAAGCACGAACCAGGAAAGGTTGTTTCTCTTAAAGATAAAAGAGATCAGTCTATAGGAAGTGCGACAGAAGACAAGTCATCAAGCCTATCATCGGAAAACAATGATCAGCGTGAAACATTGCTCAGTGCCTTGAACGAACTCGAAAACTGTAAGAAAATTCTTCATAGCAGTAGAAATTAATACTATTTTACGACAAAAAAACTGCTGGAGCGACTAAGATTTTAGTTGCTCTAGCGATATTTGACGAAGACGAACCCACTATTCCATATATGAAACAGTAAGCTTCACTATCCCTCAGTAAAATCTCAACACCCTACTCACTTCTATTTTCAAGGGCGGATTATCGCTCATACCCCTGTTTTTTATGACAAAAAAAAGGTTAAAAAGAAAATTCTTACTCTCCTAATACCTTGTGTTGGCGAATTTACACCATTAAAAATAATGCCTTAGCGAAATTTTGCCATAAAATACTTGAAAGATACATGCATAACTTGATAAAGATTATAACGACTAAAAGATCACATAAGTCCACTAAGAGACCAAATAGATAATTCTTCTAACCAGAGAGGAATTTAAGTCAAAATATTAGAACGTACTTGAGGGAGTATTTCATGTATCAGTGTATTACGGCAAAGCGTAAGTGCGTTTTTGTAAGCTTTCTTATTGCTTTATATAGTTTTTCGACATCCCAAGCGATATCCCAAACACAACCTTCTAAAAACACCTCACGCTACCAACAAGCCAAACAGTTAGCCAATAAACACTCTGTATCCGTAATTGGTGGGGGTATTTCAGGAACATACATACGTTTCGCCACTGATATGGCAAATGTTTTAAATAGTAAAGACGAAAATGGTTTAAGGATTATACCTATCGTTGGCTTAGGCGGCGGTCAAAATATGAAGGATATATTGTTTCTCAAAGGGATTGATATGGGTGTTGTCCAATCAGAACATTTAGCATACCTAAAGAAACAAGATCCCCAACTATATAATAACATTCAAGACCGTGTTCGCTACATTACAAAGCTTTACAACTCTGAATGGCATCTATTAGCAAATAAAAACATCAAAAGCTTGGAAGATTTACGTGGGAAAACAGTCAACCTATGGAAACCTGTGAGCGCAACAGGAATTGGTGGCAGAACAATATTTGATATCATTGGCCTTGATGTAAATGTCGTTTATATAGACACCCAGTCTGCTCTTGAGAAATTGAAAAACGGTGAGATCGCTGCAACCTCATTATTAGCAGGTGCCCCAGTGAAAGGTTTCGCCAATGTAGGTACAAATCACAATTTTCACTTTATTCCTGTTGATCTACAGAAATATGGTGTATTACTTGATACGTTCTTACCTGCAAAACTCAGTGCGAAAGATTACCCCCAAATTATCCCTGAAGGCCAAGAAATTCAAACAGTTGCAAGCAGTGCGCTATTGGCAGTTTATAACTGGCCAAGTGAGACATTCAGGTATAAAAAACTAACGACTTTTGTGGACCAGCTTTTTGATAATATTGACAAATTTAAAAAAGCCCCACGTCATCCAAAATGGAAAAGTATTAATTTAGGGGCTACTGTTCCCGGATGGAAAAGATTTAAACCTGCTGAAATTTATTTACAGAGATTTAAACCAGAAAAAGTATACTCTAAGAAAAAAACGAGAAAAACGCAGACCTCATCACTGCAAAACGATTTCCAAAAGTTTTTAAAGAACAACTCATCAAGTATCAACTGGTCTGAATTAACAGATGAGAAAAGAAAAGAAATTTTTGAACAATTCTTAGTCTGGATGAAAAAAACACAATAAACATCAAAAGTTAGCCTGTGTTGACACGCTCCAATAAACACAGGCTGACACCCATAATTTGTAAAACAAAAAATAAAACCAGCCATTAATTCTTACAAATCTAAAAAAACCCTATTGATAACAAATTCATGACACGTTAGATATATCGGATTGTTCAATACAATTTCCTAACATTCGGAGCGTGGCGCAGCCCGGTTAGCGCACTGGTCTGGGGGACCAGGGGTCGGAGGTTCAAATCCTCTCGCTCCGACCATATAAATCAATAAGTTAGCTAATTTCATCCCTCACCAATTTGTCACTTTTTTCTATTCATTTGTCACTTTTGTATCTTATTTGTTCTTTTTTAAAGTTTAATTTTATTGATCCAGCTTTGCTCAAACCGACTAATCGCAGAATTTGCGAGAGGTTTTGTTCTCGATATGTAGGTATCAAGAATTTTCTCAACAGCCTCTAACGAATGTCCTGTTATGGAAGCAATTTGGATTGAAGTCGCCCCATTCTCTGAAAGAACAGTCATTGCCGTTCCACGTAAGTCATGAAAGGTAAGGTCTTTAATACCAGAAGCTTTTTTGGTCCTTGTCCAAGCACTTTTAAAAGCAGCTTCTGTCCAGGGATGTCCTTTTGTATTTGTTAGAACCGTGATGGCTTTTTTTCCCATATTGTCTAGAATTGACTTCAATGTCGACGTGACAGGAATATAAACCTTCGCATTTGTTTTTCTTTGAATGATGTTGATGTGTGTCCCATCATAGGCTGTCCAAGTCATCGCAATTAAATCACCTCGACGCTGCCCTGTATGGAGAGCTAAAATAATAGCCAACTTCATCTCATCGCTCGCAACTTTTAGGACTTTTTCAACATCGTTATGTAACCAAATTCTGTCACGGCGGCTATTGCTTTTGTAAAGCCTTTTAGGTCTCGTCAAATGGTTATGATTGAGCAGACCAAGATCAATGCCATAATTAACCAGACGGCGAAAAGTTGAAAAAACATAATCTGCCTGTCTCTTCGATTTTTTGCCCACTTGATCACGCCACTCTAAAAGGTCCTTTCTTATGCGTCGATCTTCAAGAACGGCAAGCTCCACCTCTCCCCATTTTTCACCAATGATGTTAAAATGGTTATGATAATCTTGTTGCGTTACAATCGCTAAAGATTCAAATTCTAGTGATTTTTTAAAGTGGTAAATAAGGCCATGAACAGTGTTTTCATTTATCTCGATTTCTTTACTCGCATTTACATAGTTTTCAAGAAATTCTGATGACCCAAATTCTCCCTCGATACGCTTTCCTGTTCGACGATGATAATAATAAACCACTTGAGTACCATCTTTTTTAACGTGTTTGCGAATTTTGATATGTTTAAGCCTCGTGAGCATCTGTTTGCGCCTTCCATTCTTCATATGGATCTTTAGGTGCATTTTGATGGATGCCGGAGAGTTTGTCGAGGGCATGATCTAATGCCTTCTTGTCATAACGTTTTGTTCCAGGCCATGGACCTGGAATTAATCCCTCTCTTACCCAAAGACGAAAACAGGAAACTTTGATACCACAATAGTCAGCGGCTTCTTTGATACTTAAACCTCGTTTCATAAGTTAACATCAATCCAATATTCGCCTTTAGGAAAACTTATGAAGAGTATGATTGAATTTGATGAGATTAGGAATAGGCTTTATCGGGTTGAATTATGAAGTTTCAGGATGTTTTTGTTATTTCTCAAAGTTATTATTCAACGTTTGCAACATTTGTAAAGGGATGCATTACTAACAGCATGATATAGATTATAACTTCAATTCTTGGTAAAATCTCATAAAAGAAACTATCAGCTGTGAAATGTAACTGTAATATTACTTAAAACAAAGTTAGGTTACATCTAGAGTGACGTCACAACATATTGAAATTGTTACGTTATGCGGAATTGCAACCGTGTAACCGATGTAACCTTATTTTTCCTACACTGATAAATAGAATAGACTATTCAAAATCCTTTTATAAATTGCTCTGTGTTAAAAATAATCGGTTACAAGGGTTACACGGTTACAATACTCTAGATTATTGTAATCACTATATTCTTTCATCACCGATAAATTCTAACAAAAGTGATCTTTAGAATCCTTCGGTTACAATCTTTTTAGTTTTTCCGCAGAAAAAATTTTAAATCTCCGAAATGCCAGGGAAGAAAGCCTTAGTTGTTATTTGCTTTTCGATGGGAGTAATTACTTTAAAAACAGCCGTTTCTTTTTTATATTTAAGGACGGGTAAGTGCCAGGAGGCGACATCTAAGCCTGATTTCTTTCTACTATTTTGAAGAAGAATTAGTAGTAAAATGAAGAAGGTATATCTTTGATAATTTAAGAAGCTATACTGCCCCCATCATTATTGAGAAGGAGTTTTTTTACAAAAATAAACAACCTTCTTCACGTTCGTAAATAGAAATCGAAGTTATATAGCTAATTCCGTCCGGCAATCACGCCACCATCGACATCCCAGATCGCTCCTGTAACCCAAGTAGCTTCATCAGACAACAGAAAATCGATAACTGAACTAATATCTTTTGGTTGCCCAATACGCCCAATTGGATGAAATCCATCAAATCCAGTTAGAGTTTCTGAAATTTTATCTTCGTCTATAAAAGCTTTGTAGATTGTCGTTAAAACAACCGCGGGAGATACGGCATTTACACGTATATTATGATCTGCCAACTCCATAGCCATGTGTTGTGTAAGTGCATGTAAACCTGCTTTCGCCATCGAGTAGGCTGAAGATGGCGTGGCTTTAATAGCTTGTTTGGCCCACATCGAACCAATATTTACTATTGCCCCTCCCCCATACGTTTTCATATTTTTAGCCGTTGCTTGGGAAATAAAGAAAAGTGCCTCATTCATATCCATGTAGACCCTATAGTCATCTAAACTATGCTCAAGAAAGGGTACTGGATTAAAATATCCCGCAGCATTCACAAGGTATTTTATATGGCGTGTATCATTTATAATTTTGGATGCAAAATCAGAAACTGCATCACGATCATATAAATCTAGAACGATAGTCTTAACGACAATACGGCTTTCTGATTCAATTTCGCTTTTTGCGGCATCCAGACCATCTTGATTACGAGCAACTAGAATGAGGTTAATACCTCGCCGAGCTAATCGTTTGGCTGTATCTAGCGCTATGCCTTTTGAGCCACCAATTAGTAATGCTGTTTCAGTCGTCATTTTAGTATCCTTTTCTTCTAGAATTAAACTGTTATTTACTACTAAGAAACAAATCTATCGATAGATAGATAGATAGATACTACATATAATATTGATTATTCATTCGTCAAGAGCTATCTATCATTAGATAGAATAAAGGATTATAGGTATGGAAAAAAAAGAAACAGAGATATTAGAAGCTGCAGAAAAAATGGTCCGTGAAGGCGGTTATAATGGTTTTAGCTTTCGGGAAATTGCCAAGGAAGTTGGCATAAAAAGTTCTTCAGTTCACTATTATTTTGCAACAAAAGAGGATTTAGGGGCTGCCGTAGTAAATTATTATACACAAAAGTTCATAAAATATTTGGGTGATCCTGAAGAATTAAGAGAAAAGGATAAAGATCCTATCGAAACATATGTGAAAACATTTAAGGAAGCTCTGATAAAGGATCAACGTATGTGCCTATGCGGATTGCTGGGAGCAGAAATTAAAGGGTTACCTCCAAGAGTCGTGAAAGAGACACAGATATTTTTTGAGCGAAATATTGAATGGCTTACTCAAGCTTACAGTATTGCAAACAATAGAAAAGAGGCAAGGAACAAAGCCATACAAACACTTGCCCTACTTGAAGGGGCCATGATTCTAAGCAATACATTAAATAATTTGAAAGAATTTGAAAGTGCAGCTAATTTGATATCTAAAATCACATAATTATTTAAATAGAGCATGTAATAAGAATATTCTTTTCTCAAAAGTCAGCTCTGGGTCAACAGGACTCTATCGCGCCGCAAAATCTGATTTCCGCAGCACCTTCTATAGCTGTCGCATTTCGAAATTTTGCCATAAAGGGCGGCCATACCCTTCAAAACAAACGTATGATATAATTAGTGAAACTAGTGCTTAGTGTCAACTTAGGACAAAGATACTAACTTTCCTTTTGATAGAACACTCAACCAATCATAGAATTTCACGAAGTACGTAATCAAAAAGGGAGTCTATCTATGCTAGAAGGCACATGTCACTGTGGTAAGATCAAATGGATTGTCACCGCAGATATTAAGTCTGTAACAGCCTGCAATTGCACAATTTGCAGTCGTTACGGAGCACTTTGGGGCTATGGCTATATAGACCACGATATTAACGTGACAGGAAGTTCGAGTCTTTATCGACGACAAGATGGTAGTTCAACAGATTTTCATTTCTGTTCCTACTGTGGTTGTCTAACTCACTATATATCAAGCAAACCAGGAGATGATGGGAAGCAGTGGACTGCTGTGAATCTTCGTATGTGTACTGATCTGAGGCTAATTGAAAATTTGCCGATAGATCACTTTGATGGAAGCGTTTCTTGGAAAGACCTTCCATGCGATGGTCGGACAGTTAAGGACATGTGGTTTTAAAAAGATATAACATCCTCCTAAACAGGCAATGCTATTTGACGTCAACCATTTGGGTGGGGGAGCACTTGTGTTGCCGAAACAAAATCGCTATTGCTCTCCCACTAAACTCCGAAAAAGTATTTCATAACACTTAACTTAAGAATTGACTTAATTAAGTGATCACCTCATAATAAGGATATGGATAGATTTGCTGCTCTCGCTGAACCCAATCGTCGCCGCATCCTTGAATTGATTGCGGCTAATGGTGAAATGGCTTCAACAGATATTAGTATTGAGTTTGACATCAGCGCGCCGGCTGTCTCACAGCATTTAAAAGTGTTGCGTGAAGCCAAGCTCGTGCAAATGGAAAAGCGGGCACAGCAACGGATTTATCGCATTAATCCGGAGGGAGTAGACGAAATGTGGGAATGGCTTAATAATATGCGCCAATACTGGAATGAACATTTTGATGCTCTGGACAAACTTTTACAAGAAGGAAAGTGTTCTAAAAATGAAAAATAATGAGCAATCTGTCAAAGAAGTGCGTGAAGCTATGGATGCATGGGCTGCGGCACTCCATAAAAAAGACTTAGACGAGATGCACAAGGATTACGCTGAAGAAGGCTATCGTTTGTTTGATGTCCAAGAGACGGTTAATGATGTTGACAGTGCAAAGCGGCTTTGGCAGCACTGTTTTCCTTACTTCGACAAACCGAAAATTGAATATAAAGATCTCGTTATTGAGGCTACGGACGATATGGCGGTTGTCCATTTTAGAAATCAAATAACCGGGACTGTTGAGCCCATGTCGGAAGAGATGCAAAAAATGTGGCTTCGTGGCACAGTGGTGTATCGTAAAATAGATGGCGTATGGAAATGTATTCACGAGCATATTTCATTCCCGGTGAATTGTGAAACAATGAAGGTTGCACAAGCGTAATAAAGAAGAACATGCAAAAAATCTCTCCCTTTTTATGGTTTAATGATGAAGCGGAAGTTCAACAGGCAATGATGGAAATGAACAAACTAGATTTAGAGAAATTGAACTTTGCATTTGAAATAGCATTGTAGAAAGAGATTGTAGAATGACTTATGTAAGCGGATTTGTTGCTGCTGTGCCAACAGCCAATAAAGAAAAGTTTCTGGAACATGCTAAAATCGCAGCAGAGGTTCTGAAGGAAGCAGGTGCATTGCAAGTTGTGGAGTCTTGGGGTGTTGATGTGCCAGATGGGGAAGTGACATCCTTTCCAATAGCCGTGCAAAAAGAAGATGATGAGGTTGTTCTGTTTGGATGGATAATGTGGCCGGATAAATCGACACACGATACCGGCATGCAAAAAATGATGGAAGATCCACGGATGCAAGAAGATGTAAATCCGATGCCTTTTGATGGAAAACGGATGATTTTCGGTGGCTTTGAAGTCATTTTGGAGAAATAAATGTCTCAAAAAGACATTGCACGAGGAGTGATCCTTGGCCTACCTGAAGCGTCCTTGTTGTTGGGCTGGTTCTCCCCACAGAGAAAAGTAAGGGAATTTTTATGGTATCAAACATTATTCCAACTATGCGCTATCATGATGCACCAAAAATGATCGCGTGGCTGTGCGATACTTTTGGTTTTACCAAACATCGTGTGGTTGAAGACGATAAGGGCGGTATTGCACACGCACAACTTACCTTGGGAGACGGTATGATTATGCTGGGTAGTGTAAGAGAGGATGAGTTTGGAGCCTTGCAGGCTACACCACAAAAACTGGCTGGTACCACACAAAGCCCTTATATCATTGTCAGTGATGTTGATGCTGTATTTGAAAAAGCACATAAAGCTGGTGCAGAAATTACTATGAAACCAAAAGACGATGATTATGGAGGACGGCTTTTCTCTTGCCGTGACCCAGAAGGGCATCTTTGGAATTTTGGTAGTTATGATCCGTGGCAATAGGGTGCAATAGAAAATGTCTCATCCGATGGAAGAAACCGAATTCACCCTTGTTATTGAGCGCGTTTTTGATGCACCGCGTGAACAGGTATGGAAGGCTTGGACGGATCATGATCTGAGAATGCAATGGTTATCACCAAAAGGGTTTCATATGAACGAAGATGATGGTGATATTCAAACCGGCGAGTCTTACAAAGCTTGCATGATCAGTCCTGAAGGCCATGAAAGCCGTTACGCCGGAGAATACTGCGAAATAAAAGAGCCCGAAAAGCTTGTGTTTACCCACACATGGCAGAATGATACTTGTGGTATTCCAGGCATAGAGACAATTTGCACTGTTCTTTTAGAAGAGACAGATAACGGCAAAACGAAAATGACCTTTACACAATCGGGTATAAGCTCCGCAGCGTCTCGTGATAGCCAAAATAGTGGTTGGAGTGAATGTTTTGATAAATTACACAACTTTCAATTTTAACATAGGATGTAGTTAGGATCTAGTGTTGTCTGGCAGCACACCTCACATAACAAATGTCTGCCTGATCATCAAGCATCAGATTAATTGGCACTGCCCTACAAGCACTACTAGCACATCTATATCACAGGCCTCTCAGGAGAAAAGCTTGGTTAATCAACTTGGTGGTGAATACTAGAAAAGAGAAACAATAATCAGAAACTTATCTATATTGTTAAGTCCGCTCTGGGTCAAAAACAGTTATCGACAATATTTCAGCTTTTACTAGAAAAGCTGACCTAATTTGGAAGTTTTTCTCGAAAATAAATAGACTACAAATGTATTATTATACAATCTATTAGCCTTTCCTCTGGAGCCGCCATTGTTCGCGCGGCTTCCCAGTTTAAGGCGAACGATGCGGGGGAGGAGGAAAGGCGAACTTTCCTTTGGTGAGTCTAAGTTTGCAACGCGTATTCACTATGTGTAGACGACCAGCTAGAGCTGGTCGCTTGGCTCAGGGATTTGGGCCTATGGCGGAAACCGTTTGCGGGTTCCGTAAGCTTAGAGGCGATAAGCCTCTTAGCGAGGTCAAGCCCGGCCAGGGCACCAGCCCTGGAGAGCCCAATAAAACAGGATAACAGAAAGAAACATAATATCATTGAGTGGCACAGGTAGACCCTTTGGCCAGAGTGGCAGAACTTGAAACCTGGCTTGCTGGCAGGAGTTGTGGCAGGGGTGGCAGAAGTTTTTTTTAACCCTGCCACATGAAAAGTCCTGTGCTAACTCCTGTACAGATTAAAAAAACGCGCACATCTTCTCTTTCACTATTTTTGAGTTTTTATCCCAAACTCCTCTCCTACAACAAATTTACTCCAATAAATGCATATACCATTTTAAATGGTTACTGATTTTAACTGACTAGTCACATGATAAAACAGAACATAAAAGCATGTGGTCAAAATGGCATGGGACAAATATCTTAGCCATTATTTAAAGAAAAACCTGCCCATCAAATCCTACCACATGAATGATCCAAAAAACATCAGGAAATAGCTTATCGTTCCTACGCAATCAAATATTCCTGCACCTTGTCTGTTCTTTTACCCTTGATTTCGTTTGCGTTGTCTTGATCGCATTGTCTTTGTTTCTCTTTGCCGTTTATTTTTTTATGCCTTTTATTGATATTTCATAAAAACCTTTGAAGCTTCGAACACACCCTGACCACCTTCTATAAAATCCACGATGTTAGGAGGTGGTCAGGGTGTGTGGAAACGCTTAATGCTTTGAAAAACTTGTAGTCTTTTTCCTCAAACTCCTGTTTTAGAAAACAGGACCTAAAACAGGAGTTTTCAATATTTTTTCCACAGAAAGAAATGGTTTTTACGCATACAATTCTGTATTTATGACAGAAAATAATAAAACTCTTTTCAGCAAATAGATTCGTCAAATCACAATCTAAGTTATTGATATTTCATACCGTGATTTTTACAATTTTGACGACTAAACAACTGATAATAAACACAAAATACAAGCCTGGGGGACCAGGGGTCGGAGGTTCAAATCCTCTCGCTCCGACCATTAAATTATAATATAAATCAAATACATGAACGCTATTTATTCTTAGAGGGATTTAATAACACTTTCTGTAAATCTTCCTCATTTATAGCCCCATTCTGCAACAAGTCAGCAACATTTTGCAACAATAACACCGTACTTTTCTGTTCAAACTTGTGCGAGCGTGATATCCGCGCCAAAGCATCTCTCAAATCATGTGTCTTAAGCTTAGTATATCTCCTATTACTTTCCCGATCTTTGTGTCCTAAAGTCTGCCTTATTTTACTTTCAGACAGATCTGCACGAGCCATGAGGCTTCCTACAGTATGTCGGATAGCGTGTCCGCCTCTAGTTCGTTTGCCTTCATCAACAATCCCTACTGCTTCTTTCGCTATTTTGAAGCGCCTACTAACGTAATATCGGGAAACAGGGAAAGGCTGTTTCTGAGTTCTATTGTTGGTACGCTCTTTGAGTATTTTGAGACGAATATCAAACAGAGGTAAAACCCTGTAAGATTTTCTTTTTGTACCGCTTCGATCAATTTTAAGAAAAGTTACCTTTAGGTAGTTTCGGAGACAACTTTATATATTTTCCGCAGAAAAAATTTTAAATTTCCGTAATGCCCAGGCAGAAAACCTAAGTTGTTATTTGCTTTTCGATGGGAGTAATTATTTTAAAAATAACCATTTCTTTTATATAGTTAAGGACGGGTAAGTGCTATTAGCTGTCAAATGTGGTCTAATCTCAACTAATGCACCTAAACAATTTTACGAATTTCTCCATTACAGTCGAATTGGCACTCCTGTTTCACATCAGTTGGCAGAATATTGTTCTCAAAGAGAAGCTCGACAGCATGTAAACGACAATGTGCACAGGGTGTATTATCGTAAACCCATAGAAGGCATTTTAGCATCGTACGGTCTGGATTCTTCTCGAAGACCTTTAATATATAATAGCTTAATGAAAAAGCTTTTTCAGTGTCCTCACTCTCAAATAACGCTCTCTCAATGTGTGTGGCATCTCCATTTTTATAGTTGTTTATAAACAGCATAATTATTTCTAATGGAAACTCCTTAGTTGAGTTTATTATTTTAATGGCAAAATCACGGACTTTTTTATACGAGCTATGTGATAACGCAGTAATAGCAGCAGAACAAATATCTTTTTTTTTCGAGCAGCATAACTCAAACAACTTGTCCTCAAGCACAGGTAATTCTCTTCGTCTAAATATCCATAAATAACGCTCCAGTTGTGCAGGACGTTCTTCATTTAACATTTTTTTGTATAGAATTTTGATTTCTTCATTAGAAGCGATTTTTCCAAAACGAAGAAATCGAGATTTATGTTTATGGACGCCCTCAATATCCCTTTGAATAACATGAAATGGAATTTCTTTACGTGTTCGTTCGCTTATTTTTTCAGGACTGTTTTTCGATGCGTTACAGTTATCATATATTTCTGTGGAGTTTTTGAGATAAGCTACAATTGCCTCATCTTCGTTTGATCTCTCTTTGAGGTAAATATCAGTTTTTTCCTTGCCGAAAAGCTCACATGCATACTGGTATGTCATGCCATCCCAATATTCGGGATCGTCAAGCATGCGTCGCCCAAGTATGCGCGCTACATGCAACAATCCATGAAGCCCATCCAATTCAATAATATGATCGCCACCAAGATACGCTTCATTAAATTCTTGTTTATCAAAACAATCATAAATAGCTTTTCTTGCCTGTTTATTACCTTGCTTAGCTATGATGAAACACAGATCATAAAGCTGTGATATGTTCCAATCATCTTTTGTTTTCCCAAGTTCTTGAATAATTTTATTGGTGTAATAGTTTGGCTCAGAGCATAAATTTATAACAGACATCAACCACTCTGCGCGTGATCCTTCACATTGTGGATCGTAACAAGGGTTTTCCAAGCAATAACTCAGAATAACACCTTGCAAACCATCATCACCATGTTCTTTAACATGCAAATACGCTCGCCCTAACCCAAGGCGAAAGGATTTTTCAAACTTGTCTTTATTCAACTTCTTCCTCAATTTTAACGCCTGAGATAATAAAATACACGTAGCTGTACACCTATCCTTTGAAAATTTATGTCAAAAAAAGTAACAAAAATTACTTTTTTCAAATAATTTCTGATGGTTCGGTTTGTGAAATTTCTTTGATATTGCTTAATACGTTCATTCTTATAATACAAAATTCAAAATAAGCGCCATCACTGTTAAGGTGGTTTAAAAAGTTCCGTTTTAGGTCAAAACTGAGACCTTCACACAACACAAATTCGTACGCTATAGCTTTCTTAGCTAACACAAAAAATGAAGTTTCACGCAAAAGGAGTTGAACCGAGTTTATCTTTAAATTTAACAACTTAAAATAAATACTGAACTTCTCAACTTTTGAAGCCACAAAGAAATATGAATAAAATCAATTTCTTAAAGAAATAATGGACCTAACCAGAGTAAACTTGAACCAATTTTTTGAGATCCTGGGAAATTGGGATTCTGGTTTAGAGCAAAAATTCATTAATAGGTAAGGTAGAATACAATAATTGCTAATAGCACCTTGGTTAGGAGTTATTCTCTCTCTAACTCACATTAACGTGACAAAGTGATAGTATTTTGACTAATTGTTTCCATTTACATCAGCTAAACTTTAATATTATATATTTATCTTGAATTAGTTGGAGATCACGCATTTGAAACGTATATTTTGCATAAGTCTGAAAATACTTATAGCATTCGCAGTGCTGATATCAGCGTCTGTGAAATATACGACTTATACGGAAGCGTCAGAAAAGCATTCTCCTGTAAATACTAAAAAACACCAATATATGCATATGTCTCATCAGATGATGGGCCATAAAATGCCGTGTCATAATGAAGGTATTTCAGTTGAGGAATGTTTCAAACATTGTCTTGAAATAGCAAGCCAGCCCTATGTTTTATCATCTATCAATCTCAGGTTTGATAATCAAAGCAAAGATATAATAAAACTCTTCCATTCACTTTCACATCACATTAACACTGTTGCATCACATCAGATGATGCCTACTGGACCGCCGGCTAATAAGCGTCAAACTTATCGATCTTCAGGAACTCAAAATATTACCGCTCTTAATCAGCGCCTCAGAATTTGAATAACTGGCGATGCTCTGCAGCATCGTATTCATATTCAGGGTGTTGTTTAACTCTTAAACCATTTTAAACACGCCTTTCTGTTTTCAAAAATTATTATTTTGCTTGAAAGGCGCTCATATGTGTCGAAAATGCTATGTAAAAACGATAGTAATCTCTACAGCTGTTACAGCCTCATTGTTTATATCGCTACCTATAATGACATGGGCTACAACAAACAATAATAACTTAGATAAGTCATTGCAAAGCCAGCAGTCTAACAGTTGGTGGGTATCCACAGCAAACGCGAAAGAAAAGAGAGCTTCCAACGTCAAATGGACCTGCCCGATGCATCCGCATTATATTGCAGATGAATTTGGCTCATGTCCAATTTGTGGAATGGATCTTGTCAAACTTCAAACAAATAATACCACACAAGATAATACAGAATCTGAACAAAGGACAGAGATTAGCGTCAGCCCTGAAATGATGCAAACAATGGGAGTTCGACTCGCGAAAGTTGAAAAATCGACTTTTGGCAGATCCATTCGCAGTTATGGAATCGTCCAGGAAAATGAACGTTTGCGTCTTGAATTGTCGGCGCGTGTTGAAGGGTGGATTAAAAAACTCAATATTACAGCTGTTGGCGATAAAGTTAAAAAAGGTGATGTACTCTTTGAAATGTATAGCCCTGAGTTGGTTATTTCACAAAATGATTATCTTGGTACACTTAAGAATGAACAAAAATTAAGATCAAATACAATCACGCGGCTTACTAATTTTGGGGTTCAGAAACAAGCTATTGAAAAACTAAAAGCTGATAAAAAAGCCATGAATAATGTCCCGTTTTATGCAGATCAAAACGGAACAGTATCAGAACTAAACGTGACATCTGGCTCTTATGTAAAACGCGGAACAAAGATTGCTATGATCCAAGACTATTCAACAGTATGGGTTATTGTAAATGTTTCGGAAACAGATCTTGGTTTCATATCAAAAAACACCAAAGCACGCGTTATGTTTCCAAACATTCCTGGTAAACAAGTCGATGCTAAAGTCGATTACATTTACCCAACGGTTGATACCAGAACACGGACAGGAAGAGTTCGCTTGGTCATTGATAACAAGCAAGGAAAAATACGGCCTGGCACTTATACGGATGTTATTTTCGAAGTTGGTATAGAGCACCGGGTAAGCATTCCTTCAGAGTCTATTCTCAAAAATGAAAATGTAAGCTTTGTCGTTGTCTCACTTGGGAAAGGACGCTTTGAACCTAGAGCTATTCAACTTGGATTGAATTCTGGAAAATGGTCAGAAGTAAAAAGTGGCTTAAAAACGGGTGAAGAAATTGTTGTTTCAGGGCAGTTCTTACTAGATTCAGAAAGTGCTCTTAGAGAGTCGTTTCGTAAACTTGAACGACTACAGCTCCCATTATCTCTGTTAAAACCAAGCAAGAATGAATTCGCAATGATTGACCATATGGTTGACGCAGCGCTTTATATTCATGAGGCACTTGTTGATGGATATGATATTCAGAAAAAGTTTTTAGCCCCTGCAGTATCCATTAAGCATATTATGTGGCCGAAATATAAAAATACGAAATTAGCTTTTGTGTTAAAAGATGCAGAAAGAGCACTTAAAAAAGCTCAAGCTGCCAAAACGGAAAGTGAATTAAAAAGAGCTTTAAATTCACTACTCATTGCTCTTAAGCCATGGCTTACTGAAGGGGCTCCCAATCATTATAAAAATCGCAAAGTTGTTCTTTTTGAAGAGAATGTTTCAGGTCTTTTATGGATTCAAACAAATTCAAAACCTTTCAATCCATATGGTAAGAAACAAGCCCGAATAATTCCTTGGAACATAAATAAAACAGCTCAAGAAACTTCAAAACAGGTCGAAAAGAAAGACGAAAAGAAGAACGAAATGCGTGGATCACATAGGGGGTCACATGGCGGATAATTCTCATGATGATCGCCCAAAAATGGGAGGTCATGACCCTTCTCAATCTGGTGTTGCAAAACTCATTGATTGGTCAGTCAAAAACCAACTCTTAGTTATAATTGGTGCGATTGCTTTAATTGTTGCAGGGTGGCTATCTCTTAAAACGACACCTCTTGATGCAATACCTGATTTATCTGACACACAGGTTATTATTCGCACAGAATTCCAAGGACAATCCCCTCAAATTGTTGAGGACCTTGTGACCTACCCCTTATCGACCACATTGTTAGGTTTACCAAAAGCAAAAGCTGTCCGCGGCTTTTCCATGTTTGGGACTAGCTTTGTGTATGTCATATTTGAAGATGGTATTGATCAATATTGGGCACGATCCAGAGTTGTGGAGGCCTTATCATCAATAAGCGGCAACCTGCCAGAAAGTGCCAGACCACAAATTGGACCTGATGCAACAGGTGTTGGCTGGATTTACCAATACAGTCTCGTTGATAAAACCGGAAAACGTGACCTGGCACAGTTACGCTCTCTTCAGGATTGGTTCTTAAAATTTGAATTATCAACCGTCGATGGGGTTTCCGAAGTTGCTTCAGTAGGAGGCTTTGTAAAGGAATACCAAGTTCTTATCGATCCGAACCGTTTGCGGGCTTATGACGTCCCAATTTCACGTATTACCCAAGCTGTAAAAGCCTCCAGCAGCGAAGTCGGCGGACGTGTTATTGAACAATCCGAAACTGAATTAATGATAAGATCGACAGGATATATCAAAAACCTGGAGCAGCTTAAAAATGTCGTTGTTTACTCCTCTGGTGGAACACCCGTTATTTTATCAGATATCGCTCGTATTGTCGAAGGACCTGAACTACGTCGCGGTGTTGTAGATTTAAATGGCGAAGGTGAGGTTGTAAGTGGCATAGTGATTATGCGTTCTGGTGAAAATGCGCTCAATGTTATCAGAGTCAGTAAAAGAAAAATTGGAAACTCTTAAAGCAGGGCTACCAAAAGGCGTTGAAATTGTTCCCGTTTATGACCGTGCCCCCCTTATTACAGGAGCGGTAAACTATCTCTACACATAAGCTTATAGAAGAAGGAATTGTGGTTGCACTCGTATGCCTGATCTTCCTGCTTCACGTCCGGTCAGCTTTTGTCGCGATTATCACTTTGCCCTTGGGTGTTCTTGGTGCTTTCATCATAATGTCCTATCAAGGCATAACAGCCAATATCATGTCACTTGGAGGCATTGCCATTGCAATTGGGGCGATGATAGATGCATCCATAGTAATGGTGGAAAATGCTCACCGTAAGCTTTCAGTTATGCCTAAAGCAGCTTCTGACGCTCAGAAACGTGATGCAATTTTATTAGCGGCCAAAGAAGTCGGTCCTGGATTGTTTTTCTCATTGCTCATTATCACAGTGTCATTTTTGCCCGTTTTTGCACTTACAGGTCAAAGTTATAAATTATTCGCCCCTCTTGCCTTCACAAAAACCTATGCCATGGCCTTCGCGGCATTCTTATCCGTAACGCTTGTGCCTGTCTTAATGGTTTGGCTGATAAGAGGGAAAATCTTTAAGGAGATGCAAAACCCACTCAACCGTTTTTTTGTATTCGGATATAAACCTTTGCTTTGGCTTGCGATGAAGGCACGTTGGATCACAATAGCCCTGGCTTGCTTAGCGCTGATGTCAGTGATTTACCCCCTCAAGAATACTGGTTCTGAGTTTATGCCCGCACTCTATGAAGGTGAATTGCTTTATATGCCAACAACTCTACCTGGAGTATCTATTACCAAAGCAAAGGAAGTCTTATCCCAGACGGATCGTCTTATTAAAACAGTACCAGAAGTTGAGCGGGTTTTCGGTAAAGTTGGACGTGCTGATACCGCTACAGACCCAGCCCCGATTTCCATGATTGAAACTTGGATTAAGCTGAAACCCAAAGATCAATGGCGTGATGGACTAACAGTTAAGAAACTAATTTCTGAACTTGATCAACGTGTTAAACTCCCTGGCCTTGTGAACTCGTGGGGCTACCCCATCAAAATACGTATGGATATGATCTCAACAGGTATTCGAACACCCGTTGGCATTAAAATTTCAGGAAATGACCTCAAAGTTATTGAACGCATAGCCTTACAGGTGGAAGCGGCTGTTAAAGATATTCCCGGCACACGATCTGCTTTTGCAGACCGCGTTGTTGGAGGAAAATATCTTGAAATAGAACCGAATAGAAGAGAGCTTGCGCGTCGCAATATTGATCTTGGCGTATTCCAATCTGTAATTCAGACTGCGCTTGGCGGTATGAGATTGGCTGAGAGCGTCCAGGGGCGTGAGCGTTATAATATCATGCTTCGCTATGACCGCCCTTTCAGGGAAACCCCTCAACAATTGGCAAATATTCTTGTTCCAACACCAGCCGGACAACATATTCCCTTAAGCGAATTAGCAATGATTAAAGTAACAAATGGTCCACCAATGTTACGATCTGAAAATGCACGGCTCACAGGTTGGGTTTTTGTTGACATTGCAGGCCGTGATATAGGCACATATGTGGAGGATGCCAGAAAAGAAATATTGGCAAAAATAAACCTGCCAGCAGGATATAGCATCACTTGGTCTGGTCAATTTGAACAAATGATTGAAGCAAGAGAACGTCTTTCCATCGCCATTCCTGCTGTTGTTTTGATCATTTTCGTTCTACTCATGCTTCATTTTAATCAGTTTGACCGAACAGCAATGATTATGTTGTCCCTTCCATTTGGTCTGATTGGTGGGCTATGGGCTGTCTATTTGGCTGGCTATAATATGTCAGTTGCTGTTGCTGTTGGTTTTATTGCTCTTGGAGGAATAGCCGTTGAAACCGCAGTCGTCATGCTTTTATATATCGACCAACAGGTTCGGGAAAATCCTCCCAACAATAAACAAGACTTATTCAACGCAATCATGGCAGGGGCCGTCATGCGCGTCCGCCCTAAGCTAATGACTGTTCTGACAATCATAGCAGGCTTGCTCCCCATCTTTTTCACGGACGGTCTAGGGTCAGATGTGATGCGCCGAATTGCCTTACCAATGGTTGGTGGAATGATTTCCACAACACTTCTGACCCTTATCGTTATTCCGGTTATTTATTATATCTGGGAGAGCAGAAGGTTCCTTAAAAAGACAACAACAGAAAACATTACATGCTGAAATTCAACCAGCAGAATAAACTTTAATAAACAAGGAGAGTAAAATGCAAAAGCTTAATATTGTTACCCTGGCAATTCTTACACTTTTCATCGCAACACCAGGATATACAGCAGGTGAAAAAGACAAAAACTCCTGGCCATGATCATAGTGCTATGAAAGCTCCAGAAGGCAAAACGGAAGCCAAAGCACAGGGAGTCATAAACAAGATTGATGCTGAAAAGAAATCCATAAATATTACCCACGAACCAGTAGAATCACTTGGCTGGCCAAAAATGACCATGGATTTACCTGTGACCAAACGTGTTGATCTGTCCACTGTTAAAACAGGTGAAAAAGTTGAGTTCACCCTCAAACAAGGCAGAGATAAGCAGTATCGCGTTATTGGAATTGAAGCAGCGAAATAGTGTCTAAAGCATATTAAGTCTGGATAAAGTCCAGACTTATAACTCTATCTATCTGAGGCATATATATAGCCAATTCTATAAAAGATGAGACGATTTGAGTATATTGTCCAATTGGTTCTGCGTTTGATATTTCCAAGCGCGTTTTATGTTTGCCCATAGCTTTTCAATTGAGTTGAGGTGCGGCAAGTATAGTGACAAAAATAGCAGATAACATTCGGCCTTTTCGATGAGGTGATTTTAATAGTCGCCAATTAATGAAGTGCGTTGCTATCTTGAACTGTCAACGTCTCTATATATGCGTCAGCCTTTCCTCCGTAACCGCCATTGTTCGCGTGCTTTCCAGTGTAAGGCGAACGATGCTGGGGAGGAGGAAAGGCGAACTTTCCTGTGGTGAGCTTAAGTTTGTAACGCTGATTCACTATGTGTAAAAGACCAGCTTGTAGCTGGTCGTTTGTCTCAGAGATTTAGGTCTATGGCGAAATCCGTTTCTAGGTTCCGTAAGCTTAGAGACATAAGCCTCTTAGAGGGAATAATAAAACTGTATAATGGAAAGAAACATAATATCATTGAGTAGCGACTTAATCATGAAAAACTTCTGTCTCCTAAAGGTAGCAGAACTTAAAACCTGATTTGCTGACAGTTTTTTTGGCTGGGATGGCAGGAAATTTTTTACCCTCTCTCACACAAGGCGAAAAGTGTTACTTATGTGTTCGGTACATTGTGTTACATATCTCTCAGGCCGGTCATTAAGGGCTTGATATAATCAAAACATAACTAATCACAATTTTCATCAGATATATCAGAATATCTATATCCAACACTACGTATATTTTTGATCTGATTTTTAGAAAGGCCGAGTTTATTTCTTAGCCTACCAACATAGACATCTACAACATTTGTGAGTGGATCACTATCAGCCCCCCAAACAGAATTCAGAATTCGTTCACGGGCAAGGACCTTATTTGGATTTGTTAAGAAAAGTGCTAAGAGTGCCCGTTCTTTATCCGTAAGATCTATTTGTCTACCTTCCACAGTAACAACATAAGATTCCCGATCATAAGATATCGTTCCACTTGAAATAATTTTTTTATCATCTGCAGTGTCATTTTGATTATATTTATTTCTGCGAATGAGTGCATTTAACCTTGCAACCAATTCATCAAACTCAAACGGTTTGGGAAGATAGTCATCTGCACCAATTTGTAATCCAGAAATGCGATCATCTGTTTCATCCAATGCACTCAACATAAGAACAGGTGTCAGATCCTTCTTGGCACGCATTTTTCTGCATACATCCTGGCCACTTATACCTGGAAGCATTAGATCGAGTATAACAACATCAAATTTATTCTGTTTTAGAAACTCCAATGCGGTTTCACCATCATTTGCAACCGTCACAGTAAAACCATCACCTCTGAGCCCGCGAGATATAAAATCAGCGACACGAGATTCGTCTTCAACTAATAATATATTCATGACACGACCTTTAATTTTGTTAGATTAGGAAGAATAAACCTAAATTCAGCTCCTTGTCCTGGCTCACTAATGACTGATATATCGCCATTATGCGCCTCTATGATAGATTTCGCGACAGGAAGACCTAGGCCCGTACCAGAATTATATCTTTCAGAGGCATTGCTTCCCCTGAAAAATCTGGAGAAAATTTGTGCTGTTTCACCGTTATCAATTCCGGGTCCATTGTCTTTTATACTGACACTATAGCCATCCGGTGTGTGATAAAGGCGAATATCTATTCTATCTCCACCATAATGACATGCGTTCTCTATGAGGATCAACAAAACCTGTCGAACGCGGTTAATATCAAAGCTAAACTTCGCTGTCTCAACGTCTGATAAAAAATCAACTTGAATATTTTTATCTCTTAGCGTGTTTTCCATTGTTTTAATTGTATTGTTAACCAGAACAATCAAATCATCTTCCGTCTTATTTAAGCGCGTTACGCCAGCTTCTTGTCTGGCGATAAAGAGAACATCATTAACAAGAGTAGAAGTATGTTCAGCAGCCTCAATGGTACGCCTTAGAGCTTCGCGATATTCTTCAGGAGATTTTTCTTCTCCTCTGAGAGCAATACTGGCTTCTCCACGGATAATTGTAAGCGGAGTTCGTAATTCATGGCTAACATCTGCGAGCAGTTGTTGTCTTTCTTTCGCTTGCTCCTCAAGTCTCAATAAAGCTTCTCTAAGTTCCAACGTTCTGGCTTTAACTTCTCTCTCAAGGACACCTTTGGATTCAAATAGCTCAGCTTGACGTTTTTCGGCAGCTGTAGCAGCATTATTGAATGCGGTAATAATCTCACGCAATTCACCATAAGCAATTGTTTCAATCCGGTATGCCCAATCACCTTTGGAATATCTATTTGCACCTTCAGTAATAGCTTCCATTGGACGCTTAATTCTTTTAAACATCAAATACAATGAATAAGCAGTGATCAAAGCTGCAACGAGGCCGGCAATAAGTGAAATCAAAGTGAAACGATTTACAAGCTTGTATAATTCATTAATTGATTTATCAACTTGCAGAAGCTCTTTGTCGAGCGCATTTTGTATACGACTATTAAATTTCTCATTAATCGTATGTTCAAGGATATGAGTTAATGCTCTTTTATCATCATTAATATCATTACCATAAGTCTTTATAAATTTATTATATTCATTAATAATATTTTCTATTTTGATCTCAATATCCCCAAGAGAGGCCAATTCAATAATATCATTTCGCCCAAAGATTTTAAGTTCCTCTGTAATTAACTCCCTTAGATTGTTAATTTCTTTCCTCATTTTCTCGATAAGTTTTCGCTCTGCTTTCCCTTCATCTTTGTCTCCAATTAAAAGAGCATCAGCAAACTTTTTAAACAAACGATAGGTGTAATTTGAAAGTCTTAAATTAGCTTCATATGTTCTGTGAGCTAGATGTGCTCTTTTCAGATGCAGTTCAGATTGCTTGGCGCCCCAAACAGAAAGAATCATAAAAATCAATGCTATGACAAGCAAAAGACTATATGTTAGGGAAATCTTAGTAATTAATTTCATTTTAAGCTGCCTTCTCTAACTCTTTACGCCAACCATCACATGTTTCAGGCTTTACAGTTAATCGCCCATATTTTAAAACAACATATTGGTCAATATTTTCCAATATTTTTTCATCATTTGTCGCCAACACCATTGTGGCATGAGAGTCCTTAATAAATTGTCGAAGAAGTTTACGCCCTGCAACATCAATCATATCATTCGGATCATCGATTAATATGAGGTCTGCGTTTGAAAAATGAGCTCTAACCATTAAAATACGAAACCTCTCCCCTTTAGATATATTTCGTGCTTCTTCAGAAATCCTTCCACTCAACCCACCCAGACGATTCAATAAACTGGACAAACCATAACGAATTGCAATTGCTTCAAGATCTTCATCATTTGGGCGCTTTTTAAGACCAAATGAAAGCGTTCGGCGTAAACTGCCTTGCAAAACAGGAGCTTCCATCGTTAAATAATGAAAACGCTTCGTAAAAACGGACTGCTTTAACATTGTACTAGGATGGTGATTATACAAAACCATACCGGCATCTAATGCCTCAAGACCCGCTATGATATTTAAGAGTGTAGTACGTCCACTACCATCTCCACCGATGAGACCCACTTTAGAAGCAGCTTTGATGTTTAAATTTATATCATGGAGATGTTTAGCTTGAACATTTCTTAATGAAATAGACAATGATCCTTTTTCAAGATTGATTGTGTCACGTGATGTCCGGATTGTTGGTTGATTAAATATATTTTCACTTTTCTCACAAGCTATCTGCCAACCACACCAAAGATCCCAAACACGGGCTAAATCTTTCATAGGCAATGAGAGTATTCCAATTATTGCTAATCCTCCTGCTGCAGTGGCAGTACTTAGGGATAATGTAAAACAAATAATTAAAATACTTGCTGTCGCAATGGATAAGCCAATTTCAGGAATAGCTTCTAACAATTTTTTCACAAATTCTCGTTTTGCTGAAACATCCTTTAATTCATGACCACGGCGGTTTATGAGCTTAAAATCTGATTTATCACGACCAATAAGCCTTAAATGAGGTGCCTTTGAAACACGCTCCATCATCTCAATTGCTAAGCGTGCACGTTCAGTACGGAGTTTCCTGTGATAAGGCATAAGAAAACGTCCTGAAATCAAAACCAAGATTAATGAAACAATCACAATAAAAGCGGTTACTATGGCAAAAGTTGAATTTAACATATTAAGAGCGATTATTGATCCTGGAATAACGATCGCAGCACAAATGAGAGGGCAAACACCAAGTGAGATCCAGTCACGCTTAGCAGATAAATCACCCACAAATCGAAGTGCCAGTGCTCCATTTCTTTTTTCAGAAATTGTACTTATTGGCATACGTGTTAAATGTTCATAAAAGTTTTTTCTAAAATCTATCGCATATGATTGTCCTAGTTTTTCTGCAATACTACTCGTACTACACCTTAATAGAGCAAAGAATATTCCAGCGACAACCAAACACGATATTGCAACAATTGGGAAATGTGTTGATTGAGAATACAAATCCCCAAAAATACTCCGTGTAGCGAAAGCGGCTACAGCTGTCATAACCGCTTGTCCTAAGGCCAGGACAATGACCATAACAGCTAACCAGATACGGCCATTGTCGAAAATTTTTGGAAGGGCATTATTCATGCTGCTAACTCTTCAAATGAAACACTATGTTTCATTGATTGATCAAGCAATGTTCTTGATACTTCAGGTGACATCAACTGCTCACGGCGCAAAATACTTACTTTCGATACCTTTTCCGCTTCAGCAGATGCGAGTGGAGAAAGTGAAACCATGCCAGAAACTGCAAGCGGCTCAATTCCAATTGAACGCATATGGGTAACACCGCCCACAACACTCACAGCATCTCCACACGCAAACAGAATACCTGAGAATGTATTTCGAATAAGTTTTGAATGTTCAAGTAATGCAGCGGTTTCCTTTTGATAAATTCCATCAGCTAATTCAACCACAGCAACATCCGCCCCATGTGCACTTGCATCAGCAAGCAAAGCCCTTAGACCATTTTCAATGCGCTCTATTGGTTGACAATAAGTCGAAGCCATACCAGCATCAGTAAAATCAGTAACCCTATGAAGACCTGCATCCAACATTGAGTTATAATCTCCAAATGCACCTGTTCCGGTTGCTTTGATACCTGCTACTTTATAACCTGCTTTTACCAAACCGTACCCTAAAGAGGAAGTAGCAGTTGTTTTTCCTGCATTCATTGATGCCCCAACAACTCCCAAAACAGTTAAACCGAGTGGCCTTGGTCTTGATGGCAGTGCATAACTTGCGATGTTAATAACTTCCCCATGCTTATCCGTAAGCAATCCTACAGGCTTGACTTGTGTTGGCTTTGACATTGATTGATGTGCTTGTTGAACTTTACCGATTATGCCGCCACCTGCGATGAGGTCACTTCCTTTAGGGTCAAGTGTAGCCTTACCTAGAAATTGGTCTGGCGCATATCTGTCTCCACATGTTAAGACGATATAGTCCCCAATAGATAAGACAGAAGGACGACCTTGAGAGAGTTGAATCTTTTTATGCTGCCCTATTTGTGTAACCTGAGCTAAGACAAGATCTCCAGATACAGCACCTGAAAGATTAGTGGTCATTCCACTAACATCATCGTATTTAACTCGTCTGGTCGTAAAGGCCCATTTTGCTTGAGATGGAACGCATTTGTGTTCTAAAATAATTGCTGACATTTTGACACCCTTTGTAATTTGATATTGAACTTCGGTTTCTCCAACCTATGATTTCAATATAAAACCAGACGATAAATTACGCCTGTCAGAACAATGAACGCATAAAAAAACAATAATGAACAAAAAATAAAATTTTGATTTTCAAAAAACAACGACAAAAGCGGTTATAAATAAAAAATCATTCTATAAAGCCACACACATTTAGAATGAATATTATTGAGATGAAGGTAGTAATACATGTTTTAAAAAAGGTGGCGTATCACTAATCAGAGCTAAGGCTTGGAAAAGATAAATTGAGATAAAGCAAATTAACTTTTTGATATCCAGGATAAACATAAAGGAGAGAAATTTTTCATTATGTCAGGAATAAAATAATTAATTTCCTCTAACCTTAATTGAATTCTTCATCGTAATGATCACGATCATGGAACGTTTGAGATTGTGTGTCAGTCTCTCGCTTGATGATATGATCTTTCAAGTAACTTATATCTATAAAATTATCAGCCTGTCTTCTCAGTTCATCTGCAACCATTGGAGGCTGTGTTTGAAGAGAAGACACAACACTAACACGTTTCCCTTTATGCTGAAGAGCTTCTACCAAACATCTAAAATCTCCATCTCCAGTAAAGAGAACAAAATGATCAACAGAAGGAGCCATTTCCATAGCATCAACAACAAGTTCAATATCCATGTTGCCTTTTACTTTTCTGCGGCCTGCATCATCCACAAACTCTTTTGTTGGCTTGGTAACCATCGCATAGCCATTATAATCCAGCCAGTCTATTAGGGGACGAATAGAAGAGTATTCTTGGTCTTCAGAAATTGCTGTGTAGTAGTAAGCCCTGATAAGAATACCATTGGAACTAAAATACTTTAAGAGTTTTTGATAATCTATATCATAACCCAATGACTTGGTTGTTGAATATAAATTAGCTCCATCAATAAATATTGCTATTTTCTCATTTTTGTAAAAGGTCATCGTTATTTCTTTTATTTCCAACTTATAAATTAGGATTTTTTTCTAAATTCCCCCAGATTATAGATTATGGAAAATAAATAATACCTGTCAGAACAATGAACAATTATTAAATAGAAAATGAACGAAAATTAAATTTCCGTTCATTGACGTAAGTTCTTGATAAAATGACATTCGATCTTAGACTTAAATCTAATACACGAAATAACTAATGCGTCATTTTATACTACCAGTTTTTATCTTACATAACAAACTGATTTTTTTTCTATGGAATGACAAGCCATTTCAGGATCGCATATGGCTCGTCAGGTTTCAGCATTTATTTGTTATACGGGAGAGATGAGTGATGTAGATTAATCTTAAGCTTGCCGTCTTTGTCTTTGACATAACCAAAGCTGTATTCAACTTTTATGTCTTTACCCTCAGTGGTAGTGAAAAAGTAATTTCCCATTGCAAGTGCTGCATTACAGTTAATGACAATACCTTCATTCTCAAATCTTACCTTGGTATACGGAGCCAGTGCAAAACCTTTGTCTTCAGGAACGATACCTTTTACGAAATATGACAATGCCTCATCTTTCGTACCTCTGAATTGATCATCCGCAGCTTTTGTTGGTTTAAAAAGCACAGCTCCTTGTTCGTAACCATATAACGTATCTAAGTGTTTCAAGGCTCTTTTTTTAGAGTCTTTAGCAGCACCAATAGCAACAATTCCATCTCCCCAAGCTTTCTGAGCATCTTTAATTTGTGCTTCTGTCAAGCTGCATTCTTTGGCCCACGCAGACTGAGTTGACAAAAGTAATATTGTAAAAAGAGTGAGTAATCTTTTCATAATAATTCCTCCAATTAAATCATTAGTTATTTTGATAAGTATTTCAGTAAGTAGAGCATTTAATATTACTTTGTCTTGTTCGACTGAGAATATCAAAGCCCTATTCAAACTGAAGAATATAATGATGATCAGATCATTTTTATTTCTCAGATTTATCTTACAAACCAAAGAATAATGAGAGTCTATAAATATCGCATGTCAGAAAAGTGAATTAAGTTTGAAGGAATAATGAATAGAAATTAAATTTTAGACCTTATGGAAATTTTACCTTTAAAATTAAACGATGGTATATTTTTTCCCACAAACCCTAAATTCTTTATTTGTCTGGCTCTTGATTTTTATAGCTTTTAATTCGCCGTGCTGAGACAAAACAAAACATCATACTCAAAGATTTAGGCTTTTGGCACGAACCGCATACATTATGGCACGCAATATATATGACAAAATCGCACTATATGATGTATCATTTCGAATAATATAATTCTTTCATATAAAATATGCCATCCAGCACATTCTATTCCTTGGAGGAAACATGAAAATTACTGTGAATGGAAAAGAACACAATCTCGATGTTGAAAAAGACATGCCGCTTCTCTGGGTCCTCAGAGACGAGTTAGGTATCACTGGACCAAAATATGGGTGTGGAATAGCAGCATGCGGAGCGTGCACAGTTCATATTGATGGTGTCGCTGTTAGATCATGTTCCCTGCAAATAGGTGATGTTGACGGAGAAATAACAACCATCGAAGGACTAGGTTCCCCTGAAGCGCTTCATGTGGTGCAACAGGCATGGATAGAACATCAAGTAGCTCAATGCGGATATTGCCAATCGGGGCAGATTATGAGTGCGGCCTCTTTTCTTGATGCAAACTCAGAACCCACAGATGAAGATATAGACAGAGCGATGTCAGCAAATCTCTGTCGTTGTGGAACATACCCCCGCATCAGAGCTGCAATTAAATCTGCTGCCGCGAAACTAAAAGGAGTATAAGTTATGGGACTTGTTGGTAAAATTACAAGACGTACATTACTTGTTGGTTCCGCGGCAATTGCTGGAGGTGTTGCATTTGGATATTATCAATATACAACCCCATATCCAAACCCGTTAAAAGATAACCTTAAAGAAGGAGAGATCACCTTAACGCGCTATCTCCTGATCGATCAAAAAGGTATCACTATCATCACACCAAGAGCTGAGATGGGGCAAGGAGTTTATTCAGTACTTGCAAAACTGGTAGCAGAAGAATTGGATATCGCTTGGGAAGATATTCGCGTTGAGCATGGCCCACCAAGCGGAGCTTACTATAATGGTACAGTAGGAGCAGAAGGATTTCCATTTGCTGCAACAGATGAAGGTTTCATGGCTAATAACATGCGCCCTTTCAGTGATGTCGTTGGAAAATTTATGGGGATGCAAATTACAGGTGGCTCGTCAAGTGTCCCTGATGCTTACAGAAAAATGCGTAAGGCGGGAGCTGCTGCACGTTTTGCACTCCGAGAAGCCGCTTCCCAAAAAACAGGTATTTCCAGAAGAAAACTAAAAACCAAAGACGGACACGTCTTGCTTCCTGATGGTAAAAAACTAAGTTACATTGACCTTGCTGCTGAAGCCTCAAAAATTGAAATTCCCCCAGTTATTCGCCTCAAGTCAAAAAAGAATTGGCGCTATTTAGGCAAGTCTTCTCCACGTGTTGACATGGTAGATAAATGTACAGGAATTGCAAAATTCGGAATAGATATCTCTTTGCAGGGTATGGTTTATGCAACCATAAAAGCCAATCCAAAACTTGGCGGAAAACTTGAAGATTATGATGATAGTAAAGCCAAAAAGGCAAAAGGTGTAATAAAAATAATTCCGATTGCTTCAGATGAAGGGTTTAATTCAGGTGTAGGTGTTATCGCAGACAACACATGGAGGGCTTTCCAAGCTGCAAATTTAATCAAGTTCACATGGGGAAAAGCTGGCTACCTACCTTCAAATAAAGAAATGTTTGAAGAAATCTCAAATTCATTCACTGAAGAAAAACTAGACAGCCAATTTAAAAACGAAGGCAACGTTGACGAAGCGCTAAAAGATGCGAAAGTCATAACTGCAGAATACAAAGTCCCCTTTCTTGCCCACGCACCACTTGAACCAATGAACGCAGTCGCACAGTTCAAAGATGGGCAACTTGACATTTGGACAGGAACACAGATCCCTATGAATGTTGTCACAATGGCTGCAGCAATGGCAAAAATTGACTCAAAAAATGTCAAACTTCATGTTCAACTCATTGGTGGTAGTTTTGGACGCAGGCTTGAAGATGACTATATAAAACAGGCGATACAAATTGCAATTGCCATGGAAGGCACCCCCGTAAAAATGACCTGGACACGTGAAGAAGACATGACCCATGACTTCTGCCGCCCGGCAGGTATGGCAAAAATGCAGGGCACTGTAAAAGATAGCAAAGTCCATACCTATGACGGAAAAATTGCATATCCAGCTGTTACCAGATCTCAAATGAGTAGATTAGGTCTTGCAGTACCTGGCCCTGATATAACAATTGTTGCTGGCGCTTGGGATCAACCATTTCGAATACCAAATTATAGTGTAAAAGGTTACGCAGTATCTAATTTACCACCCGTTAGCTCCTGGCGATCAGTAGGCGCATCAGGAAATGGTTTTTTCCATGACTGCTTTTTAGATGAGCTAATTCATGCAGCTGGTGCTGACCCAATGGAAGAACGCATTCGCTTATGCTGGCACAAACCTTCTCGTAAAGTTCTTGAAGAGGTGGCCAAAATGTCAAATTGGGGAAGCAAACTCGAAAATGATCGTGGCAGAGGCGTCGCTTTTACTCTGGCATTTGGTGTACCTACAGCCGAGGTTATTGAAGTCACCAACACGGCCCAAGGGATTAAAATAGATAAAGTATTTGCAGTTGCTGAAGTTGGTACAGTTCTCGACCCCAAAAATTTAGAAGCTCAACTTAGTGGTGGTATCATATGGGGATTAGGACATGCTATAAATTCAGAAATCACATATCAAGACGGTATTCCGGAACAAACAAACTATCATCAGTTTGAAGCAATGCGCCTTTATCAAACCCCAAAAATAGAAATAAAAGCGCTCGAAAACTCAAGACATATAAGAGGTATCGGCGAACCAGGCGTTCCACCTGCCGCCCCTGCCCTGGCAAATGCAATCTTTGCCGCGACAGGCAAACGGATTCGAGAGATGCCTTTCAACAAACATATTGATTTCGTGTAAAGGAGATAACTATGAAAATCATGAGTTTCATTATTGCTTTTACACTTTTCTTTTATCCATCAGTTGTATTGGCACAGGACAATAATACGGAAGCCCTTAAAATCTGGAAGAAAATCCATGAAGTATTTTCACACCCAAGATGCGCCAACTGCCACGTGGGTCCAGACAACATCCCTCGTTGGTCAGGTCCAAGTTATGGAAATAAAGTAAAATTACATGGCATGTTTGTTTCAGGAGACGAGAGTCGTATTGGTGCCAAAGCGATTGCTTGTAATACATGCCATGCCAAACAAAATTCAAAAATCCCACACGGACCTCCTGGGGCAAAAGTTTGGGCATTAGCTCCAGTAGAAATGCAGTGGTTTGGCAAAACTTCAAAAGAAATTTGCGAACAGGTAAAGGACCCAGAACGCAATGGTGGCAGAAGCTTAAGTGAAGTTGCTGATCATATAGACCACGACGCTCTTGTTCATTGGGGATGGTCCCCTGGCCCTGGCCGCGAACCAGCCCCATATTCAAAAGATGAGTTGGTCAAATTTATCAAATTATGGGAAGCAGCAGGAGCCAATTGCCCATCATAACGATACCATAATATAAGGATGGGGTTTTTGGTACAAAGATCATCAAAAACCTCTCATCTCAATGTATCAAAAAAATCCTTTAACAAATCAGAAGCTCTTTGTTCTTGAAACCCCCCATATACCTCTGGGGCATGATGACAACTTTTTTGATTGAAAAAACATACACCATGTTCAACGCCGCCACCCTTTAAATCAGAAGCACCAAAATAAAGGCGGCGAATCCTAGCGTAAGATATCGCCACTGCACAGAGCGTACATGGTTCTAAAGTTACATAAAGATCAGCTTGTGGTAGTCGTTCAGTTTCAAGTTTTTTACAAGCATCACGAATAACAAGCATTTCAGCATGAGCTGTAGGGTCATTTAATTCTCTCATACGATTGCCTGATTGCGAAATAATCTCTTGATTACATACAAGCACCGCCCCTACAGGCACCTCTTTGCGGTTTGCAGCCGCCTCAGCTTCTGCAAACGCAACTTCCATGAAATTATGTGTCGTCATAGAATTGAGTTAACACAAAAACTCTCAAGAAAGCAAAATGATTTAACTTGCTTCTACAAACTCAACATCCTGAGGCTCAGTAGATAATGATTCTACGATTTTGTTTTCTAAGTTATCTTTTGGTTGAGTTTTAGGTTCGCTAGAAGAAGCGCCAAATCCATCCGTTTTCATTTCAATCTGGGCAACATGTGTTTGAAGGATTGCACTAGCCCTGGATTCTTCTTCTTTATCCATCTTAAGAGTATACGCACCATTTTGGAAAAGAACTTCAATAGCACGTCCGACAGAGCGAATAATACGGTCACTTTCTTCTTCAGTAATAACGCCAGCGGTTTGTTTCGCATTTACATTGTTAACGAAACCGACTGCCATCAAAGCAACTTCAATTTGATAACGTACATTCTCGCTATCTTCATTAAACTTAATTTTATCCCAAACATCAGAAATTATCGATGTCACATCTTTAATAACAGGAGGATTACCAAAAAAGTCAAAAGACTTTGAACTACCAGAATCTATACTTCCAACTGCCAAAGAAACATATCCAGTTTTATTCATATAAGAAAAATTCTCATAAAGTTCTTCTACAGCTTTAATGACATTGGAAATAACCGCTGTATCAGTTAAAGAGTCACCTTTTTCGGCTACAAATACACGCAACCTGTTAACTTCTCGCTCAGCTCCATCTTTTAACTTTATAACAACATCCTCTTTATCCGTCTCACGAATAAGAAGATCTTTGAATTTTGGCATAACAAAAACAATATTATAAACACCAACTTCAATATCTGAGAGCATTTTTTGTGACAGATTACGGTCCCCATCTAACAATCCTGACCAAAAGTTAACGTTGATCAGCGGTGTAAGACCAAACAAGGACATAAGATATTTCTCACCTTCGCCAAAATTCAGGTGATGTTGTGAGAAAATACTATAAGACATAAGCATTTTCTGAGTTAAGCCAGTATTATCTTCCGACGGAGGAGCTGAGCGACCCATTCTAAGTACATCTCTTACCTGTGAATCAATTAAAGCTTCCCGTAGTCTCTCCATAGCTTCTATAATACCATCACGGCGCATAGGGCCCTCCTAACTCAAATTTCTAACTAGATATATCTAGAACTAATTTATTATACAAATAATATAATTGATTCAAATAAAAGGAGAAACATGGCAAACACGACAAAAACAACGCATGAAGACATTAGAATCGCCAAAGCTATAGCCCGTTCTGGCCTTTGCTCTCGTCGTGACGCGGAAAAATGGATTTTTCAAGGCAGAATTGCCATTAATGGTAAGCGATTAGACACTCCTGCCTATAATATTAAGGAAAATGACAAGATTACGGTTGACGGAAAACCACTTCCTGAACCACAAACAATCCAATTATGGCGTTATCATAAGCCAAAAGGCCTGGTAACCACCCATAAAGACCCCGAAGGTAGACCTACAGTTTTCCAATCTCTAAAAAATGATCTTCCACGTGTAATCTCAGTCGGAAGGCTCGATATTAATACAGAAGGCCTCTTATTATTAACCACAGGTGGCAGTCTTTCTCGGGAATTAGAACTGCCTTCAACGGGATGGCTCAGAAAATACAGAGTAAGAGCGAATGGTAAGGTATCAGAAGATCAACTAAAACAACTTGCAGATGGAATATCAGTAGACGGAATAAAATACGGCCCCATAGAAGCCTCCTTAGAGAGGCTGCAAGGAACAAATTGCTGGTTAAATATTGGCCTGAGAGAGGGGAAAAACCGCGAAGTTAAAAATGTACTAGGCGCTTTAGGCTTGCAAGTAAACCGCCTCATTCGAGTATCTTATGGACCATTTGTTCTGGGGATATGAAAGCAGGCACTTTCGCAGAAGTAAAACGCAAAGCTCTTATTGAGCAACTTGGCAAAAAATTAAGCCTCAAAATAGGCCTAACACAAAACAACAATAAAACTGGTCAAAAACCAACACCCATCAAAAACACTCAACGCACCAAAAAAACAACATTAACCAAAAAACCCCCTCGAAAGACACGCCCATCAGGAAAATAAGAGCATGAGATTAGTCAGCGGCAATTATAAAGGCGCAAAACTCTTTGCCCCAAAAGGAACGAATACACGCCCAACATCTGACCGTGTCCGCGAGTCATTGTTTAATGTGTTATCTCATGGGATTGAAGAATTTTCACTTGAAAACACAAGAATCCTGGATCTATTTGCTGGAACAGGAGCACTAGGATTAGAAGCTTTATCAAGAGGCGCAAACTATTGCTTATTTGTTGAGGAAGATGCTGACGCACGTGGAGCCATTCGACGAAATATCGAAACTGTTGGTGCAATGGGAATAACCAAAATTTTCAAAAGAGATGCAACAAGGCTCGGAGAGGTTGGCACTTATGGAGAATTTGATATCCTCTTTGCTGACCCGCCATATGAAAAAGGCTTAGGGGAAAAAGCACTTCTCTCAGCTCAAAAAGGTGGATGGTTAAAACAAAACGCTATTTGCGTTCTTGAAGAAAGAATATCGGCAGACTTTAAAACACCTGAAAACTTTACTATTCTTGATGAACGAACCTACGGCGATACAGTCATCCGAATTGGTCGTTTTCAGCACTAACGAATAGGAGCAATATGCCGACTGGCATATGTTTTAAGCGTCAAATACTCTTCAACAGTATCAATATCACCAAGCTCCATAATCTGAGTAACCTTATGTGCCGATAAATTTACAAGGGTATCCTCTAACGTATATGGACTAGACCACCTGACATTCCCGAACATTGAGAGAATTTTTGGAAAACGTTTCTGCCCAACCAACCAATATCCACCATCATCAGCCGGCCCAAACACGGCATCATATTTCCCAAGCTTTTGAAAAGCAGTCATTATATGAAATGGCTGAATTTCTGGGATATCAGTACCAATAATCACAACAGGTCCTGGAGGAAGTTCATCCATCACAGATTGCATCCGTTGCCCCAAACACCCCTTACCTTGTCCTATGCGGGGTAATTCAGAAAACCAAAACGGATGAATAACATCTTGATCAGGAGAAACCGCTAGCCAGGTTTCCCAGCGCGTATCAGCAGCAACTCTTCGTATAACATTTTTCACCATATGTCGGTAAAATTGGGTTGCAACACAAACACCAATATCTCTGCCCAAACGAGTCTTAACCCGTCCTGCTTTTGGTGTTTTAACCATAATGACAACCCTGCGGGCAAAGCCAGACCTTTTTAACCCAAAAACTGACATTGGAGAACTACCCATATAAACGTTCGATATAACGTGGAGGGACTCTTAAATAATAAAGCATAAGGCAGGATATATTTCGAAATGAGCGAAAGAAATATCCTTCATTTTTGAATCGAAGAGCACTCGTAACAGCATGGTGTCTTAAAATAATAACACGTCGACGACCTAAACGCTGAACAATATCAACATCTTCCATCAGCGGAATTTTTTTAAAACCACCCAGATCTTGATAAAGCTGTTTTGGAACAAGAAGTCCTTGATCCCCATAAGGCAGTTTAAATAAAAAACATCTCCAGGAAACCAGACTTTCTAAGATACGCGGCATAGTCCCAAAATCATCTAAGGCAAATTTAAAGGCTGCTGCACTAGGCTTGCGCTCACCATTTTCGATATACTCTATATATGATGAGACTTCCTCTTCCCATCCCTGCTCTAGCACAGTATCCGAATGTAAAAAAAGCAGCCACTTCCCACGAGCAATCTCAGCACCCGCAGCCATTTGCGTCCCACGCCCCCTTGGAGCTTGAAGATACTCAGCTCCAGCAGAATCGCAGATTTTTGAAACAAATGGATCCGTAGACCCGCCATCAACCACAATAACCTCGCTAATCATCCCCTTCAAAACCGCAGGAATCAAGGCTGCAAGGCAATTTGAAAACCTCTTTTCAGGGTTTAAAGTTGGTATAATTACAGAAATCATGGAAACAGTCTTATCGTTCTCAGCCAGCACACAACAAATGTTCTTTATTTGTTCTAAAAAATGATATAGATTCCGTATATCACAGATTAATTATGAAGTCTTTCAAAATGAACAATGCAAATCAAGACAAAAAAATATCAGCAGAAAGACGAAAGGGTAGAGGCAGTCGATCAAATATATCAGGACGTTACGAAAAACAACAATATGAAGACTTTGATGATAATTGGGGAAGCCTGGAGGATCTTCCTGTATTGAAAACATCTGTTCAACATGAAGTCGTCAAAAAAATCCTCACAACCAATCAATCACCTGACATCCCTTTTGACCAATCCATCAACCCTTATAGAGGATGCGAGCACGGTTGCCCTTATTGTTTTGCCCGCCCAACCCATGCCTATATGGGGCTCTCACCTGGTTTGGATTTTGAATCAAAACTCTATGCAAAAACCAATGCTGCTGAATGCTTATTAAAGGAACTGGCAAATCCGAGATATAAAATAAAAACAATTGCCCTTGGCACCAACACAGACCCATATCAACCAATCGAGCGAGACTATAAAATCACGAGATCAATTTTAGACATATGCAATCAAACCAATCATCCCGTTACGATTGTAACCAAATCTGCACTCATATGCCGCGATTTGGATATCCTATCTGAACTAGCTGAAAAAGAATTGGTAAGAGTAGCCTTATCTGTCACAACTCTAGACAAAGAGCTAGCAAGAAGCATGGAACCAAGAGCAAGCACACCCTTTAAACGCATAGAAGCCCTAAAAAAGCTCTATCACGCAAACATTCCCACAATTTCTATGATGGCACCAATTATCCCCTCGCTAAATGACCCAGAAATTGAAAATATCTTGGAACACGTAAAAGCTGCAGGCGTGTTAACTGCATATTATGTCCTCTTACGCCTCCCCCTAGAATTAAAAGAGATATTTGAAGAATGGCTTGAGACAGACTTTCCAAATCGAAGAACACGAATATTCTCACTCATAAAATCAATGAGAAAAGGAAAACTCTATGAAGCAAAATGGGGAGAACGAATGCGCGGAACAGGACCATACGCAGATTTAATTGATCAACGTTTTAGATTGGCAAAAACAAGACTCGGTCTAACCAAACAACTACCCCCGCTCAGAACAGACTTGTTCCAACCGCCATCTCTAGATAATCAACTTAGGTTATTATGAATATAACAATACATCTTATGCTTGCGCTCCATCATAAAGGACAAGCATCAGGCGCATAATTATCAAAAGTTTTCAATAATACGAGAAGACTTTAAACGAAAACGATCCAAAACTTCTTCAACGGAATAACGACGACACCCAGTCTCAGGTGCTTCTGAATTTTGCTGTAATAATCTCTCTTCAACCAATTGTTGAATAAATTCCGAATACGTCAAGCCAAGTTCCCGGCTAGATTTCTTCACATCTTCTGCAATATTATCATCAATACATATTTCAAGTACTTTAGTCATGAGTGTGAGTATAAAGTACCTAAAATTTTCTACAAGTGCGCAAATGTTACAATTCTGTGGGAAGTGAATAATAAAAGTACCTTGTTATAAGTAATATAAAATGCCAAATTAAGGAACTGTTTGCACATAATACCAAAAAGTACGAATTGACAATATGTGATATATCTGGTGACCACAAACCAATTGCATTTTTTTCATCTGATAAACCTTTCTTACCATGACAAGTAGGCGAACGTTTTGATGATCATGGATGGGAAAGATTGGATGGTGAAATCATCTATCAATTAAGAGTTGACTTACAACCTTATTCTGGGCCTCGCTCACCTGCTTGGGGACATCATAATCCATTGATGAATGAGAGTTAAGAATCTTTGTCTTGCAACTCTTCCTCAATAAAATCATTTGGATTAGCTGTAAATTCTTTATAAAGTTTAAAATGATCTGTTTCCGTAAAATTTATTTCCTCAATACCTAAATGATTTATTTCAAGTAAACATGCATGAGGAAAAGCCATCAATAACGGAGAGTGCGTTGCCATGATAACTTGTGCATTTTGTGCCGAATGTATCCTGTTCAGAATTCGAAGAAGATCTATTTGCCGACGAGGGGATAAAGCACTTTCAGGTTCATCCATAAAGTAAATACCTTGACGAGAACACCTTTCTTCAAAAAAACGGATGAAGCCTTCACCATGAGACCATGACAAAAAATCAGGAGGTGCTGACGCAAAAGGATCTTCCAAAGCTGCTTGATCCAGATAACGGGCAACCGAAAAAAATGACTCAGCTCTAAAAAACCACCCATTTGTGACTTTAGGTAACCAACTTGCACGTAACGCATTAGCAAGTTGAGAACCACTTTTATCAACAGCTTGAGAGTGATCTACAGCTCTGTAACCTTTTCCACCGCCAGCTTCATCATAACCAGCCAATGCAGCAATTGCTTCTATGAGCGTAGATTTGCCTGTCCCATTTTCTCCAACAATAATTGTAATTGGACGCGTAAAAGAAAGTTGAAATTTTCCTCTATTCATCCAGGGAAGATTAAAAGGATAGTGAGTTTCCTTTTTGATTATTTCTTCACTTACGACAATCTGTTTTAAATAAGGAGCAGGTAGTTTTGTACTACGGCTTTTACGAGCCATACATTTTCCTAAAAGAAATTAATCCAAAAATCTAATGTAACTTCACACCTTTAATTATACAAGGGTTCTCCCCTAAACAAACTCATCCCGCTTATACCCCTGCATAAACAACAGAGCTGTCAGATCTCCATAATTCACTTGAACATCAGCCTGATCGGCAACCACAGGCTTGGCATGAAAGGCAACACCTAATCCTGCCGCCTCAATCATCGCCAAATCATTCGCACCATCCCCAACAGCCAACGCATCTTCAACCGCAAAATCCTGATCAACACAATACTGTTTCAACGCTGCTAATTTTGCTTCACGCCCTAAAATTGGCTCAACAACATTGCCTGTCAGTTCCCCATTCTCAATCTCAAGCACATTTGCCTGGTTCGTATGAAACCCAACCATCTGCCCTATGCGTTGCGTGAAAAATGTAAACCCACCAGAAACAAGTGCACAATAATGCCCATGTTTACTCATGGTCTGGATAAGTGTCTTGGCCCCAGGCATTAATTCAATCTTCTCAGAAATAACCTGATCAAGAACGTCTTCCTTAAGTCCTTTCAGAAGACCAACACGCTCTTTCAATGCATTATCAAAATCAAGCTCACCACGCATAGCCTGTTCTGTAATGGCAGAAATTTTGTCTTTCAATCCTGCAAAATCCGCAATTTCATCAATGCATTCTTGCTGAATAATCGTTGAATCCATATCCGCTATCAGTAACTTCTTCCTCAAGCCTGCTCTCTCACGAATTGCAATATCAACAGGAAGCTCTGTATATTTTTCTGCTATATAATTATGTAAAGGAGCAATATCTGCCTCAGTTGCTTCAAATGGAATTAAACAGGCTTCTCGCTCACTCAACCATTCAACGGCTTGAGCATTAGGAAGATATTTAGAGAGACTTGCAATATCCTCATCATGAAGCGGACAAACCTCTTTATTGCTAACAAGAATTAGTACATATTCAGTCATTACAAGTTGCCAATCTTTTCAACAAAATGATATTTTATAAAAACTTAATCTAGTCTTCTAAAAACCTTATACGCTTGGATAAACATCAAAATCTATGAGCAATATTGACGCCATTTTAATCGCAGGTCCAACAGCAAGTGGAAAATCAGCCTATGCCATCAAACAGGCCCAGAAGCATAATGGCATAATCATAAACACTGACTCGATGCAAATTTATCGTGAATTAAGAGTCTTAACGGCCCGCCCAAGCAAGGAAGAAGAAGCCGAGGCCCCCCATGCACTCTATGGAACAATTCCAGGAAAAATACATTATTCCGTAGGCCATTGGGTTGAAGATATAAAAAAAATACTAGAGGACTGTAAAAATAAAAAACGACTCCCCATTTTCACAGGTGGAACAGGCCTTTATTTCTCAGCATTACTCAAAGGCCTATCGCCAGTCCCTGAAATCCCTGAAGAAATCCGCAACTATTGGCGCCAGAAAGCCAAAAGAGTAAACATAAATGAACTTCACGAAACATTAAAAAAACGTGATCCAATAATGGCCCAACAGCTCAATGAGATGGATACCCAAAGAATTACCAGAGCACTTGAAGTTATTGATGCAACAGATACTTCCCTTGCGGAATGGCAAAAACAGCAAGGTACACCTCTACTAAAGACTGAGAATCTAGAAAAATATGTAATTGCTCCTGAGAGAGAAATTCTCTACGAACGTTGCAATTCACGTTTTGACACGATGGTCAGAGAAGGCGCCTTAGAAGAGGTCAAAGCCCTTCTTAACCATAATCTAGATGAAGCACTGCCAATAATGAGAGCACTAGGTGTAAAACCATTTACCCAATATTTAACACATCAAATATCTCTAGACCAAGCTATCGAACAGTCAAAACAAGACACACGACGCTACGCAAAAAGACAAATGACATGGCTTAGAAGTAATATGATTACCTGGAAATGGCTACAAAAGTAATATATGGCAAGAAAAAAGTCATATTTTTTTCATTTTATATCTTTTTTACTGTTGACCTATGTCAAAACGCATTATACCGTGCTGATAAATCATGTTGCAGTGCAATCTAACATTTCAGCCTGTCTAATAAGATTGAATGAAGTAAATGGATTGCTACAAATAAGAGATTATTGTCATCGCAAGGAGTAAGAACGATGTCACAAATGATGACTGGCGCAGAAATCGTAATGCAGGCGCTGGCTGATCAAAAAGTTGAACACATATTCGGTTATCCAGGTGGAGCCGTTTTACCTATCTATGATGAAATCTTCAAGCAGGATAAAATTGAGCATATTCTCGTTCGCCACGAACAAGGAGCAACTCATGCTGCTGAAGGGTACGCTCGTTCAACTGGCAAAGTCGGTGTCGTTCTCGTAACCTCTGGACCAGGCGCAACAAATGCAGTAACAGGACTAACTGATGCTTTAATGGACTCCATTCCGATGGTATGTATTACAGGCCAGGTTCCATCTCCTTTAATAGGAAGTGATGCATTCCAGGAGTGCGATACCGTAGGCATCACACGCCCCTGCACAAAACATAACTATCTTGTAAAAGATGTAAATGATCTTGCAAGAGTCCTGCATGAAGCCTTCTTCGTTGCATTCAATGGCCGACCAGGACCTGTCGTTGTTGATATTCCAAAAGATGTTCAATTTAAAACAGGAACATATACTGGTCCTTCAAATGTAATACATAAAACATACAGACCGAAATTAAGAACAGAAGACAACTTAATACATCAAGCTGTTGAAATGATTGAGCAAGCCAAAAAGCCAGTATTTTATACAGGCGGAGGAGTTATTAACTCTGGCAAGATCGCAAGCCAATTACTTCGCCAGTTTGTGCAAACAACCGGTTACCCAATCACATCCACTCTAATGGGCCTTGGCGCTTACCCAGCATCGGACAAACAATTTTTAGGCATGTTAGGAATGCATGGAACCTATGAAGCAAACTTGGCAATGCATGATACCGATCTGATCATAGCAGTTGGAGCAAGATTTGATGATAGGATCACAGGTCGCTTGGATGCTTTTTCACCGAATTCAAAAAAGATACATATTGATATTGATCCATCGTCAATAAATAAAAATGTAAGAGCAGACCTGCCAATCATTGGTGATGTTGCCTATGTTTTAGAAGATCTTATACGAGTTTGGAAAGCTCGCTCCTGCAATCCAGATGAAAAAGCCCTCTCACAATGGTGGGATCAAATAGGCACGTGGCGTGCGAAACAATGTTTACGTTATAAACAACGCAACGATGTGATCATGCCACAATACGCAATTGAACGCTTATATGAATTAACCAAAGACAAGAATACTTATATAACAACAGAAGTTGGTCAGCATCAAATGTGGGCAGCACAATATTATAAATTTGATGAACCAAACCGTTGGATGACCTCTGGCGGTCTCGGAACAATGGGATATGGTTTACCTGCCGCATTAGGCGTACAAATCGCACACCCAGATGCTCTTGTGATTGACATTGCTGGAGAAGCTTCTGTCCAGATGACAATGCAGGAACTGTCAACAGCAGTTCAGTACGACGCACCAATGAAAATATTCATCTTAAATAATGAATATATGGGTATGGTTAGACAGTGGCAACAACTCCTGCATGGAGGCCGATACTCAAGTAGCTATTCTGAAGCCTTACCAGATTTTGTTAAACTCGCGGAAGCTTATGGCGGTGTAGGCATCCGAGCAACAAAACCTGATGAGCTTGATGACGCAATCAAAGAAATGATTTCTGTAGATAAACCAGTACTATTCGATTGTCATGTTCACAAAGTTGCAAACTGTTTCCCAATGATACCATCTGGTGAAGCACATAACAACATGCTACTGGATACAGAAGTATCGGATGAAGATATAGCAAATGCTATCTCTGACGAAGGAAAAGTACTCGTCTAAACGTTTGTCAAATCATCTTGAAAAACACAGAGCAGAAAATTCAGAAACAATAGTATAAAAGCTCGGCCATGAAAAACATGGCACGAGCGAGAAAATTGGAAAATGTTATGACCAGTAAAGAAAGCAAATTAGAACAACATACATTATCCGTATTAGTAGATAACGAACCAGGAGTTCTAGCCAGGGTAACCGGTTTATTTTCTGGAAGAGCCTACAATATTGACTCTCTCACTGTGACAGAAACAGAACATCACAAACACCTGTCAAGAATAACTATTGTTACAACAGGGACTGCAATGGTAATTGAACAGATTACCAAGCAATTAGAAAGGCTTGTTCCTGTCCATCGCGTAACCGACCTAACTCTTGAAGGAAATTCTCTAGAAAGAGAATTAGCCTTAGTAAAAGTAAAAGGCACCGGAGATAATCGCGTTGAAGCTCTAAGATTAAGTGAAGCATTCCGCGCCCATGTTGTAGACGCATCAACAGAACATTTTGTATTTGAGCTAACAGGGCGCATTAATAAAATAGAGCAGTTCATCCAGCTCATGAAACCATTAGGCCTGGTAGAAGTTGCCCGCACGGGAGTCGCGGCAATCTCCCGTGGACAACAACAGATTTAAGAAACTTTAAGCTGCTTGGTTATATTTATGCAATTCAGTTTTATGTAACTTAACTGGACTTATGTTCTGCTGAATACTCTCACTCACAACTTCTGCAGTAGCGGCTGAAAGTGTCCAGCCAAGATGGCCATGTCCTGTGTTATAAAAAACTCTGTTGGATTTGCCTTGCCCAACCCTTGGCATCATATTGGGAGTCATTGGCCTTAAACCTGCCCATGGTATAACATGTTCAGTTGAAACATTAGGAAAGAGCCCTCTGACCCAATCAATAAGGGGTTGTACACGATCACGACGAATATCGAGATTGATCCCGTTAAATTCTGCAGTACCAGCAACTCTATAACGGCCTTTTCCAAATCGACTTGCAACAATCTTTGTTTCATCATCAAGCAAACTAACCCAAGGCGCAGCGTCCTGACAGGATTGAGATTTTAAATCAACAGTAATTGAATACCCCTTCACAGGATAAATATTGAGCCTGTCTCCAACTTGTCTCGCAAAGTCCCGACTGCTAATACCAGAGCAAATAACAACCGCATCATATTGAAACGGCTCTCCATGTTGTGTCTCGATTTGAATACCATTAAGGTCATGAGTAATATTGTCTATGGACGTATCATACTTAAAATTTACACCTTTACGTTCACACACTTGAGACAGCCCCACAACAAACTTATGTATATCACCTGAACTATCTGAAGGAGTATAAAAGCCTCCGTAAAGATCCTCTTCTAAAGTGGGTTCAATCGCCTTTATATCATCAGATGAAACCGAAAAACGTTCAAGCCCAGCTTCCTCTAATAATTTATTGACTTTCACAGCATGTTTAAATGAACTTTTATTACGATAAATATGTAATATCCCACGTTGTTCATAATCAAATTGAATCTGCTCTTTTTTTGCAATATCAAGAAGATATTGCCTCGCAGAGAGGGCCAGCTTAGCCGTTTGGATCGTATTTTTTCTATAATTAGGTATATTACCAACAAACTCTGCCATCCAACTATATTTATGCCAACTTGGTAAGGGATTAAATAATAAAGGTGCATGTGATTGCGTCAGCCATTTAATACCTTTAAGGAGTGTACTCCAATGGTTCCATACCTCGGCATTTGAAACCGATAACTGCCCTCCATTCGCAAAGGAAGTCTCCATCGCGGAATAACGACATCTATCAATGACAGTGACGTCATAACCACGTTTATTTAAAGCATATGCGGTAGTAATACCCGTAATACCAGCGCCTATGATTGCAATATGCGACATGTTCATACTCCATAGCAAACCCAGCCATATCTTGGTTACTGAGTGCCCTCTCCGTCTGCTTAACCTGAGAGTTTCACAAAGGTAATATTAGTATCACCTGAGCTTTCTCCTTCGGTGGGCATGAAGCCTCTCTTCGGAGTATGAAAAATAAGGCCGGTCCATTTGCCTGAGAGTTTCCAGGGCGGTTGCTCCTTCGGCGCCAAGTAATAAAGGACATACTTGATCTCTCCCGGTAATAAATAAGATAGCAATTTTAGGTGTTATTGTCAAAAATCAAAGTAAAGTTGATAGGGAAGACAATAATTAATGAAGCCTATATGTTTGATAAAAAGAACGAATTACCCGCTAACCACCAAAGATCTCTTCCCATTCCGCGCGATCAATACGCTCTCGTTGTCTTCTATCGCGACGTGGATCACGAGTGCCTAAACTAGTATCATCTGGTTCTGAAGAAAAGCCGCCAAATAATGAATCAAAAAATGATCCCCGTCTCTCTCTTCGCCGTGGTTCAGCCCAATTTGCTTGCTGTTGCCAATTCCCACCAGGAAGAGATTGAGGTTCCTTTTGCAAATGGGCATGTAACATCATATCACGCCATATCAGAGCAGGAAGACTGCCACCTGTCGCCTTTTTCATTGGTTTAAAATCATCATTACCAATCCAAACACCACCTATGTAATGTGATGTATACCCAACAAACCAAGCATCGCGATATCCCTGTCCTGTTCCGGTTTTACCAGCAACCTGGTGTGGCGGAATATTTGCTTTTTTGGCAGTACCAGAAACAACTGTTGCAGTCAGCATATCATTCATTGCAGCAACGAAATGAGCCTTAACAACTTGACCCCAATTTTTTGTATCTTGCTTATAAAGCAAATTATTATTTTTATCTCTTATCAACTTAATGATATGAGGTCGCACAGCATAACCACCATTAGAAAACGGAGCATAAGCAGCAGTAAGCTCTAACAAAGAAACACCGGATGTACCAAGTGCAATAGACGGATTGTTTTGCAATTTAGTGGATATTCCTAAGCGGTGAGCTGTTTGAATAACGCGTTGTCGCCCAACCCATTCACTTAAACGCACAGAAACTGTATTAAGTGATTTTGCAAGAGCAACTCTCAAGCTGACATCACCAAAATAACGCTTTGAATAATTTTCCGGGCTCCAATCTCCAATTTGAAGAGGGCCATCATAAACTTCACTATCTGGCGTTAATCCCTTTTCCATAGCCGCTAAAAATACAAATGGTTTAAAGGTAGAGCCTGGTTGTCGACGAGACTTAACAGCACGGTTAAATTGGTTTTTCTTATAATTACGACCGCCAACCAATGCTTTTATTGCACCATTTCGATCCAGAATAACAGCTGCAGCCTGACTAGCATTAAACTTCTTTCCCTGATCTGACATATTAAGATTTACAAAGTTTTGAACCTGTGCCTGTAAATCATAATCAATTGTTGTTTCAACAATCATGTCATGCTGTAAGTTCTGACCATATGATGAAACTCGTTCAACAGCCAAATCAATAACATATCCATAACTTTCAGAAGGCTTGTTCGTTCTCAATGTAGGAATATTATTCAATGCCTTTTGGTGATTTTCCCAGCTTAACATCCAGGCGTTGCGCATGTTTTGCAAAACAACCTTACCTCGTGAGAGTGAACGCTTAAAATTCCGTGTCGGGGCATAAAAAGAAGGAGATTTAATGAGACCTGCTAAAATTGCAGCTTCATAAACGCTAATATTAGAAACACTCTTACCGTAATAATGTTGAGAGGCAGCCTCAATCCCATAATTACCTGCACCAAAATAAATCCGATTAAGATAAAGCTCCAAAATCTGTTTCTTAGAAAAACGATACTCCAACCAAAATGCGAGCAACATCTCTTCTATTTTACGCCAGTAATTTCGAGCTGGTTTGAGAAAAAGAACCTTGGCCAACTGCTGCGTTATAGTACTTCCACCCTGCACGATCCGACCTGCTCGACGATTAGCAATTGATGCACGGATAATTCCAATAGGATCTAACCCAGGATGATAATAAAACCTTCTGTCCTCTGTTGCCAATACGGCATTGATCACATGTTTTGGCATTTCTTCAAGCTTTACATGATCCCTGCGAAGCCCTTTTTCAGCAATCACTTTACCATTACTAGCAACGATACTTAAATTAGCGGGTTTATTTTTTAAACCTGCTTTTAGTGGATCAGGAGAAATAAGAGCATAAACAGTCACCGCAATAACAAGAAACAAACCAACCCAGATTGTTAAAATAAATGACCAATAGAGGCCATAAAGAGAAAACCTAACATACCAGGGACGATCTTTAATAATTGACCTATTGAACTCCATAAAGCTTGATTTTTCCTGATTTTGCTTCTGTGGGTTCAGAGAGTTATTATCAAACTTACCCCCAGATGAAGAAGTTCTCGAAAAGTCATATGATGAGGCCTCATCATTTTTTAATGGTTCTTCAACATCATCTTTTATAAACTGAGGTAGATCATTTTGTGGAGTTCCATCCGAATTCTCAGAAGGAAAAGCATATGAGTCATTATAATTATTATGATATTTCGAGCCATTAAGGATATCGAAATATTTATTCTTGCCTTTACCACGCAATAGAACTCGATCTATCAATCTTTCTAAACTCATGATCAATACCCAAAATTTAATTTTAAATAATTACTATTCCTAGAAAATGGCAGCGTCTAGTCAATATAAGCATTTATTTTTATTTTAATACACCACACTGATGCTGACTATGAGGTGAATAAACAAATACTTCATAAAAAAACGTCTACATACTGTATTAGTTGACAAACCCATTAATTAACAACAGTTTAAACTATACAAGAAAAACTCAAACTCAAAATATAGAAAATACAATTCTTGCAATTATGGAAAAAGTTACTGAGATAGAATGAAAGCTTAGATCCTAATCATCACATAAAATACATTTGCCTCTAAAATATATTGATGAGGAAACACCTTGTGTCATTGGAATATTTTCTATGTCTTTCTCATGAAAAGGATATAATGCATGAGATCGTCTATCAATATTTCGGATTGTCTGTTTATATAATGCTTCTTGAGCCTGTTTTAATGAAATTCTCAAGGAATCATAATCTGCCATTGATTTAATCAATTTAGACTTTGTTTCCCCGTATTTTTTATTGAGCTCTTTATAATCAGTGCTCAAACTTTTAAGACGGACTCTTAACTGATCATTCTGGGACTTAAATTGAGCAAGTTTATTGGATAATTTGCGAGACTCGAAAAGCGCCATACCACAAGCAACACATGTAAAAAATATAAATATAGTAATACTCAAAATCAAAAATGTATGCTTCACATCATTATCCATATCTCGAAATGAAGTAGTCTTGAAGTAAAGAATAATAAAGTTAAGGCACTCTTGTCTTTTATTTTTCATAAATTCGTTAGCATTAAGGATTAATATCTATACAAACTATAATAATAATGACCTATATAAGCACATAAAGAAGCCAAATATAAATTTGAAAAATTCTAAAAACACGATATGACTAAAATAATTTAAAACACCGACTTTTGGTAAACAAAAGACTTATTTGGAGATAAGAATGGCGCGCAAAACCCCTTTACAGCAATTAGATGAAGCAAAAAAAAATATACGTGACTTGGGTATTAAAATTGAAAAGACTGAAGACGCTCCAATCGCCGGTCTCCTAGAAGAAATATATGATCTAGATAAAGAAAAAATTACAATTATTGCCAAGACATTATCAGAAGTATCTGTCTTTAACGAAATTGTACGAACTGAAATTTCTGCAATGAATATAGGTCAACGCTACAATGAAATTGTTGAAAGTTTTAACTCTATCCGAGATGATGCAAAACGACTTGTTGTACAACTTGATGATGGTAAAATTGATACTCTAGAACGTGTTGGTAATATTTGGATGAAAGTCCGCAGAGGAGATATTGCTGAAAGGTTTGATGAAATAAGAGATATTTACCTAGAAGTTGCTAAAGACTCGAAAGATCAAATTCTAAGAGAAGGTCGCATACTAGAAGCATATCGTAATTTCAGAGGAGCTTATAAACAAGCACAAGTACTTTCATTAAAAGTTCTAGAAACAGCAGAAAAAGAACTCAAAAAAAATAAAAAAGAACTAGAAAAAGCCTCAAATAACATCACCAAATATAACGGAACAGAAGTATCCAAACGTGCCGAATTAGAGATGCTAAGAGATGATGCTCTGCGTGACTTACAAATCGTTGAGAAAAAATATCAAATCGCTAAAGATTTATCTGATAATATGACAATCGGCTACAATACGTCTGAAGTCATAATGTCTAGATTAATGCAGACAACAAGTGCAAAAGAACGTGTATATGCTCAAGCTGTATCCTTCTTCGCAACAAATGATGCAGTTTTAACAGCACTCAAAGCCTCATTTACAGGGTTATTTGGTTTACATGAATCAACAAAAACACTTGAAGCAATGAAAAAGGGAATTGAAGAAAGTTTAGATACCCTTTCGGAAATGGGAGAAGCAGTTCAACAAGAAGCAATTAAAGCTGGTTACGGTCCCACAATTAAAGCTGAGGCTGTAAAAAAGTTAGTAGATTCAGTTGTTAATTTCCAAATCAGATCTCGTGAAACCATTGAAGAAATGCGAATTCTGGCAACACGGAACTCTGAAGAAATAAGAGAAGCAGTCGAAGATGGAAAAAGAAGATTAGCGCGGCTGACTGCAGAGGGAAATACTTTGATCGATTAATCAGAAATATCTTCGTGTCTCTCATGCCTGATACTTTTAAGAGCAAAGCAAAATAATATATGTCAGATAAAAATAACAATGTAGCTGATAAAAAAAATGCACTTGATGACATAATGATCGCCATGGATGTTGTCGATACATTACGCCATGATAAAAGACTGATAGATCGGGAATTAAACGATGATAAGCGCCGTGAAGACCTCATTAAGAAGCTTCGTGAACTTTATCAAAGCCAAGGCATTGATGTTCCTGATCACGTTTTGGAGGAAGGTGTACAAGCACTTGAAGATGAACGCTTCGTATATCAGCCTCCAAAGGAAAGTTATAAAACCTGGCTAGCAAAACTCTACGTATCACGTGACTCATGGGGGAAAAACCTGAGCATCGGACTCGCAGTAGTACTTGGTGTTTGGTTATTCTGGCATTTTACAGTTGAACGACCAAAAGATTTAAAAACTCAACAAACTGAGCAAGAATTAACAACAAGACTTCCTAAATCCATACAATCACTAGTTTCAGATATAAAAACTGAAAGCCAGAACCCCTCAATCTCCCTAACGGCACATCAAATTGGAGAGTCAGGTCTAAGAGCAGCAAAATCTAAAGATTTAAGCGCAACACAAAAAGCTGAACGCGATTTACAAGAAATGCTACAGATACTTCGCCAGGAATATACGATCAAAATAGTCAACAGAAAAGGTCAAGGCAGCATTCTATCTAGAATTCCTAAAGTAAATAAATCGAAACGGAATTACTATCTCATTGTTGAAGCTGTTGACAAAAAAGGAAATATTGTACCAAAAACAATATTAAATGAAGAAACAGGTAAGCGCAAAGAAACAAAATTTTGGGCAATCCGGGTTCCTAAAAAAACATTTGATACTGTCAAAGCTGATAAAAAAGATGACGGCATCATACAAAACAACAGAGTCGCAATTAAAAAACGAGGATATGTAGCTCCTCAATTACTAATGCAAACTTCTGGTGGCTCAATAACAAGTTGGTAATTATGATTCGCGGACATAACACCTTATCTTCAATTGAAAACGCAATTAAAGAAGTACAGCATTCTATTGAAGACAAACAAAATGAACTACAAAAACAAAATAACAAAAAATCAAAACTGCTGGAAAAACGCATCCAACTCTATCATGATTTGGCTGATATACGTGTACAAAGCGCTATAGCAGATGGCGTGATAAATGAAACTGATAATTTATCCTATCAAGTTCAAGCGCTTTTGTCTGCACGGCAAAAAACCATTTTATTCTTGCAAGAACAACAGCAAGAAAAGCATGAGCAACGTGAAACTTTAGTCAAAAAACATGACAAATTATTAAAAGATATCATTGCTCTTGAAGAAAAACTCGATATCTTTGCAGAACAGGCTGAAGAAAAATTACAACCTGAAAGCAAATATAAAAAAATTAAAACACAACAAAATGAATTAAAAGAAACTCTCAAACGAGCAGAGGACAAAACGCTACAGGCAGAAGAAAATCGTGAAGAAAAAGGCGCACCTTATCAGGCTGATCCTCTTTTCATGTATCTCTGGAAACGTAAATACGGTACCAAAGACTATGACTCATTCAATATTATAGAATGGCTGGATGGCAAAGTCGCAAATCTTATCAACTATCATGATGCAAAAAGAAACTATACCATCTTACTTGAAATTCCAGAACGTTTAAATGATCACCTTGATCACCTAAAATCTAATATCGCAGATCAACAAAAACAACTTGATCAATTAAAAGCAGAAAAAATTAAAGAACTTACTGGACAAGATCTCACCAAAGATCTTGAAAATATCCGTACCAAAGAGAAGGACGAAAACGCCGAACTCGAAAAACTTGGTGCTGAACTCAATGATATCACAGCTCAACTTAATACATTCTCCGAGGGTCGTGACCATTCTTTAAAAAAAGCTGTTGAACTCTCTGTAGATTTTATCGAACAAGAAGACATGAGCGACCTCTTCTATGAAGCGCGCCAGACACATGACCCAGCTGATGACCGTATTCTAAAAAATCTCGAAAACATTGACGATGAACTGGATCATCTCAGTGACAAAATGACAGACAATAGAGAACAGCTCAATAATCTTTTTAAACGCAAACAAGACCTCTTAAAAATTTCTGCAGACTTTCGCAGGTCCCATTATGATGATCCTGGCTCGGTCTTTACACCCAACAGCAACATGGAAGTCTTACTCCAAGAACTTCTAAAAGGCGCGATCACAGCTGCAGACTACTGGGCAAGAACCCAAAGAAACCAACGCTGGCGTCGCCGTCCGGCTGATCCATTTCGCCATTCATCAAACTTACCGCCCTTCGGTGGCGGCTGGGGCGGTAATCGCAGACAAGACCGTTATGAAGATGACAGCTTTGGAGATCATGATTTCAAAACTGATGAAATCTTTTAAAAACACTCAGGCTATATTTTTCAAAGCTTGCTGAATCGGCTTATACGACCGACGATGATGCTCACACACACCAACTCGTGCAATTCCATCTCTATGGTCTTTCGTACCATAACCTTTATTCGTCTCCCAACCATAGTCAGGATACTCTAACGCTAATGTCTCTAAAATTCTGTCCCGTGTCACTTTCGCAATAATAGAAGCAGCTGCAATCGAACAGGACTTGCTATCACCTTTCACAATCAACTCACAAGGACAATCAATCTTCGGGGCTTTATTCCCATCAATCAATAACACGTTCGGAACTTGCGATAAGTCCTTTACCGCTTCTGACATAGCCCACAAACTGGCATGCAGAATATTCATCTCATCAATACGGGCAACATCAGCAATCCCAATTCCAACAATTGCCTTTTCACAAATCTCTTTAAAAAGCAAATCTCGCTTTTGCGCAGAAAGCTTCTTTGAATCATTTAATCCATCAGGATAATTAGTCTCATCTAAAATAACTGCTGCCGCCACAACCGGCCCAGCCCAAGGACCACGCCCGGCTTCATCAACACCGCCAACAGGGGCTCCATATTTTTTTATCGCCTGTTTTTCAAAATCAAAACTTGGATATTCTGTCATAAGTCTCACATCAAGAAAAAATCGAATCTCTTTAAATCCTATAATACCCTAAGCAAAAAACATGAGCATAACTTTTTTTAAAATAATTTTTATACGCTTCATAATCACACCCAATACGCCAATAATCCTAGTAATCCTTATGATAAAATGTTACCTTTTTATAATACTTAAAAATATATTATCTCGGGGCTCACTCATGCAAAACCATCATTCTTCTGGTGCACCAGAACTCACCATTCGTGCGATCCTGACAGGCATTCTCTTAGGAGCCCTGTTAACCCCTTGCAATGTTTACACTGGCTTAAAAATCGCATGGGGCTTTAATATGTCCGTTGCCGCTGGCCTCATCGGCTTTGCCTTCTGGTCGACCATGCAACGCTTACAAGGCACAAGCCCCTTAAGCCTTTATGAAAACAACATAAACCAGACCACAACATCCTCGGCCGCTGCAATCTTGTCGTCCGGCCTTGCTGCACCTATTCCAGCTTTGGCCCTTCTAACAAACCAGACCTTGACCTATCCTATCCTTGTCATCTGGCTTCTTGTTGTCAGTTTCTTAGGCATTGTCGTTGCAGCAGGTCTTAGAAATCAGATGCTGGTCCGAGAAAACCTGCCCTTCCCAGCCGGGGTTGTAACTGCCGAAACCATGCAGGAAATTCACCGTGGAGGCAAAGAAGCAGCAATAAATCTAAAATATTTATTTTCAACAGCAGCCCTCAGTGCGGCCTTTAAAGTTTGCACAATTATATTCAACATCAAACCGCTGGCACCACTTGTCAAATTTGATCTCTATATAAAAGACATCGGTAATACAGTCAGTGTCTATGCCAAAAACTTTGGCCTCGCGCTTGATCCATCTTTCCTCTTATTCGGTTTCGGTGCTATCGTCGGTTTAAGGATAGGTGTATCAATTCTCATTGGCACCATCATAGCCTGGGCCATGTTAGCCCCAATGATCCTAACTCTCGGTTGGGCCAAACCAGGAGACCTTGATCAAAACATCCTCTGGTACGGCCCACTCGTCGAATGGCTTATCTGGCCTGGCGCAACACTTATGACAACCGCAGCCTTAACATCCTTCATCATCATTATCGCACGCATCATCATACGCAAAAGGAAACAACAAACATCAGAAGGTGAAACAAAATCAACGCCATTCCTGTCTAACACAACAATGTTTATCCTCTTTGCGGTCAGCACACTCCTTCTGGTTGTTGCCCAAAATCAAATTTTTAACATCGCACTTGTTCCAGCACTCATCGCTGTCTTGTTAAGCTATATCTTAGCCATCGTAGCGGCCCGTGTAACAGGTGAAACCTCAATCACACCCATCGGGGCTCTTGGCAAAATTACTCAGTTCACCTTCGGGGCCATCACCCCTGGGAACATGACAGCCAACCTGATGACCGCCAATGTCACTGGCGGGTCAGCCGGCCAATGCGCAGACTTAATGAACGATCTTCGCACCGGACAAATCATCGGCGCCACACCACATTTCCAGGTCATCGCCCAGGTCTTCGGCATTCTCGTAGGCTCGCTTGTTGGTGCCATTACCTATCTTCTTCTCATTCCAAATCCACAACAACAACTCCTCACTGAGGATTGGCCAGCCCCTGCCGTCGCCACCTGGAAAGCTGTTGCCGAGGTCCTCAGCAAAGGCTTCGAAGCCCTGCCAGAAGCCGCCATGCCCGCCATCATCATCGCAGGCCTCATCGGCATCCTCATGGCCACCTTAGAAAGCCTGCTTCCAGAAAAAACAGCGCGCTACATTCCCAGCGCCTCTGCCATCGGCCTCGGCTTCGTCATCCCGGCCTGGAACTCCATCTCGCTCTTCCTGGGCGCAATAACAGCCGCGCTCCTCACATACTTTTTCCCAAACTGGTCCAAACGCCGAATAACAATAATAGCCTCCGGCCTCATCGTCGGCGAAAGCCTAACCGGCGTCATAACCGCCATGCTGACCATCGTGGGGTAGAGGTCAATATCAATGCGACACCACAATCATAACCCACCCCCAAAGAGTGAGGATAACTTTTTTAAAAAATTTTTCGCTAGAAATTACAATACATTAACAACGTCCAATAAAAACCAGCCGCTGTGCTGGGCATGCTGCCCTACCCCAAACAGTCATACAAAAATCTCAGCTTAACCAAACATTAAAGATAAAACCAAAGCCCCCAAAAACAAGCACAATCCCTTTCTGCCCCCGATTGCAATCGGGGGAAGAAAATCCCCACCCACAAACCACAACCTCTAACCGCTGTGATGGGCATGCTGCCCTACCCCAAACGTTCATACAAAAATCTCAGCTTAACCAAAAATAAAAGATAAAATCACCACCCCAAAAACATGCACAACTTCTTTTCTTCCCCCTTAAGGGGGGAAGTACCCTTGCAAAGCAAGGGGGATGGGGGTGACAAAAACAAAAAACCAATCAAACCCAGCCGCATCACCCCCACCCGGTGCGTCGCACCGACCTCCCCCCTGAAGGGGGAGGAAAAACATCACACATCCCCATTCACAAACCACAACCTAAAGCATAACAAAGCTTCCACTCCACCCCAATATCGTGTAAAACATATCCCATAATACCAAACACGATATTTTATAAATAACTTAAAAGACATACCGGGCCAGCACATATGACAATCCAACTCCCACGCAACAACGAAGAACGCAACACCATTGTCAACCAGCTTATCACTGAAGCCAAAACCGCCAACGCCACAATTCTGGACCTCGGCGGTTTAGGCCTCACCGTCATCCCCGAACAAATCAAAGACCTCCCCCAGCTCACCCATCTCTACCTGGGGGCCCATAAAACTGTCAGAGAAAAACCATATTCTAAGCGTACTGATAATGACAAAAAACTCAGAAACGCGGTACGCGAAGTCTCCGCCCCGCTTCTCAAATCGCTCCCGCACCTAACGCACCTGGACCTTGAAGGGAATGAGATCGGGTATGACGGGGCCAAAGCCATTGCCAGCCTCACAAACCTCACAAATCTTGATCTGAGATACAACCAGATCGGGTATGACGGGGCCAAAGCCATTGCCAGCCTCACAAACCTCACAAAGCTTAATCTAAGCAGCAACCAGATCGGAGCTGACGGGGCCAAAGCCATTGCCAACAGCCTCACAAACCTCACACATCTTGATCTACAGAGCAACCAGATCGGGGATGACGGGCCAAAGCCATTGCCAGCCTCACAAACCTCACAACTCTTCATCTGAGCAGCAACCAGATCGGGGATGACGGAGCCAAAGCCATTGCCAACAGCCTCACAAACCTCACAACTCTTAATCTGGGATACAACGAGATCGGGGCTGACGGGGCCAAAGCCATTGCCAACAGCCTCACAAACCTCACAACTCTTGATCTGACGAACAACCAGATCGGGGCTGACGGGGCCAAAGCCCTGGCCAGCCTCACAAACCTCACAACTCTTGATCTGACGAACAACCAGATCGGGGCTGACGGGGCCAAAGCACTGGCCAGCCTCACAAACCTCACAACTCTTGATCTGACGAACAACCAGATCGGGGCTGACGGGGCCAAAGCCATTGCCAACAGCCTCACAAACCTCACACATCTTGATCTACAGAGCAACCAGATCGGGGATGACGGGGCCAAAGCCATTGCCAACAGCCTCACAAACCTCACAACTCTTTATCTACAGAGCAACCAGATCGGGGACGACGGGGCCAAAGCCATTGCCAACAGCCTCACAAACCTCACAACTCTTGATCTGGGGGGCAACCAGATCGGGGATGACGGGGCCAAAGCCCTGGCCAGCCTCACAAACCTCACAACTCTTGATCTGGGGGGCAACCAGATCGGGGATGACGGGGCCAAAGCCCTGGCCAGCCTCACAAACCTCACAACTCTTAATCTGGGGGGCAACCAGATCGGGGCTGACGGGGCCAAAGCTTTGGCCAGCCTCACAAACCTCACAAATCTTAATCTGGGGGGCAACCAGATCGGGGATGACGGGGCCAAAGCCCTGGCCAGCCTCACAAACCTCACAACTCTTGATCTGGGGGGCAACCAGATCGGGGATGACGGGGCCAAAGCCATTGGCAACAGCCTCACAAACCTCACAACTCTTAATCTGGGGGGCAACCAGATCGGGGATGACGGGGCCAAAGCCTTTGGCAACAGCCTCACAAACCTCACAAATCTTGATCTGAGGAACAACAAGATCGGGGCTGATGGCGCCAAAGCTCTTTATAAGTCACCATTACGCAAAACCCTTACCGAACTCAACCTTAAAATACAATAACATCGCAGTCCTCACCAAAGAAGCCCTCGACACAACAGATGCCCAGGCCCTGTTTGCCGCCATGGAGAGCTATTTTGAGGCGGAAGATGAAGTGACACGCTGGAGCAGTTGAATGAGGCAAAGCTGATTGTTGTTGGTGAGGAAGCGGTTGGGAAAACGTCGCTAATTCGGTATTTGATGGATGGGGAGGCTTGTCGAAATGAAGAACAAACCGTGGGTATTGAGACGAAAATTTGGCATATCAAAAAAGTTGGCAGAGAAGAAGAACATCCGTTTAAACATCTGGGACTTTCGGTGGCCAAAAACTCTTTCATGGCACCCACAGCTATTTTATGACAGAGACGAAGTCTTTATCTTCTTAGTTCTGGATGGTCGATCTTAAAAATAATGAAACCTATTATGATTGGCTGAAAACCATTACGCAACTTTGGAGGGGACTCCCCTGTTTTAATTGTCATCAATAGAATTGTTGGTGAGCATAACAAACAATGTCTTGAGCTGGATCAGACGAAACCTCAAAAGAGCAATTTCTCGAATATTGTCGGATTTGTTGAAACCTCCTGTTTGGACACAGATCAGGCAGCAAAAGAGCAGTATCAAAAACCTCCAGACATAAAATAGTTGAAGTAGCTGTATAATACATGATGGACATCTCAATCATATTTTTGATGAAGCTCCCTGAAGGCTCATATTAATATTAAAAATGAGATTTCAGAAAGCCGCCCAAACAAATAAAATACTAAGAACGAGAAAACTTCCCAACAAATTTGTGAACGCTTTAACATGATGTCACAAATGAGAATACACCCAACGCTATCTTTTGCGACTCCTAAATGACTTGGGGATCATTGTTGCTCATGGCCTTGATCGCAATGCATCCTCATATTGAAAAAAACATTCAGTTGCTAGACCCAAACTGGCTGGTCGACGCCATTTACACAATCCTCGTTGAAACCCAAAAGACACAAATGACAGAAAATGGTGGCGAATTTGAAAGAAGCTTCCCTTCATGACTGGTTGAGACCCAGAGCTATCTATCCAGAAGAAAGCCATGATTATATTTTAACACTCATGAAGAAACCTGAAATAGGATTGTGTTTTGAACTGCCATCAGGAAACCGATATCTTATCCCGGAAGCTCTCGGACGAACATCCCCAGATTATTCCAATTGGAACACCTCCCAGCATTTTATTTATAGATATAAATTTCTGCCCGCGAAATCTCTTGCCACGCTTCATCGTCTTAGCGCAACACCATCACAGCCCCGAAGACAAACGTTGGCTCACTGGTGTCGTCCTCAATGTGGCAGACTGTAAGGTCCTGGTCACAGCAAATCTTGAATGAGAGAAAAATCGAACTTAAAGTTGATAGCAGCAACAACAAACATCGCGGCAGATCAGCCCTTGAAATATTGTGCAGCATCCTTGAAGTTTATTCATACTCTAAATCCCTGAAACGAAACCCAAAAAGTTTCATAACCTTACCGGATCTATCCTGGCGTTGAAGTTGACTATGAACGCCTTCTAAAGATTAGAGAAAAAAGTTCGGTCCAGACCGTGATCTAGAATATATCGAGGAAGTTGATAAAGAATATAAAGTCGGTGAATTGCTGCAAGGCTATGGAATGGAACTGGGGAAGACTGTGCAAAATATACACATACATTTATCATATAAATGTACACGAATGGTGCCAACTACAATTGTACAACGATTGGCGGGGAATCCAGAAGATGTTATATATAAACAGCGAAAAAGCAGTAAATTCGCGGAATATTCAACAAACAAATTCAAACTGGCAAGGGGACGTTCTATGATATTAGCTCAACTGGTGATAAAGCAAAAAATACGCAGCAGATAAAAAATAGTGAACACGCTGAATCAAAATCAAATTTTGGTCCCCTCTCATTCCTCACAGACTGGCAAAAATTTTCACTTGTTGTTGGAACAATCACCGCAGTAAGTGTTGCAATCTTTATGATACTACCACCAGCATTCAAACCCTATTTCGGCATCCCATTAATCTCCGGCGCTCTTATGAGCATGGTCGTATCAGCATTTCAACCCTGAACACATTTCTTACAAACGTTTAATATGGGTAATTGTTGGGGCTTGCACAATCACCTCAATAGCTGGACAAGTGATTAGCAAACCTAATTTACCAGTATTTCGGCTGGAAGATCAACTTTGATATTCTCACCCTAGACTGGCTTAATTTTACTTCTTTTAGTCGTTTTTACTATCGCAGACTACCTGGGAATTTTTGCAATGAACCACTACTTCAAGAAAAAGAAAACCTAACCCAAAAGCACAACCCTTTTCTTCCCCCTTAAGGGGGGAAGTACCCTTGCAAAGCAAGGGGGATGGGGGTGCCAAACAAAAAACAATCAACCCAACCGCATCACCCCCACCCGGTGCTACGCACCGACCTCCCCCCTCAAGGAGGAGGTAAGTAACTGTGCCCCAACCTCAACATTCATCAGCTCCTCCACAAACGCCCCAACATATCGATCATGCCAGGCATCGAATGCACCTTGCCCATGAAACCCCACATGCCCGCCACCAGGCGTAAGCACAATATCAACAGAGCCCAAACCATCCCCCTGCAAAGCAACATAAGGATCAACCGGAATCCACGGATCATTCCGTGCATGGACCATCACCAACGGGACCTCAATATCTCTCACAACACGCGCCCCCGCCGTGCGCGCATAATAATCATCCGCCCCGCGATACCCATGGCGCGGCGCGATAAACAAATCATCAAACTCATAAACACTCCGTGCTGTGTGAACAGTCTCGCGTTCCTCTACACGAATATCAGTGCCAGTCATCAACGCATCACGTTTCATATTATTCAGCAACCAGCGATGATAAAGAACATTCCGCCGCGCCATAATCCGCAGACACGTCTGCAACGGTTCAATCGGCGCTGAAATAGTCGCCGCCCCGACAATAGGAACCCCGCATGACCGCGCCCCAAGAAAATTCAATAAAATATTCCCACCCAAAGAATACCCAATCAAAAACACACCGTCTTTGACAAGCGACGCATCCAATCCCTCCAACACATCTTGGATATCCTCGCGTACAGCCCGAATGATAAAACCCCTTGCATGTCTTACGAGATAGCCCCGCTCCACGCAAATTTAACCGCAACACTTTTAACCCACGCTGCAAATAAAACGCTGCACTAGTGCGCACATAAATGCTGTCCTCACACCCCGTCAGCCCATGAATGATAACAACAAGCGGCCCCGCGGTGTCATTCTCAGGAACCTCAAGCATCCCTGACAGCCGGTCCCCACTCCCATCCGACATGGGAAAATATAGCCGAGTAGAACTGTTGGAAAATGTCACCTGATCCCCGACAAACCGGTTCCGTAACGTCTGTAAATCCCCACCCCACCAGGGCGCTCGCTCTCGAAACGCTTCAGGATACAAACCATTTTTCATAAAACCATGTCCCTCAAATACGCAATAATGAGTAAATAACTCTCAGCAGAACATCTAAAGAGAAATAATGGCAACAAAGGTTCAGGACGAACCAATTGACTTCACATAAAATTCAACAGAACAACATTAAAGTTTATGAAGGCGGAATAATCTCACCGCCAACCACAGCGTCACAAAACGCCTTACCGCGTAAAACAAAATTTGCATATTGATCAAACGAAGCACAGGCCGGCGAGAACAACACAACCTTCTCCTCATCACCGCCATCTTCAAACACATCATTCTGTGCTTGTTTCACAGCCTTATCAACGGTGCCACAAATCTCATGTGGTACATCTTCACCAAGCACCTCTGCAAAATCTTCCGCCGCTTCCCCAATCAAATAAGCTTTGGCAATTTTCGGGAAATACGAACGAAGGCTCTCAATACCACCATCTTTCGCAACACCGCCAGCAATCCAGTAAATTTTATCAAACGCCGCTAAAGCCTTTGCTGCCGCATCTGCATTGGTGGCTTTTGAATCATTAATATAAAGCACAGACCCATCACGCCCGACTTCCTGCATACGATGCTCCAGCCCCGGGAATGTCTCAAAACCTTCCTGCACATCTTCAAGGCTCAAGCCCAAACTTTGCACCAAACCATAAGCGATGGCTGCATTCTGCCAATTATGTGACCCACGCAAAGTTGAGATCCCATCAAACGATGTCAGCAATTTCTGCTCGCCATTCACCGCTTCAAACAGCAGCCCATCTTTCGCAAAATATCCATTCTCAAGTTCTTTTTCGATGGAAATATACTTTGTATCAAAATCACCATTCAAACGAGAAGAGATCGCCTGACAATACCCATCATCAATCCCAATAACTGCCGTCTGACCGGCATCCATATTTTGGAATATACGTTCTTTAACAGCGGCATAATTCTCAATCGTACCATGACGATCAATATGATCCGGCGTAATATTCAACAGCGCTGCAGCATCCAACTGTAACCCAGGCGTCAGATCTATCTGATAGGAAGAAAATTCAATGACATAAATATTATCATCTCGAAAAGGATTTAGCTCCAACACAGCTTTACCAATATTCCCACCCATCTGAACAGTGCGCCCGGCAGATTTAAGAAGATGGTGCGTCAGCGCTGTTGTCGTAGACTTACCATTTGTCCCAGTAATACCAACAATTTTCGCCTTGCTCCCCAGCGCCTTATGCTCACGTAGGAAAAGCTCAATATCCCCAATAATCTCAACACCAGCCTCTTGTGCTTTTTTCACCGTCCAATGCGGCTCAGGATGTGTCAGCGGAACCCCTGGCGCCAAGACTAAAGCATCAAACTCGTCCCACTTTGCTTTGCTCAAATCAACGCAGGTCAGCTGTTCTGAAATAGTAACTTTGCGTCGCTCTTCACCATCATCCCAGCAGGCGACAAAGGCCCCGCCTGCTTCTAAAGCTTTTGCTGTCGCGACCCCAGAAAGGCCAAGTCCGAAAACAGCAACGAGTTTCCCCGCATAAGAAGTTATTGGTATCATAAAGTCTCTAACGTAGTTTCAATGTGGCAAGCCCAACAAGTGCCAAAACCACAGCAATAATCCAGAACCGGATCACAATCGTCGGCTCTTTCCAACCCATTTGTTCAAAATGATGGTGAATAGGCGCCATCAAAAACACCCGCTTACCCGTCAGCTTGAAATAGCCAACCTGAATAATCACCGATACAGCTTCTAAAACAAACAAACCACCAACAATCGCTAACACCAGCTCATGTTTCGTTGCAACCGCAATTGTCCCAAGGGCACCACCAAGCGCAAGTGATCCAGTATCACCCATAAATATCATCGCTGGCGGCGCATTAAACCATAAGAACCCAAGCCCAGCACCAATCAAGGCCCCACAGATAACAGCAAGCTCACCAGTACCGGCTACATAATGAATGCCAAGATATTTCGAAAACAGAACATTACCACATAGATAGGCAATCAAACCAAAAGTCGCCGCGGCAATCATCACCGGACCAATCGCCAAACCATCAAGTCCGTCAGTCAGGTTAACCGCATTTCCAGCACCAGAAATCACAAACATCCCTACAATTATAAAGAAGGGCCCAAGATAAATCAGAAAATCTTTCAAAATAGGAATAGCCAAAGATTGTGATAAGTCTGAATCTCCCATTGTCATAATATAATAGGTCGCAATCCCGGCAATCACAAACTCAAGACCAAGCCTGATTTTACTGGAAAAGCCATGATGCGTTTGCTTGGAAATTTTCAGGTAATCATCATAAAAACCGATAGCCCCATAACTTAAAGTTACAAAAAGTACGATCCACACATAAGGATTGCCAAGATTTGCCCATAACAGGGTAGATACCGTTACACCGGACAAAATCATCAATCCGCCCATTGTTGGCGTACCTTGCTTTTCAATCACATGGCTTTGCGGGCCATCTTCACGAATTGGCTGGCCTTTTCCCTGTTTCACACGAAGCAAGTTAATCAACCCAGGACCAAACATAAACACGAAGAACAAGGCCGTCATCATAGCCCCGCCTGTACGCAATGTAATATATTGAAAAATATTAAAAGGCCCGATTTGATCGCGCAATTCGACCAGATAGTAAAGCATTGTTTTTCCTTATTTTCCCCAAAGGTTCCCCTGAAAAAGCTTATATTCTCAGAAAGTCCCCATCTGCCCTAGGTCATAACTCATTATTAAAACTACTAAGCCTATTTGAAAGTTTTTTTCAAGGCCTGAACCATCAATCCTTTGAATCTGCCCAAAAACCTCTCATCAAAATGAGACTGTTGCATGGCATGAATGTAAGGAAAAAACATGAAAAACCGCAGAAATCCAATCTTTTTTAAGGTTTAACGGGACTTCAAAGCTTCATGAACAGCCTCATGATCGGAATAAGGAACAACCGTGTCACCAATAATTTGCCCCGTCTCATGCCCTTTGCCGGCAACCAGGATCACATCCCCTTCGACAGCCTGTGCAACAGCACGCTGAATAGCCTCCGCCCGGTCCCCAATTTCTATTGCATTTGGCACCCCAACGAGAATCTCTTTACGAATTTGTGCTGCATCCTCACTTCTAGGATTATCATCAACCACATAAACAATATCTGCATGATTATGAGAAACATCTCCCATTTGTGGACGTTTCCCCTTATCCCGATCACCACCACAGCCAAACAACACAATCAACTTATGATCAACATAAGGCCGCAAGGCTTTAAGAGCATTTTCCAAAGCATCTGGTGTATGGGCATAATCAATAAAGATCGCAGCCCCTGAAGGAGACTGCGCAATATACTCCAAACGCCCTTTCGCACCTTCAAGCCGCTCTAATGTTGTAAAAACTTGTGTTGGCTCTGCCCCAAGTGATAAACACAAGCCAGCGGCCACAAGCGCATTCGAGGCCTGAAAGTCTCCAACCAGTGGCAATCTCACCTCATAATTTTGATCTTGATAAATAATCTTTAAAACCTGAGCATACCCATCACGGTTGGTTTCCACCAACTTAATGGCATTCCCCTGCTGTCCTATTCCCAAAAGAGTAAGCCCGCGCTCTTCACAAACCTTGATAACCTGATCACTCCCCTCAGAGTCCATATCAATGACAGCAGTGGCCTCTTGTGGGAGCAACTCAGAGAACAATCGCATCTTTTGCGCAAAGTAATCCTCAAAAGTCTTATGATAATCTAGATGATCTCTGGAAATATTGGTAAAAGCTCCAGCTTTAAGCCTAACACCATCAAGCCTGCATTGTTGTAATCCATGACTTGATGCCTCTAGAGCCAGATGTGTAATCCCATCATCGACTAGCCCAGCCAACATCCGATGTAGAGCAACAGGTTCTGGTGTTGTATGCGAAGAGACAACATTCTCGTCTTTCGTAACCAGACCAATCGTCCCCAAGCTCGCTGCGTCATATCCCATATAACGCCAGATCTGGCGTAAAAAAGAGGCAACAGAAGTTTTGCCATTTGTACCTGTCACAGCAACACAATGCTCAGGTTGCTTTTGATAAAATCGTGAAGCAAATTTCGCAAGTGCCTGCCTCGGGTTATCAGATCTTAAAATAACAACATTCTCAGGAACCTGCACATCACTGCCAGAACTCATCAAAACAGCGACAGCCCCCTTCTCCACAGCTGAAGGAATAAACTTTGCTCCATCAAACTGCACCCCAGGCATAGCCGCAAACAAAAACCCAGGCTTCACCTCACGGCTATCTGCTGTCAGGCCGGTAATTTGAATGGCTTGATCAATTTCACCCAATTCATAGTCCTGCTGTGTGAGGTTTCCAAGTTCCATATATACTGCCCTTGAAGCAAACAAAATAATTAAAGTCATTCATTTACTTGAGGTATAAGAGGCCTTTTCCCCCTCGTCAAATCACAAGCAGTGAAATCCAGACTTATGGCAAACTACAAAATCGAAAAACAGACTAACTCATTGAATGGCCTTATAATTACAAATCTCCCAATCAAAAACACGTCTTGTGTAAATTGAAGTCATGTAATGAAGGTAATGAAATACCTAGATTACACCTAAGGCATTATTTTTGAATAATATTTTTATAATAACATTCAAAAATGCATAGCAGGTATGCGCGATATATTGGCTCAAGATCCTTCAAATCCTTTATGCTACTAAATATTTTCTATTGACATGAATGTTAAATTTTACCCTGGGACTCTTCTGGTCGGGAATTCACAGGAAGGAGTACCCCCGTGAGACGAGGCCAATTAGAAACTTACTTTAATCCAAAATCCATAGCTCTTATTGGAGCAAGTGATTCGGGTCGATCTGTTGGCTCAAAAGTATTTGCCAATCTGATAGAAGGTAAATTTCAAGGCTCTATAATCCCCATAAACCCAAAATACAAAATCTTAAATGGTAACCCCTGCTACGCTTCTATTAAGGCTATTGAAGAGAGTATTGATCTTGCAATAATAGCAACCCCGGCTCAGTTAATTCCAAAATATATAGAACAATGCGGTAAAGCAGGCATTCATTCTGCAATTATTCTATCTGAAGATTTTGGAAATACGAACCTAAAGACAGAAAAATTAGAAGAAAAAGTTCTCAAAATCGCAAAACGCTACGGCGTAAAATTTATTGGCCCAAATTGCGCAGGTATCGTACGCCCTTGGAATTCCATGAATGCGAGCTATTTACAATCCAAAACTCCCAAAGGCAGATTAGCTCTTGTTTCCCAGTCTGGAGAATTATGTTCCGCGATTACAGATTGGGCAGAACCTCATAATTTTGGATTTTCGGCAATTCTCTCCATGGGGAACTCTGCTGATGTCGGCTTTGGGAATGCTTTAAAATTTCTGGCCTATGATAACAAAACGGATGCTATTCTTTTATACCTTGAAAGCATCAGGCATCCTCGTGTTTTTCTGAGTGGTTTAAGAATCGCAGCAAAGCAAAAACCGGTTATTGTCCTTAAAGGCGGCCGTCATCACCAAAGCTCAAAAACAGCAATCACACATACAGGTACGATGATTGGTGAAGACTCGGTTTTTGAAGCTGCACTCGAACGAGCAGGAGCCGTAAAAGTAGACACATTTGGTCAACTCTTCGCAGCGGCTGAGATCTTATCAGCAACAACCCGCACAAAAGGAAACCGACTGGGAATTGTTACAAATGGAGGATGCGCTGGTGTATTAGCCGCAGATAGAGTAGGAGATTTAAACCTTCAAATCCCCTCAGTTTCACAAAGAACCATTCAAGCTTTAGATAAAATCTTTTCACAAAATTGGTCAAAATCAAACCCAATTGATATTATGGGACACACGCAACCGGAAAATTATGGGCATGCCATTAAAGCAAGTCTAGAAGACCCTAATTTTGATGCAATCCTGGCAATGTTTACCCCACAAACAATGACAGACTCTCTAGCAGTTGCCCAATCACTCATAGAAGCTTCTAAAGAGACAAGAAAACCGATCCTCGCGTGTTGGATGGGACAAGCAAGCGTTGAAGAAGCACGTAAACTTCTTATGGCGCATAACATCCCAAGTTTCTTATCACCAGAACGAGCAGTAGAAGCCTTTTCATATCTTGCCAAACATGAGCGCAACCGCAAACTTAATCTGGAAATGCCTGGTCCTCTATCAGATTTGGAATCACCCGATATAGACGAAGCAAGATTAATGATAAATCAGGCAATAAAAGAAGGTAGATCCATACTCTCTAATCTTGAAGCAAAAGCTGTACTGAGTGCATTTCACATACCAACAAACCCAACACAAGAAGCAGCAACGCCTGAACAGGCCTTAAGTGCCGCGAACACAATCGGATACCCTGTAACACTCAAAATAAATTCACCAGACATCATCCACAAATCCGATGTCGGGGGTGTTCGAAATAATATTATGAGCGCCCATGATATCGAGACGATTTGGCATGAAATAATAGATAATATTAAAACAAATCAGCCTGATGCAAAAATACTCGGCCTAACCGTAGAAAAGATGGTCAACAAAGAACATGCACGCGAATTGGTTGTAGGAGCAAGCAAAGATCCTGTATTCGGACCATCAATTTTATTTGGTGCAGGTGGTACAATGGTAGAGGTGTTAAGCGACAACGCAGTCTCTTTGCCACCCCTTAATACAGTACTTGCAAAACGCCTGATTAATCGCACTCGGGTCTCACGCCTGTTAGATGCATTCAGAAACCGACCTGCAGTCGATCGAAATCAAATAACAAATGTTCTTTTGCGCATATCAGATCTCATATGTGAGTTCCCTGAAATTGAAGAGCTGGATATCAATCCTCTTTTTGCAGGGCCAGAAGGTATCTTTGCTGTTGATCCTTTAATTAGAATAAACCGGCCACCCAAAACGATCCAGCCCTATGACCATGTAGCCATCTTTCCTTATCCTCGCCATTTGGTAGAAGAAAGCATTTTGGAAAATGGCACCAAACTCACGATCAGACCTATTCGCCCTGAAGATGCTGAAAGTGAACGGGCCTTTGTTCGCAGACTTTCCCCCGAAACCCGCCAATTCCGTTTCATGTATCTTTTAAAAGAACTCACTCCAGAGATGTTGGTCAGGTTTACACAAATTGATTATAGCAATGAAATGGCATTTCTCGCTATAACAGAAGAAGATGGCGAACACGTCCAGCAAGGCGTGGCCCGCTATGCTATTAATGCAGATGAAGTCAGTTGTGAATTTGCAATAGTTGTCTCTGACGAACACCAGCACCAAGGCATAGGAAAAAAACTTATGCTGGCATTAATAAACGCTGCACGTCAGCACGGTTTAAAAACAATAGAAGGCTCAGTCCTTGTTGAAAACTATAAGATGTTGGGACTGATGAAAGATCTTGGGTTTACTCAAAGTAGGTCCATGGAGGATAATACAATTGTAAATGTGGAATTCACTTTATAACAGACACCAAACAAGGTCATTTTAGAATAGATGCTAGCGATCATTTCACATCCAGATTGCCTCTTACATGATACAGGCTCAATTCACCCGGAAGATCCTGAGCGTATTCACGCAATCAACAATCAGATAATCATGTCAGGTTTAGAATTTGCTGTCCGCCATTATGATGCGCCATACGCAACAAAAGAAGATTTGTTAAGGGTTCACGACAAAACATACTTAAACAAAGTCGAACAGCTGATGCCAGAGTATGGCCATGCCTATCTAGATGAAGATACAGTCCTCTCCCCTCATACACTAAAGGCGGCACACCGGGCGGCTGGTGCTGGCATAATGGGCGTTGACCTGGTCATGAAAAATGAAGCCAATCCCGTTTTTTGCGCTATCCGCCCCCCAGGGCATCATGCCGAACATGATAAAGCTATGGGGTTCTGCCTGTTTAATAATATCGCTGTTGCGACAGCATACGCTCTGGAAACTTACAAGCTTAAAAAAGTTGCGATTGTGGATTTTGATGTCCATCATGGCAACGGCACAGAAAAAATCTTCAAACATGAAGATCGTGTCTTATTCTGTTCCAGTTTCCAACACCCTCTTTACCCCTACTGGTCAGAAGACCCGGATACAAAAAATCTCATTGCTATTCCCTTTTCTGCAGCAACAAACGGAGAGAAGTTCCGCAATGCTATTCAGGAACATTTACTCCCAGCGCTCGAAAAATTCCAACCTGAATTGATTTTCATATCAGCTGGATTTGATGCCCATACCTTAGACGACATGTCCACAGTCAACCTCACCGAAGATGATTATGAATGGATCACCAAACAGATCCATACAATTGCTCAAAAACATGCAAACGGAAGAATTGTCTCCATGCTTGAAGGCGGTTACGAACATGGCGCATTAGCAAGAAGCGCTGTCAAACACTTAAAAGCCTTGCTGGGATAATCGGCATTTTTTTGATGTAAAAGTTTTATAAATTTGAAAATCAAAAATAGTCATTGCAATTGGGGCTTTAACATGAGCAAACTTAACTTGACAGATGAAGAACTGGAATTAGTAAAAAGAACGGTTCAGGAAAACAACAGCGAATTCATTTGGTATTATATATCAATCCTTGTACCTTTTGTGGCATATGGCATATATGGAATTATCATCAAAGACTATATTAACCTTGCAATTTCAATGTTTGGTTTACTCGGAATTTTCATTTGGCACTTATACCGAGAAGTAGTGTATTTCCCGATCTTCAAATCGATTTTTCAAAAGATAGTAAATTACGAGCACAAAGAATAATTCTCATCAGGGTTGGAGTGTCACTCTGCTCATATGTTTACTATGGTGGATCAACATATTAACTGATTGAGAAAATGGGCTATCTCTTAAAATCTTTTAAATCTGCTTTATTGAGTATTCGTAAGCGTTATACGAAACGGACCACCAGAAATGTTCCCTTGAGCATCAATTTTCTTTGGTGCGAATACAACAACTCCTCCAGGAACAAAGCTTGATCTTCGAACTTCTATCTTAAAATAATAAGATTTTCCTGCCTTCGCATTAAAAGCTAGCGTAGACTTACCGAAGTCTCCCCAATTATCAACAGTAAGAATATGTTTCCCTGGACTTAAAAAAGCAACATCTGTGTCACCATTTGCAACAGTCGCAATCGTTTTTCCTTCAGTACGAATTCGGGCACTCGCTAAACTTCTTACAAATTGACTACCTCGTTGAAAAATGAGTTTTGATTTATTTTTTGGAATTGGAGTATTTAGTTTTTGACGAATTTCTTTTTGAGAAGATGCGCAGCTCGTTAGAAAAATTAGAGCGCAAAGAAAAATTATTTTTTTCATAATAAATCCAATAGATACAAATTAAAACTCATGTCTTTTATCAAGAAATAAAATACTCGTCAAATATCTGATATCTGATTTTGATTTTTCTACAACGTTTAGTTTTATGATTTAGTTCACTATTTTTTTACCTCAGCCGTCCGCAACTCACCGGCAACACCGGCAACCCAAGCTTACTCGCAACCTTCGCAATAAACCGCCCTGTCACCGCCGCAGCATTCGTGCCAGCCGTCGGACGCGATGTCTGCCCGGGTGCAGCCTGGGGTTCATCCAACATCACCAACACAACATAAGCCGGATCATCCATTGGAAACACGCTGACAAAACTCGTAAACAACCTATTCTCATCATAGCGCCCATTGATAACTTTCTCGGCCGTTCCCGTTTTCCCACCAACCCGGTAACCAGACGCATTCGCGCGTTTTCCCGTGCCTTTAATTACATTCAAACGTAACAACTCTCGAACATGCGTACTGGTTGAGGTTTTAACAACCTTCTTGGCACTTGCCATACCTTCCGCCCGGCTCCGCTTCATAAAGGTGGGCGGAATATAATAGCCCCCATTCACCAAAGCCGCAGTCGCAGAAGCAAATTGTAAAGGCGTCACAGAAAGCCCATGCCCAAAGGCAATCGTCATAGAGCTAATTTTCTTCCAATGCTTAGGGTAAGTTGGTCGACGCGCAGGTCCAAGTTCTGTCTTTAAAGTATTCAGAAATCCAAGCCGCTTTAAAAAGGATTTATGGCGTTTCAGCCCAACATCCAAAGCCATTTTCGCAGACCCAATATTAGATGAATATGTAAAGATCTCCCGCACATTCAACCAGCGTTTCTTGCCGTGATAATCATTAATCGTAAACCCATCTATCGAAATCGGATGCGTGGTATCATATCCCCCCTCAAGAGACACAGTCCCATAATCAAGAGCCATAGCCGTCGTCACAACTTTAAAAATAGAGCCTAACTCAAACGTCCCATAAGACACCCTGTTAAACCTGTCTTTATCAACGGCCTCTTTACGAATATGCGGATTAAACCCTGGCAAAGACACAAGAGAAACCACTTCTCCACTCAAAGCATCAAGCACAATACCTGCAGCAGCTTTCGCGCGATAAAGTTTCATCGCATCTTCTAGTTCTTGCTGCAAAATATGCTGAACCCCAAGATCAATGGAAATATCAATAACCGGCTTTTCACCATTTGCTTTGGTCTTAGGAAAATACAAACCTGCAATCTTATCAATATGGCTCTCAACCCCGGCACTACCGTTATTATCAACATCCACATATCCAAGCACATGGGATAAAAGAGATCCAAAAGGATAGACCCGATGCGGCTCCGGAATAAACCCAATCCCTGCCAATCCCAAATCATGAGCTTGCGATTGTTGCTCAGGTGTCAGGTTACGCTTGATCCAGGCAAATTTCTTTTTCCGATTGCCAAGTTTTTTATGTAACTCACTGGCCTCAAGATCTGGAAACTTTTGAGCAAGCTTCTCAACAACTTCATCCAAATCAACAATACTTGAAGGATCGGCAAACAAAGAGGCTGTTTTAATATCTGTCGCTAATAACCGCCCATTACGATCAACAATATCTGGCCGCGAAGCAACTTGCGAGACAGACTGTGCAGGAACAGTATACCGCGCCACATCTTTATGCGCCATACCAAGTGTAAGTAACTTCAGCGCAATAATCATAAAACAGCCAGTAATGCAAAAGATTGTAAAAACAAAACGTTTCTGCTCGGGAATCATACGACGCCGGCGATTAATAAAAAACGAATTTTGCTTAACACGAGACACTTTCAATAAACCTTTACTGACAACTCTTTACAAAGAACCCTTTACTGTGACTCAATCCCATCTTGCACAGAATCAGCAGATGCCGAAACCTGCTTCTTTTTTTTATTCACATTCGCAAGCCATTCAACTGTCACAACTTGCTCTGGCTTAACAACTTCCAAATTAAGATGTTTCTTTGCCAATCGTTCAATACGTTTTGGATGCAATAAAAGACTGAGTTCCGCCTTAAGAACAGCAATACTATCACGCTCTTTTTCAATTGCTGCAGCAAGATCACGTGATCTATCTTCAAGCAGCCGGGATTCATATTTCAGCTGATGCAAAAATACAATCATAGCCACAATCATCAAGAGCAAACTGATATTGATAAAACGCAACATGCCAACACGCCCAGAAATCTAATCAGACATAAACAAAAATAAAGTATTAAACGTCAGGCAAACCTAACTTGCGTGCATCCACCAAAGAAGATGGAGCATCCAAACGAATGCCAGCACGAAGTTGCGCAGACCTGGCCCTGACATTATTATGAATTTCGCCTTCTGTCGGCTTAACAGCCTTACGGTTAATATTTTGGAAACATGGAATAATATTTTGATGTATTTCACCAGGTAAATGACGTGAAGGTCTGGCCACCTTTCCCGTTTTCTCGGCAAAGAACCGCTTAACGATCCGATCTTCCAAAGAATGAAAGGTCACGACCACCAACCGCCCACCAGGTTTCAGGAGTTTTTCCGCTGCATGCAACCCATCCACCAGTTCCTGGAGTTCACAATTAATAAACAATCTTAAAGCTTGAAAAACGCGGGTCGCAGGATGTTTCTGATCCCCAGGACGCTTCCCCAAAACACCTTCAACAAGAGCTGCAAGGTCACGTGTCGTCTCTATTGGTTCACTTTCCCGCTGTTTAACAATCGCCCGGGCAATGGCTCGAGACCGTCGTTCTTCCCCAAGTTTCCAGAAAATATCCGCCAGCTCTTCAGCTTCAAGCCGATCAATGACCTCTGCCGCTGTTTCCCCATCTTTGCCCATCCGCATATCAAGAGGACCATTCCTCATAAAGGAAAACCCTCTCTCACCTTCATCAAGCTGCATGGAAGAAACACCAAGATCCAGCACAACACCATCAACCAGTTCAGTGCCAGCAGAATTGACAATCTCCTGCATAGCCCCAAAACGGCCTTGTAAAAGTGTCAATCGATCTGGGAAGTCTTTTAATAGAGGTTCTGCACCTAAGATCGCATCAGGATCGCGATCAATACCAATAACGTTACATGTCGCAGCTTCAAGAATGGCGCGGCTATACCCACCCGCGCCAAATGTACCGTCGACATAAACCTCATCTTTTTGAGGTTTTAGTGATGTTAAAACTTCGTTCAGCAATACGGGAACATGCCGTTGTGGCCCAGCTATGGTGCTGTTCGTGTTCACACCATGATCCGTCATGTTTCCCGTACTCCTGTTGTGTCGCCCGCCGTGCGAGCCCCCGCGCCGAGAAGCTTTCGTAAATCCGCCATTTGGCTCCGTGATTTTTCCCGATACGCTTCGAACTTTTCAGGTTGCCACATTTGGAATTTGAGACCAAGCCCAACAAAGGTGACGTCCTTGGTGATCCCAGCATGCTCTCTAAGCCGTTCCGGGATGATTGTTCGTCCGTCTTGGTCAATTTTAAGAATTTCGCTTTCGCCAAATAATGCCGTGGCAAGCGGGTCACGTCCATCCGAATAGGCGCCAAGCTCATCAATAAGTCCGTCAATTTTATCAACGAGTCTCTGTCCACCCGCGTCAAGCGCGTCAGTGTCGAGCGAGGGGTAACAATAGATCCCACCCTCAAAGCCATCTTTTGCCAGGGCTGTACGGAAGGTTGCTGGGACTGAGACCCGTCCTTTGGTGTCGATTTTTTTTGTATAGGTTGAGACAAAACGGTCCATCCTCCTCTAAACACCCCTATTTATCACATTTAAGCTGAAAAGCTTTAAGGGCGCTGCTTTCATCCAATAATACACCAACCTTAACAAACCATTGACTCACAACAAAAAACTCAAAAAAGAAAAAAACAAACGTAGAAACGCAACCACTCCGTGGCCTCTAAAAGTGGTTGCGGCTCTGCCCTCTCTGTGCCCGATCCCTCTCATTCGGGCATTATTGGGATATCATGGGATTTAATGGGAGTCAATGGTTTGTTAAGGTTAATACCGGGCTTTACTGGGGATTACTGCGGTATTCTTGGGGTGTTGGAGCAGAACATGGTTAACGAGGAGATAAAGAGAAGTGTTATGGGAATTTAGAGAAGAGTGTTGTTGCGTGTTCTATGAGAATGACAGGAAAAAGGTACAATCAGATGTGCTTGTCTTAAGAAAGTCAGGCTAATTATTACAGCCTGACTCAAAATCTCAATCTGTATCATAATCGCTTCAAAAATGAGCTGTTGCCATCTTATTTTGATAAGACGATCTATGAGGTCTTTCTCGGATTAGGATAACCAGAGCATATAAACCAATAACCAACTCAATAATCATTGCCCAAAAAAGTGACGAAGACGGACTTCCATCCAGAACCAGGCCAATAAAACGAGAAACACCATACATCCCAAAGACGATAGTGGCTGTAATCAGCCCAGCATATGTAAACCGTTTCAGAACCGAACCAGCAATCATGATCAAACCGGCAACAAGGAGCACACCACCAGGTGCCCTGATCTCAGAGAGCAAATTAGGATCATTACCGAGCAAAATATTATTTGTTGCGAAAAACATATGAGGAGCAAACAGAATAAATCCGCCAATCCCTGAAGCTAACAAACCAGACAAGCCCAATATTGTACGAGTTATCAAATGTCTCATGCTGCCCTCCATTGATTGGTTGCTGCAACATCATTTGCATACGCACTAAAGTCTTTAGGCGCACGTCCAAGCGCGCGTTGAACACCATCTGTCAAATAAGAATTACGCCCATCAAGAACCGTTGTGAAAAGATAGTCCATCAACCATACAACCTGCTTAGGCGCACCGCTATCTTCAACACCCTTCAAAAAAGCATCATGAGGTATCTGCACAAATTTAATCTCACGACCAGTAGCTTCTGAAAGATCATGAGCAATATCTGAAAAACTCATCAACCGTGGACCCGTCACCTCATAAACTTCTCCATGATGTCCCTCTTCTGTTAGGGCTACACTTGCAACATCGGCAATATCATCAACATCAACAAAAGGCTCAAGAACATCACCAACTGGCAGAGTAATCTGGCCTGAATTGACCATATCTGCAAAAGCCCCTTCAGAAAAATTCTGATGAAACCAGCTGGCCCGAACCACAGTCCATTCAAGGCCACTCTCTTGGACAATCTTTTCGCTGGCTTGTGCCTCGGGTTCTCCACGTCCAGATAAAATGACAGCCCGCTTAACACCTAGTTTCTTAGCCTTATTAACAAAAGCCTGAATTGTGTCTGTAGAACCGGGAACCGCAAGATCTCCAGCATAGCTGATATAAACCGCCTCAACCCCGTCAAGAGATGCATCCCAGGTTGCCTCATTACTCCAGTCAAAAGAAGGGATTGCTGAACGTGACCCAGCCCGAACAGGAACACCTTTCTCTTGAAGACGTTTCATAACCCTGGACCCGGTCTTTCCCGTTGCACCAATAACAAAAGTAAGGCCCGGTGTTTTTTTCGTTTTTCCAAATAAATTAATCATGTGACTTGCTCCTTTCTGATTTAAGCAAGCCCATAGTCTCAAACTGTGCGGGAACTTTCTTGGCACAAAACGCCAGTCTTTTTGCAGCAGATGCCAAAATGATCAATTATCCTGATAATGGCTGTACTTCGAGCCGATAAGAACGAGGAGTTTGCCCCTTCCAACGTTTAAAGGCCCTGGTAAAAGTACTTTGCTCAGAATAACCTGTTAAAAATGCAACTTCTGTCAGGCTATAATCTGTCTCCTTTAACAGCTTTTCTGAGAGTTCCCGTCTGGCTATATCGACGATATCTTGATAGGCCCGTCCCTGCTCTGACAATCGTCTTTGCAATGAACGACCGCTCATGCCCAATCGGCCTGCAATTTCAGACACTGTTGGAATTCCCTCACTCAGAGATTGAGAGATTTGAATACGAACCCGTTTCTCCAATCCAATATCTTCACTAAGCTCTGCAAGCTCCTTCTCCATATGGGCATCAAAAAATTTAGAAATCGTTGGGTCACCAAGTTTATTTGGACACACCAGAAAGTCTTCTGAAACCTGCAAAGCATCTTTATCAGCACCAAAATAAACCGGACACTGAAAATAATCTTCATGAACCGAGATATCTGAAGGGGCTTGATGTTGAAAAAAAACCGCTTCTGGGTAAAAATCTTTCTGGCAAACCTCTCGACTAATTTGTGCAACAGCAACAATGGTTTGTTCATTAGAAAGACGCATTCCAAGATGCCTTGGACCCTCCCGGTTCAGCATCATATAATTTTTACCAGGATCTGAAACAAGTTGATAAGTCGAAACACTGGTGAGCACTCTTGCATAACGCTCTGCCCGTCCATAAGAACCACGAAGATTAACAGCGGACTTCCATGCCAAGCCAAAGGCACCATAATCATCGCATTTCATTGTTGAACCCACACGAACAGTCAATGATGGCCCAAATCCTAACTCACGTGAAACCCGAGCGCACAAATTATAATAATCGGTGTCATCAATCATCAGTTTGGCATCAACCGGAGAATCAGGATCAACACCGACTGATTGTAATAGCTCACGGCGCAAAGCATCATCACAGCCCTCAGCCGTCATAGCTACACCAACAACCTTGTGTACAAAAAGTGTCGTAATCTGTCCCATGGAAGGATTTTAGCATATTCAATTATTCGATTAAAGACACTGAAAACCAAACCAGGTCTCCGCAACCTGGTTCAGCCTTTTCCCCGCTATGCGGCATTCGCCTGATGTTCAGAGACAATCTGATCAGCAAGTTTACCGGTAATTTCTGCAAGATGATCATATTTAGCAGTATAAGTTCCAACCCCAGCTGTCACAGAACGCAAATCAACAATAAGGTCCTGTAACTCTGCTTCAGGAATAAAAGCAACAACCCGCTCCCAACCAGACCAGTCTTCTTTGGTATTAAATTCCAGGATCTGTCCACGCCTAGAGGAAATTATACCGTTAATCTTAGTTGTCGCATCACTTGGAATAGACACATCTACTTTCATAATTGGCTCAAGTAAGACTGGCGCGCATTGCGGCATGCCTTTCGACATTGCAAGGCGACCAGCTGTACGAAACGCCTGATCAGAAGAATCAACATTATGATAAGAACCGTCAATCAAAGTAACCGAAACATCAACCACCGGAAAACCAAGTGGCCCAACATCAAGATAATCTTTCACCCCCACCTCAACGGAAGGGATATATTGCCGTGGCACCACGCCCCCCGTTATCGTCTCTGTAAATGAAAACCCGGCATCTCTGGGTAAAGGAGCAATATGTATCAATACGTCACCAAACTGCCCATGTCCTCCTGATTGCTTTTTATGCTTACCACGAACTTCAACAGATTTACGTATCGTTTCTTTATATGGAATCGTGCGCTTATATATATCCGCACGGACACCATATTTCCCAACCAGCCGTTCCAGGGCAACTTTAAGATGAATATCCCCCTGACCACAAAGCACCATTTCAGCTAAATCCTGCTTGTGTTCCAAATAAAGCGATGGATCTTCATCTACAAGCTTATGTAAAGCGGACGTCAGCTTTACTTCATCTCTGCGCTCCTTCGCGGTAACGGCAACACCATAAACAGGATCAGGCGGATGAGGGACGCTAATGTGAAAATCAACATGAGATGGCTCTAAATGGAGTGTCTGACCTGTTCCAACATTATCGAGCTTCCCAAAAGCTACTGTCGCCCCACAATGAGCTTCAGAGATCTTTTTTGTTTTCGTTCCATCATACCCTAAAATACCAGATATTTTATGTTCTTGCTTATTTGAATAGACCAGAGAATTATCCAAATATTTTCCCGATAAGATACGAGCAATTGAGAGTTTGCCAGCATGACTTGTATGATATGTTTTAAGAACCTGTGCACAAGATCCTCTATCCGGCATATCTAATCGTTTTGCAGTTTCCTCAACCAATGGCGCTTCATGTCGTAAAGCTTTCAACAACCTCAAAATCCCATACCCCTTTGAAGCTGACCCCAACAAAACCGGACAAATCAGGCTTTGTTGTAAATCTTCAGTTAAATCGTCAAAAACCTGATTTCGTGGGGGGTCTATATCCTCAAGCAATTGTTCCATCAATTCATCATCATGGTCAGCGAGCTGCTCAAGCATGGAGAACCGCGCCTCAAGCTTCCTCTCTCTGACATCATCCGGTAACTCGGTAAGCTTGCTTTCTTCATGCCTGCGATACATAAAGGCACGTTCCAACGCAAGATCAACAAAACCAGTCACAGAACCATCATCCCATATCGGGATCTGCCGGAGCACAAGCGGTTTTTCACTGGCTGTCTGTAAAAGATTTAATACATCTCGAATTCGCCCATGTGTTTCATCAACTTTATTAAGAAAAATAAAATGAGGGATATTTCTGTCTTCAAGCTGTTTTAAAAGAACCTGCAGGGACGGTATTTTCTTCTCATCAGCTTCACAAATAACAACGGCTGCGTCACATCCCGTAACAACAGCCGTTGTATCATATTGAAATTCTATGGATCCAGGGCAATCAATAAAAGTAAACTCGTCTCCCAGAAAAGAAACAGAGGCAATATTGGGCTCCACGCTCATTCCTCTATTTTTGGCTTCAGGCGAGGTATCAACAAATTCAAACCCACTCGAGGCGGCGCCAGATCTCTTGACCGTATCCGTTCGGGCCAGGATCTCTTCCAGAAGAGATGTCTTCCCACTTTGGTAAGGGCCAACCAGCGCAATACAACGACGGCGAACAGGGGTGGTGTTGGATTGCCCCATAATTTCCTCCTTTTTGTCTGAAATTTACTTAATGCCGTAGTCTCCTTTTGGATGATTATTCGCGACAATCTTAAAAACTCTATGATGTCCTTCTGAACTATAAAGAGCAAGAGGTCAAAACAATATATTAGTCGAAAGGATGAATAAGGTTAGGGAAAAGAAGGGATAATATCAAAATCGCAGATTATATATTTCATTGTAAAACAAACAAAATGTTTCAAATATTTACTTTTTCAGACCTCACTCCCCCTGCTCCTCAGCCCAAACACGACGTTTTCCTGATATACTCTTATGTCGTTTCTGTTCTTTCTCAATTTTTGCTAACTCTTTCTGATATTCAAGATGTGCCTGCATCGCATCACGAGCCTCATGACTATCTTTATTTTCTATAGCATTCAGGATAATGTTATGCTGATCAATCAATTCTGCCCAAGTCGCAGGATCCTGGCTGCCCAACCGATGGCTTCTCTCAATTCCATCCTTTAACAAGTCCTGTAAAATTCTGGCAATTTGAATCATCACTACATTGCCCGCTATATCTACGATAAGCATATGAAATTCAATATCAGCCTCAGCAGCTAAAATAAGGTCTCCCTTCTCAAGCGCATTTTGTAATCTTTCATGAATTACGTGTAGCTGATTGATATCATCCTTAGTAGCTTTTTTAGCCGCATCTGCCGCACAAGCACCTTCCAAGACAATTCTAAAATTCAAATAATCATAGATTGTATCAGGAGCACTCTGTAAAACCCGTACAAGCGGATCCGCAAGAGAAGACCCAATAGTCTCAGAAACCCTTAACCGTGCACCATGTTGTGAAATCAATAAACCCTCTGAAATAAGAGCTTGTAAAGCTGATCGCAGCGAAGTTCGTGATATGCCCATCCGACTTGCCAAGTCACGCTCTCCAGGCAGTAAATCGCCTGGGCTTAAAATATCCAATGCAATCAATTCACGAATCTGAGCGGCAGCAGCTTCCGAGAGATTTGGAGCTTTAACAGATGAAAAAGGCATACGACTTTCCGATAGTTGATTTAAGGCTCTACATATGGTATGACCATCATACCATAAATTGGTACTACCAGAATACCAATAAACCTCGCAAAAGTAAATATGGGAACACAACATGGGACTCAATAACTGTCACAACTTTCAGGATTTTCGTAAATTGGCAAAACGCCGTCTGCCAGGACCAATTTTCCATTATATTGATGGGGCGGCAGATGATGAGGTAACTTACCGCCGAAATACTGAGGCCTATGACCAATTTGATCTGGTCCCTAATGTTCTAGCTGGCGTTGAAAATATTGATATGAGCGTCACTGTTATGGGCCAAAAACTTGATATGCCCTTATATTGTGCTCCAACAGCCCTACAAAGATTATTCCATCATGATGGAGAACGCGCCGTCGCAAAAGCCGCTCAGAAATACGGGACGATGTTTGGCATATCATCACTCAGCACTGTAAGTTGTGAAGAAGTGAGTGAAATAACCTCCACCCCGAAAATGTTTCAGTTCTATTTCCATAAAGACAGGGGCTTAAATGATGCCCTTCTAGAACGTGCAAAAGCGGCCAACTTTAATGTCATGGCTCTAACAGTTGACACCATCACTGGAGGCAATCGTGAACGGGATTTAAGAACTGGATTTACATCTCCACCAAAACTAACGCTCCAAAGCTTGCTAAGTTTTGCAGTTCACCCGGCATGGGCGATCAACTATTTTACGCATCCCAAATTTGACTTGCCCCACCTCTCAACTCATGTGAGTGCAGGAACCAATATCGCTACCTCAATTGGAGATTATTTTTCTTCTATGCTGGACCAATCCATGAATTGGAAAGACGCTGAAAACCTATGCGCCAAATGGAACGGCCAATTTGCCCTCAAAGGCATTATGAGTGTGGAAGATGCAAAACGTGCTGTCGATATTGGCTGCACGGGTATAATGGTATCAAACCATGGTGGCAGACAACTTGATGGTTCAAGAAGTCCATTTGATCAATTGGCTGAAATTGTAGACGCTGTTGGTGATAAAATTGATGTTATCTGCGAAGGAGGCATCCAACGTGGTACTCATGTTCTCAAAGCACTTTCATTAGGTGCAAAAGCATGTTCTGGAGGACGACTATATCTTTACGCTCTGGCAGGAGCAGGCCAGGCAGGTGTTGAAAAAGCATTAAGCAACATGCGGACTGAAATTGAGCGTGGTATGAAATTAATGGGCGTTACAAGTGTAGATCAACTCACAAGGGATAATCTACGTTTTAAGAACATATATTAGCATCATAAGAACAATTTATATTGCGAGGAAGACTAAATCTCTCGCAATATCAAATAATGAAACAAAGCCAGTTAAACGTCTTCCTCAACTGGCACAATAACTCCATAAGCCTTGTTGTTCTTAACCTTTAAAATCCAACGATCTTCTTCATCTTCGCCAAAAGCTTTCATTTCACCATTTAACACATGACTTTGTAAAAAAGGGAGCTCAGATTTGGCCTTAGGGTCATCACCAATAAAATGATCAATTAAATACTGCATCCATTCAAGAGAATAGTAAAACTTTTCCAAACCATCCCAAACGATATAATGACCATCATCCGTTGGCATAAACTGGCACCATTTGCTTGGTTGGCCATCTGGTGGGGAACCATCGTCAATGATCTCTTTTTGGGCACCGCTCTCTAACTCATATCCCCAAAAAGACCAAAACTGAATATAGATCTTAGAAATCATTTCTGTTAAAAAATTTCTTTTTTGTAAGAAATAATAAGCTTCACTATGTTTGCGTTTTATATGTGCAACGCCACAAAAAAATTTAAGAAACTTAATTTCTTCTTTATTAAGAGGTGGCGAGATTTTCACCTTACCTTCAAATGTTGTTGTATATCCCATAATTATACTTTCAAGAAAAAAAATTATTTCGTTTCTAGCCAAATAAATTTTGGATAGTGAACCCCAAGCTTAATGTTCAAAGGCTCAAGCTCATTTTCGTAAATACAAATCATCCACGGAAAACCCGATTCGGTATTCGTAAAGGCAAAGCGTAAACCATTTCCCTTTTGCTTCATAAGATCACCAACTTGTTCAAAAACTGACCAAGACAGGAATTTTGTTGGTAAGAAGCACTCTTGTCCATCTTCATAAAATGTAAGGTTACGATCTAGTGTTAACTCAGGATCATATGCAGTCAATAATTGATTAATGTCATCTAAAGTTAGAGCACCATCTGACATCTTTACCATCCTTTTAAGAATGGAATTGAAACCTAATTCGTTGCGAGCTGAAGTTTTTGGAATAATCTCCAACCTTGAATAAAACTGCTCTAAGGGGTTATCTCTTAAATCAGGTGATAAATAGTGCCTGAACTCATTCAGGCCTGTTATAATATGGTAAAAGTTAAGCTTTATGCCACCATCAGTACCCCAAAGCCCTGTCTTATCTAGATGTTCATGAAATTGGTGTAGATCAAATTGATCCATATTAACAATTTTATATGACGCTAAAATATCGAAAATACGATCAAACTCTTCGTGTATATCTTGGGGTACTGGGATGACTCTGTTCGGAAGAGCAGCATCTACTCTTTTTTGATTTTCAATTTTCTCTTTTTTTATTCTTTTAGAAACGCGTTTAGAATCATAAATAAGGTAAATAACCAAAAAAGAGAGGACAATTACTGTCAAAATAGTTTTGAACCAATATTCATTTGGAATTATACTTTCTATCATTTCCCCCACCCAGCGGATCTAAGGATTTCACTTTATCCGACTATTAAACCAACCAATAGCCTTCTTCAATACCTCTACCCCCCGTTAAAAAAAAGCCATTTCCATATGATATTATTAAAAAAAATATTTGAACTTTATCCGGTGCCATTACGACAGCATTTATAGCAACTACAAAAAATATGGAGCACAGTATATGTTTGATCGCTTTTTCAAAAAAACAAATAACTCTCTCAAATTCGCCTCAATACCCTTTGGTGCACTCATAATCGCAGCAACAAGCCTGACAATTTTTCCCAATAAAGCTGAAGCAAATGAAGCTGCATGCTTTAATTTTGTACAAAATAATATTCCTTGGAATTATGGGGGAAGTACCAAATGGGCATCGGGTAATGTAAAAAACTTATGTAAGGGCACATCAAAAGCTGCCGAACCTGGTCGTTGCTTTGACCGTGTCATGCATGGCAACATCAGCTATGGATCAGGAAACAGATGGCAGTGGAAAAACGCACTGAACTTATGTCAGGGTACAAATAATGCGAATGCAACAATTTCCTGTTTCTCTGGAAAAATCGCGAGCGGTCTTGCTTGGCCTGCCGCAATTAATGCCTGTAAAAAAGTCCCTATCATTATCACGATAGGAACATCAGCTGCAGAAAATGCATGCTTTAGTTTTGTGCAAAATAATATTCCTTGGAACTATGGAGGAAGCACACGTTGGGCCTCAGGTAATGTCAAAAACCTCTGCAAAGGCACAACAAAATCAGCTGAACCAGGACGTTGCTTTGACCGCATCATGCATGGAAACATCAGCTATGGAACAGGATCAAAATGGAAATGGCAAAATGCCCTTAAACTCTGCAAAGGGACAAGCAATGCAAATGCAACGATCTCTTGTTTCTCTGGAAAAATATCAAGTGGCCAACCATGGCCTGCAGCAATAAACAGCTGTAAAGCAAGTTAAATAAAAAAACAGGAAGGCATAGTGATTATGCCTTCCTGAATTCAAATACTATAGAGGTGCAGGAGAACCTTTATACTGTGGAATTGGACTTTTTGAAGCCGCTTTACCTTCTAGACCTGAGATCCAGTTTTTATCAGCTTTTTTGATATTTCCAGAAATATCCTTTTCCCAGAAACCAACAACTGCTGAAGTGATATTCAAGTAAAGCTTCCCATCAATAATTCGCCATAAATTAGGATTAGCAGGAACTTTACCACCTTGTGCAGCACCATAAGCACAATGACCATTATAAGCCGGAGCATATTTTGCAGGGTCAGCTACAAACTTGTCACGATTTTCAGCTGTAGAGAAGGCCCACTTAGCACCGTTATAGTCAGCAGTAAAAGACTTTTTACCAGCAACAGGAGCAGGCTGAGCTTTACCAACCTCATTTTGCTTTAAACCATGGTAAGCAACCACATCATAACCACTTACCGCGAAGCCAGTTTTATCAATATACTGCTCACCAGCAACTGCTGATGTTGTAAAAAATGCAAAAACAATTGCAAAAAGAGCTGCAAAATTCTGTCTCATATCAACATTTCCTTTTCGTTGTATAAATTAAATCCGTGATAGTTGTAAAATAACAGACATTTTCAGAACTTTAAGACAACTTCAAGAAGGTGTGATCACTTGTGATGTGATATTGCAGAACAATTTAAGAAAAAGAAGAAATATGTCCATCTTGTTCAGAATTTTTACGCTCGTCTTTATATGTCTTACGTATTTTACGAACACGGATATAATCGGAAATTGTTCGCCAAAGACTACTCGGTAGCCTGCTGTGACTCTTTAAAAGGTTAATATCATGATGCAAGCCATATAAATTGCCTTTAGCAATGTTTTTTATAACAGAACGAAAGATCAGATAATTCAGAGCATCTCTATAAGATGTCTCGAAAGTTGGATGGCGATCCACAATATCCATTAATGCTGAAATATAACCTTTATGGTGAGAAGCAATTCCATCATCCGACCAGGATTTCTCCCATAAAACGTCACTAATAAGAACACACCCATACTTATGGCACAAACGTAACAGCAACTCTCTGTCCTGGATTCGTCTTAAATCAATATCGAATTGCTTATCTTCAGAGAGTATGGAACGTTTAATTGTCAAACCACTAGTGCTTGGATCAATAACATAATAATGCAACATCCTCATAAACTCAGGAGGTGTTAATGTCTTTGAAGCATGGTGAAAAAAGGAAACTCTATTAGATTTTACACGTTTATGCGAAGAGATAAAAATAACTTCCGTTGGAAATTTGCTAATTTCTTGGTTAAGGCAAAATAACTTGTTTTCTAAAAAAATATCATCAGAGTCTAAAAAACTAATATAATCGCCACGAGCAGAGTTAATGCCAGTATTGCGTGCAGCATTTGCGCCAGAACGCTTTTCATGAAGAACATACCGTATACGTTCATCACCCAAACTCTCAATACTTTCCTTGGTATTGTCGGTTGAACCATCATCAACAACCACAATTTCGAAATCTATAAAAGTCTGATTTAAAACACTATTGATAGCATTGAGAACACTCTTTTCCCTATTATATGTCGGAATCACAACAGAAAATAATGGAGTTCTATCAACATTTTGTTCTGGACCACCCATGCCAAAGACCCTACTCGTAACAAATAGAATAAATACATGAAATCAATCATGCAAGATTTATGTGTTACAATAACTTATGGCGATATTCTGACAATAAAAATTAATAAAAAATTGAATGATACTTAATACACAAAATTATGGAATTGACAAAATTATAACTTCGAAATGCCTAAATCTTCTGTCTTCATTTAAAAATGCGGATTTTGAGGGAAAATTGCTCCTGGAAAACCTGTTTATGATGTAAACTTCATCTAGAAGAGCTTTAAATAAACAGTTAGCCTAGTACATAGTATTACTGATTATATTTAAACTGTTTTTTTATTTGAAAAGAAAAGTGACAGAGTTGACTTTGATTAAAGAAGTACGAAAGTTAAGGTTAAAAATAACATCTATACTACAGTTAACTATTTTATCTTGCTTCCTGGTCTCATGCGCAAGCTTACCACAAATATCCCCCCCTGTAGGCCATACCTCACACATTAAAGTAACAACAAAAAATGGCCCTATTAAAATTTTTGTGAGGGATGAAGGCCATGGAGACCCAATATTATTACTTCATGGATTTGGCGCAAATATTTTCACATGGCGTTACATCTATCCAGATTTAAGTAAAAAATATCGCGTTATTGCAATAGACATGAAAGGCTTTGGAGAGTCCGATAAACCAAATGACAAAGAATATTCGGCATTTGATCAAGCAAAAATAGTACTTAATCTAATTAAAAAGTTAAAGCTGAATAATGTAACTCTCGTAGGACACTCTTTTGGAGGAAGCGTTGCCCTTGCAACCGTTCTGACAGCGAAAACAAAAAAAAGAATAAAGCGTCTTATAATTATGGACGGCTTGGCATATGAGCAACCAATTCCATTTTTCTTAAAGGTAATTCGCACCCCAATCATCTCGGATTTGGGAATGGCAATAGTCCCCCCAGAAGTACATGCCAGAGCATCATTATCTTACTCGTATCAAAACCAAAGCCGTATCACAGACGAAGCAATATCTAATTATGCCAAACCATACTATTCACTAGACAGTATGCGAGCAGCCAGACAGACTGCAAAACAACTGGTACCAAAGGATTTATCAAACTACACTAGACTTTATCACAAGATAAAGATGCCAACCCTTCTTATTTGGTGCCGCCATGACAGGGTTATTCCTCTTATCAATGGCTTTAAACTGCACAGCAACTTACCAAACTCAAGTTTAGAAGTTATCGGTGATTGCGGTCACATCCCGCATGAAGAGGCCCCAACCGAAACCGTCAATTCCATTTTAAGCTTCTTAAAAGAAAAATCTTAGTACAGATAGAAAAACTATAGAAAACATTAGTTTCAATAAATTATTCCTAGAATTATTTTCCTAAAAACAAGACAATAATGCAATAAACAGTGTTAAATCTCATATTTCTGCCTAACTTATTTTGTCTCATATAAACCTGCAAGGGCCAAATAACAGATAGATGAAAATGAAGATTGCAGATCTTAATCAAATAGTTTCGCATATCAAAAACCAAAATGGTTTCATTTTTGGCAACAGAGATGGCTACAAGTTCATTGATTGCACCTCAAAAGAAAAACATCACATTGATTATCCAATAAGACATGAATGCCGAGGAATAAAGTTCTCTCCTGAGGGCACAACAATTGCCAGACCTTTACATAAATTTTTCAAAATACAGACAACAGATACTAAACTGGAAAATATCTTCGCGTCTCAGACACCTTATGAGGTAACTGAAAAAATATCTGGTGTTATGATTCATGGGGCCATGATCTACAATGCAATCGTTTTCATGAGCCGGCGTGGTCGAACTCAAATTGCAGTTGAAGCAGAACAATTCTTAACCGATAAAGTTGCGTCAGAGTGCAGAAATTTACTGGTTAGTGGTTATACACCTATCTTCCTTTACAGTTCACCCAAAATTAATAAAACACACACAACCAAACATTCAAAATTAACACTTATAGCCATACGTAATACTATTGAAGGAGATTATCTAAACCTTGATGAGACCCAAAAAAATGCTGAAAAAATGAAGTTACCATCCTTGCGAAAGGTTTCTAAAAACTGGAAAAGCACCACAGACTTCATTAGCTTCATAAAGCACCTAAAAAATAATGAGGGACTTGTCATACGTTTTAAAAATAATTTATGGCTAGAAATTCACTGCCCCAATGAGCTGGAAAAACGTTGCATAAAAAACGGGATAGAAACAGAAAAAGATATCTTATCTTTAGTTTTAAATGACAGACTAGAGTTTATACTCCCTCACCTAACAGTCTCTGAAAGAAGAGACATAGAAAAATATAAAAACGCATTTCAAAATGGCATCAGGAATGCAACACGACAAATTAATCAAATAATTGAGCGTGAAAAACATAAGAAAATCCCCCTACCTAATATGCAACGTGAAGACATTTCTCCCCTAATTAGATCATTGGCAGTTTCTATACAAACAGGACGATACAACTGTCCCAAAGAAGCCATTCACTCAGTCCTAGTAGAACAGACGAAAAATAACCTTGATATTGACACGGTCAGAGATTTATTTAATGCAAAATGGCATTAAAAAAACCAGTTGACCTGTAAGCCGGGTTCTGTACGAGATAAACTCGTGATGACCATTCATCTGGGACGTACATTACTGCACGCCTCAAGCAACCTACCCGAACAGCTAATCTGGGAAAAATTGAAAACAGTCTCCTGTTCTCGCGCTATTCCTATTCGGTTTTGCTCCCGGTGGGGTTTACCATGCCGTATATGTTACCAGATACGCGGTGCGCTCTTACCGCACCTTTTCACCCTTACCATCATTAAAGAATGGCGGTTTGCTTTCTGTGGCACTTTCCCTGAGGTCGCCCTCGCCGGGTGTTACCCGGCACCGTTTTCCCATGGAGCCCGGACTTTCCTCCCCGTGGCAAATACGCGCCAATACAAATACGAAGCGGCCATCCAGTCAACTGGCATAAGAGTGACATATAATAATTTAAGACAGATTGAAAACAAAAAAGTGAGTAAACAGACATTGTTTACTCACTTCAATAAATATTTACATAAGGCAAAGCGCCTTGATAGCAAAACTCTATATCTTGTTTCCAAGAATTCGTTTAGCTTTACGACAATAGCGTGCACTGATTGGATTCATGCGTTTTGCACCATGCCCAGCATTATATTTAAGCACCGTACCACAAATAGTCCCACCAGAACGCTTATAAGCACCGGCAAGATATTTCATACCATACTTAATGTTTGTGTCTGGGTTATAAAGAGCTTTTGTCGTACCTCTAAAGCCCATCATACGAGCCGTAGCGGGTTTAATTTGCATAAGACCAATTTCACCAGCTCCTCCGCGAACACCAGCACGATAATTGCTTTCAATTCTGACGATCGCATGAGCTAAGTTAACCGGAACACCATATTTAGAAGCGTGTTTCGCTATGAGAGTTGAATAACGACTCCGGCCTTTGACCTTCGGTGTTGACCTACGCTTGAAGTTCTTGGGTTTAGCAACCTTATATGTTTTCTTAAAGCTTTTCTTCATGTAACGCTTAGCAGTGACTTTTTCCCCAAGCGCACCTTTGCTCTGCTTCTTAACATATTTTCTTGTAATAGATGTCTTTTTATAAACCTTACGCACACGAGTTTTTTGAGCAGAACGTTTTTTATAAACTTTTGCTTTTCGTGTGACCTTAAGATTTTTGCGGGCATATCTTTTCGTAAAACGTTTCTTTTTATAAACCTTACGAACGTTATGCTTTTTCACATATCGCCTTTTTACAGAACGTTTTGCAACATTGCGCTCTCGTAAAGAGTTTTTAGATGTCTCGTCTCGATATCTACGATACCTACGATTATCTTTTACCTTTTGACTTGAGCGACGATCCGAAACTCGATATTTAAGTTTCCGCGTTTCTGAAACCTGAATTCTCCGTTTCCTGTAAGCTTTTCTTTTAGAAACGCTTCTTTTCAACGAACGATATGGTTTCTTTTTCTCTGCAGTTTTCTTTGTACCTGCACGCGAACGAGAAGTTTGACCTTTATCAGCCACTTTAGCTTTTACAACTTTCGGCTTGCTAACAAAATCCTCTTCCCCAAAATTCTCTATAGATAGTGCTGAATTCGCATAGAATGCGACACCAACAATAGTAATCAAACAGCATGCAAAACTGCGCAATAATCTGCTCATTATGCGTTGCCTCCAATTTACTGGATTCACGATATTCAATAATGTTATTGGAAATTGAATTGACTGGTTTGAACGAACCTTATCTGTGAACCGTTACACTTTACTCATTAGATAAATACCTCAAAGGGCATTTTTCTAATACTCAATTGAAATTTGTATTTCACAAGTTTTAAGTCTTTGATGCTGCAAATTGCTTAGGTTTTGTATATGAAAATGACATCATAAGAGGCCTTCAAATACAAAAGTTAATTTGCAGCAAAAACGGTGCTGATCTAATAGCTTAAAGTTAAGAAAAGCAAGAGTTAAAAATCACAAATAAACACCAAAACCCGCGTCATTCCAGCGCAGTTAACTGTAATAATACGAGCTTTATCATCAAATAACAGAGAGAAAATATAGAAATATACAGTAATTGAATGCCATTAATAACAGAGTTTTAATTGAATATAATAATTTCATTTATAAGCAATACTATCTTTTAACTTCTCAAGAGTTTTGACAGTCGAGATATCTGCTATTCCATCCACAACTTCCTGACGCCAATGAGATTGAAAAGCAAAAACGGCATCCTTTGTTTTCTGATCATATGTCCCAGAAGGAGTGATACCATAACCATATTCCTGCATTAGTTTTTGAAGATGAGTTATACCATCGCCTTCATCTCCTAAATCAAAACTTATACCATCACAGACAGGTTCAGCTTCCACCCAATGACCAACGCCAGCATGATAAAGCTGCTCCCAATTAAATGCCTTTCCAGGATCAATTTTACGACCAAAAGCAATATCAGAATGCCCTAAAATATTTTCAGAACGAATATTATGACGCTTGATAATATCAAGGCAAAGGCTCTCAACAGCTTTCATCTGGACATCTGGGAATTCGGGTAAGATAGGCAACATGCTCCCTAGGTTTTGAATTTCAATCCCAATCGAACATGAATTTATATCTGTTTCCCCCTTCCAATAAGACACCCCAGCATGCCAGGCACGTTTATCTTCCGCCACCATTTGTACAAGTGAGCCATCATCATCAATCAAGTAGTGAGATGAAACTTTAGCTTCAGGGTTGCATAACCACTCAACTGCTTTCTTACCGCAGTTCATCGCAGTGTAATGCAAAATAATATATGTCGGTTCGAGGCCTTTAAGTCGATCTTCAAAATTAGGAGAAGGAACCCACTCAACTTTTAAATGAGAGAGATTTGTCAAAGACCACGATCCTTTGTGATTTCCTCATAAGCTTCATTAATTGTTGCCAATTTCTCATTGGCAATTTTAACAAACTCATTAGGAACACCACGAGCAATAAGCTTATCAGGGTGATTTTCTGTAACCAACTTGCGATAATGTTTTTTCAAATCAGCATCTGAAATATCGGGAGCAACCTCTAACACATCATAAGGATTTCGTTCTTCTAATTCCACATGACGTGCAAGCGCATATTTAAATTCAACCTCACTAAAACCAAATCGACGCGAAACATCACTTAGAAATTCTTTTTCTTTAGGATGTATAATCCCATCAGCCTTTGCGATATGAAACAGGCCTTCAATCACGTCTTTTAATAAATCTTCATCATCTTCAAAAAGCTTTGCGAGCTGATCGGCATAAGCATCATAGCCAGCGACATCTTGCTTAGCTAAATTAAACACTCTAGCAACATTTTGCATCTCACCTTCAGGAACTTTAAAAACTTCCTTGAATGCATCAATTTCATCTGCTGTAACAATGCCATCAGCCTTGGCCATTTTCGCCCCGAGCGCAATCACCCCTATGGTAAAAGCCACCTGCTTACTGTCTTTATTCGCGGCACCGTCTTTTTCACGGTCCACAGCAAAATGACCTGCAAGCCCACCAATCAAGGCACCTATCGGTCCACCAACTGCTAATCCAGCAGCAGCTCCAGCTATTTTACCCCAAATCGACATGATTTTCTTCGCTTTGTATTATAAACACCCATAAAAATGGTCTGCCAAGAATTTGACAAACCATAAAACCTAAAATGAGATTATGTACTAAAAAAGCTTAATTTAAGACATGTCCTAAATAAAACATAGAACAATCATTCATCCAATATCAGGAAATGATATCATGTTATTAAGGCAAAGCAACTAAGTGAGATATCTCAAGCAGCTTGTTTTTTAGCTTTTGGGATATCTAAACACTGTGATTTAGTAGAGCCAACAATCTCTATTCCCTTAACACCTTTAGCAGCTGTTAGTGGCAACATAACTTCATAAGGTGTAAGACAGGGAAAATTGATGTCCTCACTGACACATCCGCGTATCATAATCTTCCAATAATCTGGCTGCCGAATATGGGAATTAGGCACGAGCTCAACCTTCATATGTGCATGAGGTTTTTGCCCTTTAACAATAACAACCCAATATCCTTTATTTATCTGTTTTAATTCGACTCTTTCAAAATCGAGTTGGCGACACAAATCGACCCCTAAAGGTGCAACATCGATCTGCTCTAGTTGTGTTTGCGAGTGTTGCATTTTAAAAACTTTCTATATCTTTAAAATAATTTTCAACAAGTATCTTATAATCAGAATGATCAATTTCCCAATAAAAAAAATCCATATACTTAAAAAAATGAGCAATAATCCCCACAATAATTGCATTTTAATGTAATAAAGTTATTTTTCTACAACATATTGCAATGCAATAATTACCTATTCAGGAAAAAATATATAAAAACATAGGCTTAACAACTAATCAGTCCATATAATGAATAAGTATTATTAGTACTACTCAGATCTAAAAGAAAAACCTATGCGAGCAGATAAAACAATCCCTCAATCAAGTATCTTTTACGGAAGCCTTGCGATAATCGCATTTGGCTTCACATTGCCTGTAACACGACTGGCGATACAGGAATTGGATATAATATTTGTAGGCTTAGGGCGTGCGATTGTGGCGGCAATATTTGCTACAATAGTCATACTAATTTATTCGCCAAGACTTCCTCCAAAATCAATTTGGATCAGGTTAATTATAACCTCCCTTGGCGTGGTCATTGGCTTCCCTTTATTTGCTACGATAGCAATGAAATATGCCAATGCCTCTCATGGTGGTGTAATATTGGCCATCCTTCCTCTTGCAACAGCCATTGCAAGTGTGCCATTTGCCAACGAACGTCCTTCCCTAGGATTTTGGATATGTGGTATATTAGGAAGCGGTATTGTGATTATATTTGCTTTAAGCGAAAATAATTCTTCTGAAAATCAAACAATTGGATTTGGTGATCTATTCTTATTTTTGGCAGTAATCTCAGCAGCAATTGGATATGCTCAAGGCGGGGCCCTCTCAAAAACTCTTGGCGGCTGGCAAGTCATTTGCTGGGCACTGATTATAGGAGCACCGCTCCTAATACCTGTCATTTTAATCTTTTCAGAAAATGTCAATTATTCTGCTTCAATGCAAGCGTGGGGAAGTTTTGTATACTTAGCACTAATAAGTCAGTTTTTAGGTTTTTTTGCTTGGAATAAAGCTCTAGCTTCAGGCGGAATCGCTAAAATAGGACAACTCCAACTTCTGCAACCCTTTGTAACACTGTTAGCATCAGCTTACCTGATCGGAGAATTGATTTCTTACAAACAAATATTATTTGCAATGATTGTAGTGTGTATTGTTGCTATTGGACGAAATATGAATGTTGTTGTAAATAAAGATAAGTAAGTGTCTAAAGAAAAGATGCTTCATCTTAATAACACATATAATAAAAAAATGAGTCTAATCATAAGCTTATAAAAAAAACAGTAAAAATTAACACATCATTAACCATTAAGGCGGCAGCATGCCACAAATAAAGAGTATATATCTCTTAGATGAGATAATGTAATTAGTGCAGACTTTTTTAAGGTATAAGTAGCGTAATGAAGCGTATGTCGAGTAGAACTATCTCTACAAACCAAATTATCATCGGTGAATGCATTACCGAACTCAAAAAGCTTCCAAATAAAAGCGTAGATTTGATCTTTGCGGATCCACCATATAATTTACAGCTTGAAAAAAACCTGCTGAGACCCAATAACAATTCCCGCGTTGATGGTGTGCATCATGAATGGGACAAATTTAATAGCTTCACCAGCTATGATGATTTCACCAAAGCCTGGCTGAAAGAATGTCATCGTATCTTAAAGAAAGATGGAGCAATTTGGGTGATAGGCTCCTATCATAATATTTTCAGAGTTGGTACGGCTCTTCAGGACGAAGGCTTTTGGATATTAAATGATGTCATTTGGCGAAAAACAAATCCAATGCCAAATTTCAGAGGCCGTCGTTTTACCAATGCCCATGAAACACTCATCTGGGCTTCAAGAGAAGAGAAAAGCAAATACTGCTTCAATTATGAATCCATGAAAGCGTTAAATGAAGATTTACAAATGCGTTCAGATTGGCTCCTACCAATCTGTGCTGGCCCAGAGCGCTTGAAAGATCAAAATGGCAAAAAAGCACACCCAACACAAAAACCAGAAAGCCTGCTTCATCGTGTAATTCTAGCCTCTTCAAACCCGAATGATATAATCTTAGACCCTTTCTTTGGCACAGGAACCACGGGAGCTGTGGCCAAACGTTTAGGACGTCAATGGATCGGTATTGAACGCGATAGAAACTACGCGCAATTTGCTCAAGAACGTATAGATCGGGTTTCCACATTATCACCGGATGCTCTGGAAGTGACACAATCCAAACGAGCAGCCCCAAGAGTCCCATTTGGAACTATTATTGAGTTAGGCATATTAGAAGCAGGCTCAATATTATACGACTCAAAAGGAAAAGTTTCAGTACAAGTCCGCGCAGATGGAACCCTTGCTGATGGCAAGAGCCAAGGTTCTATTCATAAAATGGGAGCAACCATTCAAGGCACAGATGCTTGCAACGGATGGACATATTGGCATTTCAAAACGGATGGCACCTTAAAACCAATTGATATTTTAAGGCAGGAAGCCAGAGAACAACTAGGGTTAGCGTCGAAATAAAAAGGGCTAACTCTTAATTGCTTAAGCCGTGTGTAATAACCTTGCGCATAACACTTGGCAAAGCCTCTTCCATCACATTTGACCTTGGAACCCAGCGACACGTCTCAGGCTTTGCCCAAAGATTAAAAGATTGGTTCTCTTTGACAAACGCCCGATACACTGAGAGCTCAAGTTTAAAATGTGTGAAAGTATGCATAACCACACCAGGGACCAAGAGCCAGTCACCTCTAACAGGAGCATACCCGGCAAGCTCTTTGTCAACAGGGCCTTCCTCAGTCCAGTCCGTTGAAGGAACCTCAATCATCCCTCCTAACAAACCATGGCGTGGCCGTTGGCGCAGCAACACCATTCCATCTTCACGCATGGCAATAAATGCAATCCCCTTGCGAACAGGACGCTCTGCTTTAGGGATTCTCTTGGGAAGCTCGCCTTCAATACCTTTCGCACGTCCATAACATTTCTCATGCAAGGGGCAAATCATACAGGATGGACGTTTTGGAGAACAAATCGTTGCCCCAAGATCCATCATAGCTTGCGCAAAATCACCCGGCCTTTCAATGGGCGTGAGAGCCTCAGCATATCTTTTAATTTCAGCTTTTGACTCTGGTAACGGATTTTCAATGGCAAACAAACGCGAAACCACCCGCTCAACATTTCCATCAACGACCGTCGCAGCTTGACCAAAGGCAATTGAAGCAATCGCAGCAGCAGTATAAGGACCAATACCTGGTAATTTAAGAAGCTCTTTTTCTTGCTTGGGGAAGGTTCCATTATAATCTTCCACAATCATGAGGGCACATGCATGTAAATTTCTGGCGCGAGAATAATACCCAAGCCCTGCCCAAGCTTTCAATACATCCTCAAGGTCCGCTTTTGCAAGATCTTCAACAGTGGGCCAGAATTCAAGAAACTTAAGGTAATAGGGTTGGACGGCTTTGACCGTAGTCTGTTGCAACATAATCTCTGACAACCAGACAGAGTAAGGATCAGCCATCTTACCTGGAGCAACCCGCCATGGAAGGTCACGTCGTGAACTGTCATACCAGGCCAACAACTTTTGAACATAATCATTAGACTGTTGCACTTCAGACACAGATAAATTTTCATTTAACATGAAGTTGCTCCAAGTTGCTACGAATCATTTATAGATCTTAAAGCGAGATTTAAAACGAATGAAGTTTTTTTACTTCTTTATCTCAATATTCCAGACCAAAGGGCGGATATACTTAAATAAAAAGTGTATAGGGTCTGAGATTTGCGGTTTTAAGAAAGTTTTATATGGCGAATATGCGCGGGGGAACTGGGCTGAAGCGTGGAGATATATACGGGGGTAATATTTCCACGCGCCCAGCTTCAGGTATGGGAAAACAATTTACCTCATCAGCAAGAGGACCTCAAAGTTTAGGGGCTCTCTTTCCCAAATTAACAAAGAAAATTTTTGAGAAATACGGTTTCTCAATGGTGCAGCTGGTAACAAACTGGCCCGCCATTGTCGGATCTGAACTTGCTCAATCAACACGGCCAGAAAAATTAAAATGGCCTCACCGCTCTAAAGATTACATAGACGATACGACTACAGATCAGTCTCAGTTTAAAAACGAGGAAGGCGCTACTCTTTTATTAAGAGTTGAAGGGCCAAGAAGTCTAGAAATTCAATTTGCGTCCAGCCAAATAATAGAACGTATCAATACATTTTATGGCTATAAAGCAATAACCAAAATACGTATTCTCCAAGCCCCACTGCCAAAACCTCATAATCAAATATCACGTCAAAATTCAAAACCAAGACAGGCAGATCCCGAAAATCTCACGAAAAACCTCTCAAAAATTGAAGATGAAGCCCTAAGAAAGGCTTTATATAGAATGGCACAAGGGGTAAAAGCGACAAAATTTGATAAAGATCAATCAGAGTAAATCGGTTGTCCTATTTCCCTAAAGCATTATCAACAGGATCAAAATACCTTGTATTAAAATGGAAAATTGACAAATAACGTTTTTTTTAATTGGTTTCCAGTAAGATTTGTCCTATTTACCAGCATAAATTGTTCTTTAAAGTATAGATTTTCTATTCTTTTATTCACATTTAAAAAAAATCATAGACCAAAAAGCAACCAAAGACGCAACAACATATGCTTTTATGGAAGAAATCAGGAGTGTAAACGTGCCAAAATATTCAATATATAATTCAGTTTTCTCTTCCCGCCGATCATTCATAATTGGTGGTGTTGCATCTTTAAGCTTAGCAGCTCTTGCTGGATGTGGTGAAACTGAAACAGAGAAAAAACCAAAACTGAAAAGTTCTAGTGAAAACCCAGCCTTTGAAGAAAATATTCTTGGCAACAAAGAGGCAACTGTGACACTTATTGAATATTCTTCAATGACATGCCCACACTGTGCCAATTTCCACAAAAATGCACTACCTGAACTGAAAAAGAAATATATCGAAACCGGCAAGGTAAAATACATCATCAGAGAATTTCCACTTGATGTATACGCAACAGCGGCCTTCATGCTTGCAAGATGTGCTGGAAAAGACAAATATTTCCCGCTGGTCGAAGTACTTTATGAGCAACAATCACAGTGGGCTACTGAAAACCCAGTACCAAAACTTTTAGAAATCTCGAAACAAGCTGGCTTTACAAAAGAAAGTTTTGAAAAATGCTTGAGCAACAAAGAGCTTGAAAAAAATATTCTAAAAGTAAGAGAAACAGGTACTAAAGAATATGGTGTAAGCTCGACACCGACCTTCTTCATCAATGGAGAAAAATTCACCAAAGCTCATTCATTTGAAAACTTCCAACAAACAATTGATCCACTATTAGAAACGAAAAAGTAAATCATTTTTCAATATCTCATGGGCGTTTTAAGTTTATAAGGGTAAATCCAAGTGCATAACCAGTCTGTCATAAAATATCTTATCATCACGATAGTGATTTCAATGATCACTGGTTGTGCAGGTTCAAATGCGCTTAAAATATCTCCTTCTAAATCATTTAGCTTCAGTGATGACTTTGATGAAGAAGATGACAAACCAAAATCAGACGTATTCTTGGACGAAAATGGTTTGCCATCACATGCTGATTTAATGAAACCAGGACCTTTAGGCGAAAAATGGTTAGGCAATGAAAAAGCTCCAGTGACCATAATCAAATATGCTTCCCTGACATGCCCTTATTGTCGAGCATTTGAATTGAAAACATTTAAATTCTTAAAGAAAAGATACATTGATACAGGGAAAGTAAGATATATTCTTCGTGAATTTCCTATAGGACATCAGTCTGGACATGCCACAGTAATTATGAGATGTATTGGTCAGAATGATACCAAAAAGTTTTTCAGCCTTTATAACAAGTTCATTACACAGCAAAGAAGATGGGTATCTCAGGAAGTTCGCTTCGACCCAATCTTTAAAGTTGCCTCACAAGTGGGGATAACTCGTAAGAAATTTGACTCCTGCCTCAAGAATCAAAAGATTATGGATGGCTTAACATGGGTTAAACAAAGGGGGCGAAATTTAGGGGTATCAGGAACACCAACATTCTTTATAAATGGTAAAAAACATCGATCAGTTCTAACAATACAAGAAATACAACAATTGATTGATCCACATTTAAGTTAAAGAAAACTGCATTAAGAGGTCATTTAAGACCGCAGTTTGCTCCAAAAACACATAAAAAATGTGGAATATATAGAAAAACACCATATTCCGTTTCCGATATCAACCTTGTCGCATTATCTTATGAGGTTTATGGCTATTCCCAGGTTTTTTGACGAAAGAAGCAAAAGGCCAAACGATTTGGAAATAACTGTAACAATATGCGAAGCCTAAAGATCCCGATCAAGGAGTAATGACGTGCATATAACCGGCCTGAGGTTGCTAGGCTTTAAATCATTTGTTGATCCAACTGAACTCGTTATTGCCGAAGGGCTAACAGGTGTCGTTGGCCCGAATGGATGTGGAAAGTCTAACTTGCTTGAGGCATTACGTTGGGTAATGGGGGAAACGTCTTACAAAACAATGCGTGCCTCTGCCATGGATGACGTGATTTTTTCAGGCACTCAACATCGCCCAGCGCGAAACAGTGCTGAAGTTACTCTATTTCTGGATAATTCAAAACGCACAGCTCCTCCTGGCTTTAACGATTCTGATGTCTTGGAAATCACCCGGCGTATCGAACGTGAAGCAGGGTCAGCTTACAAAATTAATGGCAATGACGTAAGAGCCCGCGATGTACAATTGCTTTTCGCGGATGCCTCAACAGGTGCAAGATCTCCAGCTCTTGTTCAACAAGGTCAGATTGGGCAAATTGTAAATTCCAAGCCACAGGCAAGGCGGCGAATTCTGGAAGAAGCAGCTGGCATAACAGGCTTACACAGCCGGCGTCATGAAGCAGAACTCAGATTAAAAGCTGCAGAATCAAATCTCGCACGCTTACAGGATGTGATGGGCCAGCTTGGCTCCAGATTAAATAGCTTAAAACGCCAAGCCCGCCAGGCCCAGAGATACAAAGAGCTTTCAACCCAAATTCAACAATCAGAAGCCATCGCGTTTCATTTAAATTGGGTTGCAGCAGGCGAAAATGTCAATAAAGAAGAACACACACTTCAAGAAATTCTCAAAGAAGTCGGCTTACAAACACAAGCAGAGTCATCTGCTTTAAGAGCCCAAACAGAAACATCTGATGAATTACAACCTTTAAGAGACGAAGAAGCAACCAAGGCAGCTATTCTTCACCGCTTAAAGATGGAGCAGGAAAATCTTGATCAAGAAGAAGCCAGGTCTAACAAAAGAAAAGCTGAACTGGAAAAGCAGGTAGAAGAATTTGATCAAGATGTAAGCAGAGAAAACAACCTGATCACCGAAGGTCAAGAAACCATCACAAGATTAGACCAGGAAGAAACACAACTTTCACAAGATATACAAGCAAGGTTTGACGCAGAATCTGGAGCAAGAGACATTCTAGAAAATGCTCAATCCGAATTAACAGATATTGAAGAAGAGCTCTCAAATCTCACAAGTCAAACAGCTGAACAAAGAGCAAATCATAAGCAACTAGAACAAACAATCTTAGAACAAGACAGGCAATTAACTCGCCTTGTTGATCAGCAAAATAATGTTGTACAACAATATGAATCTCTTGGCGAAGCGCACTCAGAGCAAGAAAAGATTGCCGAACTTGCAACATCAGTTTCCCAACTTGCTGAACATGTCAGTGGGCTTGAGGAGCAAGTCCTTATATCTGAAGAAACATATTCTGAAGCCCTTGAGAAAGAGAAAGAAAAAGCTGAATTAGCAAATGCGGCAAAAATAAAATCAAGGCAGCTTGAAACAGAAATCAAAACTTTAGAAAAACTGCTAATCTCAACACCCTCAGGTGAATGGCCGCCAATTCTCGACCAAATCCAGGTCGAAACAGGTTATGAAAGAGCATTAGGAACAGCTCTTGGAGATGATCTTGAGGCCCCAGCCGATGATACAGCGCCCGTACATTGGCGTACAGTATCTGGACCGCATGATGCCCCCCTACCAGGAGGTGTGCAACCGCTTTCGGATTTTGTAAAAGCCCCTGATGAGCTTAAAAGACGTCTATCTCAAGTAGGTGTTGTCGAAGCTTCAATAGGCAAAAAACTCCAAGACCACTTATCAGCAGGTCAACGCCTTGTAAGTCTGCAAGGCGATTTATGGCGATGGGATGGATATAGCTCTGCTGCAGAAGCACCAACGACAGCAGCCAAACGACTAGAAGAGCGAAATCGCCTAGAAACACTAGAAACACAATTCACGTCTGTACAACAGGATTTTGAAAAACAAAATCATGAGCACAAAGAGATAGCAGAATTCGTTCGCAATGCGCAAACAGACGAAAAAAATGCCCGTAACTTATGGAGAACAGCACAATCGGAATTAGAGCGTGCTCGCCAAACCCTCACCAAAGCAGAACGTGACAATCAGGAAAATGATAAAAAACTAGCAGCATTAGCCGAAACCAGAAGCCATGTCGAAAATTCCATTAAAGACGCAGAAAATCGGAAACATGAAGCTGAACAGAAATTAAACTCTTTAGAACCAATTGCGGGACTGGAGAGCAAACTTCAGAATTTACAAAATATTGTTACGGAAAAACGATCCGCATACACAGATGCTCAGGCAACAGTTAAAGGCATTGAGCGTGAAGCTCGCTTACGTCAAGACCGTTTAAATACAATCAAACAAGAACGTGAGCGTTGGACCAAACGTATATCAAGCGCTGAAGTACAACTCGTCTCTTTAAATGAACGGGCAACAAAAAATAAAGAAGAACTCGAAGCCCTCAAAGAGTTACCTGAACAAATCGCTGAGCAAAGAGAAAAATTATTAAATGAAATTAGCCGCTCAGAAGAGGCGCGTAAAGAAGCAGCAGACCGATTGGCTGAGGCAGAAAACCTGTTAAACAACACCAACAACTCTTTGCGCGATATTCAGATAAAACTAACAAAAGCAAAAGAAGAAAGAGCACGAACAGAAGCACGTCTGGAAGCAGCCAGAGAACGTCGGACCGAACAAGCCAGACTCATTCGAGACTCTCTAAGTTGTGCCCCTGAGGACTGTTTACAACTGGCAGGCCTAGAAGAAGATGCTGAATTACCAGAAATTCGTGATGTAGAGTCAAGATTAACAAAACTTAAAATGGATCGAGAAAGACTAGGCGGCGTTAACCTTCGCGCTGAAGAAGAAGCAGCTGAGCTGTCAGAACAATTTGGTGGGATGGAAAAGGAACGAGAAGACCTTGAACAGGCGATTTCTCGCTTAAGACAGGGCATTTCTTCACTCAACAAAGAGGGAAGAAAACGTCTTCTAGAGGCTTTTGAAGAAGTAAATAACCACTTCAAACGTCTGTTCACCACCCTTTTCGGAGGAGGAGAAGCTGAACTTAAATTTATTGAGTCTGATGATCCACTCGAAGCTGGCTTGGAAATTATTGCTAAACCACCAGGAAAGAAACCACAAGTTCTAACATTGTTATCAGGTGGTGAAAAAGCCTTAACGGCAATGTCGTTGATATTCGCCGTATTTTTAACGAACCCTTCGCCAATTTGTGTTCTTGATGAGGTAGACGCCCCGTTGGATGACTCAAACGTCAATCGATTCTGTACCTTACTTGAAGATATGGTACAAAATACTGATACGCGCTTCTTAACGATCACCCACCACCCCATGACCATGGCCCGCATGAACCGCTTATTCGGTGTAACGATGTCTGAACGAGGAGTTTCTCAACTAGTTTCTGTGGATTTAGCAACAGCTGCAAGCTTGAGAGAGGCAAGCTAACAGCGTTTAAAACATATATTATGACTAAAACCTCTGATTATGTGACAATTAAGCGTCAGAAAATAATGAAACAATTTTTCTAAAGCTATGGCTGATTGCCGCATCTCATTGAATTTTAAAATTTATTATAAAAAACAAGCACATAACTCCACATCCACTGTCTTGACAGCTCTCTATCTCCGATCTAAGGTGCGCTAGCTCTGTAAGCAATAACTTATGTTGTAAAAACAGATGCATAGGCATCAATAATGACAAATTCAACTGGCGAGAATAACTCTCAGGATAAACAATCAAACTCAGATAACCGTTCAAATTTTGAGAAACGCTTATCAGATTTGAATGAAAAATTATCTGAGGCTAAAAGCAAAAATGAGCCAGACGTCACGCTTGATAATAAAAATGCCTATTCATATGCGTTTAGAATCGCTTCTGAGTTAATCGCAGGCCCTGTCGTTGGGGCTTTTATTGGATATTGGTTAGATAGATTGTTTGGAACACAACCAATCTTTCTAATTGTTTTGTTATTTTTGGGATTTGCGGCTGGAATGGTGAATATTTTCCGTACCGCACAAGAAATGCAAAGAAAAAATTTAGAACATAGTAATAGAGATAATGATATCTCTTAAATCTAATGTTGTGATTTGGAAGGTACGAAGGGGGAATTTAGGTGGCAGGACCTACAGACCAGTTTAAAGTGAAACCACTCGTTGATATTAATTTCAACGGTATTGATGCGTCTTTCACAAATTCTTCAGCCTTTATGGTCATCGCTTGCGTCGTAATTGGCGGCTTTTTAATGTTAAGCATGAGAGGACGCTCTCTCATTCCAAATCGAATGCAATCGATCGCTGAGATAAGTTATCAATTTGTGGCCAACATGGTGAGGGAAAATATTGGCAATGCCGGTATGAAATTCTTCCCATTCGTTTTCACATTATTCTCATTCATTCTTGTCTGTAACATGCTTGGAATGATCCCATTCGCCTTCACAGTAACAAGCCATATCATAGTAACATTTGCGCTGGCACTTTTGGTTATGCTAGTCGTAATACTTTATGGTATCTGGAAAAACGGCATTGGCTTCTTCAAGCTATTCGTACCAGACGTACCAATCTGGTTATTACCAATTTTGGTACCTATTGAAATTATCTCATTCTTATCCCGCCCAGTAAGTTTATCAGTTCGTTTGTTCGCAAATATGTTAGCAGGACATATAACACTGAAAATTTTCGCAGGATTTATCGTAAGCATGGGGTCACTAGGATTTCTAGGAGTAATAGGAGCAGTCCTCCCTTTACTTATGACCTTAGCTTTAACAGCACTTGAAATTCTTGTTGCATTCTTACAAGCATTTGTATTTGCAACACTAACATGTTTGTATCTGCATGATGCAGAACATCCAGGTCATTAATCATTGGCTAATTTTTTATATCTGAAACTATTCGGAACAGTTTAAGAATTAAATCTAAAGGAGCTTTAAAATGGATCCAATCGCAGCAAAATACATTGGTGCAGGAATCGCTTGTCTAGGTATGGGTTTAGCAGCACTAGGTCTAGGAAACATCTTCGGTAACTTCCTACAAGGTGCACTTCGCAACCCATCTGCAGCACCTGGTCAGTTTACAAACCTACTACTAGGTTTCGCATTGACAGAGGCCCTAGGCATCTTCGCATTCCTAATCGCAATCATGCTACTATTCGTTGTATAATTTAACGAACGAATTGAAATTTTCAGGACCGCAAAGCTGGCTATCATTAGCCAGCCAATAGGTGCAGAAATTAGGAATATGTGATGGCAGCTGGAAATAAAACATCTCACGGCGCTCATTCTGAAGTGCCACATAAGCCAAACTTCCCACCGTTTGACCAGACAACATTCAGTTCTCAGCTTGTTTGGTTGGCCATCTGTTTTGTGGCGTTATATCTGTTTTTATCACGAATTGCTTTGCCAAGAGTATCGACTCTGATTGAGCAAAGAAGTGATCGTATTTCAAGAGATCTTGATGAAGCAACAAGATTGAAAGACGAAACAGAAAAAGCAATTGCCACATATGAGCAAGCTCTCGCAGAAGCGCGTTCCAAAGCACACAGCATCGCTCAAGAGACAAGAGACACTCTGCAATCTGAAGTGAACAAGGAAAAAGCGGAAGTTGAACAACAAATTGCTCAAAAACTTGAAGAAGCAGAATCACGCATAACTGCCTCAAAACAGGCCGCTTTAGCAAAAGTGAACGACATTGCCTCCGAAACAACATCAGCTTTGGTTGATAAGCTTGTCTCGATGAATGTCAGTGCGGATGATATTAACGAAGCCGTAAACGCTTCTATCAAATCAAGTTAAGTACTAGAGGAACGAAACAATGTTTTCAGATCCAACAGTTTGGGTTGCTATAAGTACAACAATCTTTGTGTTAATTTTAGTCTATATGGGCGTTCCAAAATTAATCACAAAGTCTCTGGACCAGCGTGCCGAAGATATTCGTAAAGAACTTGAAGACGCACGCCAGTTACGTGAAGAAGCACAGACAATCCTAGCAGATTATCAGCGCAAACAACGCGAAGCTGAACAAACAGCCCAAGATATTATCACCCAGGCCCAAAGGGAAGCCGAAGCTTTTGCTGAAGAAACCCGCCAGGCCCTAAAAGATAATCTTGAAAGACGCACAAAACTAGCGGAAGAAAAAATCGCAAGAGCTGAAGAACAAGCTGCGGCGGAAGTTCGCTCCGCAGCTGTAGATGTGGCGGTTGAGGCCACAAAGAAACTGATTTCCAAGAATCTATCCGGTGACAGTGCAAATCAATTGCTCAATAAGTCAATTCAAGATATAAACGCTAAACTTAATTAAATAACAATAAAACGGCCCTCTGCGGAGGGCTAATAATTGGACGCACGTCCTCGGGAGGGATAGGCGACTGGTACCGGGCTTCAGCTCGGTATTTTTTTGTCATGTTTTGAACTTATCAGACTATCCACGACAACCTTTTCCCCCTGACAAACCTCAATTTATTCACTATAATCCAGCTAATATTTTACAAGTATAATTTTCATTTCCTAATACCATGCCGATACCAAATTTGCCAAAGAACGCATCTCTGGTCTGGGCATTTTTAACTATGAAACGTATTATTCCCGTCCTATAGCGCCCACCAGAAGATTTAGAACCAGTAAAATCTATGCAAAACCACTGTATCGATTTTACCAAAAACCGCCCCTTGATAGATGAGATCAAGACACTCTCCAAAGTCTTGGAAGACAATTTCAACTGACACCGCGAAGGCACAACTGGATATTTACATAGGCTCTGAAGTGGGACTTGAGAGACGCAATGACCGCCCATTTGCTGGCTGGCTCTTGGCTATTAGCGACGCTAAAAATGGATGACCGAGAAGCCAGAAATAGCAGACGTAAGAAGGTAGGGCAATGCACCGTTGGATGGTTATTATTGAGGGGTTACGCTTGCGCTAACGCACACTACACCTAAAAATTAACCCATCACTAACCATAAAAAAAATCAACCCACTGAATTCATTGAGATAAAAAACATAAAAAAGTTATGCACGCCCTCTGAACCAGCATTATATTATAGCTGTTCGCAAATTTTTTTAAGACGAGGCGCGATGAGTGCAGTGTAGAAGAGCTACATAAGCAAAGAGCTGGGAACAGTTAAACCACAGCATTCGTCTGCTGGTTCTCTTCACGCCGCTTGCGATATTGCACAATAAACCTCATCGACAGCCAATAAGACAACCAGGCGCCACCAACGGCCCAGATCGCAGATCCAATTGAGAAAGGTATACCGATTTCAGAAATAAACACATTCACCCAGGCGACCAGCCTGTCCCAGATGCCGGCATCTGCATTTTGGGTACTGTTTTCAAAAATAGAAACAAACACCCCATAACCACCGGCATTGCCAATATCACCCATAACAAGAAGCCCAGTGAGATAAAACGCATAAAAGAACGGCAAAAGCGTAAAAATATTTGTAATCCACGTCCAGGCAAGGCCTGGAATCAAAGCAAAATCCCATCGCATGAGTTTACTGAAAAATAACCATGTTACGAAAACAAGAAACATCTGTGCGCCAAAAAAAGGCGTCATCGCCCAAAACATACCCACAGCAACACCACGAGACGCATGCTGAGGCGGCTGTTTGCTCCGTTTCAGAGGAATAAAAAGCTTGTAGCGAATAAGTCTTTCACAAGACTGATACCAATTATAATTTTCATTATTCGGCATGTAGAGGCTCAGGGCTCCAAAATAGTATCTCAATTCATTGAGATACAAACTAAATAGATCGGTTATATGACAAGAAAGACTTCCAATCTATAATTTCAAGACATGAAACAAATAAAACTGAACAATCGGAACTTATATAATACAAAAATGTGTTCAAAGAGATACACCAGCAATATGGCATATTTCAAGTATGATCTTTCAATATTATGTCAAATAAAACCTATTTAAAAAATATATTTTAATAAAAAAACACAAAAATAATATTTGATTCTTGTATAAACATCAAAATTGGACCGTTTTTCAAGATTATGAGAAATCAAATAGACAATATAGAAATATAAGCAGATCTGAACAAGGATATGACCAAAACATGAAAATAAAATATAGGACGATTATATTTTTCAATATCTTAATTTTGCTAAACATCACCACTTTCGCACATGCGAAAGATGTAAAAGTGTCTGCTGTCTATAAAGTGGAGTTTTCAGGCTTCGATTTGGGCAAATACAAATTTAACTCCCAAATCAAGGATAACAAATACAGCCTAAACAGCCACACCAAACTGTCCATCTTAAAAGGCACTGTCATGAAATGGAAAATGAACATGCAGGCCAGTGGAACATTATCTGATAAGGGACCGATCCCAGAAAAATTTTCCTACAAATTCAAAGGCAAAAAGAAGAAAAGAAACCGACAATTGGTCTTAGAATTTATTAATGGTGCAGAAAGAAAAGTAAAAGTCACTCCACCACCCAAAAAATCAAAAAAACGAATTCCAATTGAACCAAAACACCTACAAAATGTTTTCGATCCCATGAGCGGTCTAATGGTATTGACCAACACAAAAGAGAAAGAACTCAACCGCAATGTCTGTAATCAAACCATCCAGCTTTTTGATGGTAAAGACCGCTATGATATTGGACTGAAATATAAAAAAGTTGCTTTATTTAAACCTTATAAAACAAGCAATAAAAAAAGAAAATCATTCGTCTGTGAAATAAGTTATAAACCAATTGCCGGACATAAGAAAAAAGACAAAACAAAAGACTACATGTCAAAAGTAAAAGGGATGGAAGTATGGTTCGCCCCCTTCAAACAAGCCCATATCTATGTGCCTTATAAAATAGTTGTCCCAACTCCATTTGGCACCAATACCACAATAACAGCAAAACATTTTCAAATAGAAAAAAATGGCCAAGCACCAATAGCTTTCATCAAATAAAGGATTATGAAAACACGAACCAGAGTGTTTCCATAACCAAAAGCCGCAGGTTAAAAAACGGTTAATTAATGACAAAAAACCATCTATTCCCCCAGACCCTACTCTAGTTCAGAAAAACGACTCACTCTATAGTTTCAATATAGTACAGAGATCTGCGGGGGAATAAGATGAACTTAGAAGAAAATATAGAGACAATCAAAAAAATCAGAACACTTGCAAGCATCAATTGCACGCAGGAAGAAGCAGCAAGCGCATTACAAGTTGCACCAATCACGTTAAGCCATTTCATAAACGCAAACCAAAAAGCAAAAGAAGCGTGGGAAGGCGGCAAAAAAGATCGCGAACTTATGGTTCAACAATACTCATAAACGAGCAGTAAATTTTATTGCTTTTAAAGAAGAACGTTCCAGGCTTAAGCTCCACTCATCCTGGATCGTTCGTTTTGACTTTATTGCTTTGTTTCGTCAGAAGCTGAAGTCTTTTTCTGTTGACTAGGTTTCAAAGCGTTACCAAGAACAGCGGCCGCGCCAGTCAATCCATCTCCAGAACCATTCACAACCGTATGTGGCACAAGCTTCCCTACAATAGTAACAAGCTCAGGGCGCTTCTCTAAAGAATTCAAAATTTTATCAAGAGCCTGCAAAAGCGCCACACGATCTTGACCAAGAACATTTGCCTGAGCAGATTGTCCTCGCGCAAGTTCTTCTAAGAATTGACGTTCAGCACGACCAAGAGCTGCTCGTTCCTCTTCCCTTTGTTTGGCAACCTTCACCGCAATTTGCGCAGCTACCAGACGAGGTTGTTCATTTGCAGTTGATCGCGCTTGTTCAGTTTCAATACGTTTTTCTTGCGCCGCCGTCTCACGAGAATAAGTCACAGAAAGCTGGTCAGCTAATTGTTGGCGTAATCTTGAAACAAGCAATTCCGGAGGAATAGCAGGTTCACCCAACCTGATCTCTTTTATGTCTACACCAGCTTTCAAGCCTTCAATCTTGACAAGGCCTTCAATATTCTGCTCAAGAGCATCTCTGTTTTCGAGCAAATCAAGTACACGGGTTGAACGACGCAGAATCTTCGTTTTATCTTTTGGATCAGGAAGCTCGATTTCTGATCCCGCAACATTACGAACAATCGAACGAATAACAGGTGTCAAAATCTTATTCTCAATTTCATCCAAACCACCAACTGCTCCCACTACAATAGGGGCATTCTTTGGACTAACTTGCACCAGAACCCTTAACTCTTGTGGAATATCCCAGCCTTCAATTTTCACAAAAACAGCTCTGTCAGCTGCGTTTGTTGGAACACTATTAAGTTCAGAACGTGCCTTCTGTTGAATATTACCATTTTGGTCTAACTGCAAATCAATAAATCGTTTTGTATATCCACCTTTATAAACCCAGGTTTTAACACGGGTATCCACAAGAATAACTTCATAAGCACGCCGATTTAAATAATACGCTCCAGGGAATAATGGTTCTCTCCAAATACCAACACACCCCTTTGGGACAAGTGGAACTGATAATGCACCCTCTATTTTCCCGCGCTCAGAAGCTGCAGAAACTTTTTCTTCTACACAAACTGTTCCCGGTGTTTTAACATTGCTTTTAACAACGCCAACATGGCCGGCCGGTATAAGTGTAGCTTTTGTATCTTTGCTCGATTTAACTTGAAATAAGTATTGATTGATCCGATAACTTCCAGGCTTCAAGACCGTTTCTTGAGGTCCTTTATACCCATTGCTATTCAAAAATGTCTTAGCATCAAGCATGCTTGAAATCTTGTCATCCTCAATCTTGGGGGCAATAAACATACCTTCAGGCATCCTGGCTCCATCAAGAGCTGTAATCTCTCCGTAAAAGCCCTCCTGAATTGTAACAACAGGTTTTTCTTCTACATCATAAAGCACACGTACAAATGGAATAAAGTGAAACCCTGGACCAAGTATCTTTGCTTGCGGCCCCTTCTGACCATCAACAGCTATAATTCGCCCAGCTGGCAAGTCTTGAAATCCATAAATCAGCTTAAGGTGTCCAACTCTATTTGCATCAATAAAAACAAAAGACGAAGACCCTAACAAAACCAGACTTCCAATTAGCAATGCAAATCCAAAAAGCCTTTGCACAAAGCCACCAAAAGGTTTCAAAAATCTGGGATTTAATCGGTGAGTAATAATTAAAAGACTAACGAGGAGAATGATAAAGCCCAAAGCAATATTAATCATGCCACATACCTCAAGATACGAGATTACAAATATTTTTTTCTTTTATATATAAAGAGATAAGACGTTATAATGAAACTACAAGACAATATCGGCAGGAAGAGTTATCCGATAACGGACTGAGGCAAAAATGTCTCAGATCACAGTCCGCCTCATTAAAAATCTATCCCCGCTCATCTTTCGAAGAAGACATGCAAATATATGACGTAATACTGCTAACCTGAGGAACAGTCCCAAGAACTTCTGTATGAAAATATTTGTAAGCTTCAAGGTCTGCAACTTCAACTCTGAGCAAAAACTCGATTGTTCCTGAAACACTATGACATTCTCTCACCTCAGGAGCACGTGCCATCGCCTCTTGAAAAGCCATCTGATCTTCTTTGAGATGACGGGATAGCCCGACGGTCACAAAAACTGTAAACCCACCACCTAGGTAACTCCGATCAAGCACAGCCTTATAACCAAGAATAATGTCTCGGCGCTCTAAGTCCTGCACCCTTCGCAAACAGGCTGAAGCGGATAATCCAACACGTTGGGCAAGATCCGTATTGCTAATGCGCCCATCTAGCTCCAACTCACGCAATATTCTGCGGTCAATATCATCTATATTCGTCATAAGTTGCAATTATAATGTAAATTTTCGCAATAAAGCAACTAAATTGCTTCATTCTTAGTTTATAAATAAATTTATGACTTACGATATTATCATAGCACTGTTCATATTCTGTCTTGTATCTGCATTAACACCAGGTCCGAACAATATCATGCTCTTGGCCTCAGGCATGAACTACGGCATAGTGCGCACAATTCCACACATGCTAGGAATACTAGTAGGCTTTCCATCCATGGTTTTTCTGGTTGGTGTAGGTCTCTCACAAATTTTCGAAACAATCCCATACAGCTATGAAACTTTGAAAATCCTTAGTACATTATACCTGCTCTACTTGGCTTGGAAGATCGCGACAGCTGTCAAACCAAACACTGATATCCAAACAGGAAAACCTTTCACTTTTCTGCAAGCAGCAACATTCCAATGGATCAATCCAAAAGCCTGGACAATGGCCTTATCAGCGATCAGTATTTATACACCGCCAGAGCACCCATTCTATAGCATTGTCATTGTCACCTTAGCATTTGCGCTCACGGCAATTCCATCAACAAGTTTCTGGACCATCTTGGGTCATAAACTGCGCCTGCTGATACAAGATGAACAAAAACTGCGGATCTTCAATATTACCTGCGCCCTTATCTTGATCGCAACACTATACCCAATTCTCTCAGCTTGATTACTTTATAAAAAAATTATGAAAATTTATTTGAACCATTTCTAGTCTAATATCGACAAACTGTTTGAACATGAAAAAAATCAAACAAATGGATACGTAAAATGAAATTAAAATTAGTCCTCAGCTTAGCAATAACAGCACTTATCAGCATTTCTTCTCTAGCGCATGCTAAGAATTTCCAAGCTGGTGGAAATGGTCCACTCAAAGTAAATAAAGTTCAGCTTGGTATTAAATCTCCCATCACAAATACATGTCCAGCAAATGGGTTCATGAAAGTTTGGGTATTTGCCAATAAAGCAGGCACAGTTCCAATTTACATTGCGAAAGCAGGCGGCTCAAGCGTATCTGGCCCACATTATGTAAAAGTCAAAAAAACACATACAGGTCTTTACATGGGAGTGTATTCAAAAACTTTGAAAATACATCAGCCCTTCTTCGCAAAATACCGTGCTTCAGCTCCCAAACATGGCAAACTCAGCAATTGGGTACCATTAAAAGCAAGCTGTAAAATCGGTTTAGGTGGCAACGGCAACCTGAAACCTTAATTCACCAATATGGCAGGGCCTCTCTTTACCAAGGGCCTTGCCAATTAACATTTTTAGCCTTGCGTTTAAGACAAAAACTTTTATCTTTCTATCTGTTTCAAAATTCATTTTACCATTCTTTGATGGAAACGATTATGTCTGATCAACAAATACCAATCTCAAAATTCCAATGCGTTACACCAATCCTCTCTGTTAAAAATGTCCCTAAAAGCATTGACCATTATGTAAATATCCTAGGCTTCCAAAAAGACTGGGAATGGGACGAACCACCAACCTTTGCCTCTGTTTCTCGAAATGATGTCTCTATCTTCCTGTGCGAAGATGGCCAGGGACAACCAGGCATGTGGATGTCCATCTTTGTTGATGATGTTGATCAAATTTTTGAAGAATACAAAAAATCTGGTGCAAACATCCGCCAGGAACCAACCAACTTTCCATGGGGTGTCCGAGAAATGAACATCGAAGATATCGATGGCCACCGTCTCCGCATCGGATCAGACACAGATCAGGATTCCGACGGCATTTCCTTATGTGAAGATTAATCTTGCACTCGCACACAAAAATCCAAAAACAGCAAAGCTTTTGAATGAAGGCTAAATATTCTAATTTTGATGGAAAATTCCAGAAAATCTTAAATTCTGTGCGATTATGCCAGTAACATAGCACACTACCGTCACGGTGTCAAGGACTACTTTCCTAGTTTTTTTAAAAGAATGATATTTATAGTGAAGGAAGAATTAAAACTTGCCTTGCTTGGTCTTAATCACTCCAACCTGTCTGGTTGGTATTGAGAGAGCATCTGATACGGCTCTTGGGATGCATATTGGTTAACAGTATAGTGATGGAAATAATACTGCATCATATACGACATAGAAATAATCACAACTGTATAAACAAGGAATAAACACGAATTCTTCATAACTCATAAATCCGTATGCTTTACAAAATACTATTGATACTTCAATACAAAAAACGCTTCAAATAATCGAGCAATGACAGATTACTACTTTAAGAATAACAACGACAGAAAATTCGTTAGTGCTCATTTCGCCCTGTATAAAACTTGTAAAATACAAGAAGAGAGCGCCAGATAGGAAGTCTTGGAGAGGAATAGATAAAGGGTAGGAAAAACACCGCTCAATGTATATTGAGTAAGATACCCAAGTACTGGATTTTGTGAGGTGGGTAAGGGGAAATGTCCTGAAAAACAGACTCAGGATGTATGGGTGAAAAAAACTAAAATATTATTCGTGAGCTATATAATCAACATACCCTGAACGAACCCAATCAGCCCAACTATTTAAATCGCCCTTTTCGCGAATATCTTCGAGAGAATGAACAAGGAGATGCAGGTTATGATCAAGTGCATGGTGCCCAACTTGATTATATTGGAATTCCGCCCGAGCACTCTTCATCTTCCAGGGTCTCTTAAGAAAGGAGATATAAGCATTCCACTTGGCCCGGATATGCTGTTCTTTGGTTAAGTTTCCAAATTCATGAAGATGAGACAATTGCTTTAAATAGTCATCTTGAGTGACACAATCAATTGTAAAGCCAAGCCCAGAATAACGCCCTGTACCAGCTGTAATGCAAGGCTTACCAAAGCAAGCCAGTTCCATCCCTGAAGTCCCCCGAACAGTGACACCATAATCGGCAACCTCAAAAAGGGATAAGGTACAAATATCACTATCAGCCTCAACAAGCTTAACATGCTTTGGCAATTCACCGATTTCACTGTCTATCATGACCTTCTCGGCATAATCACAGTTGATATTCTCATATGCTCTTTTCCAGACATTCGCAGGATGAACCTTAATCAACCAATTCAACTTATCATTCTGGCAGGCAGCTTTTACTGTCTCAATAAACCAGTGCCCATAATCATCAAAAAGATCTTCTCCGTAAAACAGATTGGCATCCCAAAGAACATGAGAAAACACCACAGCAACCTTCTTATCAGGGCAAAGTCCATAAGCAGCGTTCAGCTCATCACGGTTGTAAGACTTGGTATTTTTCTGATTGCGAGCCTGCAAAAACCATTTACCAGAATAACGATGATCAAACACCTCTTGTAAATGTTTTTCTTGAACTTCAGTCCATTCTGCTTCAATGCATTTTTCAAGCGTTTCACATGCGACAGATGCAGGGTGCTCACGCCTCGTCGAGGACGTCAGTCTTTTAAATATTAAAGCATCATCCTGCCAGGGTTGGATCATCTGTATGACATCCGTTCCATTCCTGATTGCCATATCCACCAAAGGACCAAAATACGAATAATTTGCCTCTATAGTAAGCGCCAGATCTGCTGATTGCAGTTCAACCAGCTTTTGTGCTTTCAAAACATGCTCAAGAATTTGAGGTAACATGCCCTCTAAAAAACGAAGGACCTCGGGTCGATTAAAATCAACAGTGCCCTCAAATCGTAATCGTGAGAGCGTTGCAATAACCTGTGGGCCAATCCAACTTTCCTTAAAGCTCCAGTTCTTAACTATTTTTAGACTAAGTGGATCTCTTAAAAAATACTGCGCTGCGCTTTTGCAATATTGAATTTCAGCTTGATTTAACTTGTAATCATCTAAATAGACAAACTGAGTGATATCAAAAGCCTTGAAATACACTTTACCAAGCTGCATGGAACGATCTTTAAGGACGACAACGATGGTCCAACCTTCCAGACGTAAAGCAGTCGCGATAAAAGAATAGAGCTTTAAACTATAGATCGAAGCATCATCAAGCGCGAAAACAAGAAGAGTTTTCTCGTCACGCTCTATAGCATAATCCCGCAAAAAACGTGTTTGGTCATAAGTCTCATGAATATCTTGACGAATATTATAAACATCATGGCGGTTTCGCCATAATTTTGCGAGCAATTGCGCAGGAACCGCTAGAGCAGGCACACTTCCCACCAGGCGTTTTAAACGGCGATGCACGTCTTATCCTCCATAATACGTCGGCGCTCCATCAACCATTCTATATATTCAAGATCAGCTTGAGTATCGATATCATGTGAATCAGTCTCAGACATTAGATAGGGCGCACAATTGTCTCCATATAGATCACCAGACCTTATCGTACCAGGTTTCATGACCAGAACAGCAGGTCCATTCCGAGCATACAGCACAGGTTTATCCTGACGCCTCAAAACCTTTTTATATTCTGGCAGAAATGGCTCCAATCGATTATCTTTCATCGACATAACAGAAACAGGACTATACTGGTGGGGTACTTCCCTCACACTGACAACACTACTAACGCTATTGGAAAGGAATAACCTAATAGCCTCATCGATATGCACAGCTTCTCTTAAAGGCGATGTGGGTTGCAAAAGAACAAGTGCTGTTAATTTATCGTAAGACTTTTCAAACCAATCGAGGACATGAGATAGGACCTCAAACATGGGGGTTAAATCACCAGCAAGATCTGTAGGACGTAAAAATGGAACTTCTGCACCACACTCCAGAGCAACATCTGCAATAGTCTGATCATCCGTAGAAACAATTGTTCGATGAACATACTGGGACTGTAAAGCAGCCTTAATCGAATAAGAAATCAATGGTTGTCCTGCCAGAATCGCAAGATTTTTGCGTGGTATCCCCTTGGAACCACCTCTAGCAGGTATCACAGCCAAAACAGTCATGGAGTTTTTAATTTTCGGAGATTTTAAAGATTAGTAAGTAATACATTTTTGTACGGAAACATTTTCTCTCGAAAGAATATCAGCAATACGCTCACCAGCTTTTCCATCCCCATAAATCGGCTCCATCTCATAATGTCCATGAGAAAGTTGATAAGAAATCGCATCACGGATCTGATCCTGATCATAGGGAACATCAATAACATTTTTGCCCCGTTCACGAGCCGTTTGACGACTACCAATATTAACAACAGGTGTGCCAATAAACGCCCCTTCACGAATCCCACTGCTTGAATTACCAATCAAACAAGACGTGTGTTTCATCAAGGAGACATAAGTATCTATAGGAAGGTTTTTAAAAAAATGCATGCGATCCGCAAGCTTCTTCTCCCGCCACTTTCTCATACCTTTTGCAATATCATCTGAGCCGGCATCAGCATTCGGCCATAAAGCTATCACTGGAATATCCAGCTCCTTAACAGCCTGCAATGTCATCGTAATTTGATCTTCACTAGCTCCATACTCAGTCGTAACCGGATGCTGAGAAATCAAAACAAATGGTTCATGAATATTCAATCGATCACCAACGCCGACATTAAAAATGTCTTCACTAAGACTTTGTGAATTATAGCTAAGAATATCTGCAACCAAATCAATACGTGGGCAACCAACCATATGCACATGCTCAGGTATCTCCCCAAGCTTTATAATTCGCTCTTTCGCGTCCTGACATGCTGGAAAATGAATATGCGCAAACTTAGTTACCGCATGACGAATACTCTCATCAATTGTGCCACTCACTTCACCACCCATTGTATGAGCCACAGGAATATTCATATAAGCAGCTGCGAGTGTTGTCGCCATGGTTTCAAAACGATCACCAACAGTAAGTACAATATCGGGCTTGAGTTGATTAAAAATTGTAGGAAGTTCCATGAGCCCCAGCCCTGTCGATTTTGCCATGGTCGCGGGTGTCTCTCCCTCAATCAGCATATGCACTTCGGCCACTGGTTTAAAACCATCTTTCTCAATCAACCTGACAACAGCACCATACCGATCCAACACAGCCGAGGCCCCAACAACAAGTTGAAGTTCAAGTGAAGGATGTTTCTCAATTGCATGCAGCGCTGACTTAATACTGCTATAATTAGCCCGTGAGCCTATAAAAACGCAAATTTTTCTCACGCTATATCATCCCAACTAATTTTATGGTTCTCAGGAATATCATTCACAATACGTTTGCCTATCACATTTGAATAATCTGCAGCGCGTATACCATCACCAGGTTTTTTAAAAGAAAGATCATTGAGAGTGATGACAGTACCAGAAACCAAAGGCCTCGAGGATATAACACTTTTCTCAAAAATATTTTTCATATCCTGATAATGACTTAAATCGTCCTTATTAACCGGATGATTGAGTATTGTCTCCGCTTCACGGATACAGCCACAAAAAACTTTAAATTCATCTGGCTCCATACTATGTTTTGCATCACTGCCATACATCAGCTTAGAAAAAGTAAAATGCTTTTCAACTGCAACGGCACCTAACGTCACAGCAGATATACACGCTGTAATACCAAGTGTATGATCAGAATATCCAACAGGCTTTCCATATCTATTGGCCATATCCTGCATCACATTCAAACCCACTTTTTCTGGTGGACAGGGATAAGCAGACGTACATTGCATAACAACAAGGTCATTGTTTTTTAACACCTCAACCGCCAGATCAACTTCACTCCAGCTGCTCATACCAGAAGAAAGATAAACTGGCTTTCCTGTATCCCTCACTTTTTCTAACAACGGTAGATTACTTACCTCACCAGAAGGTATTTTATAAACACTTGCCCCCACATCCTCAAGCAGATCAACAGCCTCAATCGCAAACGGAGAAGAAAGAAATTTAACCCCCTGCTGATTGCAATGCTGAGCTAACTCCCGCCACTGCTCAAGAGTAAAAGCGGTACGTCTAAAATACTCCAGCCTTGGCTCACCTTTGAAATAAGGTGGCATAGGAGCATCAGGCAATGTTTCCGCTTCAGCAATATGGGTCTGAAACTTTACCACACTTGCACCACATAGGGCCGCAGCCTCAATAGCTTTCATCGCATTGCCAAATGATCCATCATGCACAGACCCAATTTCAGCAATAATCTCAACGGATGAGTGACTCAAAGTTTTCCTTTCTTATGTAAAACATTTGGCAAAGTAGCATATCCAAATACCGTAATCTTACCACTGGGTTCAAAAACTCTTTCAAGTCGAATAACATCTAACCCAGCAGAATTTATCACATGAGCAAGGCCTTTAGGATCATATAAATGACAATGTAAGGCACCCAATATATTATCATTGCTGGGTCTTAAACCAGTTGTAATTTTATCAGGCACCTCAATATAGATCGCACTGTTTTTCTGGTTCATTGCCGATGAAACCATCTTGAGGAATGAGACAGGATCAGCAATATGTTCTAAAACCTTATTCAATGTTATAAGGCCAAATCCCTTAAGCGTATCCTGACCAAGAAACATATCTTCTATAACATCAAACTGTTTTAAACCTCTAAGATGCTCTGCAGCAATAGGATCAGGTTCTAAAGCTGTACATTGAGGCTTTCCCTCAGCACGTTCTACAAACCTGGAAAGAAAAACACCTGTCCCAGCGCCAATATCCAATACAGACAAATCATCATCAGATCCAAACCAATATTCAACAAATTCAATAATACGTTGAACACGTTGTGCATTATCAGATTTATGTGCTGGCAACCCCATAACAAACTGATATTTTTCGCCTATATTCGAATTTGCAAAATCCACCTCATAATAAGAGCTTCGCACAGCCTCAAGCTTTTCTTCAGATTGTAAAGGAAGTATATTCGTTGCAATTCCGCATGTCTGGCAGTCAATCCAGAAGCGCTCATAATCAGTTGCAGCTATCCCAACACTGCGTTCAAATCGGTCTGGTTCACAAATCTTCAGCAACTCAAGACTCTTAGTTCCCGAACAGATATTACATTTAAACATGTATTTTTACGCTACTTTCATATTCAAAATATTTCGCACGAATTTACCAGGCGCAATATATTCTGATAAAGATCTTACCAGCATAAAGCCAAGGGGCGCAGCTATAATCAATAACCCAATAGCCCTCCCCATTTCCGATACATCATAAATCCTTAACCAAACGTAGGCCCCTACAATTAAAAATATGCCAACTACTATCCAGTGGTCTTGGAAAGGAACATCTGCACGCACAAACCTCGCATACAACTGCACAAAAATCCTCATAACAAACATTTCACATATCAAAACCGAAAGAACCGCCACCATTCCAAAATAAGGAACGAACATCAACAGACATATGATGGCAAAAAGAGTAGAAAAAATACGAATGCCAGAATATGTATTTCCCTTATTTTGAGCAAATAAAACAGCCGTTGCTGGTTTACCTGCCTGTTGGATAAGCAAATAAATAATCAGGAAAGGTACCCAGTCAGCAGCAAAATTAAACTTCCCATTCGTGAGAAGTGAAATAATCTCACCACCAAAAAAGACAAAAATTAATCCGCAAATACTAAGAGCGATATACACAATATTCCATGCAACACGCAACTTACCAAAATCAGAACTATCATCCTTTGCCTCGCGCAAAGCATAAGGCCAGATCACCGTTGCCATAGCATTCGTTCCCTGCATCAATAGGCTATAATGCAACCGCGCATGACTATAGTTACCAAGCATAACACTCCCGGCTGTATAGGCAATCGTACTACTCTCAACTGTGTTGCGAAGATTATCCAAGAGCGCCGCAAACCAGGCTCCAGGAGTCACAAAAACAATCCTCCGTATCCATTTCAGATCAGGAAGAGCCCAAAGTGATGGGCCAATAACAACAAGCGTAAGCAGTGTAAAAGCTAAAGTACCAAAACTATTCCCCAAAAATAGTGACGACCTGCCAAAAGAAAACAGATATAACGCCAGCAACACAGCAGAAAAACTGACTATAGCCTTCAAAAACACACCGGCCGCAATCCAGTTACTGCGTTTTTGGGCAATCAATATTGGACTTGTCACACCAAGAACTGTCCGTACAGGAATAGCGAAACACAATAACAAAACTTCAATCCCAGTGAAGGTCTTTAAAAGAGGAACAATCTTAGAAAAAATCTCCCATAAACTCCAAAGAACAAAAGCAGCAATAACACTTATAACCAGGCTCATTGAAACCATAGACGAAAGCAGAACACGTTGATCTTTCTCTGACAAATCAGCATATTGCGCATACAAAACATACGCAGCCCCGGTCTCACAAAGCGCAACCATAAGTCCTTCGATGACAATCGCCATCCCATAAACCCCATAATCCTCTGGCCCAAGAATTCGAGTTGCCAGGGGAATAAGAGCTAGACCTAAGATACATTGGGAAATATTGGCAGCAAGGTTCGTACTGACTTGCCGACTGAAATGGTAGAATGACACAGATTTTAAATTGTTTTGAATTAGTCTGACTTCACACCATTATAAATAAATGACATAGCCTCATTGGTTCTAACAAACTCACTAAACTGTAATTCGGGGTGCTTCTCCCTGAATTCATTCCAAGCCAGCTGCTCTCCCCTCTCCGGGTCTCCATGGAAGCAATACCAGTCATCAAAGACAATTACAGTACCAACTTGAAGAAAGTCCACAATCCATTCAAGAACAGGCACCGTAGATTTATAAAGATCACAATCAATATAAATCACAGCTGCTTTCATTGGCAGTAAATCATCACGAAGCTCAGGCGTGAGACTATCATCATAAAAACCTTTAATGGTTTTTAGCCGATCCTTAGGAATACCATGTTTAAGAGCACGTTTTATGAATCGTTCTTCCTGAAAAGCCAACTTACCTTTTTGCCAAATTTGCTGTTTATCAATTTCAGTAATTTCAGGTAAACCTTCAAAGGAATCAAACCCCACATAATGAAAATCAAACAGATATTTAAAATGGCTCCAGGCTTTCCGGATAGTATTCGCCTCGTTACAGCCAAACTCAAAATAATACCCTGTAACAGGTCTGTTAATATGCAAAAAACGGGCAATACTCATAAAAACAAAACTGCGTTGGTCTTGTCCGAACTGATAATATTCTCGTCTAATCCATCGTCCTTTAGCGGTTAATAACCATAAAGGCAATACATCACGAAGCTTCTTTAGACCAGATATAAACGGAGTGGGCAGTGTATTCTTAAGATGTATACGTAAACTGTCTGATAATGAATTCATGTGCTTTGTACACTTTTTATTTGATATATTGTTCTTCTGGAGTAACACCAGAAAATCTATTCAAATTTTCTGAAAGAGTCTCAGGACAAGTGATAATTTTCTCATGCGAAGAAGTTTGTAAAAGCGCCTCTTCAAGAAAATCAATAAACCGATTACAGGCAGCCCTTGGCAAAAATTCCCGTTCATAAGTCAAACGAGCAGCTTCTGATATTCTTGCCGTTTCCAAGGCATTCTCAAAAGCAAAGCGCATATGAAAAGTAAACTCTTCAGCGGATGAGGCAAGATAACAATTTTCCCCTGAGACTAGTTCTGGATTACCTAATGCTGTATTGTCATGTGCTATAACAACACTCTCCATTGATAAAGCTGTAACTATCCGGCTTCGATTACCAACAGGAACTGAGATAGGCGCCAGAACTGCATGGCATTGATCCACCAAGGCCGTAAGATCATCCACAAACCCGAGAAATTTAAACTCTGGACGGGATTCTAGGTCACTTTTGACCCATTCCGGTAACTCTCTGGCTCCGGCAATGTAAATATCAAATCCACCATCACCCCATACGTTCAATAGTTTTGGATAAACTTTTTTCAATAAAAAATGGAATGCAGAACGTGACCCGAGCGCAGCGAGGGTACCAAACATAGCAAAACTAGGGCGTTCAAACTTCTTTTTACCAACCTCTCGTTTGATATCCGGCCAAGGATAAGACATATAAACCGACTTGGCACCCAACATATGAACTGAAGCCTCAGATGACTTTGAAGACACAATAACCTGTGATTGCCCATCAAGAACATCTTTATAATATCGCTTCCAGATCAACTGAGATAACAACGCACGTGGAACAGCTTGAACTTTACTTTTGTCAGCCGCCATATCATAGAGGGCATGATAATAACATGTCTGATAAGTAAGATCCCCTAGCCAAATAACAAGAGACTCAAACCCCAACGCTTGAGCAACACCAGCTGCATTAATATCAAAACAAACAACCACATCTGGTTCAAAATTTCTCGCCTGTTCAATAATTTTTATATCAGGCAATTCTGGAACTATTTTTAATGACCGATATGATGTGAAATGTGTTTTTGCGACAGTTTGATAAAGCACACGAAAACGCTCATCAGCACAAATAGCCCGGGCATAACACTCTATCTCTTCATCAGGATTTTCTCGAGGCGTATCAATGATAACATGAAGAACAGAATAACCAGCAGCCTTGATGGCATGAATATACCAATAAAAGAGTACACAACTCGCACCACGACTAGGATGCGGAATACCATGTGAAATAATTAAAATCTTTTGATGTTGCATAATGCTAGATTGAAACGGCATGACCTGTGGCAATGGAATTCTTGAGAGCGGACATGACTCTATGAACACGAATTGCGTCCCCAAAACCTGGTAAGTCCTCATCACTCCCTTGAATATTGCGTACAAACCCGGATGATATTCGTCCTATTGCCATCAAACGTGTATCAGTTTCAGTTTTATCAGCAGGAGATTCTGGTTTAGGAATAACAATTTCTCTTCGCTCATTACCAGAAAAAGTTAAAGACTGTTCATTGAGTGTAAAAGGAAATTTATGACGATACGTTAAAATCCCTTTACGTCCGATCACTTCAATCTTCATCCCAGTGCCACCTGTTTGACAATTCGTTATTCTACAGGAAAAAGGGACACCGTTAGAAAGGTTCATTTGAGTAACAAGAAAATCCTCAGAAGTAACTTCTTGTGCCTCACCTTGAGCATCGGGTCTGTGTTTAAACATGATAGAAGACGAGCCATAAATACGATTAATTTCTTGCCCTGTAAGCCACCAGATTAGATCCGCCACATGACTGAAAAAGGCCCCAATCACACCGCCTCCAGCCTGCTCATCATTCCGCCAGCTCCAGGGCAGATCTTTCTTTGCTCGTCCAGATGTCAACCAGGAAAAATCAATGGCATGAATATCACCAGTAATCTCCTGCTCAAGATGCTGTTTCATTATCTGGATACCAGGTTCAAAACGAAACTGAAAATTAACAGCAGCTTTACAACCATTCTCTTTTGCTTCATCCTGCATGACTTGAGCCTCACGCAGATTAAGCCCAAAGGGCTTCTCACAAAAGACATGCTTACCATGCCTTAAAACTTCAAGAACAATATCTTTCTGTTCCGCGGGAGGGACTGCAACGGTGACCGCATCCGCATGTTTTAAGGCCTCTCGCCAGGAAGGAAGGTACCTAACATTTTCAGGAAGTTTAACCTTTCCACGTCCAGATCCAGAATCTGCCGCAAAAAGCGCTTCAACTTCTGGAATCTCTGCAAGCACAGGCAAATGTGCTTGCACCCCAAATCCAGCTCCGATAACTGCAATTTTCATAGAGTATTAATCAAGCACACAAAGATCTGGTAACGGAATAACAATCTTTGAGGTCAAACCTTTGTCTCTCAGTTTTTTAACAATGGGCTCCCAATAATGCCATGAAAGCATCACAGCATATTCTGGTTGCTCCTCAAGCATAGCTTTTTCATCTATAACAGGAATATGTGCCCCAGGAAGAAACATACCAAGTTTTAGTGAAGTTGATTGCTCAGCAATATACTCCATACTTTCAGGATCGATCCTGCAATAATTAACAAGTGTTGCGGAACGACCTGGGCAACCAACACCCACAACTCGGTGCCCAGCCACTTTGGCATCAATCAACAACTTTTGCAGACGAACCTTCGATGTTCTCACACGGTTTGCAAAATGAGTATAAATATCTTGTGTATCAAGACCAAGCTGTTCTTCTTCAGCAAGTAATTTACCGACAGACTCATTAACGGGGTGATTTTTCCCTTTCATCGCATAAACACGAATTGACCCCCCATAATTCGATATCCTGTCAATATCAACAACAGTAAAATCATAATAACTAAAGAGCTTGATGATAGATTGCACGGAATAATATTTTAAATGTTCATGATAGATAGAATCATACTGAACCGTTTCCAACAAATCGACCAGATAGTGAGATTCTGTAACGAACAGCCCACCATCTTCTAGTAGACTCTCAACACCTCGGATCAAACTCCCAAGTTTGGAAACATGCGCAAACATATTTGCTGCGGTCACAATACGTGCCGCTCCATGCTCCGACTTAATGTCTTGTGCTAAATCCTCTGTGAAAAATTCCTGAATAGTTCTGATACCATTCTCATTAGCAATTAAAGATATATTGGTTGGCTCGACACCAAGCACATCCATCCCGGCATCTTTGAAACCACTCAACAAGGTTCCGTCATTTGACCCAATATCAATTGCCAAGCCATCTTTAACATCAAAACGCTCCATAATCGTCGGACCTGTTGAGCGAAGGTTATTCACCAACGTAGATGTAATACCGCTTCGATAAGGATAATCAGGGTAAAATAACTCCTCTGCCGGCACAGCATAATCAATCTGCACAAGATTACATCCTGAACAGCGAACGAGGTTCAATGGATAAGTCCGCTCAGTCTCTTTCAGCTGATCTGGACGTAAAAGAGAATCGCAGGGTGCATGGTGCCCAAGACTGATGATAGGAAACAGATCCTTAGAACCACAAATCTGACAGGTTTTAATGGACCCATCATGAAGATCATGATTTGGAATGATAGCCATTATTATATTATCTGATTGATGTTTTTTAAAAAGTAATAATGCAAAAGATGCATATGATATATGATGCCAGAAAGCCTTAAAGCTACCGCAGTGCGGGTGAATAAACCGTTCAACCGACACCAAAATTCATCCTCGGTAACTAGCACCACAAAAAGATAAATGCAAGTATATATAAAGTTTTAAGTGAGTATCTTGTGGACGAATATTTGCTTATAAAATTAAAAAAGCAAAAATAAATAACATGAGAGAACAAATGTCGAATTTTAATTCTTAAATATAATTATGGCTATACTTTTTAAGAGCTTTATGATGAAGAAACCATTTTATTAACACATAAACCCGAAAAGCCTCATTTATCCCTGAAGGGCTGATCATATGATGATGGTTGGCTATATTTTTAAGCTCATGAGGCTCAAATAAACCGCTTTCCAGTGCTTCAGGTGAATTTAAAAAGTCATATACCTTACGCCCATAGACGCCAGGGAGATATGTGATCGCAGGATTTGGAGACCAACGTTTGGGGGTGTCAATCAGATGATCTGCAACATATCGCTTTGCTACCGATTTAAGAATGAATTTTGTATATCCTCCTCTAATTCTTAAATCATCAGGAAGCTGTAACGCCGCTCTCAAAATACTTTGCATGACAAAAGGCGCTCGTATCTCTACCCCTTCATGAGCTGTTAAGCCCTCTATACGACCAAAATTTGCCCCCGGCTGCACACTCATCAGATGAACATATAACGCGCTCTGTAAATAAGACTGGCTATTATCAAAAGCCTTTTCAAACAGTCTTTTCACAGCCTGGTAAGTTATATCTCTCTCATCTTGCGGACTATCACAATAGATACTGTTTATATATGTATTAATACATTCTTTCTGGTTTAATGCCTCAGAAGTCTTGGCAAAAAATGGATATCCGGCAAAAACTTCATCAGCCCCTTCACCTCCAAGCACAACTTTCAAACCATGTGTTTTTGCTGTTTTGGCAATAATTCTACGCGCCAAGATATCATGCATTGGATAAGGCTCAGGCATATGAATAATAGCATCATCAAGCTGTACCAAATGTTCTTCATGACTAATAATAATTTTGGTATGTTCTGTTTTAAACTGTTTTGCAATACTATCAGAATAGTGAAACTCATTTGTTTCAACTCTCCCCATCTTTCCAATATCACCAGGCAAACTCGCAATATCCTCACAGGTTAACCCTTCATACCCATATGAAAATGTTGGAATACTTCTTAAGCCTCGTTGATACATTCCACTCAACAAAACAGTACTGTCCACTCCACCAGATAAAAATAATCCGACATTTGAAACATCGCCACATAAACAAGCCTCTATCGCATCAAATAATGTCTCTTCTATAATATCAATGGATTGGCTATCATGAAAATTTGTGGTCACATTATTAAACTCTGGTTCCCAATAGCATTCCTGCGAAATACCGCCAGAGCAATCAATCATCATGTAATGGGCATGAGGAAGTTTTTTAATATCACGAAATAAAGTACTATCACCATAAGAAAACGCGCCAGTCATATTATAATGATATAGAGTTGTTTCATTAAGCGATGTGTCAGTAGCACCAAGGGGATAAAGAGCTTGAGGAAGAGAAGCAAAGAAAAAAGTTTGATCTATCTGACTATAAAATAATGGCTTTTCACCAAGGCGATCTCTGGCGAGCAAAATCGTTTTTCTTTTTTTATCATAAACCCCAAACGCAAACATACCGTCCAGTTTATTCAAAAATACATTAGGATCATCTCTACCCCATATATCGTACGCCTTGATTAAAACTTCCGTGTCACTTTGTGTTCGAAATTCATATCCATACCCTAAAAGTTGATTTTTAAGAGATTTATAATTATAGAGCGCACCACTATAAGTAATGACAAGCCCCAACATTTCGTCAGCCATCGGCTGATCAGACTGAGAACTACTATCATAAATCCGTAGAATACGATGTCCAAGAAAAACATTCTGCTCTGTATAAATCCCACTCCCATCCGGCCCTCTTGGAAAAAGAGTATCAACAGCATGCTCGAAGGCTTTTTGATGAGAAAGAGAACTGGCAATATCCTGTCCAGCTAAATCAATACACCCAACAATCCCACACATAAACAACAGCCCCAATTCGCTCGAAATAGCTAATGAGATCTTAAATTTTAGCTCATTCTATGTCTTTAGGGAAAAGTTGGGCATTTCACACGAAAAAAACCAGATAAAACGTGAGTTTTTTACTTCAAGAAAAGATGTTAATTTGATAACATGTAACTGTTTTAAATTTAATAAACTCAATGATTATTTGAAAAAAAACAATGTTAAAATTATTCATATTATCCTTAGGATTTGCAAGCACACTTTTCTTTAACGCACCAAGCTTTGCTGTGGGTTTAACAACACCTGATCAAGAAGTAACTGTTGAAATTTCTGGTTGGATTAAAAGAACTTGTGGTTTAAAAAACCTTCCTACAAAAATTGAACTTGGGAATTTAGAAACCAAGAAAAATCAACGTATTGAATTTACAGTTAATTGCAATGCTCCATTTTCTTATGGAATTTCTTCAAATGAAGGGGGGCTAAAATATGTCAATGAAAGTAAAGCCTCGAATTTAAAAACGACCACAATGATTCCATATCATCTGGATGTTACGATCCCTATGGATAGGGGGATAATTAAAAATTCTTGCGCAAGCAAAACACTTCCTAAAGCTATTGGTGAGCCAGCCCAGTGCAAGTTTTCAGATTCAGGCCAAGATGTTTCTATAGACAAAACGGCTACAATGGATATTTCCTGGAATTTAAAGCAACTTAAGAATGGTCCCGCCTCTGGGATATATAAAGATCGCTTAACAATTTGGGTTGGTTTAAAACCTTAAAATTTTCATTATGATATTCATGGTATGACAGGCGTAATTTTTATTTTAACAATATCTTTATAAAAGCCAGCACGCTTATTTTTTGTTGAACCAATTGTTATACTCAATTTATGTCTTGTATTCCCATCTAATGAAATCGCATCCTTCTTTGTTAAGGCAATTCCGTTTTTTGAAAATTGTATAAGCTCCCCATCAAGGAACGCTTTATAATTAACATAATATGTCTCATTTGTGAGATTGGATGTTCTTTTCAAGCGCCCATTGTTCTGGGAGTTTAAGAGTAATTTATAGTTTTGATTTGATCGAGTTTGTATAAAAATAGATTTATTGTCTCCTTCTTTTAATTCCTCAAATTGCAGAGTTCCATAACGATTCCCTCCTGCTATGTTTACGCTCAGCTTTGGAAATATTTGGCTTGAAATGATGATTTCTTTTTCCTCAAAAGGCGCGCCGACAATATTGCGTTTATCATCTGTTCTAAAAACTCGAATAAGAAGTTTGTCATCATATGTCCCAACAGGTAATGAGATGCCTCTCGGAATTCTAATCAAATAGCTGACATCTTTTGATGTTCCTGGCAAAAAATTCTCATTTAGAATATTTAAGGCTTCATTTTGTACAGCCCGATCCAACTGACCTAACTTAACCAATTGGGTTCCATTTTCATCCAAAATTTCATATGGAAGTTTTTTCCCTAATTTAAGTACTAATGATGAACTGGAGAAAGAAAGGGCCAACTTACATTCGGTCTTCCCTACATTCTTGAGTTTTAATCTCAAAGGAGCAACAAAATCAACAGCTGAGAAAGAATCATAAGTTCCTATATTATTGTTTACAGACGCAGTGATTTTTCCCTGACATGCTTGGACTGGCATTGAGAGCAACATGAATAAAAAAGACATCATTAAAAGTATTGAGGAATGACTCACTTTTTCGCCCTTTCTTTGTTATCATTGATAACAAGCTTATCTGCTCCTTCTGGTTTCAAGACGCCGGCACGATATAGTCCTACTGTTCCATCGGGAATATTCAGGACGTACTTTGATGGAGGCTTGGTTTGCATATTGATAAGCCACTTTCCAGGTTTTAAACCTTGTGCTGCAAACCTACCAGAGCTATTGGTAAAGACAGTAACTTTCTTACTATCTTTTTCACCTTCAATACTGGCCTCACCGCCGATAAGAGAGATAGGTTTTCCGCTTGCATCAACCAGGTTCCCAAGTGTCATAACAGTATAATCTGTCCCAACCTTTAACACGTAACCACTTTTATATTTTGGTGATAGATAGAATTTACCAGCTCCCAAATCATATCCTGGTGGCAAATTATCGACATCATAAATGATATTGTCTGGTCGATAATTTGTAATTGAAGGGATAACTGCAGACCCCATCCAGTCTTCTTTTGCAATTGGCGACTTTTTATCCTTACCAATATACAAATCACTCTCATTTAAATTATTATGCTTTGTGACAATAGCAAATCCGTTACCAACCTGACGACCAATTGCAAAATGCCCATCCGCAAACATGATTGAAGAACTCGCTCTTAAGGTCGTCCGCTGATCGGTCATTGCACTAAAGCCTTCAAAAGCTGCACTACTGGATAATTCAAAATCAGCACGGTTTGCTGTATAACCTATTGCACCATTGACGGAAAGCTCATCTGTTCGTGGCCCGCCACCAACTCCAATAACCAATGTACTCCCATCAGTGGGTGTATTCGTTTGAGTCGTATTATCTTTGTTACTGACTGAGACATGTTCTACATCAACATCCACATCAATACTTCCCACCCCTTTGCCGTGACTATAACGATAACCAAGATTAGACCGCTGCGTTGCTGTATCATGAGAGGCATCAAGAATTGAGTTTTGCGACAATTTATGTGTCAGACGAAGACCAACATTAAAACCATCATTTAGCACATCTCCAATTAAATAATGATCATCTTTTTTATCAGAATAAAGGTCATAACCAACGGATAAAGAGCCGGACCAGGAGTCGTCAAATGTTTTACTTAAATTCAAACGTGTTGTGAAACTATCTTCTGCCCCTTCTCTTGCAAAGCCATAATCCAAAGACAAAGAGCCATTAATATCAAAGGGAAGCTCCTGAGAATATGAGGCAGAGAGTTTTGCAAAATATTGATTAAACGGATCTTCTTCGCCCACAGCCGCAAATTTTTCTGTGAACACTTCTGCTGAAAAGCGGAAATCCCGTTTAATACCATCACTCCAATCAATTTTGGCCATGGAATAATTAAAATCAAGCGCCCCACCATATGCGCTGTTTTTATAAGAGCTACCGGCCAATTCTATATCAAATGTGCCCATAGAATTTGGAAAGACCACACTCATACCAGTCATCATGATATCTGGGTCTGCCTGAAAATGAATTTGCCCAGTAAGGTCTGCGCTTAATCCCCGCTTATAATAACCACTAAAAATTGGTGTTTCAATTTCATATAAGATATCACTTGGGTCAATGTCAGAAAATAGAAATTTTTTCGGATCACTTTGATCACCAAAGCTTGACTTTAAACCAACACCAAAATGCCAGAGGCTTAACCCTGGTTCCAATAAAGCATTGTCAGAATAAACTGTAAAATTAATATCACGTTTTGCTCCTAAATCATCTTCAATACGCAATACAATATTATTTGCGCCTGCCGATAAAGGAAGATCATCCAAATCATATTCACCTGGATCCAGGCGGAACCTGCGAGAGACTTTACCGTTATTTAAAAGCTGAACAACGGATGGGCGCGCCAAACGAAATGAACGTTTTCCTGTTGGTTGTATTGTTTGTGATGGCTTTATTTTCTGATAAGACTTCTCCACTGAAAGCCCAAGCAGTCCAGGACTTGTTTGAAAGCCCGTGACCCCTGGCGTTACATCACCTAACTGATAACGTATGGCTGTATCAACATCATCATAGACCAACCTTGTCCCACGACGATTAATCCCCCCCTCTTCTTCAAAAGTAGATTCCACCTGTAAGACAACATCTTTCCATCGTGTTGAACTTTCAAAATCCAATCGATAATCTCCAAGGCCAGTATCTCCTGAAGATGTTTTTGAAACATAATCAACAGCCGCACCAACATTGACATAAGTTGCGAAATCAGCAGGTTTAGCAATATCTTTACTGACAAAATCATTTGGCGGTGGAGGTTTTAGTGATTTTTTCACGCGTTGTTCTATGGTCGGTGAGAATTTTATCTCCATAAGTCCAGGGTCAAAATGGAATGCAAAACCTGCTGCTTTAAATTTTTCAAGATTGATATAAGTTTTATCAGCACCTTCAGTTTTTAGATCGATACCAGCTGCATTCTGCAATGCTGTTTTGGCGGTTGGCCGCAAAAGTTTGTTCACAGCCTTCATCAGGGGGCCAAAGGGAACGGAGATGACATCATCTTTTGAAATGCGTGTATTAAGGTCGCCTAAATAATATTTGCCTTCCTTTAAAGGAACGGCCAATTCAAAAGTTCTCCCCGTCGGATTAATCCGTTGTTTAGGCGCTGCAGAGTGTTCTGGCACCTCATTTGTTTTTTGAGATGTATTGGCAAATGATGCATTGGATATGCACAACAAAAAAAGAAAGAGAGCATACAAACCTGATAACAAGGGTTTTGCAAACGCCCAGATCAAAAGCTGTGACTGATATTGCTTTATTATATATGTCTTAACTTTGACCGCCACAGTCGATACTCCCAAACAAATTTCCTCAAATAAAAATGAGGACCCCGCTTTTTTTAACGTATCCCTCTCATATCAATGAGCCGGATAGATTATGTCTGCCTGCAAACTCTGGGTATTCTCCGGTAGTTTCACTGGCAAAATAAATTGCCTCCTTTTTCCTGGTTGAATCAGACCAAGACCTAGTGTTTCTCTCAATTCTTCTGAACTCAGCGTTTTTGACCATGTATTTGTTTTTAGGTGAATATCTGCATCACTAAGCCTTGCATGCTTGTTGGTCGGATTGCCCAGTACCAATCTTGGAACAACATCGCCTTTATTCGTTTCTATAATTTCTGACTTATATAAAGTGATCGCTGCCTTCGATTGTGGGGGAGCCACATTGACAATCGTCGTGATATTTAAAACAAGCTGTACGCCTGTTGATTGTTTTGACAAAGCAACTGGAAGCTGATTGACAGAGAAAATAAAACTCTCGCTTTTCTTCAAATCGGGGTCTCCAACCCACTCAATCCGAAACACTTGTTGTGCTCCGGACGGAATGAGTGATTGTGGAGGAAAGATAAGAAAATCCTCACCGGCCTTTTGGGTGGTGATGGCTCCATTTTCTTTTATGTCCATACGTGAGACAACAATTTCAACAGGTGTACCTGCTGAAGATTCGTTAAAGACGGTCAGCTGCGCCCGGCGGTCCTGTCCGAGCGCACTCATCTCAATGACGAGTGGACTGACGCTTAAAGCCAGTGCTGGAGAAACAGCAAAGGCATGGAGCAACAAGCCTACTAAACATGAAAGCCGTAAGATATGTTGGGACCAGTTTTTCATCTACAAATACCAAACAAATGATACGCTTATTTAAAAGAAATTGTTGTTAGTACGCCAAAATTGAAAACGACTTGCACTTGTCCACCTTCTTTTTTGGGTAAATCAACAGGAACTTGTTTTACTAATATGATGTAGTTTTTATCCTTCGCTGGTTCCACCACATAAGAAACTTGAGCAACTTGTGCCTTTCCTGGATTAATTACAGCTTGAGGAGGAAAAATTACAAATTTATTGTCGCTCTTTTATTTCTTCTTAGGATCTTTTGATAACGCCTTGCCTTCATAAATTTCAACCTCAATTGTAATTGGTTCTTTTAATTTATTTTCAATCCGTAGAGCTTTCCGATCTCCAACTTTTTTAAATGTCATTTTCATTGGGTCTACACGGAAGGCATGTGCGCTACCAGAGAAAATGAACAAGCAAAAGTAACTTAACAGCAATACAGATGTAAAAGAAATATAGTTTTTATTTTTAATCAAGATACTTACTCCATAATAAATTTTATAAGTATGTAAATGGTACGGAGATGTTTTCTCCGCACCAAATTGTGTAGTATTATTTTGCAATTATGTTTACTGCAATTGTATCAGAATAGTTTCCTGCAGCTGTTGCTAGTGAAGCTAGGTTCACTATTAAGATCGATAGGTACACCGCCAGCAAACTGAGGGCTATGTCCTACTTGCGCATAAGAATTTTATGGCGCTTGGCAAGTATTTGTGCTGATAGCTACAACACCACCTAGCTTTGCTTCATAGTTTACAGAAAAAGCACCGCTTGTTAGGTTACAGTTGTTTGTGCTTGTAAGAGATACATCAAAACCATCAGGATCATTACAAACAAAATCTAAAGTTGCAATAAGTTGATCTTGAGTTGTATCTGTCATAGATACTGACGTTGAAGATGGGCTCTAACCTGCAACGTTAATTTCGCACACTGGAGCAACAGTTCCTGTCACATCAAGATTCTCATTAGCCTGCGCAGAAACAGCACCAGAAACCAAAGCAGCTGCAACAGCAGCAATTTTTAAAAATTTAGAAAACATGAAGAATACTCCTCAATCCCTTAGTTGATTTAAAACTTAAATTATCAAAAAACGTGAATTCAGAATGTATGATGCAATGTTTTTATTTGCTCCCATATATCCCTCTCACTGAGCAGCACAATAGGAGTTGTATTTTTTTTTGACTTCACCCATTTGGGGTGGCGTGTCAAAAATATGGCCAGAATGAGATTCTTGTGTCCGTTTTATCACAGTAATTTGTTCCGTTTTCTTTATGTAAAATATTAAGATAAACACAGCTATCCCATTGTATTTATTTAGGAAGATATTTAAATATTATCTGATCAGATATTAGTATAAATTGATAACAGAAAACTGGTATAAAATTCTGCGCACAAGATCTGTCTGGCTCCTGCATTCTGTTTTTTGCAGGATTTGTTTTAAGTGCCAACGTGCCGTTTCTTTTTTGACTCCATTTTCGTTTGCATATTCTTCCAGGTTTTTTCCATCTACAAGAGCAGAGGCCAACAGAGCTTCTTTTTTAGTAAGTGCATATGCTTCTTCGAGTAAATGTGGTGGAACAGAAGACCTCGCCTCACCGTTTCTCATGACGACCAAGATTTGAGGGCGACCTTCAAATAATCTAATCCAGGGCACACCCTGATCTATTTGGCTATTTAATGTTAAAATATTTAAAACCTGATGATTCCCATCTTCATTTTGCAATGAGATCGCTTTAAAACCATGGTCTTCGCCGGAAATTAAACCTTCAAGAAGATGCTCTATTTTTATATTTTTATGACTAAAATTAAAATTTAATTTGCCATTAGCTATATCTTTAAAAATCCCATCTTTTGCATCTAATAATTTTTCTGCAGCAGGGTTTGCATATCGAATGATACCTTTAGAGCTTAGGATCAATGCAGGACTATTATTGAAGTGCAACAATTTCGTCAGCCAATGTCCCCCATTATGATCCATACGAGATCGCACATTATAAGAGAGTGCCAGCTCAATATGTGGCGCTAATTTTTTCATAAAAGTAATGAGTTTATCAGAGGTGTCAGTTGTTTTGATATCTCTAGAGCTGATTGAATTTAAGCAAAATTTCAAACAGTAACGTATTGGGTTGAAATCTTTATTCTCATAGACTTTCATCACAAACAGTTTTTTTGTTGAGCCCATACTATTTATTCGCTCAGAATTTATTGTTTGGGCTTTTGAAACATGCGTTTCAACAACGGGAAACTGGACAACGTCTCCAATTTCCATCTCAGTCATATATTTCGTAATTTTTAGATATTCTTCGGCTTTTTCATAATCTCTAATAAAAACCCCTTTATCAGTGACTTTAACTTCAAAGCTTTCCGTAACATCATGACTGGCACAAAAACATAGAGCAACCTCATCAAGGATATTTTCATTTTCATCTAATATTTTAGAGAAAACTTTTTCCCAATTATCTGGAGATATACTTGAACTCTTGATGTCATCAATTAAATCTTGGGGCAAATCCAACATTATTTTACTTAATAAAAATTACAAAAAAATAAAAAGAAAAGTATTGGTCTTTAAAGATATTTATCATCAAGAAATAACATATTAGATTAACATTAGAAACCACCCTTTTGGGGGGGGGATTTAAATTTCAAGTTTAATCTATATCAGAACAAACATATTCCTCATCCCTCACCGACATAGTTTTCTTATCTAAATCATGAGGATCACAATACCTAGGCTCTTGAATATTTCATAGCCAAGATTTCGGTTGTTACAGTATATGGAAAATAAAAATTCAAATCCGCTCAGCAAGCACAGACAAAGATGCTCCACTCCATACTCCGTCCGATCAAATGCGTACCCCATCAGCTGACACTGTATTCCATCTGGACAATTTTATTCAGTAAACCGGTTTGGAATGTATGATGCCGAGAATAAAGAGAATACTCTGGGATTTGCAAAAATTCATAACGTTTAAAATATTTGTTGATGCTTCCAACAGCTTATTCTTTCATAACTTAATACTAAAAATCTTTTCTTCAAAACTCAAAAAATATAAGTTTTTTTGATTTACATCAAACCTTAAAAATATTGATATTCTAAAGTCATAGGCAAAATCAGAACATTGAATAATAAATAAAAATTTAAAAATAACTCTATGATTTATGATGAGGTACACGAATGTCCAGGCACACGAGTGAATTAAATTTTATTAAATCAAAACAGTCTCATCCTCAGATCTATACGAATACACATCAGCATGAAGTCGTTTCTCAGAATAACGTTTCTCCCGATCATCTATTCCCTGAAATCATTGATCGCTCCTTTCATGCTACTTTCTCACGCCTAACTGGAGGGTTATCTCCAATTGTAGTCATCAATGCATACATAGATTGGATGTCACATCTTACCTTTTCTCCAGGCAAGCAATCTCACCTGGTCTATAAAGCGATGCGGAAATGGATTAAATTTTTAGACTATGCGGCGCGATGCACATATTCAAATTCGAAACAAACACCGTGTATATTACCCTTGCCACAAGATAAACGATTTCTAGGGGAGGCGTGGCAGACTTTTCCCTTTAATCTTTATTATCAGGGTTTTTTATTAAATCAGCAATGGTGGCATAATGCTATGACAGATGTTCGTGGTGTCACAAAGCAGCATGAGGATATTATTGATTTTACCACGCGTCAAATTTTAGATATCTTTTCTCCTTCGAATTTTATGTTAACAAACCCGGAGATTTTAGAGCAAACCCATCATGAGATGGGGCGTAATCTACTAGAGGGATATAAAAATTTTGTGGATGATTGGCAACATCATTTTACAAAAAATTCTCCTGATGGAGCACACGCTTATAAAGTTGGAGAGAACTTAGCTATAACGCCAGGGAAAGTTGTTTTTCGCAATCAATTAATGGAGCTGATACAATATTCTCCTGCGACTGAGACAGTTCATAAGGAGCCTATTCTCATCGTTCCTGCCTGGATTATGAAATATTATATTCTAGATCTTTCATCCAAAAATTCTTTGGTAAAATATTTAACCGAGCAGGGTTTTACGGTCTTTATGATTTCATGGAAGAATCCTACTTTTGAAGATAGAGAGTGCGGAATGAAAGATTATCGGGAACATGGGGTATTAACAGCAATAGATGTTATTTCTTCAGTTGTTCCTAATGAGAAAATACATGGGGTTGGTTATTGTTTGGGAGGGACTTTACTCGCCATCACTGCTGCTGCTCTTGCGCATGAAAAAACTGATATTTTCCAGTCTTTAAGTTTGTTGGCCGCACAAGTGGACTTTAAAGAAGCTGGAGAGTTGAGGTTATTTATTAATGAAAGCCAGCTCGCTTTTCTGGAAGATATGATGTGGGAGCAGGGTTATTTGGATACAAGCCAAATGGCTGGGGCCTTTCAAATTTTACGGTCAAATGATCTTATCTGGTCAAAAATTCTAAATGATTATTTTATGGGAAAGAGACGATCTGTGAATGATTTAATGGCTTGGAATGCTGATGCAACGCGAATGCCTTATCGTATGCATACGCAGTATTTACGCTGGCTGTTTCTTAATAATGATCTTGCTGAGGGGCGATACAAGGTAGATGAACATAAGATTGCACTGACAGATATTCGTACACCTATTTTTGCCGTTGGTACTAAAAAAGACCATGTCGCGCCATGGCAGTCCGTTTATAAAATACACCTATTATCAGATACAGAGACTACATTTTTGCTCACAAATGGGGGGCACAATGCCGGTATCGTGTCGGAGCCTGGACATAGAGGAAGAACTTATCAGATAACAACAAGGCATCAGGAGGATCAGTATATTGCACCAGAATTATGGGAAGCCCAGACTCCGTCAAAACAGGGGTCTTGGTGGCAAGAGTGGGTTGACTGGTTAAGTAGACACTCAAGCGAGGAAAAAGTTACGCCACCGGTTATTCAGGATGAGGGGGAAAGATCGATATGTGAAGCTCCTGGAACATATGTTTTTCAGAAATAAATAAATCATTGTAAAATATTAACGTTTGGACTTTGATATGCCACTCGAACATGAACACACACGTGAAGCAATTTATGATCGTATCAATAAAAAAAATAAACCGAATTATATCAGAGACTTCGTCTATGGCGGTATAGATGGTGCAATCACAACTTTTGCAATTGTTGCTGGGGTCGTCGGAGCGGATCTTTCAGCAAGAGTGGTACTTATATTGGGAATTTCTAACCTAATTGCAGATGGTTTCTCGATGGCGGCGAGCAATTATAGCGGAACCAAAACTGAGGTTGATGATTTTGCTCGGTTGCGTGAAATAGAAAGGAAACACATACAGCTAGTACCAGAGGGAGAACGAGAGGAAATCAGGCAAATTTTACTTAAAAAAGGTATTACTGGGCAGCCACTGGAAGAAGCAACCGAAGCGATTACGAATGATCAGGAACGTTGGATTAATATGATGCTCGTGGAAGAATATGGTCTTTCACCTGTTATTCGTGACCCTTGGCTTTCTGCTTTGAGTACATTTGCCGCTTTTGTGTTTTGTGGTGTAATCCCGTTACTCCCTTTTCTTTTTAATCTGTATGATCCATTTGGTGTTGCCCTTGGTCTCACAGCAATCGTTTTCTTTGCAATAGGTTGTTTTAAGAGTATATGGTCTCTTGCGCGTTGGTGGTATTCAGGCCTTGAAACATTATTTATAGGTTTGGTCGCCGCTTCAGCAGCCTATGGCATAGGCTATATTTTAAAGGGGCTTGTGTAACAAAGCCTGAAATATATCATGTAGAAAATATACTTTTCCAAGAATCATAAAGGTTTAATCAAACTCTCTCTTCAGAATAAGAGCTAGCTGATATGTCTTTGTTTGCTGATTGGGGTGTCTGTTCTACCTGGTTTTCCATAATTTTCATAGACTGACCAACAAACTGATTACCTATCTGGGACATTCTTCCAACTTCTTCCATATATTGATTTAAAGCGGTTTGAAAAAAATGCGTGTAAGCGTCATAGAAATCTTGAGGATTTTGGCAATTAGAGAATTCATTGGATGTTTGCAGGTCTTCTTTCAAACGTTTACTTAGAAATTGTAAACATTCTTTATTAAAGGAAATAGCTCCAGTGATTGCCATTTGATTCATCTTCGATATGACCTGGAGTGCATTCTTTTGTGCTTCAACCGCTGTAGAAACATCAAATGGGATTTGCGTACTCAATAAATTATATTCACTTTTAGTATCTGATTGTTGATTCATATTAAACCTCCACATATGACATGATTTGCGAAACTTATTGCATGCTATAATAGTGTTTTATTTTGCAGTTTAGTTTCAGGTATGGGTTTTACATTGATGCAGATCAAGCACAAAAAAGCTTTATTGTTTTTTATTTCATTTCGTCTGTTTTAGCTTTAAGAACTTTGTTGGTCTCAATGAGGGTATCTGTTACAGATCTGCTTGCATCAATGATATGCCAGCTTATATGCCCAATATCTTGTTCGTATTGTTTTTTGACGATTTCCGGGGTTGCATCAGAGGCATCTCCGATACGTTCTGCAACTCTAGACATAGAGATTGCTTCAGGCACCTCCAACCAAAATCCTATGAATGGGACCTTAAGTTTCCATGCAAGTTCTTCTACAGCTTTACGTTGTTCAGGTTGGCTGAAGACAGCATCTATTATGACAGAATGACCTGACATTAATGCAATTTTAGCTTGCTCCAGCAGGAGGTTATATATTTTCTCATTGATCGTGGATGTGTAATATTGCTTTTTTAAATGATCTGTCTCTTCAACTGAAAAGAAGGATTTACGTTCCTGGTCACTTCTTAGAACCAGAGCACCTGGAGCATTTCCAATAGATGGTGCTATATTCATTGCAAGTGTCGTTTTTCCTGTTCCAGATAGTCCACCGATACATATGATTTTTGGTGCAGAAAGCTTGAGGTAGGACATTGCAGAATGAAAATATTTCAGGGCCATATCGCGTAATTTTGAGGTATCGTCATTTTCAATTTGTGCAATATGTTCGGCTGTCACCATCACACGGATTCCAGCCCGGCATGCTAAAAATAAAGGTAACGCTTTTAGAGCATAAAGATTACTTGTTTGATTTGAATAATATAAATAATAATTTAGCAAAAGGTTTGCTTCGTGTCTGAGATTACGTTGCCATAAATCCATTAAAATAAAGGCTAGGTCATATAAGGTATCAATTGTTGCAATTTCTTCATCAAATTCTATAGCATCAAATAAAACTGGTTCTCCATCTATCTCAACTATATTCTTAAGATGAAGATCACCATGACAACGACGCACAAAGCCTTCTTCAGATCTATGGTCAAGACATGTTTTGACTTCTGACAATTGTTTTGTTGCCAATGAGATAAAGTCCGCTGATTGTTTGGATGAGATGGTATGTTCTATTTTTCCAAACTCTGTGCCTAAATTATTTATTATATCGGAAAAAGCCTTAGCGGTGTTCGTTTTATCAGATATCGGGGCTTGATCATGATAATCAGCTATTATTGATGCAATGCGTTTTATTAAAGTGTCTGAAATGTCACCTTTGTCAGCGAGGTGGTTTAGAATATGATCCTGTTTAAAGCGTCGCATATGGACAACCCATTCGACAGGTATCCCGTTACCATTTATTGAAAGTTGTCCTGATGCCTGCCGTGTAATTGGGATAACATCTACGTATATTTCTGGTGCATAGGGCTTATTGATTTTTAATTCATTAAAACAGGCTTGTTTTCGAAGTTCTATGTTTGAGAAGTCCATATATGGAAATTTAACAGATTTTTTAATCTTGAAGACTTCATTACCTACTAAAAAAATAAGCGCTCCATGCGTTTCTATTTGCTCTATCATCTTAGGATTAAACTTATAAGATTCAGGATTAGTCAAACATGCTATCACTTCTGTCTGATCTTCAAAATAAGCAGTTGTTTTTATATGAATTGATTTTGAACTCATTCGTTTCTCCTGAATGAAAACGATATAGAAAAAAAACATTTTTGTTTTGATGCAGATCAATTTTTTTAATTTGTGCTTTGAATTAGAATATACTTATCAAAAATAGTCCGTGTTCTGCCTTAAGAATTTTACGGATGAACCATTTGAAATTGATATATACTTTATAAGAAAGGTTACAAAATGAGTGATAAATCATTTCTCCCATCATTGTGGTCTTCTAATGAAGACAAAAATGTGGATGTTTTTCAAACTCTTCACAAAGAGATGAATCGTGTTTTTGACGATTTTCATCGAGGGTTTAATTTCCCTGCATTCAAGAACGATTTACGTTTTGAAGGCAGTGTTCTTTCTCCAAAGGTCAATGTTACTGAAACAGATAATACGATTGAAATTTCTGCTGAATTACCTGGTGTAGAGGAAAAGGATATTGATGTAAGTTTGTCTGATCAAGTGCTGACAATTAAAGCTGAGAAGAAGTCTGAAACTGAAGATACGTCTAAAGATTATCACCTCGTAGAACGTTCATATGGATCTTTCCAACGTTCTTTAAGGCTACCATTCGATATTGAAGCAGATCATGTTAAGGCTGACTTTAAAAATGGAGTTCTTATGGTCAGTTTACCAAAACCACCAGAGCTGGAAAAGTCAGTGAAAAAGATTAAGGTTGGTCAATCATAAGTATCAGATAGCTTAGCCTTGATAGAATTCCATTTAAATTAAATGATCATTCTAAGTCTCTAATAATATTTCTATTACATAGAAAATTTATGAAGCCTATAAAATAGGCTTCATATTCATAGTGTTCCTGTTCGTTACGTTATTCCTCTAACTACTCTTTAAAACCCTGATGTTTTTAGGTCTTCCTTTTACTCTTTTATAAAATTCTGGAATTATGACTATTGGTATTGAAATTATAAATATCAATACCCAGTCATAAAAAGTTAAAGGTGCAGTATGAAATGCTCTTTGGAAGAATGGTATATAAACAGCTGCAAATTGCATAAATATTATGACTATGACAGCCCACCATAATATAGGATTAGACCACAATCCAATTTGATTGAGAGAGAGGTTTAAAGACCTGAAGTTTAATACGTTTAAGGCTTCCATGATAATGATAGCCGTAAAGGCAACTGTTTGGGCAGATGCTTCATAGGACCCACCAAGACTAATATAATAATAATATATCCAAAGGGTAGAAAACCCCATATATCCACCTAGACTGACTATTGTCAGTAGACCATGGCGGTCAATTAAGCTTTCATTTTGTTTTCTTGGCTTTTTCTGCATAAGGTCTTTTTGTACTGGTTCCAGTCCAAGAGAAAGCGCTGTCAGGCTGTCAGTGGCTAAATTCATCCATAATATTTGAGCGGGAATAAAAATCAGAGGGCCACCAATTATAATATTTATGAAAATCACTAATACTTCGCCGAAGTTAGAAGATAGGAGATATCTTACAAATTTTTTGATATTGTCATATTGTCGACGACCTTCCTCTACGGCATTTATGATTGAAGCGAAATTGTCATCTGTGAGAATCATATCAGATGCTGCACGAGCAACATCAGTTCCCCTCTGCCCCATAGCAACGCCCACATTTGCTTTTTTCAGGGCTGGAGCATCATTTACACCATCCCCAGTCATTGCGACCGTTTCACCCTGCTTCTGAAGCAAACCAACAATGCGCATTTTATGTTCTGGCGAGACACGAGCAAAAACAGATTTTCTATCAATTGCAGCTAGCAACTCCTTGTCATTAAATTTCTCGATATCAGTTCCAGTAACAAAATGTGAGGTATCGAGTCCGATGTTTTTTGCAATTGCCAATGCTGTAAGTCCAGAATCTCCTGTTATCATAATAACTTTAATTCCGGCCTGATTTGATAATTTTATTGCCTGTGAAACTTCAGGTCTGGGAGGATCAATAATACCAACAATACCTAGAATTGTAAGTTCCTGTTCTATGGCATCTTCTGAAGAGAGTTCATCTGTGTCTACTTTTTTCTGAGCTAAGGCCAATGTTCTTAGACCTTTTTTGGCCATAGAGGAAAAGGCATTTTCAATATTGGTGCGATCCTCTGAAGTTATTTCTCTTACAATCTCACCATCAAGTATATGGCTTGCTCGTTCTAGTATAACTTCTGGGCTCCTTTAACATGAGCTACAAAGCTTTGATCTTTCTGTTGTGTTATAACACTCATACGCTTTCGTTTAGACGTAAATGAAAGCTCACTGACTGGCTCTTCATCAGAACTCAGCCAGGCCTTGTAAGCTGCGACAATAAGAGCTGCCTCAGTTGGCTCCCCAACCTTTTGCCACTCATTGTCAACTTTATTAACGGTTGCATGGTTACAGATCAGGCCTGTTTTTAGCAAGGCGAGAAGGTCAGACTGACTTTTATAATCCAGCCGCTGGCCTTCTTTTTCAAAATGTCCTTTAGGGTCATACCCTACACCAGTTGTTTGAATAGTTCCTGATGGGAGCCATATTTCTGTTACTGTCATCTCATTTTTTGTGAGAGTTCCTGTCTTATCAGTGCAAATAACTGTTGAAGCTCCTAGAGTTTCGGCAGCTTGCAAATGGCGTAACAATGCGCGGCGTTTGACCATCGCACTAACGCCCAGCGCTAATGTTATTGTGACAACTGCTGGTAACCCCTCAGGTACAATTGCGACGGCTAACGATACACCTGTCATAAACATATCTACGAGTGGTTTACCCGATAGCCAGCCTGCTAAGGCAATAAGAGCAGAAACAATAACCGCTCCGATACCAAGTTGACGCCCTAATTCAGAGAGTTTCTGTTTTAAAGGTGTTTGTTCTTGTCCAATTGATTGGGTAAGATTAGCAATATGCCCTAGTTCTGTATTCATGCCCGTTGCAGTCACAATACCTGTTGCATGACCATTTGTAACTGTTGTGCCCATGTATGCCATGGGTGACCTTTCAGCAAGGGGACGTTCTTCAGAAATAATTTCTGCTTGTTTTGTTACAACAGCTGACTCTCCTGTTAATGTTGACTCATCGACTTTTAAGTTTACGACCTCAATTAAACGTAAATCAGCAGAGACACGATCTCCGATTTGAATTTCTACTACATCTCCAGGAACAAGATCTTCGGCCGATATCTCTTGTCTTATATTACTTCTTAAAACTTTTGCCATTGGCGAGAGCATATCTTGCAGTGCTGAGAGCGCTTGTTCTGCTCGCCATTCTTGTGCAAAACCTAATAAGCCATTTAAAATTACAATTGCAATAATTGTAATTGAGTCGCTCATTTCCCCGACCAGAGAGGCTATTATTGCTGCTAATATGAGTATAAAAATGAGTGTGGATTGAAATTGGTTCAGGAGAATTTGCAACCAACTTTTTTTACTTGCAACTTTTAGCTTATTATGACCAAATTTCTCTAAACGAGTTTCTG
>CBDHHC010000017.1:0-62710 GCA_965263345.1 Methyloligellaceae bacterium
GTATCATGAGAGGTATCAAGAATTGAGTTTTGCGACAATTTATGTGTCAGACGAAGACCAACATTAAAACCATCATTTAGCACATCTCCAATTAAATAATGATCATCTTTTTTATCAGAATAAAGGTCATAACCAACGGATAAAGAGCCGGACCAGGAGTCGTCAAATGTTTTACTTAAATTCAAACGTGTTGTGAAACTATCTTCTGCCCCTTCTCTTGCAAAGCCATAATCCAAAGACAAAGAGCCATTAATATCAAAGGGAAGCTCCTGAGAATATGAGGCAGAGAGTTTTGCAAAATATTGATTAAACGGATCTTCTTCGCCCACAGCCGCAAATTTTTCTGTAAACACTTCTGCTGAAAAGCGGAAATCCCGTTTAATACCATCACTCCAATCAATTTTGGCCATGGAATAATTAAAATCAAGCGCCCCACCATATGCGCTGTTTTTATAAGAGCTACCGGCCAATTCTATATCAAATGTGCCCATAGAATTTGGAAAGACCACGCTCACACCGGTCATCATGATATCTGGATCCGCCTGAAAATGAATTTGCCCTGTAAGGTCTGCGCTTAATCCTCGCTTATAGTAACCACTAAAAATCGGTGTTTCAATTTCATATAAGATATCACTTGGGTCAATGTCAGAAAATAGAAACTTATTCGGATCGCTTTGATCACCAAAGCTTGACTTTAAACCAACGCCAAAATGCCAGAGACTTAAACCTGGCTCCAAAAGGGCATTGTCAGAATAAACTGTAAAATTAATATCACGTTTGGCTCCTAAATCATCCTCAATACGCAATACAATATTATTTGCACCTGCCGATAAAGGAAGGTCATCTAAATCATATTCTCCTGGATCCAGGCGGAAACGGCGGGAGACTTTACCATTGTTTAAAAGCTGGACCACGGAAGGGCGCGCCAATCGAAATGAACGTTTTCCTGTTGGTTGTATTGTTTGTGATGGCTTTATTTTCTGATAAGACTTCTCCACTGAAAGCCCAAGCAGTCCAGGACTTGTTTGAAAGCCAGTGACACCAGGCGTTACATCACCTAACTGATAACGTATGGCTGAATCAACATCATCATAGACCAGCCTTGTCCCACGACGATTAATACCCCCATCTTCTTCAAAGGTGGATTCCACCTGTAGAACCACATCTTTCCATCGTGTTGAACTTTCAAAATCCAATCGATAATCGCCAAGACCAGTATCTCCAGAAGATGTTTTTGAGACATAATCTACAGCTGCACCAATATTAACATAAGTTGCGAAATCAGCCGGTTTAGCAATATCTTTACTGACAAAATCATTTGGCGGTGGAGGTTTTAGTGATTTTTTCACACGTTGTTCTATGGTTGGTGAAAATTTGATTTCCATAAGTCCAGGATCAAAATGAAATGCGAAACCAGCTGCTTTAAATTTTTCAAGATTGATATAAGTTTTATCAGCACCTTCAGTTTTTAGATCAATACCAGCTGCATTCTGCAATGCTGTTTTGGCGGTTGGCCGCAAAAGTTTGTTCACAGCCTTCATCAGGGGGCCAAAGGGAACGGAGATAACATCATCTTTTGAAATACGTGTATTAAGGTCACCTAAATAATATCTGCCTTCCTTTAAAGGAACGGCCAATTCAAAAGTTCTCCCCGTCGGATTAATCCGTTGTTTAGGCGCTGCAGAGTGTTCTGGCGCCTCATTTGTTTTTTGAGATGTATTGGCAAATGATGCATTGGATATGCACAACAAAAAAAGAAAGAGAGCATACAAACCTGATAACAAGGGTTTTGCAAACGCCCAGATCAAAAGCTGTGACTGATATTGCTTTATTATATATGTCTTAACTTTGACCGCCACAGTCGATACTCCCAAACAAATTTCCTCATATAAAAATGAGGACCCCGCTTTTTCTAACTTATCATTTTCATATCAATGAGCCGGATAGATTATGTCTGCCTGTAAACTCTTGGTATTCTCCGGTAGTTTCACTGGCAATATAAATTGCCTCCTTTTTCCTGGCTGAATCAGACCAAGCCCCAGTGTTTCTCGCAATTCTTCCGAGCTCAGCGTTTTTGACCATGTATTTGTTTTTAGGTAAATATCCGCATCGCTGAGTCTTGCGTGCTTGTTGGTTGGATTGCCCAGTACCAATCTTGGAACAGCATCGCCTTTATTCGTTTCTATAATTTCTGACTTATATAAAGTGATTGCCGCATTCGATTGTGGGGGAGCCACATTGACAATCGTGGTGATATTTAAAACAAGCTGTACGCCTGTCGATTGCTTTGACAAAGCAACCGGAAGCTGATTGACAGAGAAGATAAAACTCTCGCTTTTCTTCAGATCTGGGTCTCCAACCCACTCAATCCGGAACACTTGTTGTGCTCCGGACGGAATGAGTGATTGTGGAGGAAAGATAAGAAAATCCTCACCGGCCTTTTGGGTGGTGATCGCTCCATTTTCTTTTATGTCCATGCGTGAGACAACAATTTCAACGGGTGTACCTGCAGAAGATTCGTTAAAGACAGTCAGCTGCGCCCGGCGGTCCTGTCCGAGCGCACTCATCTCAATGACGAGTGGGCTGACGCTTAAAGCCAGTGCTGAAGAAGCAGCAAGCGCATGGAGCAGCAAGCCTACTAAACATGCAAGCCGTAAGATATGTCTGGACCAGTTTCTCATCTGCAAATACCAAACAAATAACACGCTTATTTAAAAGAAATTGTTGTTAGTACGCCAAAATTGAAAACGACTTGCACTTGTCCACCTTCTTTTTTGGGTAAATCAACAGGAACTTGTTTTACTAATATGATATAATTTTTATCCTTTACTGGCTCTCCAACATAAGAAACTTGAGCGACTTGAGCCTTTCCAGGTTGAATTACAGCTTGAGGAGGAAAAATTATAAATTTATTATCTGCTCTTTTGTTCTTCTTTGCATCTTTTGATAACGTCCTGCCTTCATAAATTTCAACCTCTATTGTAATTGGTTCTTTTAATTTATTTTCAATCCGTAGAGTTTTCCGATCTCCAACTTTTTTAAATGTCATTTTCATTGGGTCTACACGGAAGGCATGCACGCTACCAGAGAAAACGAACAAGCAAAAGAAACTTAACAGCAATACAGATGTAAAGGAAATATAGTATTTATTTTTAATCAAGATACTTACTCCATAATAAATTTTATAAGTATGTTAATGGTACGGAGATGTTTTCTCCGTACCAAATTGTGTAGTATTATTTTGCAACTATGTTTACTGCAATTGTATCAGAATAGTTTCCTGCAGCTGTCGCTAGTGCAGATAGATTCACTTTAAGATCGATAGGTACACCGCCAGCAAACGCTGCGCTATGTCCTACTTGCGCATAAGAATTTTCTGGCGCTTGGCAAGTTTTTGTGCTGATATCTACAACACCACCTAGCTTTGCTTCATAGTTTACAGAAAAAGCACCGCTTTTTAGGTTACAGTTGTTTGTGCTTGTAAGAGATACATCAAAACCGTCAGGATCATTACAAACAAAATCTAAAGTTGCAATAAGTTGATCTTTTTTTGTATCTGTCATAATTACTGTCGTTGAAGATGGGCTCCCTGCAACGTTAATTTGGCACACTGGAGCAACAGTTCCTGTCACCTTAAGATTCTCATTAGCCTGCGCAGAAACAGCACCAGAAACCAAAGCAGCTGCAACAGCAGCAATTTTTAAAAATTTAGAAAACATGAAGAATACTCCTCAATCCCTTAGTTGATTTAAAACTTAAATTATCAAAAAACGTGAATTCAGAATGTATGATGCAATATTTTTATTTGCTCCCATATATCCCTCTCACTGAGCTGGACTATAGGGGTTGCATTTTTTTTCGACTTCACCCATTTGGGGTGGCGTGTCAAAAATATGGCCAGAATGAGATTCTTGTATCCATTTTATCACAGTAATTTGCTCCGTTTTCTTTATGTAATATATTAAGATAAGCACAGCTATCCCATTGCATTTATTTAAGAAGATATTTAAATATTATCTGATCAGATATTAGTATAAATTGATAACAGAAAACTGGTATAAAATTCTGCGCACAAGATCTGTCTGGCTCCTGCATTCTGTTTTTTGCAGGATTTGTTTTAAGTGCCAACGTGCCGTTTCTTTTTTGACTCCATTTTCGTTAGCATATTCTTCCAGGTTTTTTCCATCTACAAGAGCAGAGGCCAACAGAGCTTCTTTTTTAGTAAGTGCATATGCTTCTTCGAGTAAATGTGGTGGAACAGAAGACCTCGCCTCACCGTTTCTCATGACGACCAAGATTTGAGGGCGACCTTCAAATAATCTAATCCAGGGCACACCCTGATCTATTTGGCTATTTAATGTTAAAATATTTAAAACCTGATGATTCCCATCTTCATTTTGCAATGAGATCGCTTTAAAACCATGGTCTTCGCCGGAAATTAAACCTTCAAGAAGATGCTCTATTTTTATATTTTTATGACTAAAATTAAAATTTAATTTGCCATTAGCTATATCTTTAAAAATCCCATCTTTTGCATCTAATAATTTTTCTGCAGCAGGGTTTGCATATCGAATGATACCTTTAGAGCTTAGGATCAATGCAGGACTATTATTGAAGTGCAACAATTTCGTCAGCCAATGTCCCCCATTATGATCCATACGAGATCGCACATTATAAGAGAGTGCCAGCTCAATATGTGGCGCTAATTTTTTCATAAAAGTAATGAGTTTATCAGAGGTGACAGTTGTTTTGATATCTTTAGAGCTGATTGAATTTAAGCAAAATTTCAAACAGTAACGTATTGGGTTGAAATCTTTATTCTCATAGACTTTCATCACAAACAGTTTTTTTGTTGAGCCCATACTATTTATTCGCTCTGAATTTATTGTTTGGGCTTTTGAAACATGCGTTTCAACAACGGGAAACTGGACAACGTCTCCAATTTCCATCTCAGTCATATATTTCGTAATTTTTAGATATTCTTCGGCTTTTTCATAATCTCTAATAAAAACCCCTTTATCAGTGACTTTAACTTCAAAGCTTTCCGTTACATCATGACTGGCACAAAAACATAGAGCAACCTCATCAAGGATATTTTCATTTTCATCTAATATTTTAGAGAAAACTTTTTCCCAATTATCTGGAGATATGCTTGAACTCTTGATGTCATCAATTAAATCTTGGGGCAAATCCAACATTATTTTACTTAATAAAAATTACAAAAAAATAAAAAGAAAAGTATGGGTCTTTAAAGATATTTATAATCAAGAAATAACATATTAGATTAACATTAGAAACCACCCTTTTGGGGGGGGGATTTAAATTTCAAGTTTAATCTATATCAGAACAAACATATTCCTCATCCCTCACCGACATAGTTTTCTTATCTAAATCATGAGGATCACAATACCTAGGCTCTTAAACATTTCAGATCTAAGATTTGAGCTTTTAAAGTATATGGAAAATAAAAATGCACATCTGCTCAGATTGTAACAATCACAGGACATGCATTAGAATATGTAGAACAGATTTTAGATACTTACTTATTAAGAACAAAGCCTCTGGCTCTCCGAGCCATAAATAAGTTTGACAACAGTTGGATTAATAAGAAAGTCAGATAGAAAAAAACAAAATTGATACAAAAGTGGCAAATCAACTGACAAATCTGACAAATAAATGTTGCGAGAATAACGCTAAGTCATTGATTTTACTGGCAGGGGCAGCAGGGTTCGAACCCGCGACCTACGGTTTTGGAGACCGTCGCTCTACCAACTGAGCTATACCCCTATAACAACAAGAGACCGGCACTATAACCGATCTCTTGAGAATTTTCTACTCAATAATCTTTGCCACGACGCCGGCGCCGACAGTACGGCCACCTTCGCGGATCGCAAAACGAAGCTTTTCTTCCATCGCAATCGGCACGATCAGTTCAACTTCCATCTCAACATTGTCACCTGGCATAACCATCTCAGTTCCATCTGGAAGCTGACAAACACCAGTCACGTCTGTTGTACGGAAATAGAATTGTGGACGATAGTTTGTAAAGAATGGCGTATGACGGCCACCTTCTTCTTTTGTCAGAATATAAGCTTCTGCTGTAAACTTCGTATGTGGTGTCACGGACCCTGGCTTACAAAGAACCTGGCCACGCTCAACTTCCTCACGTTTCGTTCCACGAAGAAGAACACCTACGTTGTCACCCGCTTCACCTTCATCAAGAAGCTTGCGGAACATCTCAACACCAGTACATGTCGTAACTTGTGTGTCTTTGATACCAACGATTTCAATCTCGTCACCAACACGGATAATACCACGCTCAACACGGCCTGTCACAACTGTACCACGACCTGAAATTGAGAATACATCCTCAATTGGCATCAGGAAGTCTTGGTCTTTTGGACGCTCTGGCTGTGGAATATAATCATCAACAGCAGCCATCAATTCAGCAATCTTCTCAGATCCGATATTGTCATCACGACCTTCAAGTGCTGCCAAGGCAGATCCTGCTACGATTGGAATATCATCACCAGGGAAATCATATTCGTTCAAGAGCTCACGAATTTCCATCTCAACAAGCTCAAGAAGCTCTTCGTCATCAACTTGGTCAACTTTGTTCAAGAAAACAACAAGCGCTGGAACACCAACCTGACGCGCAAGAAGAATATGCTCACGTGTTTGTGGCATTGGACCATCTGCTGCGTTCACAACCAAGATACCACCATCCATCTGAGCAGCACCTGTGATCATGTTCTTCACATAGTCTGCGTGGCCTGGGCAGTCAACGTGGGCATAGTGACGGTTCTCCGTCTCATATTCCACATGTGCTGTTGAGATCGTGATACCACGAGCTTTTTCCTCTGGTGCGCCATCAATCTCATCATAGGCTTTAAAATCACCAAACTGTTTCGTAATTGCCGCTGTCAACGTTGTCTTACCATGGTCTACGTGACCAATCGTTCCAATGTTACAATGCGGCTTCGTGCGCTCAAATTTTTCTTTAGCCATTGTCCTGTAGCCTTATGCGCCTTGTACCCATATTACTGAGTACGCCTCGCACTCTCCTCAATTTTATTGCACCATCATGACGAATAAACAGTGCAAAAACCCGTTGTTAAACCGTAATTTGGTCGTTTCTGTCTCGTCTGAAATATCACATACAAAATAAATATGACATTTCAATTATCTATTTATCTGCATAATTACAACGAAAACATCTTAGACCATAGAAAAGAAGAGTTAAGACTGGAGCGGGTGAAGGGAATCGAACCCTCATCTTCAGCTTGGAAGGCTGTTGCTCTACCATTGAGCTACACCCGCCTGTTATAGTCTCTTCGTCTGCACCCTGTAACAAAATCAATGGTGGAGGAGGTTGGATTCGAACCAACGTAGGCATAGCCAGCGGATTTACAGTCCGCCCCCTTTAGCCACTCGGGCACTCCTCCTTATGGTGATCTGCCGTAATTTACCATAGATAATCAACCCACTTAAAAAAGCAGGAAACAGAACCACGTTTATGGGGATGCACGTGCCCGTTGTCAATTGAAAATCTTCACATTCTGAAAAAACTCATGCTATCTAGAGCAAATTATCCTCAATCAATATTAATTTCTCACAAAATGGACCAGTTCTGAACCTAAAATGTCAAATAAACCGAAAACAAAAAAGGGAAGCCACGCATCCCGCCCAAACAAACATAAATCTAATCAAACCAATACCTTAAAACCTGAAAGCAACCTCTCAGAAAATTTTCTTTATGGCTTACATACTGTAGAAGCGGCGCTAAGAAACCCAAACCGAGAAATAATAAGATTACAAGCCACCCCAAATGCAGCGTCCAAATTAGAACAAATATTATCTGTGAATAAAATAACCCCCGAAAAAGTTGATCCAAAAGACCTGGATAAACTCTTGGGCCCAGATATTGTTCATCAAGGCGTTTTACTTGAAGCAAAACCATTACCTCTCATAGAAATCGAAGACTTAAGCGACTGCTCCCCGCTTCTGATATTAGACCAGGTCACAGACCCCCATAATGTTGGTGCGATCTTAAGATCTGCTGCAGCTTTTGGTGTTGGGGCTCTAATGATGACCCAGCGCAACAGCCCCCCTTTATCAGGAAGTCTGGCAAAAATCGCTAGTGGAGGCTTGGAATATGTCCCCATCTGCCTGGTCAGCAATTTAAGCCGGGCTTTAGAAGAGCTCGCTAAACAAGGGTTTTGGCTAATCGGTTTAGATAGTGAAGGCGATGAATGTCTCGAGGATATTGAATTGAAAGGCCCTATAAGCCTTGTCTTAGGAGCAGAAGGCAAAGGTCTCAGGCGTTTAACCAGAGAAAAATGCCACCAGATTGCAAAAATCAAGACAGCGTCAAACCTCGCCAGCCTCAATGTCTCAAACGCTGCGGCAATAGCACTTCATAGTTTACATATAAACAACAGCACAAAAAAATCCTGAATAAACCCAATAAAAAAGGGTCACACGCAAATGGTGTGACCCTTACACTGCTGTCCAAGCAGCTGCGCAATAGGTGTATAACCTATTGCCCCCAACTGTATTCAAGTAAAATATTTTTTTAAAAGTACGACAATATTAATTTAAGTTTTAATCACAATATGTTCTGCGGTGACAATGGCGCTTATAGCTACAACGCTTTTTGCCATATTTATACCAACAGCGACGATGTTTATGACAACGACGAGGCCCTTTATAACAATGCCTGTGATAGCCATAATGGTGATGATGGTGATGTAAAACACCAAGAGCAAGAGCACCCAACACAGCACCAGCAAAAATTCGGCCTCCACGACCAGCTTCAGCTTGCTGCATAGAAGCTGACATAACTCCAAAACTGAAAATCGCAATAACAGCGAGACGAGCAATATGCTTCATAATATACCTCTCCCAACTCTTTTACTATATTTTTCAAGAGCTTAATATGTGCTATATATATAACATCAGTATAACTGGTCATCCTAAAATCGCACAAATGACCTGAATGGAATATGAACGAGAACAAACCACTTATATTCCGATTAAGAAACAAAATAATTGGCAAAACAAAACAATTTTGAAAATATTTTGTAAAAACCACTTTAATAGCTTGCACAATAAAGTTTTTATGCTATGAGACTACTTCGAAGTTTTCAAAACAATCTCATCGCAGATATCAAATGCCGGTTTAGCTCAGTTGGTAGAGCGGCTGATTTGTAATCAGTAGGTCGGGAGTTCGAATCTCTCAACCGGCACCATTAAAATCAAAGACTTAGCACTTCTCCAATTTTCCCAAAAAATCTCTAGTAAGCACATAGTAAGCACGGTGAAAGAGTTTCTGCAAAAACTCACCTGGATAAATGCCCATAATCTGTGAAAATGATTTCAAATACAAAAAGAGAATACTGCAAAGAGATATTAAATCATGTAATGTTTCTATGATTGATACTCATTGATTAATTTTCGAAACTTTATGGGGGTCTTTTGCTGGAGCATATCGGGGAAATTGAGAAGCGGCTTTGGTCTAGTGCGGATAATCTGCGGGCCAATTCGAATTTTGCGAGTAATGAATATTTTATGCCTGTGATGGGGCTGATTTTTTTGCGGCATGCTTATAGCCGTTTTCTTAAGGTGAAAGAACAGATTGAAGCTGATCCAAAGCGCCCCCAAAGGCATGGTAAGCCTCTGCCACTGACAAAAGAGAATTTCTCCGGGAAAGGCGCGATCTTTCTTCAACCTGAAGCTCATTTTGATTACCTTGTTGATCTTCCAGATGGCAGTGATCGGGCTCAAGCTCTGATTGATGCTATGGAAAGCATTGAGGCAGATAACGAAATACTAAAAGGCAAGCTCCCCAAGGCGGAATATCAGGAGCTGGATAATGATGTGATTGCCCAGATCCTGCTGACGTTTAACGATCCGGCCCTGAAAAAAGCGGACGGGGATGTGTTCGGGCGGATTTATGAGTATTTCCTGACGCAGTTTGCTGACCAGAAGGCGCATGATGGGGGTGAGTTCTTCACGCCTATGTCTATTGTGCAGATGATTGTGAATGTGATTGAGCCTGATCATGGCAAGGTGCTTGATCCGGCCTGCGGGTCGGGCGGGATGTTTGTGCAGTCTGCGCATTTTATTGAGAAGATGCACCAGAACCCGACCGAGCGGGTGACATTCTATGGCATGGAGAAGAACCCGACCACGATCCGGCTGGCGGATATGAACCTGTCTGTTCACGGACTGGAAGGAAATATTGCCAAATCTATCTCCTATTATGAAGACCCGCATGAGCTTTACGGCAAGTGCGATTTTGTGATGGCTAATCCTCCGTTCAATGTGGATGAGGTGGATGCGGAAAAGATCAGGAAGGATGAACGTCTTCCCTATGGTCTGCCCGGCGTGAACAAGAAGGGGAAGGTTTCGAACGGCAACTATCTCTGGATTTCCTATTTTGACAGCTATCTGAATGACAAGGGCCGCGCCGGGTTTGTTATGTCTTCGCAGGCGTCTTCGGCTGGTGGTGAGGAAGCGAAGGTGCGGAAGGCATTGATTGAGTCCGGACATGTGGATGCGATGATGGCGATACGGGGTAATTTCTTTTATACCCGGTCTGTGCCGTGTGAGCTTTGGTTCCTTGACAAAGCCAAACCTGAGGACAAGCGCGACAAGGTGCTGATGATTGATGCGCGCAATGTGCACCGGAAAGTGACGCGCAAGATTTTTGACTTCTCTCCCGAGCAGCAGCAGAACCTGACGGCGATTGTCTGGTTGTATCGTGGGGAGACGGAGCGTTTTCTTGATCTGGTGACAATCTATCTGGACCGGATGATTGCGGATGCGGAGACCGTGAAAACGCCGCTTCAAGACTTTCAGAAAGTCTTTAATAAGGCGCTAAAGAAGCTGACGGAAGAGGACCTGCCGACAGAGCTTGAGGATGTTGTAACTGAAGTAAGTGAAGCATCCGCGCTGTTTCAGAAGGATGGGCAGGCCTTTGACAAAATGGTTGCAGCCCAGAAAAAAGTCTGGGGTAAGGCCAACCGGGACAATAAGGGGCTGATCTCTTTTGCCGGGAAAGCAGAGCCTCTGGCGGAGGCGAGCCGGGATCTGATCAAACAGGCGGATCATCTGTTCAAGCTGGCGTCGCGCATTGCTGATGGCAGGAAGAAGAACGGGCGTGGCAGTACGCTGCGTGACCTTGATACTGCTCGTAAGGAGCTGGTTGAGGCATTAAAACAGCCGCGCTATTTCTGGAAGCAGGCGCACTGGTTGCAGGAGAGATTTCCTGAAGCGAAGCTGTGTGATGTGGACGGGCTGGTGAAACTGGTTGATACCACCGAGCTGGAAGCCAATGACTGGAGCCTGACGCCGGGCCGCTATGTGGGTGTGGCACCGGAAGAGGAAGACGAGGACTTCGACATTGAAGAGACGCTGCGCGAGATCCATGTGGAGTTGCAAGGGCTGAACGAGGAGGCGGTTGAGCTGGCAGCTAAGATTGCGCGGAATTTTGAGGAGTTGGGGGTATGAGTCAAGTTCGTCGCGATTTAGTTTACAAATCCCCCGATACCTGGAAACCATACTGTGTTGATGAAATAAAGTCTAACTCTAAATATTCGTGTGTTGCTGGTCCTTTTGGCTCCAGTATTAGTGCAAAGTATTTCACTGATGAAGGTATTCCTATAATAAGGGGTTCTAACCTAAAAGATGACCTAACTCGCTTTGTATCCGATGAATTTGCTTTTGTATCTGAAGAGAGAGCAAAATCTTATTTACCTCAACATGTTCGTGGTAAAGACCTCATTTTTACATGTTGGGGAACTATTGGACAGGTAGGGTTTATTCCCGAAGATGGGCCTTTCGAAGAATACATTATATCCAACAAGCAATTGAAATTGCGTGTAAATGAGGAAATAGCAGATCCACTATTCTGCTATTATTATTTTTCATCACGTCGTTATGTTGAATACATCCGTAATCGAGGAATTGGTGGAGCTGTTCCTGGAATAAATTTGGGCATATTAAAATCACTACCAATCGCCTTACCCCCACTCAAAACCCAAAAACGCATCGCCGATATCCTCTCCGCCTATGACGACCTGATTGAAAACAACCGGAGGCGGATTGCGTTGCTGGAGAGGGCGGCGCGGGAGCTTTACCGGGAGTGGTTCGTGCGTCTGCGTTTTCCCGGACATGAGCATTGCCGGATTGTTGACGGGGTGCCTGAGGGGTGGGAAAGGCGGACGCTGATTGAACTGGCTAAGATCGAAATGGGACAAAGCCCTAAATCAGAATACTATAATGATACTAGCGACGGTTTACCATTTCATCAAGGGGTTACAAACTACGGAACACGTTTTGTCGAGGACAGTATCTACAGTTCGGCAGTTACAAAAATAGCGAATCCAGGAGATATATTATTTAGTGTAAGGGCACCCGTTGGAAGGTTAAATGTTACTAGAAATAAAATGGTCCTAGGTCGCGGATTGGCAGCTATAAGGTCTCTCAATGAGACACAATCTTTTTTGTTCTATCAATTGAGAAACCACTTTTTCAAAGAAAATTTGATTGGTGGAGGAGCTATTTATGCTGCTGTAACAAAAAAAGATATGGAAAGTTTAGTATTATTAACTCCTTCAGACAGACTTCTTTCCGAATTTGACAGTCAAGCAAGTCTTACAGACACTCAGATACTAAACCTGACAATGCAAAATGAAAAGCTCACCAAAGCCAGAGACCTCCTCCTCCCACGCCTGATGGACGGGAGGATTGCCGTATGATGAACGAAGACACGCTGGTGCAAGAAACAACGGCGGATTATCTTGAGACCCAGCTCGGCTGGGACAGCGTGTATGCGTACAACACGGAAACTTTCGGGCCTGAGGGAACGCTTGGCCGGGCGGATGATGGGGAGATTGTTTTAACCCGCTATCTGCGTGAAGCTCTCGAAAAGCTTAACCCCGGTCTGCCATCGGAAGCCTATGACAATGCGCTACGCACCATTACGGAAGTCAGCGCCTCTCAGTCCCCTCTTCAAACAAATCACGAAAAATATGATCTGCTGCGCAATGGCGTGAAAATATCCTACCGCGACAAGGGTGGAATGGAAACGCGAACGCTGCGGGTGTTTGATTTTGAGGTGGCTGAAAACAATCATTTTCTTGTGGTGCGGGAACTCTGGATTAAAGGTCCGCTTTATCGCCGCCGGGCTGATATTGTCGGCTTTGCCAACGGTCTGCCTTTGCTGTTTATGGAGCTGAAAAATGTCAACCGCAACATCCGCCGCGCCTATGATGAAAATCTGTCTGACTATAAAGACACCGTTCCTCACCTGTTTCACTTCAACGCCATGTGCATTCTCGGAAACGGCACCGATGCCCTGATGGGAAGTTATGCCGCTCCGTTCAAATTTTTCCGCGAATGGAAGCGCCTTGATGAAGATGAACCTGGTATTGTGGATATGGAAACCCTACTGAAAGGCGTTTGTTCCAAGTCAAACTTTATGGACATTTTCGAGAACTTTATCCTGTTTGATGACAGCGGCGAGGAAATGGTCAAGATCGTCTGCCAGAACCAGCAGTTTCTCGGTGTAAACCGGGCCATGCAGTCCGTTGACAAACGGGAGGAGCTGGGAGGCAGGCTTGGAGTATTCTGGCATACGCAGGGTGCGGGCAAGTCTTACTCTGATGGTGTTTTTCACGCGCAAGGTTCACCGCAAGCTGGGGCGTAATTTCACATTCCTCATCATGACCGACCGTGAAGATCTGGATAATCAGCTCTATGGAACCTATGTGGGAACCGGGACGGTTAAAGAGAATGATGATGTGCGCGCCGAGAGCGGCAAGGGATTAAAAGGACTGCTGTCAGAACACCATAAATCCTATGTTTTTTCCCTGATCCAGAAATTTAATGAAGACGTGTCCCCGAACGAGCCCTATTCCGACAGGGATGATATTATCGTTGTCGTTGATGAAGCACACCGCACACAATATGGCCGGCTGTCTCTGAACCAGCGCAATGCTTTACCCAACGCGCACTATTTGGCCTTCACCGGAACACCTCTATTCAAGGATGATGAAATCACCAGCCGCGTCTTTGGCACCTATGTTTCCAAATACGGCTTCCAGCGCGCCGTTGAAGATGGCGCGACCGTCCCGCTTTACTATGACGCTCGCGGCGAAAAGCTCGGCCTTGAAACGACCCAGCTCAACGAAAAGATCGCCGAAAAACTGGAAGATAGTGGAAACTGATGATGTGGACGTTCAGCAGCGCCTTGAGCAGGAGCTGAAACGGGATTACCATATCGTCACCGCTCCCGAACGCCTGAAAGCCATCGCCCCGCGATTTTGTAGAGCATTACTCCACCGCCTGGCAGAGCGGCAAAGCCATGTTCGTTGCGATTGACAAGAATTACGGCTGTGAGGGTGCACGGCTATATTGAGGAGTATTGGGCAGAGAGAATTACTGAACTGGAAAGCAGTCTTGCAGATATAGCTGAAGAGGATGACCGTATCCAGCAGCAGATGCAACTCGACTGGATGAAGGAAACGCAGATCGCGGTTATGATCAGCGAGGAGCAGGGAGAGGTTAATAAGTTTAGGAATATGGGATCTGGATATCCAGCCTTACCGCAAACTGATCAAGGAAGGATTTGATACTGAAGACGGCAAACGCATTGACCTTGAAAGCGCCTTCAAAAAGAATAACCATCCGTTCCGCGTTGTTATAGTCTGTGCCATGTGGCTGACCGGGTTTGATGTGAAATGCCTCTCCACGCTCTATCTGGACAAACCACTGAAAGCCCATACGCTGATGCAGGCCATTGCTCGCGCCAACCGGGTCAATGAAGGCAAGGATAACGGGCTGATCGTTGACTATTGCGGTATCCTGAAAAACCTGAGACAGGCACTGGCTACCTTTGCAGGATCTGATGGAGAAAACGCGCCACAGGATGTCGATCCAACCAAGCCGCAAGAAGAGCTTGTCGAAGAGCTGCTGGAAGCCATTGAGATGGCACGAGCGTTTTTGATTGCAAAGAATTTCAGACTTGAGGACATTACCGAAAAGTCCGGCTTTGAACGCAATGCTCTCATAGCCAGCGCAAAGGAAATCATCAACGAAACCGACGAAACCCGCAAACGCTTTGAAATCATCGCCCGTCAGGTTTTCCGCAAATTCAAAGCCTGCATCAATGTGCCGACAATCAACGATTGCCGCAAGCCTCATGATGCAATCAATATCATCTACAAGAGCCTGCAGGAGGATAAGGAAAAGGCGGATATTTCTGAGATAATCAAGGAATTGCATGGGGTCGTTTCTGAGCATATCCAGCCTCAACAAGGCTTTGGTGAGGAGGAGCAAAAACTCTATGATATTTCCGCAATAGACTTTGAACGCCTGCAACAGGAATTCGCCAGAAGCTCAAGAAAAAATACGATTGTTCAGAATTTACGCGAGGCGATTGAGCAAAGACTTGCCAAAATGATGGCACAAAACCCGACACGCACTAACTTTCAAGAACACTATGAAGAACTGGTTGTAAAATATAATCAGGAGAAAGACCGTGTAACAATTGAGCGGACCTTTGAAGCATTGCTCAAACTTGTTGATGACCTTGACAAAGAAGAGAAAAGTTATGTCCGCGAAGGTCTGGACAATGAAGATATGAAAACGCTGTTTGATTATCTCAAAAAAGACGAGCTGAAACCTGAGGAAATCAAACAGATCAAAAAAGCTGCGAGAGAATTATATAACACTTTGCAGACTGAGTTGAAGAAACTCCAAGACTTCAGGTCGAAGCAAGCTACACGAGACCGGGTTAAACAATTAATTTACGATTCTCTGTATAGTGATGAGACTGGCTTGCCGGAATGTTATTCGGAAGATGAGATTAAATTCAAGCGGGATCAGGTTTTTGGATATGTGTTCAATCGGTAACTGTCAGATCTGGTCGAGACTAGTACATATTAGATAATTAATAAGAATTCTTATCTCGACTTATTCAACTTAGGGTTACGTTTTTTGGTTTTGTAGAGGTTAGACTATCCACCTCCACCTCTGCGCCTCAGCAATTCTCTCCCTACCTTCTTTCGTTTTAGGACCAGTCGACAAACCACCATGATTTGGACAACGTCCGTTCGCCAAAGCTTTTCTTTTACAAGGTGTTCCATTGCGTGTTTTCGCTCCACATGTTTTTTTGAATTTTGGATAAACATATGGTTTGTCCAAATTTTCAAGTTCTCTTAATATCTTTGATAGTTTCATTTATGGTTCTCCAATTAGATAACTATAAGACCCCAAGACGCGCGCGCGTTATGTGTCCAAAAAGTCAAATACATGTACAACTCCAGAATACTCATTGCTATGAATGGTAATGCTATTGAAAAGCAATCATTTTCTTAATGCTTTTTTGTCCAAATGGTCCTTTTTTATTGACTCTCAAAAATCACTCTCAGCCCGTTATTTACCGTTATAAAACCATTTTATCGGACCTGTAAAAGCTTTGTAAAAATAGATCATTTGGACAAAATTGATTTGATAATTTTAGTTACTGTTTTTGTCCAAATGAGAATTGTTCCTAACTTTTCACTTTTAAGCTCTTTCTCCAACTATCCAGTACATGATTTAACCGTTTGGACATTTTTTGAATATACTCCCAATCCTTACCCAGTGTCTTTGCTTTCAATGGAAAATCTTTTTTGCGAGCCCAATGTGGCGGGCACCAGTAATAAGCTATTTCACCATTTTTGAGCTGTCGTGATTGGACATATCTCGGAAGTTTTGGTTTTTCAGATTCAACCTTGATCAACTTGGGAATACCGTTTTGGTTGACATCACCAAATGTCCAAACAGCATCAGAAACAAAATGATTGATAGGGCGTTTCACTTTCATTTCTCCCTATGGGTATGGCATATTATATGTGTCCCTTCTTTTAGGACCATGACAATCGCTTTTCGAAACCTCACGGTCATAATTTAAGGACACTTTGAAGAATGAATACGGTATAATCGGCAACATATGTCCTCCTATTGGGACAGCGTGTCCTTTAATTGGGACCGACTTTTATTTTTCCCCAACTCATAAACTCTTTTGTTGCAAGATTATCTTGATAGGGGTGTTCAGTTAAAATCCAGGTGGTGGCATGAGATAGCTTCCAATCAAAACTTCCAATTTGTTTTGCTTTAATAAACCCCTTTTCTTGCAGCTCACGAAATACAAGAGTTGCCGTGTCCTTAGCAATATTAGCCAATCTAGCGGCTTCTCTTACAGACATGGATATTTCACCATTATTAATCCCATTATATCTCTGAGCCAATTCAATATAGACAGCCCTTCGAGATGGCTTTAAAGACCTCCAGGCTTCACTTTTTAGAAAGTAATGTTTGAGCATAACAAAACGATCATGCCCATTCGATCGCCCTTTTTTATCAACTCTGCGGCCTTTTCCACTAAGCTTATGCCTCCCCACTTATTGTCCTCCATAATCAGAGGTGCTCTGCCTTATGTGTTGTTGAATATATTGATTGAGCTCTTCAATCGAATAACCCACAGCACGAGGCCCGAGCTTTACATATTTAGGTGGATCACCACGAAGACGGCGTTTGGCAAGTGTGCTTTCACTCAGGCCAATATATTCGGCAGCTTCTGGTGGACGTAGAATGGCTTTGTGTTTGGTGTGTATGTTTGACATGTATTCCCTCTCAATGTTTAGAAAAGAATCTCTTTGTTGTGAAAGGAATATTGAAGAATGAGTTTAAGTTTGTCGCGGGAAATAAATAGGGTGTTTATTTCCCTATTGTTGATTTAAAGAAATCTTCGATTGATTTCCTATCCATAAATCGTTTTTGCACTATATTGTTAAGAGACAAATAACATGTCGCAACATTTATAGTCTTAAGGTAGTTTTTTTCTCTTAAAGCTTCAATCAGTTCATCTTCGTTATCTTTATCAGATGTATCTCTCAAAGCCAGAGCATTTGGATATCCAGGAACTTTATAAGATCGCTTTCGTATTACATCAACCGTCATGATCGGCTGTTCTAAATACTGTAATGTCGCATTAATAATTTCACATGAATCTGAAACTGTATTCCCACAGTCTCTTAAATACTTATAAAGCCGCGCAGCCTCATTTTTAACAGACTCAGATCTCTTATTATCTTTAGGCCTACCCTTTTTATTTTTTAATGATCTATCTAAGATAGTATTACGGTTACAATATCTCAAGTCTGTAAGAATATCTGACAGCTTTTTTAGGGCGCTTGGGCCTATATGCAAGTCTTCGTTCTGATTTACGTTTCCAGGAAAGTCTCTCTGATTGCTCCATAGCAAATCAGACTCTTCTTCATCTGTATCTAAAAGTTCCAAAGCAAAAATGAAACTGTCTAACCAATCGATCAAACGCTCTAAGTATTCATCAGTCGCGGTATCTTTTGTTACTGGATACTCTGGTCTTTTTTTTTAATCAAAGGCTCATACAAGGGATCTACAATCAAGGAAAGAACTTCTTCCAACTGTTCTCTTTCTAACTCTTCAAAATCAATATGCCACATAATAATATTCTTTTTGGTATAATATAATTATTTTTTATCAATTTGAATCACCTCCACCTGGATTTCAGATCCTAAAGCTGAAGATATTCGTTTACCTATCGCATCATTAGCAGCCCTTAAAGGATCAGCACTCAAATGTGCGTAACGAGCAGTAGTTTGCGGCTGGGTATGCCCCACAAGTCCACCTATAATCGGCAAAGACACTCCGCCAATTGCCCCTACGCTTGCAAAGGTATGCCGCAAATCATGTATGCGTACATCTTCAAGTTCTGCTGACTTTCGAATACGTCTCCAGGGCTTTTGAAGATTGACCAAATGGCATCCAGGTTTCTCCCCACAAATGACATAAGGGTTATTATCCAAACGCGGAGTATTCATCAGAACCTCCAAAGCTGGAGCACTCAAATAAATACTCTTTTTTCCTGTTTTACTATCAGGCAATCTTATCTGCTGAGTATCAACATCAACGTAGTCCCAGCGCAACCCTAAAATTTCACTGTGCCTTGCGCCTGTGAATAATAACAAACGAATAGCAGCTATTGTCCAAACCGTTGCTGATTTATTGTCTTCCGCTTCTTTAAGAGCAATTCCAAGTCTTGTAAGCTCAGCAGCACTTAAAAATCTATCTCTTTTGTCCTCAGGATATTTATCAATATGCCTGCATGGATTAGTACCATCGGAGCGAATTTCATGTTTCTCGCACCAGTTAAAAAACTTTGATATCAAGGCAAGGGTTCTGTTTGCCTGATAAGGTTTATCTTTCATACTATGATGGAGACGTGCTATGTCAGCTCGCTTAATTTCGGAGACATATCTATTTTTAAGCTCTTGTGTAATATAGAGCTTATTAATCCTCTGATATTCAGTTGCGGTGCTTTGCTTCAGCTTTGTATTCACATGCTCAGTCAAAAATTGCTCAAATAATACTTTAAAGACTTTTTCAGCCTTGGCTTTATCACGCGCTTCTGAAGGATCAATTCCTGAAGCAACTTCCCCTAAAAGTTTCTTTGCCTGAATGCGAGCTTGCTCAGCAGTAATCACACCATGCTGTCCAAGCGTCATTCGTCGTGTTCGACCATTACGACCACCTAGCCTATATTGAACCAAATAGGTCTTTTTCCCTTTTGGAGTAACCTTTAGTCCAAAACCAATTAATTCAGTATCCCAGAGATAGATATCTTTTTCTCCAGGTTTGGTGAGATCAACTTGTCGTTTGCTAATTTTACCTTTAGACATGTGCTTACTGAGAACCTCCAGTAAGCACATAGTAAGCACGGTGAAGGGAAATAACAAGACAGCCAATGAACCTTAATCCACATGATATATTGATTTCATTGATTTTTTTGACTTACAATGAATTTTAAGGAATGTTGAAAAACCAAGGAACTCGAAATTTGTAATCAGTGGGTCGGGAGTTCGAATCTCTCAACCGGCACCATTAAAATCAAAGGCTTTAAAATCCTTCACATTAAAATGTATGAACCAAGATTTTCTGCTAAGCAAGTTTCGCAAAGCTGAATTCTCCACGCATTGCAAATGCATACCCCCGATGGCTTAAAGTCTTAAGTGCTGATCATATAATTTCCGTCTTATAAAATACATATCTATAATGTTAAATCACCTAAACACAAAAACAAAAAGACTAACCGATAAATGAGAATGCGATGGAACGTCGAGAGTTTCTAGCTGCAATAGGAGCAGCCGGTGCCGCGATATATTCTGGCGGCCTGATATCCTTGCCCACCTTGGGCAAACCAGCCAAAACAGACCTCAAAATACAGAGCGCTCGTTTTAAATTTCGTAATCACTCGACAGATGGATTAATCAGCTTATCTGAAAATGCTCCACCACCAGTTTTATATGGCAGGCAGGGTGAGCCTTTGCTTTTTAATGTGATCAACACTCTTAATGACTATACAACCATGCATTGGCATGGCATTCGGCTTAAAAACGCAATGGATGGAGTGCCATATCTCACCCAGTTTCCAATTGCTGGTGGAGAGACATTTCTCTATAATTTTACATCTCCTGATGCAGGAACCTTCTGGTACCACCCTCATTGCATGACAATGACACAAATGGCGCAAGGCCTCACAGGTGTGCTTGTAATAAAAGAAACAAACAATCCTGGCTTTGATAATGATCAAGTGATTAACCTTAAAGACTTCCGACTGGATAAGAATGACCGTTTACGCACCCCCTATACTTTACGCGGCGCCGCTCGTGGAGGGACTTTTGGCAATGTTGTAACAGCAAACTGGCGTCAGTCACCCATTTATGATCACCCTACTGGCAGCCTTCTGCGACTGCGTTTGGTAAACACCGACACCACGCGAATTTATAAACTTAATATCCCTGGCGTAACAAACGAAACAGGCCGAATTATTGCTTGGGATGGACACCCAGTAGAAGATTTCATTTCTCTATCGACAGAAGAAACCCCCATGATGCTCGGGCCTGGACAAAGAGCAGATATTGCACTTGTTATGCCCCAATTAGAAGGTAAGAAGATTGACGTCATGACCAAGATTGCTGGAAAACGAAAAATCATGGCAAGCTTACGTTCAAGTGGCCCTAATCTTAATCGCACCTTAAAGGAACTAAAACCACTTCCACGTAACCCAGTGATGGAACCAAACCTGGAAACAGCTAAATTATATGAGTTTGTATTTGGCTGGTCCCCTGATGGAACAAAACCCAATAATGGATTTTGTGGATCATTAGGCCAAAACTTTTGGTCAATTAATCGAGTTGCTTGGCAAGGTAATAATGCGAAAAATACAGGGCCATTGGCAACACTCAAACATGGCAGAAGTTATATTTTCAGATTGCGGAATGAGTCCCCGAATTTACATCCGATTCATCTTCATGGTTTGGTCTTCAAACCATTACGCTCTAATAGGCGTAAACTTTTAAAAAACTGGACAGATACAATTCTACTTCTAAAAAATGAGACCATTGATATTGCATTAGTTGCGGACAATCCAGGGGATTGGGCATTCCACTGTCATGTCATAGAACATCAAAAAACGGGCCTTACTGGTTTTATCCGTGTGAGTTAAGAGGGTTCAAAATGGCTTGGTCTCACAAGTTATAATTTCATAGACTGCACTCTAAATTGTGGATAAACATAATGATAGCCCGAGATAAAAAGTAAATCATATCACACAGACATATTGAGCTCGCGAAATTCTAAAGGAGCATTGAAGTTATTTTCAAGAAGGCTATGATCTTTAGCTAAAGGATAGAAAAAATCTTAATGGGATTGCATGAAAGATTAGAGTATAACTTCATTTCTCATGACAACGACCATAGACGAATATCCTCCCACAACGTTATAGAGTATATAAGCCATGTTTGGTGTGGCGATTAGCCTATTGCAAGATGGGCCGATTCGCTAGAAAAGTACCTGATAAGCCAATATTTAACAATATTCTGTCATAATTACCTAGATTTTTGCTCGCCGCCAGAAGTTTCTGAGCCCCGGCTGTATGCTTAATCTAACACTAGTGTGGGGATAAATATGAGTTTGTACACAGACTACCTAAACGAAATTGAAACTCGTAAAGCACAAGGTTTAAACCCAAAACCTATTGAAGATAGTGCGCTTACAAAAGAGATCATCACGCAAATTAAAGATCTTAACAGTGATCATAGAGAAGCGTCTCTTAAATTTTTTATTTACAATACCTTACCAGGAACAACCAGCGCTGCTGGTGAAAAAGCTCAGTTTTTAAAAGATATTATACTCGGCACGAGTGTTGTGGAGGAAATCTCTCAAACATTTGCTTTTGAATTGTTATCTCACATGAAAGGCGGCCCTTCTGTAGAGGTTCTTCTTGATTTGACACTAGGTAAAGACTTATCCATTGCCAAGCAGGCTGCAGAAGTCCTAAAGACACAAGTATTCCTTTATGAAGCAGACACTGAACGTCTTAAAGCTGCTTACACAGATGGCAATGAAATCGCTAAAGACGTTCTTGATAGTTATGCTAAGGCCGAGTTCTTTACAAAACTCCCAGAGATCGAAGAAGAAATTAAGATAGTCACTTATGTGGCTGCAGAGGGCGATATTTCCACGGATTTACTCTCCCCTGGAAATCAAGCACACTCCAGATCAGACCGAGAGTTGCATGGTAAGTGCCTAATTTCTGAAAAAGCTCAAGCAGAAATTCAAGCCCTAAAATTACAACATCCCGACAAACGGGTTATGTTAATCGCTGAAAAAGGAACGATGGGTGTAGGATCTTCGCGCATGTCTGGCGTTAACAACGTAGCTCTTTGGACAGGACAACAAGCAAGCCCTTATGTTCCATTTGTAAATATTGCTCCGATTGTAGCAGGAACAAATGGTATCTCTCCAATCTTTTTAACAACTGTCGGTGTAACGGGTGGCATCGGAATTGATCTAAAAAATTGGGTCAAAAAACTAGATCCAGAAGGTAAACCAATCCTAAACAATGATGATAACCCAGTTCTCGAACAAAAATACTCTGTAGACACAGGAACTGTTCTCACCATCAATACCAAGGAAAAGAAACTCTATAACGAAGGTGGCAATGAGGAGCTCGTAGATGTTTCTTCTGCATTTACTCCACAAAAAATTGAATTCATGAAAGCCGGTGGCTCTTATGCAATAGTTTTTGGCAAAAAACTACAGAGTTTTGCAGCTGAAACTCTTGGTATTGAAGCCCCTCAAGTTTTCGCACCTTCGAAAGAAATTTCACATCCAGGACAAGGTCTCACAGCTGTTGAGAAAATCTTTAACAATAACGCAGTCGGTGTAACAGAGGGTGTTGTCTTACACGCAGGATCTGACGTTAGAGTAAAAGTAAACATTGTTGGCTCACAAGACACAACTGGTTTAATGACATCTCAGGAACTAGAAGCGATGGCAGCAACTGTTATATCGCCAACTGTAGATGGTGCTTATCAATCAGGTTGCCACACAGCCTCTGTCTGGGATATCAAAGCACAGACAAATATTCCGAAGCTTATGAGCTTCATGAATAAATTTGGCCTGATTACTGCCCGGGATCCAAAAGGTGAATACCACGCCATGACAGATGTTATTCATAAAGTATTAAATGACATAACAGTAGACGATTGGGCGATTATTATCGGCGGTGACTCTCATACAAGAATGTCCAAAGGCGTTGCCTTTGGAGCAGACTCAGGAACGGTTGCCCTTGCACTTGCCACTGGTGAAGCAACAATGCCAATCCCGGAGTCTGTTAAAGTTACCTTCAAAGGAAGCTTAAAAGAGCACATGGACTTCCGCGATGTGGTTCATGCAACGCAGGCTCAAATGTTAAAACAGTTTGGAGACAATGTCTTCCAAGGCAGAATTATTGAGGTTCATATCGGAACCTTGCTGGCCGACCAAGCCTTTACCTTTACGGACTGGACTGCCGAAATGAAGGCAAAAGCATCTATCTGTATTTCTCATGATGATACTTTAATTCAATCACTTGAGATTGCAAAAAGCAGAATTCAAATCATGATCGAAAAAGGAATGGACAATGATGTCAAAGTCCTTCAAGGATTGATCAATATTGCTGATAAGAGAATTGCGGAAATAAAATCTGGTGAGAAACCAGCATTAACGCCAGATACAAATGCAAAATATTTTGCAGAAGTTGTCGTCGATCTTGACGAAATTGACGAACCTATGATTGCAGATCCTGATGTGAACAATGCAGATATCTCTAAAAGATATACCCATGACACGATCAGACCTGTTTCTTATTATAAAGGCGAGAAAAAGGTAGATCTTGGCTTCGTTGGCTCATGTATGGTTCATAAGGGTGACATGAAAATTGTATCGCAAATGCTTAAAAACCTTGAGCAGCAAAATGGCAAAGTTGAGTTTAATGCGCCTTTGGTTGTTGCTGCACCAACATACAATATCATTGATGAGTTAAAGGAAGAAGGTGATTGGAGTATTTTACAAAAATATTCAGCCTTCGAATTTGATGATAATGCACCTAAAGATACAGCTCGTACAGAATATGAAAATGTCATGTATCTGGAGCGACCTGGCTGTAACCTGTGCATGGGCAATCAGGAAAAAGCCGCAAAAGGTGATACCGTTTTAGCAACATCTACTCGTCTATTTAAAGGACGCGTTGTGGAAGACTCTGAAGACAAGAGAGGAGAATCTCTCCTCGCATCAACACCAGTTGTTGTCCTATCAGCCATTCTTGGTAGAACCCCTAATATGGAAGAATATAAAGCTGCCGTAGAGGGGATCAATCTAACTAAGTTTGCGCCACCACTTGCTAAATCGCCTGATACAAAATCAGTACATTATTAAGGAGTATAAGCGCATCAACCTTTTTTGCTGTCTCATGGCAGATATAAAAACTCTATTGAAACTCTAAAAACATTAGTGAAGCATCAGAAGAATTTATAAAACCTGGTGCTCTACTAAAAAATAACAATCCACATTCCAACCAAAACAATTATCTACAGATATATTGGAGCATTATTTTTAGCTAAAGAAGTAAAAAACCCGCAAACTAAATGGAAATACAACGAATTTTTCTGGATTATCACGGTTATCTCATAATACTATAATAGTGCTGTTACAGTTCCTAGGACTATTTTGGTTATTATATTTGACATACACGCAATAAATTAGATCTAAAGTACATCCCTAAATATTAAACAATGTTATGATGTAATCTCACCTATTAAAATTACAACTAGTAGAATCTCAGTTTTGTGGTTCAAATGAATTTCAGACTCGACTCTCCCTTTAAGATCCACCTGTTAAATGATACCACCATAAACAATGTTCATATGGCAAATATCTGCAATCAATAAGACAAGCAATTATATAGGTCAGCAAACTAATGTGAGAAATAAAATTCCATACATTCTAGATAAAAAACTTAAGCATCCAAACTCAAATTCCAGAAGTGTTCATTTGAGTTTGGGTCTAGATTAATCTGCCTGATCTCGTCAACAAGATCAGACAGAACATGTTTTACCACCAAGATTCGAATTGAATTCCAAATGTCCAACCATCAGTCTCATTGGCATAATCTGCACCACCAACTTGGCCTTTCAGGTCATCATCCCAGATAGCGTAAGTGCCATAAATTCGAGCGATTGGCCTATTGTTATACCCTTTCTTATCAGTAATACCTAAAGCAAGAGTATTTTTCCAAATAGTACCACTGGCATCATTATTGATATTTTCATTATCAACATAATCCAAACCAGCCTCCCAGGCGATATTGAAATTATCATTGATAAAGTACATAGGTCTGATACCAGTTGAGAGTGATCAACCCCCAATTTCTATTCCAGTTTCAATCTAGCAAATTTATTTCCATTTCCTCAGTTGACCCGCAGTCCCTGTAAGCCCTGATCTGCATGGAGCGTAGCGGAATGCGGATCAGGGCTTACAATCGCCTTTGGAGCGGGAGGTCTGTAGCCCAATGAGCTGTGAGGTCTGATATGATTGTAATGTTTTCTCCAGTCCTCAATAAGCACCCTGGCTTCTGTCAACGTATGAAACAGTTCTCCATTTAGAAACTCGTCTATCAACCGGCCATTAAAACTCTCGTTGTACCCGTTTTCCCAAGGGCTGCCCGGTTCGATATATGCTGTCTTAACACCCAGCTCCTTCAGCCATTTACGAAGTGTCCTGGCGCAAAACTCCGATCCGTTGTCTGACCTGATATGGTCTGGAATACCTTTAGTAATAAAGAGATCACTCAGAACATACAGCACATTATCGGAATTCTGTCGGTAATTTACATGGATCGCAAGACATTCCCGCGTATATTCATCAATGATTGTCAGAAGCCGGATCTTGCGACCATTGGAGAGCCGTTCGGCAACAAAGTCATAACTCCAGACATGGTTTTGCCAACAAGGGCGCAAACGAATGCAGGACCCATCATTCAGATACAGACGCTTTCTTTTCTTTTGTTTTTTAGGAACGCGAAGGCCTTCTTCGCGCCAGATACGTTCAACACGTTTGTGATTGACTGTCCAACCTTCTGTTCTGAGAAGAGCTGTAATCCGGCGGTAGCCATAACGGCCATACTTGCTGGCCAGTCTGATAATGTCAGCCTGTAAGGCCCCTTCATCATCAGGTTTTCTTTTGCGGTATCGCTGAACAGAGCGGCTCACGTTCAGAGCCTTGCAGGCCCGTCTCTCTGACAGACCATAACGCTGCTGTACATAAATAACACTCTGACGACGTCGTTCAGCGCTTAGAAGTTTCCCTTGGAAACATCCTTGAGGATCTGGTTATCAAGAGTAAGATCGGCAACGGCACGCTTTAACCTGTTATTCTCTGCCTCAAGCTCTTTCAGGCGCTTTGCCTGATCAACCTGCATTCCGCCATACATCTTGCGCCAAGTGTAATAGCTATAATCAGAAATACCAAGATCACGACAGATTTCAGGGACCTTCTTGCCCTGTGCTGCAAGAACTTCTGCCTGTCTCAAAAGCCGAATAATCTGCTCAACACTGTGTCGCTTCTTCCCCATAATACCCTCCGTATATGCCGCGAATCTGATCTATATCACGAGATGAAAACTGGAGCTAATTATAGGGGGAAGGTCACGTGCTGGTTGCCCCCATCGTCAGGGCCGTGGCCAGCATTAAATTTTTCAGTTTCATTTCTATCTCCTAATTTTCTCGCTCGCTCCTGCTCGCGTTGTATCGATGGATATAGAGCAATCAGAAAACTAGAAGAGTGAACGACTTCACATATTGTTGTTTTAACGACCTGCCCATCTTAGCAAGGTATATACTTTATATATGTTTCAGGAGATTCATTTAAGAAAAATAACATTATGTGATTTAGCTCACACACCATCTAAGCAACAATGTCTATGTACCAGAATGAAAGGTTTCAAATGTCAATGGTGTTGAGATGATATTAGATTACAGACTCATTTTGCAAAACAGTACGCTTTTTAAAGCTCTTCCTATAGAAGGGCGACGTTATTTTGAGAATCATATGCGTATCGTCACGATAAAACGAGGAAAGCTTCTTTTTAAGGAAGGGAATACTTCAAATGGTATCTATGTACTATTAAACGGTGTACTCAAAATCTCGCGCATAACACGTGAGGAAAACGAAATTTTTCTTGCGATACTCGTTAAAGGTGATTTAGTTGGTGAAGTTAGTTTACTTGATAGGAAACCAAGGTCAGCAACAGCAACGGGCTTAAGTGATTGCTCACTAGCTAACCTACCTCAACAGCAATTTGAGATTGTTTTGAATCAATATCCGGAACTCTATCGACAACTTCTAAATTCAATGTGCAATCGATTGCGGCAAACAAACCAAAGAATAGAAATAAATGAATTTTCTGCAACTGAACGCTTAGCAGAACTTTTTAAAAGGCTTGCCTATGCCACCGGAGAGCCTCTTCCAGATGGCCAAACAATAATCAAACTAAAGATCAGCCAAGCGGAACTTGGTACATTAACTAGCCTCTCACGCGAAATGGTCAACAGGATTTTGAAAAAATGGCGTACAAAAAAATTATTATCTGTAATTAGCGGTTATTTCGTAATCACAAATATTGAAAAAATGTACTCAGAAAATATCAAGAACGATTAAGAATATCAGACTATCATTTGTCAAAAATTTCTTAATCCCTTTATGGGGCTATCACTTTTCCCAATCTTCAAATGATGTACCAAATTCTGTAATAGGACCTTTATAACTAAAATCAATGGTATGAATAATACAATCATTATTTTGCAAAAGAATAACATTATAAACTGGTGTTAAATCCGCTTGTTTTAAAGTGGGACTTGCAGAAAAATCCTGCCAGCTATGATGATTTGTTCCTCGAATCCCACAAAATGGAATACCTGAGATCGTACCAGATAAAGGCATATGACAATGACCATGAAAAATATATTTTACATTATTTTTATAACCTAAGAGAAGTTGACGAAACTCATTTGTATGTCTCAAACCAATCATATCAGTTGATGGCAATCCGACAGGAACTGGATTGTGGTGCATAAAGATATAGACATCTTCCTGGGTGCCATGAGTTTCAAGAACATTATGCAACCATGCTTGTCTATCCTCTCCAAAATGTCCAGCATGAGTTCCAGCTTCAACGGTATCCAGGTAAATTAAAAGGCCTTTTTCTGTTTTTTCAAACCACTGAATATAACCATGCGGATCTTTTGGAGAATCTGAAAAGATATTCAAGAATTTTTCTCTACGATCATGATTACCTATCAACAAACGAGTTTCAAGAGGAAAGTCATCAAGAGAGTCTTTTAAAAGTTTATACGCTCCATCTTCTGACCAATGAGTAAGGTCCCCAGTAATAACACACATTGCAGCATCTTTATGATGTTCATAAACATGAGTGAGACACGATTTAAAATTCTCATATGGATCTTTATCCAAAACCAATTCGCCTTTACATGTAAGATGAATATCAGTGATATGAATGATTTTCATTTTGTCATTCTCTCGCAAGCTATAAATTACTGGTTAATAAATTTACTGGTTAATAAATCAGAGCAACAAATTCACGTTGCTCTGAAAAAATTTCAAAAAAGGTCTCTTACTTTTTGGGAAGTAAATCAGAGACTTCTTCAGTAAGTTCTTCTTGCAGATCTTTCATGTCTGTTTCGTCACCAGTTACAATGCTTTCTAAAGCGTCATAAATAACTTGCGTCACAGCAAGACCTTTATCACCAGGATAAGCTTGCCAATCACGAAGAAGTGGAAGTTGATCAACAGCAGTCTTCTTATTTGGATTTTTGTTATAGAAATCTGAAAGGATGATTTCATTTGCTGCTTTATTAGGTGGCATATAACCTGTTGTACGAGCCACATCAGCAGCACCTTCACCAGAAGTAATGAACTTTAACCATTTCCATGCAGCGTCAAGAACTTTAGGATCTTTTGAGTTTGAAACAAGCATTGCAGCATTTCCACCTGCAGGAAGACCTTTTGGCGTTCCTTCAATTCCTGGGAATGGGCCTGTTTTAAGTTCGAACTTACCTTTTGAACGCTCAACGGCACCTAGTGCCGATGTTGACCAGAACATCATGCCAATTTCACCTGCCGAGAAAGAGGCAAGAGCTTCTTTCCATTTTAGGTTTTTCATTTTACACTCAGAAAAGATGCTCTGCATTGTTTTCAAAGCAACCAAACCTTCTGGACCAGAAACATTAAACTTGCCATCTTTCATAGTTGGCGCATCTTGTGTCCACATAAGAGCTTGCAGGAACCAGTTACCAGTGATGTTCCAGCCCCAGAAAATTGGGTTCTTGATACCTTTTTCTCTCATCGTTTTACAAGCACTAACAACTTCACTCCAGTTTGTAGGAAGTTTCTCAATGCCAGCTTTTTTAAGGATATCCATGTTGTAGTAACCAACAGGAAGAGAGACAGAAAAAGGCAAGCCATGAACTTTTCCAGCAAATGTAGAAAGCTTCAACATAGCTTTATGATAACCATCTTTCGCAAAATCTTGCTCTTTTGCTATAAATGGTTCAAGTGATTTCGCAATACCTTTTTCAACAAGAATAGCCTGACGGTTTAGGCCTTGCATTGTAACATCAGGAAGCTTATTAGCAACAGACTCACGAAGAATAGTGTTTGTACCATCTTCATAATTCTCGTAAGTTGCTCTAAATTTTACTTCGATATTTGGGTGAGCTTTTTTAAATTTTGGTAAAATTGCTTTATAAGTTACATCAAATAAATGTGAATATGGATAGCCAAATTCAATAGTAACTTTATCTTCTGCTTGCGCAGTAGTCGTAAAACCTGCCAAAATAATCATGGCGAGGGCAAAGATGCGTTTCATTTTCGTTTCTCCTTCGCTATTCAAAGGGGGTTCCAGTCTATTTAGCGATGAGCTGGAACCTCCGATACTTCGGCAAATGCCGAAACTCTGTTCATCTCTAGAATTTATTTCATTCCAGAAAGCGTAATACCTTCAATAAATTTCTTTTGTGCGAGTAAAAATGCAACAATTAATGGAGTCACAATAATTGTTGCTGTTGCCATCATCGGTCCAAAGAAGCTCCCATCGGCATCCCCTTTAAACTCTCTTAAACCAAGAGGTGGCGTAAACAAGTCCCGATTTCCTGTAATGACCACGCGTGGCCAGAAATAGTCATTCCAGTGCGCGACAACTGAAAATATTGCAAACGCCAAAAGTGCTGGAACAGCTGTAGGAAGCATAACACGCCAGATAATAGAAAATTCACTTAATCCGTCCATACGTGCAGCATCTATCAAATCATCAGGCACAGTCATAAAAAACTGGCGCATTAAAAAAATGCCAAATACTGATATTGTCCAAGGAATGATAAGGGCTGCATAACTATTGGTAAGTCCCAGTTTGGATAGCATGATATAGAGCGGTAAGGCGATGGCGTGGACTGGTATTAATAAACAAAACAAGACCATACCAAACACCAAATCACGCCCGAGGAATCTAAGTTTCGCCAAAGCATAGGCACAAGGTAATGCAACAATGACCTGAATTAAGAATATAGATAGAGTGACGATAACCCCATTGAGCAGGTATCTCACCAGAGGGGCTTCGGCAAAAGCTTTTGAATAATTAAATTCATAAGGAAGCATCTTGCATTCACTCTCTGGCTTGCCAAGAGCCAGACATCTTGGGTCAGACATAACTTCCTGAGCACCAAAAAAGCCCCCCTCATTTCGCTCAATTTCTCCAGGAGATTTAAACGAATATGAGAGCATAACATAGAATGGAAGAATAACGATAATTGCTCCAAGAATAAGAACAACATGCTTCCAGAATTCTGATATGGTACCCGAAAGCCTCATGAGTAATGCACCCTTTTTTCAACCAATCGCTGCTGTAAGAAAGTTAATATGAAAACAAATACTAAAAAGAGAAGAGTGATCGCAGCTCCAATACCAACGAGATTCTCTTTAATCCCCTTCTCAAAGATGGCATACATCATCACATAAGTGGAACGAACAGGGCCACCTTCCGTTAAAGCTTCAACAGTATCGAAAACCTGAAAAGATCTAATTGTTGTGATAGTGACCACAAAAACCGTGGTTGGCCCAAGCATCGGCCATGTGACAAGTCGAAATCTATCAAAAGCCGACTTCGCACCATCAATTTCAGCAGCATGATAAAGCTCTCTGGGAATTGAGGTTAATCCAGCCAGGTATAATACCATATTAAAACCAAATGCTTGCCAGATACCTATAAAACAAATCGTCCAAAGTGCATAATACTTATCCCCCAACCACAATGGAAAATCTGTTTTACAGCTCTCATCAAACCAGCTCCAATATCGCGGAAGACTATAATCACACAAACTTTTCAACGTATCATTGATCAGACCAATTGTAGGATGAAGTGTGAACTCCCACACAATAGCCATAGCTAAAAGGGAAGCCATAACAGGAAGAAAATAAATTGTCTTATAAATATTTCCACCAAAACTTAAGGAACGAATAAGCAAAGCGGCTCCTAACCCAAGAGCAACTGAAATGGGAACAACAATAAAAACATATAAAAATGTAGCATAAAGCATTTTCTCATAGCGGCTCCGAGAAAATATTTTTTCGTAATTCTCACCGCCAATCCAATTAAAACTGGTGTTCCCCAAGCTATAATCTGTAAACGAGAGAAATGCCGCGATGATCACGGGCAAAATCAATATGATCATCATCAGCACGAAGGCCGGTAGTATGAGAAAATACGGGGTAGTTCTTGAGTAAGATGAATGTGCCATAATCAATCTCCCTCAAAGTAAATACGTTTATGATCCTGGCCAAACGCAAGTGCTTGTTCTTTATGTGACCAGACAAGGGCCTTCGAATTATAACCCAATGTTTGTGCAATCTCAGGTTCTGTCCGCACGATTACCTTATCTTGACTATCTTCAAGGTCAGCATGGACAAAAAAGTCTGACCCTAAATTTTCTTTATGTCTGACGGTAACAGGAAAGCTCCTGCCATTTGGGGCCTTATGACCAATCAACAAGTGTTCAGGTCGTAATCCGACAAATATAGTTTGATTTTGTGCTTTTAGCTTCCTTAAGAGAGGATAGCCATTACTCAAAACAACACGTCCTTCATGATCAACATCACCCTTTAAAATATTGATTTTTGGAGAGCCAATAAATTCTGCAACGCGTTTATCTTTTGGATTGCGGTATATTTCATCAGGACTGTCCACTTGCACAACTTCACCATTCATCATAACAGCAATACGATCTGACATAGTCAGAGCTTCTGCCTGGTCGTGTGTCACATATATGAAGGTTGTTTTAAGTTGGCGATGTAATTGTGCAATCTCAGATCGCATATGAACACGTAAAGAAGCATCTAGATTAGAAAGTGGCTCATCCATCAGAAAAGCCACAGGTTCCCTGACAATGGCCCGCCCAACAGCAACGCGCTGCCTTTGCCCACCGGAAAGTTGCCCTGGCTTTCTATCCAATAGCTTTTCCATTTCAAGCTGTTTAGAAACTTTTATAACATCTTCTTTAATTTGTTTCTCTTTTGTACGTGTACCTGGAATACCCCAGCGCAGAATAGGAATACGTTGTAAGCCATTCAAGCGTCTCATTCTTAAAGGCACAGCAATATTATCAAACACATTCAAATGCGGGTACAAAGCATAAGACTGAAAAACCATCGATAAATTTCGATCACTGGGCCGAACACGATCAACAGTCGTCTCATTTATCAGAACATGCCCTGAATCTTGTTGTTCAAGGCCAGCAATAATTCTCAGCAAAGTAGACTTGCCGCATCCAGAAGGTCCAACAAGAGAGATAAACTCGCCATCAGCAATATCCAAGCTGATGCCTTTTAAGACTTCAGTATTGCCAAACCTTTTCATAATATTTTGTATGCTTACAGCCGACATTACTGCCTCCAACAGGGTCTCTCGAGCAATTACCTTCTAACAAGTTCTATTGACACTTTTGTGAAGTAATATTAGTTCGGCTAATGCTGGTAATAGAAATAGTAATGAGGTAATATTTGAAAAGTCAGAAAAAATATGAAAGGTGGCTTTTGTGAACGACTTAAGAAAATTTTCAAATAAGGTAAGTTCCCATCAAATTGCTGCCTTTACCCAGGTCGCTCGAGAAAGAAGCTTTTCCAAGGCTGCAAAAAAATTAAACATAACCCAGTCAGCAGTAACTCAACACATCTCTAATCTGGAAAAAGTAATTGGCACTAGACTTTTTATCCGCAGACGTTCGGGCCTGGAACTAACAACAACAGCAAGAGAAATTTTTAATATATCAGACCGTATTCATGTTTTAGAACAATTACTGGACGAACGTATACAAGACTATTCACAACTTGATGCGGGGCAAATCAACATCATCGCCAATGCACCAAGCCCTGCACTTGGTTTAATTTCAAAATTCCAGGAGATCTACCCAAGAGTCCAGGTGAATTTCTCTCTTGGAATTTGGGCAGAAACGATGGAGCAACTTAAAGAAAGAAAAATTGATGTTGGTGTTGTCACAGAACCAGAAGATATCGAAGGATTACATAAAATAGAGATTGAGAGGACCAAATATGTTGCCCTTATGTTAAAAGATCATAACTTGGCAAAAAAACGAAGCATCTCACTAAAAGATTTATCCTCTGAGCGCATTATTTTACCAGCAAAAGGCTCATTAACGCGTAAAGTTTTCACAAACAAAATGAAAGAGTTAAACCTATCAGCAAGATCAATTACAACCGTAACGACCTTCCCCCTAACCAAAGAAGCCGTGTTACACGATATTGGAATTGGTATTATATTGGAAAATGCGTTTTCTCCATCCAATCAACTAAAATCAATCCCCATCAGAGATTTCAACCAAATCTTCCGCAATTTTATTGTGTGTCCAACAGATAAAAAAGATTTGCGCCTGGTCCGCAGTTTTTTAGAGTTAGCCCTATAGCTAGTCCCAACCTAATAATTAATCTCTTCAATATCCGTAAAGTTAACCTGTGAGCCATCTTGCAGTGTAATTGTTCCATCTGCGTCCTGGCTTAAAGTGATCTGGTTACCTGTTTGGCTTGAAATTGAACCGCTTGTTAGACTGACCGTCCAATCAGTCCCATATGTTCCTAAATTGCTACCCCCCGATGAGTCTGACAGGTATACCGAGTCTGTCCAAGTTGCGCCTGTTCCACCATTTATTGTGTCGACACCATCGCCTTCTGAGAATAGAAAACTATCATTACCATCAGATCCAACCAGAACATCATTTCCTGCGCCACCAGTAAACTGGTTATCGCCTGTATCACCAGTGAGGTTATCAGCATTTGCAGAACCAATAATATTTTCTATTGCTGTCAGGATATCGCCTTCAGCATCACCACCTGTATTATTACCTGTCGTTAGGTTTACTGTGACAGCAGATGATGAATTTGAATAATTCACAATATCTATCCCAGAGCCTCCATCTATAACATCAGCCCCGGCACTACCATGAAAAGTATCAACCCCATCAAATCCGTAAACCACATCAGAATTACTAGATCCACTAAGAGTATCATCACTATTTGTGCCCAACTCAATCCCAATAACCTCGTCATAAGTCAGAGAACCAGAATCCGTCGTACGTACCGTCACGGTATCACTAAATGAAGAACTCGCATCATGCTCAGCAACAAGACTGATATCACCATCTGAGTCAATACTGAACTTCCCACCAGCATCATCAGTCAAACTATAGCTAAATGTCTCGCCAGCATCTGGATCCACACCTGATGCAGTCGCGACCACTGTAGATGCGGCAATCACATCACCACCTGCGCCACCAGTTCCATCCACGACGACAGCATTATTTTGCGGGTCTCCCCATTTAGTGGCACCGTCGTCAGGATCCATTGCAAAGCTTACAGTCGCATCCCCGGAAATAGTAATCTGATAAGGACCATCAGTCGACCAATTATTCGGGTAATTCTCTTGTGTCGTTAGTGCCTCTGCTGATGACATTTGGTGATTACCTATGGCTAATATATATGTTCCTGAAGCTAACCCGGTTTCACTGATGTAAGAATCTAAAGATCCAAAACTACCGTCAGAGCCAGCAGCACCGTCATCATTTTCAGAAATGAGGGTATAAGCCTCATTACCATCATCACGATATAGAATAATTTTACTGTCTAAGAATCCTGAATTATAGCTCCATGCTAGAACATCAATAGTCAGATCCCCCCCATTGTGAGTAATTTCCCAATGATCTATTGATGAGTCGAACATAGAGCTTACAATCTCCCCCGTGACAACTGCGGTACCAGGTAAACTGGTTGTTATTGTGGGACTACCTGAGGTAATCGTAATATCTGTCGGCGCTTGATTATCTAATATATTCTCAATACCTATTGTCCCATCGGCGAACTGGAAGTTTTCGATATTTGTTACATTATCCGTTCCATCTGGCGAGCCGGATCGATCATCAACTAACGTGTATACTCCAGCATTTTCTGTAATTGTATAGTCTGATCTGTTCCCTGTATATATAACAGTGTCATTTCCATCACCACCGTCTAAAGTATCTGCGCCTAAACCACCATCTAATTGATCTTGCCCAGCACCGCCGTAAATCACGTCGCTGTTGCTAGTCCCTGTAATTGTATCATTACCGGTACCACCAGTGATACTCAATTCTGTTTGACTGGTATCTGTAAAAGTCACACCGCCATTGGCAAGTTGAATATGCTCAGAAACATCCCGTACATCAAGTGTTACTTCTTCTGAATAGCTCTTCCCTAACCTGTCTGTAACTTCTATGGTGAACTGAAGAGAGGATTCACTTTCATAATCTAATGTAACACCATCCTTAACTAGTAATAAGAATTCACCATTATCTTCATATACTTCAAAACGATCATCAGAAACATAAAATGTAAAATCTGTATTATCATCAGGATCAACAACATAAAGTGCAATTTCTCCAATTTGTAATGACCTACTAGCGTCCTCTGGAATACCATCATCCTCTAAATAAAAATCTGTAGGGGCAGCATTCAACAAGTCAGATACACTCACCGTCCCATCAGCGAATTGGAAATTTTCGACCTCAGATACTATGTCTGTTCCATCAGGTGAACCAGAGCGGTTATCAACTATAGTGTATATGCCAGAGTTTTCTGTGATTGTATAATCCGACCAATTTCCGGAATATACAGCTGTGTCCGTACCATTATCACCCCAAAGGCTATCATCACCGGCACCACCACTCAGCGTATCATCATCACCTCCAGCATGAAGGTAATCATCACCTGTCCCTCCGACAAGATTATCATTTCCATCATTACCATATAGAGTGTCATTACCACCTGCTCCGTCTAAGATATCATTTCCTCCATAAGCATCTATACGATTGCTTTCATCGTCACCTGTTACAACATCATCATAACTGGTAGCATTAACATTCTCTATTTTCGTATATGTATCACCCAATGCATCCCCAGATGTTCCGCCACTTGCCAAGTTTACAGTAACCCCAGATATACTAGAACTATACGACACTGTATCAGTACCAGAGCCACCATCTAGAATATCCGCTCCCTCACCACCTATGAGAATATCACTTCCATTACCACCAGATAGATTGTCATTCCCATCATTACCATAGAGATAGTCACTTCCATCACCGCCAGTGATAATATCATTTCCATCTTGACCACGAAGAGTATCAGATGAGCCACTGCCTGTTATCGTATCTGCACCATCTCCACCAAGAATATTGCCACCATTTGAATGTGCTGTAATATCATCATTGCCGATTCCCCCAAAAATAACTGTTTCTGCAACTCCAGCATCAATAAGAGTTTCCCCTGAGTTAGAAAGATAAATTGCTTCTGCAATATCATCGACACTTATAGTTATAATTTGATCTGTCGTATTTATACCATCAGATGACTGGATTGTAATACTATGAGAAGTTACTGTTTCATAATCGAGTGAAGCACCTGAGGCAACACGAACCTCATTACCTACGATCTCGAAGAAACCTGAAGGATCATTGGTAATTGTATAAGTGTAATTATCTAAGGTATTTGTACCCGCAGTAGTAGATAATGTAGCCACAACTGTTCCGGTAACACTATTTTCATCAACATCTCCTCCTGATGCCTCAATATCTATTGGTCCAACAGTCAAAAGGTTAGCAATACCTACAGTTCCATCAGCAAACTGGAAATTTTCAACATTGCTGACAGTATCTGTCCCATCAGGGGCTCCCGAACGGTTATCTGCAATTGTATAAGTTCCTGAATTCTCAGTAATAGTATAATCAGACCAATTACCAGAGTAAATAGCTGTATCTATATCCGCACCACCATCAATGATATCCCAACCTGCTCCTGCATTTATTGTATCATCACCTGCTTCACCGTACAGCTCATCATGTCCACCACCAGTATCATTTATAATATCATTTCCAGATCCGCCATAAATTTCATCATGGTCCGCACCACCTTCAATGGTATCAATGCCAGCCCCACCATATAATGTATCCAGACCTGAACCACCTTCTAAATTATCATTGCCATCGCCTCCAGTAAGAGTATCATTACTTCCGCCTCCAGAAAGAGTATCATTGCCATTCGTTCCTGAGATTGTGTCACTACCAATTCCACCATTCACACTGAGCTCTGATATGCCTGCATCTGTAAAAGTCTCACCGCTATCAGCAAGTTGAATATTCTCAGAAATATCCGTCACATTAATCGTAACGCTCTGATCCGTTGTATTGGTTCCATCACTCGACTGGATTGTGATGTTGTGACTTGTAGCTGTTTCATAATCCAAAGACTGACCGGACGCCAGCGTCACCTCACCTGTCGAGCTATTAATCTCAAACAACCCACCAGCATTATCCGTCAAGCTATACGTAATACCCTCACCTGTCGTATCAGCATCCGTCGTCGCGGCTGTATACACAACTGTCGTATCATTGATATTCTCTGCTCCAGAACCTGTTGCACCAGACGTGAACACCTGACCAACATCATTCTCATCCGTCACATTAATCGTAACGTTCTGATCCGTTGTATTGGTTCCATCACTCGACTGGATCGTAATATTATGCGAGGTCGCTGTCTCATAATCTAAAGACTGACCTGACGCCAGTGTCACCTCACCCGTCGAGCTATTAATCTCAAACAACTCACCAGCATTATCCGTCAGACTATAAGTAATACTCTCGCCTGTCGTATCCGCATCGGACGTCGTGGCAGTATAGACCACGGTAGTATCATTGATGTTCTCAGCACCAGAACCCGTTGCCCCAGACGTAAATACCTGGTCGATATCGTTGGTGTCGGTGACGTTGATGGTAATAACTTCGGAATACGTACTTTCGTGAGCATCAGTTACTTCAACTGTGATATTATGGGATGTCGCTGTTTCGTAGTCCAGGCTAGCTCCTGAAGCGACCTGCAACTGGTTGCCAACTATTTCGAAGAAACCTGAAGGGTCGCTGGTAATTGCAAAGGTATGGCTATCCAAAGCATTGTTATCCGTTTCAGATAAAGTTGCTATCACAGTTCCTAAGCCGCTGTTTTCAGCAATTATATCACTGCTGGCTACAATATCAGTTGGTCCCATATTCAGAACATCCGCGGCACTTAAGGTTCCATCGTCGAATTGGAAATTCTCAACTCCTGTTACTGTATCTGTACCATCAGGTGAGCCACCGCGGTTATCTACAATTGTATAGGTACCGGAGCTTTCTGTAATCGTATAGTCGGACCAATTACCAGTGTAGATTGCTGTGTCAGTTCCTGTTCCACCATCTATCGTGTCATTGCCCGCACCACCGGTTAATGTATCATTGCCGCCACCGCCATTAATATCGTCTGCACCACCACGACCGTCAATTACATTATCGCCAGTATCGCCGGTCAGAGTGTCATTGTAATATTCGGTACCAGTAAGGTTTTCAATATTTGTCAGTGTATCACCAGCAGCATCACCTAATGTTCCTGAACCTGTTGAGAGATCAACACTGACACCACTTGTGGACCATTTATAGCTTGCCGTATCAATACCAGCACCACCATCCAAGGTGTCACTGCCACCTTCGCCGGATAGGTAATCATTCCCACTACCACCTTCAATGTAGTCATCCCCCTCACCGGAAAAAATTTTGTCTGAGCCATCCCCACCATAGATTGTATCAATGGTGGTGGTGGTTCCAGTGTCAAAGGTATCATTACCGCCACCGAGATTATAGGTCATGGCGCTGTCATCACCATAAACCTCATCATTGTAATCTGTACCTGTGAAAGTTTCAAAATTTGAGAAACTGTCGCCAGAACTATCCCCGGTATAACCACCAGCTGCTTGGTTTATATAGGCGCCTGAAATCCCTGAAACATCCGTGTTTTGGAAAGCTAGGGCTATACCTGATGTAGAGGATGAGTAGTCGAGTGTGTCAGTGCCCGTACCGCCATCCATTACGTCTGAGCCAGAGCTACCGATAATCGTGTCATTACCAGAACCACCTGTAATGATATCGTTTCCTGTACCACCAGTAATGCTCGTTTCAGTGACACTGCTGTCAGTGAATAATACACCTCCATCTGCCAATTGAATATTCTCAGCAACATCACTTACATTAATCGTAACGTTCTGATCGGTCGTATTGGTTCCATCACTCGACTGGATCGTAATATTATGCGAGGTCGCTGTCTCATAATCTAAAGACTGACCAGACGCCAGCGTCACCTCACCTGTCGAGGAATCAATCTCAAACAACCCACCCGCATTATCCGTCAAGCTATACGTGATACCCTCACCTGTCGTATCAGCATCCGTCGTCGCGGCCGTATACACAACTGTCGTATCATTAATATTCTCAGCTCCAGATCCCGTAGCACCAGACGTAAACACCTGACCAACATCATTCTCATCTGTTACATTAATCGTAACATTATGGTCGGTCGTATTGGTTCCATCACTCGACTGGATCGTAATATTATGCGAGGTCGCTGTTTCATAATCCAATGACTGTCCAGATGCTAACGTCACCTCACCTGTCGAGGAATCAATCTCAAACAACCCACCTGCATTATCCGTCAAGCTATAAGTAATACTTTCACCAGTGGTATCAGCATCCGTCGTCGCGGCCGTATACACAACAGTCGTATCATTGATATTCTCGGCTCCAGAACCTGTTGCACCAGACGTAAACACCTGACCAACATCATTCTCATCTGTTACATTAATCGTAACGTTCTGATCCGTTGTATTGGTTCCATCACTCGACTGGATCGTAATATTATGCGAGGTTGCCGTCTCATAATCCAGAGACTGACCTGACGCCAGCGTCACCTCACCTGTCGAGGAATCAATCTCAAATAAGCCACCTGCGTTGTCGGTCAGACTATAAGTAATACTCTCACCTGTCGTATCAGCATCCGTCGTTGCGGCCGTATACACAACTGTCGTATCATTGATGTTCTCAGCTCCAGAACCTATTGCACCAGACGTGAACACCTGACCAACATCATTCTCATCCGTCACATTGATCGTAACGTTCTGATCCGTTGTATTGGTTCCATCACTCGACTGGATCGTAATATTATGCGAGGTTGCCGTCTCATAATCTAAAGACTGACCAGACGCCAGCGTCACCTCACCCGTCGAGGAATCAATCTCAAACAAGCCGCCTGCATTATCCGTCAAGCTATACGTGATACCCTCACCTGTCGTATCAGCATCCGTCGTCGCGGCCGTATACACAACTGTCGTATCATTGATATTCTCTGCTCCAGATCCCGTAGCACCAGACGTGAACACCTGACCAACATCATTCTCATCTGTTACATTAATCGTAACATTCTGATCCGTTATATTGGTTCCATCACTCGACTGGATTGTAATATTATGCGAGGTCGCTGTCTCATAATCTAAAGACTGCCCAGACGCCAGCGTCACCTCACCTGTCGAGGAATTAATCTCAAACAACCCACCGGCATTATCGGTCAGGCTGTAGGTAATGCTCTCGCCTGTGGTGTCAGCATCGGTCGTGGCAGCCGTATAAACCGCTGTGGTGTCGTTGATGTTTTCTGCACCGGAACCTGTAGCTCCAGAGGTAAAGACCTGAGAGGTGTCATTCACATCCGTCACATTAATCGTAACATTGTGATCTGTGGTGTTGGTCCCATCGGACGATTGGATTGTGATGTTGTGGCTTGTTGCAGTCTCATAATCCAAAGACTGACCCGACGCCAGCGTCACTTCACCCGTCGATGAATTAATCTCAAACAACCCACCCGCATTATCGGTCAGGCTGTAGGTGATTGTCTCGCCTGTGGAATCGGCATCCGTTGTGGCAGCTGTGTAGACCACTGTCGTATCATTGATGTTTTCTGCGCCTGAACCTGTTGCTCCAGAGGTAAAGACCTGGCCGACATCATTTGTATCCATGACATTTACAGTCAAACCTTTAGAATATGTACTTCCATGAGAATCCGTGACTTCAATCGTAATATTATGGCTGGTTGCAGTCTCATAATCCAAACTGGCCCCAGCTTTTACGCGGACTTCATTATCAACTATTTCAAAAAATCCAGATGGGTCTGAAGTGATGGAATATGTATGACTATCTAATGCATTTGCATCCGTTGTCGAAAGCGTTGCAACAACTGTTCCTGTACCACTGTTTTCATTAACACTCCCACCAGAAACACCAATATCTGTAGGGCCAACATTAAATAAGTCAGCAACAGCAACTGTTCCATCCGCAAACTGGAAGTTTTCAACTCCAATAACAGTATCAGTGCCATCCGGCGAGCTGCCCCGGTTATCAACAATTGTGTAGGTACCTGAATTTTCTGTAATCGTGTAATCAGACCAGTTTCCGCTATAGATCGCTGTATCAGTGCCTCCCCCACCACCAATCGTGTCATTTCCAGCACCGCCTGTTAAAGTGTCATTATCAGCACCGCCGTTAAGGTGGTCGGCACCGTCACCGCCTGTCAGAATATCATTACCTTCACTCCCCAAAAGCGCATCATTACCGTCACCACCGTTTAGGTTATCATTTCCCAAACCACCTTGCAGGTGGTCTGACCCTCCTGCACCTGTGATTGTATCGTTGCCATCATAGGCCATAATCCAATCATCGTCTGCTGTACCGTTGAGCGTGTCGGCACCACTTGTACCCTCGACAAAATCTGTAAGGGTGAATGTTTTATCAGCAAACTGGATTTTTTCTATATTTGAAAATGTATCTAAATCATCACCAGATATACTAGGGCTACCCCAAGGAGAGTTGTTGTCCCAGATCGACCAGCTTCCATCATTATTATCCCAAAATTCGTAATATTCTGCATTACTTGACATAACTAGCGTGTCTGTTCCAGCTCCACCATCTATTGTGTCATCACCGGTCCTACCTGTAATGGTGTCATCACCAGAACTTCCTGTAATTATGTCATTACCTGTGCCACCTGTAATACTGGTTTCAGTAACACCAGTATCCGCAAAAGTAACCCCACCATCTGCCAACACAATATTTTCCGCGATGTCTGTAACATTGATCGTAACATTATGATCGGTCGTATTAGTTCCATCACTCGACTGGATCGTGATGTTGTGGCTTGTTGCTGTCTCATAATCCAAAGACTGACCAGACGCCAACGTCACTTCACCCGTCGACGAATTAATCTCAAACAACCCACCCGCATTATCCGTCAAACTATAAGTAATCGTCTCACCCGTCGTATCCGCATCCGTTGTGGTTGCTGTATAGAAAACAGTTGAGCCATTTGCAGATTCTGAAACAGTTGCTGAATCACCCGAAGTAAAGACTTGAGCGTTGTCATTACTATCAACGACTTCTATATTTTGCTCTTCTTCTTGCTCGTTTGAAAACTGGTCTAAGTCTATACCATCATTATCTTCCGCCAGAACAGCCTCAATAATGTCACTGTCTTCTGTCTCGTTAATTAAGTTGATATACTGTTCAAGAAGAGTAAAATCCTCTGCAAATGAAGTATTATCTATTCTATCGCCATACTGTGGATACGTAATTTCATTATCTTCAGTAAAAATCTCGGGCGCAGACAGGTTTAATTTCAAACCTGCAATGCTAAACGCCGTTTTGAATTCAATGCCCCCATCACCAGAGGTGTACAAAAGGCCATCTTGAACGACTTTATCCTGGTTATCATAGATGGTATTGTCACTAGAACTTTGTTCAGTATTTTTCTCCAGGAGATCGCCCAGAGTCTTATCAACATTCCCAAATTGCAAGTCTTGTTCTTCAACGCCAGCAGACCATATCGCCTCACCACTAATACTCGTAAGGGCAAAACTCTCGAGCATAGCATTCTTAGTAGAAACATCATTTCCCTTAACAGTCTCATTCTCGATGTCAAAGCTAAATTCTTTTGATTTTCTTAAGCTTTCATCATCTAGAAAGGTATCTATGAGAAGGTTTTCATCATCAGTATAGACTACATCTTTATGATGTTTCTTATCACCAATTTCATCTGTGCTCATAACTGATGCCTGGAAAGTTGTTGCTGTATCCTAAAAAATTTACACTGTTCATTTTAAGATACGAATTACTTTCCTGCTCAAATTTAATTCAAATTTTAATTAAATTACTTCTGATGCAAATTTATTAACTGATTTCATGTAATTATATCAGGTGGTGCTATCGTAAACATCTCTGTGTTTTTTGTTACGAGAAACAAATAACGAGTATATTCAACTCTATATTGTAAATGTTCAAAAATGCGTACTGAGGATAAAACAGAACAACTAGTTAGCCTTGGGTTAATGAATAACCCATTATTGAACGTTATTACCAATCATTTACGCACCTTACCTGGATCAGTAATCGCAGCATCTTTATTTATAAACATCTTAGAAATGGCTATGCCCTTGGCCATTCTACAAATATATGATCGTGTAATCCCAAACAGCTCATATGATACGCTCTCAATAATCATTTTGGGATTAGCAATAGTTGTAATTATTGAGACAATACTCAAAATTTTAAGAGCATATATCATATCTTTCCAGGAAACATATAAAGGTTATATGAGAGAAGTTAGTGCTTTACAAGATGTTATCAAAAGCTCTCCGAGCTCATTAGCGCAATTTCCACCAACGGTGTGGTTAGCAAGAATGGACGCATTAGCAGATCGTAATGACCAATATGCAGGTCCGATCAGCATACAAATGATAGACCTTCCATTTTCTCTTGTTTTCTTAGGTTTAATTGCATTTATCGGAGGAGCAATCGTAATTGTACCAACAACGATTATACTCGCCAGCGTAATATTTCTCTATTATAAGGGGCGCCATCTAAGGGAGCAGCTTGATAATCAGGTAAAACAAGGGGCAAAAAAATATGACTTTCTTAATGAAGTGCTAACCAATATTGAAACCGTTAAAGCTCTTTCCATAGAAGAAAGGATGTTAAGACGTTTTGAGGCCCTTCAAAAAGACAACTCTATCACAACTCATAAGCAAGTATCCACATCTGGTGTTATTCAAATATCAGGCAATATGACAAGCCTGATCACAATGGTCGCCTCCCTTTCATTTGGGGCCTTTTTAGTAATCACAAACACTCTAACTGTTGGAGCTTTAGCGTGCTGTACTTTGCTTATCAATAGAGCTGTAGTTCCTATAATACAAGGTATAGGTCTTTGGAGTGAAATGCAAAATCTACTGATATTGGAGAAACGTATTGCTCCCTTAAATGAATTAAAAAGTGACGAAACTGATACAGAAGAAATCTTAACATGTGATGGGGCTATTACGATTAGAGATTTTTGTGTTAAAGCTCAAGATCAATCGCCTACTCCCCAAGAAAAGACGAATATGAGGATTAACCCCCTTGAGATTGTTTGTTTTACAGGTGATGAAACTTCCGGAAAACGATTTGTTTTGATGGCCCTCCTAGGAGATTTCAAATCTTATGATGGAGCTATATATATTGATGGCTATAACATAAAGTCGGGATTTGAAAACATTAAAGATCAAATAAGTTATGTAGGGCCAAATCCGACTCTATTTGATGGCACGCTTCTGGAAAATCTCACGATGTTCCAATCGGACATAGACCTAGATTTAATTTTTAATACGACGACAATGATAGGCCTCGATGAGCAAATTAACAAATTACCATATGGTTATCATACTAAACTTGGGGGACATAACAATTATACTGTTTCGCCTGGTCTTGCACAAAAAATTGCAATAGCACGTACACTAATTAGACGTACTCCAATTATGGTATTGGAGAATATTACAACGAATTTAGATAAACAAGATATTCATTTGATCTATAAAGGTCTCCAATCCATTAAAGGTCAATCAACCATTGTGATATCTGGCGGCTCTTCTTATTTAGAAAACCTGTGTGATCGTATTTTTGAGTTTCATTCAGGCAAACTTAACAAACAACACCTATACCCAGAATTCCAGGGAGAGGCCTAATGAGTAAGTGGCTTAAAAATCCTCCCCCTATCGCAAAGAATAACTTGGAACCTGGCTCGCGTGCACTTCAAGAACATTTAGCACACCAATATCCAAGCCCTCCCCCCTTACCTTCTGTTGACAATTTGTTGGAACCTTTACTTGAAGCCCTCAAATGGCAGGGAACAAAGGAGCAAATTGCTGAAGCTCTTCCTCATGTTGATTCAGTTGAAACAATAAACGATCTCAGGAGAGTTTTGCACTCTCTTAATTACCAAACAAAACCTCTCAGAAGATCAATAAAATCACTGAGAACAAGAGATTTTCCGTTCCTGTTTGCGACTAATGATAGAAAAATCTATATAGTCTTATCAAAGACTGATGCAAATAAATATATTGTCTTAAGTTCAACATGTCTTCAACCGAAAGTAATCGATCTGGAAGGTTGCAAAGGGGATACCTACCTTATCGAAGAAATGAATATAGAACTTCTTGAAAGAGAGGTTGAGAAAAACGGCTGGGTCAACACCTTGAGCAAAAGGTTTTACCCCCAGTTTTATCTGCTGGCTTTCCTCACATTTATTATTGGCGCACTCTCTTTAGCTCTGCCGGTTTTTGTTATCTCCGTTTATGACAATATTATTTCCACCAATTCTGTTGAAACCCTTATCTATGCCGTAACAGGAATGAGCCTTATAATTGCTCTTGAATTGATTGTTCGATATCAAAGACTTAAAATTATTGCATATATCGGCGCAAGGATAGAATATTTACTGGTTCGCAAAGCCTTCCAACATATTATTAAATTACCAATATCCACAATTCGAGTAGCTCCGATTGGGGCTCAAATTACTAGAATTAAACAGTTCGAGGGTATTACAAGTATTTTCACAGGAACACTTGCAGATGCTTTCCTGGATATTCCGCTACTCTTACTACTTGTAATAACAAGCTTTGTTATTGGTGGCACCCTAGGCTGGGTTTCAGTTGGTTTAATACTCACTTACTTAATTATTGGAGTTGCCACAATCTCCATCGTTCGACATCAAGTATCAGAAACTGGAGAAGCAAAAAGTAAAAGTAGAAACTTTCTTCTAGAAACGTTCTCAAAACATAAATCTCTTTTCTATAACGGTAAAATAGAAAATTGGATACAAAGATATAGTGAGCACTGGGCAACGTACAGACAACATCAGTTTATTTCTACTAATACCAATATTTTATTACATACGATTAGTCAGGCATTGGTTGTGCTGGCTGGTATTCTGATTTTATCTTTAGGAACACAAAAAGTAATAGAGGGCACACTATCAATAGGAGCACTTATTGCTCTCATGATTATAGTATGGAAAGTACTTTCCCCAATACAAAAACTATATTTAGGTATGCATAAAATTGGACAGATTAAAGAAAGTTTACAACAGATTAACTTTTTGTCCCAACTCAAGCCCGAACAAAAATTAGATAGCTCAAAGCCATGGCATCGAAAATTTAAAGGTGACTACATAGTCTCCAATATTGCACTTCGTTACACACCTGAAAGTGATCCTGTTCTCAGAAATATAAACTTTAAAGTTAAGCCTGGAGAAATGATTGCTATTACCGGCCCTTCAGGATCAGGAAAATCAACATTATTAAAAGTTTTACTTGGACTATATCAACCACAACTTGGAGTAATTCACTTGGATAACCTTGACCTCAGGCAGATTGAGCTGTCAGAGTTACGTCACTCAATTAGTTACGCACCACAAGCAGCACACTTTTTTTATGGCACCATAAGACAAAACCTAGAGTTTTCTAATGCTACAGCAACACAAGAAAGTCTTGAGCAAGTGCTCAAAGAGTTAAAACTTTTGGACTCTATACAAGCCTTGCCTGATGGTATCAACATGCGCCTTAAAGCTAAATCAAAACACCACCTGTCTCCAGAAATGCGGCAACAACTCTCTTTAGCACGGGCATTAATTAAAAATAGTCATATTTACTTCCTCGATACGCCAACAAGTAATCTGGGTAAAGAGGCAAAAGTAGCATTCATAGAAAAAATGAGAGCTCTGAAAGGGAAGTCAACAATTGTTATGGTTACACATGATAAAGACCTGCTTATGCTGGCAAATAGAGTTATGATTCTAACAAAAGGTATTATTGTCGCTGATAAACCACCAGAAGAGATTATAAAAATTTCTGGCTAGCTTCACTATTTATTAGGAAAAATATTCTACTATTTGACCACAAGGGTAGAAAGCATGCCAGGTCTTGCGCAAAAATTAAAAACGTTAAAAAAAAACAAACGTGCTGATATAGCCGATAGTTTGCTTCTGCCTGAGATTCTGGAAGATAAAAAACTTCATTACTTCGCATCCAGTATCACCTACCTCATATGCAGTTTTCTTCTACTATTTATATTCTGGTTGTCAATTGCCGAATTTAAAGAGCTGGTTATTGCTCAAGGTCAAATTGAACCATCAGGACTAATTAAAAACATTCACCATGTCGAAGGTGGCCAAGTCGGCAAGATACATGTCCGAGAAGGTGATCTAATTGAAAAAGGGACAGTCCTTGTATCATTAACCTCGATAGGCTCAGAACAGGATTTAAAGCAACTTCAAACGCGCAAAGTATACCTGTCATTAAATAAAATTAGGCTTGAAAGTCTTCTCAATAACAAAAAACCTGACTTTTCCAAATGGATGAGTAAATATCGTAACCTTGTTCAAAAGCAAATCGATCAATATAACACAACATTAAAGAAAAAAACGAAAACACAAGAAATCTTATCATCTAAAATACGGCAGTATAAAAATGAATACAAAGCAGCTCGTTTAGAACACCAAAGTGAACAAAAGCGTGTAGAGCTCATGTCTATCAATCTCAATATGAGACTACGTCTCCAAAAAAATGGATATGTATCTTTAGAGTCCGTTATAGAAACGAAATCAGAGCTACAAACTGCGAAATCTAGAGCCATTTTATCAAAAGGAAAAGTGGATAAAACCCGCCAATTATTGAAACAAGCTAAGCTGAAACTTATACAAACAAAGACGGAATATAAAGATCAGTTATACGAGAAATATTCTGAAATTTCCCGAGAATTATTAGAATTGAACGAAACAATTAAAAAATTCTCTGATAGGGTGAACAGACTTGATATTGTTTCCCCATATCGTGGTATCGTTCAGAAAATGTCTGTAAGATCCCAAGGTGAGGTAATCACTCCAGCTGGCCTTGTTGCTAACATTGTAACTCTGGATGATGATGTAATCGCAGAAGTACGCTTCGATCCAAAAGACCGTGCACAATTTGATGTGGGACACGAGACACAAATAAAAGTCACGTCTTATGATACAAATATATTTGGGTCTTTATCTGGAACAGTTCAAAGCATTTCAGCTAGTATTCTAAGAGATGATAAAGGCATTCCGTATTACAGAGCTTATATAGAACTGGATAAAAACTATTTCCAAAAAAATGGACATAAACATTTTATACTGCCTGGTATGCAGGTAAGAGTAGAGATTGTGACAGGTGCAAAATCCCTTATGACCTATTTCTTTAAGCCTATTTATCGTTCAATTAACCAGTCCTTTACTGAAAAGTAAATTCAATTGCTAAGCAATAAAAAACCCTTTAAAACGAAATACTCTGCATACACCTAATTTATGTAGGGTGTTTCACGGATATTTTTATATTTCAAAATATGTTTTAATATTTTTTTGACAAGCTCTTATAACAAAACATGTATTAAAAGAGCAAAATAGCTAGGACAAATCATGGAAATCAAATGGTGCGAAGATTTTCTTTGTTTAGCAAAGCACGGTAACTTCTCCAAAGCGGCGAAAAAACGTTTTGTAACTCAATCTGCTTTTAGTCGAAGGATTCAATCTCTTGAGCGGTGGTTAGGGGTGCACTTAGTAAATAGGGATTCTTATCCCATTACTTTAACAAACGAAGGCGTAAAATTTAAGGAGATTGCGGAAGAGATAGTAAGCCAACTATACACTGTACGAAACTCATTCCAAAATAAAGAGCATATTTCAAAACTTGATATCACCTTTGCATCTCTAGATTCTTTGTCCACGTCTTTTTTCCCAGGCTGGCTCGGAGACCTAAATTCAACTGGACCAATACCAGCAACACAATTATTGCAAAATAACCTTAAAGAATGTGTCAATCTTCTCGAACAAGGAGACTGTGACTTTGTTCTTTGTTATGCACACCAATGGGCAACAGTTCCTCTTGAACAAAAAGAATACACCTCTATCAAAATTGCTAGCGAAAAACTCTTACCTGTCCGATTGGTGGGAATATCTCCATACATTGACCAGGCACTTCCCAAAAGCTCAGAAGAGCTCATTGAGTTCTTAGCTTACTCTCCAGACTGTTTCCTTGGGCAAATTACCGAGGTTGCTCTGGAGAAAATAAAAAATAATATAAAACTAAAAACTGTTTATGAGAACTCCACGGCTACGTCCCTAAAAGTTATGGTTGAACATGGATATGGATTTGCCTGGCTTCCTGAAAGATTAATAAACAAAGAATTATCCAGAAAAGAACTCTATATCATTCCCGAATATAATATTATTCCACCTTTAGAAATACGTCTATATCGTGCGAAAAGAAAGAAACGATCTGTTGTTGAAAGGTTTTGGAATAAAATACAACTGAAAATGAACGAATCCGATCCCAATAAGATTGATACAGAGACATATTATTCTGATAATTCTATAGCCTGTTATTCTGAGAATACTGTTGCCACTTCTAAGATCATAAAAAATGATACTGCGAGAATAATTGAACAAAATACATAAGTTTCTTTATAATAATTTATGTTAGACTATTATCAGCTTTAAAACGTCTAAGAAACATGCAGGTTATGAAGCCAATAGAGCACGTGGAAAATATGCCAAGTGAAAATAATGATAAAGTCATTTATAAACCAGGCATCTCGATACGCAATTTTCTCATCATTCCATTTGCTATTCTCATCTCTACAATCATTGCGTCTTTAACTTATTTATCTTTTCAGAAAGGAAATGATGCAGTTGAGCAAATAAAAATTAAAATACGTGAAAGAACTCTCGTCGAACTAAAAACAAGAGTTTCAGAATATATTAATACAGCTCACAGATTAAACAAAGCCACAGAGAATTTTATTTCAAAAGGACATCTCAATATAAACAACCCAATTGCATTACAAGACTTCTTCTGGAACCAACTAAAAGTGCATGAAAATGTAAACTATATATATTTCGGATATAAAGATGGAGGGATCGTCCTTATTGCTAAAAGAACTGATGGAACATTTGTAGTCCGCCAAACAGATATAGTTGAAGGTAAATTTACACCTGGTGTTTCAAAAGTGTATTCTTTAGATATTAAGGGCAACCGATCTAAACTGATCAGAACACGATCACATTTTGACTCCCGTACAAGACCCTGGTTCAAAGCAGCAACAAACCATCGTGGTCCTATATGGACACAAGTGTATCCATTCTTTTTGGAAAACGCATTAGGAATAACAGCCGCTCTTCCTTTATATAATCATGAGGATAAACTCTTGGGCGTTATTTCTACAGATATACTATTAACAACATTCAACAAGGTTTTAAAACAATTCAAACCCGGAAAGCATAGTGAAGTTTTCATTGTTGAAAAAAATGGAAAATTAATTGCATCAACCGCAGATGAACAACCTTTTTATGAACATCAAAAAAAATTAATCAGGATAAAAGCTGACCAAAGTAAATCTCCAGTTATTAAAGCTGCATATAGCAGATATTCTAACTTTATACCGGAAGATAAGCCTAAAAGCTCTGTAGCTCAGAGCTTTGATGTAAATGTAGAAGGTAAACAACATCTGGTAGAAATATTTCCGTTTAAAGATCAAAACGGCATTGACTGGCTTATAGGATTAACAGTATCGGAACAGGATATACTGGGTCCAGGAAAAGAAACCTTATATCTGATTATTTATTTAGGGATTGGCGCTCTTTTTCTCAGCGTAATATTATGTATAATTTTAGGTCAAAGCCTCTCTTTCCCTCTACTACGTTTACAAGAAGTCGTTGCTAACTTATCTGAAGGTGAAAAAAAGACCTATGCAAGAGCCTCATCTATAACCGAACTAAATTCACTTGCGTCAAGCTTTAATACAATGGCGGATAAAGTAAAACAATCCGTAGCTGAATTAGAAAGAAAAAATGCTGATCTAAATTCTGAAATTAAATCTCGTCATCTCACCGAGAAGAAACTGAGAAATTTAAAAGACGAAATTGATATTAAGCAGCGAATAAAACTTGCTGGAGAACTTCACGATAACATAGGTCAATCTCTACAAGCCATTAATCTGGGTCTAAAAATGATCCAGAAAAACAACTGTGATACAGAACATCAAAATGTAAACTTAAACCAGATAATTGAAGAAGTTGGCACGGCAATTACACAACTTAGAGATATCATTGAAAGACAAAGACCTATTTTTCTAGATCAGATGGATATAATCTCTGCGTTAGATCATTATGGAAAGAAACTATCAGAACGTGCTGGTTGTGATTTTGTACTGACAACAAATGTCAATAGCATGAACTTAAAAGCAAACATCAAGGAAGCCATTTTTCTTATTTTCCAAGAAGCCATCAATAACACAACGAAATACGCAAATGCCAAACAAATTGATATGAATATCAATTTTAAATCAGATCAAGAATTAATGATCTCCATTAAAGATGACGGCATTGGTTTTGATATAAACAAAACAAAGTGCAAACAAACAGGTTTAGGTGTAAGTCTAATGTCTGAAAGAGCAGAGAGTATCGGGGGAAATCTTGATATTAACTCTAAGCCAAATACCGGAACATGTATCACGATGAAGGTTCCTATCCATGACTAGAATTTCTCTTGCCGATGATCATGAAATATTTTTACAAGGATTAAAAAGCCTCCTAAAACAGGAAAAGGATTTAGATGTTGTCTCTTCAAACAGAAGCGGACAAAATGCATGGCTAAGTATACAACTCCATAAACCAGACATTGCTGTAATTGACTACAGAATGCCAGGAATGAATGGCATTGAAATAGCAAAAGAGATCAAACGAGTCCAACTCTCCACAAAAGTGATACTTCTAACTATGCATGATAGCCCCATACTGCTATTAGAAGCACAAGAGGCTGAGGTCTCAGGTTATATTCTTAAAGAGACAGCATTTGAAAATCTTATTTCAGCAATTAATGTGATTAGAAATGGAGGATCCTTTCTTCCAACAGAAAAAAACAAATCACATAATCGTAACAACTCAATTCGATTATCAGAAAGAGAACGTTTGGTAATTACCGCAATTGCCGAAGGTCATACAACAAAAGAAATTGCCTCCATATTAAATATCAAGCCTAAAACTGTTGAAACCTATCGAGGCAGAATCTCTGAAAAACTAGACTTACATACAATCGCAGATATGACCAGATACGCTATTCGCATGGGCTTTGTTAAGTAAACTATGCAAGGAATGCATAACCTCTACGAAGATAGCATTAGACCTCACATAATTTAAAGCATAACCCAGTCTCATTCTACCACAGTCCAAACAGGAGAGTAAAAATGAATGGAGCTGGAAAGTCATTCCTAAATGACGTTGAATATTTTTTTGAGCAAGCAGCTCAAAATATGACAATGCAAGACGGGTTAAAAGAAAAAATAAAAGTTTGCAATGCAACTTACACAATACGTTTTGGTGTTCGCCTAAGAGGTAAAGTCCATACTTTTAATGGATGGAGGTCTGTACATTCATCCCATATACTGCCTGTAAAAGGAGGTTTAAGATTTGCGCCAGGATCTAATGTTCATGAAGTAGAAGCTTTAGCATCATTAATGACATTTAAATGTTCACTAATTGGCATTCCATTTGGTGGTTCCAAAGGAGCACTTGATATAAATCCCTCCGAATGGACACAAGAAGAATTGGAACGCATCACAAGACGATTTGCGCAAGAACTCGCGAGACATGAATTTTTATCTCCAAGCCAAAACGTCCCAGCGCCTGATATGGGGACAAATGAACTGATGATGGTATGGATTGCAGATGAGTATAAACGCCTTAGGCCAAATGAAATTAATGCGAATGCATGTGTAACGGGAAAACCTCTTGCTGTTGGGGGAATTTCAGGCCGCACAGAAGCAACAGGTCGTGGTGTCCAATATGCTATTCGTGAATTTTTTAGACATCCAGAAGATATTCAAAAAACAAAATTAACAGGAGATATCAATCAAAATAGAACAATAATTATACAAGGCTTTGGAAATGTTGGATATCATGCCGCAAAGTTTCTCAGCGAAGAAGACCAACATAAAATTATTGGTATAATTGAACATAACGGTGCTCTATATGACCCTAATGGCGTAAATGTTGAAACTGCTAAAAACTTTTTCACCAATAATGGAAGTTTTCAAAATTATCCTACAGGACGTTACCTCCCAAACGGCTCACAAATTTTGGAATATGAATGTGACATTTTAATACCGGCAGCAATAGAAAGTACAATAAATGCAACCAATGCAAATAATATAAAAGCCAAACTCATTGTAGAGGCCGCAAATGGCCCTGTCACAGCTGAAGCAGAAAAAATCTTATGTAAAAATGGAGTTATTATTCTTCCAGATTTATTTGTAAATTCAGGTGGAGTTATCGTGAGCTATTTCGAATGGGTAAAAAACATAACCCATATCCCCTTCGGTCTTATGGAAAAAAGACATCATGAAACTCAGCAAAGGTTGATTGCCCAGTCTCTTGAACAAATGACTGGGAAATCTCTCCCTCATGATCTGCAAGACTCATATTTTAATGATCGCTCCGAAATAGATTTGGTTCGTTCTGGACTGGATGAGGTTATGAGGGCAACCTATGTTGAAATGTCAAATCTATTGCACAATGATGAAAATATACACGATTTAAGAACGGCTGCCTACACTTTAAGCATCCAAAAAATTGTCGATGCCTACCACGCAATTGGTATCTAATCTGAACAAGGTTTTATCAATTTATCGCAATAACTTTGTTCTTATCCTTTAGTCGTATAACTAATGAAGTAAACTGTAGGGTAATACACTGACATGCATTATCTCTAAAATTATGGTGTAATACAAACTGATAATTTTTTTAACGAAAGAGAATATCAGGAGGAATATAAATGAGAGTATTTTCTTTTTTATTAGCAACGGCAGTCCTAACAGGTTTAGGTGTTTCCGCTAGCGCTGATACAAAATTTATTTCTATTGGAACAGGTGGCGTGACAGGGGTTTACTACCCAACTGGTGGCGCAATTTGTCGTTTAGTAAATAAAAAACGTAAAGAGCATGGAATTCGTTGTTCAGTAGAATCTACTGGTGGTTCCATCTACAATATCAACACCATCAAAGGTGGCGAATTAGAATTTGGTGTAGCACAATCAGATTGGCAACATCATGCATATAATGGCACATCAAAGTTTAAAGGCAAACAGTTCAAAGACATTCGTGCTGTGATGTCTGTTCACCCAGAACCATTTACAGTGGTTGCTCGCAAAGATGCAAAGATCGCAAAATTTGAAGATATCAAAGGCAAGCGCGTAAATATTGGAAACCCAGGCTCTGGCCAACGTGCAACAATGGAAGTTGTTATGAAGGCTCTGGGGATGAAAGCAAGCGATTTTGCTCTTGCAACAGAATATAAAGGCTCAGAAATGGCCAAACAACTGTGCGATGGCAATATTGATGTAATGATCTACACAGTAGGTCACCCATCTGCAGCCATCAAGGAAGCGACAACAACATGCGATACAGTGCTTGTTCCTGTAACTGGGGCAGCTATTGATAAATTGATAGCTGACAATCCATTCTATCGCTCAGCTGTAATCAAAGGTGGACTATATAAAGGAACATCTGCAGATACAAAAACATTTGGAGTTGGTGCAACAATTGTAACGTCAGCAAAAGTTCCTGAAAAAGCTGTATACACTGTTGCAAAAACAATTATGCAGAATATTGATGACTTTAAAAAGTTACACCCAGCCTTTGCCAATCTGAATACAAAAGAAATGGTAAAAGACGGACTATCTGCACCTCTACATGATGGAGCGGCTAAAGCCTATAAAGAACTTGGCTTAATCAAATAATAAAACAATGAAATGGCGCTTATTATTAGCGCCATTTCTTTATGGAGATTATATATTTAATAACTTAATATTTTACGGAAGGGTAGAGAGCAATCATGGAAAGCGCCAATAATAAAACAGAAACCAGCGCTGAAGATCTCGTTGCTCAAGCAGATACAGGCGCCCGAAATCCGATTGGCTTTCAAGGGAAACTCATAATTGCATTATGTATTATCTGGTCCCTTTATCAGCTTTATATAGCATCCGGTTTTCCTGAACAACTTGCAGAATTAACAGGCATTGCATTTAATTATATTAAAGAAGGCACAGTAGCTCGTTATATCCACCTTGCTTTTGCAATCACCTTAGCAACATTAGCTTTTCCATTATTCAAAAATTCCCCTAGAGGGTATATTCCTTGGTATGATTGGGCACTGGTGATATTAGGTGTTGCAGCATGTTTATATCTCGTAGTCTTTAAAGATTATGCAACAGCCATGAGAGAAACATCGCAGCTCCCCTTATTTGATATTGTTATGGGAACGATTGGTATGGGTGTCTTACTCGTCAGTGTATATCGCTCTCTTGGGCTACCATTGATGATACTTTCTTCCCTTTTCCTGTGTTTGGTTTTATTTGGACATTATGTTTTCGAGATTAAAGAGTTTTCCTACTCAAAAGCACTTGGACATTTCTGGGTTCAAACAGAAGGCGTCTTTGGTGTTGCTCTTGGGGTCTCAACAACAATGATTTTCCTCTTTGTCTTATTTGGTGGTGTACTTGAAAAAGCTGGAGCAGGAAACTGGTTTATCAAAGTCGCTGTTTCTCTACTTGGTTCATTGCGTGGTGGCCCAGCCAAGGCATCTGTTCTGTCGTCAGCATTAACAGGCATGATCTCAGGATCTTCGATTGCAAATACAGTAACAACAGGCACCTTTACAATCCCTCTTATGAGACGTATTGGTTTTTCTGCTGAAAAAGCCGGAGCCGTAGAAGTGGCCTCTTCAACAAACGGTCAGTTAACGCCACCAGTCATGGGGGCCGCCGCATTTCTAATGATAGAATATGTTGGCATCTCATATTTAGAGGTAATCAAGCACGCATTCTTGCCAGCTGTTATTTCATATATAGCACTTCTCTATATAGTCCATCTTGAATCATTAAAGTTAGGCCTGCAAGGTCTGCCAAAAGCGGGAAGGCAGTTAACGGTTCCTCTTATCTTGCTACTCATGTTATCAGGCTTCCTGCTTATGGCAATAATCACTGTTGTCTTATTAGGGGTACAATCTATAGCCGAACCTGTTTTGGGAACAGGATCTGGTTCTGCCCTCATGGCGCTTCTCATTATTGCATATTTTGGTTTGGTTTTAGTGGCATCTCGTTTTCCTGAATTAGAACGAGATGACCCTAATTCTGAAGTCATTGAGGCACCTCGTTTAACACCAACCCTATTTTCAGGCTTGTATTTCTCACTACCAATATTTGTTTTAATCTGGAACTTAATGATTGAAAGGCTTTCCCCAGCGCTTTCAGCTACTTATGCGACTGTCATTATGATCCTTGTGGCATTTACTCATATCCCATTAAAAGCTTTATTTAGAGGAGAAATGGGATTTGGCCTCAAATTTAAAAAAGGCTTTGATGACGTTGTTGAGGGATTCATTTCCGGCGCACGAAACATGATTGGTATCGGTGTTGCCACAGCAGCTGCAGGTATAATTGTCGGAACATTATCTCTAACCGGAGCACATCAGATCATAGTTGAAATTGTTGAGGCTATTGCCGGAGACAACATTATGCTACTACTTGTTCTGGTTGCAGTATTAAGTCTCATCTTAGGAATGGGACTACCAACAACAGCAAACTACATTATTGTTTCTTCTTTAATGGCTCCCGTCATCCTATCCGTTGGTCAAGATGCAGGCTTGATTGTTCCCCTAATTGCCATTCATATGTTCGTATTTTATTTCGGTATTCTTGCTGACGATACCCCACCCGTAGGCTTGGCAGCATACGCAGCCGCGGCAATCTCTAGAGGAGATCCCATTAAACAGGTATTCAAGGCTTTACATACGATATACGAACAGCTGCCTTACCATTTATGTTCATTTTCAATACCGATCTTCTGCTTTATGGCATTGATATGTCCCAGTTTCAGGGCATTCTTCAGGCCTTAGGTATCTTTTGTATTTCTCTGGTTGCCATGCTTTTATTTGCTGCAGCGACACAAGGATATTTCATCGCCAAAAGTCGTGTTTATGAAACCGCTGTTTTATTGTTAATCGCTTTCATGTTGTTCCGACCTGGTTTCTTCATGGATATGGTCTCATCTCCATATCAAGAATTTAAACCAACTCAAGTATTTGAAGCAGCATCACAACTCCCAAAAGACGGGAAAAATAAGATTACAGGTCTTAGGTCCAGATGCTCGTACTGATGATAAGATCAGAGATACATTTATTGAATTAGACATGGGAGATAAAGCAAACGGCCAGGAACGTTTTGCAAAATTAGGATGGACCATTACACAAGATGGCGACAAAATGAAACTTGATGAACCATTTGGGGCGAAATTCCGTAAATTTATTAACAAGTTTGATTTCTATGGAGATCAACCTGTAACTATTCAGCAAGTTCTAGTACCTGCTAAAAATCGCTTACCCAAAGAGCTATTCTTTATACCAGCTCTCTTACTTTTAGCCGGCATTGTTTTAATTCAAAGACGAAGGGCGACACAACCGGCTTTTTAGATACAGTAGCAAAGCCCAGTGAGGTGACATTATGCTTAAATCTATTTTAGTTCCCATAGACATCTCTGCTGAAAATAGTGGTCGGAGAAAAATTTTAAAATTTGGATATGACCTGGCAAAATTATATTCTGCGGAGCTCCATATCGTTTCTGTCTTGCCAGATTTTGGTATGTCAATTGTTGGCTCTTATTTTGACAAAGATTTTGAAAAAAAAGCTTTAGATGATATGAGGTCTAAACTACACCAATTTGTCTCTCAGAATTTACCTTCAGACATAAACATATCGAGTCACATAGCCCATGGTGCAATCTATGATGAAATTGTGAAGTCTGCAGACAAATTAGGCTGCGATGCAATTGTTATTTCTGCCCATCGCCCAGAATTAAAAGATTATCTACTTGGCCCAAACGCTGCAAGAGTTGTTCGCCATGCAAATCAATCTGTATTTGTTATTAGAGACTACTAGCTAACCTGAGAATATCATGGCAAATCATGTATTTCCTCGTAACACTAGAGTAGATCTAAAAACTGCATCCAGAGGGGAAGGATGCTACCTTTTTGATACAAATGGTAAAAAATACTTAGATGCCTCTGGTGGAGCCGCTGTTTCATGCCTTGGACATAACAACCCCTATGTTATTAATGCAATCAAAAATCAGATTGATAAGTTTGCATTTGCACACACAGGTTTCTTTACATCAGAACCCGCAGAAAAACTGGGCGAACTTACTCATTGAGTATGCACCAGAAAAACTAGAGACCGTGTTTATTTTGTATCTGGTGGCTCTGAAGCTGTAGAGGCCGCAATAAAGTTAGCTCGACAATATTATGTTGAACGTGGTGAACATAAACGTTCAAAAATCATAGCTAGACGACAAAGCTATCATGGCAATACACTTGGTGCCTTGGCAACTGGAGGCAATCAATGGAGACGAGAGCAGTTTTCTCCATTGCTCATAGAAACCTCGCATATTTCCCCATGCTATGAATATAGATACAAAACAAATAAAGAAACTCTTGAGGATTACAGCATAAGAAGTGCCAATGAATTAGAAACCGAAATATTAAGAATAGGCCCTGAAAATGTCATGGCATTTATTGCAGAACCAGTAGTAGGGGCAACAGCAGGTGCAGTGCCAGCCACACCAGGTTATTTCAAACGCATAAGAGAAATCTGTACTAAATATGATGCCCTTCTTATTCTTGATGAAGTAATGTGTGGAATGGGAAGAACAGGTTCTCTTTATGCATGTGAACAAGATGATATTTCACCAGACATTCTATGTATGGCCAAAGGCCTTGGAGCTGGGTATCAACCAATAGGGGCAATGATTTGTACGGCAGAAATATATAACTCAATTCAAAGTGGCTCCGGTTTCTTTCAACATGGACATACCTACATGGGACATCCAACAGCATGTGCGGCAGGTTTTTCCGTTTTTAATTATATACTAAGAGAGCAACTCATTGAAAAAGTAAAAACTCAAGGAAAAAAACTAAAAGTATTATTAGATACAACTTTTGAGGAAAACCCATTTATCGGTGATATAAGAGGCCGAGGTCTTTTTTTAGGGCTTGAACTCGTACAAGATAAAGTGTCAAAAGAACCCTTCCCACAATCGAAACAATTACATAAAACCATAAAGCAAATAGCCTGTGAAGAAGGATTAATCTGTTACCCAATGGGTGGAACAATAGATGGCAAAATGGAGATCACATCTTGCTTGCCCCCCCCTTTATAATTGAAGATGACCAATTACATGAACTTATTTCAAAACTAAAAACTGCAATAAATAAAGCCATCAAAACAATTTGGGCAATTGAATAATGTCAAAACCAGTTATTATTATGGCTGCCCCAAATGGATCCAGGTGGAGCAAAAAAGACCACCCATCACTTCCGATAACTATTGAAGAAATTACGACTGAATCCCTAAACTGCGCGAACCAAGGAGCATCAATTGTCCATGTCCACGTTAGAGATAATAAAGGAAGTCATACATTAGATGCTGGATTATACAAAGAGCTTATAAATGAAATCTCACAAAAAGCCCCAGAACTTTTAGTGCAAATAACAACCGAAGCAGTTGGAAAATATTCTCCGAAACAACAACATCTGTCGTACGTGATGTAAAACCAAAAATGGTCAGTATCGCGTTAAAAGAAATGATCCCAGATACAAGCTTCGAAGAAACAGCAACCCACTTTTATCATTGGGCTGCCACCGAAAATATACATATACAACACATTCTGTATGATATAGAGGACATCAAATATTATCTGTTTTTGTTAAAAAATAAAAAAATCCCACTACAGCCATCAGCAATTCTTTATGTTGTTGGCAGATATACTCAAAATTTGATTGCTGATGAACAAGATCTCTTAAAGGACCTCAGCACCCTAAAAAGTTTAAATAGACCTTGGTTCTGTTGCGCATTTGGACATACCGAACATAAGTGTGTGAAAATTGCAATTCAAAATGCTGGACACTGTCGTGTCGGATTTGAAAACAACTTCTTTTTGGAAAACGGAACCAAAGCAAAAGGAACATACGAGATTGTAAAAGAAACCAGCAAGATGATTATAGAAAATGGAAAAAAGGTTGCTGATACAAAAACAACAACAAATATGCTTTGGCCATTTCAATAGAAAACAAAGAAAGCGACTACTTCGATAACCCGCCCTTTTCTATAATAAAGTCATATACAACTTCGACCCCTTCTTTACCTTTTACATTTGTAAAGACAAACGGCCGCTCTCCACGCATTTTCTTAGCATCTCTATCCATCACCTCAAGGCTGGCCCCAACCAATGGAGCAAGATCAATTTTATTAATAACCAAAAGATCTGATCGCGTAATTCCAGGACCACCTTTACGTGGAATTTTATCACCAGCTGAAACGTCAATAACATATATCGTAATATCAGCGAGTTCTGGACTAAACGTTGCAGCGAGATTATCACCCCCAGATTCAATGACTATTAAATCCAAATCAGAGAACTTTGTATTAAAGTCAGCAACCGCAGCTAAATTAATAGAGGCATCTTCCCGAATAGCAGTGTGTGGGCATCCACCAGTTTCAACACCAACAATGCGCTCTGTGGGAAGAGCCCCGGATCGATTTAGGAATTCTGCATCTTCTTTGGTATAAATATCATTGGTAATCACAGCGATAGAATATTATCACGCAAAGCTTTACAGATTGAATCTGTGAGAGCTGTTTTTCCTGATCCTACCGGACCACCAATACCGACGCGTAAAGGACCATGTTTTGTATCTATCATGAGCGAAAGAGCCTCGTATGTTGTTGTTCATGATGCATGGAAGATATATCAATCATCATGCAAGCATTAGATATATCTTCCAAAGGCGTTAACAAAGCCTGCTGGGATACATCTATGATTAAAGGTTCCAGTTTTGCAATAAGTTTCTGGCCATCTGTCTGTCCCAATGGAACTAACCGAACCAGAGCAGAAATAAGATTTGCAGCAAAAGCATGAAGATAGGCTGTAGCTGTTTCACTCAAGTTTATCTCATGACCTGCCGCAGCAACACCCACAACAGCCGGATATGGATAAGGGCCTTGCCACGTTGCTTTAAGTATTCCCAAGGCATCGCAAGACCAGCTTTTTTCTGTGATTTCTAAAAATGCCCCACCCTGTGCCTGAGTTTCTAGTTCAAGTTCTTTAGTACCACATATGCGACTGAGAACTCTAAACAATTATGCAATACTTCGGTGTTTCCAGATTGGATCGCTTGATAGGCTGAATGTAACAAAACGACATCTGATTGCCCTGCCCCATATTGAATTACCCCTTGCAACCAATCATAGGCATCATCAGTATCTTTAATGGCTTCTGTTTCAACAGCATTTTCT
>CBDHHC010000018.1:0-39447 GCA_965263345.1 Methyloligellaceae bacterium
AGCCCACCATCTCGTTGATATGCTTCATTAGCCATTTCGATAGCATCAACCAAAGCGGATGAGAAAGAAGAAAAACCAGCCCCATATTTTTTGGCTTCAGCAATTTCAAAAAGTCGCTGTTCTGCTTCTTCAATTTGATTAGAAGGGGGCATATCTATTGGAGAGTCATATGCTGTATTAACGACATCCTCACCAATAATTATTAAATTTCTTCGAACAGACAAATCATGAATCGTTTGCCCATAATCACGAGCATTGATTATTGTTGTAGCATTCGCTGCCAATCGACCAAGATACTGAGGAACAGTTAGATTTCCAATTGGGTCTTCATTATCAAAAAATGTTTTAAGAGTAACAGGGGTTGTTTGTTTGCCAGACTGAATAAGCCTGGAACAAACTTCAAATATCCTTCCATGAAGTGGATCATAGAAATGCGATGCATCTAGAAAACTAGAAACACGGTCAAACGCTTCATTATTTACTAAGATTGCGCCCAAAAGAGCCTGTTCGGCCTCAATATTATGCGGTGCAGTTCGGAAGGGTAGCTCACCTCCCTGTTGCACATTTGAATTTTTATTTAACTGTTCCATGGGCAGAACTTAACTGATTCGGAATCAACTCAGGTATGCCCAATGACATCTATCATAAGCCATCCCCGTAATACACAGCTTGCGAAATTTTTTTAAATTTTTCACTTGCTTGTTGTGAAATATGACAAATACAACAAAAAAAATATAGATCTATGATTTAAGTATATTCTTCTAAATATATAGAGATAATAGAATTGTATTGTGTCTTAAATCTATTAAATTCATTAGCTTAACTGTCATAGCTTCGCAAGGTCTTCAAGTATATCAACCTTTTCAATACAATAATAACTACTGATTTTACTTAAGATATTGTCTCTGGACCATTCATTTATCTGTCGTGAAACATTCTCACGCGCCCCGCCAGCCATTTTACCAAGTTCTGCTTGCGTAAATTTTTGACGAATCAAAATACGACCATTGTCGATTGGCTGACCAAAACCGGCTGACAGACGCAAAAACACTCTAGCAAGTCTTTTATTAAGCGGTAGTAATTGTTGGGCAGCAATATTATCATTCGTATTACGAAGACGTTCACATAAAACTTTAAGCATATGTTTATACACAGCTGGATTTTCAGTGGCAAAGCGATGAAAATCCTGACTAGATAGAAAAGCCAATTTACAATCTTTGATTGTTGTGACGGTAGCTGAACGCTCAGCCCCATCAGCTAAGCCCATTTCCCCAATAATATCTCCAGAGCTCAACACCGCTATAAGTGTATTGTCCCCATCAACAGAGGTAATTGTAACTTTGAGAGCACCATCAATAACGGCATAACATCCATTAGAAGAGGCTCCCTGATTATATATAACCTGATTAGACTTAAATGACTTTGGTCTCATCAAGGAGAGAATATTATCCAAGGTTGCCTCTGGCAGGCCGGAAAAAAACGAAGAGTTGCTTAAGACTGAGCGTTCCATAATTAACCTCTTTTGTCTTAGTCTAACATGTGTTCAAGATAGACAAAAGAGGTGTATAAAAGCATCTAATAACCTTTTGCAGATAAGGTACTTTACAAAATACCTTTTTTACTAAGATCATCAATAATTTGCTCAACAAGTTCTTCAGGCGTGCCCTCAGCTCCTGCTAGTCTGATCTCAGCTAAATCAGGAAGTTCGTAAGTTGAGTTAATTCCGGTAAAATTCTTGATTTCCCCAGAACGAGCTTTTTTATACAAGCCTTTGGGGTCTCTATCTTCACAAACTTCAATCGGAGTATCAACAAAAACCTCTAAGAACTCATCTTCTTCGAATAGAGCCCTAGCCATGCGACGCTCAGATTTAAAAGGTGAGATAAATGACACCATCACGATTAATCCAGCATCAACAAATAACTTTGCTGTTTCCGCGACCCGTCGAATATTCTCAACACGATCGGCATCAGTAAAGCCAAGGTCTCTGTTTAGTCCATGGCGAACATTATCACCATCGAGAATATAGGTGTGCTTCCCTCTATTGTGCAGTTTCTTCTCAAGCAAATTTGCAATCGTCGATTTGCCTGATCCAGACAAACCGGTAAACCATAAACAAAATGGTTTCTGATCTTTCATTTTTGCTCTGACTTGTTTATCTATGTCGAGCGCTTGCCAATGAATATTTGTTGCTCTTCGCAATCCAAATTTAATCATTCCCGCAGCAACAGTTGCATGGGATAATTTATCAATAAGAACAAAACTTCCAGTATCACGATTGTCATCATAATGGTCGAAGCAGATAGATTTATTGAGAGAGAAATTACAAAGCGCAACTTCGTTTAGCTGAAGTGTTTTTCCTGCCGTATGCTCTAACGTATCAACATTGATTTTATGTTTCAGTTCACTAATAGAAGCTGTAGCAATTTGGGTTCCACATTTAATTAGATATGGACGCCCAGGAAGCATTTCGTCTTCTGCCATCCAAATAATGTGAGCCGCAAATTGGTCAGTAACAACAGCTCGGTTATCTGCAGCAACAATCATATCACCACGACTGACATCAATTTCATCTTCTAACGTTAACGTTACAGCGTCACCAACCGAAGCTGTCTCTAAGTTTCCATCATAAGTGACAATGCGTTTAACTTTAGATTGTTTTGCAGAAGGCAGAACCACAATATCATCACCTGGATTAACCTGACCTCTTGCAATGGTTCCTGAGAAACCTCTAAAATCAAGATCTGGACGGTTAACCCACTGAACAGGAAAACGTAAGGGTTCATTATCTTTAATTTGACTGACATCAACATTCTCAAGATGTTCAATCAATGTTGCTCCGTCGTACCATGGCATATTGGAACTACGAGTGATAACATTATCCCCATTCAGAGCAGACATGGGAATAGGCTCGACATTTGGAATACCGAGTTTGTCTGCAAAGTCACTGTAAGCTTTTGAAATTTCATCAAAACGCGATTGACTATAGTCTACTAAGTCCATCTTATTGACAGCGAGAACGACATGCTTAATTCCAAGTAATGAAACGATGCAGCTATGTCTATGAGTTTGTGTTAACAGTCCTTGGCGTGCATCAACAAGAATAATAGCCAAGTCAGATGTTGAAGCACCTGTCGCCATATTACGAGTATATTGGACATGCCCTGGAGTATCTGCGACTATAAATTTACGCTTAGGAGTTGCGAAATAGCGATAAGCAACATCAATTGTAATACCTTGCTCCCGTTCCGCTTGCAGACCATCGACAAGCAATGCCAGGTCCAATTCACCACCAGATGACCCCATTTTCTGGCTGTCTTTTTCTAAAGAAGCAAGTTGATCCTCAAAGATCATTTGAGAGTCATAGAGCAATCGTCCTATTAATGTGCTTTTACCATCATCAACACTCCCACATGTTAGAAACCTTAAAAGACTTTTATCTGTTTCAGCTTTTAGGAACTCTGAAACTGTGGATGCTTGTGGTTGAGGTATTATAGAAGGTTGAACGTCTGACATCAGAAATACCCTTCCTGTTTTTTCTTTTCCATAGACCCTGCTGAGTCATGATCAATTATGCGGCCTTCACGTTCAGATGTGCGTGCACCAATAAGTTCTTCAATGATATCTTCTAAAGTTGTTGCTTGAGACTCTATAGCGGCTGTTAAAGGATAACATCCCAATGTTCTAAAACGAACTTTTTTGTTTTGTATCACTTCCCCATCATGTATAGGCATTCTATTATCATCAACCATAATCAGCATGCCATCTCTTTCAACAACAGGATGTTCTTGGGCAAAATACAAGGGAACGATTGGAATATTTTCAAGCAAGATATAATGCCAAATATCAATTTCTGTCCAATTCGAAAGAGGGAAGGCTCTAATACTTTCGCCAGGTTGAATATGACTGTTATAAATATTCCAAAGTTCAGGTCTCTGATTTTTAGGATCCCAGCGATGAGTGCCAGTGCGGAATGAAAAAACTCTCTCCTTAGCTCTGGATTTTTCTTCATCCCGACGTGCGCCACCAAAGGCTGCATCAAACTTGTACTTATCAAGAGCCTGTTTTAAAGCCTGAGTTTTCATGACATCAGTGTGAAGAGAAGAACCATGAGAAAACGGTCCAATACCTTGCTTTACACCATCTTGGTTAATATGAACAATAAGCTCTAATCCTAAATTCCGAGCTGTTTCATCTCTAAACTTGATCATTTCTCGAAACTTCCATGTTGTATCAACATGAAGCAATGGAAAGGGAGGTTTAGAAGGAAAGAAGGCTTTCATGGCAAGGTGCAACATCACCGATGAATCCTTACCAATAGAATAAAGCATGACAGGATTGTCAAATTCTGCAGCAACTTCCCGAATGATGTGAATGCTCTCTGCTTCTAATTGTTTTAAGTAATTTCTCTTATTTTCCATGGTGTTTTGCCGATTGTATTCCACTTGATTTGAAAGATGTGGAATAGTCATATGCCTTAGAGTTCTAAATCAATTTGTTTGATATAGGCACTTTGAAGGTAAATTTAAACATATTTTTTCATTAGCATGCCCACGGATAAAAAGCAAAAAAATACTATTTATGGGGCGTTAATAGAAAATAATAGCAAAATAAATAGGTTTATACGTTGAAAATTAGAAAATAATTCTAATAAAAAAAGTTGTAATATTATGCGTTTTTTATCTTTTTTTCCCAATCTAAAGCATGTTTTACAATTAAATTGAGATCATTGAGTTTCGGCTGCCATTTTAATGTTTGTTGAGCCATTTGAGAGCAAGCAACAAGTTCAGCTGGGTCCCCTGGGCGCGGCTCAGTATGCTCAACTGGAAAATCAACACCAGACACTCTTTTAACCATATCGATAACTTCTAAAACAGAGTATCCTTGTCCGTAACCACAATTCATGACTTTGCTTTCTCCGCCATTTCTCAGGTAATCAAGAGCAAGTTTATGAGCATGAGCAAGATCAGAAACATGAATATAGTCTCTGACACATGTTCCATCAGTTGTAGGGTAGTCAGTGCCATAGACCTGAAGTTTAGAAAATTCACCTGTAACTGCTTTTGAAGCAACTTTAATGAGATGAGTTGCATTAGGTGTCGATTGACCACTTCGACCATTAGGATCAGCCCCTGCAACATTAAAATATCTAAGCGCGATATAAGAAAGGTTATGGGCACTTGCTACATCTTGTAACATTAACTCAGTCATCATTTTTGATGTACCGTACGGGGATATGGGGCCGAGTGGATGACTTTCATGTATGGGGTTAGTCTGGGCCATCCCATATACAGCTGCAGTTGATGAAAATATTAAGTGTTTTACATTATTTTCAACGGCGGCAGAAATAAGTGCGCGTGACTTAACAGTATTGTTTAAATAATATTTAAGAGGATTTGAAACAGATTCTGGCACAATAATTGAACCAGCAAAATGAATAATAGCATTTATGTTATTATCTTTAATAATATTGGATAAGAGTTGTGTGTCGCCAACATCTCCTTTAATTAACGGTACATTATGAGGTATAACTGATGGGTTGCCTGTCGAAAGATCATCTAGAACAACGACATTTTCTTGTGCATCAACAAGCTCGAGAACCATATGGCTCCCTATATATCCAGCACCACCAGTAACAAGAACAGTCATGAGTAAACCTTTTAGTAATCAGCCAATATTCAATTTATGTATTTAAAGAAGTGGAAAGAAAAAATTCCATATTTTTTAGAGCTTATTGGTCTATTGTGCAATGTGAAAATTAGGGAATAAAAGAATATGTCACAGCCAATTCGTAAAGCAGTGTTTCCTGTAGCAGGCTTAGGAACACGTTTTTTGCCAGCAACAAAAGCAATGCCGAAGGAAATGTTAACTGTTGTTGATCGTCCTGTAATTCAACGTGTTGTCGATGAGGCAAGAGAAGCTGGGATAGAGCATTTAATCTTTGTAACAGGGCGCAACAAGGGTGTTATTGAAGATCATTTTGATAGACAAGTTGAGCTAGAAGAAACGCTTAAAGCAAGAGGTAAAAATGTTCAGCTAGAGCTGCTTGAAGCAGACTTACCTGAGCCAGGTACCACGAGTTTTACGCGTCAGCAAGAACCTTTAGGCCTGGGACATGCTGTTTGGTGCGCAAGAGAACTAGTCGGTAATGAACCTTTTGCTTTGTTGTTACCTGATGTTATCGTGAAATCAAATAGCAAAGGTTGTATGGCGCAAATGCTAGAGCTGTATAACCAAACCAAAGGAAATATTATCGCTGTTGAGGCCGTTGATCCTGAACTAACATATAAATACGGTATTGTGAGCCTTGAGCAAACACCAGAAGGTAAACAAAAAATTATTGGCATGGTGGAAAAGCCTAAAGTTGAAGAAGCGCCTTCAAACCTAATCATTATGGGACGCTACATTCTTCAGCCTGAAATCTTCGAAATATTAGAAAGAAAAGAAACAGGCGCTGGGGGTGAAATCCAGATCACGGACGCTATGTTACATCTCATGAAATCACAAGATTTCCATGCGTGTGAATATGAAGGTGTTTCATATGATTGTGGATCTAAGCTTGGCTTCTTAATGGCCAATGTTGCCTTTGGATTAGACCATCCTGATACAAGTGCTGAATTCAAAAATGAACTTGCTAAATTTATAAGCTAAACCTGACAGCACCATTATATTTCCCGCATATTGCATGCGGGAAATATAGAAATGGTTATCGATAATTAAAAACTACTGTTCTGAAGACGTAGCATTCTGCTTAGCTTTCCACTTTTTAATATCATCATTCGTTCTATGATAATCATAGAGTTTTCTGCCCAGCCTATATCTAGCATATTTTGCAATTCGCTTGGCGCCCGTACAGCTATCCTTTGAGATATTATCTACAAGTCTTTGCACGTTAATTGTTGGAACGAATGTCCCATAGTTCCTTGAGCTAGGTCTTTTATAAAGTGCGACGGCTTTTTCCAGGTATTCAGAAACAGCATAACCATCTTTTGAAAGATCTGTACAAATAAGCTTGGAATAAAAATCAGCTGTGTTGTCTGGGGCATTACCTGTATATGTATTATTTAGGTTTTCCCAAGCCAAATATTGAGGCGTCTGTTTCCAAGATAAACGCTGCGAGCGATTTAATAAGAACTCAATACGGTCATTTATAAGCTCACGTACCTTCGTAAGTTCAACTTGTTGTAAAATCTGATTATAACTATCCTTATGATCTGGCGTTGGAGCAATACTTAATTTCCTTAAATCAGCAAACTCAATTTGCTTCGCATCAAGAGGCTGTACCATCCAGATACTGGCTTCGCCAAGTTTGGCACCAGCGAGTTGGGCTCCAGAAAAATCAACACCATGCAAAATGGCATCTTCCAGATAGGCGACACGCAAATCGGCATCTTTAAATTGAGCACCTGTAAGGTTTGATTGAGTAAAATTTGCACCGATCATTTCAGCAGAACTAAAATCAGCACCTTCAATATTTGAATATCTAATACTTGCGCCGGTTAGATTGGACTTTGTAAAATTTGCACCACGGACATTAGATTTAAAAAAGTTAATATCCTGCATCTTAGCATTTCTGAAATCAGCTCCTTGGAATTTAAGAGCCAATTTATATTTCTTTCTATCTGCAGTATATTGATATGTGAGTCCAAATTCTTGTAGGTTAGCACCTTTAAGGGAAGCTTCGCGCAGATCAACTTGAAAGACTTTTATTTTGCGTAAGTCAGCCCCATCAAGGTTAGCCCGAAGCATTCTTGCCTTACCACCAAGGTCTGCACCACGGAAATCAGCATTTTGTAATTGGGCATAATCAAATTTTGCATGACTTAAATCTGTTTTATAAAACCGAACACCATTCAGGTTGGCCCGAGTAAAATCTGTCCCCTTAAGATCCGTTCTATCAAAAATGGCATAACTGAAGTTTCTAGCACGCAAGGATAAAGTCGTCTCTTCTTTATTCCAGTTACTATCTTTTATGAGATCCTGATCTGTAATAATAAGGTTTCGAGAAAATAAACTTTTTGCTTTGCTTTTGCCTTCATCAATCTCCCCTTCAAACAAATATGCTGTTGGCCAAAACGCAACACGTTTTGGTTTCTCACCTGGTGTTTCAGGGGTCCAGCCATAAGGAACTGGTGTTGACCAAACAGTCTTCATTGCATTATCTAAAAAACTATCAGGAAGAGTGGCAACACAGAATGAGAAGAACACAGCAAAAACAGAAATCATGTTGGTGCCCATAAAATTTGTTGTGTTATATCTAAGGTTGAGCGTTAGACCTCTGAAAAAACCGCTATCTAAGAAACTATATAAAGTCCCCATTGTTAAAAATATAAAGATATCTGCAAGTAAATATAAGCGATGCCATCCTGTCGTTGAGGCATCATGAAATGGCAGATAAGTAATTTGGAATGCCAGCAAAGTAATGATTGGCATTAAAAAGAGAGTTGTCCAGCTCATTGTATTTAAAAAGAATAATAACAATTTAGAGCGTCGAGGGCCAGCTAAAGCCTGAACAAAGAAATAGTTATGAAGCTCCCGTCGCATAGGGTGTGTTCTGTAACCTTCAGCTCCCTCATAATCTAACAGGGCAAGGTCAAGGGCGCGAACTTTGCTGGATAAAATTTCATGCTGGATAAGAATGCCAAAATGGACAAATACAAGAACCAATGGAGCAAAAAGGAAAAAGCTTTGTAGGTCTACGGAAACTTGAAGAATTGGTTGGTCAACAGCAGTATTAAGCAAGAAATCTTTATTCGTGACCCCAGCTAAAGCAATAAAGAAATAAGCCATAGCTGAAATAAATAAGACCCAGCCAGCACTGGCTGATGCACTCGCATCATTAACGCTTTGTAAAAGCCCTTTAACTTTTGGATCAGAATAAGCTGCATTTATATCTGTATTTTGGTTTTGTAAAGCCATCCCACAACCCATTGAATTTGTTATTGGTTTCCTCACCAGGAGCGGTAACAACAAGTTTTGTCAAAAAAAAGACAAATATTCAATAACAAAGAGAACACAAATACTATAAATCTACGAAATACAGAAAAAACACGAGTTCACAGAGGGGTAAATAGCAAAAAATCAACCGACCTGTTCATACCATGGGAGCTTATTTGATAACTTTTCTTGTAAGCTGACATACTTTCTGTTCTTTTGTTGCGGCACAAGAGCATTCGTTTGGGGTAAATGAACAGGTTGTTGTGGGGCAGCGTGACTAGGTCGATGATGCATAGTTGGCGATGCAACCTGTTGGTTATTTACAGGTGCTTGTCTTTTTACTTGGTGCGCTGACGGTTGCTGTAATTGAGGTTTGCTATCCCCACCTCCCAATAGTCCGCGTAGCCTGCTTTTCCCGCTTTTTTTGCGATTTTTCTTTTCATAAGCCTGTTGCGCTTGAACTATGATGTTAGGCAAAGGCTCGTCATAGTCCTGTTGGTTTTGTTGAGGTGCTCTTTGTTCTGGTGCAGCCTGTTGATGATTAAATGGGCGTGATGCTTGTTGTTGATGGGGAGTATTAATTTGGTTCTGTTGTACGGGTCTCGTCTGTGCTTGTTGAGCAAAATTAGGCACTTGTTGTGGTATAGTATTCTGTTGAGGATTTGAATGTTGTGGTTGCGCAATATGTTTTTGATGCTGTGCTTCTAGATGTTTTTGAATTTGTAAATGCATATCATCTTGAACATTATGTGTATTTTGTGGAGCTTGAGGCTGTCTTGCAGGCTGAGCATTATTATAATGGATATGATTTTGAGGTTGTGGGGTATGATGAGTTTTCAAGCTATCTTGTTGAGATGGTGTGCGTGCTTTTCTGTAAAGAGCGCTAAGTGCTAAGGTCGTAATAAAGGGTAGAATGAGGTGCAAAGTATCTGGATCTATACCAGTTGAGAGATAAATCCGATTATATATCTTTCGTTGATTTTCCTCTGAACCAAAAGCTTGCTCCATTAGAATTAAGCCATTATTGCGTACATCGGGATTGCAATAAATATTTGGATCTTCATAATATGAAGAATAATTCCCTTTGTCCAATACCTTAAGTAATGAAGATAATCCACCATGTTTTGCAAAATTATGTTGGATACCCCTCATAAAAACAGGAAGATATTGACGAATAACGTTGGTCATTTGCCTGTGACTTAGTCCAAAATAGCGTGAAAGCAGAGCTATCGACTTGCCACCTTGTGCAGCTGAGAGCATTGAAAATAGCATCATTTTAGAGGCCTCCCGATTTGAAGTCTCGACGTATTTTCAAGGTGTTAGGCTGTTTAAAACAGATACAAATGTCACTTGATACGAAAATACGCATAACAGCAGATTATTGTTTCTTATTCATCTCATAACTTAAACATAGCAAATTATTTAAGTGCTTTAATGAGGCGAAACCACGACCATTTACTTATTAAATCTTGGTATACAAAAGGTTAATTTTTGTTAACTAAACTTAAATTAATATATAAAGTTCGATGAATAACACTTTGTATATCAACATAGATATAAGCAGGATTATGTATATTATACAGAGAAAATAAACAGAATCGAGCAGATTCTTGCAAGAAAGAAAATCCACAATTATATGTGCATAAAACTCAGTGAAGAATTATGATGTCGGGATAAGAATGCGGACAGGGATATGGTCACGAGCAAATTGCTCATGTATTTCAGAATAATCAGTCTTCTTTACTGTTGAAGCTAAATAATTATAAATCCCTACAAGTATTTTACGAGACTGCTGATAATTCGTAAGCGTGAATTTATTTGCTTTTTGAGGAGAGGAATTATCCTTGCCGTCCTGATAAGAGGTTATTTCTTGTTCAAAGCACGCTTTGTCCTGCCCTCTATGTAAATCAATAATTTCAAGAACAGCTGATTTATCCTGTTTGGAATGTTGCCATAATGCAGATATGTAGGAAGATAATTTATCTGAATTTATTGTAATCGGCGAAGGCGAAGCAATTCCTTGTTTATCTTTAGTGATAAATTTTGCAAGAGTTTCAGTACCTTTGTAATTTCGAGAAGCTAAACAGGCTCTAAAAGTTTTTTGTTGTTCTGGGAGTACCTTGGTCTCATTTAATTGCTTGTTAACGTTAGAAACCAAATTTATGCGTGAGGAAGCACCTGTAGTCAATTGGGTCGAAGTGCCTGGATCAATGGCACACCCTGTGAGTATAAAAAATAAAATTGCTGCACAAATACAACGCATTATATCAAACCTATCAAAAAAAACTCACTATTAAATTTTAGGTGTTTATACTGTATCCAAAATTCTGAACTAGATCCTGTCCAAGCGTTCATTAAATGTCAAACATTTATTATCTTAAACAACACAAGCCTAGTGCATGTGAATGAAACTAAATAACAGCCTGATTCCCAAAAATATAATAGTTCATTACAGCTCGTATGACAAAAAGCTTCTTAATATTTTGATAATATATATTCAAATGATAGAAGAAATGTCACACATTATGATGCTTATCAATATTTATCAGACTCAAGATTATTGCAAACCTGCTAATCCTTGATGAAAACCTTGGAGTTGAATTGGTATTCCTATACCAGCTTCTGGGGTTTGAAAGATAATAAAAACAGCCGTTGAGCCTTTTTCAAATTTCCCCATGAGGTCATCGGTAACGGCAACTTCAGCAATGCAGCCGATTTTACCGCACTTTAGAAATTTTGTATGACCAATATCTGCATTGTCAATTTTGAGTCCCAAGCCAGTAGGCAACAAAACCCCCAAAGGCGCTATAACTCGTAATAACTTCTTGGTACCATCAACAGATTTGAGGAAAATGACTGTTAAGCCAACATTAGGTCTGTCCTCAGCAGCAACACTCTGTACCAGCGCACATTTCTCATTTTTAGCGCCAGGAGCTCGTCCACATTTCAGCTGCCATGCTCCATAATTAGCCTTTACTTTTCCAACTTGAGCATAAGATGGAGTTTCGTTGATTAAGGTCATAAACAGAGCAACGAAGAGCATCAGAGCCAGTTGGGGAGCTACAAAGTAATCAACTGATTTTTTTATGTTTATTGATTTCTGCTTCATCGAAACTTATGACTCCAAAACTATAAGATAATTTAATATTTTGTAGTGATATAAACGATTGTTTTCGTATATGTCTACAGGTCTATTCACTATATTTTACATAACTTGGAAATATATAATAAAGTCTGCGAAAGATATGTTTGTAAGTGAAGATTCTGATTCGAAATCCTAAAGATACATATTATAAATCCAGAATGCTTAGGATTAGGGCCAAAATTAGACATAAAAATTTTATGCAGAACATCAAAAATTTTTATAGTTTTTTGCTAAATGTTATGAAAATTTAAAAAAATAGGTTTTGGAATTTAAGAACAATAACTTTTACAGGTATTTTAACACTGAAAATTAAATATTAATAACTATTCTGATTTGACATGAGTATAGTTTGTAAAACGAAATTAAAATCTCTGACATATAGAGTTTCCACAAATACAATAAACTTAACTTTTAAATAAACTCACATTGTGAATAAGCTCTTAGCGAAGATATGCCGCATCAACTTTCTGGTAATTCCTTATTGCATCATATTCATCATTATGTTTTGTGATTTAATAATCAAAACATCATAATAAATAAATACCATTGAATATGTAAGTGTAGAATTTATGATGATGGTGAGCAAAGATGATAGAGGGTGAAAATGTTTGCTGAGTTCTCAAAACGATGACATGCAACATTTAATCCATAAAATAATAAGAATTATTGGTTTTAAGTAGTCTTACAGTAGGAAAATAAGTCTCTATAGAGAGCATCGCTTTAAGAGATCTACACAAAGAGAACACAAACTTAGAGATAAGGATCGACGCAATGAGAATGGCGTTTCCAAAACTTCGTTGGATGATGACTTTTCTGTGCACAACGATGGTTTTAGTTATAAATTCAGGACATGCATTAGCGACCAAAGGGCAACCAACAAATTGGTATTTGGGGCTTCAAGAAGGGTATTCTTCAATAGGTCATATGACGGATGATTTTCATAACCTTCTATTGGTAATCATAACAGCAATATCAGTATTTGTACTAGGATTGCTGATATGGGTTGTTGTAAGATATAACGAGAAAGCTAATCCAGTTCCTTCTAAGACATCTCATAATACATTTATTGAAATTGTTTGGACTGTTGTTCCAATTCTGATTTTGCTGGTAATTGCGGTTCCTTCATTTAGACTCTTGGCGAAACAATATGAATATCCCAAGTCAGACATTATTGTGAAAGCAATTGGCAATCAGTGGTATTGGAGCTATCAATATCCAGAAAGTGGTGTCGAATTCGACTCATACATGTTGAAAGATGAAGGATTGAAAGAAGCAAAGGCTGCAGGAGAAGATGCTCCAAGGCTACTTGCTGTTGATAATCCTGTAGTTGTTCCTGTAAATAAAGTTGTATATGTACAGGTTACAGCAAATGATGTTCTTCACAATTGGACTATTCCTGCATTCAGAGTGAAAATGGATGCAATTCCAGGAACATCCAAGCTCATCTGGTTTAAAGCGACAGAAACAGGCACATACTACGGTCAATGTTCTGAGATGTGCGGTATAAATCATGCGTTTATGCCAATTGAAGTGCGTGTCGTTACGGATGCAACTTATAAAAAATGGCTTGAAGCAATCAAGCAAGATGAAGAACAAGCGAAGGCTGTTTTAAGACAGGCTGCAAGAGAAGTAAAAAGCAATAAACTTGCATCTACAAAAACATCTGGCTTGTCTCGTTAATAGAAAATGAAATGTCTTTTGAGATCAAATTGAAATATGAGGGTTTCCGGTAATGGCATACGGAGCAAACGCAAGTGATCATGATCATCACACACCAACAGGAATAAAGCGCTGGCTTTATTCTACAAACCACAAAGATATTGGTACCATGTATCTGATTTTCGCAATCATGGCTGGTATCATAGGCGGAGCAATGTCTGTAGGGATGCGATTGGAGTTGCAAGAACCCGGTATGCAGTACTTTGCAAATCCTCACACGTATAACGTCTTCACGACAGCGCATGGTTTGATCATGATATTTTTCATGGTTATGCCAGCGATGATAGGTGGTTTTGGTAACTGGTTCGTTCCTCTCATGATTGGAGCGCCAGATATGGCATTCCCGAGAATGAACAATATCTCATTCTGGCTATTACCCGCATCATTTGCATTATTACTGATCTCATTATTCGTACCAGGACCTCCAGGGAGTAATGGTGTTGGTGGAGGTTGGACAATCTATCCACCACTTTCAACATCAGGTCAGCCTGGCCCCGCGATGGATTTTGCAATCCTTTCTCTGCACATTGCCGGTGTCTCATCTATCTTGGGTGCGATTAACTTCATCACAACAATTTTCAATATGCGTGCTCCTGGCATGACATTACACAAAATGCCATTATTCGCCTGGTCAATTCTTGTAACAGCGTTTTTGTTAGTGTTGTCTTTGCCAGTGTTTGCAGGCGCAATCACAATGCTTCTAACAGACCGTAACTTCGGTACAGAATTTTTCTCAGGTGCTGGTGACCCGGTATTATACCAACACTTGTTCTGGTTCTTTGCACATCCAGAAGTTTACATTCTGATTTTGCCTGGCTTTGGTATCGTTAGTCACATCATTTCAACATTCTCAAAGAAACCGATCTTTGGTTACCTTGGAATGGCATATGCAATGGTAGCAATCGGTGTTGTTGGCTTCATCGTATGGGCACACCATATGTATACTGCTGGTTTGTCATTCGAAACACAGGCGTACTTTGTATTTGCTACAATGGTAATCGCTGTTCCAACCGGTATTAAGATCTTTTCATGGATCGCAACTATGTGGGGTGGATCAATAAGCTTTAAAACGCCAATGGTATGGGCAATAGGCTTCATATTCCTGTTTACTGTTGGTGGTGTAACAGGCGTTGTATTAGCAAATGCTGGTATTGACCGTTACTTGCACGATACTTATTACGTTGTGGCTCACTTCCATTACGTACTTTCTCTTGGCGCAGTGTTTGCAATTTTTGCAGGCTGGTATTACTGGTTCCCTAAAATTACGGGATATACATATTCAGAGGCAATTGGACAGATACACTTCTGGGTAACATTTATTGGCGTGAATTTATTATTCTTCCCACAGCATTTCTTAGGCCTACAGGGGATGCCAAGACGCTATGTTGATTATCCTGATGCATTTGCTGGTTGGAATAAGATTTCATCTTATGGATCTTACATCGCAGCATTTGGTGTAATTATTTTCTTAATCGGTGTAATACACGCCTTCATGAGAAAACAAAAAGCAGCCGATAACCCATGGGGTGAAGGTGCTAAGACACTGGAATGGACACTATCATCACCTCCGCCATTCCACTGCTTTGAAGAGCTACCAAAAATAAAATAAAATCTAAAAAACAGCTGGCTATGATCAAATAGCCAGCTAACTTGCAAAATATAACAGATACCAAGAATTGTTAATGTCAGACACAAGCCTAAATATAAATGATCAAAGATATGCAACACATATTGGTGGAGATGTGCACGATTATTTCGCGCTTCTAAAACCAAGAGTGATGTCATTGGTTATATTCACGGCTTTTGTTGGTTTAGTATCTGCGCCCGGGCAAATTCATCCGTTTATGGCCTTCATTGCTATACTTTGCATTGCTATTGGCGCTGGGGCATCAGGGGCATTAAACATGTGGTATGATGCCGATATTGATGCACGTATGCAAAGAACAGTCTCAAGACCAATCCCCAGAGGCACAATAAAACCAGAAGAGGCTCTAACTTTTGGAACTGTATTGGCTGTTGGATCAGTATTAACTCTCGGATTATTAGTCAATTGGCTTTCAGGTCTATTATTAGCAGTGACTATAGGGTTTTACCTTTTCATTTATACAATGTGGTTGAAAAGAAAAACGCCACAAAATATTGTGATAGGTGGTGCAGCCGGAGCATTCCCTCCCATGATTGGTTGGGCGGCTGTGACAGGTGAGATCAGTTTAGAAAGTGTTGTCTTATTTCTCATTATTTTCATGTGGACACCTCCACACTTCTGGGCACTTGCACTCTATCGCTCAAGAGATTACGAGAATGTTGGTGTGCCTATGCTTCCTGTGGTTGCAGGACCGCTAGAAACACGTAAACAAATTTTGATTTATTCTGTAATTCTTGTCCTGACCTCTTTAATCCCCGCGGTTATTAATTTGGGAGGGGTCTTATACTCCATTTCAGCGCTCATTCTAGGCGGTATTTTCATACTACTTGCCAGCAAATTATTTATGGCAAAAAGCGATGTAATATCCCTAAAAATAGCAAAACAGTTATTCGCATTCTCAATCCTATATCTGTTCACGATTTTTGCAGTTTTACTTATTGAGAATGGGCTTGCAGTTAAATTACCAATATGGGAGGTCATTTGACATGCAAGATGATCAGATATCCGAAGAAAAATCTAAACAAGAAGAGTTTATAAAAAAACGCAACAAAAGATCTATTGCGATTGCATTATCTCTCATTGCGCTCATGATCTTATTCTACTTGGCGACAATCTTGCGTCTTGGCGGGAATGTTTTTAATCGACCACTATAAAAGGATGCCCTTTTAGGAACTGAGATAATGGCTGACAACCACAGACAAACAGACAACAAAACTAATCAACAGGATCTGCAAAAACGCAATAACATTGTTGCATGTGTAGTCGTGTGCGTTGTTGCTGGGATGGTTGGCCTATCTTATGCAGCTGTGCCTCTATATCAAATTTTCTGTCAAGTAACCGGATATGAGGGCACGACACAACGTGCAGATGTAGCGCCAAACACGATTTTAAATAAAAAAATACGCATAAGGTTTGATTCCAACATAACTGGTGATCTGGATTGGGAATTCAAGCCAGTTGAGCAATCCGTTGATATTAAAATCGGGGAAAATAAACTTGCTTTCTACACAGCAAAAAATATTTCAGATAAACCCCTGACAGGTGAAGCAAAATTTAAGGTCATGCCTGAGATTGTGGGCGGTTACTTTAACAAGATTGAATGTTTTTGCTTTACAGAACAGAAATTAGAACCTGGACAAAAAATTGATATGCCAGTGAGTTTCTTCATTGATCCAGAAATCGTAAATGATCCTTCTGCCAATGCAATTGAAGAGATTACCTTATCTTATATTTTTTATCCAATTAAAGAAAAAATAAAGCAATCTGAGGCAGTAGATAAGACTAAGGAAAGTACGATTTACTGATTTCAAAAGATAACAAATAAACAATGAAAGATTTGAGGGCTAAGCTTTGCAATAAGCCCAAATGTATTAACGGAGCAATATAATGGCTGATGCACATACAAAACAACATGATTATCATCTTGTTGATCCAAGCCCGTGGCCTGTTGTTGGGTCACTTTCTGCTTTTATTTTAGCAGTCGGGGCCATTGCATGGATGAGAACAGGAACTGGAGAACTTGCAACAGGGCTCTCACTTTTTGATGCAATTATGGAGGGGCCTTATCTTTTCTTGGCAGGTCTTATTGGTGTATTATTTACGATGTATGGTTGGTGGAGTGATGTCGTTAATGAATCAGTTCACAAAGGTGATCATACTCCAGTTGTAAAATTGCATTTGCGATATGGAATGCTCTTATTTATCGCATCTGAGGTGATGTTCTTCGTTGCTTGGTTCTGGGCATATTTTGATGCAGCTTTGTTTCCTGATTATATCCAAAAAGTAGAAGGAACGAATATTGTTACTGGCCTTATTGAACGTAATGAGGCGCTAGGTGGGGTTTGGCCACCAAAAGATGTGAAAACATTCAATCCTTGGGAATTACCACTACTGAATACATTAATTCTTTTGCTATCGGGAACAACAGTAACATGGGCGCACCACGCACTTCTTGAAAACAATCGTAAAGGATTGATTTGGGGCCTGACATTAACAATTATCCTCGGTATCTTCTTTACAATTCTACAAGCTGTTGAATACAGCCACGCCGCATTTAGCTTCTCTGGAAGTCTCTATGGCGCAACATTCTTTATGGCGACAGGGTTTCATGGTTTGCATGTTATCATCGGAACAATCATGTTGATTGTAATGTTGTTTAGAGCTCTGAATGGACATTTTACTCCCAAAAACCACTTCGGCTTTGAGGCCGCAGCATGGTATTGGCACTTTGTCGACGTCGTCTGGTTATTCCTTTTCTGTGCGATTTATGTATGGGGCGCGGGAACGAATTTTGCTCACTAAGCAAACATGAATATATCTGATACATACAATGGGGGTAGTATACTACTCCCATTTCTTTTTTGAGCTTCATAGTAAAGTAATGAAAGCAACATGAGTTCCAAAGTCAATCACACAGCTATCTCTCCTGTGCTAGCAGGTCTTTTATGTCGATGCCCATCATGTGGGAAAGGTGGATTGTTTTCTAACTTTCTAACATTAAAAAAAAGCTGTCAGGTTTGCGGGTTAGATTATAGCTTTGCTGACTCAGGAGATGGTCCCGCTGTTTTTATCATCCTTATCGTCGGCTTTGTCGTTGTGGGTGGTGCATTATTTGTTGAACTATCATACCAGCCTCCATATTGGGTACATATTGTTCTATGGTTGCCTCTGACTTTAATTCTGTGCTTAGGGCTTTTAAGACCATTCAAGGCACTATTGATTGCTTTACAATATAAAAACAAAGCAAAAGAAGGGGAACTAGGCTAACGGTGGGCTCAATGGAAAAAACAATCCTGAAAAAACTGGCTGTTCCATCCCTATTGGCGCTATGCGGCCTGAGCATACTCATAAGCTTGGGGACGTGGCAATTGAAACGTCATAATTGGAAAACCGATTTATTGTCGCAAATTAAGGTTGGCATATCCTCTATACCGCAAGAGTATATATTATGGAAGGTAACCCGTAAAAAGGACCTTAAACAATTTGCACATATCAAAATAACAGGACAGTTTCTTCCCCAAAAAACACTCTATGTTCATTCTATCCGGAAGGGTATTTTAGGCTATTTAATCTTTACTCCCTTTATGTATGAAACCAAAACAAGAAGCATGATATTTGTAAATAGAGGTTTTGTCCCAAGTCATTTAAAAGAACAAATCAGTCAGAATTTACAAAATGATACCAAAGAAACAGAAGTCTCTGGGCTGATTAGGTTGCCAGAAAAGAAGAATGTATTTACTCCAGAGGCGAATAAAAGTAAAAAAATTTGGTACATTGCAGATATCAAAGACATGGCAAGAGCCTTATCAGATTTAAAACTGCAAGATAAGCATTACATTGAAATCATTAATAATAATTCAGATGCAATATGGCCAAAAACGAGAACATCTCAATTTTTGCTAAAATCCATACCAAATCGTCATTTTGAATATGCATTAACCTGGTTTGGATTATCTGGAGCACTTATAATTGTTTTTATATTATTTGTAAGAGCAACAATAAAAGAGCCAGAGTCATGATCACAGATATTGTGCAAACTGGATATAGAAAACAACCCCTTGAAGGGAACATCTTATGCGTTATGTAAGTACACGAGGAAAAGCACCAGTTTTAGGGTTTCAGGACGCTCTTCTTGCAGGCTTGGCTCGAGATGGTGGATTATATGTGCCGGAGGCATGGCCAACCCTATCTTATGAGCAAATTAAGTCTTTTTCAGAACAACGCTATCAAGAGGTTGCCTATCATGTCATGGCACCCTTTGTGGGGGATATGCTGTCAGAAACGGACTTTCGAGATTTAATAGAAGACGCATATTCCAATTTTGAACATCCAGCGATTGCACCTTTGGTGCAGGTACAGTCAAACCAATGGATACTAGAACTTTTTCACGGACCAACCTTAGCCTTTAAAGATTTCGCTATGCAGGTTCTAGCGCGCCTAATGGATAGGGCCCTTAAGGAGCGCGGACAAAGAGCAACAATAGTAGGTGCGACTTCTGGAGATACAGGGGGAGCCGCCATTGAAGCATTTAGAGGTTGTGAAGTTATTGATATTTTTATCCTTCACCCTCATGGCAGAGTAAGTGATGTTCAAAGATGCCAAATGACAACAGCAACTGAAGCCAACGTATTTAATATTGCCCTTGAAGGAACATTTGATGATTGTCAGGCCATCGTAAAATCTCTTTTTAATGATTTGGAATTCCGGGACCGTGTTGCACTTGCAGGTGTAAACTCAATTAACTGGGGGAGAATAATGGCTCAGATTGTCTATTACTTCACCTCAGCAACCTCTCTTGGTGGCCCGGACAAGGCTGTAAGCTTCTCAGTTCCAACTGGTAACTTTGGTGATATTTTCGCAGGATATGTCGCGAAAATGATGGGACTGAATATAAAACAACTTGTGATTGCAACAAATATGAATGACATACTTGCAAGAACAGTTGCATCAGGCACGTACCAGACAAGAGAAGTATTTGCAACACAAAGTCCAAGTATGGATATTCAAGTCTCAAGTAACTTTGAAAGACTATTATTTGAATTATCTGCCAGAGAGAGTGTACGTGTATGCCAATTAATGGATGACTTAAAAAATAAAGGCGAGTTCAGCCTGTCTCAAGGTGAAGCGGGGCAGCTTAATGAACAATTCGCTGGAGTTTGTATCACTGAAGAGACAACGCAAGATACAATCAAAACCCTCTATGAACAGGCTCATTATGTTGCAGATCCGCACACTGCGATTGGTTTGGGAGCAGCATATGCTGAAGCTGATAAAAAGACCCCAATGATTACCTTGGCAACCGCCCACCCAGCAAAATTTCCAGATACAGTAAAAAATGCGATCAAGAGCACACCTAAGCAGCCAAGACAGTTAACGGCTAGGTTGAACGCAGAAGAAAGATATACTGTAATGGAAAACAGTGTAGAAGCTGTTGCAAAGTTGATCTCGGAAAATTCACGTGTTGGGAAACAATAATCAGCTTTATATGCGTAAGCCTAAAGTTAAGCAGGCCAACTGATATGTCTCATATCAGGCAATGAACGAATACTATTTAAGGAAATGGAGAAAAATTTTATGAGTGTCAGGTTAAACCAGCTTGAGAATGGAATAAGAGTTGTCACTCATGAAATGTCACATCTTGAGACCGTGTCCCTTGGTGTTTGGGTTAATGTTGGAGCAAGATTCGAGTCTCTTCACCAACACGGTATTTCTCATTTTTTAGAGCATATGGCCTTTAAAGGCACGCCATCACGAACGGCCCGCCAAATAGCAGAAGGAATAGAATCTGTTGGTGGGGATATCAACGCCGCCACCAGCCTGGATACCACGTGTTATTATGCTAGAATTTTAAAAAATGATGCCCCCTTAGCAATTGATATCATAGGAGACATTCTCCAAAACCCACTCTTTGATAAACTTGAACTTCATCGAGAAAAGGACGTTGTTTTACAAGAAATAGCAGCAGCTGATGATAGTCCGGATGACATTGTATATGATTTAGCTCATGAAGCTGCTTATCCAGAGCAATCTATTGGCAGAACGATCCTTGGAACAGAAAAAAGCGTTGCAAGTTTTTCTGCAGAAAAACTAAAAGCTTATATGGACCAGCATTACACAGCTGGAAATATTGTTGTAGGAGCAGCTGGGGCACTAGAACATGATCAAATAATGGAAAATGTACAAAGCGTATTAGGGTCCATGAATGGGACACAAACAGCAATTTCAAAGCCAGCCAGATATCATGGAGGCATGAGAAAGTCTAAAAAACCTTTTGAACAAACACATGTCATTATAGCTTTTGAGGGGGTCTCATACCTTCATGAGGATTATTATGCTGCGCAGGTTTTATCTGTTCTTTTAGGAGCAGGTATGTCTTCAAGATTATTCCAAGAGGCCCGCGAGCGCAGAGGGCTATGTTACGCAATATATTCATTTTCTTGGGGAATGTCTGATACAGGCATGTTTGGCATTCACGCTGCAACGGGCCCTGATCAAGTTCCAGAATTAGTTGGTGTAATCGTTCAACAGCTCAAAGAACTAGCAGAAAAAGGTCCGACTGAAGAAGAACTATCAAGATCTAAAGCACAGTTAAAAGCCGGTTTATTAATGAGTCTGGAGAGCACCACAGCAAGAGTTGAGCAAATAGCTCGTCAAGTTTTAGCATTTGACCGAACATTGGAAATTGATGAGTTAATTCAGAAGGTTGACGATGTGTCACCAGAAAAAATCAAAGATTTGGTGAAAATGATAATTACTAACTCAATTCCAACATGTTCTGGCGTAGGATCATTTGGGCAATTTAGAAATTATGACTGGCTCATTGACCAATTTCAGTCATAATATATACTAAAATTAAATGATACGGGGGGAAGTGTAGTTAATAAAATGGCCTTTCTCAGATCTAGCTCATCATCAGACTTTTCTCCTATTTTATATGGAGATGGTATATTTTTACGTACGCCACAAATGATAGACTATATCGCTTGGGCGGAACTAAGAGCTTTGAGCAGAGAATTTCTGACCCCCTGGGAACCTGTTTGGGCCAGGGATGAGCTCACCAGAACATCATTCCGTCGCAGAATACGTCATTATCAAAAAGATATAAAAGATGATAATGCATATGCTTTCTTTATTTTTAGAAGCTCTGATTCGCATTTATTAGGTGGTTTGACACTAAGTAATGTCCGTCGCGGAGTAACACAAAGCTGTACGATTGGCTATTGGATAGGTAAAACATATGCAAACCAAGGCTATATGACCAATGCTTTACAAAGAATAGCACCGTTTGTGTTTGAAAGTTTAAACTTACATAGACTAGAAGCTGCCTGTCTGTTAAATAATATCCCATCTCAGAAAGTACTAGAAAAAATAGGGTTTCAAAAAGAAGGTATAGCAAGGCGTTATTTGCGAATTAATGGCATATGGCATGATCACATACTATATGCATTGTTAAATGATGATGTTAGACCATAATTTCTCATGCATTTATGTGTTATTATGTGAAGTTATGTGGCCTTAAAGATGTTTTTAGGAACAGGTTTTGATGAAATCTTCATATTTCTTAGTAAGAATAATATTTGAAACACTGTTATTGTGTCAAAAAACAAGGGTTTTCTGCCAAACTGACATGATTATTCGTAAATTTACCATCCCATTTATCTTATTATTCGGCCTTGTTCTATCAGCGACAAATGCAAATGCCTTAGAGCCTATTGTAATAGGAGAAGCTCAGGAAAAGATTTTAATCGTGGGAGAACTCTATGAAGGCAGAGGTGATAGCCTTCAAATTGAGACAGCACCTGGGCCTGATAAAATTGCTGGACGTATGACAGTTCAGTCATCCAATAAAGGGGCGAACCCGAATTGGGTCGTTTTTGCCCTAACAAACCCCACAGATAAACGTATTGAAAGATGGTTTACGGCTGAACGATATAGTCTAATTGACTCAGGTCTGTTTAGTCCAAACCTTGATGCAGGTCATATTGCTCAAGTAACTCCGTCTTTGGGCTTCAGGCCTCAACGTATAGCCAATGATGACATTGATATTTACAAGATTGAGCTTGAACCTGGTGCCACTGTCACATTTGTTGCCGAATTGGTATCAAATCGTTTCCCAAGATTTTATCTCTGGAAAGCACGTGTTTTCGAGCAAAGATTGCGTGATTCAACATTATTTAATGGTATTCTTCTTGGTGTGACTGGCTTGCTGGCGATTTTTCTAACGGCGATTTTTGTTGCAAACCACAAAGCTATTTTTCCAGCAACTGCGCTAGTAGCATGGGCTGTGACAGCCTATTTATGTGTTGATTTTGGCTTTTGGCACAAATTATTTCAGCTCAGTCCGGAAGATAATGCCATATACAGAGCAGCATCTGAAGCCGCTATGGCCGCCAGTATTATATTATTCCTCTATACTTTCTTGCGGCTGTCTCTATGGCACAACTGGATCAGACTATTCTTCTCGGTTTGGTTGATAGCGCAAAGCACACTCATTTTCGTCGCCATTTTTGATGCGAAAATGGCCGCAAGTCTGGCGAGACTGTCCTTTGCTTTAATTGCAATTGTTGGAAGTATCATAATTGCGTACCTTGCTATGCGCGGACAAGATCGAGCAATGTCGCTCGTGCCAAGCTGGATGTTATTTTTAGTCTGGTTGTTTGCATCAGCCGTTACGATACTAGGCCAGGTCTCAGGCGATATATTTGTTGCTGGAATTGTTTCAGGGTTAGTTCTTATTGTACTTCTCTTTGGCTTTACAGTGACACAATTTGCTTTCCGGTCAAATGATATTATGTACGGTGGAGCGCCACCAAGCCAACTCCAACAAAGATCTTTAGCTCTTGATGGTGCGGGGGCTGTTGTATGGGAGTGGAATGCAAAACGTAATGAGATAAGTGTCAGTGAAGAAGTTGATATTGCCCTTGGACTGCCTTCTGGCACACTGAATTGCAATGTTGATGAATGGATCAATTATTTGCATACAGCTGACAAAGATCGTTTTAGGATGCTGCTGTGGTCAATTCAGGAAAAAAATGGTGGTGAGTTAAATATTGATTTCCGCATGCGCCGACATGACAGTTCTTATTTATGGTTTGAATTAAGTGCTCATTCAGCACCCATCTCACAATATAGATCTTTAAAATGTGTTGGCTTATTAAGAGATGTCACTCATACCAAAAGAGCACAAGAACGTCTTATGCATGACGCAGTACATGATAATCTTACGTCTCTGCCTAACCGTGAACTATTCCTTGATCGCTTAAACACAGCAATCACTCGTACCCAGGAAGAAGGTGCGAACCGTCCAACAGTCTTCTTCATAGATATTGATCGTTTTAAAACTGTGAATGATAATTTTGGGTTGGTGATCGGGGATAGTATGTTGCTGACTGTATCACGTCGGTTAACACGTCACCTAAGTCCTCTGGATACTCTTGCCCGCGTTGGCGGCGATCAATTTGCTATTTTATTGGTCACAGAAACGGAACCAAAACAAATTGCTATGTTAGCAGAACGCGTCAGACGATCCTTAAGAAGTCCTATGACATTTGAAGGCAAAGAAATAATCCTGACGGGGAGTATCGGAATTGCAGTTTATGATGGTCATCAATCAGAAAACAATGACCTTCTAAAGGAAGCAGAAATTGCTATGTATCGCGCAAAGCGTTCTGGGACAGATCGCGTAGAGATATTCAAGCCTGCTATGAGAAATGAAGAAGATGATCGAGTTGCTATGGAGAGTGATCTTCGCAGAGCCATTGATCGTCGCCAGATTAAAATTCTGTTCCAACCAATAATGTATCTTGAAGATGAGGACATCGCGGGCTTTGAAGCCGTCATGAAATGGGATCACCCCAAATTAGGCCGTCTTAATTTGGAAGACTTTATATCAATTGCAGAGAATGCTGGGATCGTTGGGCAGCTTGGAAATTATATTCTTGATCGCGCTGCTCGTCAGGCTGCGAAGTGGCAAAAAATCATTACGCGCCCAGATGATCCATTATTTGTGAACGTAAATATTTCAAGCAGACAGTTGTTCCGCCATGATCTGATTAAAGATATTCGTTTAATTCTAAAACGAGAAATTTTACCAAAAGGGTCTCTAAGGCTGTCAGTAAAAGAAGCTCTTGTAATGGAAAATCCTGAGCATGCGGCTGAGATATTAGATTGGTTGAAAGGAGCAGGTGCAAGTTTGTGCTTAGATGAGTTTGGCACTGGTTACTCATCTCTCAGTTATTTAAATCGCTTTCCATTTGATCTGATTAAAATTCATAGAACACTCATACAGCAATCAACAATAGAAGATTCTGGTCCTGCTGTTGTCAGATCAATTATTACACTTGCACATGAGCTAGGAAAAGAAGTCTTAGCTGAAGGTGTTATAGATGTTGATGAAACAACCTTGCTAAGATCATTAAATTGTGAATTTGTACAAGGCCAATACTATGGTGATCTGATTGGCGAGAAAGAGGTTATAAACCTGCTCAACGCATTGAAAAAATCAGGTAAGGTTGATGGTCATCGCAGTCTCACCAAAAGTACGGGCTCCCAAGAGAGTTTATCTGCACCGAATATGGATAATATGGAACTAGAGGGGGGGCAGAGAACTCAACCTAATGCATCACCCAATTATTCACAGCAACCTAATATAGCTGGGGGATATCAACAAAACCCCTTAGCCAATAAATCACCAACACAATCAAGCAATATACATTCTCAACCTGAGCAAAATTGGTCGCCACAACAAAACCCACCTTTTTCCAAACCACAAACCATTCAAAACCCCAATGACGGTCAGGGAAACCCTAATCAGAATGTAAAAGGTGCGAAGGAAGAAAAACCATTTCCCTTTAAGTCTGTCCGTCCTAAAGCTGCACAATAATAATCAATAATGAGACTGACTAGGAGAGGAGTGAGTAAACAATAAAACAGTCTTAAATTTATGCGTGTCCAGTTTGATTGACCAGAAAATAAGGATTAACACCAATTTTCTCAAAAGCTTTGTCATATTTTTTAGAAGCATCATTACAAAAAACCAGATCAGAGTCCGCAGGACAATTCAACCAGCCATTATCTTGTATTTCTTCTTCCAATTGCCCAGAACTCCAGCCTGCATAACCAAGAGCCAAGAGAGCTTGTTTTGGGCCAGACCCTTCAGCTAATGCTTTTAGAATATCGACAGTAGCTGTGAGATAAATATTCTCATCAATTGGAAGAGTGCAATCTGTTATAAAATAATCGGGGCTGTGCAGTACAAAACCTCTTCCTGTCTCAACAGGACCACCAAGAAAAACAGAAACATCGTTTGAATTAAGCTTAGGGTCAATTTGAACATCGTTTATATCAGGTGATATTTCCAACTGCTTCAAAAGGTTCGGAAAGTCAAGTGTAGGAGAGATATGGTTAACCACAATTCCCATGGCTCCATCTGCTGAATGTGCACATATATATATGACGGCACGTTCAAATCGAGGATCAGACATAGATGGCATTGCGATCAATAATTGACCGTCTAAATAATCACTCAAAGCTATATGCTTTCATTTACAAAAATTATGACCTACCAATTAAAGCATGATAAGTTATCATATGTTAAGATGTGTTCTTAGGCTTTTCTACTTTATTTAGTCTTAAATATTAGTTATGCATAAATTTTACTCACACATACGTGATTTATAAACATTGAAAATTGAATATTGTTAACGCAATAATTATTCTATTTATTAAGATAAATACTTTAATCCTAGAACGAAAAGAAAATTATTATGATGGATACCTGTAAAATATTGCAAAACTCTCTGAAAATAATAGCTTTCATATGTCTTTCGACGATTGTTTTTACCAGCCAAGCAGTCTCCTTTAACAAAACAGGGGACACAAATTTCGGCTCTGTAAGATTTATTCAATCAAGCGTTCTATCTGATTTACAAAACAATGAATATATGGTCGGCATACATATTAGTTTGGAAAAAGGCTGGAAGACTTATTGGAAAGTTCCAGGCGATGCTGGGATACCTCCAAGTTTTGATTGGAAACAATCAAAAAACATTGAGAGCTTAGAAGTATTATGGCCTGCTCCAAAACGTATGAAAGACACCTATGGAACATTAGTTTTCGGATATGAAAAAGAAGTCGTATTCCCAATCAAAATCAAAGTCAAAAATGGGGCTAATAAGGCAGATTTAAAATTAAAATTTGCATACGGAGTTTGTAAAGATATTTGTATTTTAAAAGAAGAAGTTTTCTCCAAGAAACTTCCAGGGGCAACAACAAGCAACATTAAAGACCATAAATTACTATCAGATTTCATAAAACGTGTGCCTGAGAAAATATCACACTCTATTAATAAGGCTCCAAAGCCAACACTGCCTTTTCTAAAGGCGGTTATGACAGATATAGAAAACGAGAAAAAACCCTATATCATGTTAGACGTTGTATACCCCAAAAACTCAGCAAAAAATGATATCTTTATTGAGGTCTCAGATAACTATTTTATAGCTCTTCCTAAGAAACATGAAGCCCCGTCTACAGCACAGAAAGTTACACAATATCACATTGATTTAACCAAAGGCGATCCGGCAAAAGATCTGTTAGGTAAAACAATAAAATTAACTTTGGTTTCACAATTTGGGCAGAGTGAAACAAGCTGGGTTGTAAAGTAATATGAAAGGCACATGACAGAAAAGACACATAAGCCATTCATATAAATGAATTATTGAAAAGCTCATGGAAATTGATGTGATATATTCATATTAATGTACAATATGTCTATAGAGATATTTGATTCTATAAATACAGAATTTCATAAAGGAAAAAAGAATGGCTATTCAAGTTGGTGATACATTGCCTGAGGCTAAATTCAAAATTATTACCGAAGAAGGTCCAAGTGAGCTGTCTACGGATGATGTTTTCAAAGATAAAAAAGTCGTGCTTTTTGCTGTTCCTGGAGCTTATACACCATCATGTCATGCCAAACATCTTCCTGGCTTTATTGAGAACGCTGAAGCAATTAAAGCTAAAGGCGTTGATACAGTTGCATGTGTAGCAGTAAATGACATGTTTGTTTTGAGTTATTGGGCTAAGGAAACAGGTGGCACAGACAAAGTTCTGTTCCTATCTGATGGAAATGCTGACTTTACAAAAGCTGTAGGCTTGGATTTTGATGGTTCTGGTTTTGGCTTAGGGACACGCTCAAAACGTTATGTTATGATTGTTGAAGATAGCGTAGTAAAGGCACTGAGTGTCGAGGATGTCCCAAGTTCTGTTGATGTTTCTAGTGCGGAAGCTGTGTTACAGGCATTATAAGTCCTTAAAGCAGCACGAGAGAGAAGGTAAAAGATCTTCTCTCTGTTTTAGACCTTACATTCTATTGTTTGCTCCTTATACAAAGCTGTAATGCTTTTACTTTTATAGAGCAAATTATCAGACGCCTTCTGATTGAAAACAACGAATGATTTCCCATTTGTTAAGGTCTTATTCAATGTATGATAAACATCTTTGATATCATTTATATCATGCATAAATTCGTCTGGAATAGTGACAATACAGCCTGATAGACCATAAACACGGTCTAATATTTCCTGATTAATGATGTTATTATAGGTCAAAGAAACAAATATATTGTCGGTACACACCTTACAAATAAGAGCAGCCTGCTTGAGTTGATTTATCTTGATCGTTTTAGGAATTCGGACAAGAGAAATAGCAAACCTGTTGCGCAAATGGTTTGGAAGTTTTCTGAGCACAGGAATGTATTTGTCTTTCAGTTTATTCTCACTCAAACAATTAATGTTTAGCTCTATTATATTCCGAACAAATCTTTTGGCTTCCAAATCTTCATAAGCAAAATTGAATGCCTGCTCTAAATTATTTATTTCTCGATCGGAAATATGCTCATCAGGTGCATAATAGTCTTTTGTACAAGGAGTATCAAAATAAGGATTAAATCGAAGGAGACGACAGTCATTCTTTTTTGTCGAATAAATCACGATAGGTTGGGGGGGAACCTTCTCTTCAGGACCATCCCATGATATTATATCTAAATCGTTGTGAGCAAAAGTAACCTCATCTTCAGGAGCATTAAAGGTTATGGTATATCCAAACTTTGCTTTAAAATGATCAGAAAAAACAGTTTGAAAAAATGTCCAATCAATTTTATCAGACCCATTTTCCTTAAATGTAAATTCAATCCTGCTATCACGAACCTCCATCTGAACACGAGAAAGACTTCCATGTTTGGATAAGAGTTCATTTAACGAATTGAGCTCGCTTTTAAAAATGTCAGACATATAAGTTTCAAATTCAGTTAAATAGTTTTTACAAAATAAAAATTCCCCAATTGAAGTATTGGACTTTGTTATTTTTCTATCATAACAGTAAAATTTATATGAATATTTCTTTTTATTGGCTTGAAACCATGTAAATAAGTTGTTTGTTCTATCGATATATTTGTTCTTAAAAAATATTTTTATTCATCACATTGAATGAGTTTATATTATTGTACTCATACCCTGTCGGGCAAGTTCATCAGCTCTTTCATTCTCAGGATGACCAGCATGACCTTTAACCCAATGCCAGGTAATGTCATGATTTTGTCTAATCTCATCAAGCTCTTGCCAGAAATCTGCATTTTTCACGGGTTTCTTCTGGGAGTTCTTCCATCCATTTTTTTTCCAATTATGTATCCAATCTGTAATGCCTTGTCGGACATAATTCGAGTCAGTGTACAGATTAACTGTGCTGGAGCGTTTTAGGGATTGAAGCGCTTTGATCGCAGCAAGTAATTCCATGCGGTTATTTGTAGTATCTTTTTCTCCACCATTTATTTCTTTTCGATGGTCACCATAAATTAAAATAGCACCCCAGCCACCGGGGCCAGGATTTCCTGAACAAGCACCATCTGTATAAATTATTATATCGTTCTGATCATTCTCCATGAATGTCTCCAGTTAGATTAGTTGCAATCTTAAGATTTAGGTATTTAGGGGCTTAGTGTTCATCAAGTCCATATTCACTAGAACTTTTAATTTTTTGATGAAAATGTAATTTATAAAGATATTCAATTGGGTCTTTTTTTGCGACAAATGCGTCTTCAGAAGTATGGAGCCAATCATAACAACGAGTGAGTAAAAACCTCATAGAGGCCCCACGTGCTAATGTAGGCAACATATCCAGTTCACTTTTTTCTAGGGTACGGATGCTGTTATAACCACGAAGAAGAGCTTTTGCCTTTGTTATATTAAATGAGATGTCCTTTTCAAAACACCATGAATTAAGGCATATAGCTACGTCATATGAGAGCATATCATAGCATGAAAAATAAAAGTCAATCAGACCAGAAACTTTGTTATTCAGAAAGAAAACATTATCAGGAAATAGATCTGCGTGGATTATTCCTGATGGTAAGTTTTTAGGCCAATTGTCCTTTAAATAGCTTAGTTCATTTTGAATAGTCGCCTTCAGCCCAGTTTTTATTTTATCTGCATCTAAAGAGAATTTATCAAAGAGATTATGCCAGCTTTGGATGTCCATAGAATTAGAACGCGTCTGTTGAAACTTCATACTAATATTATGAAAATTAGCAAGGGCGATGCCTAATTCATAACAGTGATTAGGTTGAGGCTGCTTTATTGAAACGCCTTGTAAAAATGTGATGAGTGCTGCTGGGCGTTCGCATAATTCTCTTAAAATATTATTGTTTTTATCCCGTACTGGTGTTGGGCAAGACAGACCACTTGCCGCCAAAAACTCCATTAAACCAAGAAAAAATGGCAGGTCTGATGAGTTGACTCTTTTTTCATAGAGCGTGAGGATATAGGTTCCTGTGTCGGTGTGGACAACATAATTCGTATTCTCAACACCTTCAGCAATCCCTTTATAGGATAATAATGTCCCTAACCCATAACTTTCTATAAATTCTTCAAGGTTATGATTAGGGACTTCAGTATAAACAGCCATAATAAAATCTTGTGTTTCGTCAACAGACGACTTGAAGCTTCAGAAATTTAAGGTGACAAACTTCAAGCTGCAGCGTCAGCTTCTCTTAATTCTAAGGGTAATTTGAACTTAACAGATTCCTCAGCTGTGGTAACCGTTTCTACATCAATATCAAAATATTCCTCAAAGGCTGCAATAATTTCTTCAACAAGGACTTCTGGGGCTGAAGCACCTGCTGTTATTCCTAAAGTACTGATACCTTCAAATTCAGCCCAATTGATATCAGCAGCCCTTTGAATCAGAAAAGATTTCTTGCAACCCGCACGTTCGGCAACTTCAACAAGTCGTTTAGAGTTTGAGCTATTTGGAGCACCAACAACAATCATTGCATCACACTGATCTGATATTGATTTTACAGCCTGCTGACGATTTGTGGTAGCATAACAGATATCTTCTTTGTGCGGTTCATGAATTTGTGGAAAACGTTCTTTTAAAATTTTCACGATTTCATGTGTATCATCAACAGAAAGAGTGGTTTGAGTGACATATGCGATTTTGCTGGGATCTTCCACTTCAAGATTATAAGCATCTTCGCTTGTTTCTATAAGGGTAACTGTACCGTTGGGTAATTGTCCCATGGTTCCAATGACTTCAGGATGTCCAGAATGACCTATGAGTATAACATCCATACCATTTTCAAAATGTCTTTGAGCTTCAACATGAACTTTTGAAACAAGCGGGCATGTAGCATCTAAATAAAAGAAGTTCCTTTTACGGGCATTTTCTGGCACTGATTTAGGCACGCCATGTGCGGAAAAAATAACAGGTGCCTCTGTATCTGGTATTTCATCTAACTCTTCAACAAAGATAGCGCCTTTTTTCTTAAGATTATCAACAACATACTTGTTGTGTACAATTTCATGGCGAACATAGACTGGCGCACCGTATTTTTCTAGTGCCAATTCTACGATTTGAATGGCTCTATCTACACCAGCACAAAAACCACGTGGTGCGCATAATAAAATTTTAAGTGATTTGCTCATATAAGGCGCTCTGTTATTTTTGACTTTAAGAATAGCAGTTTATTTCATTATCGCAATTATGCCTTAAAGTCGCAATAATACAATAAAAAGCTAAATAATTCATAACAGCCAGGATTTTCTGAATAAATAACTATAGACTTTCCTTAGCGTTTTACGCTAGCTAATAAGAAATCGGTAAAAAATGTAATGGTGGCAATTTTACTTTTCTAGTCTAGATGGCTTGTAACAAGTACAAAAATTCCTAAGTCCTAGATCTTTAGAAAGCGGAATGAGGTTTTCGTGAATAAATATCGTCAGAGTTTCTTGACTTATATAAAAATAGTACCCCTCATTATTATTGGTTTATCTATGCCAGGTTGTGCAATTTCGCAGATAACCTCTGGGTTCGGTGGAGGTATTTTTGGAGATAAATCTGGAAACAATGTAGGTTCAAAGCCTTCATTAACAACAGTTTCACAACAAAACTTATTGGATGCAGCGAAAACAGATACAGGATTTGGGAATTTACCAGGATATGCAACTGGCTGCCCTCAATTCGTTATTTGGCCAACAGATAGGCTGCTAACGGTCTATGAAGATGGTAAAATTGGTGATGGATTAGCCGTTAAACATCGCGGTGAGATTACCAAAACCGCGAGGGAATGTCAGATAAGCCCAGGTCAAATTGGTGTTAAATACGGTTTTGCTGGAAGAGTTCTACTGGGTCCAAAAGGAGTATCAGGAACTGTAGTCTTACCTGTCTTAGTTCATGTGACGGATAAGGATCGAAATAAAATAAAAACAGAAAAACTGAAGATAGCAGTAAACATTTCAAAAGAAAGTCCAATTGGCTATTTTTCAAAAGTTAAAGTCGTTAAATTCCCAATAACGACAGGCACACGCGTTGAAGATTACAAACTTTATGTAGCCTTTGACAAACTAGAAAATTGATACAGATATTCTAACGATAAATCATTTTATCCATATTTTATGACACCAAAGGAGTTATATCAGATCAAGATATTGACTCCTTTACATTTTCCCTTATTCTCATAAAAAAGACCAAGTGATGTCCGCGGGAGAGATTACAGTGTAGCGCCGAAGGAGCAACCGCCTCGGAAACTCTCAGGCAAAAGGATCGCAGACAGATGGTTCTCTGGAAAGTAGTTTTATTCTTATGAATACAGCTCGCCGACGGTGATAAGTTGTTTTAAACTAAAAGTTTTGCAATGAAATCTCTCAGGTACCCATGACAGAGGAGGCTTAACTCCTGGCAATATTGCTAGGGGCCTTTGATTCTGTTGGGTGTGGAAAATGACATTATCACAAAATCTCAATGATGATTTTTTTAATCTAAAACAATCAATCTATTCCTCACATAATCAGTTACATACAACATTGAATGAGAAACGAAAGCCATGTATCAGCCGGAACATATCTGATATGGAGCGTGCGTTTACTATATGCTAATGAGCAAGCAGACGAATAACTTACCTAGGATTATAAAATGACGAAAATACTTTTCACCAAAGAACATGAATATATCATTGTGGATGGAGACACAGGCACTGTCGGAATTTCTGATCATGCTCAAAATCAATTAGGTGATATTGTGTTCGTGGAAATTCCAGAAACAGGAAAGACTGTAACACAGGGTGATGAAACAGCAGTTGTTGAATCTGTTAAGGCAGCAAGCGAAATTTATGCTCCTGTTTCAGGAGAGGTGATAGAAGGAAATGCAGAACTTGAAGCAAATCCCGCACGCCTTAATGAAGACGCTGAAGGAGCTGCGTGGATTTTTAAAATGAAAATTTCTGATCAAAGTGAGCTTGAAAAACTAATGGATCAAGACGCTTATAAGCAATATCTCAAAGACCTGGACTGATAAAATTAAGCTCAAAGCACACTCCTTAAGGCACTTTGAGTCTAGCTGAATTCGCTTAGCTTTTTTCAGGAGAGAGCTTCAAGTCATAAACTTTGCCCTGTAGATCCTTGAGATATAAATTATACAAAATTGGCTCAAAGACAGAATTGGTCCTCAAGTTATTGGGTTTGCTAATATCTTTCCCAAAAACCTGAGCGGCTTTAAATATCTCTGGTGTCAGATAACGAGTTGGAACACTAATCTCACCGATACCAGAGACATTGCCCTTCATCGCCATATTAAACCCCCAGATACCAAAAGCGGGAACTGAAATATGATAGCTTTTAGTTTGGCCAAACACATGATCAAGTGTTTTGTTTATGGACCAATATGCCGTGCGTGCAAAAAATGGGGACGAACTCTGTGTGGCTAGGACAGCATCCTTGCTCATGCGCCTTGAGAGCATTGTATAAAATTCGATGGAATAAAGCTTGCTGATAACTTCATTATGAGGATCAGGAAAATCTAGAAATACGCGATCATAGATTGGCCCCTTACGCTTAATAAAAATAAAGCCATCTTCATTATAAACATGAACTCTTTTATCGCTCATACTGTCCTGATTAAGTCGCACAAGAGGAGCAAAACTCGTTCCCATGCGTGTCATTTCAGGATCAATATCAACCAAGTCAATACGCTTTATGGAAGGGTACTTAAGCAATTCTCTGACAGCAAGACCGTCACCGCCACCCATCACGAGAACATTTTCAACCTTCTCTCCTGACCCCATAGCAGGGTGGACCAACCCTTCATGATAGCGATATTCATCCGTTTCTGAGAATTGAATATGTCCATCAATAAACAAACGTAAATCGCGTTTTTTCCAGTCATGTGTAACAACGAGCTTTTGATATTTAGTCTGCTTTGACCAAAGCACTTGATCAAAATAAAGATTATGCTGGGCAAGAGAGGTCATCCAGGACCCAAACAACGTCAAGATAAACAAGAGAGCAAATATGCTCATAGTCAAGAACAGGGCTTGATTGGGGCGATTTAAATACTGGCGCAAATAAATAACATTAAGTAACGCAACTGCAATATTAATAAGACCAATAGCAAAAGATGCACGGACGAGTCCAAGGCTAGGAAGAAGCAAAAGAGGAAAAGCAACAGATCCAATCAGAGCGCCAATATAATCTAGGGAGAGAACATTAGCGATAGATTTACGCATACCACCAACCTGGCTGAGAATGCGTGTCAGAAGTGGAATTTCCAGACCAACCAAAGTACCAATTGTAAAAATAAAAAAGAACATAACCGTTTGATACATAAACGGCGTAAATGGAAAAGTCATAAATAATGAAATACTGCAAATACCGCCAATGAATGCAAGAGCGATTTCAATATATATAAAATTCTGAACTAGATGTCCTTTGATAAACTGGCTAAGGTAAGACCCAATTCCCATGGCAAACATAAAAAAGCCAATGGTGATAGAAAATTGATAAACGCTATTTCCAAGAAGATATGTTGAAACCGTTCCAATAATCAATTCATAGACGATACCGCATAAGGCAACGACAGCGATGGACATCAAAAGAATTGCTATCTTGGCAGGAGGAAGGTCGACATAATCATCTTGAGTGACATCGTCTATATCATTAGAAATTGAAGTCATAATACTTATCTTAAAAAAAGTGAGGACTAGCAACTTATGCTAGTCCTGCAATCTGTTTAACTGTGAAATCGTATATTCTTATTTACCGCCGAAACGTCCACCAGAGCGTGCACGGCTACGAGCACGAGAATAAGCTGCTGAAGATGTAACTTTACGGTTGTTGAAGCTACCAGGTTTAATACCAGAAGAACTTTGACGATTAAGAAGATTACTCATCATCGCACCAACAAAGAAACCTGTTGCAAGGTTCGCCATAGTACGGCCAACAGACTGACCACCCGTATCAGTTGCAATCAAACGTTTGTTAGCAGAGTCAATCTCCACAGTAAAAATCTTTTTCTCACCTGAATCAACTGCACCATTGCTGTTTGTATCTTTATAGCCTTCAAATTTTGCATCTTTCTGCAATTTCATTGCAATCAAAGAATCTTTGTAAAAACGTGGGTCAACATTCATATATTTCTGCATGAACTTTGTAAGTTGAGCCATTTCTTTATCTGTTGCTTGAGTAATGTTATTCTTTTTAAGATATTCATCATATTTTTTCAGCGCAGCTTCAGCGCGTGCATTCACATGTCTTAAGTCAGGGCGAGAAGAACTCGCTGAATCTCCAAAAAATACATATCCAATCACACCAATTGCGATAATAATTCCAATAAGTCTCATTTGCTATACTCCCAGTTCCAATTATTTAAATTTAATCTCAAGTAAATCTCGTTTAAGAGGTGTTTTTCACATATTCCATGAATATACCGTTAAAAATACTTAGCCCAATAGTCTTGGTTGAGGCCAATTGCATGGTAATCTTTAAGATGCCCAATTTTTTCAAAACCCATAGTATGAAAATCGTTCGTAACATTATTCGATAAATCAGAAGGCAGTGTTGCGATTAGCATGCGTGCGTTATGTTGCTGTCCTTCTTCTGTATAACGTTTTAATTGATCAAGTGTATTGGGTAAATCTTGCGGTTCTTCATGAAGACGCCAGTTTAAAGCATATCCATCTTCACTTTCAGGAACAGGATTTACGTCATAAAACTCTAATGTTCCATCTAGTGTTTCAATCTCTGGAGTTTCCTCAGGTTGGTCCAGAAGCTTTAAACCATAAATTTGTTGTGCTTCATCATCGTCATGAAATTTAGGCACATTAAGTTCAAGCTCGGCTCCAAAAGATGTGTAGAGTTCTTTCGCATCAGCGTATATTTCTTCGCCATCTTCTCTATAATCGCTGGTTGCAATAAACATCTTTCTGATGCCATTTTGGCGTAACATATTGATGAGTTCTTCCATCATCATTTTGCCCCAGCCTTCACCTTTGCGGTTTTGCGCGACATAAGTCCAGGATAACCAGACAATATCATCAACATCAGGCTCAGAACGTGCGCCAATTACCCCAAACACACCACCAGACTCTTCTAATGAGAACATACTGCCATCATCAAGAACAAACATACCTTCTTGGCTCTCATGAAGGCAAGCCCCTGCTTCTTCAGCATCATCTTCATCATGTTCATTAATTATGGAAACGACCTGGGTTATATCTGAACGCTTCATTGGCCTGAGTTTAGGCTCTTTTTTCCCAAAAAATGCTGCGTTCATAAAAACAGTTCCTTATAATTTATTCGTTAGTTAAGTGTTTGATAGATAGCAATTAAGGCACAAATTAGAAAGTACTTTTCAATACAGAATGTATGTTACAAAATAATCACAAAAAATTTAACATAGATAAAATAACTGACATAAGAGAGAGTTAGATATTGCTTTTGATAATATTTAAGAGTTGTTCAGGTTGATTAGTGCCAAGTCGCCTTTTGATACCATCTTTGGTTGTAACTTCAATAGCATCTAAACCATCAACATTAAACAACCAACCATGCGGTGTTACCCTGACACCAAAACCATACCACCACTTATTTCTTACAGTTTGTACAGAAGAAATCTCGTTTAAAGCCAGTCGATAAACCCAAAGGCCTGGTCCAAAATACCAGATAAGCTCCTTATCAGAAACTTTGACTGTGAGACTACTAAAAATAAATCCTGCAAACAGTATAATAAAAATTGGGATCAGCAGAGCAGGGTGCCATTCAAGACCAAGTGCCATAAAAAAACAAACCAAGAGAACAGCAATAAAAACCATTAAAATTGTTTTGCCATATTGTCGGTGGCTGTAAGCAAGTGGAGTATGAACCATATGATCACCTTTACTGGGTTATATATAATATGGGGCAAACAACTACACCTTACAATTCATCATAAGGCCAATTCATTAGCTATAGGTTGGAGATGATATAAATGAAGTCTCAGCATAATATATCTTGTCACATCTGTGTCGAATCTATCAGTCAGTATTTCAATGATATATCTCATGCAGGAGAGCTTACATAATGCATATTGCACTTAAAGATAAAATTTCTCTAACAGGATCAAAGGTCAATGAAGATCGTGCAGGACAGGCAGGAAAACTGGCATGGGTCATTGATGGAGCAACAGATGTTTTAGAGAATAGGATATTACCAGGTTTAAGTGACTCTCAATGGTTCGCCAGTCAACTTGATCAAGCCTTTATGCATGCTGCAATGAATAATGAAATCGAACTCAAAGACATAGTGACACAAACCACGTCACATATTGCAGGCCAGTTCGAACAGACAGCTCTAAGGCCAATCAGCAAGCCCTATGAGCAACCCTCTGCAGCAGGTATTTTAATAAGACTGTCAAATGAGGAGCTAAGCTTTTTTAGTCTAGGAGATTGCAGTTTAATTGCGTTACCAGGGCGTACCAAAACTCAGGATATAATTTTAGGTGATATAGACCGGTCAGCCGATGAAGATGTACGCAAAGCGGCGTCTCAAATCGCGGCCAATAAAGACACAACGGGTGAATACATTCCAATTCGTGATGAACTTCTTCCGATGTTGCGAGCTGCTCGAGGGAGGTTAAATTGTGAGAACGGATACGGGATTTTTAGTATCACACCAGCGCCAGAGAAGTTTGTAAAGTCGGGTACAATTAATGTTCAAACTGACGATCGTTTTTTATTAGCATCAGATGGTTTTATGCGTCTTGTTGATGTTTATAAACTTTACTCATTAGAAAAATTAGGCGATGCCATCATGACAAAAGGCATTGCAAATTTAACGAATGAATTAAGAGAATTCGAACAGAAAGATTTAGCATGCATAGACTATCCTCGCGCAAAAGCAAAAGATGATGCGACTGCAATGATTCTTGAGATTGTTTAGGGAGTAAAAAATCTAAGGGTAAGGAGCCGCATCCGGTCTTAGACGCTCAATCTCAATCCCAACAGAGTCACACTCAGAAATAATATCTGGTTTCTCGATCCGGATGCGCACTGCAAGTATGCGTTTATCCTCCAGACAATTTTCAGCAATTCGCTCAGCTAAGGTTTCGATCAGGTTAACATGACCAGACTGGCAAATAGTTTTGATGTTTTCAACCACGCCTTCATAACAGACAACATTATTAAGCTTGTCATTATGAG
>CBDHHC010000019.1:0-36652 GCA_965263345.1 Methyloligellaceae bacterium
AAAAGAAGTTGCGGCAGAAACTTTTGAGCGCCATCGTTTAGCATTCTCCGATGCTCCTGTTTATAAGAATATGCTTGATGTTGGTGGGGAATATGCTTACCGGATACGTGGTGAGGCACACACCTGGCGCCCTGAAGTGGTTGCAGACCTTCAACATGCTGTGCGTGGAAACCTTCCAGATAAATACAAACAATTTGCGGATCAAGTGAATACCCAGAATGAGCAATTGATGACATTGCGTGGCTTGTTCCGTATACGAGATGCCGAAGAACTTGGCCGTCAAGCTATTCCGCTTGAAGAGGTAGAACCTGCTTCTGAGATTGTGAAACGCTTTGCTACTGGTGCTATGTCTTTTGGCTCTATCAGTCGAGAAGCGCATTCGACGCTCGCGGTTGCAATGAACCGAATTGGAGGCAAATCAAACACTGGTGAAGGTGGTGAGGAACCAGATCGCTTTAAGCCTAAAGCGAATGGCGATTCTATGCGCTCAGCTATTAAGCAGGTTGCGTCTGGTCGTTTTGGTGTTACGACTGAATATCTTGTTAATTCGGATATGATCCAAATTAAGATGGCCCAAGGTGCCAAGCCTGGTGAAGGTGGGCAGTTACCCGGTCATAAGGTTGATGCTGTTATTGCGAAAGTTCGACACTCCACACCTGGTGTTGGTCTAATTTCACCTCCACCGCACCATGATATCTATTCCATTGAGGACCTTGCACAGCTTATTTATGATTTGAAAAATACAAACTCAAATGCAGATATTTCTGTAAAACTTGTCTCTGAAATCGGTGTTGGTACTGTTGCTGCTGGTGTCTCGAAAGCTCGAGCGGATCATGTAACAATCTCTGGGTTTGAAGGCGGTACAGGTGCAAGTCCGTTAACATCTATCAAACACGCGGGATCTCCATGGGAACTTGGTCTTGCTGAGACACAGCAAACACTTGTCCTTAATGACTTGAGAGGACGGATCGCTGTACAGGTTGATGGTGGATTGAGAACAGGTCGTGATGTTATTGTTGGTGCACTTTTGGGTGCAGATGAATTTGGCTTTGCCACGGCTCCCTTGATTGCTGCTGGGTGTATAATGATGAGGAAATGTCATCTAAATACTTGTCCGGTTGGTATTGCAACTCAAGATCCTGTTCTTCGCAAGAAATTTAAAGGAAAGCCTGAGCATGTCATTAACTACTTCTTCTTTATCGCAGAAGAGGTGAGAGAATATATGGCTAAGATGGGCTTCAGAACATTAAATGAGCTTATTGGTCATACAGAATTCCTAGACAAAGATGATGCCCTTGCTCATTGGAAATCTAAAGGACTTGATTTCAGCAAAGTCTTTTATAAACCAGATGTTGGTGAAGGTATTGCTATCTATAATACAAGCACTCAGGATCATCATCTTGAGCAGATTCTTGATCAAGAACTGATTAAACTTGCTATGCCTGCATTGGAAGACTCTCAACCAGTTAAACTTGATTTGCCAATTTCGAATATTAACAGATCTACTGGCACCATGCTTTCTGGTGAGGTAGCCAAAAGATTTGGGCATAAAGGCTTGCCTGAAGATAGTATCTGGATTGCATTTAAAGGAACTGCAGGACAAAGCTTTGGAACCTGGCTTGCAGCTGGTGTCACTCTGGACCTTTCTGGTGAAGCAAATGACTATGTTGGCAAGGGTTTGTCTGGCGGTAAAATTATTGTCCGACCGCAAGAAGAAGCTCAAATTATTCCAGAAGAGTCTATGATTGTCGGAAACACAGTCCTATACGGTGCTATCTGTGGCGAGTGTTATTTCAGAGGCGTTGCTGGTGAGCGTTTTGCTGTTCGGAACTCTGGAGCTATTGCAGTTGTTGAAGGTACTGGCGATCACGGTTGTGAGTACATGACAGGTGGTATTGTTGTGGTTATTGGTAAAACAGGCCGTAACTTTGCTGCGGGTATGTCAGGCGGTATTGCTTATGTCCTTGATGAGGACGGCGATTTTGAACAGCGCTGTAATATGGCAATGGTTGATCTGGAGCCTATAGAAGAAGAAGAAGAGGCGATGCAACGTGTTGATCATCAAGGTGGTGATCTTGAGTCTCATGGTCTTGTGGACGTGATGTGCGATATGACAAAGTTTGATGCTGAAAGATTACGTCAGCTGATTGAAAAGCACATGCATTATACTGACTCATCTCGTGCAAAATTAATCCTTGAGCAATGGGAAAATTATCTCCCTAAATTTAAGAAAGTAATGCCGGTTGAATATCGCCGAGCTTTAAAAGAAATGGAACGACAACAAGCTGCTGATACAACTGGTCTCGACGAGTTAGAAATAGGGCTTCCTCTCAGAGGGGAGAAATAATTATGGGTAAAATTACTGGCTTTTTAGAAATTGACAGACAAGACCGAACTTATCTTCCGGCTTCAGATAGGGTTCGAAATTATAATGATTTTGTTGTCCCTCTTAGCGATCAGGAAGTTTCTCGCCAAGCTGCACGTTGTATGGATTGTGGTATTCCTTACTGTCATAATGGCTGTCCTGTGAATAATCAGATTCCTGATTGGAATGATCTGGTTTATCAGTCCGACTGGAAAGAGGCTTTGAGCAACCTACATTCAACAAATAATTTCCCTGAATTTACTGGACGCATTTGCCCCGCACCTTGTGAGGCATCTTGTACTTTGAATATTGATGATGCTCCTGTGACGATCAAGACGATTGAATGTGCTATTGTTGACAAAGGTTGGAACGAAGGCTGGATTGTCCCACAACCTGTGGAAACAAAGACTGGCAAGAAAGTTGCGATTGTTGGTGCTGGCCCTGCAGGACTTGCAGCAGCACAACAGCTTGCTCGTGCTGGACATGACGTTCATGTTTATGAGAAAAGTGCTTTTCCAGGCGGCCTTTTGAGATACGGAATTCCTGATTTTAAACTTGAAAAGACAGTTGTCGAACGCCGCATGAAACAGATGGAAGCCGAAGGTGTTGTATTCCATTGTAATGTTCATGTTGGTGTTGATATTCCTGTTTCCCAGATTGAAAATGAGTATGATGCTCTTTTGCTAGCAGGCGGTTCTGAGAAACCTCGAGATCTGCCTGTTGATGGACGTGATTTGAACGGTGTTCATTTTGCAATGGAGTTTCTCCCACAACAAAACAGACGCGTTTCTAATGAAATGTTAGGGGATGTTGAACCTATCACTGCAACGGGCAAAAATGTTGTTGTGATTGGTGGTGGTGATACAGGATCTGACTGTATTGGTACGTCTTTTAGACAAGGTGCTGTTTCTGTAACTCAGCTTGAAATTATGCCAATGCCTCCTGAGAAAGAAAATAAAGAATTAACATGGCCTCACTGGCCTTTGAAAATGCGCACCTCTTCAAGCCAGGCAGAAGGTGCAAACCGTGATTTTTCTGTTATGACGACGCATTTCTCTGGAGAAAATGGTCTTGTGACAAAACTTCATTGCGTTAAAGTTGATGAAAAATTCCAGAAAATTGAAGGTTCTGAGTTTGAAATCGATGCAGACCTTGTTTTGTTAGCTATGGGATTTGTTCATCCCGTTTATGAAGGCATGCTCGAGTCGCTAGATGTTGTTCTTGACGGCCGCAATAACGTTCAGGCTAATGTTAATGACTACAAAACTTCTCGTGAGAAAGTTTTCGCTGCTGGAGATATTCGCAGAGGCCAATCACTCGTTGTTTGGGCTATTCGTGAAGGCCGACAAGCGGCACATTCAATCGATACCTTTCTGATGGGCTCTTCTGACTTGCCACGGTAAATAATTTCTTTCAAGGTAAGAGAAGGACTCTTACCTTGAAATACAAAGTTAGAACTCTTAACTCATACTCTTTTTTGATGTAATATTTTGGGATGTTCCTATAAGAAACTTTGAAACACTCTCTGCATCCATAGCCCTTCCATAGAGAAACCCTTGAGCAAAATCACACCCTCTAGCTTTTAGGTATTCCGCCTGTTCTTTTGTTTCTATTCCTTCAGCAACCACTTTGGCTTTCAACCCTTCAGCTATTGATAAAAAACCATCAATGATAACTTCTGAAGACCTTTCCTTGCCAATACCTGAGGTGAACTCAATATCAATCTTAAGTTCATTAAAAGGGAACTCACGCAAATGCTTAAAGGATCCATAGCCCGTACCAAAGTCATCCATTGAAATGCTGATGCCCATGTCTACAAGTTTTTCTATAGATGTTTTTATTGCTTCTGCTGCTCTTGCAACGAATACATCTTCAGTGATTTCAATTGTCAGGAGATCTGTTATATTTGCATATTCTTTTAACATCGCTTCCATATTCTCACGACCGGATACAGTTGCCAGTGTATTTTCATCAACATTTATCGCAACCGGTAGAGGATATAAGCCAGAGCTTTCCCAATTATGAAGTTGAGCAAGAATTTGCTTCACCATGATATTGTTAAAGTCACCTTGGAGCTTGTACTCTTCAATAAGTTGAAAAAAACTCCCGGGTGTCAACAACCCCCTTGTTGGATGTAACCACCTGGCCAAAGCCTCAAATCCAATAATTTCTTCAGTAACTAAATCAATTTTGGGTTGATAGTAGGGAACTATTTGTCCAGTTTTTAAAGCGTTTTCGAATTCATTTCGAGCATTTAAATCTGGTTTGCTCAATACTGAGAGCTTATCATAAATTGCATATGATAGATTTCCGGCATGTTTAGCCGAAAACATTGTTTTATCAGCTGCGGATATTACATCCTCAAAACTCCCCTGCACATCTCTTGAATATGCAATACCAACACTTGCTCCAACAGGAATTTCTTGTCTGTCAATGATAAAAGGTTTATCGAATATTTTTAAAACTCTTTTCGCATAGTTTTCTGCATCTTCACGATCTTTTAGATCCATGACAACAATTCCAAACTCATCACCACCTAATCTTGTTAAGATGTCATCTGGGGAGAGAGCGTTGGTTAATCTTTCTGCAATCTTTATGAGAACTGTATCGCCTACCTTATGACCATATGTATCATTTATCGGTTTGAACCCATTTAAATCTATAATCGCGAAGCTGTACCTTAAATCACTTTCTCTATTTCGTTTTCCTAATTTTTCGGAAAGTTGATCCAGTACCCTACGATTGCTTAACGAGGTAAGGGGATCAAGATTCAATTGTTTTTCAATTTTTTTGTTAGATTCTTCCAGTTGCTTCACATAAAATGATGTTGTTCTGAATTCTTCCAGGGTACGTGCTAAGTCACCAATTTCATCTTGCCTGTCTTGAGATGTAATAAAAGTTTCTAAATTACCTTTACTAAGTTCAGATACATGATGAACTAGGGCTTCTAATGGTTTTGCAAGACTTCTAGCGAACCCCCTGCCAATAATTAAAATAATAACAAGGGTTGCCAGAGTTACGCCTAATATTATTTTCCCCATGGTGTAAATTGCACCAAGAACCTGTTTTTCAGTTTTGAAGGCAAGAATGGTCAATCTTTCGTCAAAGTAGTCTAAGAAACTAAATGATGTATAGTAATTTGTATTTGCCCCCTTAATGATATGAAATTTTCCGCTTACTTTAAGCTCCATAGTTGCGAGACTGTTTGCCAATGAAGATATATCCGCGTTAGATGATGTAATTGGTATGTTTCGATTATTCAGCAAAATGATCTTAGCGTCATTTTCTAAGTCCAGATCTTCAGATATCAGTTTATTCAGTGTTCCTTCCGTTAATCTGAAGATTATATACCCAATAACTTCTTTCTCTTTTTGTTTATCTACTTTAATAACACTCTTCTTGCTTACTTGTGAGGGCTTATAGATTTTTAATGCGATAAAGCTAGATTTTATATTATTATCTAAAGGGTATGGAGCAAACGGGACAAATGCCTTTTCCTTTTTACTCTTAGAGATTTTATGATAAACTTGTGAGAGCCCTGATTGATCTGGCTCTATTTTAGACAGGTCCAATAGGAAGTCTTTTGATTTGGTTACACTGTATATTACCACGCCAGATTTGTTAACCAAATATACATCACCCAATTGATTTGCTGTTACTAATTTCACAAAATGTGAGTGAATATCCTGGTGCTTCCAAGAATAAAAAGTCTTATGACCTTTTCCTGAAAGCTTAATTCTTTTTGATTTATTCAGTTTATCGTTTTTATAATAAAAGTTAATTTTTTCTATATCTGCGCTTAAATATTTAAGAGCTTTTTCTAATTCAACAAGAGTTTTATGAGTAATTGCATCCTTAGAATAAATATCAAATTCTTTTTCTATAGCACTTAAATAATTGGTAAGGATAAGGCTACGGGCTGTCACCAAACTCTTTAAGCCACGCTCATACGCATTCAGCAACGCAGCTTCAGAAGTCATGTAACATAGTATGCCGATTGAGGTGCAGCATATCACAGTTATGGCGGTAATAAGAAAAGTTATCTTACCTGATATATTATTCCATATTGAAAGCATGACCTATTACTGTACTGATATCTGGAAATCATAAGGTACCATATTTTTATTTCTATATGGTTATTAAAACTTTCTTCCCCCTTCCTGCCATTAGAAGAAAATTCACTACTTTTAGATAGATGTAATTAATCTTTTTTTTAATGGATTAAGCTATAATCAAGTCACATTAAGAGTTTCTAGCAAAGTTCTGTATCGTTAAGTCATGAAGTTTCAAATTATATCAGCAGTATGCGTGTTCTTGCTTGGTTTTAGCTATCCAGCCCAATCAGAAGAAATTATTTTTGCTCACGGTGCAAAAGAGGGAAATCCTCGCTATGATGCTGCTGAAGTATTTTCATCTCTTGTTCGACAATGTTCAAATGATAAATACCAAGTTAAGGTCGCAGCTGCAGCGAGTATCGGAGATGATTCAGAAACGCTTAAATCTGTAAAAGCTGGAGTTATTCAGCTCACAGCAAATTCCCAAGGCCCACTTGCAAATATTGTCCCTGAGGTTGGTCTTCTTGGCCTCCCATTTCTCTTCAAAGATTTACCACATGCATGGCAAGTTCTTGATGGACCTATTGGTGAAATACTTGATAAAAAAGCAAATAAGCAAGGTATAAAAATCCTCACATTCTGGGATAACGGATTTCGTAATATTACTCATGTGAACAAGCATCTTTTATCTCCAGAAGATTTTAAAAATTTTAGAATCCGGACACCTGCAGATAAATCGACTATAGATTTATTTCAAGCGTTGGGAAGTCAACCAGCTCCACTTGAGTGGAGTGAACTGCCAAAAGCTCTAGAGAATGGTATTTTTGAAGGTCAAGAGAACCCTTTAACAAATATTTATTATGCGAAGCTACATAAACTCACTCCCTATATCTCTATGACTGAACATAAATATGAAGCTACGCCTGTCGTTGCAAATTTGAATTGGTGGATGTCTTTAGCCAAGACTGAAAAGACGTGTATCAGGAATGCTGCCCAACAAGCTGGATGGTTTCAAAGGGCCCGCAATCTTTTTGAAAATAAAGCTCTTGAAATTAAAATGAAAGCTGAAGGCGCCAAATTCAAAACGGCAGATAAGCAATCACTTATCAAAAGATCTCAATCTGTTTATAAGCTTTATGAAAGTAAATTTGGAGACTTAATTAAGCGTATTAAAACATACAATAAATGATCAGTCTCTTGCTTTTGTGTTCTTTTGCCTTTTCTTGCCTTTAATAGAGCAAAACAAAGCAGCCTAATGAAATTCCCGTGATGTTTGTTTTGTTATAGTAAATTTTCTTATTATTATTTTGAGTTTTATCTGCATTTCTTTAAATCATGATACCAAAGTTTGACTTAGATCAAGAATGATCTGGGGCTATACGATATTCTACTTTCACTAGATATTTTATCAAATCACATAAGGTTATGATGTTATGTTTCATAGCAAATTATTTATTTTCCTTTTCTTGTTCTCTTTTACATTTTTTAATTATGCCACTGCTGAGGATATTAAGCAGGGCTTAAAAGACTACAAGGCAGCATGTGTTTCCTGTCATGGAGAAAAAGGACAAGGGGATGGGCCGTACTCAAAAAAATTAAAGACACCAGCTCCTGATCTTACACAACTTACAAAATCTAATGGAGGAAAATTTCCTTTTGAGAAAATTATCAGAATAATTGATGGAAGAACTGTTATTGAATCCCATAGTCGAGATATGCCTATCTGGGGGAAACATTTTCAAATCGCTATTGACCCCAAAGAAAGTGTGTTAAAGCTTGAGGAAAGGGCTCAAAGGCGTATTAAGTCACTTGTAAAGTATCTGGAGACAATCCAAAAACTCTAAACTTAATCATCAACTATTTTGATCAATTTTTGAGGCATGAAATCAAATGGAAAATAGACACATCATTTTAGTTATCATAATATGTTTATTAACTTTCAGTTTCCCTCTTGGTGCCTATAGCCAAATCGCTCAGTTAAATCAGAAACGTGGTTTTGAGTTAGCTAAACAGTTATGTGTAAATTGTCATGTTGTTGGTGAAAAAACACAAACTAAGATAAAGGATGCGGTTCCAAGTTTTCAAGTGATAGCAAATAAACCAGGGCAAAATTTAGAAAGATTAGCTGGAAAAATTATCATACCTCATCCGCTTATGCCAACTGTTCCACTCACACGATCAGAAATACGAGATATTGTAGCTTATATCATGTCTTTAAAATCTGAGAGATAAGTTCATGCCATATCATTGTGGTTATTCTTTACTTCCTGCTGCTCATAGCAGCTCATATAAGGGGAATAATTACATAGGCTATCCACTAATTATTTTCACCTTTTTTGTTTTTCTTTTGATGGCAGCCGATTTTAGTTTTGCTGAGGGTCTTGACGAGCATCTTGGCGCTACTGAATATGAAATTGCATGCATGCCTTGCCATGGAATTGATGGTAAAGGTCATGGCCATCATACTCATAAACTGAAAGGCTCTCCTCCTGATCTGACACAAATATCAAGGATAAATGGAGGAATATTTCCATTTAAACGTATCGTACAGATTGTTGATGGGCGATCTATTATTAGCGCGCATCATCAGAGAGAAATGCCAATTTGGGGGCATCGTTATCGTGCTTATAAAGAAGACGACGATAGTGCAAAATATACTGACAGCCGGGCAGATCGTCGTATCAATGCACTTGTGAAATATATAGAAACACTCCAAAAGTGATATAGTTTTAACGACTTGCTAATAGTCTATACGCATCAAATCCTGACATAAGTTCAGAGTAAAGCCTTGATGCTGACTCTTTTGTTCCTGCTGCTGTCAGATTTTTATGATCGTCTGAGGCCAATTTTGGAGTGTTATGAACCCATGCGTGAATGCCACATGGGCCACCCATTACCAATGACCAATCCCAGAAGAATGAACTTGTTTTTGCTGCCGCACGACGCATTGCCTGGCGCACTTGATCTAATTTCATTGGTGGGTACCAGCGCCCTAATTTCGAATCGCGTGTCGCGACTAGCTGGGAATAGTTTTCTGTCTCGAATTTGCTTAATGCCCGACACGCTTTAGAAGATGTGGAAGCTCCTGATTTTGCGTATTCTGGTATCATTGCGCCATCTGGTGGGCCAATAACCAATACAGATGCATTCGGGGCTAAGGTCTTTAAGATTTCGATGAGTTGGCGAAATCTTTCTTCATAGGACAAACTATCGATGCTTTCATTGAAGCCATCATTATATCCATAGCTTAGAACGATTAAATCTGGCTTTACGTTGTTTAAATCCAACTTTACAAATTCTGCGTCTAGTCCTTGAGCTAAGTTAATTGTAGATTTTGGCATTCCTAAATTCACATAACGAATACCAGGGCGATCATGACCTGATTGCCATGATAGAAGCGTGATTGGTCTTTCTCCTTCAGGGAATACACTTACTGAGGTTGCCTGTGATGGGAAACGTACGCGCCTGATGCTGTGTTGTAAGGTTTTTGTTTCAATGATTTGCTGATGAGAGCCGCTTGGACCTTGTACCCAAACAATTGCCCTGCCCTGTTGTGGTCCTGTAAACAGGCTGACTTCAGCCCATGAGAAAGGATCTCCTGTACTTGTCATTTGCAAAGACGCTTTTGGATCAGAAGATGTTAGCATCGCCCCAGTTAAACCATAGGGGCCTCCTTCTCCAGAGAGAGCTGTTTTAACTTCCCAGCGCCCTGAGCTTTTGAATTGAATGCCATCAGCACGATAGAATGGAAAAATAGGACCTGGCATCACCATACCGCGCCCCCCATCTCCAAAACGAGATTGCAGCATTTTTCTTATTTGGCTTGAAAAACCATCTCTGGCTATACGATCATCACCCATATGAAGAATTGTAACTGGTTTTTGATTTTCACCTGATAATGTTTTTGTCAAAGCATCATAAAAGTTTTTCAATCCCTTTTTTATTGGGACATCTTTTACAAGGTCTATTGATTTTTCTTTGGCGATTGAGGCGTTAAGAACAGCAGCTTTGGGGCCCGCAATATTCTTTTGCGATGCTTTTATTACTGGGGCTTTTCGTTCTGCTTTCCTTAAAGCTTGAGGTTTGGCTACCTTTATTTTCTTTTGTGCTTTTTTGGTGGATTTTGGATTTGATAATTTTGCTTTTGGTATTGGATCAGTCTTTTTTGCCCGGTTCACCTGTAGCGAAGTATCAGTATAAGCATAAGCTAAATTATGATCCGTAACGAAAAGGAACATAAGACAAAAAGATGCGCATAAAATAAAATTAACAAAATCCATTTTTTGTGACGTTAAAAATGTCATGGATTTATAGAAACTATTTATACTTAATTGCATTAACACCACCACAATACTAAAACAAAATACAACCTGATTTGTTTTTACTGTTTTAATTACTTGACTTCTTTTGCCCATGCAAAGTCATCTGCACGGCCTGGTTTTGGCTCTAATCGTTCCCCTTTGACAAGCACCCTATAGTAAGGTGTTTGCTTTAATGGGAGTCTTTGTTTTAATTCTTTTAAACTCAAATTATTCGAAGATGTTACAGAGGCCAAGGCTGTTAGTCCGTCATTTATATCTCTCGCAACAATTTCCCCAGTTAAGGCATTGATTGTTCCTAACCTGTTTCTTGCAACAGAACCTGACAAAACTATGTCAGAAATTGGAGGTCTCACAATCTTAATATCATCAAGAACGACCTCATTTGAGTTTTCTTCTTTTTCTTTTTTTGAACTTTTACCAATTAAGTTATTGGTAAGTTTAGTAAAAAAACTCTCTCCTTCACTAGACTTATTTTTTTTACTTTTTGTACTTGTGTATCTTTTTTTTATTTTAGGTTTCTGAGAAATATTTTTTACAATTCTTCTTTGTTCTTCCTTTGTGCCGGCTAAAGGTATATTTCTCTCAGCTCTTGCAATGGCCATATCTCTGCGGATTTCGCGTTCAATAAAATGGGCAAGTTTCTGGTTGCCTCGAAATGATAGATTTATACCATTATCTTCTCGCAGACGGCGAATTTTACCATTAAGATCCGGCCCAAATGCACTATATCTTCCAAACTGGTCAGCAAAACTCTTCCAAGTGTCAATAAACCTGACATTATTAATGAAAGTTCTCTTGCGAAAAACTTCATTAATGGTTTGTATTTTTGCATTTAATTTTGGGCTCCGCATGATCGGTAGACCGACCCAATATATTGCGATTTTATTATTCTTAAATCCTTTGAGCAACTCATCAATATTTCTGCCTAAAGTATTCTTCCAAACCTCAGTGCCAACTTGATGATTGTTTTTTTTAGATCTTACAGAACCAAGCTCGTTCATACCCAGAAAAACTACGAGAATATCTATTTTAGCCTCTTTAGCTGTACTAGATAATTGTTTTTTCCAACTAAAGCGACGCTGTGTTATTAATCCTGATCTGTATTTAATAATATTTTTGACTTCGATATTCTTGTCTTTAGAAAAAGCATTTTTTAAGCCTGTACTCATTCCGCTTGCTAGAGATGCTCCGGCTACATAGATGCTGTATTTATTTCCTTTAGGAAATGGCGTTATGTAACTTCTAGAAAACTGGTCAGCACTTTGGGCGTATACTTTTGAGAAGACTGAGAATGCATAAAATATCAATAAAATGAGGCTAACTAGAAAAAAACCTCTGTTTATTTTGCTGATAATATCTTTAAATTTTAACATTCTTAATTTTTCGCAATGTAATTTGTTTAATTTTTGTCCTGATTGCGCAAGTTTTCTAGCAAATCTCGCGTCGGAATTCCATCTGACTTAAGCCCTAACTTTTTCTGATAGTCTTTTACTGCTTCTATGGTCTTATCACCGAATATACCATCAACCTTGCCTATCTCATAGCCTTTTAGCAAAAGCCTGCTTTGTAACTCTTCACGTTCAGATCTAATAATCAAACTATTTTTATCAACAGGCCAAGCTGTTAAAAAACGTTTTCCACCTCTTAAACGATCAGCCATGTACCCAACTGATAATGCGTAAGCAAATGACTGGTTATAACGTAAAATAGAGCGAAAATTATTGAGCATTAAAAATGCGGGTCCATTTTTCCCAGCAGGTATATGTAAAGTCGCTCGATCATTTAATCTCGGAAATGATTTGTTATTTACTCTTTTTATGCCAAGCTTTGTCCAGCTTTTGATATTTTTTGAAGAGCGTTTATATTTTGACCTATATCTGAACTTTTTTGGTAATTTGACTTCATACCCCCAGGTTTTACCAGTCTGCCATCTTGATTTTTTTAGGTAATTTGCAGTTGATGCAAGCGCATCAGGAACATTGTTCCAAATATCTCGCTTGCCATCTTTATCAAAGTCAACTGCATAAGCATTGTAAGTGGTTGGAATAAATTGAGTATGTCCCATTGCGCCGGCCCAAGACCCCAGCATGCTTTCAGGGGTTATATCTCCTTTTTGCAGTATTTTAAGAGCCGCATAGAGTTGTGAATACCCAAAACGTCTTCTTTTTCCACGATATGCCAAAGTTGCAAGTGATCTTATAACGTTTTTAGATCCTTGATGAGTGCCGTAATTGCTCTCTAAAGCCCAAATCGCAATTAATATATGTCTATCGACACCATGTCTTTTTTCAATGATACCCAGTGTTTTGGAGTATTCTTTTAAGAGCTTTTTGCCTTCTTCTATTCTTTTGTCATGAACACGATGTTCAATATATTCCCATATTGGTTGTTTGAATTCAGCCTGGTTATTTGCCCTTTTGAAAATATCTGAGTCAGGACTATTGATGTTTTTAAAGGCAGCTTGAAATGTTTTTTTCTTTATACCTTTTTTTCTTGCTCTCACCCAGACTCTTTTGGTCCAGGCCTTAAAGGCCTTGTCTTTTTTATTCTCTGTTTTATTCTCTGTAGACGCATAGGTCATCATTGGGCTAAGCAAAGGCCCAATCATTAAGCAAATTAATGAAATTATTTTCCAGTTAAGCTGAGACATATTATTTTTATATTATTTAATTGAAGTTATTAATATAATAGCATTTCAAGAGTCATCATGCAATTTGAGCAATATTTAAGCTTACTTTTCTATCGTATTAACCTGATTTTTCAAGTTTTCTTGTTTGTTTTGACAAAATAGTGAACATAGCCTCATTTGGATAACAGGTTATTGGCGTATTATTCTTATGCTGAAACATACCAATTATCGACCTGGATTTTGGACCAACAATTCCGTCAATTTTTCCAATATCGTAACCTAACAATGCAAGCTGTTTTTGCATTTCACGAATTTTTTGTCTTGAATATGATTTCAGTTTCGGCCATTTCGTTTTGAAGGTTTTATTTATCTGTGTACGATCTGCCAAATGCCCAATAAATAATGCATATAGATTAGATTGATTATAGGTTTTTATGACAAGAAAATTGTCCAGAACAAGAAATGCAGGGCCTTTTGTACCAGCTGGTATTAAGAGATAAGCTTGATTTTTCAAAAGATTTGGCTGCAACTCTGTTTTTTTATGAAAAGATATTCCCAAAGAAAGCCATTCCTTAATTGTTCTGCCTTTTCCAAATCCTTCATATCGACAATCAAAATTTTGCGGTAAATCAACCTCATATCCCCAACTGAAATCATTTTGCCAGCCATTTTTGTTTAAATAGTTGGCTGTTGATGCCAAAGCATCTGGGATCGTTCCCCATATATCTTTTCGACCATCTTTATCAAAATCGACAGCATATTTTACAAAGTCTTCTGGCATAAATTGTGTGTATCCCATTGCCCCTGCCCATGAGCTTTTCATTTTTTTAGGAATTATGTGGCCTTCTTGAAGGATCTGTAATGCTAACATTAACTGAGTTTTGAAAAATTCTTTCCGATTCCCGATGTAAGCCTGAGTTGCTAAGACTTCTATCGCATAATGGGGTATTTTGGCTTTCCCAAAAGCTGTCTCTCGTCCCCATATTGATAGGATAATCTTTGCATCAACATTATAAATCTCTTCAATTTTAATTAGGCTCTTTTGCCATTTTTGATAATGTTTCCGGCTTTGTTTGGTTAAAGTCTGTAAATATGATTTAGGAAAATATTTTCCAGGACTATCAAACTCCGGCTGCCTTTTTACCTTCTTTTTTTTTGTTTTTTTAGGAATATTAAGATCTGGCAGTTTTAGGCGTAATTTAACGTTTTTAAAGGCTTTATCTATGATTTTTTGGGAAATACCATTATCTAAAGCTGATTTTTTAAAACTGCTTAGCCAAACAGGAAACTCGTTCCTGATTTTTTGTAGCGATTTTTGAGCATATGTGGATGTGGGATGTGAAACTAATATGATGATAAAAAGAAATATATTCAGATAGTATTTTTTAACACTATATAGCTGCATTATATAAGAAGCCCTTTTAAGTATTTTGTGCCTTTACGAGATCACTTATTTAGAATTCTTACCTTATAAGGGCTTTTACTCATAATGAAAACTTGCAAATTTTCTTGCAATGATATAGGGGCTTCACATTTCATGTTTTCAGGCATCATGTTCTCAAACATCTCATGCATATACCTAAAGAGGCACCTAAGATTAGCTTATGAATAAATTTCTAGAATCAGCGCGACAAACTTTGCACCTTGAGACTGAAGGCCTAAGGGCTGTTTTTGATATGCTGGACACTCATTTATCCGAAGGTTTTGTTCGTGCGGCAGAAATTATTCATGCTTCTGAGGGCCGTGTGATTGTAACAGGTATGGGGAAAAGCGGACATATTGGCCAGAAAGTCTCTGCTACACTTGCCTCTACGGGCACCCCAGCCTATTTTGTACATCCTGGCGAAGCCAGCCATGGGGATCTGGGTATGATCACAAAAAAAGATGTGATACTTGCTTTTTCCTGGTCGGGGGAAACCGTTGAGTTAACAAATATAATTGCCTATTCGAGCCGTTTTTCTGTTCCTCTCATTGCAGTTACTTCGAAAGTCGACAGTGCTCTTGCCAATGCTGCTGAGGTTGCTTTGATCCTTCCAAATGCACAAGAAGCCTGCCCTCATGGCCTGGCTCCAACGACATCTACAACGATGCAACTGGCGCTTGGAGATGCTCTAGCAATCGCTTTACTTGAAAATCATGGCTTTACAGCGAGTGACTTTAAAGTTTTTCATCCAGGTGGACAGTTAGGGGCCAATTTAAAATATGCTTCTGATATTATGCATAAGGACGAGCGGCTTCCTATTATTGATGCAGGCACTGCGATGAGCGAAGCTCTTGTGACCATGACAGAAAAAAGTTTTGGTTGTCTTGGCGTTGTTGATGATGATGGCATCCTTATTGGGATCATTACGGATGGTGATCTTCGTCGTAATATGGGAGATGCCCTTTTAAAATCTAAAGCTAAAGATGTTATGACGCTCAACCCTAAATCTGTTGATCCGAAAACTCTTGCTAGCTCAGCTCTTGAGATTATTAATAGTCGCAGCATTACTTCGCTTTTTGTTGTTGAAAATAAAAAACCGGTAGGCATTCTTCATATTCACGACTTATTGCGTATCGGGATCGCCTAAAAGTTGAATTTCTTTATGGTTAATTAATTCTTGTAATTTTCCATGAAATTTTCATCTATTCTTTCAAGAAATATTTCCTCTTTGTCAGTTATACTGGCCCTAATAAAAATACCATTCGATGGATTTTAAATATTCAGGGGTCGGTTATGGATATCGCTACTATTGCAGGTATTATTGCAGGGGCTATCATTGTCTGTGTTGCAATTCTAATGGGTGGTGACTTTGGAAGCTTTATTAACGTTCCTTCTCTCTTAATCGTTTTTGGAGGAGGATTTGCTGCAACTGTCATTCGCTTCCCACTCTCTAATGTTTTCTCAGCTTTTGCTAGCGGTGGTGGTGTTGCCTTTACTCATAAGGCCGTCAGTCATAAAGAAATGATTGATGAAGTTGCAAGACTTGCAGATATAGTCCGTAAAGATGGTCCACTTGGCCTTGAGGGTGCAGAAATTAATGAGGAACTTCTGAAAAAAGGCTGCCAAATGGTTGCTGACGGCTATGAGCCAGACCTTATTCAAACTATGCTTGAACGCGAGAGAGATCTCCTTTTAGAAAGATACTCGGAAGGCGCACGCATTTATAAAGCTCTTGGGGACGCAGCACCCGCTTTTGGTATGATTGGTACGCTAGTTGGTCTGGTACAGATGCTTTCAACAATGGATGATCCAGCCGCGATTGGTCCTTCCATGGCGGTCGCCCTTTTAACTACATTATATGGCGCGGTTTTGTCTAACCTTGTGTGTCTTCCTATCGCAGATAAGTTGAATAACAAAGCAACTTACCAAGAAATAAACCTTTCGCTGGCTTTAGATGGGATCATACAATTGAGAGAAAATAAAAGTCCTCAAATGATCAAAGAGTCTCTCATTGCTTATCTTCCAGAAAAAGAACGTAGAGCAATTTTGGCTGATGAAGCGGCAGCTTAAAACAGTCAATAGGAGAACGGAGAAATGCCTAAGAAAAAACAAGGAGGTGGCAGTGATATTCCAGAGTGGCTGGTCACATTCGCGGATCTTATGTCACTGCTTGTGTGTTTCTTCGTTTTGATCATTTCGTTCTCTATTCAGGATAAAGAGAAACTGCAGGTTGTTGCCGGTTCGATGCGTGAAGCTTTTGGTATTAAATTTGAAGCTCGCAAAGCTGGTATGATTGAGATTGAAGGCGCTCCTGTTCGAGAGTTTGTGAAAAGCGTTGCACCTGTTCCTCGAGAGCAGGATTCTGATTTTGCAGAACACAGCCATGATAAACGCTCAAAACAGGGGCCTGAGGCCAATACGCATGATATAGAGAAAACGGATATTGAGCGCCCCAGACAGTTTGCGCTTGCTTCAGCCTCTCTTCGTCAGGCCTGGAAGGAGCTTCCTGAAATATTAGAGGACTCTGATAGTCTTTTGGTTGAGAAAACTCCTGAAGGATTACATATCCAGCTTGTTGACCAAGAAGGACGTTCAATGTTTCCTGAAGGGTCTGCAAAACCATATGAAAGAGCTCAAAAACTTCTCGCAAAAATGGCTCCAGTTCTTCGTAAACTTCCTAATAGAATTGCGATTACAGGACATACTGATGCTTCTCGTCAATATTCACGTCCTGATTTTACTTTATGGGATTTGTCAGCAGATAGAGCAAAAGCTGCTCGTAAGATTTTATCTGCAAATGGCATCCCTCATGACAGGTTCCACTCAATCACAGGAAGGGCTGATGCGGAACCTTTATTCCCAGAGGACCCATTCCTGGCGGCAAACAGACGTATTTCCATTTTGGTAATCGCTGAAGCTCCCCCTTTTCCAGTGGAACATAAACCCTGATGTTAAGGGCTTAATGAAATCCGTTTATGTTTTATAGTTCGTAAATTTTTCCTCAGCTTCTTTATAAGATAAGTTTTGAAAAGGCTCTTTGCTATTAGAGTTATCCAAAAAACTTGTTGTATGCGCTAATTCAGTTATGAGATGAAAGTTTTTAGAAAGAAATTCTGCCCTTTGGTTAATCATTTCATGAGCACTATACCTTGTTCGACATTCACTTCGTGTATATGCCTCATGTAAATCACAATATATCATGGTAATATGGATGCTATATCCACTTTGTTTACAATGCTCAACCATCGCTAATATTTCTGGTCTCGCAAATCCCATATCCATAATTATATTATAATTGTTCTTTAGTGCTCTTTTGAACAATGTCTCATCAGAGAATGTTCTAGCTACATTCTGCCAATTACGCATGGCAATTTGTGCACCATGTGTATTGAGATCTGAGCGGTAACCCGGCAAAGCTTCCATAACATGGTCAGGATTATGATAGTAATGGGGAAAGACTAATCTGTGTTGTGATAATTGTTGTTTTAAAAAAGTTGTTTTTCCTGATGCTGGAATACCGGCCATGGAGTAAAGCTTTGGGCTTTTTAACGTTTCTAAATCCTGGCCTATAAACTCTTCTATAAGTTTCGCTTTTATATCATTGCTTATCACAGGCAATGGACTATTCCCCAATCTAACTGTTTCTATTTATGAATTCATCCGTTATAAGCAGAAAAACACTTTAATTCATTAAGCAAAAAACCATGAAACCACTAATTGTTATCCCAGCACGATATGGGTCCACTCGCTTTCCTGCAAAACCTTTACATAAAATTATGGGCAGAACATTACTGGAACGAGTCGTGAATATTGCAAAGCAGGTACAAAAGGATTTTGATTGTCAATTTGTTGTTGCAACTGATCATAATACAATCCAAGACCATTGTAAGGATATAAATGCTCCTGTTGTCATGACGGACCCGGAATTGAAATCTGGAACTGATCGTGCTCTTGCAGCTTTAGATGCATGCGGTTTAGATGCTGATTTTATTATCAATATGCAGGGCGATGCTCCCTTTACGCCTGTTCAGCATGTTGTCTCTATTCTGGATGTTGCCAAAAATTTAGATGCTGACGTGTTTACGCCCGTAATACAGCTTGACTGGGAGGCTTTAGATGTCCTACGTCAACGTAAACTGAAAACGCCCTATAGCGGTACGACATGTGTGCGTTCTGAGAATGGTTATGCGTTTTGGTTTTCCAAAACTATACAACCAGCTATCCGTAAAGAAAAGCAACTGAGGGATCATAGTGCATATTCTCCAGTTTATCGGCATATAGGTCTTTATGGGTATCGTCTTGAAGCTTTGAAACGGTTCTCAAATTTACCAATGGGGAATTATGAAACGCTTGAGGGACTAGAACAACTGCGTTTTCTTGAGAATGGTATGTCAATTTATACAGTTTGTGTTGAGACACCAATAATTTCCATGTCTGGTGTTGATACCCCAGAGGATGCGGAGCTTGCAGCAGAGCTTATTAAAAAACATGGTGATCCGTTTGCAACTCTTTGACTAGAAAAATAACTTACAACCACAACTTTAGCGTTAATTATGACACGACTTACAATTGTACGACATGGCAATACTTTTGATAAAGGAGATATTGTTACCCGTGTGGGCGCACGAACAGATCTGTCTTTATCGCAATCTGGGCGCGTACAAGCCCTTGCACTTCAAGAACATTTTTCATCGCAAAATATAGACTTTGATATGGCTTATTGTTCTTGCCTGAAAAGAACAAAAGAAACAGCTGATCTCATTAGAGAAGGTACAAAAACACCTGAAGCTGAGGTCCTTGGTTTTTTAACTGAGATTGACTATGGACCTGATGAAAATAAGCCTGAAGATGATGTGATCAAGCGTATTGGAACAGAAGCTATTGAAAAATGGGAACACTCTGCAATTCCACCTGATGGATGGCTTGTTAATCCTTCACAATTGCAAGAAGCCTGGATAACATTCTTTGAAAATATCTCGCTTAATTATACGGGTAAAAGAATTCTTGTCGTAACCAGTAATGGAATTGCCCGATTTGCTCTATTGGCTCTTGGTCAAGAAAATAAATTTGATCTTAAACTGAAGACAGGGGCTTACGGGGAGTTACATATTCATAATAGTGGTGATATAGATCTATTAAAATGGAATATAAGACCATAAAATTATTGATATCTTACGTTTTATTGAGGAAATAGTTTCGGACGTTGACAGATAGGTTCTAGAAAAGCGATACATTCTATATAGATACGTCAAGCCATATGATTTTTTAAAGTCGAGTAATTTAAAATGAAAACAACCGATGACACTCGTTCAAAGCAATCTTCCAAACTGCCTCATCTGAATGCTTTAGCTTTTTGGGCACTTTTATCTGCAACACTTATTCTCGTTTTATCATTTTTTAATTGGTTGCCTGAGGCACCAGATAAAATGACATATGACTGGAGAATAGCTAATTTCTCAGATAAGGCCAAAGAGCAACGCAAAGATATTGCAGTTGTTTTGATTAATGATCAAAGCCTTGACCAATATTACACATATTCCCCTATTGACCGAGGATTACTTGCTGAACTGGTGAGGGCTATCGATAAGGCAGAGCCTGCAGCGATTGGGTTGGACTTCATATTTGATCGAAATGCTGAGCCGGAAAAGACTAACGCATTGATTGATGCCCTTCAAAATGCCAAAGCACCTATTGTTCTTGGAGCAATTGATAAACGATCAAAACAGGTTTCAGAAAAAGCTTTTAAAAGACAAGAAGAGTTTTTAAAAAGAGCCAATAAAAAAGTCGGTCATTTATATTTTGATAATGAGAAAAATCCATTTAAAATTGATGACAATATCATCAGGTTTATAGGGGAAACTTCAAAGAATGATCCCAAAATTGCCAGTTTTGCTGAAACTCTTGCCAGAATTAAAAGTAAAAATATAGCAATTAAATCCAATTATATTGCCTGGCAATTGAAACCTGATGAAGGTGGCAAACCTCTTTTTCCAACACTTTTTGTTCCTGAACATGCGCCTGTAAGCGGAAATGGCAATGGGGAAACTGTATTACCTGATAGTTTCAGACCTCTTCTCAAAAACAAAATTGTGTTGGTAGGGGGATCATTTATTGATCGCGATCAACATCTTACGCCTCTATCTTTTTTTGGAGAAACAAAAACATCTGGTGTCTATATTCATGCACAAATTATAGCTCAGTTACTTGATGATCGTTGGGTACAAGAATTCCCTAAAGCTATTGAATTCGTTGTTTTATTGATTTTAAGTGCTTTAGGTTTTTTCCTAGGTTATCGCTTTAAAATGCGAGAGTATGATGTTCTAATAGGAGTTCTAGGTATCATTTTGCTTATTACATTAGGCGTCCTTGCGTTTGCATTTACAAAAACCATATTACCTTCAACGACACTCTCATTTGCATGGGGCTTAAGTGTGCCAGCTGGTCATATATACCGCTGGTATCAAGGTAGATATAAAAAAGCAGGGTCTTTATAGGAGTCGAAAATGTTTGGTTTTCGTGTAAAATTTTTTATTTTAGCAAGCTTTATGTTTGCTTTTGGCATCTCTCATTCTGCGTATGCAGATTTGGTTGTCACAGCCTCTTCACACTCAGACATCAAAATTGGTACTAAATTACCTGACAATACCAGATTACGTATTCCTGAAGATATCACAATTGATATTCTAAAGACCCCTGAGAATGAGACCTATACCTTGAAGGGGCCATTTGTGGGAACACTTGAAGATTACAAACAACAGAAAAAGTGTAAGTGGTATCAACGCATCTTGGGAAATTGCGACAATAATAGCAATGATTCTACAACTGGCACCGTTGGGGGTGTTCGTTCGATACAACCTCCCTCAAGAGATCAATAATTTTCGTGATCTAAAATATTAGATTTGAGATTTGTCATAAGTTTCTCATTCATATTCTATTTAAAGACGTTATGTTAAGTGCTAGATATAGCATAGCAAGCTTGCTTTTTTCTCTATTGTTGGATCGTCTATGAAATATGTTCGTAATCTAATTTCTGTTTTTATCTCTTTTTGTCTTGTTTTTGTACCTATTGCTACTGATCTCAGCATGGCCCAATCTCAACTGTCCGTGCAGAATGTCTCTTGTGATGTTTCCTCTGAGGATAAGTTTAAAGAACAACTTGAGACTATAATACAGAATGTCATGAGGCATTCTCTAGGTGATTTAAAATATAACAAGATTATAGCAAGCTCCTGGAAGCAACACGATGTGGACGGAATTATTAATAAGCTCGTTGATGATGGTGTTGAAAATATCAAAAAAAGTAAAACTACTGTAGAACTTCTCCAAACACTTGGGTCAACCACTGCTCGTGAGAGTCTTGCCAAAGATCTTGCAGAATATGTTTATGACAGTGAAAAATTTAAGAATGGCCTTGAGAAAGTTGCGGTTGATGTTGGCCAGGCCGTTAGTGTTCGTATTGATGCTATCACGACACAAGCTGCAAACCCTATTACACAATGTATTCAGAAATTTGTGGGTCCACAATATGGGGATACAATCGCACTTTATGTTACGCAACAGACACGCGATGAAATCATTGTTGATCCTAATTTGTCCAAATCCGAAACCGGGATTACAGATATTGTACGTGAGGCATCTGGTGGGCTCACAGGCGGACTACTCATTGTGTTGAGACGGGCAATCTTACAGCGTGTTTCTCGCTGGGTTGGAAAGCGTTTGATTGGCTCTCTTGTTACTCGGGCAATTGGTGCAGCTATTAGTGTTGTTGCTTGGATATTAGTTGCTAAAGAAGTTTGGGACCTGAGAAATGGTGTTTTACCCATTCTTGCTAAAGAAATGAAATCTAAGTCCGCAAAAGAACGTGTTCAATCTGAGCTTGTACGTGAGCTTGATACAGAAATAACTAAAGTCCTAGATGGCATTCCAAAAGATATATCTGCTGGGATTTATAATGTTTGGGTTAAATTTAAAGAAGATAATCGTAAAACCTTAGCACTTGTTCAGAAATTCCCTAAATTTAAGACACTGTTAGAAAACTTACACGTTCAAGACGAACGTTTGTCTCTTAGTCGTTTACGCAAGACAAACCAGTTGGTTCAACTCTCGCTTGATATCGGTGGAGAAACTTATTTTCAAGAACTCTTAGATAATGGTGAGTTGAAAAAAGGTATTTCAGGCCTTTCTGAAACAGGTGTTAAAATTGCTGTTGATACCCGCTCAATGGATACTGCTTTTCAGTGGCAGTCACTTGCCAAGGATTTTTTAGACCGTGTTGTCAAATTAGAAATTCATAAGTTTAATTCTCCAGAAAGTTACTCCACAACCTCTTTAGAGAAACTTCTTAGTTTAAAGAATGATGAAGACATTAGAGATATCGTCTCACTGTCAGCCCAAGAGAGGCAAATAATCTTTCAATTACCCCAGGATTATTTCCAAGAATTTGGAAAGAGTTTTGCTGCAAAAGAATTATTAGCACTGAGCTATTATATTGATGTCTTGAAACCTGATGTCTCTCAAAGATTCCTTTTGGGGATTAGAAATAACCCTGAAAAAATGCGTTTGCTTGCTCAACCTTATGTTCAGAACGGAGTGCTCCGTAGCCAAGATCAGGGGGCTGCTCTTGATCTGATGCTCCGAAAAAGAGCTTTGATTGAAATTGTTGATCTACCTGATGATATTCAACTTGTTACAAATGGTCAGGTTAGTCCAGTTTTGCTCTGGGTTAAGCAACCTCTCGCTATTATAGTAAGCAGCTTATTATGTATTTTTATACTCCTCATATTTTTGAGGCTTGTTTTTAGGCGGCGGAAGAAAGTTGCTTAGTGATCATAATATAATCAGGGGGGAACTAATGACCTTACATACGACAGATCGTTTCTCTGACCGCTCAATACGAGAAGGTGAATTAATCACTGTCACTGCAGTAGAAGCGGCCAATATTATTCGAGATTTTCGGGAACGCATTACCAACACTTTTGGTGGACGTATGAAACAGTATGAATCGCTTATTAGTCGAGCTGTTGACCGCGCCTTAAAAATGCTTGATGAAAAAGCTATAGAAAATGGTTATGATGGTGTTGTCGCTGTTCGCCTTTCGCACCCAAGTCTTGTTGAAGGGGGCGTTGAGGTGGTCGCTTATGGCACCGGGTTTCATTATATAAAAGAGACATAAAGACTAATTTTAAGTCAAAAGAATAATAGGGCTTGTAATAATGTCGTCAGTTCATTCAGTAAAACCATCTCATCCTAGTTGGACAACCCGAACTGCCTTTGTTCTTGCAGCTACCGGGTCTGCAGTTGGCTTGGGAAACATCTGGAAATTTCCGTATATTACTGGTGAGAATGGTGGTGGCGCATTTGTTCTTGTTTATTTGTTTTGTATCCTCCTAATTGGGGTTCCTGTCATGATGGCTGAAATCATGATTGGGCGTAGAGGGCAAGCCAGCCCCATAAATTCCCTTAAAAACCTTTCTGCAAAATATGGTGTTTCCAAAAATTGGAGTTTGGTTGGAGGACTTGGTTTCTTAACAGCATTTATTATTCTGTCCTTTTATTCTGTCGTTGCCGGGTGGACAATTCCTTATATTGGATATGCACTCCAGGGATTTTCAGGGCAAGATGCTCAACAGGTCGGAGCTCTTTTTGGAAGCTTATTGAAAGATCCGGTAACCTTGATTTTATGGCATAGCCTTTTTATGACCCTTACCGTTGTGGTTTCTTTGATGGGTATTAACTCAGGGATTGAGCGGGCTGTGCAAATTATGATGCCATCCCTTTTTGCTCTTCTCGTTTTACTTATTTTATATAGTGCATTTATTGATAGTTTCAGTTTTAACAAAGCTGTATCCTATTTGTTTTCCCCCGATTTTTCTAAATTATCAGCTGAAGGAGTTGTGACAGCACTTGGGCATGCTTTCTTTTCACTCAGCCTTGGCTTGGGCGCTATGATTGCCTATGGATCTTACATGAAACCTGGAGCGCCAATCGCCTCGACAGTTTTTACAATTGCTTTTCTTGATACACTCGTTGCTCTAATGGCGGGCTTAGCAATTTTCCCAATTGTATTTTCCAGTAATCTTCCGACGGGTGCTGGTCCTGGATTAGTCTTTACAACGCTTCCACTTGCTTTTGGAAATATGCCATTTGGTTTATTTTTTGGTGTTGTTTTCTTTGTTCTATTACTCGTTGCTGCCTGGTCCTCTTCAATTTCATTACTAGAGGTCATGGTTGAATATTTAGAGGAGAATAATATTGGACGTGGGACAAGTGTCATGCTTGCTGGCGTTGTGACATGGGCCTTTGGCATCACAACGGTACTATCATTTAATGTCTGGAATGACGTCCATCTTTTAAGTTTTATTCCAAGTTTTGAAAAGAAAACGCTGTTTGATCTTTATGATTATGCAACAGCTAATCTAATGATGCCAATAGGTGCACTATTCACATCTATCTTTGCTGGTTATATTATTTCAAGGAGTGATAGCCAGGAGGATGTTGGAGGGATTGTTCTTCATAAATTCTGGTATTTTCTTATTCGCTATATAACGCCATTGTGTATCTTACTTATTTTTATAGCGAATCTCATTCCCAAATAATGTGAACTATTTTATGTGATGATTCTCACTTCTATTCTGCAAAAACTGATCATATATATCGGTTAGGGAGCTTTCAGTACATAGGATGTTCGTTTTATGAAAAAATTAAAATATTTGTATCTCAAGCCGTTTATGTTTGGCTTGCTTGCCTGCCTGATGATTGGTGTTACACTTTTACCAGCCTCAGCACAACCCCCAAGGTTAATTGATGATGTCCCTAATCAAACCTATGATTTAATTTCGGATTTTATCACTCAAACCTATTTATCGGGCTTTATTGAAGAGAATGATCTTTATAATATTTATTATGCTCCTCGATTAGAGAAGTATTGGAAAAAACGCAATGTTTCTATAGGTCAAGTTATTGCTGATAAGAAAAGACATTTTAAACGCTGGCCTTATACAAATTACCGCCTTATTTCCGATAGTCTTGATATTTTGCGAATTTCTGGACAGAAAAATTCTTATGCCATTCAGTTTAAATATGATTTTGAAGCAATTCGAAAAGAACAAGTGCGGTCAGGCCAAGGGAGTAGTCAATTGCTTATCCGAATAGTTGATGGTGTCCCCGTCATCTATCGTGAAACTGGACGAGTGCTTAAAAGATATTAAAATTTTTGCTACTCGATACCTTTAAATTGTTTTAAAAAGTATAAGTTTTCTGCAGTATCTTGAAGTAAACTTATACTTTACTCCTATAACTTCTTGTATCAATTGTGATAATTTCATGGCATTAACGTCTTATTAACCTTAGTGCGTACAATCAGTCTTATAAACTTCATAAAGTTTAAGGAGACAGATATGTATATTGATAAATTATCTCTGATGATTGGAGTTTCTTCTGTAGTCTTCAATCTCGGTTATCTTATTGGCGTGCTTTCTAATGTAACTGTAGTACTATAAATTACGCAAAGACCATTTTTAAAAGAATTAATGGGCTTCGTCCCAATTATCAGCGGCTTGTGCATCAACTTTTAATGGCACAGATAAATCAATAGAAGGAAGACTTGCTTGTTCCATGACCTTCGTTGCGGTTTTGATTGTTTTGTTGACGTCTTTTTCTGTCACTTCAAAAATCAATTCGTCGTGGACTTGCAATAACATTTTTGCAGACTTTAATTTTGCTTCCTGCAATGCGTTTGGAATTCTTACCATTGCTCTGCGAATAATATCTGCTGCAGATCCTTGAATTGGGGCATTGATCGCTGCTCTTTCAAAAAATGCCCTTTGCTGTTGGTTTTTTGTATTTATTTGAGGATAGTGGATTGTCCTACCAAAAATGGTTTGCACATAACCATTTTCATGGACCCGTTTCTTTGTTTCCTCAATGTAATCTTTGATGCCTGGGAAACGCTTAAAGTACATTTTTATGTAATCACCAGCTTCAGACCTTGATATATGAAGCTGATTGGCAAGGCCAAACGCTGATATTCCATAAATGATACCGAAATTAATCGCTTTTGCCCGGCGACGTATCATAGGGTCCATATCTTTGATAGGTACGTCAAACATTTCAGATGCCGTCATGGCATGAATATCTAAACCATCAGCAAAAGCTTTTTTGAGTTCTGCAATATCTGCAATATGGGCCAGGATACGGAGTTCAATCTGACTGTAGTCTGCTGAAATTAGTTTATTATTTTTCTCTGCTATGAATGCTGTTCTAATTTTCCGGCCTTCTGCAGAACGGATTGGAATATTCTGTAAATTTGGATCTGTCGATGCCAAGCGTCCTGTGGACGTGGCAGCCATAGCGTATGATGTGTGAATACGGCTTGTTTTTGGATGTATGAATTCAGGCAGAGCATCTGTATATGTGCTTTTCAATTTTGCTAACTGCCGCCATTCCAATATTTTTAAAACTAAAGTTCGCGCTTCATCTGCCAAATCTTCATTAGTTGAAAGATCTTCAAGAACCCCAGCGCCAGTACTGTAAGTACCTGTCTTGGTTTTTTTGCCACCTGGTAAACCTAATTTGCCAAACAGGATTTCTCCCATTTGTTTTGGTGAAGCTACATTAAATTCTTCGCCTGTCAATTCATGTATTTCAGCTTCTAAAGACCCTAATGTTTGGGCGAAATTTCCAGAAAGACGTGACAAAACCTGTCTGTTCACGTGAATGCCATTATATTCCATTCCCGCCAGGATATAGAGCAATGGGCGTTCTAATGTTTCATAAACTGTTGTGCGTCTCTCCGCAGCTAAACGTGGTTTTAAAATATGCCATAAACGTAATGTAATATCCGCATCTTCTGCTGCATATTCTGTTGCTTTGTCGAGTGGGACTTTATCAAAAGTAACCTGAGACTTTCCTGTTCCTGCAACATCTTTAAAAGAAATACAGGTATGGCCCAGGTGGCGTTCAGACAGGTCATCCATACCATGTCCACCTTTTCCTGCATCCAATGCGTAGGAGATCAACATGGTATCGTCTATCGGTGATAACTCAACATGATAGTTCTTTAGAACCAACATATCATATTTCAGGTTCTGTCCAATTTTTAAGACAGCACTGTTTTCTAATAATGGCTTTAAGAGTTCTAAAGCATCTTTTAGCGAAATTTGATCGAGAGAACCAGCGCCTTCTAAATCAAGGCCATCTGTTTTGATATGACCAACAGGAATATAACATGCCTCGTTAGGTTTTAAGGCTAGTGAAAACCCAACAAGTTCAGCCTGCATGGCATTTAGAGATGTGGTTTCAATATCAAAAGCCACATAGCCCTGGTCTTTTGCTTTTGCGATCCATTCTTCAAGCTCATTGATTTGGGTTACTCTTCTATATTTTGAACGATCGACAGGTATTTGGGTGATTTCATCTAAAATTGTTAGAGCACAATTTGTTGGTGAATTATCTGAATTTTTATCTGTTTTTGGACTTGTTTTTGATTGGGATATTTTTTTTGGTGCGGGTGTATCTGCTCCCAAATCATCTGCAATCCTTTTCGTGAGCTTGGTAAACTCCATCTCGTTCATGTAAGATAAAATCTGATCTGGAATTGGCTCATTCAGTGTTAGTTGTTCAAGAGAGAATTCAACCTCAACATCCAATTTCAAAGTCACTAATTCACGGCTCATTCGGGCTTGATCAGCAAATTCAATCAAGTTTTCTCGGCGTTTCTTTTGCTTGATACCTTCTGCCTGTTCTAAAAGGGTATCCAAGTCTCCATATTCTGTAATGAGTTGTGCAGCCGTTTTAATACCAATTCCTGGCACGCCTGGAATATTATCTGTTGAATCACCTGCTAAAGATTGAACATCAATTACTTTTTCAGGAGCCACACCAAATTTTTCAACTACTTCGTCAGGGCCTATATGCCTGTTATTTTTCATGGTATCCAGCATGGTCACATTTGGACCGACAAGTTGCATCAGGTCTTTATCAGATGATACAATCGTAACGTTGGCGTCTTTGGCAGCTGCCTGTTTTGCATATGTGGCAATTAAATCATCTGCCTCATAGCCTGCCTGCTCGATACAGGCGATATTAAAGGCTTTTGTTGCTTCCCTGATGAGAGGGAATTGGGGAACTAAATCTTCCGGAGCTGGAGGACGATTAGCTTTATAATCTGCAAAAATATCATTACGGAAATTTTCCCTTGCCGCATCAAAGATCACTGCTAAATGGCTTGGTTTATCTCCATCTTTGCTATCTTGAATAAGCTTCCATAACATCTGGCAAAAGCCATGGACGGCGCCAACCGGCAATCCATCAGATGGGCGGCTTAATGGAGGCAATGCGTGATATGCTCGAAATATATAAGCTGAGCCGTCAATCAGATAAATATGATCTCCAGGCTCTACTTTTTTTTGTTCAGATCGGCTCTGCGCTGAATTTTTATTATTTTTGCTCATGAATTTGACTATAAGAGCAAAAATCTCAGAGAAAAGACCAAAATGACCTAGTTCCACAAAGTGTGAGCGTTTTTACGCAGCTTCTTCTCTGTATTTATCCAGATATTGTTGCATTAAGGGAAAATTATCTGCCAATCTCTGAAAATCTTCCTTGGGAAGCCATAAAACTTTCGAGTCTTCAAGAGCATTAACATAGCTTGACCGAAACCCATTTCCAAAAATAGCTTTTTCACCAAAATGCTGTCCTGGGCTGATTTTTGAAATTATTTTTTGTTCTGTTATTGGATCTGTTGTTCCCATTTCGAAAGACCCTTCGAGAACAATGTAAAATCCATCTGCTAACATACCTGGTTCAAATACATGATCTCCTGCATTATAGCGGATATACTTCGTTGAAGGTCCAGGTTTTCCCTGTGTTTGCACGGTGTTACGTGGAACAAAGCCATTTAATATCCAATTGATTAACACACGTATTCTTGTTGTCATGCCAGGTAAGAAGGATAAATAAAACCCTCTCCATAACAGCCAAGCCATTATGCCTGTTAATTTTATCCCATAGACTTCAGCAATGGCCTTGCTTGTGCCAAGTGACGCCAATGCCCCTTTTGATTTATATTTAAAAGGTTTTAGAGGCTCATTTTTAATTTCAGCAATGATGTTTTTTGCAACTTGAATGCCTTCTCGTACTGCAAATTGTGCTGTGGGAGGCGCGAAATTTCTACGATCTTCTCCTGCTTCTTCACATAAAGGAATGAGTGCAGCATCGCCCAAAGCCCAGACATTTTCATGATTCGGCGCTCTCATATATCGATCCACTTTGATTTTCCCCCATTGCATTTCTAAAGGAAGCTTTGAGACCAGTTTATTGGGGCCATTTCCAATGGTTGCAACGAGTGTCCGGGTTTCCAGGGTAGTACCATTGGTCAATTCTACGTTACGACCTGTTGCTGATTTTGTGCCAACACCAGTTACAATTTCAATACCTTGTTTTTCAAGGCGTTTCCTGGCGTATTCAGATAATCCAGGAGACACTTCATTTAAGATTCTGTCTGCATATTCGATTAAATAGACCCTCACTTCCGTTGGGTCGATGTTACGGTAATATTTCAAGCTACGATCTATAAGATCCTTAACTTCTCCAACAGTTTCAACGCCTGAAAAACCGGCGCCAACAACAACAAAAGTGAGAAGCTGTTTTTTTACTTCAGGTAATCTAGTGACATCTGCATTTTCAAGACACTCAATAACATGGTTCCGTAATTTAAATGCATCAGACATATTCTTTATTGTTAAACCATGTTCAGATACGCCAGGGAATCTTGAAAGGTTTACAGATTGTCCCATCGCTAAAATCAGGTGATCATACCCAATATTTATTGGTAATCGGCGTGTTCCTTGTAAAACGGTGACAGTCTTGCTCTCAAAATTTACATCTGTCACTTCTGCCTGATGAAATTGGATTTTAGTCAATAACTGCCTGATTGGGGCTACCGCATCAGATGCTGTAATGCTTCCTGCTGCGACTTCAGGCAAAAGAGGTTGAAAAACAAAGTAGTTTGTCTGGTTAATTAGCTCTATTTCGGTGTCATTATTGACATGTTTACTGAGTTGTTTTGCTGCAAAAACTCCAGCAAATCCGCCGCCCAAGATGACTATTTTTTTCTTTTTCACACTCATCTATCGTCTCCTCGCTCGCAAACAACTTACCTGTTACATAATTTCATATATTATATTCTAATTTTATATGTTTCGTGTTGATTTTTTGAGTGCCTTTTGCATGGCTGATATGCGTCATTTGCATAGAAAGCTAATGAACATTTAAATTTATTGAATTTGGACCATTGCCCCAATCGGCAGAGTCAGCTATTTTGTCAATCTTACTTAATGCACCCGTAGCTCAGCTGGATAGAGCGCTGCCCTCCGAAGGCAGAGGTCGCAGATTCGAATTCTGCCGGGTGCGCCATTTGTTTTTATGCTTGAAACCTATTTTTATGGCGCAAACTAAAAAAGGGAGAAAAAGTTCCTCCCTATAATAATTTTTTATCTCTATCTGGTTTGTAATCTGAGTGGGATTACTGTTAAGATAATAAATAAGTTGTGAACGCAGCAGCCAAGACACCCCATACAATTGAGGTAACGACAGCATTTACAATACGTTTTTCAAATGCCAGGTGGTTTCCTATTAAATCAGCTACAAACGCAAATATAGCGCCACCGATTGCTACTTGCCTAAACAAAGCAAAATCATTTTCATTTTCATCAAGTGTCATTAATGGATAACCGGCACTATCAGATAACAATATTATTGCTACGAATAGGAGCCCCCAAACTATAGATGTGACTAAAGCATTTACGAATTTATTGCTGAATGCCAGCGTGTTACCAATAAGATCAGACACTAATATTAGAAATACCCCTGTCACAACGATATATAGTACGATCTCCATTTCACCCTCCTTAAAATTTAATTTTATAATATAAATTATCTTGCAACGCTTGTGCAATCAATCTCTACTGTGAACTGAACTTTATTGTTATTTCTTTTCTCGTTACGTATTTTTCTTTTTGGATCAATTTCTACATAGATAGGGACGTAATTCAGGCCCTTGATACACTCACTGTCAGTTTGATAAATAACAGAGGTTTCGACTTTGCTTGTGATCTTCAAAACTTCAAACAGCAACCTGATTAGGGTTGGGCTCAATTCCTTATGAGTTACTCCTACCGGAACTTTGCGTTTTAATGATTTGAAGTATGCTTTTAGAGCTGTTCTTGTTTGAGGGCCATATATTCCATTTGGATGTGCAGATAGAAGCTTTTTATTAATCAGTGCGAGCTGGATTTGTCTAACTTTCCATCTGTAAGCAAGTTGCTTACTCTGTGATCTATAGCCGCCTCGTTTTGGGAATCCACTCAAGTATGGATCAAACACAGGTGGGGAGCGATAATCACGACATTTATTTTCCCCTTTACCAATCTCAAACTCAAGAAGCTCTTGACCAAATTGTTTCAGAGAATATGACAAACGTTTTTCTTGGAATAATTCAATATTATTCGGCACATAAACTCTGACATGGGGAGGATATTTGTCTCTTTGTTCACGCTCTTTTTCTTCTCTTGCTCTTTCCCTTGCTTTTTCTCTTTGTTTTTGGGTGAAGACATCCAGAGGCGCGTCAGACCTCACATCATCTTCGTCTAGATCTGGAGAGAGCACCTGTACTGTTGCTCTTCCGATATTTTTAATTGCGATTTTTCCCTTCCATAAGGCATCATCATCCTGACAACTTCCTATAACAGACTTACCACTTCTTCCTTTAAGGGCTATTTGAGAATCTTCTGTGATGACTAAGTCAGGTCTTATATCTTGATAACCGTTTTTGCCCCTATAATTCTCACTGCGAGAATAATTTGGTTTCTCATCTTCGGATTGAGCATGACTCAAAACAGGGATTACTAGGAAAGGTGTAGAAACAAGAAAGGCTAATATTATATTCTTCAAGGAATTCATGAGCTCCCCCCTTTAAAAATATTATTATACATAATATCATCTGAGTTTGGCTCATCAAGACTTAATGAACATCTTTACATGTAAATTGAAATTCTTTATTCGCCAAATTTTAATCGTTTTTTCTCTGGCACCTAAGTTTTTAACTGTTTACTCTAGGACGCACTTTACTAAAAAATGTTATTCTGAGTGTAACATTATGTTTTCATGACGTAACCGAAGATATAACTAATTGATAAAAAATACTTATTGGTTGTTGCAGTTATGAGACTTAAGTCCTGTATAATTTGCTATATGTAGGTATAATTTAAAATTAGCACCTTAATATAGCAGGGAAAAATATTTCCCTGCTTTCGTTTCTTGCATCGAGATACCCAAATCACAATCTTTAAATTGTTGATGGCACATATCACTGAATTACTTCACACCTTCATAATATGGATAATAGGTTGGATGCCCCTTGTAGGCTCCATATACTCTTTGGCCTAAATATTTTTTCTCAATGCTATAAGATGGTTTATATGTATAAACTTCATATTCAGGGCGTATGATTTTATAAACTTTACGCTTTTTACGATAGTTTTTCTTACGGTAATATTTTTTGCGATAATGTTTTTTATGATGATCATACAAGTGGTGTTTTCTTAACCACTTATCATCGTGTTTTTTATATTTCGACCGTTTGTATTTTGATTTGTAATAGTCTTTACGTGACTCATGAAATTTACGGCGTTGCTCATAAATGAACGATTTCTTTTTATGATAATAGTATCGTTTCTTATGTTGATACCCATGCCAATCATCATGGTGGCGATGGTGATGACCATAAGATCCAACTTTTATCAGACTATTTTGAGTCATTGCAGTTGTTTTGAGAGCTGACACCAATCGCGTGTCAGCATGAGAAGAGGCAACTACAAAATTACATAATACGACGAGTGCTGCCGTGAAGCAAATGAATGCTTTGTTAAACATTTTCACCCTCACAAATTTGTATAATATTTCTTTTTTAAAAATAGGAGTATAGCCTAGAACTTGCTAAAATACCAGCTTAGAGCATGGACTAAAGCTATAATATCGTTGTTTATCAGTTTTATAAAAAACATATCCATAGGTTTATGAACATGTGCGAAACCCTCTATCAAATACAATCCCAATAAATTCTAAAGTGAGTAGATTTTCTGGAAAGTAAGTTATTGTGTTTTTTGCGATTGTGCCATGAGCATAGCAGCCTTACTGTCTCAAGGACTAATTTCCTAGATTTGAAATTATAGTTATGAAAGGGTTAAGTGTGGCTAAATTTGTGAAACCACTCCTTTTTGATTAAATCTTTGATTATTAATATTTCACATTGTTTAAATAATAGCTCAAACATTACCTATTTAGTATAATTAACGAAAATAAAACCTTGTTTATAACTTCGTAAATATGTGTTAAATATCTGGTTATATTCAAAAATTGGATATTGAATTTATTGCATTGATTTTTTTTACATGATATTGCATCTCTAATATCGTATTTGCGTGAATGTTTACTTCACCACGCAGTGCGGAAGCTATATTTATCTGAATTTTATTCTTATAAATATTTTACTTGCGCCTTTTTCATCTGATATCTTAAGTAAAGATTCTTGAGCACACATTCGAAGATATTCATCTCTGGTCATAAAGGAATGGTCGGGTCTGCCATTTATCGTGCTTTGATTTCCAAAGGGCATGATCTCTCACAATTACTGATTAAAGATCGTCAAGAGCTTGACCTTACAGATCAAAAAGCTGTGCGAGCTTTTATGCAAACAGAACGACCTGATGAGGTTTACCTTGCTGCAGCGAAAGTGGGTGGCATTCTTGCCAATAATACTTATCCAGCCGAGTTTATTTATCAAAACCTTATGATTGAAACAAATGTGATTCATGAAGCTTTTAAAGCTGGTGTGAAAAAACTTTTGTTTCTTGGTTCAAGTTGCATTTATCCTAAGATGGCGCCGCAGCCAATGTGTGAGGAGGCTTTGTTAACAGGTCCACTGGAGCCCACAAACGAGCCTTACGCGATTGCAAAAATCGCAGGTATAAAGATGTGTGAAAGTTATAATCGACAATATTATGATAGCCATGGTGTCGATTATCGCTGCGTTATGCCAACTAATCTTTATGGGCCTGGAGATAATTATCATGCTGAAAATTCGCATGTTATTCCTGGGTTAATTCGCAGATTTCATGAGGCTAAGGTTCATAAAAATTCTCAAGTCACAGTTTGGGGAAGTGGAACTCCTCGGCGAGAGTTTCTCTATGCAGATGATCTTGCGGCAGCCTGCATTCATATTATGTCGCTTGAGAAGTTGGTCTATGATGCTCATATGGCGCAAACCAAAAGCCATATTAATGTAGGAAGTGGTGAGGAAGTTACTATTGCGGAATTAAGTCGTTTGATTGGACGTGCTGTCGGGTATAATGGAGAGATTGATTATGATCTTTCAAAACCTGATGGAACGCCTCGAAAATTAATGGACAATCGTCTTATTTTCAAATTTGGCTGGTCTCCATCTGTTCCTTTGGAACATGGCTTAGAACTCGCTTATAAAGATTTTTTAAAAAAGGAATATGCATGAGCCATCAGGATAAAGTTGCGTTGATTACCGGAGTTACGGGGCAGGATGGCGCATATCTGGCTGAGTTTTTACTTGAAAAGGGGTATATTGTTCACGGTATAAAGCGCCGGACAAGCTTATTTAATACAGACAGGATTGATCATCTTTATCGGGATCGACATGAAGAGAATGTCAGGTTTTTTCTCCATCATGGCGATTTGACAGACAGTTCAAGTCTTATTCGCATTATACAGAATGTGCAACCAGATGAGATATATAATTTGGCGGCACAATCACATGTTGCTGTGAGTTTTGAAGAACCAGAATATACGGCTAATTCTGATGCTCTTGGCAGCTTACGTATTTTGGAAGCAATCCGGATTCTTGGACTTGAGAAGAAAACTCGATTCTATCAGGCCAGCACTTCTGAGCTTTATGGAAAAGTGCAAGAAATTCCCCAAAAGGAAACGACACCATTTTATCCGCGCAGTCCTTATGCGGTTGCAAAACTTTATGCATACTGGATTACGGTCAATTACCGTGAATCTTATGGGATTTATGCCTGTAACGGTATTTTGTTTAATCATGAGAGCCCTTTGCGAGGAGAGACTTTCGTTACCCGTAAAATTACGCGTGCTCTTGCACGTATTAAGCTTGGATTGCAAGATTGCCTTTATCTAGGAAATCTTGATGCGAAACGTGATTGGGGTCATGCGCGGGATTTTGTCGAAATGCAATGGCTTATCCTTCAACAAGACGAACCTGAAGATTTTGTGATTGCCACAGGTGTGCAATATAGTGTGCGAGATTTTGTGAATGCAGCTGCAAAAGAAATTGGTTTGGATATTCAATGGGAAGGTAGTGGTGTTGATGAGATTGGTATTTTGAATGATGCAAACCAGAAAGTGATTGTTCAAGTTGATCCTCGTTACTTCCGCCCTAGTGAAGTTGAGACCCTTCTTGGGGATGCTACAAAGGCAAAAGAGAAACTTGGGTGGACACCAACAACGACTTTTGATGAGCTTGTTGCTGAAATGGTTCGGGAAGACCTTAAATCTGCACAGCGGGATGAACTTATTAAAACGCATGGATATAAGACTGTTGATTATCATGAGTGATCTGCTTTGCTCACTTTTTTCTAATATGTGGCATTCAATTATCCATGAAAATAGACTTAGTCATTAATATTGCAATTATTGTTCAATTCATATGATTGATGGCAAAACTTTTCTTGCAGTTGTCCCAGAGTATGGTGGATCAAAACCGCTGCCAGGGAAAACGATACGCCCCCTTAATGATTGCCCCCTAATACAATA
>CBDHHC010000020.1:0-50458 GCA_965263345.1 Methyloligellaceae bacterium
TTCAAAAAACTCTCCTGTGCGACATCCTCAGCTTCATGAGCATCATTCAAGAGACGTGTCGCAAAACGAACAACGGGCAAGAGGTTACGTGACATCAACTCTTCAAAGGCACGAAAATCGCCATCTGCAATTTTGCCAATCAGCTCAACATCTGAAAACTCTTCAGAGACAAGTATCTGGAGCGGGCTTTCCCGCTCCTTAGCCTCTTTTCTTGATGTCACGAAACGGACCTCATTTAAGTTTTTCACAATTATAAAACGTTTAGCTTATTCCTTAGCGTTCTTTTTTACCAGATGTTTCTTGACCACCATGGCTTCCTCTACGCTCATGAAAGCGATGAAACCGTCTGGGCAGTTCATCACCAGATAGTTTCTGATCATCATTCAGATCACGCCAGCTAAATTTTTCTTTTACAAGCCAGTTAAACTCATCTTGTGTAATTTTACCATCCTTGTTGCGATCAAACTTGCGTGTCATACGTTTCACACGTTTTTCAATTCTTGCACGAATACGATCCTCAATCTCTTTTTCAGAGATGACACCATCATTATTCGTATCATATTTATTAAAGCGTTTCTCCCGCAGCTTTTCAACTTCTTCCAAAGTCACAATGCCATCTCTATTGGCATCAGCGCGTTTCAAAAAACGGATTTTCTTACCACGTCGACCATGCCTGCGGTGATACCCATGATGTCCATAACCGGGACCACCTTTATAATGAGGCCCACCCCAGTCTCCAGAACCACGATGGTCAGCAACAGCCTTAAGGGCAACCAAACTTGCCATTACAAAAAGACCAATAATTAGAATTCTTAATTTCATATTTTTTTATCTCCATTAGGGGATTATTTCAAAGTAATGCAGGCCTGCTAAATGTATGATTGGTATACGTTTGTAGGAATGAGAGTCTGTCGGATGAATTTTAAAAATGACATAAGGCTATGATTTTTATGTATATTATTTTTACATAACTAAGTTGTTGGCACAATAATTTCCAATAAACATGCCCTAGATACGCTCTAATTATTTGGTTGAGTACAATCATAAAAAATAATGGGTGGGTAAAAAGTCAAAAAAATGGAATACAAGTTTAAGTCAGCTCCTGGCAAAGAAACAGAAATATGGTCTCTGCAAGGTGAAAAACTATTCAACAATGGAAATGAAGCTTTAGATTTAACAACCGTTTCTGGAGGTCAGTTTTTTGATATTGAGTTGGAAAAAGAATTTTCAGCCGAACTGAGGTTAACAGAAGCCCTTGGGAAATTTAGCATCAGCTGCACAGATGAAATGGAAGGAGAAGATAGGGCTATCTTTTTCCACCTCATTTCAAATATCATAGATACAATTAAAAATGTTCGCCCCGATGCAAGTTTCATAATGGGAAGTAAGAAAAAAAGTACAATTGGATATGTATTTATGGTTGTGGGGTATATGCTGATAATAGGCCCAATGGTTTCTGCCCTCTTGAGCGCAACAAACGGAAAAGTACGAACAGAAACTTTTATTTTATGTTTGCTTGGTACATTAATCTTGATTGCCAGAGGTAAAATCAAGATTCACAAAAAATATACAGCCGAACAAGTTGCTCACTGGATGAAATCATATATCAGTAAGAAAACCAAATTAGCCAAATCTCAGGAAGAAGACCCGGTTGTAAAATAAGAGTGACAAATGAAGTTTCGCGTATATAAAGATAATGGCTATGATTTAGGCTTTACGCTTTATTGCGTGAATGGGCCAATCACATATGAGCAAAATATATGCATAACTCACTCCTGATGCATTTACTGTTAAAGTATCCAGAGAATGATGAAATACATGCAAATAGCCAGAACACAATTGCAACGGGTACGGAATTCCGCGTATGGGGCTTCTCTTGGTCTGGTAAGTCTTTCATTTGGTCAGATGAAGTCGATATAAGAATATATTCACGTGTTTAGAAGGGCCCTTTGCGGGAATAAGTAAAGATCCGCTCCTCATAGTCATAATAATAAATAAGATGTAATTATAAATCGATACAGAACAATGGAAGTTTTTATAAATTCTACAACACACAATATAGAAACAGTTTCTCAGTTTGAAGAGATTTTCAAATCATATGAAAACGAAGAGTTTCGTGAGATCTGGCTGAACAGCCCCGAAGGGCCATCTATATGCGCACTTCTAAACAAGAAAATCGGTTGGCTCATGTTTTTAAGACAGGAAGGCGACCCTGGTTTCAGCTCTCGTAATATCACTTTTCCAGGAAATGAAATGATCAATTATAACCTGTCAAATGGTCAGGTTGATGAATATCCTGCAAGTTGGGCATTTAGTGAGTCAGAAATTTTTGATGCCTTATGTTACTTTGTTGAACATAAAGACCGAACACCTTCCATAGAATGGCATGATGACTCTAAAACAAACAATTTCTGACAACCTCACAGCACCTTCCGAAGATGATATTTAAGACAGCCCTTCCGCCCAATATATTCCCTCAAGAGAACAAATCCGAACTTATAATTCAAAGCCATCATCCCACCCCATTGAGGCTTGGATTTTGTCTCAACGGCAATCATCCCCATTTCTTTAGCAAGCCTGTGCTGAGTTTGCATAAGGTCTGAGGCAATACCGTTCCCCCTCCAATCTGGAAGAACCCCACCAATCCAGCTATAAAGTGTTTTAGGGTGTTCGGGCAATGTATAGCCAATCTTAAAACCAACGGGTTGCCCCTCCTTATATGCAATAAGATAGACAAGATTATCTCGTTGGGTAAGCGTATGGAATTTATCAATCTCAAAAGGAGAACCAAAAACGAGTTCATAGAGAGATTTCAGTTCAAAAAAATCATCTTCATCAAACTTAGTTTTCTGCAATATCTGTATCATGTTTCTCCGCTTGTCGAGATCGCAACCTCTTCACACCATACACCACCAACAGCGAAACAGGCGCAAGTAAGAATGCAGCGATATTCGCTAATAAAAGCCCAAACGCATAATCATGCAATTCCCAAGAACGGTCAGGAACCCCAAAAAAACGATGCAAAGACATTAAATACTCATAATGAGCTAAAAGTCCTAAAATAAACCAGACAATATAGTGCCTCAAATACATATACATAATAGACTCATTCTTTATGATCAGTTCATAATGTGTCGTTTAACAATGTGATATGGTTCAAAATGTCTGCACCTAATGATTTGGAAAATTTAATACAAGAAATATTCGCTATTAATCAGGTTGAAAAGCCTAGAGGTGAAATGGATTTTTGCTCCCCTTTTTCAAAAATAGGCCTATATGGTTCAAAACTCTGTTTCGATGACAGAGCATATGATAAAGAAAAATTTGCAAATGTGTTCGAGCTGCTGAATATCTATGGTCACGACACAGAATATGCTATAAGAGCAGAACGGGCAGATGTTGGGAACAAGGGTTTCATAACCCAACTGCAATTCCATGCCCCCTTAAACAAAGACTTGCCCTATATCAGAAGACAACCCCACAATTTAATTGATGCGATGGACATGTTTATTCAACATGAAAAAAGCCATTTTGGGCGCGAAAAACAAATCACAGATTATTTTGAGAATAACATCTCGGCGATTTCTGGTAAAACAAACTTTATTGCAAATAACCTTGAAGACAATGAAGGCACTTTGGGTATCGGATTTTGTTTCTTGGTTGAGGATTTTAGATCATGTATTTATCGCATTTGGAGTTTTGTAATATATTACGGGAAATGAGTACATTTCCCTACATAAGTTCATTGCAAGCGCGTTGAACCAAGTGCACTAATTTATGAACATCATCCTCATTATAGAACTCGACCTCAATCCAACGGGAATTCTTGGACCGGTTTGGATGATGTGTTTGGCTTATTGTACGCTGCAGCTGTTCTTCACGAATAATTTTTTGCGATAACCGGATATCTAAAATATGATCACTATGAAAATGAGCAAAGTCTTTACCATTAAAAAAGATGCAAACCAAATCAGTATCTTTCCAATGGCTAATCTCTATATTAGGAATATCTTTAAGTTTGCTCTCAAGAAATTTTCTCAATTTAGTCAATAATTAAGTTCCTCACTGGAACGAGCAGTGCTCGTTCCTAAAGGGCAATAACAAAGACTTATAAGGACTCCACCATCTCATTATAAGCATTTAGAACTTGCATATATTTTTCCAAAGAAAGCCCCCCAAGGCAAATACTATAAGGCAATTCTTTATCTTCCTTTTTCATGGAAAGGAACAAGACTTCATTCTTGCCCCTCCAAACCAAGAACGTGCCATCAATGACATAGGCAAAGGGATTAGCATCAAAAAATGAATAATATTTCCCCCAATCAACATCTTCTTCCTCAACCTTCAGAGCATGCAAATCTTTTGGCTGTAAAGCAACATCGGGTTGTTGTCCTAACAACTCAGAAATGTCATTCTGATAAGACGCATACTTGTCTTGGGCAAGTCGCTCTTGTTCCTCAAAGGGCAGGTCGCCTGCATCATCAATGCCAAAGAAACTGTCAGAATAAGCAAGCTCCATTTGTGGAAAGTCAAAAGCATCTGCTTCCAGAGCATCTTGCTCAATCTCTTCATCATCTTCAGGGTCCATTTCCCAGGAAGATTCTAAATTTTTAAGCATCTCTTCAACTTGGTCTTCAGGATAATTCGCTTGGATAAGCGCACGCATTTCCTCTTTATCATCTTTAAGGATTTGCTCTTTATTGATCACTTCAAGTTTATCTTCCAGAGCATCTAAAAAATTCATTTGCGTATTCTCATTTAGATTATGAGGGGTAATATATTTTTCAATGATGCTCTTAGCCAGATCTTGATATTGCTTCTCATCAGGATCAGGTTCATGATCGGGATTATCTTCAGGAAAAAGCCGATCACTGATCGCATCCATAATGAGATCTAAACTGGCTCTATTAAGCGGCATGTTAGCAAAATGTTCTGAGACAATATCATCTACAAACTTAGCCTGTTGTGCTAACCATTCCTCACTGGTGTTTGCAGGCTCGCGGTCATCCGTGAAAGGCGTATAATCATTAAAAAGATCCCATAAAGTGGCTTTTGGATTATCTGTCTGTATATCTTTAAAGATCTCTTTTAGATTATGTTCTATTTCCCAAAACGTTGTTGACATAGTTTTTTTCCATATTATTTTAAGACGTTCTGGAATTTATAGCAGAACATATATGACGAAGATATGTACAAGATGCTGCACAACACTTAGACCTGATACATATCCACTACTCAATGAGGTTTTTTTGGAATAATACCTGTGATGAAGCAATTAAGCTTCTGGCCACTCTTTTGCTCCAACTGATTTAAGATAAGAAATGGCTGCGTCTTTTTTATAGCCCTGACGATGCTCTAAAATGGCGACACCAAGAGCTGTTCTCCCTTCTGCCCATTGCAATGTACAGGGACGATTAATGTTAACATCATTTTCCACGAATGCTTTTAATGCACCAACATTATTCGCCCGTGCAGCCAGAACAAAAGCAGGCTGGTTATCATTTTCTGGCCAATCAACTTTCGCACCATTATTAATAAGATGACAAACTATATGTTCAGAGCACCCTTTGGCCGCCCAATGCAAGACTGTCATCGTATCCGCCTCTCGAATAGCATTTACATCTGCTCCAAGCTCAACTAAGAGCTGAACCATCTGCTCGCCTTTCTCGATATATTTAGGAGTATGGGGGATCTGATTCATGTTAATATCAGTATCTGGAACAAGTGCGGCACAGGCACTCATAAGAGGAGTTAAGTCCCCATGAGACCGAACCTCTATGTCTATCTCATCACAATAAAGTAATTTTGCAGCTTCTAAATTCCCTCTCTCACAGGCAAATTGAAACATTGTGATTTCACCAGGACCACGTGCAACACTTCCAGCAAGCGTCGCCCCTGTGATCCCTTTTTTCATTTGCTCTTTTACACCCTCGATAATATTATGAGCAATAGCTGTCATCATCAGCTCTGCGTCATCGTCAGATGTCATCACAGGCCATAAACTCTCCATGATATTTTCCTTATTTTATAGACAGTCAAGAGACACATATAATAATATTATAAATCAAATCTGAAATTTAGATAGCAAAGTGATAATCAAATTTATGGAAATATACGTTGACGCAGATGCGTGTCCGGTAAAAGATGAAATCATGAAAGTCGCAAATAGACATGATATCAAAGTTCATATGGTCTCAAACCAATGGATGAGGCTGGATCAAAACCCGCTGATCAATCGTGTTATTGTAAACGAAGGTTTGGATGAAGCTGACAACTGGATTGCAGACAATATCAAAGCTGACGACATCGCCATCACTGCAGATATTCCTTTAGCATCACGCTGTCTTGAAAAGCAGGCCCAGGTCTTAGGCCCCACAGGTAAACCATTTACTCAAGACAGTATCGGCATGGCCCTTGCCATGCGAGATCTCAACACTCATCTTAGAGAAACCGGTGAAATATCTGGTCATAACAAATCCTTCGCAAAACAGGACCGCTCACGTTTTTTAATGGTGTTGGAGGAAATGGTGCAGAAAAAATTGCGAACTTAAATCAAAGATTATGTCAAAGTTGATGAGGCTTCTTTTACTTTTTGTGTTGCGTCATCAATCGATGTAATAGAATTTGCAATATCTTGCATTCCAGTATCAATATTTTGAACACCATCTGAAGCAACTTGCATATTTGAAGACATGTCGCCCATAGTCATGGACTGTTGGTCAACAGAAGATGAAATAGCTTCCGAAATATCACTGATCTGTTTAATCGTCTCAGAGATCTCTTCAATTGCCCGAACAGCCTCAACAGAAGTATTCTGCACATTTTCAATACGAGAACTAATTTCATCTGTTGCTTTACTGGTTTGGCTAGCCAACTCTTTAACTTCAGAAGCAACAACCGAAAACCCTTTACCAGCTTCCCCGGCACGTGCCGCCTCAATTGTCGCATTTAAGGCAAGTAGATTTGTTTGTTCTGCAATATCAGAAATAAGGTTGACAACATTCGCAATTTCTTGTGCAGCATTTGACATCTTAGAAACAATGTCATTCGTGGTATCAGCTTGTATTACAGCATTATTGGATATGTCCTTTGCTGTTGAGGCTTGCCTGTTAATTTCTTTTACAGAAGCCACAAGCTCTTCTATGCCCGCTGAAACCGATTGAACATTACCTGATGCACTTTGGGAAATTGTTGAGACTTTGCGAGCTTGCTCATTGGCAAATGAAACAGATGTCGCGATTCCTTGCAAATCTGAAGCAATTGATTTTTGGGCTTCGTTTGCTCTTTGGCGTCTCTCCGTTTCTTCAGTGATATCACTTGCAAATTTTATAACATTTTTGACATGACCTTCAGCATCAAAGAGAGGGTTATATGTCGCTTGCAGCCAGATTTTATTTCCCTGTTTGTCAAAGCGCTGATATTGCCCAGACTGAAATTCGCCATGACCAAGTCGTCTCCAAAATTCAGTGTATTCCTGGCTGTTGGCATAGTCTGGATCCACAAATTGTCTGTGATGTGTGCCAATCAGTTCTGCTTTACTATATCCCATGGCTTGAAGAAAGTTTTCATTACAGTCAATTATATTACCTGTAGGATCAAATCGGATTACCGCTTGAGACTTGCTTATTGCTTCAGTTTGAGCTTTAGCATCCTCAATAAACAAACGAAGGCTGGCATCATGCCATTCAACAAATGTTCCTAATCTCTTACCAGATGAATTTGTAATTGGCATCGCAACCAGATCAAATGTTGTATCACCAATGTCAATCGAAGCTTTAAAGGTATTATTAATCCCTGCCAAAACTTGTCTTTGGTGGGAAGGTGTTTTGTGGAATACATCGATATTTTGGCCGACAAGATTTTCGAGTGAAAAATCAGGAAACATTTTCTGGAGATCTTGAGTCTTATCTGTGAAAAGGCTTTTGAGAGCTTCGTTGATGTAAATAATATTAAAATTATTGTCAGCAATCATTAAATTTGAAGTAAGGTGTCTTAAGACAAAATCTTTAATTTGATTGTTTCTGAAATTCATGGTTTGCTCCCAAAACTACACACTGAGAGATTATGTAAAAATTATTAAATTATTATTTAAATTTGCTCCTATAAAAGAAATATTGAAAACAATATTTCAATCTCTTTGCTTTTTTTGGTAAGGTCCATTGTTTTTGCTTTGTGATTGATAACATAACGATCAGTTATCAATCCTTACACAAGTGTTAAGATCTAAAGCCTGTTTTGAGAAAGTTTGTATTCTTCAATAGCTTGTTTGGCTTTAGGAGTATCAAAGGATTTCAATATTCTAAAGGCAAAAGCCTGAATATCTTTATCCTTATCTTTCAAAGCAGAAATCAAGGGTATCTCTGCTTGAAGATCCTTGTCATAAACAATTTTATAAGTGAGCAACTTAACGGCCGCCATTCTGATATGTTTATGATTTTCACTATCATTTAAAATCCCAGCCCAGTAAGAACAATCTCTTTTTATTTTGTAAAGAGCTCCAATAAATCCATCTGAGGCACTCGAACCTTGGCTTTGAATAGCAGCTTTAAGAGGGGCAATCGCTCTGTCATCCTTAAGCTCACCTAAAGTAAAAGCAGCTCTTTCCCTGATAACTTTATCCGTATCACCTAAAGCAGCAATAAGCGGTTTCACAGCTTTACGCCCGATTTGTACCAGGGCTCTTGTCGCATAAACTCTCACATTCTTTTCCGTATCTTTAAAAGCTGAAATCAAATATGGGACGGCCTTGGCATCTTCAATGCGACCAAGAGCATTAATTGCCACAGACCTGAGAGCCTTATTCTTATCTTTAAGGATATCTATCAAAGCAGCGACAGCTTTTGGGTCTTTAATATGTCCTAAAGCACGTACGGCAAAAATACGTAGCGTCCCCTTGTCATCCTTTTCCTTCAAAAGGGAGATCAATGGAACAACAGCATCTGTTGCCTCCAGCAATGCAAGTGTCTGCGCAGCACTCTGCCTGACATTTCTATCTTCACTTGTATCTTTTAAAGTCTCTATGAGGGGAGGTATGGCCTTTGAATCTTTAATCTTACCAAGAGAGACCACAGCAGCTTGTCGAACCCATCGATCATCATCTTTTAAAGTCGTAATGAGTGAAGGCACGGCACGCGCATCTCTAATTGATCCAAGAGTATAAACAGCAGTTTTCCGAATTTCCTTATAATCATCCTTCAAAGCCGCAATAAGAGGCTCAACAGATTTGATATCCTTCATATACCCAAGTGAATACGCAGCAGATTTTCTAATCTTAGGGTCTTCATCTTTGAGGGCTGTAATTAAAGCATTAAGAGCCCTTTCGCCTTTAACTTTACCAAGCGTATAAGCTGCAGTTTCTCGGACACTGATAATCTGCTGTTGATCATTCAAGACCAAGATCAGGGCATCCATGGCCTTAGGACTATCAATCTTACCAAGTGTCTCAACAGCAGATCGTCTCAACGAAGTTTTATCGGCTTTTAATTGCTCAATAAATGTTTCAACTGTTGGTCGTTTTGTTTCAGCAAAACTGTTCTGAAGTAAAAGAGAAAAAATGCAGAAAACAAAACATATTCGAATAGAAGTTTTAAATATGTTTGGGGATGTCATTTGTCATATTTCTTTTTATGTTAAATAAATGGGTTAAATAGGTTTGGCGACACGTTAAAATTTAAATTGTTGTACAGGTTATAGCTTTTAATTACGGCACGATTTTGAGCAGAAAAAGTCATGAAAAATGCACTAACAAATAAATATATAAAAAAGAAATAAAGGTTAATATTAGCAAGCTGCTTTTTTATACCAATAAATATTCAAAGCTTGCTTAATATGAACAGCTGCGAACTTTGTTATTAATGCTGAAGTCTATTTAAATTCAAACTAAAATGATGAGATTTAAAATATAAACCAATTATATCTCATCAGGGCATGGCATATCAAAATCATTTAATATTGAACCAACTGCTTTGATCTTGCGTCTGACAGATAAACTCAAATTATCAGGAACACGATCATGCTACCCAAACTAATGACACCAAGGCTTATGTTGCGTGAAATAAGAATAGAAGATGCACTACATTTCTCGGATCTGAAGGGGAATGAAGAATATTTCAAATTTCAAGCAATAGAGTCAACAGATTGGGATAATCCAAAACAACACATTCAGGGATATCTTGACCACCGCGGCGAAGAGCCAAACCGCAGGATTTATGTATTCAGTGCCATAGAAATAATAACAGAAAATATTATCGGTCAAATCGGTTTAACAAAACATCATAACCCACAAATAGCCTCCATAGGTTTCGGCATCCTTCCAGCCAATCAAAGCTTAGGCTATGCAACCGAAATGGCCAAACGCATAATCCAATATGGCTTTGAAGAATTGAACTTTCATAGAATAGAAGCAGATGTCGCCATCGAACATAGAGCATGTCTAGCAGTTATGAAAAAATTAAACATGATCCATGAAGGAACATTAAGAGAGTGCATCTGGGCCCAAAGCCGCTGGTGGACAGAAGCTAAGTTTGCGATACTTAATAGAGAATTTGAAAGAACATATAATAACAATAGAGCGAATAGATAATGTTATTCTTTATATGCATTGTGTTGTCATAAATTTGTCTAATTAGGGGCTGACTCTAGGAAAACAATAGATTTGTTTATACAAAACATTGGAGTGAGAAATGGCAATAAGCGCAATTTCAAATGTTGGCAAAAAAACAAGATCAATAGCATCACAAATTAAGTCTGGCATGGATGCGGCGATAATAAAAGCACAGCAGATGAAAAAAACATCCTCCAAGAGTAACAGTTATAAGGATGTCATAAACCAGCAAACAGCTCCGGCAAGGCCACAAAGCACAACAAAAAACGATGAAGTTCCCAAAATTATCAGAGAAATAGAAGGCCTGGATCAACCTGCACCCACAAATACCAGTTATAATAGTCCTTCAGGTTATAATAACCTCCTGCAGCCGAACAGCATATGGCCATCTCCGGTGCAGACCAGTTTTATAGGACCGACTTTACCTAATAGGTATCCGCATGGGTCAAATCCTCTTTTTGCCAATGTATTTCCCCAACTTACCGTTCAACAACCGGACAGGGATACGCTTGTTAGCGAGACAAGCGGACGAGTTGAATATACAGTACAACCTGGTGATACTTTGACGGACATTGCCGACGAGTTTGGACGTACTGAGGAGGAAATCAGAGCTGCTAATCCAGAAATACAGTTTAATAATATCCCTTACATATATGAGAGTGTTCTGCAGTCCGGTCAGACATTGAATATTTACAACGATGAACGTGCGCCAATTATTGAAACGATTGTTAATACTGATGATCCCTTGGAGCAAGCTGCTCTGATGCATGGGCAGATAGAGACCATTGTCGAAGCACAGGGCGGAGATGATACAGCGACGCCGGATGATTATCTGGGCGATGCCTTAGAGGAAATTGGAGGATTATCAGATGATGTTGCCTTCCATATAAATCTTGACTCGCAAGCTCAAATTGTTCTGGAAGACTGGGCAAGAGAAGGCCTCGGTCATGCAATCTGGGACCCGCTTGAAAAAGCCTATGAAACGCAACAGACGTTGAGAGTTCAGGGAGCCCCTGGCGGTGGAAATATTGATTTTGTCTCCAATGAAATTGAAGACCAAATTGATATGATCGACAGCAGTATGCCGATGACAATTGAGGAAGTCAGAGCCTATGAAGCAAACCTCGTTCGATTTGCTCCTGATGCCGGTTTTGAAACATCAGCTGAAAATGGTGTAAATAACTATCTTATAGTTATGCCGCAAGAGGTGACTGAGGGGATTAGGGAGGTTTACGAAGAAGACGGTATCGTTGCTGCTTCCGAAGAAATGTATAATGCCACGAACCCTGAAACAACCAACCCACTCAGGGCTGCTCTTATTGCGCAGGAGGCTTCTCCGTTAATTGATGAGATCCTAACCGATTATAATGACAATATGGTTATGGTGTCTGAGTCCCCATTTGGAATTGATACGCAAAATGATTTTGTTTTTTATGATATGAGCTCGGTTGCTGACTCTGCTTATCGCAGCCCTGAAGGTAAGGATATTGCCGGGAATATGGCTGACATTCTTGTTACCAATATCGATCAAACCGCAAATTCTTTGTTCCATCATATGGATGGGGCGAATTCCTCTGGTCATGTTATTTTGAGTCTGGCTGTCGCAGATAATCTGATCGAACGCGGCAATCCTGGCGATGTAGAACTTTCCGCAACAATTGTGAAAAGTGTGAATGACGGGATTGCTTCTTTTGAACAAAGAGTTACGGAGAAAGGTGATGAACATCTAGAACTCAGTTGGCCTGTTATAGAGCCGATTTTAGCCTGGGACTCATCATTGGAGTCTCCACCAGAATGGGACGCGTGGATTAAAGAAATCAGAAACAGTGATGTTGATGGAATTGACAGTGAAATATTTGATGTTATTGAAAATCAAATCACTGAAATGGATCCGCTTGCCTACAGGTTATTGAGAGCAACGGCGGTTGCGGCTGATTACACTGAGAACCTGACACTCGACGCAAATGGCGATGCAATTACCATATCCAGTGACAGGTTGGAAGAGCAGATCAACCGGTTGACGGATCAGGCAATCCTGGACTTTGGAGGAAATACAGGGCTTTCATTGGCAATGAGTGTCAGCCCAAGTGTACGAGAAGAAATTAATCGATTAGCTCTTAGTGAAATAGGGATTGAAGGTCAAGGACTTGCCGACATAGGACTTGCCGACATACCATCGCTAGATGGAACAATTATCCCGGATCCAACCTGGCACCTTCGTTCTGATCGTAATGCTCTTAATGCATGGAACGCATTTGCTAACAAATCTAAGTGGTTCTCTGGCTCGGACAGGCCCACATTCAGTCCCGGCAGAAGTAGATGGGGCACAGGAACTCACGCCCTGGGCACTATTCTGCAAACTTCTGAATTAATAAATAAAACCCAGGATGGTGGAATTACAGATGCATTTTTTAATGAGAATGGGTGGAGAAATGCCATTTCTGCAACAATGTATTTGGCGGGGACTGGTATAGAAGGGAGTAGTTTATGGTTGCAAATGCGTAATCCTGGTGTCAATCCAACGAATAACGCAACTTTTAATAAGGTGAACAGTCAGCATCTTGCTCTATTTGGGGTTTATAATATCGTAGGTACAGCTGGTTATTACCTTCAAAGAGATAAGTGGAGAACGGGTGCTCTTGGAGCGGCTACCATTGGGTCAGTGACTAATAGTCTTGCTATTCCACTGTTTTACTCAGACACCAATATTTTCTAAAACACCCCAAATTAAAATTCCCGAGCGTTTTGTTGTCAGTCCATCAAACAGGTTCTTACCCGCTGTTCGCCTGGGAGCTAATGGATTTATCGTCGCGGGAACCGCTACGTTGACAATTTATGATTATGTACAACTTGCACAACAGGCTGCAGCAACAGAGCCTTATCATGACCTCTATCTTAATCTTGCCGGGGAAGATCCTGGTTTTGCTGAAATACTCTCTAATAATAATTCAGTAGGTGTTAATCCCGGCTTTACCATGAATGCACTTGCAGAACATATCGAAGTTGAGCCAGAGGATATGTTTACATGGCTTAAGGATACATATGAAGATGACCCTGAATATGCAGACACATTTGTTGACTTCATGTTAAATGAAGTTCCTCTAGAAGGCTCAGGAGAGCATGTTGGGGATGATCCTGATGCAGATGATGGTTTCCTTGAGCGTATGTGGGACAGCTTCTGGACCAATGAAGAGGCTGAGGAAATTGGTAACCCTATGCGGATAGATTCGCTTGACAGTATTGTACAATGGTCAGAATTTAATGACCGTCCATTGCCGGAAGCAAACCCGTGAAATTAGAGGTGAGCATCTTTTTCAGGATTAGTGCTAAATACAAAAAGCTAGTCCCTGATTAAGGCTTAAAACAACTATTAACGCTACATATCTACCCAAGTAATTTTTTGAAAATAGATTTCTTTTTCTTTACATCTTTGCTGTTATTGGATTTGTTGGATTAAACATTTCAGAACAAGCGATTTATAATTGGTTCAAAGAAACCTATGAGAATAACCCTGGTTTCATTCCTTACTTCATAGAAGAAGGCATCCATAATCTTCAAACCGACGATAACGGAAACTTCATCATATCTTCACCGGGTGGAAATGATATGCGCGTAGTTAGAACAACAGGCGGAAGAAATCGCAGCACCGAGGTTGAAGCAAACGCATACCTTGCTGATAACAGATTGATTACAGAGGCTTACACAATCCAGGGGCTTATACGTATGGCAGAACATAGTGGCTATGCACTCCCAAATTATTAACAAAAAATAAATCTTAACAAGTAAACTAACTCATTGAATCTATTAAAATAAAAAAGTTATCCTCACACTCTGAAGCTCCATTATAATAGGTCTCGTCTGTTTGAGGCAGAAGACTTGAGCTCTTTAATTTATATAATGTCTTTTAAGCCTCTTAAGCTGTTGCGCGTTCATACTAGGTAAGGACATGCTAGACCTCCGAGGCAGTTTTATGTTCCGTAACAGCGACAGGCCACGAGCATGGGTTTTTCACCCCTGGTCAACCATAAGGCATAGGATACCTGCCGCGAGGTTAAATAACCTCGTAAACACTTTAACCAGCAGGTTGCCTATGCAATTTCTCAGTGGCGAAAAGCCCATTGCGCCGCTGTTCATAGTGACAGTATGAACAGCGATGAGCCATAGCTGATAATTAAAAAACAGCGTTTGAGACTTTACAACCTGGTATGCTTTTAGCTGCCGGGCTATCGGTGCTGGTGGGATTGGAGAGACTTTTTTATTGCACTTAAATCTGCCAAAATCATTACTAGAGTAAATGAGACATTTTGATTGACCAATAATAAAAAGAATAAGTTTTGATATCATGTTTTCTCTATTTCCCTTCATATCTATGTCTTTTATATTTTTAATATTTGTTATTTTCTTTTCATATGAATTGTACAGAGGAAGAAAACTAAAAAAGAAGTATCAAAAGGGTTCAGCTGCACCAAATATAAACTATCCAAAGAACGTAGGTTTTTCATCATTATTGAAACATTCACTATGGCTGCCAATAGAAAAAGCAAATATTGTTTTGCAGATATTTTGGCCTTTAATAGTGATAGTAACACTTACTTATCTTATTGGTTTCTTTACACCTATATCAAATGTAAATTTTTTTGTTACATATATAGAAAATATAATATCGACAAGTTCCCCTAACGAATTAATATTAGTTATTACTTGAAATTATACACCTAATTTTTATTTTAATCTTTATGATTGCGATCTATATCATCTGGAATAGTACCATCTACTGGTTCTGCATGAGTCAGGCTAAGAGCTCATTTCTGGCCCACGTTGGAATGGCGTTATTTCTTTTATGCGGTAATTTTTGATGACAGCAATCATTATTCCTTCAATAATATTTGCATTTATGTTGCAAGCATTAATTGAAGCTCGAAGCTTCTGAGCATTCTATTGATCCCAAATAATAAGAATAGGGCGTTAATTTTTTCATTTTTACTTCGTCATTCAATTATATTTATGCTATATTGCAATAGAAAAAGAAGAAATTTTAAGCAGGAGAATTCTTGTAGAAAATTTACAGTCTGGTATACGCTGGATTATTCCCTTGTTGTCTTACTCCCCATAGCAATTCATTCGAGTCATAACACTTCCCTAATATTAATCATACCAGAAAAAAATATAATTTGGGCAATTGTGGAGGATAATTTTCAGTTCGTCGATACAGCTATATGGAGCTCTGATATTTGCAACATTTATTTCACTTTACTACCGCGATCATCTTCGCCCGGAACTAATCAAATACAGTCAGCAAACTAGATAATATTTTGGTGGGTACGGTATTTCGCAGAATAGAGTTTGTATCCGTGCCTCATATACTTAGCAAAATAAAAATTTTGTCTAAATAGTCTTAGTACTTAGCTGGTATCTGAAATCCTAATTTTCATGCCAGCTTAACAGATCCATATCTAACTGAAATATTGCATGAACAAGAAGGGCAAGATTTCGTTCCAATAAACTAAAATTTCAGCTTATCATATTCTAATATATTCTGATATTCATCATTGCCTTCATAATACAATCTGAAAGATTGACGAATGAAATCTATTGATGACGTCACAGGCACGAAAGTGTTTATCTGAAGAACCTTTGCGATATTCAATGGCATAGTGATCACCTTCATTAAGTGTTTGCATATATTCTTCATCGCCAAATTCGAAACCAAAAAAAGTCTTAGGTTTGAAAAAAGTTGTATCAGTAAGTAAATCAATATCATTTTTTTCAATCCAAGTTGTTCCACCTTGCCACTTCTGGTTACCACTTCCTAATTTATCTTCTTCAGATAAAAAAAGTGAGCCGGATCTTTTATCATGGCTTTGAGAATAGGCATTTAACCAGTCAGTACCACTACAGTTGAAAAATAATAGTTCATATTGAGACGCTAATTTTTTAACACTTTTATAAGCTTCATCTGCCTGTGACCAAGCAAAACACATATTCAAAGAGTTGAGATTAAAATTATAGTCACAGGAATGCTCATCATCAATATCAGCAGTATTATCGAGATGTCCGGTTGGATTAAGTGGAGGCCAGTCGTGTGCAAGTTGAGACGAAAAAGCAATGATTGCATGAGGTATGTTTTGAAGCGAAACTTCAATTAAGTGCCCTTGATTCATTTCGTGGTTATAAAAATCAAGTAGTTCTTTCTTTCTGATAATTCTATTATTGGGTTTTCCGACAAAAAGATCAAAGCTCATATTTCCCAATCACCTCCTCAAACACCCCGCGCACCAAACCAACCGTCTCTTGCAACCGCGTCTCTAACTGCACAAATCCAGGCTCATCATTGGTCCTGGCAAGCAAATCTTTCAGCCCTTGAGGCGCTGTCTCTGGTTCAAACTGTCCAGTCACACAAAGCCTTAAAATTTGGGTGAGGCGATTATAAAGTTCAGCAGCTTGAATGAGAATTTCTGAAGTCTTCTCGTCAATAATATTGACCTTGGACATTTTCTGCAAAGCAAACAGCGTATGTTGATCTAAAATATCTGGATGCTTATTGGCATGGATCAATTGCAGATATTGGGTGATGAATTCCAGGTCCATCAACCCCCCCTGGATAAGCTTGATATTCCAAATTGATTTCGTCGGCCTATCCTTGGTAAGGCGCCGGCGCATTTCTAAAACATCTGTTGCAATTTTCTTTGGCTCTCTTGGCATACAAAGAACATCACGGATTATATCTGATAGCTCTAAGGCTAATGTCTCTGAACCAGAGATAACACGAGCTCTGGTGAGCGCCATATGCTCCCAGGTCCAGGCATTCGTATTCTGATAGCTAATAAAACTATCTAGCCGTGTTGCAAGTGGTCCCGATTGTCCGGAAGGGCGCAAGCGCAGATCAACTTCATACAAACTCCCATAACTTGTTGGAGACGTAAGCGAGCTAATCAACCGTTGTGTTGTACGGGTATAATATTGCTGAGGGGCAAGAGCCTTCTCGCCATTAGACTGTGTACATTGCGTATCAAAGTCATAAATCAAAATAAGATCAAGGTCAGAGCTGGCAGTCATTTCCAAACCACCAAGCTTACCCATCGCAAGAACAGCAGAACGCCCCTTCTCAACATCGCCATGCACGAGCGATAATTCATAACAGACAGCCTTATGAAGGGCTTCAATCAATTGCACCGCAAGCGTGCCGTAGGCATATCCGGCATCTTCTGCTGAAATACTCCCAGATAAAAGCCGCACACCAATCAGAAACGCTTGTTCCTGGCCAATACTGCGTGTCCAATCAAGAATATCTTGATAGTCTCTAGCCTTGTCCATCATCTCATCAATCAGAGATTTCAAAACATCATCGGAAGGGAGCGGTCCAAAAAACTCGGGATCAAGGACAACATCAAACACACGCGAATGCCGTGATAGGAAATTGGATAACCGGGGCGCTGTCCCCATAATATCAGCCACAAGCCGAAGCAAATTCGGATTATTCTTCAACATGGAAAACAGCTGAATTCCACTGGGCAAATTGGAAAGAAAACGATCAAAAGAAATCAACGCTTGATCAGGCGAAGCCGTGCGGCCAAGAGCTTCCAGCAGAACATTCTGAAACTCGGTTAATCGTTGGCGCGTCGCAGTTCGGCGCAATGCGGGATATTTCCCATCATGCCACTTCTGGACGGTCGTTAAAACTTTCTGCACATCCTCAAAACCCATGCGGGTTAATTCATCAACGGTCTTATCTTGCGGCGTTTCAAAATTTAAAGGATATTGTCGCTCTTCTCTTTGAGGTTTGACCTCAAACAGCTTGGCATAATGTCCCTGAACAGTTTCAAGATGAGTCTTTAAAGTTTGAGAAAAAGCTCCATAACTTTCAAACCCAGCAAACAGAGCAATACGTTTAAGATCATTGTCCCCTTTAGGAAGCGTGTGGGTCTGCTCATCAGCAACCATCTGAATACGGTGCTCAAGGTGCCTTAAAAACAAATAGGAGTCCTTCAAATCATTTGCAGTTTCCACTTCAACCCATTGTTTTTCGACAAGCGTATCTAAAGTTTCAAGAGTGGGTGCCGTTCTCAATTCAACTTGCCGCCCTCCAGCAATCAGTTGTTGTGTTTGCGCAAAAAACTCAATTTCACGAATACCACCTCGTCCAAGCTTAATATTATGACCAGCGACGGCAATTTCACCATGTCCTTTATAGGCATGGATTTGACGCTTCATGGAATGAACTTCAGCAATCGCTGCATAATCAAGATAGCGTCGCCATACAAAAGGAGAAAGTTGCTCAAGAAAATTCTGACCAGATTGAATATCACCTGCAACAGCCCGGGCTTTAATATAAGCCGCCCGCTCCCAATTCTGGCCCATACTTTCATAATAAACCAGGGCAGCATCTGTAGATATGGCAACCTGCGTAGATCCTGGATCAGGTCGCAATCTCAGATCCGTTCGAAACACATACCCTTCTGCCGTACGTTCCTGCATAAGTTTAACAAGCGTCTTGGTGAGGTTGACAAAAAACGTTGAAGGATCAAGTCCATCTTTAAGTTTTATCTGCTCTCGATCATAAAGCACGATTAAATCAATATCACTGGAATAATTAAGTTCAAACGCACCATATTTCCCCATACCAAGAACAAAATATCCACAACCTTGCACTGGGTTCAAAACATCTCGAGGTAAATAATCTCCCTTACTCGCAGCAACAGAAAAAAGATGTTGAAGACAACAGTCAAGAGACGTATCCGCGACACGCGTTAAAGCATGAGTTGTTTCCATCGGCCCCCAAATACCCGCAAGGTCACACAAAGCACAAAGTAAAGCTGAGTTCCGCTTAAAGACACGAAGAGCTGACATGACGTCAACCATCGATGATGAACTAGAAACATCAGATTTGAGCTCTTGAATAAAATGCTCAAGGCTCTCAGAAGGATCATGGGATAGACAAAAATCTAAAATATTAGGAAATCGTAAAATAATTTGTGAGAGATATGGAGAACAGGAAAAAATACATTGAATAAGATTCCGAACGTCATCTGAAGCTGTATCCGAAAAAACAGATTTTTCTATAATTGGACAGTCTTGGCTTTCAATTTTTTTCTTTAAATCTTCTAAAAAAAGCTCTGCCTTGCCTTCATCATATATTTGGAACTTCTTTTGAATATTTTGAGATAATATTGTCACTGAGAACCGCTCCAATCAAATTCGGAATACCATAAAAATTTGGAGCAGAGTGTATGTCAAAACCTAGTTTAAGGGAAGTTGTATTATTGCTTTGAGACCGGGGTCATTATCTTCAAGTTTTAAGTGCCCATCATGGAGTTGTGCAACTGCAGCAACAAGGCTTAAACCCAAACCACTGCCGGGTAAGGAGCGGCTTTTTTCTAACCTGACAAAACGTTTAAGGACACGTTCCTTATCTTCTTCAGGAATACCTGGCCCATGATCAGATACAATGATTTCGGCATATCCATTGTGTTTCTGCGTCATAATATGAAGGTCTAGATCTGTCTTGGCGTCATCTTGTAAAAGGCCATTGCTATATTTAACAGCATTATCAATTAGATTAGCCACAGCTTGACCAATAAGCTGACGATCAGCAGACAAAGAAAGCTCGTCTGAAAAATCTGTTGTGAGCTGGATATTATGTTCCTCAATAACAGGCTCATAAAGTTCCGTGACATCCTGAATAACCTGAGAAAGGTCAAGCTCCTCAGCATTCACAGGAGCAGAACCAGACTCCATACGCGCAATACTCAAGAGAGCATTAAAAACTTTTATAAGCCGGTCCGTATCATCAAAAGTCTCTTCAAGAGTTTTTTTATAACTTTCATGAGAATGAGGGTCTTGTAAAGCTGCATCAATCCTGTTGCGCATTCGGCTAAGTGGCGTCTTAAGGTCATGTGCAATATTATCTGAAACCTCTCTAAGCCCTGCCATCAGCTGCTCAATCTTATCAAGCATTTGATTAAGATTAACCGAGAGCCTATCAAATTCGTCACCTGATCCGCGTATAGGAATTCGTTCACTCAAATCCCCGCGCATAATACTCTTGCTGGTAGACGTCACATCATCAAGTTTCGATAGCAGATTACGACTGACAAGCCACCCCCCCAATAACCCAAAGAGAGTCATAAGGCCTAAGCCCCAAAACACAGATCCAATGACATCATCAAAAACCCTCCGGTCTTCAATATCCCGACCGACAAGCAAACGAAATCCCCGCGGAAGGCGAAATGTTTTCGCATAAGCACGTCGTGTTTCTTTACCACCTTGTGCGGGTCTCTTATAGGAAAAACGAACATCTCCAACAACATCCCACAATGTACGTGTAACAACTTGTAAATTACCCGCAAGATATCGCCCATTCTTATCCGTTACAAGATAAAGACTATTTCCTGGTATGCGGCTTCTCTCTGCAACTGTTTTCGTGAGCAGAGGCATGCCACCTTGTTGATATTGTTCCGCTAAGCCTTGTATTTCTGCTTGAACTGTTTGGTTGAGTTGTTGAATCAGAAGAACTTTGGCATTCCAATAAATATATCCAATCGCAACAACAGCCGCACTGCCAAAGAATAGCAGGAAGATTAAAGAGAAACGAAATGTAGTTGTTCTGAAAAGTTTAAACAGCGCCGTCACAGACCATATACCCCGCGCCACGTATTGTATGTAACAATGGTTTATCAAAATCTTTGTCTATTTTTGAACGAAGTCTTGAAATATGAACATCAATAACATTGGTTTGAGGATCAAAATGATAATCCCATACATTCTCTAAAAGCATTGTGCGTGTTACAACTTGCCCGGCATATTTCATAAGATATTCAAGCAAACGATACTCGCGGGGTTGTAATAAAATCGTCTTCCCCGCACGGCTCACTTTATGAGAAAGACGATCTAACTCTAAATCAGCGACCATATATTTAGTATTACCTTCTTCAGGTAAAACTCGTCGGGCAAGAACTTCAATGCGTGCTAATAATTCTGAAAATGCGTAAGGTTTCGTAAGATAATCATCTCCACCAGCACGAAGTCCAGTAACACGATCATCAACTTCACCTAAGGCACTTAAAATAAGAACGGGTGTCTGTATCCCTTCTGAGCGAAGAGTTTCAATAACTGTAATACCATCAAGTTTAGGTAACATGCGGTCAATGATAAGAACATCAAAACTTTGAGTTCTGGCAGATTGTAATCCAGAAACTCCGTCCCATTCCGCTTCTGCCTGATGTCCACTTTCTCTTAAAGCTTTAACCAGGAACTCGGACATTTCTTTATCATCTTCAATGATAAGTATGCGCATGAAGCAAAATCTCACTCTAATGGCATTTAATAAGTCTAATAGTGATTATAGTATTTATCTAAGGATTGCGATAAATAATGAGGTGCGAATCATATCCGCACCTCAGAATATTGTCTCAATTTTAGGATTTTTTCAAAGGTAGAGCAATAAAGCGTCTGTTGTCACCAGCTTTAATGTACAACAGAATTGTTGGTAAGCCCGCTTTCTTTGCGTCTTCTATACTCTGATAAACATCATCAGGATCATTCACATTAATACGACCAACTTTCAGGATGATGTCACCTTGTTTCAGGCCTTTACCTGCAGCTTCAGAACTTGGGTCAACTTCAGTGATGACGACACCTTTCTTACCTGAACCAGGTTTAGTTGAGGCTGGAGCGAGTGAGAGACCTAGATCATCAAAATCTTCACCTATTTCTTTGCCAGCTTGAAGTTTAGCTAGCTTCTTTAGACCTGGGAAGCGACCAAGTTTCACATTGATGACTTTCTCCTGACCATCTCTGTAAACTTTCACTCTTGCAGTTGCTTTTGGAGAGATAGATGCAATTTTGCGGGCAAGGTCACGAGAATCTTTGATATCTTCTTCGTTGACTTGAACGATTGCATCTCCAACTTTGATATCTGATTTAGAAGCCGGACCACCTCGAGAAATTTTAGTGACGAGAGCACCTTGTTTCTTCTCTAAACCAAGGCTATTTGCTAAGTCTTCAGTGACATTCTGGATTGTTACACCCAACCAACCACGGCTTACAGAACCTGATGATTTCAATTGTGCGATCACATCTTCAGTCAATGCCGCAGGAATAGCGAATGCGATACCAACATTACCACCAGACGGGCTGAATATTGCCGTATTGACACCAACAACTTCACCTTGAAGGTTAAAAGTTGGACCGCCTGAGTTTCCTCTGTTAACCGCAGCATCAATTTGCAGATAGTCATAAGGACCAGAACCAATATCTCTGTTTTTGGCAGAAACAATACCAGCTGTTACAGTACCACCTAAGCCAAATGGATTACCAACAGCTAAGACCCAATCACCAACACGGGCAGGCTTATTTGAAAATTTGACAGTTGGAAATGTACGCTTTTCGGTAATTTTCAAAAGGGCAATATCAGTACGAGCATCACCACCGATAAGTTTTGCATCAAGCTTATCACCATTATCCAAAGTAACTGTGATTTCACCCGCTTTATCAACAACATGGTTATTCGTTACAACATATCCGTCACTAGAAACGATAAAACCAGAACCTTGAGCTAAGCTAGGCAGGTTACGTGGGCCTTGTTGTCCACCTCTTGGCGCACCAAAGCGTTTGAAAAATTCATTAAAAGGGTGGCCTTCAGGAAGCTCAGGAATGCCTTTAAATTGGAAAGGGGGCTTCTTTTTTTTGTCTTCGCTGGTTTTGCTGCCATTCTTAACATTAATACTAACAACCGCTGGTCTGACTTTTTCAACCAGATCAGCAAAAGTTGATGGGGCAAGCGTTCTTTGAGCGACTGCAGGGCCAGAGTTATAGACAATATCTGCACTGGCAAGACCAAGGCCTAATAATCCAGCCATAGCAATGGCCGTAAATTTAGACGTGCCAGTTGTTGCACATTTTGATAGTTTTTTCTGCATTTAGACTGCATCTCCTATTAATCAGCCAGAAAGATAAAAATATTTTCTATAACCAATATAGGAATATCATCGTTACAACATAGTTGCGATATGATTAAATTTTTGTAATGTGTTTAATGAGATTAGAAATGGCAATTTGGCCATTGGTAAAAAAATAAAACAATTAACGAAATTTGAACATTTAACAGTGACAATACAACTACCAATTCTATATTCATTTAGAAGATGCCCCTATGCAATGCGATCTCGCCTGTCAATTGTAGTTGCCGGGAAAAAAGTTGCCATAAGAGAAGTTATTTTAAGAAACAAGCCCAAAGAAATGCTTCTGGCAAGCCCTAAAGGGACAGTTCCCGTATTGGTTTTGCCCAATAATCAGGTGATTGATGAGAGCCTTGATATAATGTTATGGGCATTAGACAAAATAGAAAATAAGAAGTTCCTTGAACCTGAAAAAGGCTCCTTTAATGAAATTATGGCTATGATTTCAAGCAATGACAATGAATTCAAATATCATTTGGATCGCTATAAATATGCTAACCGCTATGAAAATGCCAACCCCGAGCATCATAGAAATCAAGCAGCTGTAATTTTAAAAACTTATGAGGAGCGCTTAAGAAACCAAAGATATCTCTTCGGGGATGACGAGAGTTTAGCTGATATTGCTATAGCGCCCTTTGTTAGGCAATTTGCTCATACGGATTTTGAGTGGTTTAACAACCAGAATTGGTTAAGATTGTCCATGTGGTTGGAGAAATTCAAAGCATCAGAAAAATTTAGAGCAATTATGGTAAAATATCCAGCATGGGATAATCAAGTTGCTCCAGGAACTCAGTTTTATATATGATAACAAGGAGAAATAGGTAAGAGAGAATAAAATAACAATTTTCCTGAAGTATAAATTGATTAAGATTGCCCTGATTTAATAGCGCACAAATAAATATTCTCTCAAGAACAAGAATAATCTGTGTTTTTCTTGCAACAGCATTTAGAATTAGCTGCCAGATACTCAATAGGGGCTGTGCATAATCCCCCACGATCACAATGCATTCCTGAGAATCAGTTTAGCTTCCTCACACCATTAAATAACAGACGAAATTCATAAATCATGTTTATGAATTTGCATCTAAACTTTGAAACAAGGCGGAGCGAGGGGGTAAATATGCGCTTCAACTTAAGGATTTTATGTGTTTTTGCTGTTTTGTTATTGCCAGCTTGTGCGGGGCGTCCAGTAAGTCAGCCAAAACCGACAGCTTTCTTGTCTCCTATTATGTATGAGACTTTCGATTGTCAACAAATAGCAGATGAAGCAAAGACTCTATCAGCAAAATATAATGTGTTTTCTCATGATAAAAGCCAAAAAACTGAGAATGCTAACCTAATTATATGGCCGGCATCAGTCAAACAGATAGAGAATAAAGAGCAAGACAGAGAGTTTCAGAGCGTGAAAACGAAGTTTGAAGCTTTGAAAAAAGCTTCAGAACGTGAGAAATGTAATCTAGAACTTCGTGTTGAGAATATTGCGGATAATGATAATTCTGCAAAAATCAAAGAAGAAATTAAAAAATTCTTATAATAACTAAATTATTGTTTCTAAACTTGAGAACGTAGCCTGTATCCGGGCTGCGTTTTTTTTCTATTTTTAAAGTTAAACATGAGATAAATATTGATGATGTGATTACAGATATATTGTCACTTGAAAACATCAACCTAGCTTTTGATTTAATGCAACAAGGTAAATATCTACGTTCAGTTATTGTTTTTTAACCAAAAAAGCACATTTTATTAACCAAAATGATAAGGTTTTGGTTAAAGTTTAGCAACAATAGCAAAATCAGTGTTTGATCGTGTCACGATGCGTTGCGTCATGACAATTGATATCTTATATACACAGTTGGTTTAGATTTGAGACTTATGTCAGCAATGAAATTTTTATGTCGGGTAATAAACATACCTGCATACCTTTAAATTCCAGATAAAATACCAAAGGATTGAAGTAATATGCCTTGGAACAATCAAAATGGCGGCGGCGGTTGGAAAAGCGGCGGTAGCGGAGGTGGAGGAGGCCCATGGGGCCAAGGACCTCAAGGAGGCGGCCCAGGTCAACAGCCAGATTTAGAAGAACTACTTAAAAAAAGTCAGGACAAATTAAAGCAAGCTATGCCTGGCGGTGGCGGAACAGGTTTAATATGGCTCCTTGCCGCTTTACTACTACTCGGTGTTTGGATATCACAAAGTGTTCACACAATCAAACCAGATGAAAAAGGTGTTGTTCTCCAATTTGGTAAGTATCATAGAACATTAGGTTCTGGTTTCAGACTTGTTTATTGGCCAATTGAGACAATAGAAAAAGTAAAATTTGCTGCTGAGAACCAGTTAAATTTTGGCACAAATTCAAGCTTTAATAATTCTTCAGATAATTCAGAAAGCTTAATGTTGGCAGGTGATAGAAACCTAGTTGACATTCAATTTACGGTCCTTTGGAAAATCAAAGATTCGCAGCAGTACTTGTTTAACGTAAAAGATCCAGAACGTCTTGTTCGCGTGGTGGCAGAAAGTGCGATGCGTGAAATTGTAGGCAGAACCCCAGCAGAAAAAGTTAGGACTGATGGACGTTTTGAAGCTCAAGAGCAAGTTCAAAAACTCATTCAAAGCGCTTTAGATACATACCAGGCCGGCATTCTAATTAGAGGCGTAAAACTAGAAAAAGCTGACCCTCCTCCAAAGGTAATTGATGCATTCGAAGATGTACAAAGAGCAGAGCAGAACCAAAATAAATTTATTCGTGAAGCAGAGCAATATCGTAATAAATTGCTTGGTGAGGCAAAAGGTAAAGTTTCTAAAATAACAGAAGAAGCAAAAGCATATAAAGCGCGTGTTGTTGCTGAAGCAGAAGGTGAAGCTCAGCGTTTCATTTCTGTATATGAAGAATATGCGAAAGCAAAAGATGTAACAAGAAAAAGGCTCTTCTTAGAAACAATGGAAAATGTGTTGTCAAAATCTAATAAAGTTATAATTGAAAAAGGCGGACCAGGTGTTGTTCCATACTTGCCACTTCCAGAAGTCCAAAAACGTACGAATAGGGGGAATTAAGAATGCGTAATATTATTTCAGTCATTTTTATTATCATCCTAGTAGGTGGTTTATTTGTTGCTTTTAATGCTCTTTTCATAGTTGATGAAAGACAAAAAGCACTTGTGGTTCGCTTAGGTGAAATCCAAAAAACAATTGAAAAGCCTGGCCTATATTTCAAAGTGCCATTCTTTGAAGATGTGGTTTACGTAGAAGATCGTCTCCTATTTATTGAAAGCTTGGATAAAAGCGTTCAGGTCATAGATGGCCGTCGTTATCTCGTAGATGCCATTACAATGCTCAAAGTCGTAGATCCAAGAAAGTTTCGTGAAACTGTTGGTGCAGATATTCAAAATGCTACAGATAGAATTGAAACACGCCTTGATGCAGCGCTTCGTCAAACTTACGGTAGAAGAACATCATCGGCAACTCTTTCTAAAGAGCGTGGAGAAATGATGAAAGAGATCCGTGATCAGGTAAAAAATGAAACTGAGTCGCTAGGAATTGAAATTGTTGATGTGCGTATTAGGCGTACTGATCTAAGACCTGAAGTTCTAAATGATACTTTTGATCGAATGAATGCAGAACGTTTTGCAGAAGCTGAACAACTTCGTGCCGTAGGTGTTGCGCAACGTCAACGTATCCGAGCTGAAGCAGAAAGAGAAGCAGTAGAGATGGTCGCTAAGGCACAACGTGAGTCTGAAATTATTCGCGGTCAAGGTGAAGCAAGACGAAATAAAGTTTTTGCGGAAGCTTTCTCCAAAGATCCTGAATTTTTTGCATTCTATCGTTCTATGAAGGCATACCCTAAAAGTCTACAGGGTAAAGATACCACGCTAGTTTTAACACCGGATAGTGAGTTTTTCAGATATTTGAAAGATCCTTCAGGAAAAGCTGCGAATAACTAAAAATGCAAGAACTTATCATCGCGATAGGTCTTGTCTTGGTCATTGAGGGGCTTATGTGGGCAGCTTTCCCACATTTGCTCCTCGAATTCTTAAGAGCAGTAGAAAAAACGCCAGAAAGTGACCTAAAATTGGCAGGTTCCATAGCCATGATCATTGGAGTGATCATTATCTGGTTTGCTATTGGCTAACTGAAATGATCCCGTCAATAATATCTTGAAATTTTTATAAAATAGTCCAAAAACAATTCTTCAGTTATAAGTAAATTATGATACTTTGTTATGAGTTTATAAAAAGCGTCTATTTTTAGTAACAAAAGTAAATAAATCGATATAAAATTCAGTGCAGAGAAAAATATTTAGTCTAAAGTCTCTTGAAATAGAGAATAATGAAGCATGAGATCATATAGGCTATATATTCTGATAGGGTCTATAGAAAGAGATACTATGATAAATAGCTTTTATCTAGGAAATCATTTTCAGTATAAAAAATTGTATACACTTTTATGCCTCTCCCTGATTATTAATATATTTGCATTAACACCTGGATACACAAGAGGGCCACAATCAGTAGCTGATGTTGCTGAACCTCTAATGGATTCTGTAGTAAACATTGCAACATCTCAAGCTGTAAAAGGTGCTGAAGGCATTCCTCTGCCAAAAGTTCCTAAGGGCTCTCCTTTTGAAGAGTTATTTGAAGATTTCTTTAATAAACCACAAAACGAAATCCAGAAGAAACGCGTGACATCTCTAGGGTCTGCATTTGTAATAGACCCAAGTGGTTTAATAGTAACCAATAATCATGTCATTGAAGGTGCAGATGAAATTATAGCAAAGTTTAATGATGGTTCCCGCCTAAAGGTTGTTAAAATTCTGGGACGCGATCGCAAAACAGATTTAGCACTGCTAAAAGTAGCTCCCAGAAAACCTCTTAAGGCAGTTAAATTTGGAAACTCATCGAAAGTTCGTGTTGGGGACTGGGTAATGGCAATAGGCAATCCTTTTGGCTTAGGAGGCTCTCTGTCAGTTGGTGTCGTCTCTGCCAAAAAGCGTGATATTAAGTCTGGCCTTTATGATGAATTTATCCAAACGGACGCTGCAATTAATCGAGGAAACTCTGGAGGACCGTTATTCAATATGAAAGGCGAGGTAGTCGGAATAAATACGGCAATTATCTCACCAACAGGGGGATCCATTGGTATTGGTTTTTCTGTTCCTGCAAATACGGCTGTTCGTGTGATCAATCAACTGAAGTCGTTTGGGGAAACAAGAAGAGGTTGGTTAGGGGTTCGTATCAAACCTCTTGAAGAAGAACATTCTGAGGTTGGAAAAAGCATTGCACAAAGTTTAGGTCTCACCTCTCCCAAAGGAGCGATTATTGCGGGTGTCTCACCTGGTAGCCCCGCAGATTTATCTGGCCTTATAGCAGGAGATGTAATTTTAAAATTTGATAACCAGGAAATTGATACCTACAGAGCTCTCCCTCGGATCGTTGCAAATACGGATATTAATCGTCTCGTAGATGTTGAATTCCTAAGAAAAGGAAAAAAACGAAAAGTTAAGGTAAAAGTTGGTCGATTGAATGAAAGTAAGGATTCAGCTCTGAAAATATCTTCTAACTTTTCCAATCAAGAAGAAGTGCTGCTCGGCGTCAAAATATCTGGATTAAATAGCGATCTTAGAAAAAAATATAGCTTATCAAAAAAAGTGAAAGGCGTCGTTATTGTAGAAGTTGAAAAAAACTCGATTGCAGCACAAAGAGATATCAAAGAGGGTGATGTAATCATTGAAGTAACACAAGAAGAGGTGAAAAACCCAGCAGATGTTGCAATAAGAGTAGAAAAAATTAAGAAATCAGGAAGAAAAACAGTTTTATTATTGCTATCTGATGGAAAAGGGAACTTAAGGTTTGTAGCAATTCCGATTGCTAAATAAGACAACCTTAAGACTTTTAAAAAAGGTCAACAATGAAGCTGAGTCGAGAGGAACGTAGTGTCTTAACAGAATGGTGGTTCTCCGTTGATCGTCTAATGTTGGGAGCTGTTTTCTTGTTAATGATTTCAGGTTTATTGATTTCATTATCAGCAAGTAGCCCCCCCATTGCTGCTCAAAAAGGCTTGGAAGCATTCTATTTTGCAAAACGCCAAGCTCTCTTTTTTATACCATCTTTAGCTCTGATGCTGTCAATCTCTCTTTTAGAAGTAAAACAGATTAGAAGGCTGTCTTTATTCATTTTCATCATTGGTATCGCCTTAATGGGCTTAGTACTATTTATGGGTGAAGAAATTAATGGAGCCAAGCGCTGGTTAAAGGTTGCAAGCTTTTCCCTTCAACCATCAGAATTTGTGAAACCGGCCTTCGTAGTATTAACAGCATGGTTATTTGCTCAAAGGCTCTCACGACCAGATATGCCCGCTACGTTTTTCTCGATTCTAATGTATTTAATATTAGTTGGTTTACTCGTTCTGCAACCAGATATAGGTCAGGCATTTCTAGTAACTTTAGTATGGGGAATACTATTTTTTTTAGTCGGTTTACCTTTGTTCTGGGTAGGACTTCTTATGGGCGCTGGGGCGATAGCATTAGTGATTGCTTATTTTTCACTTCCTCATGTAGCAAGCCGTATAGATAAATTTATTAACCCTGAGGTTGGAGACTCATTTCAAATAAAAAAAGCTCTACAATCATTCGAAAATGGAGGGTGGTTTGGATTAGGGCCTGGTGAAGGAAAATTGAAGCATTCGTTGCCAGATTCACACACTGACTTCATCTTCGCTGTTGTTGCAGAAGAGTTTGGCATTATAGCATGTTTAATACTATTGATACTTTTCTCTTTTGTGGTCATAAGAGTTTTCTTAAAAGCAACAAAGGATCCTGATGGCTTTACAAGACTTGCACTTGTAGGTTTAATCACGTTGTTCGGTTTGCAGGCCATTATTAATATGGCAGTTAACTTAGCCTTATTGCCAGCAAAAGGTATGACCCTACCGTTTATTTCATATGGTGGTTCATCCCTTATGGCAACAGCAATAACGATTGGCATGATATTGGGACTCATGCGAAGTCGATCTGGCTATTTGATATAAGGCCGAATATCTTATACAAACTTAGAAAAAACTAAGAACAAAGCCTAAAAACTTATTTTAGGGGGACACGATGGCGTTAAAATATATAATTTTAGCAGCTGGGGGCACAGGTGGGCATCTATTTCCCGCATATGCACTATCTGAAGAACTATTGCGACGAGGTTATGTTGTTGATTTAATAACAGATATGAGAGGGGATCGCTATGGTAGCGATTTTCCCGCAAGAGAGATTTATAAAGTTCCTTCGGCTACGATTTCAGGAAAATCTCCTTTTAAGCTTCTAATAACAATTTTCAAATTGTTTAGTGGGACTCTGAAAGCAATTTCTATTTTAAGAAGAATCAGACCAAACGCAGTTGTTGGGTTTGGGGGATATCCAACATTACCACCTTTAGTTGCAGCAAAAATCTGTTCAGTTCCTGCCGCAATTCATGAACAAAATGCAGTTATGGGAAGAGCTAATCGTTTAATGCTAAGGTTGGTAAAATCGATTGCGACATCATTTGCTAAAACAAAATACATTGAAGAAAAACACTATAAAAAGATAGAAGTTACAGGCAATCCTGTCAGACAAGTCGTATTAGATTGGTCAAAACAGGAATATGAAAGTCCAACTTCAGACGGGCCGTTCCACCTTTTAGTTTTTGGAGGTAGTCAAGGAGCCCGTTTCTTTTCTGACACAGTCCCTGAAGCAGTTTTAAAATTGCCTCAAAAAATACAAAAACGCCTGAAAATAGTACAACAATGTCGAGAAGAAGACTTAGAAAGAGTAAAAGAAGTCTACGAAAAGGCAAATATTGAGGTAGAGCTTGCTCCATTTTTCAAGGACTTGCCAGAAATTATGGCCTATTCCCATTTGGTTATAGGTAGATCTGGGGCTTCTAGCATTGCCGAGTTAGCAATACTTGGAAGACCTTCATTGCTGGTACCTCTACCTCATGCTCTTGATAATGATCAGTTACAAAATGCCAATCGCTTAATGGAAGCTGGAGGGGCATGGTGCATTGCACAAAAGGAACTAACGCCAGAGCGTATGGCCAAAGAGTTAGAACAAATTATTGAAGAGCCACAAAAGCTCACAAAAGCAGCAAAAGCTGCAAAAGAGGCTGGTAAACCTATGGCTGTAAGTCATCTTGCTGACCTTGTAGAAAAACTAGTAAATTCAAAAATAAACTAATTTATACGGTTTTTCGTCGGAATTTATGGGATTTAGTATAAATTCAAAAGTTGATTTGCGAAAAATATAAACATAGATAGTTTATTTTTCTAAGAAATAAATTTTATGGTTTATGAGAACCAAAAGGAACAAAAAATGCAGCTGCCAGAAAAAATAGGGCGTTTCCACATCATAGGGATTGGTGGAATAGGTATGAGTGCTATTGCTGAAATAATGTTAGCACGAGGGTATAAAGTCCAGGGCAGCGATATTAAATCAAGTGTAAATACCCAAAGATTACAAAATAAAGGGGCGAAAGTATTTATCGGACATAGTGAAGAAAATATCTCTGATGCAGACTATGTTATTATTTCAACAGCTGTAAAGCCTGGCAATCCAGAATATGATCAGGCATTGAGGCAGAATATTCCGATAATTCGCCGTGCTGAGATTCTTGCTGAACTTATGAGATCAAAATCAACAATTTCAGTAACTGGCACTCACGGTAAAACGACAACCACTTCTTTAATCTCCACAATCATAGAAGAAGCTGCATTAGAACCAACAGTTATTAATGGCGGCATCATAAATCGATGGAATTCTAATGCGCGTGTTGGATCTGGAGATTGGATGATAGTTGAAGCTGATGAATCTGATGGTACATTTGTGAGGTTACCAACACAAATTGGTATTGTGACAAATATTGATCCTGAGCATCTGGATTATTATGGTTCTGTGGAAGGAATGCATGCCGCATTTAATCAGTTTTTCACTCAAATCCCATTCTACGGTTTAATTATAGCATGCATTGATCACCCAGTTGTGCGCACGATGGTTGAACAGCAGAAGAAAGGTGAAAATAGCAAAAGGTTTTTGACTTACGGACAATCTGCAGATGCCGATATTAGGTTGGAAAATTTACGTCCAGATGATGTGGGGGTAATCTTTGATGTTGTCCTTGGGGGTGCATTAAATGGGCATTCAGGTCGGATGGAAAATGTCAAGCTCTCTGTTCCTGGTATTTACAATGCTTTCAATGCACTTGCAGCTATTGGAGTTGCTGTCGAACTAGATATAGATGAGCACTATATTAGATCAGCTTTAGAAAATTTCTCTGGTGTAAAAAGACGATTCACAAATACAGGTGAATGGAATGGTGTCAGATTTTATGATGATTATGCTCACCATCCTGTAGAAATTTCGTCAGTGTTGAAAGCAGCGAGTAATATGACTTCAGGGAATATTATCGCAGTAATGCAACCTCATCGATATAGTAGATTACAGAGCTTATTTAATGACTTCTGTTCTTGTTTTAGTGATGCAGACAAAGTCATCATCACGCCAGTCTATGCAGCTGGAGAAGCCCCAATACAAGGTATCGGGCAACATGAACTAGTTGAGGGCATTAACGCAACTGGGGCAACAAATGCTGAGGCTGTGAAGGATCTAGAAGAATTAATATCTAAAGTTAAAGAAGTTGTATTACCTGGTGATTTAGTGATTGGTTTGGGCGCAGGGACAATAACGGAATGGGCTCATGAGCTGCCGACACAATTGATAATATCTAATAATGTAAGCCCAGAAATAAACCATGGGAGCACCATGTGAGTTTCCAAGACATTTCGGATGACTTGAGGTCTGAACTGCCAGAGCTAAGAGGGCGCCTTGAAACAAATGTAAGTCTCTCTGATATCACTTGGTTTCGTGTTGGGGGGTGTGCACAAATACTATATTCTCCGGCAGATGAAGCAGATCTAGCTTATTTTCTTAAAACAATTCCAGATGAACTGCCTGTTAAAGTTATAGGGTTGGGGTCTAACCTACTTGTGCGGGATGGCGGAGTACCCGGAATTGTGATTAGGTTAGGACGTGGTTTTAACAATATAGAAATAGAAGATCAGGTTAAACTCCGAATTGGCACAGCTGTGCCTGATGTAAAGGTATCACGCGCTGCAGCAGATGCAGAAATCTCAGGGCTTTCTTTTCTGCGAGGTATTCCAGGCGGCATGGGGGGAGCCTTACGCATGAACGCAGGCGCTCACGGCACAGAAATAAAAGATATATTTTTAGAAGCAAGAGCGGTTGATCGACATGGAGAAATCCACGTTCTAACTCATAAAGATATGGGGTTCTCTTATCGTCATTGTGACGTACCGCAAGATTGGATATTTACTCAAGCTCTGTTGACTGGAAAACCTGGAAATAAACAAACGATATTGCAAGAAATGAATGAAGTGGCTGAATATCGTGAACAACATCAGCCAATCAAAGGTCGCACAGGCGGTTCTACATTTAAAAACCCTCCAGATAATAGTGCATGGAAACTTGTTGATGAAGCCGGTTGCCGCGGGCTACAAATTGGGGGAGCCCAGGTATCTGAGATGCACTGTAATTTCCTTTTAAATATAGAAAACGCAACAGCCAAAGATTTAGAAAATTTAGGTGAGACCGTACGCCAACGTGTGAAAGAGCAATCAGGAATAGAATTGCAATGGGAAATTCAACGTTTAGGGATTGAGCTCTAAATCATATTACGAATTAGAACATCAATTTAAATAAAAACGAATCAAAAGCTGCAAATATTTCTAATTTATTTTAGCACTAAAGTGTCTAGATTTATAATTATGAAAAATAAACACAAGTAAATATACTGAAATATTCAAGAAAACGGACAGAGTTTGAGAATATTTGAGGCAAAATAAACACTCAAGACCAAAATATCAGCCTTCTTCTGATAATTTCACTAAATATTTACCAATTAAAGCAGATTCTTATATCAAGGGCACATGTAACTTATGTTTGCTTGAGACAATTGGGGTTTAGGTTTTCGTTCAAATAAACAAGAATATGAATCTTAGAACTTAGGGGTCTCGATATAGAAGAGCAGCTGGTTTTGGTAAGACATACCGAACGTGCCTGAGTTTGACAGTAAATGTTGATTTGAAAATGGTACAGTTATTGGTGGAGGAATGTCTTGCATTTAAATCGCAAGGCAAATGCCCCTTATAAAAATAAATCTGCGAAATCTAGACATAAGTATAAACGCTCAAAGTTATACAATTGGGTCAGGTATTCAAGAAAAAAGCCTGATATTTTATCAGATGAAGCAGTGTTTTTGGGGGTTTCAGAAAGTAGTGCAGGCTATATCTGGAAGAGGGTATACCTAGGCCTGTTTTCTGTTGTGATTGTATATAGTCTTATCATGGGGGGACATATAAATTCAGGGACTAATTTTATTGTAAGTCAAGTTGATGTCTTCGTAAAAGATGCTGGCTTTGCAATAAAAAATATAGTGATAGTTGGAGATAAACGCTCCGATGAAAATAAAATTCGTGAGGCCTTAATCACAAAGAGAGTTTCATTGCCATTTTTTGACACACAAGAAGCTCGCAAGAGAATTGAGAGTTTGAAGTGGGTTTCAAGTGCCCAGGTAACACGATTTTTTCCTTCGACACTAAAAGTGTCAATTATAGAAAGAGAGCCCTATGCAATCTGGCAAAATAAAGGGAAGCACTTTTTGTTAGATAACCAGGGCATGGTGATTAAAGGCGCACAACTTGAAAAGATAATTTTTACATTACCACTCATAGTGGGTAATGGAGCAGATAAAGCAGCAAAAAGCTTATTAAAGAAATTAAAAGAGCATAAAAGGCTAACAGTACGTTTGAAAGCGGCTCTTCGCGTTGCTAGGAGGCGTTGGACACTACGTTTAAATAACGATGTTGAGATATTACTACCTGAGAAAGATATTTCTCAAGCGTTATCTCAATTAACTGAACTGGAAAAACAATATGGGCTTTTGTCAGGAAATATTAAGAAAATTGATATGAGATTACCAGACAGGATTACCTTAAAACAATCATAACTAGAGGAGCTGTAAGACTCCAAGCAAGGGAAGTTAAATTATCGAGTACGTATGTGTGGGTCAGGCGTATAAGTTTTAGAGTGAGGATTACGCTATGAGATTAGGCGAAACAATAAGGTCTATGCCTGGGCAAATCCTTACCGTTTTGGATATTGGTACCAAAAAGGTAAGTTGCCTTATCGCCAGAGTTGATACAGTGCGCCAGAGCGGTAATGGGTATGGCCCAAAAAGCGAGATCCATATTATTGGTTTTGGCCACCAAGCTTCCGCTGGGATGAGATCCGGTATTGTTCGTGATTTATCAGCGGCAGAGCATGCAGTAAGAGGCGCTGTAAGCCAAGCCGAGGATATGGCAGGAATAGAAGTCAAAAATATTCTATTGTCAGTCGCATGTGGGTGCATTAATAGCATTAATTTTTCTGCAAATGTTGATGTTTTAGGTAACTCTGTAAAAGTTCAGGAACTAGACCGTGCTCTAGAAGTCGGCGAACAATACGCGATTCGAGATGGGCGCCAATTATTACATTTGCTTCCTGTAAGCTATGAATTGGATGGTCTAGCTGGAGTTCGAGACCCTGTTGGAATGGTAGGAAGATTACTAAGTGTTGATTTGCATGCCGTTACGGCAGATCTCCAACCATTACGTAATTTGTGTTTGGTTGTAGAAAGATGTCATTTAGATATACAGGGCCTGGTTGCGGCACCTTATGCAAGTGGATTATCTTCAATAGCAGAAGATGAAGCTAAACTTGGGGTCACATGTATTGATATTGGAGGTTGGACGACAACTCTTTCAGTATTTATCGAAGGGCACTTCATATATGCTGACGCAATTGCCATGGGGAGTGAGCAAATAACAAATGATATTGCAGATGCTTTATCAACACCCCTTCCCGAAGCAGAGCGAATCAAGACATTATATGGTGGTTTACTATCTGCATCGTCTGATGCACGTGAGTTAATATCGTTTCAGAAGGTTGGAGAGGACTTTTCCACAAATAATCGCATCAGTCGCGAAGAGCTCGTAAACCTGATTCGTCCACGTATGGAAGAGATCCTAATTTCAATTACTGAAAGGCTAGAAAAGAGCGGCATGGGAAAACTGTCAGGTAATAGGGTGGTCTTAACAGGTGGAGGTAGTCAACTCCCAGGATTAGCCCAATTTACTGCAAGTTTGTTGGGAAAAGCAGTCAGAACTGGAAGACCTTGTGCGTTTGAAGGGTTACCTGAAATGGCCATGGGACCTGAATTTTCAGCATCAGTTGGGCTGTTGATGTATCCAATGCAGCCCCATGCAACGATAGGGAAAATGCATCCAACACAGTCCTCAAAAACGGGTACAGGCTATATTTCTCGAATTGGGGAGTGGATTAGAGAAAGTTTTTGAAGCATATTTAAGAATGCTGCCTGTAATGCGTTGTGTAAAGAGTTAGGCTTTTGTATAAACATGAAAGCTAAAATGACAAAAATAAGATTTATATTTAAATAGAATATAAAACAATACAGGACGTCAGGTAGACTGACACACGAGGCAACAATGAGCATCAAGATTAACGTGCCCGATGTCACAGAATTGAAACCCCGAATCACTGTGATAGGTGTTGGGGGAGCTGGTGGCAATGCGATCAACAATATGATTGCAAGTGGTTTGACTGGTGTAGACTTCATCGCAGCAAATACAGACGCCCAAGCGTTAGCTATGTCCAGTGCGGACCACCGTCTACAAATGGGAGTTAATCTAACTGAAGGGCTAGGGGCAGGATCTCATCCTGAAATTGGTGAAGCAGCAGCACTGGAAGTTATTGAAGAAATAAAAGGCCAAATCTCTGGTTCTCATATGGTATTCGTTGCTTGTGGCATGGGAGGAGGCACGGGCACTGGTGCAGCTCCTGTAATCGCCAGAATCGCCCGAGAACAAGATATACTTACTGTTGGTGTTGTAACAAAACCTTTCCAGTTTGAAGGGCAGCGCAGAATGAGAGCTGCTGAAGAGGGTATTAAGGAACTTGAAAAAAATGTAGATACCCTCATTGTAATACCAAACCAGAATCTCTTCCGAATTGCGACTGAAAAAACCACATTTGCTGACGCCTTTAAATTAGCAGACCAGGTGCTACACGCAGGCATTGCATGTATAACAGATTTGATATTGAAAGATGGTTTGATAAACTTGGATTTCGCAGATGTTCGAGCCATAATGAATGGTATGGGAACAGCCATGATGGGAACGGGTGAGGCTCTAGGAGAAAGACGTGCCCTTCATGCAGCTGAAGAAGCAATTTGTAATCCATTGTTAGACAATATTACCTTAAATGGTGCAAAAGGCGTATTAATATCTATAACTGGTGGTGGAGATTTGACGTTATACGAAGTCGATGAAGCTGCAAGTCGTGTACGTCACGATGTTGATCCTGAAGCAAATATTATTGTTGGAGCAACTTACGATGATAGTCTTGATGGCAAGGTACGCGTTTCAATCGTTGCATCTGGAGTAGGTAAAGCTGAGGAAAAAACAGTAAATTTTGCACCCAAAGCCGATGATTATAGAAATAATAGCCAGCAAATAAAAAAAGAAACGTCTTCTAGAGACAATTCTGATCGAATAACTCGTGATGAAATTCGTAATGAAAATCAAGAACATTTGCCAGAAGAGAATAACCTTGATGAAGACTGGCAAGGTCCAAATGATGTAACGATCGAAGAGCGAATCCCACATTTAAGAGGGGCTTCTGAGCAAAACTCTTCAGATTTTAGTGCTAGAAAAGAAGATAACCAAAAAAATACAGGGGAAAATTTCGTACCTTCTCCACCTATAAATATTAAGCGGCAACCAAGACAAATGCCTTCAGTGGAAGATTTTCCAGAAATAGGGCAGAGAGAATTGCGCTCTAAGAATAGATACAATCAGGAGAACAACGCGCCTGATAAAAAGAAAAGAGGTATCTTTGAGCGTTTGGCGCGTGTTGGAAGAGCAACACTGTCAGGTGATTCGGATTCTGATGTGGGAAATGATTCGTATAGAAGATATGAACAGGCTGGATCACGAGAAACAAGTAGTGATAATAGTGATCATAATGAAAAAGAAAGTAAAAGTGTGAGTAGATATAATCCTTTAGATGACAATCGATATGCGAGGCAGTCAGATAAAAGTAAAAGCTCTAGTAATAATGAAGATAATATTAGTGAAGATATTGAAATACCAGCATTTTTGCACAGGGAAGGTAAGTAGATATTCTTGAAAATACTATTTTGTGTGCAAGTGTTATGTAAAGTGAATTGACGGAGGCTTATGAGGGGAAATAGTAAAAACAAGCCTTAATCAGTTGAAATGAAAGCTTTAAGTAACACAATGTAAGAAAACGTCATTTGAACAGAGTAAACCCGTCGCTGTATGTTGTCCCTACAAGTTGGACCAAATAAGTAAAGTCAAAATAAGGCGTAGTCTTCAAACAGTTATCTGAGAAAAAAGTGAAGCAAATAAAATTTTTTCCAGATAACAAGAATGTATAAATTACCCGTTTGAAGATTAAGGAAACCAACTGGGGGTAGGATAACACAATACAAATGTGTAATCCTAAAAATAATAGGGATAAAGGACAACACCAAATGGCAAAAGGACTTGTCGGGGCGCTTCAAACAACAATAAAATCCGAAATAATACTAAACGGAATTGGTGTCCATAGCGGTGCACCTGTATCGATTATTTTACATCCTGCCGAAGCCGATACTGGATTTCATTTTGTCATAACTGATGGTGGAAAAATTGTTGCAGACATTAAAGCTGACCATGAAGCTGTCAGTAACGTTACTTTGTGTACTGTATTAAGCAATTCAAATGGAACAGTTGCTACAGTCGAGCATCTCCTTGCTGCTTTACGAGGTTTATCAATAGATAATGTTATTATAGAAATCGATAGTAATGAAGTTCCAATAATGGATGGAAGTTCTGCACCATTCGTGGAAGCAGTTGATGAAGTCGGTATTTACGAGCTTGATACGCCTCGTCGTTTCATAAAAGTCCTAGAAACAGTTAGAATTGAAGAAAACGGTTGTTGGGCTGAATTATCACCTTATGATGGGTTCTTCCTGGATGTTGAAATTGATTTTAAAACAGACCTGATTGGTAATCAGCGTTTTCAAATTGACCTAACACCAGATGGTTTCAGAAAAGAGTTATCGCGGGCAAGAACATTCGGTTTTATGAGCGATGTTGAAAAATTATGGGCAGCTGGACGTGCTTTAGGGTCTTCTCTTGAAAATACAGTCGCACTTGGTGATGATCGTATCATCAATCCAGAAGGTTTGCGTTACACAAACGAATTTGTCCGTCATAAAACTCTTGATGCTGTTGGGGACCTTTCCCTTGCTGGGTTGCCGATATTAGGGGCATACAAATCATATAAAGGCGGTCACAAAATCAATTCTCTGATTTTAAAAGAATTGCTTGCAAACGAGAATGCTTGGACATACATCAATGCAACTAGAGGTCGTGATTATGGTCATGCTGAAATTGGTTTAATGTCAGCAAGTTTTGCAGCGGATCGCAATTAATCTCCAAGCCTAATTACGATAACTCTAGAAAAGTATGACGCAATTCAAAGTATAAATGGAAAATTGCGTATAGTTTTTATGAGTATTGAAGAATTCATACAAATGAATATCAGAAAAATTTTCATAATATATTTTTGATAATTTCTCTAAAAATAAGATTAAATGAGTTAATTTTTTGTGATGAGCAAAAAAAATCCACATTCCTGTCGCTATTGATCTTTTTTATATTATATATGTACAAAATTCGTGGAATTTTGAAAAAAACAAAATATGATAAAATGAGCGTTTCAAAAAACTGTAAGACTCACAAACTGCTTTGAATATAGTTTTGGGTGAGAACAGAGTTAAAAATAAATGCTGTATCGCAATGCAAGAGGTGTGACATGGGCTCCAAAAGCCTAAATCAGGTAGAATTCTATAGAGCAACACAGAATTTCATAAAACTCTTTATTATTTTAGCAATTGCGACATGTCTTGCTGCATGTTCAGGTGCAAGTTTATTTTCAAGCTCAAAGAAAAAAGTAGCGGATAAACCAGAAGCGGAACCTCAAATTTTATATAAAAAGGCTGACGCTCTGCTGTCAGATGAAAGTTATAAAAAAGCCGCCAAAGAATTTGAAAACGTAGACCGTATACACCCGTATTCTCCATTTGCCAGACGGGCGATTGTGATGTCAGCATATTCATATTATAAGGATGGCGATTACAAAAAAGCAATTCTAGCGGCAAAACGCTATAATAAGCTTCACCCTGGTACAAAAGAATCGGCCCTTGCTTACCATATCATAGCAACATCAAATTATGAGCAGATTAGAGATCCTAAGAGAGATCAGAGCAGATCATTATTAGCTCTCGGAACCTTAAAAGAACTTGTGAGAAGATTTCCAAAATCTAAATATGCACCGCAGGCTAGAAATAGAATAAGAATTGTAAGTGATTTACTAGCTGCATCAGAAATGAATGTTGGAAGATATTATTTGCAACGCAAAAACTATACAGCAGCAATTAATCGTTTTAAGGCAGTTGTGAAAAAGTATCAGACAACACAACAGGTTGAAGAAGCATTAATGCGATTAACTGAAACCTATTTGGCACTTGGGGTCGTAAATGAGGCTCAAACGGCTGCTGCAGTATTGGGCCATAACTTTCCACAAAGTCGTTGGTACAAAGATGCTTATGCCGTGCTACAAAAAAGTGGTTACAAACCAAAAGTTGATAGTGGCTCATGGTTAAACCGTGAGTGGTCAACCACCGTAAAAACTGCTCAACAACAATAATTCTTTTTAACTTTATGTTGATTTTCACTATTAGTATATTAGGTGAGGGCAGCATGAGGTTATTTAAATCAAATATATGATAAATGAACTATCCAAAATAAAATTAGAAGATTTAAACGAAGATCAGGCACAGCAAGAACTAAAGCGATTAGCTGAAGAAATAGATAGGCATGATAAGTTATATCACGCCAAAGATAATCCTATAATATCAGACGCAGAATATGATGCATTACGGATTAGAAACAGCCAGATAGAAGAGTTTTTCCCACATTTAATAAGAAAAGATAGTCCTAGCAATAAAGTTGGTTTTTCACCACTTTCTCAATTCTCAAAAATTACACATGCTCAAGCGATGCTGTCATTAAGCAATGTATTTAATGAGGAGGATGTTGAAGACTTTATTACGCGAATTCGACGTTTTCTTGGGCTTGAAGAAACTGTAAATGTACCAGTCACTGCCGAACTCAAAATAGATGGCGTTTCAATTTCAATAAGATATGAAAATGGGAAATTGGTGCAGGCAGCAACCAGAGGGGATGGCTATGTTGGTGAAAATGTAACAGAAAATGTGAAAACAATCTCTGAATTACCCCATGTGTTAAAATCTGCCAATGTTCCAGAAATTTTGGAAGTTCGTGGAGAAATTTACATGACACATGCAGATTTCATAAAACTGAATGAAGGTCAGAAAGAATCGGGAGGTAAAGTTTTTGCAAATCCAAGAAACGCAGCTGCCGGCTCATTACGGCAATTAGATAGTAAGATTACAGCCTCTCGTCCTTTAAAAATTTTCATCTATGCCTGGGGCGAAGTAAGTGAAATGCCTAGAGATACACAGTTTGATATGATCAATCTGCTAGAGACGTATGGATTCCCAGTAAATGATTTAACGAAATGTTGTCACTCAGTAGACGAAATGTTGCAAGCCTATAAAAATATAGAAGAGCAAAGATCATCACTAGGGTATGATATTGATGGGCTTGTATACAAGGTAAACCAATTAGAATGGCAAGAGCGGCTGGGTTTTGTTTCAAGAAGTCCGCGTTGGGCCGCAGCACATAAATTTCCTGCAGAGAAAGCTGTAACACTCCTAAATAATATTGAAATACAAGTCGGAAGGACTGGTGCTTTAACACCAGTTGCAAAATTGGAACCTGTCAATGTTGGTGGTGTTGTTGTACAAAATGCAACTTTACATAATCAAGATGAAATTCTTCGCAAAGATATTCGAATTGGAGATACAGTAGTCATTCAACGTGCAGGAGATGTGATCCCTCAGATTGTAGAAGTTGTAAAAGAAAAACGTCCTGCTAACAGCATACCATTTGTATTTCCAGATCAGTGTCCAGTTTGTGGAAGTCGTGCAATACATGAAATCAACAGTAAAACTGGAAAATTAGATGCTGTAAAGAGATGTACGGGAGGGTTAATATGCCCCGCACAAGCAGTTGAACGTTTAAAACATTTTGTTTCACGAAATGCCTATGATATTGAAGGTTTAGGATCTAAACAGATAGAAGCTTTTTTTGAAGATAAATTAATTAGAGAACCGGCTGATATCTTCACACTTCAAAAAAGAAATGAAAATAGCTCTGATAAGCTTGAAAAAAAAGAGGGGTGGGGCATCCAATCCGTTAATAATTTATGGGAAGCAATTAATAAAAAAAGAGAAATTTCTTTAGAACGTTTTATTTATGCACTTGGCATAAGACATGTTGGAGAGACAACAGCCAAAATACTTGCTAAAACATATGGGAATCTTGATGTATTTATAGATGCAGCCATTAAAGCTCAAGATCAGGAAAATGAAGCTTATGTTGAAATGGTCAATATTGATGGGATTGGTGAAACTGGAATTTTAGCAATCACAGGATTTTTTGGTGAAGAGAGAAACCAAAAAGCAATATCTGATTTACAAAACCAAGTTAAAGTGACAGCCTACGAGGCTAAAAATATTGAGTCTCTAGTGTCCGGGAAAACAGTTGTATTCACGGGAACATTAGAAAGTATGAGCAGGAATGAAGCCAAAGATATGGCCGAGAGATTAGGAGCAAAAGTTGCAGGATCAGTTTCTAAAAAAACAGATTATCTCGTTGCTGGACCTGGAGCTGGTTCAAAACTAAAAAAAGCCCAAGATTTGGGCGTAAAAACACTAACAGAAGAAGAATGGCGTAAACTAGTCAGTAAAAATACATCAACAACATGATCAGTATCAAATATGTAAAGCAACAATAGTCTCTCAGATTCTGATTTATAAAAATGAAGAAAAATGAATTTATGAAAGATATAATACGCAAAAAAATATTACTGGTAATTGGCTGTATTTTTTTTATGGCATCCGGACAAGCATATGGAAAGGACGCAATAGCTGACATTTTGAAACAATGGCAGCCTGGGGAAATTTCTCAAGAAAAGCTGGCATGTGAAAAAGCGTTAGAAAAATATAGAAAAGCAAGACGTCCATATGTGAAAAAAGCAAACGCGTATTGGAAACTTATAAAAAAGAAAAAGAGAAAACGCTCAAATAAAAAGCGTAAGAAACAGAAAATTCTCCGAACCGATTATGTGCTAACCCATCCTCCTACATATAAGGGTCCTTTATGGCCCAAATGTATGGATAAAAAAACGAAGAAGCCGACAAAAAGAAAAACAATACCCACGGTTAGTAAATTCCTTGCCGCTGCAAAAAAAGAATATGGCTATGTCCCAAAAAAAGTTAAAGAAAAAGACTTCAAAAAATCATATGCAACTGAGGCACTATCCTTAGGCTTAAAAGCAGAGCAAGTAATTGGAGTTTATGCATTAGAAACTGGTGGCTTAGGCCCCTACAATCGACAATCAGGCATTTTTAATATAACCCAAGAATGTAAACCAATAAAACCAAAAGGTCGAGCTGCATCAACAGCACTTGGATATGCTCAGCTTTTAGCCGCCAATACATCAGCAGTTTTAAATGAAAACGGAGCCGCATTTGCAAAGACACTAGAGATAAATGCTTTGCTAGCGACAGGGAAAAGAAAAAAAGAGTTACTAACGAAAGCTAAAATGCTTCGCAGGATGATCAAAGATATTAGAAAAGGTATCAAGAAATATAAGAGAAGGAATAATTGGAGAGAGTTTGTTGCTTTTGGTAAAACCTCAAAAGGCCTTGCAATTCATACGGTGAATTTAGACTTAGATATTGGCCCTAAACTGCAAGTATACAAACTAAACAAAATCATTAATGTTGCCAAACGAAAAGGCTTTTCTTCTATCAGTTCTGCTCAGTTAGAGCTTATGAATCTGGCAGGGTATGGAAGAGGGTTAGCCATGATGTCATCTATCGGTAAGACGGTCCCCACATCCAATTTCTTTAGCAGAGGTGGGTATTACCGTAATCCTGTCGTGAAAAGTTTAACAGGTGATGGTCTATTGAAAAAGTTGGCAAAAATTATTTCCGTTAAAAGTAAAAAATGTGGCTCTGTTGAATTTGCCAAAATCTTCAAAACAGTAGCGAACAAGAAATAAAAGATAAATACAGGGAATTTTTTTCCGTGTTTGTCGGAAGAAAATACCTAGTAATTTAATTGCTTTACACTTTCATCTTTTTAAATGATTGATATGTAACAATAAATTAGTTGGCACTAACATTGCTCAATATACCGCAATCATTTTTGGTAAATTGAGGAATGTAAAGAACATGGGTATATTTGGAGCAATGACAACTGCAATCACTGGATTGCGGTCACAATCAACAGCTTTAGAGCATATTTCAAACAACATCGCAAATTCACAAACGATTGGTTATAAGAGAACCGATACATCATTTAGTGAATTGGTTCCTGAGAGTTCACCTCGTGAACAAGCTCTAGGTGTTGTACAGTCATCCTCGCGTCCTACAAATGATATACAAGGAGATATTTCAAATAGTGAAGTATCAACATTTACTGCAATAAACGGGGATGGTTATTTTATTGTTGGACAACAAACGGGAAGTTCAGATGGCAATCCTGTATTCGGTGATGAAAATTTATTCACCAGAAGAGGGGACTTTGAAATTGATAGAAACGGGAATTTAAAAAATGGAGCGGGGTATTTTCTAAAAGGCCTGCCAATTAATGCTCAAACAGGAAACACCTCAGGAAGTTTGCCAGAAATTATCACAATTACCAATGATTTCTTGGCTGCAAGTGCAACAACCGAGATAGATTATCGCGCTAATTTACCAAGCTTCCCATTGACATCAGCACAGGATGACTCAATCACAAATAGTGAGTTATTAGATCCAACGCCTGCAGATGCAACATTCTCAAACGATCCAACAGCAACTGGAGATGGTGTCGTACTTGGCAGTGATGCCTCGACCTTTATTGATCGCTCTATTTCGGGTGGAGCAATTACCGTTTTTGATAGCGGAGGTCAGTCAATTAATGTGCAATTGCGCTGGGCAAAAACGAATAGTGTGGCAAATGGTGGGTCAGATACATGGAATTTGTTCTACCTATCGAATGCAAGCGCTACAGGAGGTGCAACAGCTTGGATCAATGCTGGCACAGATGCGACAAACGGTGATACAGATTATGTTTTTGGTAACAATGGACAGTTAAGCCCAGCCATTACGTCTCTAACAATACCGAGTCTAACCATAGAAGGGAATAACCTTGGGGATATAATATTAGACCATGGAGCAAGTGGTATTACCCAATTTTCTGATTCAAATGGAATTGTTAAAGTTACCTCATTGACACAAAATGGGTTTGCAGCCGGCGAATTGACTGCAGTCGCAATCACAGATGATGGAAGAGTAAATGTATCCTATTCAAATGGGCAAGCGATTGACCTTGCTCAAATCTCATTAGCAAGTTTCAATTCTGATGCAGATTTGCAGAAATTAGATGGTGGGGCATTTCGAGCAACAACTGAATCTGGCCCAGCTATTTTTTCTGCTCAAGGGTCCATAGTAGGAAGGGCATTGGAGAATTCTAATACTGATATAGCTGACGAATTTACAAAATTGATTGTGACACAACAGGCCTATGCAGCAAATACAAGAATTATCTCAACAGGTGATGAAATGCTCCAAGAGGCTTTGAATATGATAAGGTAATAAGTTGAGATAAGAAGATATGAAATTCTTTTAAGATTGAGCGGAGCAAATGGGAATCATACAAGCGCTATATTCTGCAAATTCAGGCTTGACTGCAACACAGTCCGGTTTAGAGCTTGTTGCACGGAATATTGCTAATGCTGAGACCCCAGGGTATACGCGTAAGACTCAAGAATTAGTGTCTGAAAACCTTGGGGGTATTGGAGGTGGTGTTCGTGAATTAGATCCAAATAGAGAAGTTGATGAATACCTTCAGTCGCAGGTTCGAGAATCGACAGCACTTTTAGCAGCTACTGAAGTAAAACAGCAGTTTCTCGATAGAGTTGATGCATTTATGGGCATACCCGGTGAGGTTAATGCTTTAGACACACTTATAAATAATTTTTCCTCATCACTTCAGTCATTAGTCACAGCTCCTGAAGATAGTATAAGGCGTGAAGAGGTTATTGGTGATGCTACAGTCCTAGCAGCTCAGCTCACAAGTGTTAGTAACAATATACAAGATTTGCGACAACTTGCAGAAGATTCAATCAACGAGGCTGTTGATGAAATCAATGATTCTCTTGAACAATTAAATAAAGTTAATCAATTATTTGATGCAGCTGGTGACCGTAGAGATGTAACACTTCTTGATGAAAGAGATAAATTTCTAGATAGATTAGGCCAATTTCTTGAAATCTCAATACAGGAAGAACAAAGTGGTCGAGTAAGTATCTTCACAAAAAATGGAACGACGTTATTGGCTGGTAGCCCTACAACTCTTGATTTTGATCAGAAGGGTGAAGTTAATGCTTATGCACTATATAGTTCAGATCCAACAGAGCGTTCTGTGGGTACTATATTTGTACGCAATAGTGCTGGGTTTTCTATAGATTTAATTGCAACTGGCTCAATCCAATCTGGTTATGTAGGGGCGTTAATAGAACTTCGAGATGAGACCTTGGTAGAGGTTCAAAATCAACTTGATGAGCTCGCGCATCATTTAGCTTTAACATTTTCAAATAAGGCTATTACCTCAACTACGGCAACTTCAGGCACACAAACAGGGTTGGATGTCGATCTTACAGGCATATTGGCAGGAAATGAAATTACTCTAACTTATACAGATACAACTGGTCCTACTCAAAATACAGTCACAATTATTCGTGTTGATGATGCTACAAAATTACCACTTTCAAATGATGTAACTGCAAACCCAAATGATACAGTGATTGGCGTAGATTTCTCAGGAGGGATTGCAGCCGCAGCTGCTACAATTAATACAGCCCTAGGTGCAAATCTAACTGTAAGCAATCCTAGTGGAAATATATTACGTATTTTAGATGATGGTGTAGCAGGTCTTACAGATGTTGATGCATTGTCAGCAACCATATCTGCAACAGCAGTACAGGATGATGGTTTACAACTTCCAATCTTTACAGATGGACAAAGTTTAGATCTTGCATACTCGGGAAGTTTAGATAATTTAGGTCAGAAGCTTGGGTTCTCATCCAGAATATCAGTAAATTCAGCAATTCGTAATAATGATGAACTGCTTATACGATATGCGTCTAGTCCAGAAACAGCGATTGGTGATCCTGATAGACCGCAAGAAATTTATAATCGTCTCGCAAATACAATTTTTACAGTACACCCAGCCTCGGGAATAGGACAAACAAATAATCCTACATCAATGACATTGACGAATTTCACCCAAAAGGTAATCACAACTGTCACATCCAAAGCCGAGTTTGCACGTCAGGAAAATGCAAGCCAAGAAGTAATAACAACATCACTTCAAGAACGTTTCGATGAGTCTGTCAGTGTCGATATAGATCAGGAGCTCACAAACCTTATTACTTTACAAAATGCATTTGCGGCAAATGCACGTGTCATCCAAACAGTGCAGTCAATGATGCAACTATTGCTTGAGTTATAAGTTTAGATGAAGAAAGGTACTGGGATATACAATGGCTCTTCCTCCTTTAAATGCCACATTTAACTTAAACAGTACTTTGCTTGATATTAGAGAGCAATCTAATGATCTGCAACGTCAACTAGGAACAGGGAAAAAGTCAACAACATATGGTGGCTTAAAAGAACAGCGAGGGCTGGATTTATCCTTCCGTGGAGAGTTAACGCAAAACGAAGAATATTTATCGTCGATTCAACATATACAAATCCGGCTTGATTTAAATAATGACGTTTTAGACCGTATTCGAAATCTTGGCGCTGATACAAAAACTGATGCATTAGGAAGTCTATTCGATACGGCAAATAATGACAGAACAAGTGTACAAGACCTCTCGCTTGCGAGGTTTTCAGAAATTGGAGCCTTGTTAAATACACAAATTGCAGGAAGGTATTTATACGGAGGAAGAGTTACAGATACACCGCCAATATTGCCACCAAATGAGATTCTAGAAGGAACACCAGGGGTCGCGGGCTTTGAACAAGTCGCAAGTGAACGAGTGCAAGCAGATTTGGGAACAAACAATTTAGGTCGACTAGTCATCCCGGCACCTGCTGGCGCTGTAGTAAGTTTGACTGAAGACAATGCGTCTAGTCCTTTTGGATTTAAATTAAATATACCGTCATCACAATTGTCAGGGACAACACTAACTGGCCCTACAGGTTCACCAGAAGCGGTTTCAGTAACATTTTCTTCAACTCTCCCACAAGACGGTGAGACAATTCAATTAAATTTTGATTTGCCTGACGGAACATCTGCATCTCTTGAGTTAACAGCGCGCACAGGAAATATTAGTACTTCAAGTGAATTCCAAATTGGTACGACTGCAAATGAAACGGCAACCAACTTTTACAATGTACTATATTCGAATATACAGTCTTTAGCAAAATCAGAATTAGAAGCTGCATCATTGTTTGAAGCTGCAGACAATTTTTTTGATTTTGATACAACGACTCAACCTCAAAGAGTGAATGGTCCACCATTTGATACAGCAACATCTCTAATCGATGCAACCACGTCAAATACAATTTACTGGTATCAGGGAGAAGTCTCAACGACTACTGCACGTGATAGTGCTATTGCTGTCATTGATGACACAATTACATTAGGTCACGGCGCGAGGGCTAATGAAAGTGCTTTTAAAACAATACTTAAACAGCTTGCAGTCATAACTACAGACTCATATCCAGAGAGTGATACAGACGGACGAGCAAGATACCTTGCTATTAGTAATCGTGTAAATACTGCATTGAGTTTTAGTGGAAATAGTCAATCTGTTGATAATATTAGTGCAGAATTTACAGTCATTGAGGCAACATTGGAAAGCTCAAGAGAGCGACATGTTGCAAGTTCTAATTTGTTAAAATCATTGATTGATGAAATTGAAGTTGCGGATCAATACGAGATCAGTGCGCAACTCCTGGCATTGCAGACACGCTTACAAGCGACATTAAGTGTAACCGCTTCATTGGGAAGAATTTCTTTGATTAACTTCCTGTAGATGAGATAAAGTAATAGCATCACCAAACTTAGAAAATATTTTTATGGCCTAGAGAAGCGTATTTACGAATTTGATTGTAGACTTGAGTTTAAGCCTGCTGCAATTTCTCGATTAATATTAATAAGAACATTGAGTTTTTCTGCTGCTGGTTGTGATTGAGTCTGCAAGGTATGAGTCATAATAAAGACAGCTAAAGAGGCAATATTATTTTTTATTTGCTGTGGGAGCTGATTGTCTTCTTCAGCCATAGCACCAGCAAAAATTGTCCATAAGCGTCTGTTATAATAAAGAGCTTCAGTCAGCTCTGGCTTATCCAGATCCCAGTTATCTTTTATCTTTTGTAATTTAGCCGCAGCTTTTAAAAGCAAGGAGGCTTCAAGTTCTCTAGGTTCTTGAGAATTTTTCGAAATTGATCTATAAGCTTCTAACGCATTATGCATTATTCATTAATTCCTTTTCATACACCAGCAAAGCTTTCATATCCTTTAATGC
>CBDHHC010000021.1:0-141859 GCA_965263345.1 Methyloligellaceae bacterium
AGTTTTCACTTATGATATTCGAGGGAATAAGATTTCCGATAATGATCCTGATAAAGGGCGTTGGACCTATCGTTATAATGCGCTTGGATTGTTGGTTGCTCAGACAGACGCAAAAACGCCAGATCACCCGGATTACTTATGATGTGCTTGGTCGTATGCTGACACGTGTCGATAATTCTGATGGTCCATTGGCTAAAACCTCCACCTGGACTTATGACACCGCGCCAGGTAAAGGCATTGGTAAACTACATAGAGCCTCTGGGAATGGTTATGTGGTGACCAACTCCTATGATAATCTGGGCCGCGCATCATCATCGACTGAGCGAATTGACAATCAGAACTTTACCTCATCGACCACATATGACAACCAATCAAGACCTGTGACTGTCAGATATCCATCTGGTTTGACCATTCGCAATAATTATAGCAGCACGGGTGAATTAATCAGCATTACCAATAATGGCACCAATGAAGAATATTGGAGACGTTTGGAAGTTGATGCGCGTGGTAATGTTACCAGACAAAGGCTGGGCAATGGTGTCGAGACCACCAAAACCTACACACCTGAAAATGGACGATTGTCAGGGATTTTCTCTGCCCGGGGGGCGACCAGCATCCAGCATCTGACCTATCAGTTTGATGCTGTTGGCAATCTGACCCAAAGGCGTGATCAACGTCTCAATCAATCTGAGACTTTTAGATATGATAATCTCAACCGGGTGATAGAAACCACAACCATTCCGCAACCTGATGGTTCTGGGATCAGTGTGCCTTTCTCTGTTACGTTAAATTATTCTAAAACCGGGAATATCACCTGGAAGTCTGATGTGGGGGCATATACTTATGGCCAGCGTCATGGCAATTGTGGATCGAACTCTTTTGCCGGTCCCCATGCGGTGACAACAGTCAGTGGCAATGGAACAACCACCTATTGTTATGACAGAAACGGCAACATGACTTCTGGTGATGGGCGGACTGTGCAATATTCTGCCTTTGATAAACCTGTTTATATGTCAAAGGGTGGCAATACGGTTCGTTTCTTCTATGGGCCAGATCGTAAGCGCTTTAAGCGGGTTGATAATACCGTCAATAAAGGGACTGTGACGACGATCTATGCGGCTGGCAAATCTTATGAACGTATTCAAGATGCCAATGGCACGAAGCTGAAACATTATATTGGTGGCTTTGCGGTTGTGACACAAACTGTTGGTGCGGCATCTCCGTTCCAGACAAGCTATCTGCATCATGATCATTTGGGCTCAACCAACGCTATTACCAATGAAGCTGGCCAGGTGACACAACGTATGAGCTTTGACAGCTGGGGCAAACGCCGGGAGATTAACTGGCAGTCCTTGAATGAGGCTGCGATTGCGAGCTTTAATACGGAAGTGACAACGCGTGGCTATACCGGACATGAACAGATCGATCCGATCGGGCTGATCCATATGAACGGCCGGGTGTATGATGCCAAGCTTGGGCGTTTCCTGTCTGCTGATCCGCATGTTCAAGCGCCAGATAACCTACAGAACTGGAACCGTTATTCTTATGTGTTGAATAATCCGCTGAGTTATACCGATCCGACGGGGTATTTCTTTAAAGGCTTGTTCCAGTCGATCGGGAACTTCTTCTCCAACCTGTTCCAGGCGATTGGTGGCGTGTTTAAGAAGCTGCTGCGGAATCCGATTGTGCGGAGTATTATTCAGATTGTGGCGTGTGCGAATCCGGCTCTGTGTGTCAGTGCTACAATGGCTCTAACTGCCGCCGCGGGTGGTTCTCTGAAGGATGCCGTCATTGCAGGTCTCTTTGCCTTCGCTCAGATGGCGACCTGGGATGTTGTAGGCATGGCACTGAAATCCTTAAAATTAGCCACTAATGCTATAGCTAAAGGATTGGTCCATGGCGTTGTTGGAGGTGCTCTATCTGTTGCTCAGGGAGGTAATTTTATTCAAGGGTTTGCGGCGAATGCAATTGGTGCTGCGGTTGGTGTTGCTGCTGTAGGCTTAGATATTGCCTCACATACTGCAATTGTTGCAATTGCGGGATGTGCCGGGGCTGCTATATCTGGTGGAAAATGCGCTAATGGAGCAGTGACAGCAGCTTTTGCGAATTTATATAATAACTGGAGGGGATATTTTGCGCGTCTCCGAGCTCAAAAAAGAGCAATGACTTTCTTAAGAAGTCTTGACCGTGGTGTCTCTGGCCAGAGTCTTAATAGTCGTATATGTCTTAAAGATTTGTTATGTACTGGATATTTTCATAAACTCATAAACGAAATGACCCGTGGCTATCAAGGTCTACCTTTTCGTAAAGTTGGTAACAACGCTAATCTTAGCCCTAGTGGTCAACATGGATATGGAATATTAAATGGGAATGTCATAGAAAAAAATAGGTATCTCTCATAATGGAAATCTTAGAGGGACAAATAGGAGTAATTACACCTCTAAACGCGGTCAGAGCCAAGCAACTAAATGGGGCTTTAAATCTAGAGTCTTTTTTTCATGTTAGACGGCAACATGGCGCAAGGCTTATGGTCCGAATATGGGAAAGAGCTAATGCAATACGATTACGTGCAACTGGAATACATTTACAAAACCCTAAGTATCATGTAATGCCATAAACATGAGACTTAGACATACATTCATATCTTTTGAAAATGATAAAAGTGGAGAGTTTACTGAGATAAGATATCCAATGACTCTCCAAGTGAGAAGTCTTTGCAACTTTATTCAAAAAAAAAATAGACAAAGAGAAATTCTCAGCAAATTTTAATCGCTTGATTTTTAATTGTATTACAGAAGGAGAGCTTGCTTATTATTTAGAACCTAAGCAGTATTTAATCATAAACATACCAATATGCTTGGTTCAATATAAAAATCATAATCATTATGAGTTGAACCAATACTTTAAAGATTCTACCTTAGATTATGATAAACATGACATTCGATTTCCACTCGAAAATTACGAAAAAATCTCTGTAAAAGAAATCAATAATTATTTTATAGAAGTCATTATGAAAGGTCTCAATTTTGTTAGGGGAAAAATTGAGCTTCCATTCACGGCATTTGAAACTGGAATAAAAGAATTTAGTGATAATGGATACAGAAATAAATGGATTGTAGGGCCTAGAAAAATTCAGAAAACAAAAGTAATTTGTCAGGTTTTATGTGAAATTACGATTGCAAATTTTTTAGCAACTTTTGAAGTTATTGAGAATAATAAGACAATTTATTCAGAAATTATATGTTGTACACTGCCAGATGAAAGAAATTTCTTAGGAAAATGTAAAAGACTAATTGTAAAAGATGGCGTAGCCTATGCTTATGATGTCTCCAGCAATTTCAAACTTCAAAGATATAGTAAGAATTTACGAGAATTAATCTCATAAATAAGGATATTCTATAACTTTACAGCAACGGAGTTTTTCCAAATCGTTTCCAAAGTTTTGGATAATGTTTTGAGAGGTATTGTTCTGTTATTAAGAACCTCCTACCTTTTGGTTTACCTGTTGATATGCCTCCAAATATGTATTGGTTAACTGGTGTATAAGGAGATTTCCCAGTTTTTTCTTGCCAAACTTCTCTAGCTACATAGGAAAAATCTTCAAACTCATAAACACTGTCTACGGTAGTTAAATTTAGATCAGCGAGAATATCTGGATTTTTTATTGCAGCTTCAAATACTGTACGTCCCTTTGACAAAAGCCAATACTGGAAATAATCAAAACTGTCTTGCCCAATTAGACCTCCATGTATTACCCAACTTGCTCCCCATAAATCCCACGAATAAGAGCGCTTAATTTCATTATCAAATGTTAATTCAAAACTTAATATTTCGTTTGATTGAAGTTCTCGAAGAAGTAATTTTAGTTCTTTTTATTTGAAGCTTTGGATTAGTTTCATATTTTGTAGTATTATTTATAATATTCCAGAATATATTTACAGGCATTGGTTGTATATTTTGTGCATTAGAAATCGAGCAAGTAAGTATTAAAAAAAACATAGCGAATATAACAGGTAACTTATTTTTTAGATAATACATTTTGGGTATTTTCCTTCTGAAAAATCAAAATTTATATTTTTTAAATTTGATATCAATTGTAAATATAACCCTCCCTGGTCAGGTTTTGCAAGTCACACATCACCGCCTCACCTTCACAACCAACGGAGCCCCCGCCGGTCAGACTTCTTTAATGCGACATTTGTCAAGTCTAAATTAATCAACATTGGTCAGGTTGTATACCTGACCACATTATAATGACCCAAACTTAAAGCTTCTATTCCCCGCCTGCTTTGTAAGCCTGACCGGCGGGGGGTATTGTCGCAACAGGATCTGTTGTTTTGCGCAGAATAGGTGGTTGCCTAGCTTATGCAGGGATAAATTTTTCCACTTGAATTTCATTTTCACGTTTGCGCATTTGGAAGGCATCATAACGTGTTTGCATCCGCAAAAGCGTATCCATTTTCACTCCAAACGCTTTTTCAATCCGCAAAGCCATTTCTGGCGAAAGGGATGCTTTTTCATTCAGAAGATTGGACAAGGCAGGGCGGCCTACGCCTAATATTTCTGCTGCATGGGTTACCGAAAGGTCATCAGGCAAGACAGACCGCTTTATAAATCCCCCTGGATGGGGTGGTTTCATACCTATTTTAACAGCCATTCTCAATACTCCTGTTTCCTAATGGTAATCCTCATAATCAAGATCATAGAGTTCATGTTCTTGATCATCATACCGAAATGTAATGCGCCAGTTTGCAGTGACAGTAAAACTATATGTCTTTGCGCGGTCTCCACTTAACAGATGTGGTTTGTATTTTTGAAGATCATAAACTTCTTCAATATCCTCAATATCATTGAGGAAGGCGATAATATCGCTGATTTTTAGGACATAATCTTGGGTTAAGCCTTTGGGATTATTGTTTTCGACGAAATTCCGAAGGCCTTTATGTCGTATATTCCTGATCTTCATAGAGTTTTATAACATATTGTATTGTGTAGCGCAACAGGTTATAATTTCATGGTAATCACTTTTTCTAATTTGATTGTTCTTGTAATACATTTTGGCTTTAACCCTTCATAAACCATAACGAAAAAAGAATAAATACCCAGGAAAAAAGTCCTTGACACCGTAACGGTCCTGTGCTATATATATGGCATAATCGGTAGAAAACTAGAAAAAAATACTTATTTTCTTTAGTCTTATTGAAACTAAATTTTTTAAAATATATTGGCTTTTATTTTATCTATGTGCTCTTTCTTCTAAAAACCTTGAATATTATATGTAGTCATATTGTAAATGAATGTAACTACATTTTGGAAAGATATGACTATGAGCAAAGACATCTCATTGCGTGAGGCAAAAGCACATTTGTCTAAATTGCTCGACCGTGTGGAAAAGGGCGAAGAGATTATTATCACGCGTCATGGAAAGCCGTCTGCTAAGATGACATCTGTCAAAGCTCAGCGACGGACTGCCGGGGCTTTAAAAGGCCAGATTAAAATGTCTGATGATTTTGACCAAACAGATGAAGAGATTACTGAGCTATTTGAAGGGCATATTTCTTGAGCCTGTTAATTGATGCGCATGTTTTGTTATGGTGGCTGAATGACGATAAACGTCTCGGAGATGCTGCCAGAACATTGATTTCCACACAAGAGACGGCTTCTATCAGTATTGCCAGTCTGTGGGACGTTATCATTAAACGCAGGCTTGGAAAACTTGAGGTTGATGTTGATGTCTTGTTTGATACGATCCCGAAGCAAGGTTTTTCAAGCTTGCCAATCGCGCATAGACATTTATTGACCTTAGATGGTTTGCCCATGCATCATCGCGATCCGTTTGACCGTATGATTATTGCACAAGCGATGACAGATAAGTGCACTGTCCTAACTGGTGATCAGGCTTTTTATGTTTATGATATTGCTCATATAGATGCCAGACAATGAGATGAAACGTCCTCAACATTGGGGTAAACCCTGTCTTTTGGTTTTATGGATTATTTCTTCTTCTTTGCGAAGTTCGTCTTGTTGCCAGCTGTGAATAGCATAGGGTTTCTGGGTGTTGTTTTTAAGCTCTATGACAGCGCGGCGGGTAAAGAGTGTGCCGGAGGGTGTTTTTGCGATGGCGCTGATGGTGAAGGTTTTTCGGTTGGAGACGAGTTTATAAAGGCCGATTTCTTTTCGTTTGGTGAGTGCTTCTTTTAAGGTTTGTGGGCTGATATTTGCATCAAAGCCGCTGCGTTTAGAATAGATGGTGACGAGAGGTTTTAGCTGGGTAATGATTTTGTCAGATAACCCTAAGACCTGGTGAAGTTCTCCGATGGTCTGGAATTGGAAATTTTTAGGTCCATAGGGTTTGCCGGCTTCTTTATATTCTTTTTCTTCAGCGCCATTTAAGCGTTTTAGATTATCGGTATCGCGGAAATCTATGATGGCGTCGGTATATTTGTTGGCGATGTCCAAGGGAAGGCCAAGGCCTTGAAACAGGGACAAAAGAAGCGCCTCATTGGCTGTATTGAGATCAATCTTGCCGGCTTCATCCTGTGCGGACAAACTTAAGATGATATTTTGTTTGCCAAGGCAAAGGACTGGTTGTCCATTGTGGGCAAAGCGTCTTTTTTCTGGCAATAATCTTGAGGTTTCCAGTAAATCAAGCAGGACAATATTGATACCGCCATCGGCCATGGCTTGTGCTTTGGCGTGGTCCAGAACATTAGAGGTGAGTTTGGTATGGGTGCGCACTGTGACAACAAAGGAGAGCACAAGGAGCGCCATAAGGCCAAGGCCCCATATGACAATGATGAGCGCGAAGCCTCTTTGTGATTGACAAGCTGAGGCATCGCGACATTTTAAAAGCATTAGCGGAAGGTCCGTTTGATATTTTCTTTAAAATCTGGTGTGCCGCCTGGTTTAGGGCGAACTGATAGGTTTAAACGACGGCGGAATTCATTGGTGACCTGATCAGCTTGATAGGGATCTCTGACAACGCGCGGCGTGATTATGATAATTAATTCTGTGCGTTCAATTCTGTCGGATTTTTGTTTGAACAGATTACCTAAGATTGGAATGTCGCCAGCAAGTGGGACCTGAGAACGGTTTTTGTTATTGTTGTCCTGGATTAAGCCGCCTAATGTCAGGCTTTCTCCGTCATTGACAACAACTGTGGTCTGAATTTTTCGCTGTTGAATGGTTGGAGAGTCAATGCCTGATGACGTGGTTTGTACAACATCGCTGACTTCCTGTTCAATTTCCAGAAGAACACGGCCGCTGTCATTGACCCGAGGTTTTACAGCTAAGATAACACCTGTATCCTTAAAGGAAACAGAATTGACAATTGGAGCGTTTTGATCGACGACGCTCACAGCGGACTGAGTGGCGATCGGAACCTGATCACCAACTTGCAGGACAGCTTTTTTGTTATCGAGCACCATAACAGACGGCGAAGAGATGACTTTTACATTGGTGATGCTGTTTAGAGCATCAAGGGCAATATCAATTTTAGGTGTTGAAAAGAAATAAGAGAAGCCTGGAAAGGCCGAAGCGACTGCACCCGATGCTGCATCTGTGAATGTAAAGTTGCTTTTGCCTTTTTGGAAGAACCATTTGACACCGAATTGTAGCTCATCATTTAAGGAGACTTCGGCAATTGTCGCTTCAAGAAGGACCTGGTTTGGCAGGACATCAATTCGCTCCAAGACACGCAGGATGCGTTTATAATAATGAGGTGTTGACATAATCAACAGCGAGTTATTGGCTTCATCTGTGACAATTCTTAAAGGAGCTTTTTTGCCATTTGTGTTTGTAGAAGAAGATGATGATGATCTAGAGGTTCTTTGTTGTGGTTCAGGGCTGTTATTTTCATTGTCCCCATTTTCGCGTGAGCCGTTAGATATTCTGGAGGCTGTATATTGTGGTGAAACATCGCCAGTTCCAGATGATGTTTCTGTGGTCTCTGCTTTGCCGAGGAATATTTTTTGTAAAATTTCTGTCAGTTCTGAGGCTGGGCGATTTTGTATTTTATAAACGTAGAGTTGTTCTGATGTGTTTCGGCCTGCCAGATCAAGACGTTTGATCCATTTTTCAGCTTTATATATATGATTTGGTTGGGAAGAGATGATCAGAACAGCATTTAAGCGCTTATTTGGAATAAAACGGAGCACGCCTTGTACCGGGCCTTTTTTGTCATTGGCGTAAATTGTATCTAATTCTTGCACGAGATCTTCCGGGTCTGAATTTTTAGTAGGAACCAGTGAGATTGACATGCCTTTCATGAAGTCAACATCAAAGACATTGATTGCATCTTGAAGGGTATCGAGTTCGTTAGATGTGCCAGACAAAATGAGGAGGTTGCGGGTTTTATCGATACTTAGAATTGATCCTTCGGGTGCGATGGGTTTTAAAATGCGGGCCATCTCTGTTGCCGAAACATATTGGAGTGGTGTGATGACGGTCCCAACACCAACTCTTGCCCGCCGATCTCTATCTTTTCTGGTTGTAAGCCGTCTAACTTTACGATTGGCATTTGAAGCTGGAGCTATTTTGTAAAACTCTCCTTCTTCTTCGATGCCATATCCTTTGCTTTGTAAGATTGTTTCAAAGGTTTTCAAAAGAGCTTCTTTAGAGACTGCATTGGTGGTCTGGATGGTAATTTGTCCATTTACTTGAGGGTCTATGGTGTAATTGATCTTTAAGGTATCAGCCAGGATCACTTTTGCAGCATGTTCAACACTTACACGGACCAAATTCAGTGTCACACCATCTTTGCCATTAAATGTTTTTTTTGCTGAGACTTTGGAAACCCCTTTAGTGAATTTTCCAGTCCCAGGAAAATGCCGAGTTTGTCTTTTATCAAGTTTATCGGAGGTCCCAGAAAAAAGCTTTTGTGAATTTGGAGTATATTTGTTACTTGTTTTTTTATATTTATTGTAACTTGGTCCTAATAATATTTCTTGTGTTGATTTACTAGCACAAGATGAAAGCAATATCAAAACTATAGCATAAGTAGAACCTAATAAAAATACGCGATGCAACACAACTCCCCCTAATAATGGGTTTCCACAACATTAAAATAAAGCCCATTTCTATGAGTTTATAAAACAAACATAAATTAAGCGGTATTATGACATTGCGACTTTTTTATTTTTTATAATTATTTCAATTGGTAATGTTGGTTTTATACAAAACCAATTCATTCTTTTTCCCATCCCCTTCTATTGTAACTTTATCGTTATGAATGGATATAATACGCCAGCCTTCAATGGTCATTTTATTTGAATACCAGAGGCCTTTGGGGTTTTGCGGAGAACTAATAAGCGCTTTTCGTGCACTTACATTTATGAGAATGCCTAGAAGCTTTAGTTGTGTATGGGAAATTATTGAAGGTTCCTGTTTTATTTGAGGAATGGGTTTTTCGATAGGTTTGATAATCTTCTTGATATAAGGCTTACGGTTTTTGTTAAAAATCGGGCGTTTATTAATTTCCGAATTGGAATTAAGTGTGGTTTTTTTAAAGGCAAATTGTGGTTTGGCCAACACACTATTATTTTGCGGTATCTGTTTAAGTAAGTGTAAGCTGGGCGTGATATCGAGTGTTATCGTCTGAAGATAATATATTGCATATCCGAGAGAACAGGAAAACAGTATTAGAAAAGTAAGGGAGACAGTTTTTATGAATGAAGCCTGAGAGGAGTTGTTCATTTTTTATCTCCTTCCCATAAGCCTGCATAAATTTCAAGTTGTAGAGATATTATCTTATCGGATGTTATTCCAGCAGGTTGATAGACTTCATTTGCCCGAAAGCTTGCCCTTTCAATTATGAGAAAGGGAATATGATTTTCTATATCATGTAAGAGTTGATATAGTTTTTTTTGAGTCCCGCTTAAATCTATGCGGACACCAACCAACTGGCTGTCGGCATTTTTTTTTGATTGTATTTTGCTTGCTTGTTGAACAATAATCTGATGTTTGGTTGCGATATTTTTTACTGTAGACTGTAGGTTTGCGAAGACAATCGTTTCGCTTTGCCCTTCCATAAAATTTTTACGAGTTGAGGAAGTGGAAGATGTTTTCTTTGGAACTTTTTTATTTTGTATTGTTAGGTATTTTGCGAGAAGGAAGCGTTTTTCTTCAATCTCATTTTGATTATCTAAATAATTTTGTCGTAAGGGAATTAGAATAAAATTCATAATAGCCAGTAGTGGAAGTATTATGAGAGATATTGCAAGTAAGCGCCTGATATTTGGTGAAAGTTGATACATTGTTCACCTTTTAAGCTCAGAAAATTGCGCAGGTTTTGTGAGTAATTTCAGACGATAGCGCTCTCGTTTTTGTGTTGGGTCCATTATAACAGGAGATATAAAACTGATCTTATGAAAGAGTTTTGAGTTATCTAAGGTTTTTAGTAATTTCTCGGCGTTTTTAGTATAACCTGTGATAATGATTTCGCCTTGTTTGACTTGCATGTCATTAACCCAGCTGTCGTCAGGTAATTTTTTTGCTATCTCTTCCCATAGTCTTACTATTGGAATAACTTTGTGTTTTTTTATATTTAAACTTTGAATTTTTCTCTCGAGGTTTTGAGAAGATTTTATCCTAGCTTGTACTTTTTGTGCTTTCTGTTTGGCTATTTTGATTTTCTGATTAAGGGCAGAGATTGCTAAACTTTGTTTTTCAAAAAGTAAATATGTAAAAGTGGTAGATAATATAAGGATAAGTGATAAAAACATATATGCTGTTTTTTTATATAATGACTTATTATTTGAAATATCATTTTCAGCTATGAGATTAATATTATATGGGGATGAGGGCTCATCTCCAATTGCATCAACAAAAGAAATTTTGATGTTTTGTTTTTCAAAATTTTCTATCAGACTATTAACTTTATCTCTTTTTGCAATAATTTGTTGAATATGGAGCTTATTCTTATTTTCCTTTGAAATAATATAGTCAGAGTATATTTGATCATGTTTAAATGGGGTCGTATTTTCCAGATTGAGTGATAATATTTTTTCAATTTCAAATCTAGTTTCAAGAGGAAGTTCTTCTTTTCTTAAAAAATATTGTTTGGGACGTAAACGTAAACCAAATATGTTCGCTTTATTTTTTTTCTTTAGTCTTTTTATAAATTCTTGAGAATGAAATTCAAAGTTCTCGAGTGTATGGAATTCTTGTATTTCGGGCTCTTCGTTTATCGAATTCTTCTTAGTTATAGTAAGTTTATTTTCGTGATAAGAAAAAGCTATATAAGGTATAGGTCTTTTATTTGTAGATTTTAACCAATCCGGGATAATTGTGGAGAGTTCATAATACCACCACTGGAAAAAATGAGAGATATAAAATTGTAAGTGGTCGTTTTTTTGATTCACTTTACGTAACTCTACTAATTAGCTCATTAAATTAATGAGTTGATATAAAATAACACTAACATATGACCTATCCTATATGATATAACTTATGCAAAAGAATATGTTAGCTCATTAATATATAGCTTTAGAATAAGGCAACATAAATATTTATGTATTTTGTAATACTCAATGAATTTTACAGATCCGAACAGTCAGAATTTTATAGAAAGCCTGAGTAATTTATTGCTCAATAATAAAATTATTGATGAAAATGCATTAAATAGGGCAAAAACAGCACATTCTCAGACAAATGAGCGTTTCGATCTTGTGTTGACAAAGCTCGGTTTGGTTTCGGAGGAAGACCTCAATCAATTTTTAGCAAAACTACTCAAAATTCCATTTGTTGAAAAGAATGACTATCCAGACGACCTCATTATTCTTAATGAGGTGAGTTTAGATTTTTTACGACTTCATAAAATATTATTGTTAGATCTAACACAAGATCAACTGAAAATTGCCACTCCAGACCCTTTTAATCACCAGGCCTTCGAAGCTCTTTCATATCAACTTGATAAAGATATAGAATGTTGTTTAACGAGAAATGCAGATTTTGAGGAGGCCTTTGAGACACTATTTGAACATAATTTGTCAAGGCAAACTACAGATTATGAGGATTTAGATTTCTTAGACGTTAATAGTGAGGATGTTCAGAAACTAAAAGATCTTGCAAGTGAAGCACCGGTTATAAAATTAGTAAATGATCTGATTATCAAAGCTGTAGAGAATAATGCTTCAGATATTCATATTGAACCATTGGAAAATTATGTTCGTGTTAGGTATCGCATTGATGGTTTTCTCAATGAAGTTCAAAAAATTCCATTACATCTTAAATCGGCTGTTATTTCGCGCATTAAAATTCTAGGTAAGCTCAATATTGCAGAAAGACGTCTTCCTCTTGATGGTAGAATTAAGATGACAGTGAGGGGTATAGATGTTGATATTCGACTATCAACGACTCCAATCTATTTTGGGGAAAGTGTTGTATTAAGAATTCTGGATCAGAGTAAATTAACCCTTGATTTTCCAACTTTGGGGTTTGAGGGGAAAACATATGAAAATTATAAGACCTTAATTCAAAAGCCAAATGGCATCGTACTCGTGACAGGTCCTACAGGAAGTGGTAAAACAACGACGCTTTATGCCTCTTTAAATGAATTGAATGATGTTGCGCAGAAGGTATTTACTGTAGAAGATCCTATCGAATATCAATTAGCTGGTATCAACCAACTTCAAGTTCATTCTGAAATTGGTTTAAATTTTGCGAAAGCCCTCAGGTCAATCTTAAGACAAGATCCTGATATTATCATGGTCGGGGAAATCAGAGACTTAGAAACTGCGCAAATTTCCATTCAGGCTTCATTAACCGGGCATTTGGTATTTTCTACACTCCATACCAATAGTGCAGCTGCAACAATAACTCGACTTATTGATATGGGTGTTGAAGACTATTTTATTGCCTCTACTGTTACTGGAATATTAGCACAGAGGCTTGTTGGGAAATTATGTGAACATTGTGCAGAACCAATTGAGGTAACGCAACCTTTTATCGATAAGTTACACCCGACACAAGATACATTGTCAATGGTCAAGCATTCTATAAAACTAAAAAAGGCTGTGGGATGTGCGTATTGTAACTATACAGGTTTCAAGGGACGGACAACGATTATGGAACTTCTTGTGATTGATGATACAATACATGATGTTATCCTTTCTTCTGGTTCGCAGGCACAAATAGAAAAACAAGCGGTTCAAAATGGAATGACAACGATGTACCAAAATGGATTAGTACGAGCTTTTCGTGGAGAAACAACGATCGAAGAAATTTTGCGTGTTGCACGATTAAAGTAATGTTATGAAAACGTATCACTATCAGGCTTATACCAAAGATGGTTCATTTGTTTCAGGGTATGTTGAGGCCTTAGATCAAAAAAGTGCTATAAATCAAGTATATCAAAAGGGGTTGCATCCATTTGAGACAAACCAAGTCTCTCATAAACACAGCAAAAATTGGTGGCATATTGAGCTAACAAATCGACATAAATTAAGTGATAGGGATTTGGCTATTTTTACCAGAGAACTAGCCACATTGTTAAAAGCTGAAATTCCACTCGACGAAACTTTACGGATATGTGCAGAGCAAAGCACGAGTCGTAAACTTAAATTATTTTGTGAATCTATTTTAGATAAAGTCGTGGCAGGCTCATCTTTAGCAAAAGCTTTGGCTAACTCAGAAGCAAAATTACCTACTTATTATTGTAGTTTGGTCGAAGTTGGAGAGGTTAGTGGTACATTAGGGAATGTATTTGGCGAGGTTGCAAAATTTATTGAAAATATTGATGAGGTGAGGTCCAAATTACGGTCCGCATTAATATATCCTGTGATGCTGTTATTACTTTCTCTTGGAGCGATTATTTTTATTGCTACTTTTCTTGTACCTGCTTTGTTACCGATATTTGAAGATTCTGGAGCGCCAACGCCTTTCTTTATTGATTTGGTGCTGGGACTAAATTTATTGGTTACAATATATTGGCTGCCGTTATCCCTAGGGCTGGCTTTATCGATATTTGCGATGATGATGGCATTTAGATTACCAACATCTCGTTTTATAATTGATAAGTTCTTACTGAAAACACCAATCGTTGGAAAGCTTATTATTCAAAGTGAGACAGGGCGTCTTTCAAGATCACTTGCTATTTTGCTTAAACAGGGGATCACTCTGGTTCATGCGCTAGGGATATTGAAGAATGTGGCGAATAACCAATTGCTTAAACATAATATAGAAAGTTCATTGGAGACTATTAAAGAAGGTGAGAAGCTTCACAAAGCTTTTAATAAGATTGATGTTTTTCCTGATTTGATGAAACGGCTTGTGAAAGTTGGTGAAGAAACTGGCCGGTTGGATGATATGCTCTTTCACACTGCACATATTTATGAAACACAGTTTCAAAGATCAATCAGTTCTATATTAACCTGGTTTACACCTGTTATCACTCTTATCATGGGGGTTGGTATTGGTGGTTTAATGATTTCTGTTATGACAGCGATTTTAAGTGTCAATGAGATTGCCTTCCAATGACAATCAATTTTATTACATATAAAAAAAATGAAAGAGGCTTCACACTGATTGAGATGTTGGTAGTTTTGGTGGTCTTATCCAGTGTATTATTAATAACAGCACCCATTATCAGGTCAAAGCCAGAAGCAATTGAACTGAGACATGCAAGTTTAGGAGTTGCATCTATGCTCCGCGAAACCAGATCTTATGCGGTGCGTCACAATCGGTCTGCGTCCTTTTCTTTTGACATAAAAAAACGTAAATACTGGAGCCTGAACAAAGGGCGGTCTCAAAAAGTTTCAAAAAGAATAATAGTCTCAATTTTATCAGCACAAGAAGAGCGCGTGGAGCAGGACGTTGGGCTTATACGTTTTTTTGTAGATGGGAGTTCTACAGGTGGGCAAATTATTCTACAAAGTCAGAACCATAAAGATATTATATCTATAGATTGGCTCTCAGGGAAAGTTATCGTTGAATGAGAAGGATAAACGAGCAATCACAAAATGGTTTTACACTTATAGAAGTTCTTGTAGCCTTTACAATTCTTTCTATATCTTTGATCATTTTATTTCGCTCAATAGGTGTAGGAGCTCAGAATTATGGTTATGTGGAACGTAAAACGATAGCTTTGAGATTAGCCCAATCAAAACTTGCATCTGTAGGGTATGATATTCCTCTAAAAGTTGGAAATGTTAAAGGCCGTGAGGATAATATGCAATGGATGATAAAAATGGTTCCTTACAATAGAACAGTATCTCAAAGTAAGGCTACGAAAGATGGCATATGGGTTGAGGTTGTCGTAAAAGATAATTTTGGGAAATTTAAAAGACCTGTTCATGTAATGTTGTCGAGCTTTAAATTAAAATGATCACCTTAATGTTTCAGTTAAGACACACAACTTCTAAAAAGAAAAAATATAAAAAAGGCTTCAGTTTAATTGAAGTTTTGATTGCCCTTACGCTTCTAGCTCTTATTTTTACATTTATCACAGGTGCTCTTCAATTTACCTACAGAAGCTGGCTGCTTTCAAATGATATTAATAAAACGTCTCCTCTTGTTACAGTACAGGATTTTCTAATACGGCATATTTCATCAGCAAAACCACTTCGGAGGCGGTTAAGTACTGACACAAATTTACAACTTGCGTTTAAGGGAGAAAAAAACAGAATAGAATTCATTACTGAGATGCCCGAGCGTGTCGTATCTTCTGGGCTTTATAAGCTTTCTGTTTATTCTGAGAGTGAGAAAAAAAATGCACAGCTTATGGTTCACATTCAACCATTTCATCCTTTAAGATCGCTTTCTGAAATAAAAGGAAGGACAGGGCAACGTATATTGATCAATAATATTGACGAGGTTATTTTTGAATATTATGGAGCACAATCAAGATCAAGTGCACCTACATGGCATTTTAGCTGGAAACGCAAAGATGTATTACCAGATTTAATACGCATCAATATTATATTTCCCAAAAATGCCCCCCGGCACTGGACACCAATTGTTGTAAGAATTAAGCACTGATTGTTATGATCAGAAAAACCTATATTATATTCTAGGGCTTTCGTGACATTGATGTCACTGTACCGCAATTTGTATTGTCTCACTGCGAATGTTTTTGAGGTTGCCATATTTTTGGCGCAGATCATTTTATAAGTTCCAGACAACATTTTTTAAATAGCATTTTACGAGATTTGTGGAGCCAACCACAGTCTCTGGAGGGATTTTTTATGTCTTTGCATCTCGGCTTGCCGTTCGGTAAAAACGCGTCTTTTGTTCAAAGCCTCATCACTTTCAGTATCACTCTTTTCATAAGTTGGGTGACTATTGTTTCTTCAAATGCTCAAACGGAAGTGGTTGGGGCAACAGCAGGAACGGTTGGCGTGACACCGGCTGGTGGGGCGAGTTATTCGATACCGATTGCCGTTCCTGTGGGAACAACAGGCGTGCAGCCAAAGCTGGCTTTGCAATATAATTCGCAAGCTGGAAATGGTTTGGTGGGGATGGGCTTTTCTGTGTTGGGTCTGTCCACAATTTCGCGCTGTCCGACAGATAATTTTTATGATAACCCGGCCAATGGTGGGATAGGTATTGATCCGGTTGATTATGACAATAATGATAAATACTGCCTAAATGGTCAGCGATTGGTTTCAGTTAATGGGACTTATGGAGCTGATGGCACAGAGTACCGGACCATCCTGGAAAGCTTTGATAAAATTATCTCTTATGGCAATACGGCAGGGGCCCCAACATCCTTTACGGTTTACAAAAAAAGCGGTGAGATTTTCACCTATGGGACCAGCACAGACAGCCGCGTGATTGGTTCAAACCAAACCCAGGTTGGCACTTGGGCCTTAAAACGGATCTCTGATGTCAAAGGCAATTATGTCGAATTTTCTTATTTTAATGATAAGCCAACAGGCCAGTTTTACCTGACGAAGGTGGACTATACAGGCAATGATGCTCTTGGCCTAGCGCCCTATAACCGTGTTGATTTTATTTATGAAAATCGCCCTGAACCGATTATAGCCTATATGACAAGGAGGCCAGGTCTCAGATTACCAAACGCCTCAAAGAGGTGAAAGTTTATACAGAGAACCAGCTGTTTCATGAGTACCGTTTGACTTATGAAACGGGGGCAACGAACCGTTCTCGTTTGGCGAGTATCAGGGAATGTACAGCTGGCAATACCTGCTTTAAGCCGACAGTGTTTAATTGGTCTGCTGATGGGGGGAGTGGGTTTGATAAGACCACAATTCCAGGCGCTGAAGCTATTCCAAATTATAACTCAGTTCATGCGACTGGGGATTTTAATGGTGATGGGCTTACGGATCTCTATATTCAGCTAACTTATGACAATGGCCGAGCTGCAGGGGGATCAAATATTGAAGGCAAGACATGGCTTGCGAATGGTGATGGAACATTTACAAAAATTATAATTCCTGACAATGAAGCCATGCCGGACAAAAGTCGTGTCCATGCAACTGGGGATTTTAATGGCGACGGTCTGACAGATTTATATGTTCAAGGTGCTCATACTTCTGGTCGTGCTGCAGGCGGGCAATCAATTCCAGGACAAGTATGGTACTCGGATGGTGATGGGACCTTCACAAAAGTTATCATTCCTGGCAATGACGCCATGCCAAACTATAGTAAAGTTGATCATGCCCATTCTGCGTGTACCTCTGGCTTTGCTGGCCGGACACGCATTTTTATATTCAACCGATACAGCTGAGCATGGCAAAGCAACTGCCACCTATTGCGGGTTATGGTCTGCCAATGGCAACTAATCCAGCTTCAGGGTGATGGCTAGCACATGATGACGGAACTATTCTTCCTTTGACAGGAATGGTCAATGCTGACCATGTCCTCAAAGTTCTTGCAACACGGTCCAGTTCTTCTATGGCCCGGATCGCAAACGCTTTAAACGCATAGACAACACGGTTGCGAAGGGCACTGTCACGACCATCTATGCAGCGGGCAAATCCTATGAGCGGATACAGGATGCCAATGGCACGCGGGTCAAACATTATATCGGCGGCTTTGCGGTGGTCACACAAACAGTTGGGGCAACCTCACCGTTCCAGACCAGCTATCTGCACAAAGATCACCTCGGCTCAACAGATACGATCACTGATGAGAGTGGTCAGGTTATTCAGCGCATGAGTTTTGACACCTGGGGCAAACGCCGTGAGATCAACTGGCAGGCCTTAAGCGCCTCTGCGATCACTAATTTCAACACAGACATCACCACCCGAGGCTATACCGGCCATGAACAGATTGACGAGGTGGGTCTTATTCATATGAATGGCCGGGTCTATGATGCCGAGCTTGGCCGTTTCCTCTCGGCTGATCCGAACGTACAGGCACCAGATAATCTGCAAAACTGGAACCGGTATTCTTATGTCCTCAACAACCCCATGAGCTACACCGATCCGACGGGGTATTTCTTTTCCAAACTGTTTAAGTCGATCGGCCGTGCACTTGGCAAAGCCTTCAGCGCCATTGGGCGGGTGTTTAAGAAGTTGTTACAGAATCCGTTGGTGCGGGCGGCGATACAGATTGTAGCGTGTAGTTTTGGTCCCGTCGCCTGTGCCGGTGCTTCAGGGCTCATGTCTCTCGCGGGGGGAGGGTCTATTGCAGATGCCTTTAAGGCTGTGGCCTTCTCGTTTATATCAGCTGGAGTTTGGAAGGGTGTTAGCTTTGTCGTTGAAGGACTCAATCAAATAGGACAAGCGTTAGTACATGGGGTCGTCAATGGTGCTATGAGCGCAGCACAAGGCGGAAACTTCCTCGTGGGGTTTGCCTCGGGCGCATTAGGAAAAGCCACTGGATTTATTTCTGACGCAATCAGCCAGGGCAATACGGTGCTGGATACGATTATCGTTGCAGCATCTGGCTGTGCGGGAGCTGTGATTGCAGGAGGGAGTTGTGCCAATGGTGCAATCTCAGCTGCTTTTGCAAATCTGTATAACAAATGGCAGACCGTAAATCGATGGTTGGATCGGATACAGACTGGGCTTGATGTTGTCGGTGTTGCCCCAGGTGTCGGAAACGCTGCAGATATTTTAAACGCAGCGATTTACTTCGCCCGTGGCAATGTTCAGGATGGCCTTCTCTCTCTGGGTGCGGCGCTTCCAGGCGGGCAGGCCATAGCCGTTGCGCGAATAGCAAGGCGTATTTGCTCTTTCCATGAAAGTACCCAAGTCAAAACAGACAGAGGCTTTGTACCGATCAAAGATGTGAAGGTTGCAGACAAAGTCTGGGCACGGGACGAACAGACTGGAGAGATGACATATCAATCTGTTCTTGATGTGAATTGGAATAATTATAAAGAAACTGTTTATATCAAGATAAAAGACATCAAGACAGGCCAAGAGCAGACGATTATTTCGAATAGAATCCACCCCTTCTATGTCAGCACAATTCAACCTGGTTTGAAACTGGTTGCAAATGGTGGCGTAGATCTTTCTGGAACCAACGACACAGGAGAGTGGGTTGAGGCTCAATATCTGCATGCTGGACATCGTCTGCATAATGCGGATAACAGTTGGTCAGAGGTGGTGTCGGTCGATATTGCAAAGGAAGACTTAAGAGCCTATAATCTTCATGTTGATAAGTTCCATACGTTTTATGTGCGCGGTGCGGCGAATGACAATGCTAAGCCGGTTTGGGTGCATAATTGTGGTAGTTTTGCTGACTTAATGTCACCTGAAGATGCAAAAAGGTATTTAGATCGATATAATAAGAAAGCGCCACAGCAATCATCACCTTATAACAGGCACACTAGGTATCATGAAAATGGAGATATAAAGCAAGTTACCACGTATGATAAGTTTGGTAATCGACACCGCCAATATGATCTGAAGGATAGTAGAGGTAGACCTCCTCATCAGCATAATTTTACATATTCAAAAAATTATAGACCATATGGTGATAGAAGTGACAAGAGAGATATTAATGAATAATATGACTTTGATTGATAGTGAAAACTATTTTTCTAATCTAGTTTCATCAATAGATTGGGAAGATGCTTTTATAAAAGATTTGACCTTAAAATCACCAAGTACATTAGATTTTGACACAGGTCATACCATTGCTCCTGATGCAGATTTTTCTTTAGAAATGCTAATATTGCTACCTGAAGGAGAACGCAAAGAGATTCGGTTTTTATTTGAAGAGGTAGATGTGTTGACGTGTTATGCTAGGACGGAAATAGATCCATTTGCTAAGTATCGTTTCAATGAAATTGAGATATATATATTTGGTAAAACAGATTTTTCTATTCGCTGTAAGAAAGTTTACTATCAGTATTAATAAAGTGAATAGGTCTTCCCCCAGCCGGACTGGTCATGCTGCCCTACGGGATTCACACATCTCTACCTTTCATTGCCAGCATAAACCCTCCCAGCATGGTTGCAAGTTGTTTCCATCCTGTTGCCATGGTCTTGGGGCCTGGTGGTTTATAGTAACAGTTCCAACCGCCTAACCTGGCCACAATCCATGATAACCAACTTAGGTTTCCTTTTGAATGAGGATTTTTCTGTCGATCTGTCTTGCCTTCTAAAGTTTTTCCCAGCCGGACTGGTCATGTTGACCAGTCTGAGTGTTCTTGCCTTTGTTTGCGCATCAGTTGGTGATAGGGTTTGTGCAAGAACGGTAGGGGCGCATCAGAATGATACGCCCCGCATCGGGGTCCGCTTTTTTTATTTTACGTTCAGACGCCACTAAGGCTTTTCGCGCTAGGCGCGGCGCGCAGTCGCGCTTGCCATACAATATAATGAAAATTCATAATATTGTATGGTGATGAGGTTTCTTGATAGTGGGGTGTTTTATCAAAGAGGCGTGCCTTGCTTCGTCATCCCCAAATTTTGCCAGCCCATTTATTTTGCGTGCCCGACATGTGGTCTGAGCAAAATATTAGGGATCCATGCCGGACCGATCTTGCAGATCGGTCTGATGGTTCTTGCCTCTTTAGGGCTATTGCAAGAACAGTGAGGAATGGTCAGCATGACCATTCCTGCGAAGGGTCAGGTGAGACGACAACCTCTGAAATTGCCAATGAGACCTTTGAAAGCGGCGCATCAGGCTGGAGCAATAATACGACTGCAACTGGCGGGGCAACCCAGCCGGACTGGGCATGTTGCCCAGTCTGAGTGTTCTTGCAATTGTTTCCGCAGCATTTGGCGATGAGATTTATGCAAGAACAGCAAGATCGCATCAGAATGAAACGACCCGCAATAAGGTTTGGTCCACAATAAAATGCACCCCACAGTGGGTTTAATCAAAAAATAATCATTTTGAATTTAAAAGGATTTCATTCTTCACATGAATTCAGAATGCAAAATGCCCAAAGCACGTATTATTCAAGAACAAAAAAACGGTTGTTATTTTCTCACACCCACCATTTGGAACTGGTATTATATTTTTGACAGGCATGAGCGATGGGCAATCATTGCTGACAGTTTGAAATATTGTCAGACATATAAAGGTTTGGAAATTTTTGCATATGTCTTTATGCTGAACCATCTTCATCTTATTGTCCGATCTGCAGACGTGCCAGGTTTTTTGAGAGATTTTAAAACGCATACTTCTAAAGAATTAAAGAAAAACTTGCAAGAGCATGAACCACAAGTCTTGGAGCTTTTTCTTGATGAGGAAAAGGGGTATCGTTTTTGGAAAGATGATAACAAGCCCAAGCTGATTGAAACTGAAAAATTTTATCAGCAAAAAGTTAATTATATTCACGAAAATCCTGTCCATAAATGTTATGTTGAGCGGCCAGAATATTGGAAGTGGTCTTCTGCAAATCCTAACAGTGAGATTAGGCTTGTTGATTATCGATAAGCATAGGCAAGAACAATCAGACGGATCAAAATGATCCGTCCGGCAGGGATCGCACTAGAGGATTTGGGTCAAACTAATGAAATATATTTTTACAGAATGGCTTCATAAATTTGAGGATGAACCCAACAAACTTTATTATGAAATTAATAATGAAAGAATTCCAACTCGGGTGATTGAGATTTATAAAAGTGGTAAAATTGGTTTTGCTTCAAATAAATTTCAATTTCAGGGCGCTTTCCTTTCTGTTGAACCCTTACCAGAATTAGAAGAGATAAATAGTGATTCACAATTTAAAAGTGATTATATTGATCAAGAAGAATTTGAGAAACTTTGGAAAGAAGTAATAACCCAGCCAGACTGGTCGAAATAACCATAAGCGCTAACCTCGCGGGTAAGACTTCTTTAATGCGACATTTGTCAAGTCTAAATTAATCAACATTGGTCAGGTTGTATACCTGACCACATTATAATGACCCAAACTTAAAGCTTCTATTCTACGCAATATGAGAGCCGTCTATTGGCAGGCATCATGCTTCTTTCCGGGATCAGTGCTGGCGTAATTTTACGCTCCCAATAACACTCTCCCAAGTTACTGTCCATTCAAAGAGGGAGGCCGAACAAGCTTTGCAACGTGATTGGAAAGCCCTTTGACTTAACCATGCCGGACCGATCTTGCAGATCGGTCTGATGGTTCTTGCCTCTTTAGGGCTATTGCATGATGGTCAGCCATTCCTGCGAAGGAAATACCTTATTATTATAGCCTATAAATTTTGATTTGTCATGGGTAATATCGCTGTGGCAAAGTCACGATAAAACGCGCGCCACCCATCGGGCTGTCTGAAATCTCTACCGATCCATGATGCGAGTCCACAATTTGTTTCACGATAGCAAGACCCAAACCGCTGCCACCGGTCGCCCGGCTTCTTGAATTTTCAATACGGTAAAACGGTTCGAAAATATTTTTTCTGACATAATCGGGGATGCCCGGTCCATTATCATCAATCAGGATACAATGATGACCTTTCTTTGTCTTTACAGTGACTGTCGCCTTCTCAGCGTAATTCATGGCATTATCAATCAAATTTGCAAACAACCGGCGGATGCTGGTTAAATCGCCTTTGGTGATATGAGGTTCATTATCTGTCTCAAAGCTGATCGTGTCTATATCTCTAGCCGCAATATCTTCCTGCAAGATCTGAACGATGTCGATGTCATCATAACGGTCCGTCAGGCCGTTCCCCCGTGCGATAGCGATCGAGTCATTGATGATACGGGACATGTCTTCCAAATCTTTAACAGCTTTTTCTTGCTTGGTTTCATCCGGAATATCCTCAACACGAAGTCTCAGACGAGTGATATAAGTTTTGAGATCATGGGAAATAGCACCTAGCAAAACCGAGCGTGCTTTGATCAAAGTCGAGATCCGTTCCTGCATGGCATTGGTTGCTGAGATTAATTCTTTAATCTCTGGGGCGCCTTTCGGTTTGATAAATCTCGGAGCAACATCTATACCAAAATTTTTCACATTGTCAGAAAGCTGCCTTAAGGGTTTGGCTTCCCGGGCAATCGCCCATAACGCAAACCCCGCAAACAGGAAACCATAAAACCCAATCCAAAACCCGATAGGGATACCAAATATCCGCTCCCGAGTGGCTTTACGGACTTTTAAAATGGCAAAACGGCCATCTTTTAACTCGACCGCAATATTGACGGGTGTTTTGCTTTTTATATCAAACCGATCAAAAAACCTGACCAGTAAATTATGAGATTGTGAAATATCTCTTACAGCGATGACTTTACGATCCTGAAATGTTTCCAGATATTGTTTAACGAGCCATTCCAGCCCAGGCATACGGTCAAGATCGGAAAACCCTTCCGGCTGTTTTGAGACAATCTCGATTGCAAGTTCAGGTGTTTTGATCGCACGTAACGTAATGTCTAATTTTTCTGGTGATGAGCTGTCAATTAGATCAATAATAGCAGCCGATTGATCTGGAATTGGAAAGCGCGAAGCCGCGGATGATTGATCTTTTTTTGCTACAAATGAAAGACCGATCGCCAATGCGAACAACGCAAGACAAAACAACAATATGATCAATATAATCCGGTTGAATAATCGTAGTCTTCCAAACATCTTAAACATCTCGAATGGGTTTTACGGGTGCACTTAAAAGATAGCCCGCATTTCTTAATGTCTTGATCATTGGCTCGGATCCATCTTCGATTTTCTTGCGTAACCGGCTCACCTGCACATCAATCGTTCTGTCTAAAGCCTCAGCCTTGCGCCCTCTCGTCCAGTCCATGAGTTGATCACGGGAGAGCACTCGTCCCGGTCTTGTGACAAAACATTCGAGCAAATCAAACTCTGCACTTGTGAGGTTGATCTCATCACCCTTTTGATCCATCACACAACGTGCATCAAGATCAACTGTCAGAGGGCCGACAGACAATTGGTCGGTGTCAATATTAAGCGATTGTTCGGTGCGTCTTAAGATTGCCCGTATACGTGCAACGAGTTCACGGGGATTAAACGGTTTTGGCAGATAGTCATCTGCCCCCATTTCCAGACCAATAATGCGATCAATATCTTCCCCCTTTGCAGTTAGCATAATAATCGGGACGCGGGAATTTGTCCGTAAACGTCTGCATATCGAAAGCCCGTCTTCGCCTGGGAGCATCACATCAAGCACAATTAAATCAGGCATGCCTTTATAAGAGAGCAGGTGATCAAGAGCAGCTCCACCATTAGCAATATCAGCGGAGAAATCATGCTTTACAAGATAATCCTTCAAGAGTGTTTGAATCTCAGGGTCATCCTCAACAATAATGATATAGGGCTGCTCTCTTGTCATGATGTGATGTTACACTCAATTTTAGAGTGATAGTAAAGAGAAATAGATATGTTGTTACAAATTGTTACATTTCCCTCGATTTTTGAAATGTTCCAGAAAACTATTTACTCCAAATTCCTAAGTACTGGATCGCAACCAGTTCTTATTAATCAAGGAGTTTGAATTATGAAATCACTAAAAGTTATTATTTTGAGTCTGCCTGTTATTTGTTTCGCGTTTGCAGGTGCACAAGCAGATGGTTGGAAAAGAGATCGTGTCACGACAGGACCACATGGTGGACAGTGGAAATTTTCTGGCAATGGCAATTGTAGTGGGGGAAATTGTTCGTCTAATCAAAAATGGACTGGACCAAATGGCGGCACTGTAACACGTCATGGATCAACACAATGTTCTAACGGAACATGTGAAGGGACAGCAACCTGGAAAGGCACTCATGGTAAGACCTGGTCAACACAACGTCGCTTCAAACGTTATTGAGAAGCATGGGTGTTATGATGGTTAAAACACTTTTCTACGTAATCGCTATTTTACATATTATTGCACTACCCTTGAATGTTCAAGCGTCGGAACCAAATAAGAAATATGCTCCAGGCGGATTTTATTCAATGCCAATTCGTTTTGGGCTAAGGGCTTGTGGCGCTGATATCGCAAAGTTATGTGATAACATTATGCCAGGTGGTGGTCGAATAGCACAATGCCTAAAAGATCAAAAAAAAGATCTTTCTACAGCTTGTCGTAATTTTGTAGATTACGGCAGCAGCTTACGTAAAGCATTCTTCGCCTGTAATGCTGATGCGTCAAAATACTGCTCTCATATCCGACCAGGAGGAGGTCGCATCATTTCCTGCCTGAAAGGTGAGAAGGAAAAAATTTCTGAGATTTGTAATGGCGCATTATCTCAGATTGAAAGTGACTACGGACAGTAGAAACAATATCTAGTAGCGGACAGATTTATCCCCCGCCGGTCAGGCTTTGCAAGCCTGACTGAAAAGTCATGCCGCACCCTCGGTCAAACACAACCTCTCTATGACCTGAAATTCAAAACTTCAATCTCACTTATCGGATGAGCCGAAGACCATTTCCAATAATCGGGCCGTTCCACATATCCTTTGCGGACAGGATAGTTATAGATGTAATCTGTTCTGGTTTATTGTCCTCTTTCCAAAAGTGATATTCATGCGGCTCATCACAAAATATCTTCAAGACATTGGGTTCGCATTCAGCCAGATTCTTTTTAACTTGTTCCAAGGTTATTTGGAAAACTAGGGAGCGACCAAAATTTGGAGGGGGCATTAGGATGTTAAATGTGGAGTGATCAATATAATCCCTAATGCGTAAGCACAAAGGCCACTATAAAATCATTCATTTTTTATAGAATTGGATGCTCGTGAGATTATAATATTGCATCTGTAACGATGATATCGACCTCAGAAGCTTTGCAAATGTCCTGTATCACAACCGATGGTGATTTATTCGTAACAAAAATATCAATTTCAGACATATGCCCTATTTGCACAGGTGCGTGTCTTTCAAATTTCATTGCATCTGCAACAAGTATACGTTTGCGCGCCTGCGCTAGAATAGCTTGCGCAACTCGGACCTCACGAAAGTCAAAATCTAACAGGCTGCCTTCTGAATCGATTGCAGATACGCCCACGATAGCGTAATCAACTTTAAACTGTTTAACAAAATCTACAGTGGCAGCTCCAACAATGCCACCATCGCTTTTGCGAACCATACCTCCAGCAATAATAACTTCTATAGATGGAGTATCTGACAAGATTGCAGCCACATGAATATTGTTAGTTACGACCATTAACCCTTCGTGGTTCCTCAGGGAATATGCAACTTGCTCAGTCGTTGTACCAATATTCAAAATAAGTGAGGAATTACTTGGTATAAGAGAAGCGGTAGCAAGGCCAATATTGGCTTTCGCTGACGAGGCAATTTCTCGCCTTGAAATATATGATACATTCGAAGTTGTCGAGGGGTAAACCGCACCTCCATGCATTCTATGCAGGATCTTCATTTCACATAAATCGTTCAAATCTTTCCTAATAGTTTGAGGTGTCACCTTAAACCTTTCAGAAAGCCCATTCACATCTACCCGACCTTCAGTTCTTGCAATTTCAATTATATCTTGTTGTCGAGGAGGCAAAGCACGCATAGAGTATCCCATAAAAATGATATCAGATAAGTCATTCCTACAGTGAAGCTTTTAGTAATTCCTTACTAAACCCATAGAAAAACACATAATGTGTAGATTAAGCAGATTCCAATTGCAATCCAAAGGGGTGGGCCAAAAAGTCCTAACCATGCGAGTTGTATAAAAGCACTTCCAATCAAGGAGATGAATAATCGGTCTCCACGGGTTGTGGTTAATGTCAATATTCCTCGTCTGGGAGCTCCTCCAGGAGAACGTATCTCCCATATCGTCATAATAACAAGTAGTCCTGCGATAATCACAAAAAATAGACCAGTCTGCCAAGTCCATGCCATCCAACTTAGGTTCATTTCTAAGCTTTCCTTTCAACTCTAAACCCGTCCTAACGCAAACCCTTTTGCAATATAATTACGCACAAAATAAATCACGACAGCACCAGGTATAATTGTCAGAGTTCCTGCAGCCGCAAGCAGGCCAAGTTCATAACCAGATGAGCTAGCAGTTCTCGTCATTGTCGCTGCAATTGGTTTGGCTGCAACTGATGTTAGAGTTTTTGCAAGAAGAAGTTCTACCCATGAAAACATAAAGCAGAAAAACGCTGCCACTCCAATTCCAGCAGCAATAGTAGGAATAAATATTTTAATGAAGAAACTCCAAAATCCATGACCATCAAGATAGGCTGTCTCATCAAGCTCTTTGGGGACGCTCGACATAAAACCCTCCAGAATCCAAACAGCCAATGGAATATTAAATAAGCAATGTGCCAATGCCACGGCAAGATGCGTGTCAAACAAACCAACCGCTGAATATAGTTGCAAAAATGGCAGTGCAAATACCGCAGCTGGAGCCATGCGATTTGTTAATAACCAGAAAAAAAGATGTTTGTCCCCTATAAAGCGATAACGTGAAAATGCATAAGCTGCAGGCAATGCGACTGCTACAGAGAGTATGGTGTTCATTGAAACATAAATCAGTGAGTTTATATATCCGTTATACCAGACCGGATCTGTAAAGATCTTAATATAATTTTCAAACGTGAACTGATTGGGCCAGAGTGTGAACGATCCAAGGATTTCATTTGTCGTTTTGAAGGACATACTGACTAACCAGTAAATAGGTAACAACAAAAAAATTATATAAATTGTAGGGATTAGCCAACTTAAGCGCTTGATCATGATTGCTCCCCTCTGGTCATAACGGTATAGAAAACCCATGATAACAGAAGTATAATTAGAAAATAAATAATCGACATAGCTGCGGCTGGGCCAAGATCAAACTGCCCTAATGCAACTTTTACCAGATCAATAGACAGTAACGTCGTGGAGTTTCCTGGTCCTCCTCCAGTGAGAACAGATGGTTCTGTATAAATGTTGAAACTGTCCATAAATCTTAATAATATGGCAATCGTCAACACCCTCTTCATTTTTGGAAGTTGAATATACCGAAAGACAGCCCAGGATGAAGCGCCATCAATTTTAGCAGCCTGATAATAGGCATCAGGAATAGCACTCAATCCTGCGTATGCCAGTAATACCACCAGAGACGTCCAGTGCCAGACATCCATTACAATGAGTGTGATCCAGGCTGATATTGGCTGTCGGGTATAATTATAGTCAATTCCCAAACTATTAATTGCTTTACCCAACATGCCTATTTCAGGGAGCGCGAAAATATTCCACATAGAACCAACAACATTCCAGGGAATAAGCAGAGGTAATGCCATTAGCACCAGACACACGGAAACCCAGATGCCTTTTTTAGGCATTGCTAGCGCAATCATAATGCCGAGTGGGATTTCTATCGCCAGGATTGTGAAAGTAAAGAAAAGTTGTCGCCCTAATGCGGCATGAAATCGCTCAGAATGCAACACCTGCTCAAACCACTTCACACCTTCAAAGAAGAAAATATTATCACCAAACGTTTCTTGCACTGAATAGTTGACAACCGTCATGAGTGGTATGATGGCATTAAAAGCGACCAGTACAACGACTGGCAAAACGAACAACCAGCCTTTCTGATTTGTCTGCTTTATTATCAACTTTATCTCCTATTCAACAATCCAACCATCTGCATAAATCCAGGTTTGGTTATTATCAAAGCTTATAAAAGCACTTTCTGAAGGAATATCATCTCTTTCATCTACAAGTAGACGGATTAAACAATCCTCATATAATACTTCAACAATACTATATCGTCCTGCATCACTTATCTTGCTGATTTTAACAGGTATTCCTTCATTCGAGAATTTCACAAATTCAGGTCGCACACCTATCTCCAGCTTATTTTCTGACAAAACGCCATCTATTTTATTTTTAACTTGCACCTTTTGGCCTTTAAAAATGACTTCTGAATTGTGAATTGAACAAGGCAAGGTATTCATACCTGGTGATCCGATAAAATGTCCTACAAATGTATGATTAGGGCGTTCAAAAAGTTCAACAGGTGTTCCGATCTGAACAACACGTCCATCATGCATGACAACGACTCTATCGGCAAAGGTTAGAGCCTCGGTCTGGTCGTGCGTGACATATATCATCGTGGTATTTGTTTTGGTATGTAGCTCTTTTAATTGTGAACGCAGTTGCCATTTTAAGTGTGGATCAATGACTGTAAGTGGCTCATCAAACATAATCACATTAACATCATTCCTCACCAAACCGCGTCCTAGGGAAATTTTCTGTTTACCATCTGCTGTCAACCTATCTGCACGTTGAAAGAGCATTTCAGAAAGATCAGTCATTTCTGCTATTATTTCGACACGCTGTCTGATCTGGTTCTCGGGCACTCCACGATTTCTTAGAGGAAAAGCAAGATTGTCAAAAACTGTCATCGTGTCATATACTACTGGGAATTGGAAAACCTGAGCAATATTACGCTTATCTGGAGGGGCGGTGGTTACATCCAGATCATTAAACAGCACTTTTCCTTCACTTGGTTTTAACAAACCTGAAATAATATTGAGCAAAGTTGTTTTACCACATCCTGATGGACCAAGTAGAGCATAAGCACCACCATCATCCCAATCTATATTTAACTCTTTCAGAGCATAATCTTCTTCTGCAGACGGATTTGGAATGTAACTGTGGCGAATATTTTGCAATTTTATTCTAGCCATCAGTTACTCCTAAGTCTTGATACTTGATGACCGTCTATATTGAAAAGAAAATAACGGTCAGGACTTACATAGAAAGTTGTCTTCTCTCCTACTTCTACAGAATGAACTCCATGGGACTGGGAAATCCATACGTGATCATCATGCTCAAAATGAATAACGCTTTCGGAGCCACTCAATTCTGTAATCAGAACTCGTCCAGTAATTTGAATATCTTTATCACTTTTTTTGAATGGACTAATCCAATGTGGTCGAATGCCTATGTTATAGGGTGCATCAGGCAATTGCATATCTTCATCCTGTAAGCGCCATTCTGCATTATTTCCAAACAAAAGATGATTGCCATTTTTTTTCACCTGTATTGTATTAATTGGAGGCTCAGAGTAAATTTTTGCTGTAAGAATATCGATTGGAGAGCGGTAAATTTTACTGCTTGGTCCATATGCCGTTACTCTGCCTTCATGTAAAGTTGCGGTATGCCCACCAAGTAAAAGTGCTTCTCCAGGTTCGCTAGTTGCATAAACAACAGTGCAATTTCTTTCGGAAAAAAGTTTGGGGAGTTCATCACGCAATTCTTCACGTAGTTTATAATCAAGATTGGCGAGAGGTTCATCTAACAGGACAAGACCAGCATCTTTGACTAGTGCTCTGGCCAGAGCGGTTCGTTGTTGTTGTCCTCCAGAAAGTTCTGTCGGTTTACGTTGAAGCATAGGTGTTAACTTCATAAGATCTGCTATTTTTATGACGCGTTCTTCAATTTCTGACTTAGAAATACGTGCCACTCGCAACGGTGAGGCTATATTATCAAAAACACTCCAATTTGGATAATTGATAAACTGCTGGTAGACCATTGCCACATTGCGTTTTTGAACAGAAAAGCGGGTAACATTTTCACCATCATGCCATATTTCCCCGCTCGTTGGTTTTACAAGCCCAGCCATAAGATGCATGAGGGTTGTCTTGCCAGAGAGTGTCGTTCCAAGGAGCACATTGAACTCATTTTCAACAAAACTCAGATCCGTTGGATATATGTGAGTTTCTAGCCCAACAACGAGGCTTATATTTTTTAGTTCTAGACCCACTCTATAATTCCCGGGTGAATTGTTGCTTGAAACTAAATTAAAATTTTATAACAAGCTGTAGGAGAAACTTTCCCTACAGCTTGAATATATTGCACTAAAAAGTGTTGGACTAAGCTAACCTTTTTTCCATCTTTTTATGAGTTCTTCATATGAGATAGTTTGACCTTTTGGTTTTTCATTGGAGAGTTTTGCTTTTGCGCCACCTTTTCCAAGCCAGTCAGCCGCTGATTTCTCAGGATTAAGTCGTGGACCGCATCCTCCATAAATCTTTGCTTTCTCATCCGCAGCTTGCATTCTAGACATCACTTGATCCATTTCGTTTGCCAGTCTGTCCATGGCTTGCTGTGGTGTAAAGGTTCCGGAGTTTACATCACCAATATTTTGCCACCATAGCTGAGCAAGTTTTGGATAATCAGGAACATTGACGCCTGTTGGTGTCCAGTTGACACGGTCTGGAGACCGATAAAATTCAACAAGACCTCCCAGTTTGCTTGCTCTTTCAGTAAAGCTCTTATGACGCACAGAACTGTCACGTATAAAAGTCAGACCAACATGGCTTTTCTTAACATCTACAGTTTTAGAGACGACAAACTGAGCGTAAAGCCATGCTGCTTTGCGTCGTTTTAAAGGTGTTGATTTAAAGAGAGTCCAAGATCCTGCATCCTGATAACCAAGCTTTTGCCCTTCTTCCCAGTATGGTCCTTTAGGAGACGGAGCCATACGCCATAATGGCTTGCCCGATGTATCAACAGTATTGTTACCTTTGTCTTTTGGTGCGACCATAGAGGCTGTAAAAGCTGTATACCAGAAAATCTGTTGAGCGACATTACCCTGCGCAAGTGCCGGTAGCGATTGATAGAAGTCGTAGTCAGCAGCCCCAGGAGGAGCATATTTACGTAACCACTCATCCCATTTGCGTATAGCATATACTGCAGCAGGGCCGTTGGTTCCGCCACCACGTTTTACAGAAGCGCCAAGTGGGTTACATTTCCCTGCTTCCATTCGGATACCCCATTCATCAATAGGACGTCCATTAGGAAGGCCTTTTGATCCGGCACCAGCCATTGACAGCCATGCATCAGTCATGCGCCAGCCAAGGTCTGGGGCACGTTTACCATAGTCCATATGCCCATAAATACGAACACCATCAATTTCTTTGACATGCACAGAGAAAAACTCTGCTATATCCTCATAAGCAGACCAGTTTAAAGGGACACCAAGTTCATAACCATATTTCTCCTTAAACTTCTTTTTGATATCTTCTCGGTCAAACCAATCTTTGCGGAACCAGTAAAGGTTAGCAAACTGTTGGTCTGGTAGCTGATAAAGTTTTCCGTCAGGACCAGTTGTAAATGACTTACCAATAAAATCTTCAATATCTAAGGATGGTAACGTGACATCTTTACCATCACCAGCCATCCAATCCGTTAAGTTTACAGCAAGTTGTAATCTTGAATGCGTACCAATCAGGTCTGAGTCATTGATATATGCATCGTATAAATTTCGCTTAGTCTGCATCTGTGTCTGTACAGCTTGAACAACTTCTCCTTCTCCAAGGAGTTGATGATTAACTTTTATTCCAGTGATTGCCTCAAAGGCCTTCGTAAGAGTTTTTGACTCGTATTCATGTGTTGGTATTGTTTCAGAAAGAACATTGATTTCCATACCTTTGAATGGTTCAGCAGCTTTAATAAACCATTTCATTTCTTCCAGCTGCTTTTCTTTACTAAGAGTGGATGGCTGGAACTCTTTTTCGATCCAATTCTTCGCTGCATTTATATCGGCGAAAACACTCGTTGAAAAGAGCAAAGCCATACACATACAGCCGATTAGCAGTATTGTGTTCCTCATAATTCTATTCCTCCCTACAAAATAATAGAACGAAAAACACGCTTAAAACGAAAGAAAAAGAATGTCAATTGAAACTAAAATACTAGATACATGAATTCGCGGGTATTATTTTTCATAATAAAAAATATATTCAGTCGGAATAATTGATTTTAGTAGTATATGTAAATTAACAGAGTGCATATTAATTATATTTATCAATATGATAATTTGATTTAGATCTGTTTTTATTTGTTTTTACATAAAGATATTAAAGCTACGAAAATATAGACCTATGTCTATACTACTCATTTTTTACACCTAATGACCCTAAATTGACAACCTCACAAAGGACAACAAGTTAAAAATAAGAGTTGAACAACAAAAAAACTAATTGCATAAAAGAAAATAAAAACTTTCGAAATGTTTCGAAAAATTTCATATTGCAATCTAATAAAGCAAAACTGGAGTGTATAAATCAAATGTTTGACATTGCAGTCATAGGTGGAGGAATAAACGGAACTGGAATTGCTAGAGATGCTGCAGGTCGAGGTTACTCCGTTTATTTAGCGGAAAAAGATGATCTCGCGAGCGGCACGTCCTCTTGGTCTACCAAACTGATTCATGGTGGTCTAAGATACCTGGAGCATTACGAATTCCGGTTAGTCCGTGAGGCCTTGAAAGAACGAGAAGTCTTATGGTCTATTGCTCCTCATGTAATTTGGCCACTACGTTTTATTCTTCCTGTGAATAATACTATTAGACCTGCGTGGATGATCCGACTTGGACTATTCTTATATGATCATATCGGTGGTCGCAAACTTTTACCAGGAACGAAAGTTCTTGATTTAAGAAATGATCCAGCAGGTATTCCCCTTAAACCAGGGTTTAAAAAAGCTTATGAATATTCTGACTGTTGGGTAGATGATGCGAGGTTGGTGATTTTAAATGCAAGAGATGCTGCGGATAGAGGTGCTGACATACAAACACGTACAGAAATCACTCAGGCAAAACGAGAGGGTAAACATTGGAATATTACAACACGTAACCATCTAACAGGAGAAAAGAATAATATAAAAGCACGATTTTTAATCAATGCCTCAGGCCCTTGGGTTGATATCGTTATCAATAATGTATTGCAGTCCAGTAATGAGCATAATATCCGGTTGGTTCAGGGTAGTCATATCGTTGTGCCGAAACTGTTTGATCATAATCGTTGCTATTTTTTCCAAAATCCAGACGGCCGAATCTTTTTTGCTATACCATACGAACAGAATTTCACACTCATTGGTACAACTGATCACGACTATAATGACCAACCAGAAAATGTAAGAATCTCAGATCAAGAAACAACCTATCTGTGTGAGTCTGCCAGTAGATATTTTAATAAGACCATTACCAGGGACGAGGTCGTTTGGGCTTTTTCAGGAGTTAGACCTCTATACAACGATGGTGCCAGCAAGGCACAGGAGGCAACAAGAGATTATATTCTCAAGCTCCAAAGAAATGATAATAATGCACCTTTACTAAATATTTTTGGGGGAAAGCTGACAACATATAGGAAACTGGCAGAATCCGCGTTAGAGTCTATTGAGGATTATCTTGGGCCTCGTGGAGCTGCATGGACAGATTCCGTAGCCTTACCTGGTGGAAATTTTTCATGTGATGGTTTTGATAAACAGGTCGAGTTTCTAATAAGTAGCTTCAATTTCATAGATAAAGAACTGGCTGAAAGATATATCCGTTGTTATGGAACAAAGGCCTGGGATATCTTAGAAAATGCTAGCGTAATTGGAGACTTAGGTCTTTCTTTTGGTAATGGCCTAACAGAGCGTGAATTAAATTATCTCAGATCTCAAGAATGGGCAATTACCGCTGAAGACATCTTGTGGCGACGGACCAAATTAGGTTTATGTTTCACGAAAGAGGACATTGAAAATCTAGAGCAATGGTTAAGGGCAAACCCAGCCAATTAAGAATTCTGCTACACTTGACTAATTGTGTATTCCATAAAAGCAAGTATATTTCATAGTTTAATATTCGAATATAATTGAGAGATATTATGACCAAATACGTGCTCGCTATAGATCAGGGAACAACATCTAGTCGGGCGATACTTTTTGATGAAAATTTAAATATTAATTCTATCGGTCAGGAGGAATTTCCTCAGCATTACCCTATATCAGGCTGGGTAGAACACGATCCTGAGGATTTATGGAATAGTACAGTATCTGCTTGTCGGATGGCCCTGACAAAAGCTCTGGCGAATACTGCAGATATCGTTGCTGTTGGAATTACAAACCAGAGAGAAACAACACTCGTTTGGGACCGTGAAACAGGGATTCCTATTTATAACGCAATTGTCTGGCAGGATAGAAGAACAGCAGAGCTGTGCTCATCCCTTAAAGCTGCTGGCCATGAAGAAATGGTTACGCAAAAGACAGGCCTTCTGCTTGATCCATATTTTTCAGGGTCGAAAATATCCTGGTTACTTGATAATGTAGAAGGGGCGAGGCAAAAAGCCGATTTAGGAAAGCTCGCATTCGGAACGGTAGATAGTTTTCTGCTATGGCGATTTACCAACGGCAAGGCCCATGTTACTGATGCTACGAATGCCAGCCGTACAATGTTGTATGATATTCGCCAAGGTGATTGGAGTGATGATCTTCTTCAATTATTCCGTGCACCACGTTCAATGATGCCTGATGTATATGACTGTACATCAAATTTTGCAAAAATTGACGCTAATATTTTTGGTAAAGAAATGCAAGTTTCTGGTGTTGCAGGAGATCAGCAGGCTGCCACTATAGGTCAGGCTTGCTTTGAACCAGGGATGATGAAATCAACCTATGGCACAGGTTGTTTCGCTCTGATGAATACGGGAGAGACCCCAGTACATTCAAATAACAGAATTCTAACAACAGTAGCATATCGGTTGAAAGGTAAGACTACATATGCGCTTGAAGGTTCTATTTTCATAGCAGGCGCAGCGGTGCAATGGCTTCGTGATGCTCTTGGTTTAATTAAGACAGCACAACACTCATCTGAACTTGCTGCAATCGCTGACGACACGCAAAATGTTATACTTGTCCCAGCATTTGTGGGTTTAGGTGCTCCCTATTGGGACGCAGATTGTCGAGGGGCAATTTTTGGTCTCACGAGAAATTCCGGACCAGCAGAATTATCTCGAGCTGTTTTAGAAAGTGTTTGCTATCAAACCCGGGATCTCATGGATGCAATGATAAAGGACTGGGGAACAAAAGCTAAAACTGTTCTTCGTGTTGATGGCGGGATGGTTGTCTCAGACTGGACCATGCAAAGACTATCTGATCTTTTAAATGCTTCTGTTGATCGTCCAAAAATACTTGAAACAACAGCTCTTGGTGCGGCTTATCTTGCTGGTATGCACCATGATTTCTATCCAGAACCTGAAACTTTTAGCAAACAATGGTCCAGGGACCGAAGATTCACACCCCAAATGTCTGCAATCAAACGCGAAGAAAAATATATGGCCTGGAAAAATGCTGTATCAAGAACTCTAAGTTAGACACTTGCTTTACATGTGTGATTGTTTGGATATGTACTATTATTTTTATTTTTGTATTCCAACAGTCGCAATTGCATTTTACCTAAAGGCAAGGCCATTTAGGATATGCTCAGAAGGTCTAAACTGGTTATAAATGTCTGAGATATGTGATCCCTTAGATTACAAAGTTGACGGATATAAGAGTGAATAATGAATGGTCAGGAATATTATAAGCAACTTGAGCTATAGTTAATCGAAAAATAAAAACTCTATTATTGGTTACATTACAATTGAAGAATTGATCAAACTTTTAATCACTAGGTTATAGGCTCTCTACTATTTTGAAAATTTTGTCAAAATACAACCCCAGCTAGACTGAGCATGTTGCCCAGTCTGAATGTTCTTGCCTTTGTCTGCACAGCAGTTGGTGATAGGGTTTATGCATGAAAGGTAGGGTCGCATCAGTATGATACGATCCGCAATAAGGTTTAGCTCACAATAAAATGTACCCCCGCGGGTAAGACTTACAAAGTCTTACCCTGACATTCAGGCAATTCTTTCATTTCGTTGTAAAACTAATATTCTAGCATAAATTATAAGTTAGCTTTGCAAACATAATCCTGCGGTTTTTATTGCCCCACTTATGCTCCTCGGGCTGAGGGGCTGTAACTGGCTCCGTGAAGCTGGAATATCCCTTCACAGGTAAAACCTTGACTTGCATGTAATGCCAAACTCGCCGTCAAACATAGATTAATCTGAACAGTTTGAATCTCACAAATCATACGTTTATGCTTCGGGTTAACTTCAGTTATTATAAAATATATTGTGGAATCGGAAACAATCATTACGATTTTTCTAATATCCGTTCACAAGCCTTGGCAACCACAGAACAAGATCAGGATTAAATAGTACTATGGTTAGTGCGATCAATTGTAATATGATAAACGGCCATAAAGATAAAAATATTGTCGACAGAGATATATCTGGTGGAACGACTGATTTCAGGTAGAAGGCGGCAGGACCAAAAGGTGGTGATAGGTAGGAAACCTGCATGTTCATAGCAAACAGGATCCCAAACCAAATCGGATCAAACCCAAGCTTGACAATAATCGGGACGAATATTGGCATGGTCAGTAAGGCAATGCCAGTCCAATCCATAAACAAACCAAGCAGAAGTAAAATCAACATCATAAACATGATGACAACAATAGGTGAGGCTTCCAGAGCTAGTATTTTACTTTCTACAAAACTATTTCCACCCATCAGATTATAAACACCGACTAGCGCTGATGCCCCAAGAATAATCCAGATGATCATTCCACAAGTACTTAACGTTTGTTTTAGGCTTTCACTCACAAGCGTTGTGGTTAATTCTCCCCGAATGAATGCGCTAAAGACTGCTCCAACGACACCTAAACACGCAGCTTCAGTAACAGATGCGATACCTCCGTAAATAGAGCCTAAAACAATAAACGCTATTGAGAGAGGAGGTATAGCACCCCTTAACTGTCGAATTTTCTCAGTCTGAGAAAGCTGAAGTTGATCATCAGATATCGATGGTGCAAGAGTAGGGTCAATTTTACATCGCACATATATGTATATTGCATAAATAGATGCCAGCATAAGACCCGGAACAATTGTTGCTAAAAACAAATCACTAATGGAAACACTTGCAACTAAGCCATATACAATAAGAACAATTGATGGTGGTATCATCGTCCCAAGCGATCCACCTGCGCATACTGTGCCAATAGCAAGAGATTTATTATAACCCAATCGAAGCATCTGAGGTAAAGCTATCATTCCAAGCAATACAATTTCACCGCCAATCACACCAGAAATGGCTGCTAGAAAAACAGAAGCAACTAAAGTTTGTATAGCAACACCGCCGCGAACACGACCGGCAACTATCTTGGCTGCATTGTACAAATCATTTGCCATGCCGGATCTATCTAGAATAGACGCCATCAATACAAACATGGGAATAGCAGCAAGCACGTATTCATTGATCGCACTATACATGCGTGAAGAAACCAGAGGCACACCTAACGGTCCAAACCATGCAAGAGTAAATAACACTGCGACCAGGGCCGTCACAAATGCCAGGGGCATACCAGTTAAGAGTAACAGCATGATAACTGAAACAAAATATATTGAACCAGTTTCGATACCTAAACTTCGTCCTTGGGAGAAAAGGTGTATGCCCCCGGCAATTAGAAGAGTTGCTACCACTAGCAATAAGCCAATCGTAAATAGCGTCTGATAAGAATTTGATTTCTCAGAGGAGTAACTCCTGTACTGAGCATAATGAAAAGATTTAAGAAGGTGGAAAATACCTTGGATAGAAATAGTAATGGCTGTTAGAAAAAGTGCCAATTTAATTATTGCTGGTATGACGGGATTCCATGCAGAGCCAGATCTCTCTAAACTCCATTCGCCAACAGGAGAGATCCAAGCTTTATGCATCATCGTCCAGGCCGCATAGGAGAGCGCTGCTGCAAAGAATATTGTTAGCAATGCATTTACGATGTCTAAGACTTGTCGGGTCCTGCCGACTGTACCAAAATAGATGACCCCGATACGAATATGCTTATCAGTTGCTAAACAATACATACCGCCAAATAAGTAACAAAATGCAATAAGGCCTATTGCCGTTTCATGGACCCAAATAGTAGGACTATCAAAAACATATCTTGCAATGATCTCATAAAATGAAATCATCACGCCAATAGCAAATAAAACAGAAACATAACCACCAAATTTTTCAACAACATTATCTAAATAACTTTTATGTGTTTTTGGTTGTTGTTCACTTTTCACTACCATTTCTGCCTTACTCTCGGCAGTCATTTCGTATTGATTGGCCATACAATAATTCTTATATTACAGATTACATTGATTGCTGAGTTCCGCAGCTCTTTGTAGAGCCACGGAATTGTTTTGGAATTAACCTGATTATTTTAACATGCCAGATTTTTTCATGTATGAGGTGACAGTCTCAAAGACTTCTTTTGTTAAGTCATTTCGAGCAGCCCAATTTTTCCATTCACTTTGAGCAATAGCTCGGAACTTGGCACGCTCTTCGTTATTCCAGTTAATTATTTTTATAGAAGGATCTTTCTGTGCTTCGATTATTGCAGCAGCATTTTCAGCTTCCAAGCGAGATGTCATATCATATGCAAAATCTCTTACCGAAACCTCCAATATCAATTTAAGGTCAGCAGGAAGTTTATCCCACTCAGCTTTGTTCACTGAAACATCCAATACAGGCATAGAATGGAAACCTGGGTAAAGCGGATATTTGGCAAACTTGTGTAATCCTAGCTTATGGTTGGTTGAGAAAACTGTATAATCTGCTGCATCAATTACCCCTTTTTCTAGTGAGGTATAAACTTCCGAACCTGGAAGGTTTACAGGAGATGCTCCGGCTTTCGCAAATACTTCTTGTACCATCCCTTCAGGCGCACGCATTTTAAGACCCTTAAGATCATTGACACCGTTTAGAGGCTTTTTGGAAACAAAAGCTTCTAGGCCAGTTGTTGTTGCACCAATAAAATGCAAGCCATAAGGATTCATCAGTTTGTTAAACAGCGCTTTACCGCCACCATATTCAATAAATTTAAAAAGTTGATCAGGGCTACTCCAGGCTCCAACAAGATTTCCTAACATACCAAATGCTGGGTTCTTTCCTGAAAAATAAGAAGGGTCAGTTATATGCCCTTGCAATATTCCAGATCCGACAGCTTCTAATGTTTCGTTGTATTGTACAACTGTTCCAACTGGAACAATTTTGATTTCTATGCGACCTCCACTCATAATCCCAACGCGTTTTGCCCATGCTTGTTTCATAGGGAAAAAGTTATCTCCAGCTTGGGATGAGGTTTGGAAAGTCCAATTAAATTTAGCCTTTTCAGCATAAGTATTAGTTGTGACAAGCGTGCAAAAGGCTAAAGCAGCAACTGCCATTTTTTGAAAATGACGGCGATTAACTATCATATTTTCCTCCCAGAATGATATTTCACCAAAAAAAAGTTTGCAACATTATTATTTTAATGCTAGCGATATCGATAACGCTACCGTTAGCGCTAACGATTTTTTATATTGTAATATTTTTTTAATGGAGTCAACTGGAGTAATTATGTATTTTATTGAAATCAATGTGTTCGTATATTTTAAATAAGCTCTTTGCTAAGGAATGTTTGAGGTTAGATTTAGAGAAAATGAATAAAGTAACGCTGAAAGATATAGCAGCCGAGGTTGGTGTGAGTGAAATGACTGCTTCTAGAGCAATGCGCAAACATAGCGATGTCTCACAAAAGACCCAAGAACGTGTTATGCAGGCAGCAAAGGAACTCGGTTATATCCCTAATAAAGTTGCAAGCATGCTTGCATCTAGAACATCTCAAATAATTCCTATGATCGTTCCATCTCTGCGAAACAGTGTGTTTCTTGATGTTATCGCAGCAGCTCAAGAGCTGATTAACGCTAAGGGCTATCAGATGATGTTGCTGAATACACAATACTCAGTCGATAAAGAAACAGATGCAGTAGAAGCACTTATGGCATGGTCTCCAGCCGCTCTGATATTATCAGGAGTAAATCACTCTGAAGCAACGAGTAATCTATTAGCTGAAGTCAACTTTCCGGTCATAGAAATTATGGACACAGATGACAAGGCAATTGATATCTGTGTTGGGTTTTCTCATCACATGGCCGGTAAGGCAATGGGAGAATATTTGCTCAAGCAAGGCTATCGATCCTTTGCATTTTGTGGAAGCAGGCTAGAGGAAGATATACGTGGAAAAAAACGTTATGAAGGCTTTCGAACCGCAATAATTAACGCAGGTTTGGAAGCGCCTAACATGATAAATCTCACTGCCAGGTTTGGAGATCTGGTTGAATCAAATGCTTTTGAGGAAATCATTGCCAAGATATGGAATTTAGACTGTATTTATTTTGCGAATGATGACTTGGCAGTTGGTGTACTGCTGACTTGTCAACGAATGGGTCTGAATGTGCCAAAAGATTTGGCAGTCGCAGGGTTTAACGATCTTCATACTGGTATGTTGATACAACCCAGATTAACCACGTCAAGATCCCCTCGTCGTGAGATTGGTGCTATTGCAGCACGTTGTGCCCTGGACAGAATAGAGGGAAAAGAATTGGATCAGAAGAAAATTGAGTTGGAATGTAAGTTAGTTGCTAGAGAAAGTGCTTAGGAAGAAGATTGGTGCGTGTAATTAAGGGAGTACATAATGTCAAAAGAAAAACATATAGGCGTCATTGGTTTAGGATCAATGGGACATGGCATAGCTGTGTCACTCCTGAAAAGCACCCAACATGTTTTTGGTTTTGATATTAACACATCAGCTGTCGATAGTTTTATTTCTAATGGAGGTAGAAAGGGCGAGTTTGATATTGTTTCAGAGCTAGATATTGTTTTTATAGTTGTAGTTAATTCCGAACAAACGGAAAATGTACTCTTTGGGCAAAATGGAATCGCTCCTACTATGAAAAAAAATGCAGTTGTGATCAGCTGCGCAACGGTATCACCAGAATTTGCACAAGAGATGGAAACGCGATGTAAAGAATTTGATATTCTTTATCTAGACGCCCCTATTTCAGGTGGATCAAAGAAAGCAGAACAGGGCAAGCTTAGCATTATGGCAAGTGGTTCAGTTGAAGCATTTGACACATCCCAAACAGCTCTGGATGCTATAGCGGATAAAGTATTCAAACTTGGAGATAAAGCCGGTCCTGGTTCTGCAATGAAGGTGATAAACCAGCTTCTTGCTGGTGTACACATAGCCGCTGCAGCTGAAGCTATTATGTTTGGGGTTGCACAAGGAGTGGATGCGAAAAAAACCGTTGAAGTCATCTCGCAATGTGCGGGTACATCCTGGATGTTTGAAAATCGCGGCCCACATATTGCGGAAGGTGATTATACCCCTCATTCTGCAGTTAATATATTTATCAAAGACCTCGGGATCGTTGGAGATATAGCAAAAGCATCTCGTTTTTCTACCCCTTTGGCCAGTGCAGCCCTTCAGCAATTTATTTCAGCATCTGGAATGGGCTACGGTCATGAAGATGATTCAGCCGTAGCTAAGGTCTATGCCCACACTGCACAACTAAAACTACCAGGAGAAGAAAAATGATCTTAGGGGCTATTGGGGACGATTTTACCGGATCTTCTGATTTAGGTTTAATCTTGGCTCAAGGAGGAATGAGAACGGTTCAATATATTGATACCCCAACTGAAATGGCTTCTAGTGATATTGATGCAGGTGTCATTGCCTTAAAAACACGTTCTATTCCTCTTGAGGACGCTATTAGCCAATCTATAAAAGCCTTTCGCTGGTTGAGAAATCAAGGTTGTAAAAAATTTATGTTTAAATATTGCTCAACTTTTGATTCAACGCCTCGTGGAAATATAGGACCAGTTATTGATGCGCTTATTTCAGAACTTGATACAAATGAACCTGTTATAGTTTGCCCAGCTTTCCCTGAAACTGGTCGCAGTATTTATATGGGGCATCTTTTTGTAAATGATAAATTATTGTCAGAATCAGGTTTAGAAAAACATCCATTAACTCCAATGACAGATGCTGATATTCGTCGTTGGCTACAATATCAAACTGAACATCAAGTTGGGCATGTCAGGCTGAAAGATATAAAAAATGGCTCTACACATCAGAAGCTTCTGAGCGAAACCGCACATGGCCGGCAACTGGTTATCTGCGATGCTATTGAAAATACCGATTTGTTTGAGCTGGCAAAAGCAACCGAGAATTTTCCCTTAATAACTGGGGGGTCTGGTATCGCATTAGGCATACCTGGGATCTATGGTTTTGCATCAGAAGATAAGATAAACTGGTCAGGTATTAAAGGGCCTGTTCTGGCTTTGTCTGGATCCTGTTCTCAAGCGACACGAGGACAGGTTTTCAGACATAAAGAAAAAGGTGGAGTCTATAAGAAAATCGAAGCCCACGATATTATTGAAGAGAAGTTTGATATAGAAGAACTTGTTTCTTGGGCTTTACAAGTCTCAGAGTTGCCACTCATTTATACATCAGATGAGCCGGAAAATGTACTAGATATTCAAAAGAAATATGGGCGAGAATATTCTGCACAAAAGGTAGAAGACTTTTTTGCTTCAGTTGCCCTTGCAGCGACAGAAGCAGGTTTTAAAAGCATTATCTCAGCAGGGGGAGAAACCTCTGGTGCTGTTGTAAAGGCTCTAAAAATTGAAGCGATGGAAATTGGACCCAAAATTGCTGCAGGAGTACCGGCATTGAAAGTGAAAGATAGAGATCTAGCCATGGTTCTAAAGTCCGGAAATTTCGGTTCCCCTGATTTTTTTGAAGAAGCAGCAAATATACTGGTGTCGCAATGAGTGAAGAGACAAAATTAAGAGAACAAATCTGTTCCTTTTCTAAGTCTATCTTTGACAGAGGATTGACAAATGGTTCATCGGCCAATATATCCGCGCGGTTAACAAATGGTTGTTTGCTCGTTACGCCAACTGGGAGTAGTTTTGGAGATCTTGATCCGGCTAAACTGTCTCTATTGGACAAGAAAGGAAGTCTTCTGAGTGGGGATGCACCTACAAAAGAACTCCCATTGCATTCTGCATTTTATGAGACACGATCAAGTAAAACTGGCGCAGTAGTTCATTTGCATTCAACCTATTCTGTTGCCCTTTCAATGCTGCCAGATATAGATCCAGATAATATGTTGCCACCGATTACGCCCTATTCAGTTATGCGTTTAGGCAAAGTAAAACTGCTGCCTTACTTTATGCCAGGTGATCCTGCTATGGGGGATGCTATCCGGGACCTAGAAGGCAAACGGAGCACTGTAATTTTGGCTAATCATGGGCCAGTTGTTGCTGGTAAAGACCTTTGTTCCGCAGTTTATGCAATTGAGGAGCTGGAAGAAACAGCAAAGTTGATATTGCTTACACGAGCAGCAAACCCAATTATGCTTACAGAGGATCAAGTGCAAAAATTAGTTGATAAATTTAATGTTGAGTGGGAATAGGTCATATGGTCAACTTCTCTGCAAATCTAGGGTTTTTGTGGCAGGAACTCTCCTTAAATGAAGCCATAAGAGAAGCCAAGAAAACTGGCTTTGAAGCTGTTGAGTTCCATTGGCCCTATGCTATTCCTGCCAATGATTTAAAAATAACTTTATTAGAAACTGGTTTATCCGCACTTGGGATGAATACAATTCGTGGGGATATCTCAAAAGGTGAAAACGGTCTCTCTGCATTGGTCTCTAGAAAGCTGGATGCCAGAAAAGCTATTGATCAGGCAATTGAATATGGAGCGCACATAAATGTAAAAAATATACATGTTATGGCTGGGGTTGCAGATGGACGAGAGGCACACAAAACATTTATCGATAATCTGGCTTATGCAACGGATTGTGCTGCAAAGGAAAATATTACAATCCTGATTGAACCGCTTAATCATTATGATGCTCCAGATTATTTTTTAAACCATTCCGATCAAGCCGTTGCAATTATAAAGGACGTAGGACAACCTAATCTCAAACTAATGTATGACTGCTATCATATGCAAATTATGGAAGGAGACATCACAAGGCGTTTAGAAACATTAATGCCATATATTGGGCATATACAAATCGCGGGTGTTCCACAAAGAGGCGAGCCTGATATGAGTGAGTTGGACTATAAATATGTGCTAAAAGAATTAGACAAAATGGGATATGTAGGCCCAATTGGAGTAGAATATAAACCTACCGTAGATATGACGAAATCACTCAATTGGATGAAAGAATTTATTTGTTGAATGAAACAGACTGCAACAATCTAAAATAGTGTCGCCAGCCCCGGACTGGCGGATAACACCTACAAGCCAGAGGAATTTCAGTAAATAAGCAACCCAGCCGGTTAGGTCTTCCAGACGACACCATTCTCACAAAAACCCTTGACCCATATCAACAATGCGCATATTATATGCGCACTAAAATCATCGGAAATATTGATATGAAACGTTCTGCAAATCTATCTGTTGATGCCAAGCTGCTTGAAGAAGCAAAAAGCTTAGACATAAATCTCTCTCAGACTTTGGAACAGGCTCTAAGAAGTTTAATTCGTCATAAACGTTCCGAACAATGGACCTTAGACAATAAAGCTTCGTTCGAATCCTATAGTAATCATATAGAAAGACGGGGTGCATTCAGTGACAAATTAAGGTCGTTTTAATGCGTCAGTTTGATGTCTGTTTAAACCCGAACAAGGCAAGCGCTAACGACGCGCCTTACCTTGTGGTTTTACAGTCAGATCTATTGTCTCCTTTGAACACATGTGTGGTCGCCCCTTTACTCAAAGAAAAGTCCTACAAACCAATTGATAAATTAACACCTATACTCATCATTAAATCTCATAAATACATATTGTCAGTGACTGAATTAGCTGGCGTTCAATATGATGTGATAGGAGATGTTGTTTGTAATGTCGAAGATAAAAGAGATGAAATAATTGCTGCGCTGGATCTTTTATTCCTTGGTTTTTAATCAAAAGAGTGTAAATGAACATATGCCTATGGGCATACAGCCGGACTGGGCATGTTGACCAGTCTGAGTGTTCTTGCCTTTGTTTGCGCATCAGTTGGTATAGGGTTTGTGCAAAAACGGTAGGGGCGCATCAGAATGATACGCCCCGCATCGGAATGTTTTGGTAAACCTTGTTAAAATGATTTAGTAAGCAAGTAGGTTAAAACTATATAGAGAAAAAGTTTAATGAGATATACAACTTGTATACTGTTAGTTTTCTTCTGTTGCGTGGCATTAAACCATGTTTTGGCACACCAAAGTGAATGGTGCCAACCATCGAAAATTGTTTATCTATTTGGAGAAAATTCTGTTTTGAGAATTATTATCACTTAAAAAGGACAACCTAATTGTTCCCTCAGGCAGCCCCCGCCGGTCAGGCTTTGCAAGCCTGACTGAAAAGTCTTGCCACTCCCTCGGTCAAGAACAGCCTCTCTATGATCTAAAATTCAAAACCTCAATCTCACTTATCGGATGAGCCGAAGACCATTCGAAGATTCTGTGCAATCGTGTCATAGCCTATATCATCAAGCCTATCTTTCAATTAACGATCTCCAGCCTGTATTGTCCAAAACGTGGTTTCTCAATTCGAACAAATTTCTTTCGGATTGGATTTTGACAACCATATATCGGTGTTTTATAGGAAAAAAATTGAGACCATGAAAAACGTTCAGTGATGCAAATAGGAAAATACTTTGTTGTTTCATGAGATTTAGGTTTCGTGATATCCTTACCTTTGTTGTCGTTAATATAAATGTAGACTTGTGTATTTGCTTTGTTGCCAATATTCGCACATCCACCTGATTCGATTGTATACCAACCCTCTCCACTTGATCCTAAATAAGAAAGCGAAGTTACAGCCACAGATATTGAGAAATTCTTTTTATTGCAGATGAACATATCATTGCTAACTTGATTTAGCCTTTGTTGTTCTCTTCTACGATCAGCATTGTTATAGTTTTCATGCTCTCTTAGCATATGATCTAAAAAACGTTGTCGTTTGTTAAAATCTGAATCTGCTAATGCTGGAGATATAAATAGAAAAATAGAAATTAAAGTTTGAATTAAAAAACGTATCATGGCGAAAAACTCCAGGAAATTACTTCAAAAATTAGATGTAAATAATAAAATAAGTTACAGATAAAATATCATAATTTCCATCAAAAGAAAACTAGTGAAATGGTATTCAGATGATCAAGAAAATGGTGTTACAAATCAATTAACTTCCAATAAATAAACCTCAAGAAACAATCTTAAGTATACGATCCCCCCCCCCCAGTCTATCTGCAATAATACAACACAATAATTAGTTCAGTTAGAAACCCCGCCGGTCAGGCTTTGCAAGCCTGACTGAAAAGTCTTGCCACTCCCTCGGTCAAGAACAACCTCTCTATGATCTAAAATTCAAAACCTTAATCTCACTTATCGGATGAGCCGAAGACCATTTTGTTGACGTGTTACCGTGTTGATATCATAGTATGAATTCAAAGGTCAGGGAAACATTCCCTGACCTGCGGAGGGCATTTTAGTCAATAAGGAATTTTGAAAAGGGGGGACTGTTATGAAAAAAAATAATTATGATGATTTCAGTAAATATGAAGCTCTTTATAGAGAGGGACTGAATGCAAAGGAAGCATATTTACAATCAAAAAAAGATAATAGCTTAGATTTCTGCGCGCAAATTAGAATGCTGAGATCGGTCTATAACTTATCACTAGATGAAGTAAAAATTTTGCATTATGAGGCAGATACTGGAAAAAAAATAGAAGATCAATTTTCAAATGAAGACATTGAGGTTTTGGAGCGTCTCCTTAATGAAGAATTATAGCCCATTTGCTTTTAAGTTCAGCCGGACTGGACATGTTGACCAGTCTGAGTGTTCTTGCCCTTGTTTGCGCATCAGTTGACGATGAGGTTTATGCAAGAGCGGTAGGGGCGCATCAAATCAAACATTCTTTAAAACTTTCCATTATTATTCTTCCAGTCTTCTTTAGGGGCGATCTTTTCCCTTGTGTCCCAATGCTCTACGATTTTGCCAGTGCAGAGTCGAAAGAGATCATAAAAAGCGCAATGAAGACCTGAATATGTTCCCTCACTGACACAAAGAACAAAATTGCCTTCAGCTAAAACCCGGTGGAGATGATGATAATTGATGAGTTTGCCATTTTCGTCTTCAGCTTCTAAGGTTGCGCGAAGGGAAGAAGTCCCATCTTCACCTTTGGGATTGTGTTCTGTAAAGGAATCTTTATTTACAAAACCCGATAGTCTCTCAAGGTCTTTCTTGATGAGTACGGTTTGCACAAAGTCTTTTACGATGCTCCTATGTATTTCCGTCAGTTCAAAATCAGAAGACTCTGTTGGGCCATCCACCATACTATGATGAGATTGATTTGGCCCTTGTCTTTCCTGAATATTATCCCAATGTTCAACGGCCTGGCCATTTTCAAAACGAAAAACCTCAAACCCAATTTTACGACTGGCAAAATCATATTCCGTATGCGCAAAGACAAAATCTCCATCTTCAAAAGCACGAACAATATTTACACGAGGGTTTGTTTTCGAAAGGCGTTTGAAGAGTGAGGCGAGCCCCTCGCTCCCCTCGTGAGTCTGCGGGTTATGCTGAATATATTTTTCCTCATTAACGACTGCAATTGGTCCAGGGTCACCCGTTTCAATGCTTCTCAGGAGGGCTCTAATCTGATCTTTCTTTGAAATGGTCATAATAGAGTTACCTTTTAATATTCTCACCGTTTGTTCAACGTTTATTATACCAATGTCTTACAAATATAAAGATGAGCTAATTTAAGTTAACATGCTGGTCTTGTTGATACGTTCAATTTCAGCCACACAAATAAGAGCAATATGCAACGGCGTATATGTGGCTTAACTCTTCTTCAACCATAACAGAAAAAGAAAAAATACCCAGGAAAAAAGTCCTTGACACCGTAACGGTACTGTGCTAGAGTTATGGCATAATCGAGAGAATTTTAAGAAAACTCCATACTCCATCATACAATTCCTACAAATTTAAAACATTCTTATAGTAAAAAATATATCATACTTATCCGCCTTAAAAGAGTGAAGCATTCTACAACTCTTATTATAGTTTATAGACGTGTTTTGAATCATTAAGTATTTAACAAAACAAATACGCTTCAGCATGGAAAATTTCTTGCTTGTAATTTCAGAACAACTATTGAGTGCACTCTAGTTCTAATGCAAGTCACCTTAAATCATCACTCTTATTATGTTACAGTTATCAGGCACAAAAAAAGAATATTTGAAGACTGAGACATTTCTAATTTGCTAAACATGAGACATCTCTAAATAGGGGTGACATACCAAATCGATTTCAAGACGCGGGTTTGATGGTGTAATTGTCCCTGGCGTTGATTTGGATACTGTAACAATAACCGATGAGGAAAGAAATCAACTTTGTCGTGGTAAAAACCAAAAGTGCAGATTCATCTCAAGAGCACGCAGATATTCTTTCAAGAATAAATTGAAAAACATAAGAATTTGCAAGGAATCTGATCGCGGATAAAATGTAGTCTTAATGGGTAAGGCATGATCTGTCTTACCCAAATAAACGGACCATTCACTCAATTTCAACATTCAGGAAGATTAACGGCCAAGCCACCAGTTGAGGTTTCTTTATATCGCTCATTCATATCCACACCGGTTTGACGCATAGTCTCAATGCAATTATCGAGCGGCATAACATGTTGTCCATCACCACGCAGGGCCAATGAAGCGGCAGAAACAGCCTTGATTGCCCCAAGGCCGTTACGTTCAATACAAGGAACCTGCACCAATCCTTTGACAGGATCACATGTCATTCCAAGATGGTGTTCAAGCGCGATTTCAGCAGCATTTTCAATTTGCTCATTATTTCCGCCCAAAGCTGCGCACAATCCTGCGGCTGCCATGGCAGAAGCAGAACCAACTTCACCTTGGCACCCCATTTCTGCGCCGGAAATAGAAGCATTATGTTTGATTAATCCACCAATCGCCGCTGCCGTCAGAAGAAATGTGCGAATACCATCATGCTCCGCACCAATACAATGATCACGGTAGTAACGGATAACAGCTGGGACGACACCCGCCGCTCCATTGGTCGGAGAAGTCACAATGCGTCCACCAGCTGCATTCTCTTCATTGACAGCCATTGCATAAACAGAAAGCCATTCATTAACAACATGAGGTTGGGTATTATTTCGCTGCTTTTCATGATCAAGCTGTTCTTTTATAGCCTTTGCGCGTCTTTTGACATGAAGTCCGCCAGGTAGTTCACCATCTTGAGACAAGCCACGATCAATGCAGTCATCCATAACAGACCATATATGATCAAGCTCTTGCTCAAGTTCTTTAGATGATAAAGAGCTCAGCTCATTAGCATATTTCATTTCTGCTATGGATTTCCCAGTGTCTTTGCCCATTTGAAGCATTTCAAGGGCTGAACGAAATGGAAAGGGAAATGTATTTTCTAAAGTATTATTTTTGCCTTCATATTGATCTGTCTGCTTTTCGTCTAAATCTTTTGCCGTCACGACAAATCCGCCACCGATCGAATAATATGTTTCTTCAAAACAGAGCGTTCCATCTAAATGAAAAACGCTGAATATCAAACCATTGGCATGACCTGGCAACGCAGGACCATAGTCAAAGACAAGATCAGTATCAGGGTCAAATTTAAATTTTGGTAAACCTGCAGGTTGAAGCACTTTTTGCTCATACACTTCAGCGACAAGACCTTCTGCATCATCAGGGGACATTGTTGCAGGTTCAAGACCGAGTAACCCAAGAATGACAGCGCGGTCTGTTGAATGACCTTTGCCGGTAAAGGCAAGAGAACCATGTAAAGAACATTTAAGTCTAAGAAGTGCATCAGTATCAGTTTGAATTTGTAACTGCTTACGAAGAGTTGAGAGAAAATATGAGGCCGCCGTCATAGGCCCCATCGTATGTGAAGAGGAGGGGCCTATTCCTATCTTAAAAATATCAAATACACTTAAGAACATGGCATGACGCTATAAAATTGGCCATCTGAAACATGACCAATTCTCTCTTTGCTAAGTTTAGTCTGTACCTTCAGAGTAAGAATCCATTGGAGGACAAGAGCAAACTAAATTACGGTCACCATAGGCATTATCAACACGATTAACAGGCGACCAGTATTTGTCAACCCGGAATGCCCCAGGTGGGTAACAGGCTTGCTCCCGGCTATAAGGTTTGTTCCACTCATCAATAAGGTCTTCCACAGTATGTGGCGCATTCTTTAAAGGGTTATTTTCTGGGTCCATGCGTCCTTGCTCTATGTCCAGAGCTTCTTTGTGTATCGCAAGCATAGCCTCACAAAAACGATCCAGTTCAGCTTTAGTTTCAGATTCCGTAGGCTCAACCATTAACGTACCTGCAACAGGCCAGCTCATAGTAGGGGCATGGAAACCGCAATCGATAAGACGTTTCGCAATATCATCAACAGTTACTTTTGCTGTACTATTTAAATGTCTTGTATCAATAATGCATTCATGGGCGATCCAACCACTATCCGCTTTATAGAGGATCTCGTAGCTTCCCTCTAGGCGCTTAGCAATATAATTAGCACTTAAGATTGCTATTTTGGTTGCTTGCTTTAAACCTTCACCACCCATCAGCAAACAATAGGCCCAACTGATAGGAAGAATTGATGCAGATCCATAAGGCGCAGCAGATACTGGGCCAAGATCACCCCCTGTTTCAGGGTGATCAGGTAAATGACCAAGAAGATGAGATTTAACACCAATTGGTCCCATGCCTGGACCACCGCCACCATGTGGAATACAGAAGGTCTTGTGAAGATTAAGATGACTCACATCTCCACCAATCTTTCCAGGTTGTACTAGACCAACCATGGCATTCATGTTTGCACCATCAATATAGACCTGTCCGCCATGTTGATGTGTGATCGCACAAACATCTGTAACAGTTTCTTCAAATACACCGTGTGTAGAGGGGTAGGTGATCATGCATCCAGCAAGTTCATTGGAGTATTTTTCTGCTTTGTCACGAAAGTCCTCAACATCAATATCGCCATTGGCAGCCGATTTAATTGGAACCACTTTCCATCCCACCATTTGAGCCGTGGCAGGGTTGGTTCCGTGGGCCGAACTTGGGATCAAACAAACATTCCGATGTCCCTCACCTCGAGAGATGTGATAGTTACGAATGGTTATCAAACCCGCATATTCGCCCTGAGCCCCAGAATTGGGTTGCATTGAGATACCATCATAGCCGGTGATTTCACAAAGCATATCACCGAGCTCCTTGATCATCTCATGATAACCTTGAACCTGGTCTGCAGGAGCAAAGGGGTGCAATTGAGCAAATTCAGGCCATGTGATTGGAATCATCTCAGCTGTGGCATTCAACTTCATGGTACATGATCCAAGCGGAATCATTGCACGGTCGAGAGCAAGATCCCGATCGGCAAGTTTTCGCATATACCGTGTTATTTCAGTTTCGGCTCTATTCTGATTGAAAACAGGATGAGTGAGATAAGAGCTTGTGCGTAAAATGTTTTCTGGCAAGCGATACTCGCTTGGAAGATCCGCCCTTATGGTCTTAGCTGAGAGATCTCCACCAAAAGCACGCCAGACAGCCTCAATCGTTTCTAGGCGGGTGAGTTCATCAAGATTAATACCAATACGATCTTTTCCTATCGCACGCAGATTGACATGATTTGTGACTGCTTTGTCCAAAATAGAACTTTGCATGTCACCGACATGAACTGTGATCATATCAAAAAATGTATCAGGTTCTATTTTAAATCCAAGTTTCTCAAGCCCAGCTGCAAGACAGACGGCGCTTTTGTGAATATTTTGTGCAATCGCTTTAAGACCGTTTGGCCCATGGAAAACAGCATACATGGAGGCCATAACAGCTAAGAGGGCTTGGGCGGTACAAACATTAGAGTTTGCTTTTTCTCTGCGAATATGTTGCTCGCGGGTTTGCAAGGCCAAGCGGTAAGCTTTTTTTCCTCGAGAGTCGATTGAAACACCAATAATTCGTCCAGGAATGGCCCTCTTGAAAGCATCTCTGGTTGACATATAAGCAGCATGTGGCCCTCCGTATCCCATTGGAACGCCAAAGCGCTGGGTTGAGCCAATAGCAATATCGGCACCCATTTCTCCAGGAGACTTCAAAATAGTCAAAGCAAGAGGGTCAGCGGCAACAACAGCGATTGCCTGAGCTTCATGCAATTTTGAAATAATATCTGTAAAGTCTCTCACATGGCCATGCGTACCAGGATATTGGAAGATCGCGCCAAATACATTTTCAGCAACCAGATGCACTGGATCACCAATAATGATATTAATACCGAGTGGTTCTGCACGTGTTTTTATAACCGCAATATTTTGTTGATGACAATTTTCATCAACAAAGAAAGAGGTAGCTTTGGATTTTGCAACACGCTTTGCCATGGTCATGGCTTCAGCTGCTGCTGTTGCTTCATCTAAAAGGGAGGCATTGGCAATTTCTAGACCTGTAAGGTCAGAGACCATGGTTTGAAAATTTAAGAGCGCCTCCATACGCCCCTGACTGATTTCAGGTTGGTAAGGTGTATAAGCTGTATACCAGGCTGGATTCTCAAGAATATTTCTGCGAATGACAGGCGGTGTGATTGTTCCATGATACCCTTGTCCAATAAGAGACGTTAAGACTTTATTTTTTTTAGAAACCTTCCGCATATAATCCAAGGCATCGCCTTCGGAAAGGGCCTCACCAATTTTCAAAGGCTCGTGACTTCTCAGACTCGAAGGAATTGTTTCATCAATAAGGTTATCAAGACTTTGCAGACCAAGGACTGAAAGCATTTGCTCTATATCTTCTGGCGAAGGGCCAATATGCCGTCGGTTGGCAAAGTCATAAGGTTGATAATGTGTTGGTTCGAAGCTCATGTACAATTCCTTAGTTCATAATTTTTTATATGCAGCGCGTTCATAATTTAAAGGCCTATCATCTTTTGTAATTTTGAGGCACAAACGGAAGGGTTACAATTTTTGCCGGCACTGATTTACCCCGCAAAGTTAGATTGATTTCTGTGTCTGGCTCCGCATGTTGCGCACTGACATACCCCATTGAAATTGGGTATTGTTTTGTTGGGCTAAAACCACCGCTTGTAACTTGACCAATAGGTTGACCATCAGTCGTAGTAATCTCTACCCCTTGTCGTGCAGGGGCTTTGCCACCTGGAAGTATGCCAACTAACTTACGAGATGGCCCCTCAGATAATTCTTTTAAGATACGGTCTGCACCAGGAAAGCCGCCTGACTGGCGACGACGTTTCTGCATAAGCCATTGGATTTGAGCTTCAACTGGCGAGGTTTGTGTATCGATATCATTTCCATAAAGGCATAGACCAGCTTCTAATCTTAAGCTATCACGTGCACCAAGTCCAGCAGGGGCACAATCATCATGTTCTAAGAGGGCCTTACTAATTTTAATGGCATGACTTTGTGGGATAGATATTTCATAACCATCTTCCCCGGTATAACCAAGTCTGGAAATTCGACAATGTATGCCTAAAATTTCAGCTTCTGTGGTTTCCATAAATTTCAACTGAGCAGCAGTTGGTGCAAAGGCACTCAAAATAGTTTCCGCAGCAGGGCCTTGTATAGCAATCAATGCATGCTCGTTTAGCTCTATAACATCAACGAAACCAAGATGCTGTCGCATATGAGCAATATCCTGATCACGCATAGATGCATTCACAACAACAAAAAGATAGTCTCCGGCATTTGAAACAATCAAATCATCAAGAATGCCACCAGCATCATTTGTGAAAACCGTATAACGTGCCTTACCAGATTTCAGCCCAGTAATGCTACTGGGAACCAGATTTTCCAGTTCATGGGCAGCAGTCTCTCCTTTTAAGAGGACTTGTCCCATATGCGAAACATCAAAAAGAGCTGCTTTATTCCGGCACTGATGATGTTCGGACATAATCCCTGAGGGATATTGCACAGGCATTTGCCAACCCGCAAAATCCACCATCTTGGCCCCCAACTCAACATGCAGGTCATAGAGCGGTGTTTTTTTGATAGGCGAATTACTGTCATGCGCCATTGATATATCCTTTATCTCTTTAATTTCGTCTCAATGCACGTGCATTTGATAGTCTAATATGTGTTTGCTTTGCAAAATTCTTACTCAACAGCAAAAGGCATATACTTTTGGGATACAAAACCATTGCTCTTATGATATTGAAATATATATGCTTTACGGATAACTGGAGAGTACAATTAATCGATTGTCTCCTGAAATTTGTGACTTATTGTAGAGAGATACAAAAGGTAATGTTCAAAAAAACATAGACCTGAAAATTTTAATTCGGAGTATAATATATATCGTCTCATGACACTGTCCCACAACAAAAGCAGCTTGGTCCAAAGCTTGGTACCAATCCACCTCATCTGTCCTGGGACCTGAGAGATTTCATCATTGATAAAGATTAACCAACGACTTATCACCTTCGGTGAGCTGCTCTAAGCGGCTACTTTCCAGAGGGCCATCAGCTTGCGATCCTTTTGCCTGAGAGTTTCCGAGGCGTTTGCTCCTTCGGCGCCGACTTGAAATCAGTCTCTCCCGCAAGATTCGTTTGGCATGTTAAAGTTTAATGGTAGTCTGAAAATATTTTTAAAGTCAATATATTTTATATTTCACAATATAAGCTTCTTTAATCATATCACTGACCATACGGACTTAAGCTCAGACTCTTCATCCAAGAAAGAGGGAACATGCGGGATTAAATCTTTATTGACTATAAAACCATAAGATATTTTTTTGTGGGAAAATAATCCTTGAAATTGTCAGGATTCTATGCTATGTATAGTGCATAATCAGATAATTCTTATAAATTTAAAAAAGACTCACTTAAATTTCGATCACTTCTAAAACGCCTTTCAAGGTTCGTAATCGACTGGCCTGTTGAGGTGTAACATCGAAATGACCTGGAAGTTGAAATTCAACTTCTCGTTGCATATCTTCAAGTTTGACCTGAAAAAAGAGTTCTCCTCTACCAGAGGTACTGACTGCATTGGCAATCTCTTGAAATGCAGCTGATTTATCTAAACGAACACGCAAACCTTTTTGGATTGACTTGGCTTTGCGATCTAAGCTTTCGACGCCTAAAACTCTTAAGCGCATTTGTTCTTCGTCCATTTCACCCTCGACACGAACAAGAACAGGCGTACCGGTTTCGAGTAGGGCCCGTGTAGCTTCTAAGGTTTCAGAAAAGAGGATTGCTTCATACTGGCCGCTGGCATCTGAGAATCCGACAAAAGCATATTTGTTGCCATTTTTTGATTTGCGTTCCTGTTTAAAAGCAACGATGCCACCGAGCATACCGACAGCTCTACTTTCGTCAATGGTACGTTTTTCGAATGCTTTCCATTCTTCAACGCCCATGCGATCCAGAGCACTTTTATATTGATCTAATGGGTGCCCGGAAATGAAAAAGCCTACAGCATCAAATTCATGCGTAAGTGTTTCAAGTGGGAGCCAGGCTGGTGAGGGCCTTAGAGCAAGTTTAGGAGTTTCACCTCCAGAACCAAAGAGATCATTTTGGCCAACAGCTCTATCGGCATTTGACCTTTGCGCTTCAGCTAAGATAGTATCGACATTTTGATAAACAAGCGCTCTGTTTTTTTGCAGTTCGTCAAAGGATCCAGCTGCGCTGAGCATTTCCATCGCGCGTTTATTTAACATTTTTGGATCAATACGGTTGGAAAAATCAGTAAGACTTTTATATTTGCCAGACTCTTCTCGTAAGTCACAGATATGTTGAACGGATTGTTCGCCAATGTTTTTTAAAGCTGCCATAGAATAGCGGATTGCACCATTTTCCGGGCGGAATTCTGCGAATGAATTATTGATTGATGGTGGTAGAATTGTTATGCCAGACTCTTTAACTGACTGATAAAACATAGCGATTTTTTCAGTATTGCCTTGGTCAAGGGTCATAATTGCAGCCATAAATTCAACTGGGTAGTTAGCTTTTAAATAAGCTGTTTGATAAGCAACCAGGGCATAAGCCGCAGCGTGAGATTTATTAAAACCATAACCCGCGAATTTATTTACAAGATCGAAGATGAAATCGGCATGTTTTTTATCAACACCGGCCTCTTCAGCCCCTGATACGAAACGAACACGTTGTTTGTCCATTTCTTCTTTAATTTTTTTACCCATTGCACGGCGAAGCAAATCGGCTTCTCCAAGTGAGTAACCTGCAAGGATTTGAGCAATCTGCATCACCTGCTCCTGATAAATAATAACCCCATAGGTTTCTTTCAGAACTGGTTCTAACAAAGGGTGAAGATAATCAATTTCTTCTTCACCATATTTTCGGTTGATATAGGTTGGGATGTTATCCATTGGACCTGGACGATAAAGCGCAACCATTGCGATGATGTCTTCAAAACGGTCAGGGCGCAGACGGCGCAAACTATCGCGCATGCCGCTACTCTCCAATTGGAAGACGCCTACGGTATCAGCTCTTGCTAAGAGTTCGAAACTTGGTTTATCATCTAAAGGAATGGTGGCGATGTCGAAATTCCCACCTTTTTTATTTATGAACTCGGTTGTTTTTTCAATAACGGTGAGTGTTTTTAAGCCTAGAAAGTCAAATTTTACAAGTCCAGCTGGCTCAACCCATTTCATATTGAACTGGGTGGCAGGAAGTTCTGAACGAGGATCTCTGTAAAGTGGTACGAGCTCAGTTAAAGGGCGGTCACCGATTACAACGCCAGCTGCGTGTGTTGAGGCATGCCGGTAAAGGCCTTCAAGTTTTTGACCAATTGTCAAAAGACGCTCAACAATTTCTTCGCTCTCTTGTGCTTCTTTTAGTTTTGGTTCTTCAACGAGAGCTTCTGCCAAAGTCATTGGATTGGCTGGATTGTTTGGAACCATTTTACAAAGGGAGTCAACCTGTCCGTAGGGCATTTGCAAAACGCGCCCGACATCACGCAAGACTGCTCTTGCTTGGAGTTTTCCGAAAGTGATAATCTGAGCAACTCTGTCTTCGCCATATTTTTTCTGGACGTAATGAATAACTTCGTCACGGCGATCCTGACAAAAGTCAATATCAAAGTCTGGCATTGATACACGTTCAGGATTAAGAAAACGCTCAAAAAGGAGACCAAAACGTAAAGGATCAAGATCTGTAATTGTTAAAACCCAAGCAACTAGAGAACCGGCACCAGAACCACGACCCGGACCAACTGGGATGCCTTGTGCTTTTGTCCATTTGATAAAGTCTGATACGATCAAGAAATACCCTGGGAATTTCATATTTGTGATTATATTCAACTCATAATCCAAACGTTCCCAGTACTCTTTTTCTTCAACTCCTTCAGCAATACCTTGTTTTTCCAAACGAAGTTTAAGACCTTCTTTGGCTTGGCATGCAAGTTCATTCGCTTCAGCTTTTAGGATCTCATCTTTGTTCATATCCTTAGTTGTTGCCACGAATTGGGGCAAAATTGGTGGATGAGTTTTCGGGCGGTAAGCGCACCTTTGAGCTATTTCTAATGTATTTTCTATTGCCTCTGGAATGTCTTTAAATTGCTCAACCATTTCTGCTTGAGATTTAAAAAAATGCTCTTTTGTAAGTTGCCGACGATCATCTTCGGACACATAACGGCCTTCGGCAATACAGATTAGAGCGTCATGCGCTTCATAATCTTCTGGTTTTGAGAAGTAACATTCATTTGTCGCTACGATTGGTAATTCCATATCGTAAGCAAGTTTTAGAAGCTTTGGTTCAACATAAGCTTGTTCTGGTGTACCATGTCTATGAATTTCAACATAGGTGCGATTTCCAAAAATCTCAGAGAAACACTTTAGAAATGTTTCTGCTTCTTCTATATCATCTTTGGCAAGAGCTTTATCTACAGGACCATCTGATCCTCCTGTGAGGAAAATCAAACCGTCTTGGTGCTCTTTGAGGTCATCCAAATAAACATATGGTTGAGGAGCATCTTTTTGTAGAAAGTAGCCATGGCTTGTCAACCACATGAGGTTTTCGTAACCTGTCCGATCTTTTACCAGGAGCACAATTTCTCCGTCGCATAAATTATTTGACATTTGATCGGAGACACCAGGAACAAAACCTTCAGGCGTTTTAAGGATAATTCCAAGTGTGCAACCAATGATAGGCTGAACACCAGCACCAGATAGTTTTTCAGAAAATTCTAGAGCACCAAACAAATTATTGGTATCTGTTAAGCCAATAGCAGGCATATGACTCTTACACGCAAGGTCTACTAATTTGCCAACAGGAAGAGCTCCTTCCAATAATGAATAAGAGGAGTGAACTCTCAGATGAACAAATGATAGTTTTTCTTCTTGTGCCATAAATCAAAATGCCTTGATGTGAATCTTTTTAAATCAGCTTACAGGAATTTCATCATGATTCTATAAGGAAAGGTAAGTTATATCAGGAATCACAGAGGTTATTTTTCATTTGCAAATGCAGTATGTTTTACACGATCTCCGAGCTTAATATTTAAACGGTCCACGGTTCCAGCGACAAGCTCTAACACAGCACGGACAGGTCCTTGTGATGGGATATTTTCTTCGGAGAAAGGTTCTGTGTTACTGACGATATGATGTATGTGGCCATCAGATTTGATGAAGAGCATATCTAGAGGAATGTAGGTGTTTTTCATCCACATTGCTCTAGGCTGCTCATCCTCATGTATAAATAGCATACCATGAGTTTTTGCCATTTCACGACGAAACATAAGACCTCGGTTTTGCTCGGAGGGTTCGTCGGCGATTTCTATTGTAAATTTATGAGACCCATTTGATGTTTGAATGATCAACTCATTTGAGAGCTCTTTAGTGCCAGGCTGAAAATTGTCTTTACATCCTATTATATTCAACATCATGAATAATAATATGGAAGAAAGAAATACTCTCTTCCATATATGTATATTTATAGATCTAAATTTTTTTGCTCTATTAATGAGCTGCCGGATAAGGAGCTGCTGTTCCATCAGGTTTGAGTTCTGCTGCCATAAGACCCTTTGGTCCACGACCAAAACGAACCATGACAGTTTGGCCTGGACGTAACTCGGTGAAACCAAAGCGTCGTAATGTTTCCATATGGACGAATATATCACCAGTTCCTTCTCCACGCGTCAAAAAACCAAAACCACGAATGCGATTAAACCATTTTACTTCAGCGCGCTCAAAATCACTTTCAGGAACGACTTGAACGTGCGTTCTTTGTGGAAGCTGCGAAGGATGAATGGCTGTACTTTCGTCCATGGATACAATTCTAAATGCTTGCATCCCTTTTGGTCGCTTTAAAACTTCACATACTACCCGTGCACCTTCGTAAGCCGTCTGAAAACCATCTCTTCGAAGGCATGTCACATGTAGTAATATATCAGAAGAGCCATCATCAGGAACGATAAAACCGTAGCCTTTTGACGCATCAAACCATTTAATAGAACCAGCTACTTCGAATACATCAACAGCTGCATCATTGCTCAGCGCTGCAACGTCCTCATCTGTAATAATAAGGTCGTGCAAGTCTGGCGATATATTTGTCGCCATAGTAATCCCCCGCAAATTAACTTCAAATCTCTCAGTTTGGTTTGCTTCACTTTGCCCTCATGAAGCTCCCCATCTGCTGATAAAGAAGATATCATCACTTGCTGATGATGCCAGTGAAAAGTGTTAACCTTTTATCTTCTCCACAACATCGGAGATTTTAAAAAACACAAACATAATTTATCAATTGATTGTTATACAAAGAGAAATAAGGATTTTTAGCAAAAAACAAAGAATTTTGTTTTTTTGGATTTCTCCACTTGAATTAACAATTTGGACAATAATCAAATTAATTTTTGGCGAAAATTTGCCCTAATTTTAACGAATCATGGCTTTCCACAGATGGAAAACTAAATTTTTATTTTAATATTTTTTTAGTTAGAACAAGTATTTGTCATGTAAACTAAGTCATAAAATATCTGGAGCCAAATATATTTCTTAAATTTCATGTCAAGATTACGCCTTAAACCTTATATATATTACGGCATAAATATGGCAAAAACATAAGGGTAATTTATGAAATATCTTCATACAATGGTTAGAGTCACTAATATTGAAGAGTCTCTTGATTTTTATTGTAACAAACTTGGGCTCATTGAGATAAGACGTAAAGAATTTGAAACTGGCCGCTTCACACTTATATTTCTAGCTGCGCCAGGTGATGAAACTGCTCAAGTTGAGTTAACGTACAATTGGGATACTGAAGAATATACCGAAGGTCGCAATTTTGGGCACCTTGCCTATCTGGTTGATAATATTTATGAAACGTGTCAGAGACTTATGGACTCAGGTGTTGTCATAAATCGGCCGCCACGAGATGGCCATATGGCATTTATTCGATCACCAGATAATATCTCAATTGAACTTTTACAAAAAGGCGATGCCTTGCCAAAGCAAGAACCTTGGGCTTCAATGGAAAATACTGGTCATTGGTAGAAAAAAGTGGCACCCCCTAGGAGAATCGAACTCCTGTTTCAAGAATGAAAATCTTGCGTCCTAACCACTAGACGAAGGGGGCTCATTGATCAGAGACATTTCATATAAAAAGGTTTGTCGTTAATGGCAAGCCTTTTAAAGATTTTTAATGCAGTTTTTTTCAAAAAAATTTAAAACCACACAGCTTTAAGCACGTTTCCTGAGATTATTTCCTTATTAAGAGCACTTTATATAAGCGTATTGTGATTAGCAGAAGCTTCTGTTATTGTCCCACAAATCTCACCTTAATATATGTATTTGAAGAGAATTTCAATGATTCCACGTTATAGCCGGAACCAAATGACAGAAATTTGGTCTCCACAATCAAAGTTCCGTATTTGGTTTGAAATTGAAGCTCATGCTTGTGATGCTCAAGCTTTATTAGGTATAATTCCTAAAGAAGCTTCTGAAAAAATCTGGGTAGAAGCTGGAAATGCTACATTCAATGTTGACCGAATTGATGAAATTGAACGTGAAGTCAAGCATGATGTCATTGCTTTCCTGACGCATTTAGCAGAAATTGTTGGACCTGATGCCCGTTTTGTTCATCAGGGTATGACCTCTTCTGATATTCTAGATACCTGTTTTAATGTTCAGTTGGTCAAAGCTACTGATATTTTATTGGATGACCTTGAGCAATTGCTGGGAGCACTTAAAAAACGAGCTTATGAGCATCAGTATACTTTATGTATAGGACGCAGCCATGGAATTCATGCGGAACCTGTCACCTTTGGTTTAAAGTTGGCCCAAGCTTATGCCGAATTTGATAGATGCAAGGCACGACTTCAAAATGCTCGAGAAGAGATTGCTACTTGTGCTATATCGGGAGCTGTTGGTACTTTTGCCAATATTGACCCTTCTGTTGAGCAACATGTTGCTTCTAAAATGGGGCTTTCAATTGAGCCAATCTCTACACAGGTTATTCCGCGTGATCGTCATGCAATGTATTTTGCTACATTAGCGGTGATAGCAAGTTCAATAGAGCGCCTTGCCACCGAAATCAGGCATTTGCAAAGAACAGAAGTTTTGGAAGCGGAAGAATATTTCTCTGAAGGACAAAAGGGATCTTCTGCAATGCCTCATAAACGTAATCCAGTTCTTACTGAAAATCTCACAGGATTAGCACAGAGAGCTTATGGCTATGGAAAACGCTCTTTGGCATGAGAGAGATATTTCTCATTCCTCAGTTGAACGAATGATGGGCCAGATGCAACTGTGACTTTGGATTTTGCTTTAATGAGATTAACAGGTGTTATTGATAAAGTGTTTATCCTGAAAATATGCAAAAGAATATGGATCTTAGGTGGGCACATGAGACTTGCACTGATATCTTCTCTACATGTCCAATGCTATGAAAGTCTGGCGTTGAGATTTCCTCACATTCTTAAAAGAGATCCAGATCTCAAGGACCAAGCCGAGGAAAAGTTTGATGATATCATACGAAACATGTGATACTTTAAGCGAGTGTTTGGGCAGTAGAGAATATATTTTTAGATGAAACCCAAGTATTAAAAATAGATATTCTTTGAAATGCTCTAAATATTAAGCTTTGATTCAAAATAAGTTGCATAGGTTTGGAAGTTCCTTATTCGGCCCATATTTAAAAAAAGATGTTCTTATTTCTTGTATTTGATATGGAAATAATATAAAAAGTAAATAATAATTACCAAAAAAATCACAAAGATTATTTAATAAATCACTTTAATTTTAGAGACACATAAGTTCTCATTTCTTGGCCTGATATACATATAAAATTAATTTCATTATAATATTAAAAATTATGTTGCAATAAAAAACGGATATTTAAATAAAAGTATATTGGCGTAAAATGGAAGGCGTTATGGAAGTTATAATAATTACTAACAATTTTATTAAGACAAACTTTTTTGATGTAAAACCTGAGCTTACTATTAAAGGACAAGCTGTCAAGTTTCTTGTGCAGTTAGCACAAGATGTTCTCCTTCCTGAAGTTAGAGTTTTTTTAGATAAGTTAGAAAAGTTTAGATATAAAATAAACCAAGCATATATATATAATGACCCGGCAGGATTAGAGGAAAATCTTCTAAATTCAGGAAGTTCATGGGCATCCCCTTGCGTATTCGTCCTGTCTCAAGCAGGTAATATACATGCTGTAATTGTTGGTTCAATATCACAGAAAAGACTTGCTTTAAGCGCAAAAATACACTCTCCAAAACTTTGGACCTTTTGTACTGCCCATAGTAATTACCTTTTAGACGAACATTCGGATACGATACAATATGTTTCAGAATTATTTGAAACCCTTTTAGTTCAAAACTATTTAGATTGCATAGAGTTAGATAGGGTCCATCAAGAAACCGAAGCTTATAAATACCTTAAGAGCCGCACTAAATTTATGTATCAATTAGAAATAGATAGAAAAAGACGACAACTGATTGACCCAGAGACTAAGAGCAAAATAGAGCATGGTTGAAAAAAACGCGATATAATCAGAGACGCAGTATATTTCATAAACATTTTAAAGATAAAGTGGAAACAAGCTATTGATTCTAGATAAATTTATTGTTGCAGCATAGATAGTAGATCAAACATATCAACGCGCTATTGGTGTTGGAATACAAAAAGATGATGAAGACTTTAGAAAATTCTTTCACAGATTAGCAAAGTCCTCGACCATGCGTGGATATTTGTTATTAGGCGATCAAGAGCCAATAGCATATTGCTATGGTGGTGTTGTTAACGGAGTTTTTGATCTCATGGCAACATCTTTCCTCCCTAAATATTCTAAGATTGCACCAGGACAGGTTTTAATATTGATGACTTTTGACAAGTTGATTGAGGATAATATTGCAGTGTTTGACTTTGGCTGGGGGGAATCTAACTACAAAAAAGTGCTTAGCAGCCATAACTCTCATGAGGTAGATATAAAACTCTACAGTAAGAGAATTAAATCTCGTTCAACATATTTTATGCAAAAGCTTTTTATATATCTCAATCACACAATCAGAAAGAAACTTGGGGAAGAAAAAATTGCGGCTCTTCGCAAAAGATTCAGAAAAATTCTTACTAAATCTAATAAATGATACTCTTTCATTTGCAATTGTCTGTATGTATGCCTAATCATTTGTAATGGCCCTACAACAACCGTAGGTTAAAAAAATATGGAAAAGAATAATGCTCGATAATATCATCAATAACTTTTCCTATCTGGATCTAATTGCTATCACCTGGTTTGTTATCTGTTTAATTGGGTACAATTATATCACGTCATCAAAACAACTTTCTAGCAATAATATTATTAATGCTTTACACACACAAAGATTACTTTGGATGCGTACCATGGCAGAGCGCTCTGTGAGGCTTGTTGATATTCAAATCGTACACGGCTTCACTCAAGCTAATGGCTTTTTTGCTACAACAACTGTTTTTGTTTTAGGGGGCCTTGCCGCAGTGTTGGGGAGTGGCGAAAGTGCCCGTATGTTTATGGATAGTTTGCCATTTACAGTGTCGACCAATCTTTTTGTTTGGCAAATCAAAGTGTGCTTACTCATTATTATTTTTGTTATTGCGTTTTTTAAGTTTATTTGGGCATACAGATTGTCGAATTATAATGCCATTGCAATAGGGGCTACGCCTAACCACGACTCTGCTGATAATGATCTTAAGGAGATTCAACTTAAACTGGCAGCCCGTCTTTCTAATCTTGCGGCCCGGCATTCTTATGTGGGATTAAGGTGTTATTATTTTGCAATAGCTGCAATCGGCTGGTTTATTCATCCTGTTGTATTTATGATTTCGACAACATGGGTAATTCTTGTACTTTATCGCCGTGAATTTTTATCCCGCTCAGCTCATGCGATACATAAAGCCGTACAAGCTTATTTAGAAAAAACTGACAAAAATGCTTCAGATACTTAGCACCATAGCCCCAATCTTCATAGTTATTATAGTTGGACATTTACTTTGGAGAGCCAGATTATTTGGAGATGAAAACTGGACTGCAATTGGAAATATCTGTTATTTTCTGCTATTTCCGTGTCTTTTAGTGAAAACACTTTCAAGTGCAGATTTATTGAGCATTCCAATTGCAGGGTTATCGTTTGCAATGGTTGTTACCTTGTTAGTGAGTTCTGCTCTCTTAATTTCTTTTAAAGGTGTTCTTACAAAACGTCTGAATATAAATGACGCAGCATTCACAAGTCTCTTCCAAGGAATTACAAGGTGGCATGGTTTTATAGCTCTTGCAATTGCCACTGCATTATATGGAGATTATGGTGTTACTCTGATCGCCCTGGCAATTGCTGTGATGGTTCCTATTATTAATATCATTAATGTTGCTGTACTCATAGTTTGGGGTGATAATGACAGCAATATTAAAATTGGTCCCCAAAGAGTTATATCTGAGATCATTCAAAACCCTTTTATTATCGCCTGTTTTATTGGTGTTATAATTAATATTTCAAGCATAGAACTACCAAAAAGTATATATGATGCTATCACTATCATGAGCAGTGGAGCTCTGGGTTTAAGCCTACTCGCAATTGGCGCTGGTTTAAGGATTTCTCAAATCAAAGAAACAAAGTTCGCAATTTTATTGGCTGTTCTACTAAGATTGTTAGGTATGCCTATTATAATGTTTGTACTAACAAGTCTTGTTGGAATTAATGGGGTGGACCAAACTGTTGCAATTATTGCAGCTGCAGTTCCAACAGCAGCTTCATCTTATATTCTTGCTCAAAAGTTAGGAGGTGATCAGTCATTAATGGCAAATATCATTACCCTACAAGTTATTATTGCGGCAATAACTCTTCCTTTAGCTATCGTGTTAGCGGAGAAATTTTAATTAAATGAAATTATCTGCTTTATGATTAGCCAAAGCCCAGCAACACCGGATAACAGAAGTATGATATTATTAAATAGTTTTTGCGGAAGCCATTGGACCAGGCGTTTGCCATAAAAAGCACCAATAAACACAAGAGGAACGGTCACAGCATAATGGCTCAGATAGTAAACTTTAAATATATCAAGTGCAAAATAAAGTGGGAGTTTAATTGTATTGACTATGATAAAAAAGAGTGCTGTCGTTGCTACGAAAGTTTCTTTTTTCAAATCCAATAACAAAAAATAGACCGAAATTACAGGTCCCGCAATATTTCCAATTGTGGTCGTGAAACCAGCCAAAATCCCAGAACTATTCCTTACCCAGAACATATGCTTCATAGCAAAGGGTGTGATTTGCTCACGGAAATATCCAATAATCACAAGAACAATAATACTCACACCGATCAACAAGCTCAAAATAGAATTATTGGAATATTGTAATGTTATTCCAGCAAGCATAATTCCAATGATAATTGCTGGCAGCATCAAAAACATTTTCCGATAGTCTGCATTACGATGATGCACACACATTGCAGCTATATCGCCAGCAATTAAATATAGCAATGCAAGACCAATTGCATCTCTTGCTGGATACGCAAATAGCAAGAGAATTGTTGTAAGCATACCAAGAGCAGGTAATCCGGCTTTAACAAACCCAACACCAAGAGCAATAAAAACAAGAAATGGTAGGGTAGAGAGATCTATCGACATTTTTCTTTTTTACTTGGTCAAATAAGTCAGCATACTCTCAAAAGAATTTTGCTGACATATATTAGCTTATATTTCGACTAAACACTATTTTTGCTCATTTATCAAAAACTAAATAGTTAATTTAAACTCAGACTCTTTTGTCTCCTTATCGTCACTATTCATCAGAGTTCTGTAGTTTTTTCGCTGTAAACTCATAAAATAATACTTATTTTTCATTTCTCAGCTTCTAAATTTTATGTCAGTATGCATAAAAATTTAAAAGGTAACATTATGGATAAACCTATGAAAAAACTTACCAGTTTATTTTTATTACTTTTGTTACTTGCTGGATGCGAGCAAGAAAATGTGCAAACAGTCAAAGAAGTTGTTCGCCCAATTGCCTGGGTTCAGGTTGAAGCGTATAACCTCGCCCAGGTACGGCGTCTATCTGGTGTTTTACAACCAGTGGAATCCGCGGACCTGAGTTTTGAAGTCAATGGTAAAGTACAAGATGTTCTCGTAAAACTTGGTGACCGTGTTAAAAAGGGTGATATATTAGCCCGTCTTGATACTGAGAGTTTTAAACTGAATGTTAATGCATCAAAAGGACAGCTGCAAGAAGCACAAGCTGGTCTCGTCGATGCGCAAAATAAATTTAGCCGCCAAAAACAACTCTATGAAAAAGGGTGGGTTGCCAAAGCATCCTTCGACAATGCAAAAGCTAGTCTTGATACAGCACGAAGCGCGGTTAATGTTGCAAAAGCAAGATTAGAGCTTAGTCAAAAAAGCCAGGGAGATACAATTTTAAAAGCTCCTTATCATGGCACTATTACAAGAAGAAACATAGAGCCTTCCCAGCAGATTACTGCCAATCAAATTGCGTTTCAGATTGAAGGAGAACAAGGCCTAGAACTCTCAATTACAGTTCCAGAAACAATTATCGATAAAGTAGAAAAAGGACAGTCATTTTCGGTATCATTTCCTGCTGTCACAGGTTTATCTATGAATGCCCAAGTCTTCGAAGTTGGTTCTCAAGCGAATAGAGCCAATACGTTTCCAGTCGTTTTGCAATTGGAAAAACAAAATGATGCCTTAAGAGCTGGTATGACAGCTGAGGCAGATTTCTTCTTTCAAGGCCAAGGCCGTACAGGGTATAAAGGTGTTACTGTAAAAGTCCCTGTCTCCGCTATTGCTGCAGGAAAAGGTAAAGATGAAGCTTATGCATTTGTATTTGATAAAAAAGCAAGTGTTGTTCGCAAACGTAGCGTGCAAACAGAAAATATTTTCGGCAATGATGTTCTCATCTCAAAAGGAATAAGACCTGGAGAAATCATTGCTACAGCTGGTGTCGTATTTTTACGAGATGGGCAGCGAGTCGAATTACTAGATGCAACAACGAGACGATTTAATCAATAGTTCAAAATATTAAGAGCTTATATCTAAAGCCATACGACAGGGAATACATCATGAGCCTCACTGAAGTTGCATTTCATTATCGAAAAGTTGTTTTGTTACTATTGGCATCCTTACTTATTTATGGTGTTGTCAGTTATTTTACTTTGCCTGCACAAGAAGATCCAAAAATTGTAATTCGCGAGGCTCTGGTGACAACTTCTTTTCCAGGTCTTGATCCAGAGCGTGTTGAATTATTGATAACCAAGACGCTGGAAGAAAAAATTCGTCAGATTCCTGAGATTAAAGAAATTCGTTCAACTTCAAGTACTGGTTTATCTGTTATACATGTCGAAATTGAAGATCGTTATTTTAACCTAAAAGATATTTGGCAAAACCTAAGGAATAAGGTGCAAGAAGCTCAATCTGCACTTCCTAATGGCTCATCTACTCCATTCATTAATGATCAGTTTGGCGATGTTGCTGTTGTAACACTTGCCCTAACAGCAGATGGCTTTGAAATGGGTAAAATGTTTGATGTAGCCAAGCACATTCGAGATACCTTATATAGTGTTAAAGGAACAAATAAAATCGAAATTCTTGGGGTACAAGAAGAACGTATTTTCATGGAAACGAGTAATGCAAAACTTGCCCAAATCGGCATTACACCACAGCAGCTTATAAACCTTTTACAGGCACAAAATATCATTCAACCAGGTGGGGAAGTTGATACTGGGGCAAAAACTTATATCGTAGAACCAACAGGAAATTTTGAAAGCATCAAAGATATTGGGAATACCCTGGTCAGTATTCCTAATACTACCAATGTTATACCTCTAAAAGATATTGTCACAATTAAAAGGGCATATAGAGATCCTCCTTTTCAACCATCATATTTTAACGGCAAACAAGCAATCATATTTGCTATCTCGATGCTGGATAAATATAATGTTCTTGAATACTCACCTCGATTGAAAACAAATATTCAACAAATTGAGAATACTTTGCCTGTTGGTTATAAACTCGATATTGTTACCTATCAGGCAGAACAAGTTGCGAATACTGTATACGGTGTTTCTATAAGTGTTCTTCAAACATTAGTGATCGTCCTTATTGTTGTTGTCATATTTCTAGGTTTGCGAACAGGTCTCATCGTAGGTGTGATTGTTCCTTTTGTTATGCTCGTCACTCTTGCTATCATGAACCTTGTTGGGATTGATTTACAGCGTATGAGTCTTGCCACATTAATTATTTCGCTCGGCCTCCTCGTTGATAATGGCATTGTCATGGGTGAAGACTTCAAACGAAGGTTAGAAGAAGGAATAGATCGCTTTGAAGCTCTGAAACAAGGTGGCCGTGAACTAGCTATTCCTTTGTTAACATCTTCTTTAACAACAATTGTTGTGTTTATGCCATTAATGTTGGCTGAGCATGTTGCAGGTGAATACACGCGTTCTATTTCACAAGTTATTATGATCACTCTGCTTATCTCATGGGTTATGGCACTTTGTGTTACTCCAATATTGAGTTATTATTTTTTGAAGGTGAATATTTCCTCTGCAGATAATAAGGCGAACGCCCCGGCATCTTCGGGAATTTTCAGTAACACCTATAAAGGGCTTCTAAAGATTATTTTACGATTTCGTATTGCGTTTATTGGGTTAATGTTCGGATTACTAATCCTTTCCTTTATGGGAATGGCTTTTGTATCTCAGCAATTTTTTCCAGACTCGGATAGGACCCAGCTACTTGTAAATATCCAAATGCCTGCGGGCAGTTCATCTCGTACGATGAATGATCGGATTCAAGCTATTTCTAAATGGCTTGATGATAAGAAAAATTTCCCACATATAAAATCTTTTGCAGCTTATGTCGGGTATGGCGGGCCTCGTTTTGTGCTTTCATTGTCACCCGATGACCCCGCGGATAATAAAAGTTTTATTGTTTTGAATATAGATGATAAAAATAATATTGAAAAAACAGCTGCAGATTTGAGACACGGTTTCATCAAGGAATTTCCGGATCTCTTTGTTCGTGTAAAAAAAATGTTCTTAGGGCCGTCTGACTCTTCTGCAATAGAGATTCAAGTTCAAGGGCCAGATGCGGATTTTATCTTTGCGAAAGCTCAAGAAATCAAAGAAATTTTACGTCAGGTTCCTGGCACAAGAGATATACGTGATAACTGGGAAAATAGAATTACAAAAATTTTAGTGAAGGTTGACCAAAATCGAGCCCGCCGAGCGAGTGTGACATCTCAAGATATTGCCAATACTTTACAAGCTTATTTTAGTGGATCAAACATCACAGAGTTTCGAGAAGGTGATGATATTATACCTATTCTTTTCCGAGCAGATGCCGCAGAAAGGTTTAACCTTGATCGATTACGGACCATCAATGTGTATTCTTCAAGCCTTGGTGTGAACGTACCATTGTTTCAAATTGCAGACTTTGCTCCAGTAAATCAGTATTCAAATATCCAACGTAAAAATTTATTCAGGACGATAAGTATCGAAGGTTTAAATCCAAGATTTTCTGCTGAGGACCTAAAGAAAATTATTGACCCTAAAATTGAAGCCTTAAAGAAAGACCTCCCTGAAAATCATCAAATAGACTATAGTGGTGTTATTTCTGACTCACAGGAGGCGCAAGTTGCTCTTAGTGCAAATGTGCCATTGGCCATTGGAGTCATCATTATTCTTATCGTAATTCAATTTAATTCTTATCGACGCGCAGGTATTATCCTTTTGACAATACCTCTTGCCTTTATAGGAGCTGTTGTAGGTTTGATTGTATTAGGCGCTCCATTTGGTTTTGTCGCTACACTAGGGTTATATAGTTTAGCTGGTATAATTATAAATAATGCAATTGTTCTTATTGACCGAATTGATATTGAACGCTCTTCTGGAAAAACACCCTATGATGCAATTGTGAATGCCTGTCTGGTACGCTTGAGGCCAATTACGATGGCAACAATCACAACTATCCTTGGTCTGTTACCTCTTCTTCTTTCGCGCGATCCCTTGTTTTATGGAATGGCGGCAGCTATGGCCTTTGGATTGGGAGTTGGAACAGTTCTAACACTTGGTGTTACACCAGTTTTATATTCTCTATTTTTTAATATACGGAAAGAGGCATAATCTCTTGGAGACGAAATTTAAATTGCAAAACCACCTTTTTCGTTCCTCTTGCTAGAAAAAGGTGATTTTGCTTATACTAAAATCAAATTAATTTCCGTATTTTTCTTGACCCTTAAAGAATTTGTAAGCACCTTTATGACCGTGGTGGTGGTAGCCATATGAGTGTCCATAGCCATAATGCTTTTTATGCTTACGATAGTATTTATATTTGTATGGTTTGTAGCCATAACTATAACCATAACCATAGTGTGGTTTATGTTTCTTTTTATAGCCGTAGCCATAAGAACCAGCAGATGCTGAAGTTGCGAAAAATGCTAGAAGTCCAGCGATTAAACAAAGTTTACTAATAAAAATTTTCATAATCCTACCCTCTATATAACTCTAAAAATCCAATTCGGACTTAGAATGAGAAATGGTAATTTTCTATCCAAATATCCATTCAAACCGAGATGAAAGGACGACTAGTTCAAATGTAAAATTCATAGAATATGTCAAAAAATAAAACGACAAATTCCCCTTTTGAAGCACTCTCATAAGATACTCTTGTTGAAAGCCTTGGTTGTGATAAGTATCAATTTCGAGATTAACAGAAGATGAACTCATATGAGTTCCTAAATATAACTTTTTTGTGATATTTTGAATGACTTATAGCTTGATTTAAATAGAAGCTATCTCTCATGTATATTTAAGAAAAATAGGGGAAAGAGTGATTTCTCTATAAAATTTATTGAAACTAAAGTTTTCTATTATTTCACGCGATTAATACAACATTATAATTACCTCGAGTGTTAATTTCCGCTATAAAAATGTTACTCGCAGACAACTGTAATGAATATAAGATTTTTGGGTGAATAGATATGAATTATTTTAGATTTCTCTCGATTATGCCATAACATTAGCATAGTACCGTTACGGTGTCAAGGACTTTATTCCTGGTTGTTTTTCATTCTAGCGATATACTTAAGGAAGCGTTAAAGCCTGGTAACATGATACTTCCAACTTTCTTCCCTCTGATTATGTTTCTCGTAATGATAGAAATAATCCAGTGATACTTTCAGCAGACATTCTCTCTGGATCAAATTCATCACTGATGTTGTATTTTAAAACTTTACTCCGATTGCGTTCAATATCTGCATAATATGCCATTGACCAATCTGAGAACAGTCTCTTATGTTCCGCGTTAAAAGATACAAGTTGTACATTTGTGTGCCTCGGGTCATTAGCTATGGAATTAAAGGTTTCGCAGACCAAGTTTCTCTGCCCTTCGAGTGCTTGTAAAAAGTACTTTCCATTAAAGTACAACGCACCAGTGATTTGCTTCTTTGTATTTTCTTTTCTTGCAACATTCAAAATATCTTCAATATCATTATCGTTGTTCATAGAGTGAACATGTAAACTATAATAAATAAGTCTGCATAGTAACATTGTAATTTATTCCTTGCCCTTAACAAAAGATAAGTTAAAAATCGCGCAAAAAAACAGATATACTAAAATTGTTAAAATATATACTATAATTTTATTTAAATTTAATTCAGATGAAGGTGAAAAATTTCATTATTTTACATATTCTTAATCAAAATAATGTTTTTATCTATGCATGTGAATTGGGGAAACTATTCCAGTTATATTTGGGGATTTCATGATTGAAATTTTATCTGGGGAGACAGACAGAATTCAGCATTTGATTCTGCCTGCAAAATTAGCTCTTCCTGAAGCTGAAGAATTTGGGAAAATTTTGATTGATCTATCTCAGAAAAAGCAGACGGTTATTGTGGACTTTAAGAATGTTCAGGATATCAGAACTCCATTTATACAAATGATTTTGTCGGCTTTGAAATTTTTTATCAAAAATGATCTTGAGTTGAATTTTATTAACATAGGTCAATGTGTAAAAGAGAGCTTTTCCGTACTTGGGTTAGGCTCCTATCTCGTGAAAATGGAGAGTATAGAGATATGAAACGTGTTCTGGCTGTCGATGATTCAAAGACAATGCGAAATATGATTAGCTTCACCTTAAATGGTGCAGGGTATAACGTGACAGAAGCGGAAGATGGGCAAGAGGCTCTAACGATTGCTGAAAAATCTGATTTCGACCTCGTTATCACAGATGTCAATATGCCAAACATGGACGGCATTACATTACTCAAAGCGCTCCGCGGTCTTTCAAAATTTAGTTCAACTCCAATTCTCATTCTCACGACAGAAGGTGGTGATGAAAAGAAAAGTGAGGGACGATCCGCAGGGGCAACTGGATGGATTGTGAAACCTTTTGATCCTAATAAATTGCTTCAAGTGGTTGCGAAAGTCTGTCACTAGAATTTTAAAAAAATGGATAAGAATGAGCGATGACTAATTTTGAAGCCTTAAAAGATACTTTTTTTGAAGAAGCTGATGAAAGGTTAGCTGAGCTTGAAACTGAGTTATCGCGTATACTAGCGGAAGGGCCGGATAATGAAGGCCTGAACGCAATTTTTAGAACAGCTCATTCTATCAAGGCCGGAGCAGCAGCATTTAAATTTAAAGAACTTGTCGAATTCGCTCATATTTTTGAGGCTGTTCTTGATTTGCTTAGAAGTTCACAACTTCAGGCAGATGAAGAGATTCTTAAACTTATGATGGAGGCTGGAGACGTCCTTGCTGATTTAGTTGATGCTGCTCGTGACAGCCGCGATGTTGATAATGCAAGTTTTATCAATGTACAAAATAGGCTAAGTGGTTTGATGGAGGGCGATCAAAATTCCTCAGCCCCCGCTCAAGAGCCTGTAGATGAAAGTAAGGAATTAAGTGCCTCTGAAACAGAAACTGAAGAGGAAGATGATCTTCTCGAAAAACAATATGAAATCGTCTTTAACACGAAACCAGATTTATTTTTACATGCCAATGACCCTATTTTAATTGCAAGAGAATTAGGCTCCTTAGGGGATATTGAAACACATGTGGATGTGAGTAAGCTTCCAGAACTTGATGTCATTGATCCCAAATCGTCTTATTTAAATTGGAGTTTCCAATTAAAAACGGACCAATCTCTTGAGGATATCAATGAAGTCTTTGAATTTGTATTAGATGATTGTGATCTGGAGATTAAAGAGAAATCAAACGCTTCTGAAGATATCAGTGAACATGTTGAAATAGAAAACGAAGAAAAAACATCCGTTCAAACACCGCAAAAAACCAAAACATCTCAGAAAACACAAAACAGTAATTCAAACAATAAAACGCCCCCAACGACGCATAAGACAAAATCAATCCGTGTAGATCTACAACGCATCGATAAATTAGTGAATATGGTCGGGGAAATCGTTATTACACAATCCATGTTATCTCAAATGATACAGAAAGAGGCTGGAGAGAATAACTCTGATATCATGAGGGGAATAGAAGATCTAGCTCTTCATACTCGCGAATTACAAGAAAGTGTCATGGCTGTTCGCATGCAACCAGTTGGGTCTTTATTTGCCAGAGTTCCAAGAGTAGTCAGAGATCTCTCTCGTCGTCTAGGGAAAGATATTGAACTGCTCATGTCTGGTGAAGAAACTGAGATTGACAAGACAGTTATAGAAGAAATAGGTGACCCCATAAATCATCTTTTACGCAATGCCATTGATCATGGAATTGAAAAACCTGAGGAACGAGAAGAAGCAGGAAAAATCAGAAAAGGCACTATACGCCTGATTGCAGAACACCGTGGTGGGACAATTGTTATTTCAATTAAAGATGATGGTGGGGGAATTAAGAGAGATCTCGTTCTTAACCGTGCAATCGAAAAAGGCATTGTTGAGCCAAATGCCCAGTTAAGCAATTTTGAAATTGAGAACCTTATCTTCTCACCCGGCTTTTCCACGGCAAGCGAGGTGACAGATGTATCTGGCCGAGGTGTGGGGCTTGATGTCGTAAAGAAAAATATCGAAAATCTAGGCGGTCGTGTTTCAGTCAGCTCAACGCCTGGTAAGGGAACTACATTTACTTTGATTCTACCTCTTACATTAGCTGTCCTGGATGGCATGATCGTGAATGTTGGACAAGAGAAATATGTTATTCCGTTAACAAGCATTCTTGAAAGCTTCCGCCCTACACCTGAGGAAATATATACACTTCCAGACAAAAGGAAAGTCGTATCTATCCGAGGTCATTATTACAGTCTGGTCTACCTTGGGCATGTATTTAAAGTACCAAATTCAATAAGCAAGCCAGACGAAGGACTGGTTATTCTCGTTGAAACCGAACGCTTGGGAACATTAGGCCTTGTCGTTGATGATATTGAAGGTCAACAGCAGGTTGTCATCAAAAGTCTAGAAGAAAACTATGACCCTGTTCTGGGGATTTCTGCAGCCACAATATTAGGTGATGGAAAAGTTGCCCTCATTCTCGATATCGATAATCTAAAAGAAGATGAAAATCATAACAAAGATATAAAATTAAAATTACAAGGTGAAACAAACACGCTCTCGCATGTCGCCAATGATGGGTATGTCGAGGAAAGTTCTGAAAAAAGTTTACAACAAAGTATCTCGTAGGAAATTGGAAAAAAGAAATGTCAATACCTCAACAAGTTAAAAGTAGCTCCGCAGAAAACGAAAGTTTGGGTACACCAGGGCATGTTACTGCAGAGACCCAGTCTTCAGATGCGTATCAGTATATAACTTTTACGGTCAATAATGAGGAATATGGCATAGACATTATGTCTGTTCTTGAAATTAAAGGATGGACTGATACCACACGCTTACCAAATCAACCTGATTACCTTCGTGGTGTTCTCAATCTCCGCGGGGCTATAGTGCCTATTATAGATTTAAGACATCGTTTTGGTGAAGGCCAGACAGAAGCTTCGAGTACAAATGTTGTTATTATTGTCTCAATTCAACAACGATATATTGGAATTCTAGTAGATGCTGTATCGGATATTATGACAGTTTCTCAAAAAGACATCCAGGATATTCCAAATATAGATGGTTCAACAAGAGAGAATTTCCTATCAGGACTGGTGACACTAAATGAGAGAATGGTGGCAATTCTTGAATTAAGTCAACTGAAGTCAGCTAATGAAGATCTGCAATGTTTGGCTAATGCAGATCAAGATGAGCAACACTAAAATATTTAAATGGGTACGGGTCATTTAAAAAAACGTTTTTGAAATTTCTAGGGGTAGAACATGTATAAGGAAGCACAATTAGGCGAATCTTTTGATTTGCAAAAAAATTGGAATTTTGAACATTCCGCATTCTGGGGATTGCTAGCAGCTGTTCTTGTTCCAAGTCTAACCAGTTTAATTGGTTCTGTTATAGCAGGTGGATTTGGTAGTGTTTATAGTTTCATTATAGCAGCAATCGTTTTGTTTGAAATAGCATGTGTATTTTTCTTTGCCTCTCAATTAAAGAAGAATTACACCCTTGCACTTTTGAAGACATCTGAGCTTATCCAAAAACCTAAAGATGCTTGTGACCTTGATATTGATGAAAATAACACGAGTGTGCTCGCACAATTACTGAATGTAATTAAAGATATTTCAAAAGCACGTTTACTGGAAATGTCTGCCAAATCTGGACTAGATGTATGCCAAACGAATGTCATGATAGCTGATGAGAATATGAATATCACCTACATGAACCAGGAACTTAGCAAGATGTTAAAAGATGCAGAAGCAGACATCAGAAAAGATCTTCCGCAATTTAATGCATCTCAGTTAATTGGCATGAACCCGGATGCCTTCCATAAGAACCCAGCTCATCAACGCGGGATGATAGAGAGACTTAATCAACCTTATACAACGACACTGAATGTGGGTGGAAGAAGCCTGGAACTGATTGCAACACCAGTTTTTGATGACAACCAAAGACGTCTAGGAACTGTGATTGAGTGGGAAGATAAAACTCAAGAACTTAAAGAAAAAGCTCAACTTGAAAAAGTTGCTAATGAAAATGCACGGATCCGTTCTGCACTTGAAGTTTGTCAGACAAATGTCATGGTCGCGGATGAAAATATGACAATCGTTTATATGAATAATGAGCTGACCAAGATGTTGCGCAATGCTGAGAGTGATATCAAGAAGGACGTACCAAGTTTCGATGCTTCTAAACTTATTGGAACGACCCCTGATATGTTCCATAAAAATCCAGCACATCAACGCAGAATGATAGAGGAACTTCGTGAGCCTTACACAACGACTCTCGATGTTGGTGGACGTAAGATGCAATTGATTGCAACTCCTGTATTCGATGAGAATAACAAAAGGATTGGTACAGCAATTGAATGGGATGATCAAACAGAAGCGCTTGCCAAAAGAGAAGAAGAACAGGCACTTTCCTCGGAGAATGCACGTATTCGTGCTGCTCTTACAAAGTGTACAACAAATGTGATGGTAGCCGATGCTGACTATAACATTGTTTATATGAATGACACTCTAAGCCAAATGCTCAGAAGTAATGAAGCGGAAATTAGAAAAGATCTTCCACGATTTGATGCTGCTAATCTGATCGGTGTGAATATGGATACATTCCATAAAAACCCAGCACATCAACGAGGAATGTTGGCTAAATTATCCTCAACATTTAAAACTCAAATTTCTGTTGGAAGTTGTATCTTTAACTTGATAGCTTCTCCGGTTATTGATGACAATAATCAACCAATTGGTTTTGTTGTTGAATGGGCTGATATGACACAAGAAAAGTCAATTGAAGAAGAGATTGATATTGTTGTGACAGCTGTTTCCAGAGGTGATTTTGAGCGCTCTCTCAGCCTTGAAGGCAAAGAAGGCTTTATGCTGAATTTGGCTAAATCCATAAACTCTCTCTCAGGTACAATTAAAGATGCGATAACAGATGTTGCCAAAGCTCTTGAGGCTCTCTCTTCTGGTAATCTGACGCATAGAATTGATAAACAGTATGAAGGATTACTTGGTAAACTAACAGCAGATGCAAACAAAACTTCTGAGCAACTTGCAAATATGATGTCTGAAATTAAAACGATGGTTTCTGACTCTAGCAACGCTGCAAAAGAAATTTCAAGTGGTACGATAGATCTGTCTCAAAGAACTGAGGAACAAGCATCAAGCTTGCAGGAAACGGCAGCATCTATGGAAGAAATGGCTGCAACGGTACAAAAAAATGCCGAAAACTCAGGACAGGCAAACCAGTTGGCTATTAGCGCAAGACAAGCTGCTGATACTGGTGGAAACGTAGTAAAAAATGCTGTAGTTGCAATGGATCGTATTGAAACTTCATCTCGCAAAATTGCTGATATTACTAGTGTTATTGATGAGATTGCCTTCCAGATCAACCTGCTCGCGCTTAACGCTGCGGTTGAAGCAGCAAGAGCAGGTGAAGCTGGCAAAGGATTTGAAGTTGTTGCTGCGGAAGTTCGTAAACTTGCACAAAGATCAGCAAATGCAGCCAAAGATATTGAGAAGCTGATAGAAGAAAGTGGCAATGAAGTACAAGAAGGCGCTAAACTTGTAAAACAAACGGGCAACTCTCTTGATGAAATTGTTGGTTCTATAACACGTCTAGCAGACATCGTTGGTGAAATCACCGCAGCAAGCAATGAACAGTCATCTGGCATTGATCAAATCAATACAGCTGTCAGTGAAATGGATAGTATGACACAACAAAATTCTGCTCTTGTGGAGCAGAACGCAGCTGCGACGCGTTCACTAGAAGAACGCTCCACGACTATTCTGCAAAAAGTTGATTATTTCAACCTGGGACAAGGTCTTGTGTCTTCACTGCCAAATGTACAGCTTTTGAATAATCATGTGCAAGAAATGCAACAGAAAATTGTAAATTCAACACCAGAATTTAATAACTCACGTCCTAAACCACAAGTCGTCGCGGGTGGAAGTCGTCAGTCTTTTGAAGATGATGGTTGGGATGATTTTTAAATCATCCCATAATGTAATATGTGTACATCATTCAGGTTATTCAAATGCAAGTTCAAACCACAAATAAAGAGTTTCATTTTTCTTCGTCTGATTTTTCAGCGCTCGCAAGTCTCGTTTATGATCGTACAGGAATTGTTCTTGGTGAGCATAAAAAAGATATGGTTTATTCACGACTCACCAAACGTTTGCGTGAATTAAACTTTACGAACTTTGCAGACTATTTGACATTGTTGCAAGACAAATCTGATGAAAGTGAAGTTGAACAACTAATCAATGCGATCACGACAAACCTGACTCGTTTTTTTAGAGAAAACCATCATTTTGATCATGTAAAAGATATCTTTATTCCGCAGATACAATCCAAAGGTCAAAGAGAAATACGTATATGGTCAGCCGCATGTGCTTCAGGCCCTGAACCCTATAGTATTGCAATGACGGCGTATGACGCACTTGGTCGATCTCAACAATATAACCTCAAGATACTAGCTACAGACCTTGATACCAAAATGCTAGAAACAGCTAAATCTGGTATCTATGATGCAAGTATCCATAAAGATATCCCGGTTAATTTGAGAAACAAATATACATCCTTCACTTCAAATGACAGAAATAATTTTGTGATAAGCCAGGAAATAAAAAAGCTCATTTCCTTTAATCGACTGAATTTGATGAAAGAGTGGCCACACAAAACTCTACTAGATGCAATTTTCTGTCGTAACGTACTTATATATTTTAATAAGGAAGACAAAAACAGAATCATTACTCAACTAGTGAATAAGCTAAAGGCAGGTGGGTTTCTTTATATGGGGCATGCTGAGTCGCTTATGGATATGTCCTTGCCTGTTAAAAGTGTCGGAACGACAACTTATGTTAAGGTTGAGTAAATGCTACTAGAAAACCAACATCTAGAAAATAAAAAGAAAAATGGTATGACTTTTGACCGAAAGTTCAACCATTATTATCAACGTGTCTTACCAGGTGATTATGCTGTTGTAACTGAAAAAGATGAGATGATTACAACAACATTAGGGTCATGCGTTGCAGCCTGTATCAGAGATCCTCTGACAGGCATAGGTGGAATGAATCACTTCCTATTATCAGATAATGATGAGAGCAGTAAAGTAGACCAAAAACATCAATCAATGAAATATGGCAATTATGCTATGGAGTTGTTGATTAATGAACTCATAAAGAAAGGCTGCAACAAAAAACGTTTTGAGGTTAAAGTTTTTGGTGGCGCCCATGTAGGCGCAATGAATGTTTCTGTTGGTGAAGATAATTCCCAATTTATCTTGAGATACATTGCAGATGAAGGATTGAACCTTGTTTCATATGACTTAGGTGGAAACCAGGCAAGAAAAATAAACTTCTTTCCTCAAACAGGACGAGTTGCACGTTTCTTATTTAAGCCAACTTCAGACCATGAGCTCAACCGACAGGAACAAAATCTGTTAAATAAGGCATCAGAAAAAACATCTGGCGATATTGAATTATTTACTTAGGTTAAGGCATTTAAAATGAAGAAAATTGGAGTTGTAATTGTTGATGATTCTGCTTTGATCAGAAATTTGCTATCTGACATATTTAATTCAGATCCTCAAATAAATGTTCTAGGAGTTGCCTCCGACCCATATCTTGCCAGAGATCTCATTAAGAAAACAAATCCTGATGTGATTACTTTGGATGTTGAGATGCCTAGAATGGATGGTTTATCATTTCTTGATAAAATCATGCGTTTAAGGCCCACTCCCGTCATAATGATTTCTTCACTCACACAAAAAGGTGCAGATATAACGCTTAAAGCTCTTGAAATAGGTGCGATTGATTATATTGCGAAGCCGCAAATCGGTTTGGAAGACGGTATCAAGAAATTATCAATCGAGATTATTGCAAAAATTAAAGCAGCGGCCAATGCGAATGTGAGATCTACCAGAAGAACAGATGTTCAAAATAAACCCGTTTCTACAAATATTGGCTATCAATCTACTGAAAAGATAGTTGCACTTGGAGCTTCTACAGGAGGTGTTGAAGCTCTGACCCATGTTATTTGCCAAATGCCGGCAGATTGTCCCGCGATTGCAATTGTTCAACACATGCCTAAAAATTTTACTTCAAGTTTTGCAAGTCGCTTAAATAGCCAAGCAACACCAAATGTCTTGGAAGCCCAGAATAGTGGTCGGCTATTGCCTGGGCATGTATATATCGCTCCAGGTGATATGCATATGGTTATCAAAAAAAGTGGTGCTGATTATGTTTATAAGTTAGAAGATGGGCCACTTGTATCTGGGCATAAACCCTCTGTTGATCATCTATTTTATTCTGTAGCAAACTCTGTTGGAGAGAATGCTGTCGGGGGTATCTTAACAGGTATGGGCAATGATGGTGCTGATGGATTATTAAAAATGCGGGAGGCTGGAGCAAAAACAATAGGACAAGATGAGGCAAGTGCTACTATATACGGCATGCCTAAAGCAGCTTATGAAGTTGGTGCAGTCGAAAAGCAGGTTAATCTACAGAATTTTGCAACCGCTCTTTTGAACGCTTGTGGTGAAGATGGAATACGCGTTGTTCGTGTTTAATAAGATAGCTGAGGAGCGGAAGGCATGCAAAATAAGGAGGCTGATTTGATACAAGAGAGTAGTGGAGTTGATATGATTCAGGACTCTACAGAGTATTGGCTTGAGTTTGCGAAGACTCAAAGCCTTGTATCAGAATTATTACAATTTGAACTTGATGGCCTTTCAGATATTGTTGAACAAAAAGTCAAAAACATCGAAGACGTTTTTTATTCTTTATCAAGCATTTCTAAAGGCGATGAATTAGATGATGCTAAACTTGAAAAGCTGTCAAGCAATTTGGAAACGATTGTAAAGAACATCCAATTCCAAGATCTTGTAAGCCAAAAAATAGAAAATATCTGTAATTCTCTTAAGATACTACAATCCTATTCTGAAGAATTAATAGATCGTTCAAAAGAAAATAGTGATGTAGATATTTCAAATTTATTATCGAACAGTATGTATATTGAACGTATCATCAAAGAGAGAACCCTAGAAGAGATGAGAAGTAGTATGTTACGTAATCTCGAAAATGTTTCTAAGGTGGATTATGACCTGATTTCTGAAAAGCTCTCCAATAAGCTTACCAAACAATGTTCAAAAGATTATACCGGGGATGATATTGAAATTTTTTGACTATTTTACATGAGCTGAAGTCTGTAATAATTTGTTTTTTCGAGTTTTTATATAAAATAAATCAATTTTAATCAAAAAATTACACAAAACACTTAAGATAGAATTATCCTCTATACGATAAGGTTTCATGCAGAGATGGATTTTATTTATACATTTTGCGGACGTTTTAAACAATTCATAATTGTTTTCTTATCTGGGATAATTCTCTATTTATTTCAGTCCGATGTCCAAGTTATTCAATTAATAGTGATTCAGTTAGCTATTGTAATTTTATATATGGCTTCCGTATCAGTAATTTTAAAGTATATACCATCTAATGCCCAACACTCTAATAAAAGTGGTTTAATTGATCTTCCTATTGGAAAAAAATCTACAGCTCAGGTCTCAAAAATTGACCATTTAGAAAATCAGATTTCAGGATTTAACGAAGTTCTCAGATTGAGCCGTCAAGAGAGAAGAGATCGAGAGGATGAAATTATTGCTCAGTTAAGAGGCTTATCTGATACTGTCACTCAAGAGACAGAGGCTGCAGGTCCCATGTTTACTGAACAATCTGATCATTGCACCAAACTTGCCAATGCCACAAAACAAGTAGGCGTCCACTTTGAAGAAATTGGACAAAATATGACTGGATTGAAAGACCGCACACAAACAATGCGTACTGAAGCTAGTGGCTTAGCGAACACCAATAGTCAAATATCTGAGAGTGTTAAGAACTCTTTAGCAATGATTGATGAAGCAAGTACGACTATGTCGAATACGGGGACATCAATTGATACATTAGAAAAAGCAACCGGGCAGATCGGTAATGCTGTGGATCTTATCGCTAAGATCGCAAAAGATACAAAACTTCTAGCCCTTAATGCAACCATTGAAGCACAGCGAGCTGGAGAGAGTGGTCGAGGGTTTGCTATTGTTGCTTCTGAAGTAAAACAACTTGCTGAAGAAACAGATGAAGCCACACAACAAATAACCTCCCTCATTAATGAAACAAAAAATGCTGTCGGTGATGTTATTAAGAGTGTGGATCTTTCTCAAAATGTATTTGATAAATTACAGAATACATCAAATGCAACTATGGAAACAATAGAGCAGCATCATTCTAAAGTAACAGAAATTCTTGATATTATAGAAGATGCTAGTCAATGTACTGACGGTGTTGCAAATACAATGTCAGTCGCAGATGGAAGTATGAATGAAGCTTATGTAATGGCGGATGCTGCGGTTGATAGGTCTCAAAAAATATTAGAAGATATAGAAAAAATGAGTACCACTATTGCATTGTCTGTTACAGGTGCATGGAATGTTGCAAAATCTTGCCCAACAAAAAGATATAGTTATACTGTGCCTACGCATATAGAATATTTTGATCAAAAGATAGAGTGTCAGTTTTGTGATATCAGCCAAGGCGGTGTAAGGATTGAAGCAAGTGATATTCCTTTATCGATTAATATCGGTTCAAAAGTAGAGCTTTATTTTCCAGATGTAGATAAGTATGCGAGCATTTTTGTTTTAGAAAAAGACGAGAGTTCACTAACTGGACGCTTCAAAGATAATTTTGATTTAACTTATATAAATAATATTGATCAATATGAAAGCTTGTCCGGTGCATACGATGAAGAAGAAGATTTAATTTGTTTATTTGATGATGAGGCTGCTTAAATCATTTCCACCTTCTTATGATGGTATGAGATGATAGTCAGCTTCATATTCCGTATCTAATTTTAACTTCCATGACTTTCCTTTACTCAAAAAGTCTTTCATCAAGACTCATTACATTATTTGTTGTAATCTGCTATATTATCATTCTTTAATGTGAACAGTTTTTATGTGAAATATTTCACGATGATAATGAGCGAAGAACAAATGATAGTTTCAGAGTACTCCAAAAGTTTTGAAGATTTTCGCAAGGGTTTTCCTGTATTAAAACAAAAAACATATCTTTCTGTGTGCGATAAGATGATCCTTCATAAAAATGTTCGTAATAGTATCAATGTTTTCATGGATCACCTTGAAATGGCTTCAGCAAATAGGGTTGACCACGAAGAAAAGGTAGTTGGTTCAAGAAGAAAATTTGCGAAACTTCTGAATGTTGACGAAACAACAATTGCAGCCATTCGCAATGTTTCTGATGGCATGAATTCTGTTGCATGGTCAATGCCAATGTCAGAAGGTGATAATATCATCTTTAGTGCTAACTCCGAACATCCCAATAATATCTATCCATGGTTGAGATTGAGCCGCAGAGGAAATGAAGCTCGTATTATTCCAACCAAACATGATGGTTCACTGGATATTGATGCTATGATTGAGGCCATTGATAAGAACACCAAAATTGTGAGTTGCGCTTCTGTGACTTTTGCGCCTGGCCACCGGACAGACCTTGAAAAGCTAGGAGCTGCATGTCAGGAAAAAGATGTATTTTTGCTTGTGGATGGGGTTCAATCTTCTGGAATACTGGCTCATGATTTCTCAAATTCACCTATTGATGGCTTTGTCACATCAACTTCAAAAGGTCTATTAGGGTTATATGGATATGGTTTTCTTTATATCTCTCCTAAATGGATAGAGCGATTAGAGCCCGCATATCTCTCCAGACCAGCTGTATGCATAGGGGCTGATGACCATTCTGTTATGGGGCAGGTTGATTATGACTTACAGCCCGATAGTAGAAGGTTTGAGGTTGGAAGTTTTAATCTCGCTGGGGCATATGCGGCGGATACATCTATAAACCTTCTTTTAGATTTAGGTGTTGAAACAATAGAAAAACATGTGCTGGAACTCTCAAGAACCCTTAATGAAGGGGTTTCTAAACTTGGTTTACATTGTAATGTACCAAGTTTGGGACCGTATCAATCTCATATTGTTACTTTCGGACAACTGGATGCAGGTGGGCATGGAGTTTCGTCAGATCCAAGAATCTCAAAAATATCTACATGTCTTTTCGAGGCTAATATCGTACATACAATACGTCGTGGACAACTGCGCTTTGCTATTCATGCCTACAATAATATTGAGGATATTGAGTTTACAATACAAACAATCAACGAAGCTATGAGAACACTATAAAGTGCGAGAGTTTTAATGGTAATAGCGAGTTAGTGGGTAGCTCTTTTCTGGAGCTGTTTGGCTTTCTCATACCATTTTTTTGCTTCATTGATATTCGGTTTAACTCCAGAAATAAAACTTTTTTTAAGAACATTAGGGTCATAAGTTTCTGCGAGTGCAAACGCAGCCTTTGCACTGCCTCGCTTAGCTAAGTCTCGAAAAATAAGTCGAGCCGGTGGGTAAACGCCAGACTTTATCAGTTCTTCACCACGCGCTAATAAAACGGTTTCTTCTTCCTCTGTCAGTGGTATTATTTTTTCTTTTGGTTTTCCAAGATCTTTAGGAATACCGCTAGTGGTTAAATTAGACTGAACTTTCTCTCGTGCTTCTATTTCGACTGAAACTGTCTTTTTACCTAAAATTGAGGAAACTGAAGAATTTCCACTCATTAAGAAAAAGTTTAGAGTAAACTTACCACGATAATTAGAAGGGGATAATATATATAAATCTGAAATTGTATTGGTTGCGATAAACCATACATCATTGATTTTACTGCCTTGCGAAAATTTCAAGTTATTGGGTAATCCAAAAACTCTAAACCAGGTTTTGTCTTTTCTATTTACTAATGAAATATTTTTGAGTTTTACAATGACTTTAATTCTTTTGCCTGATTTGGATTTAATATCTTCAATACTTAATCGATCTTCAAAAGAAATTTGTTGTATCAAGTTAGCCGCATTTAACTGGGAAAATTGAAGTGTTAAAATTAAAGAACTAAATGCAAAAATTATTACAAACCTCGCATTTAACATAGGAGCTATAAATGATACAGGTATGATACAATGCAAGATGTTCATGTTTTTTTGCATTTTAGACAACCCGCTATTTGACTATAGGCAAAATGCCAAATGATAAAATCTGACGGTAATTTAAAATACAGATACATTATTTGTTAGCTACATTTTTTTATTTGGATTACAAAGAATTTCTCATGTGAGCTGTATATAAAACACTTCCCTTATAAGGTTTTAGATATCCCTCAAATTACGACAATTTTATGTTAACTTTAGATCCAAATAGACTAAATGAAAATGTTATTTTGAAGTAGTCTCATCTCATGTCTGATGCATGGATTTAATAGACTAATATAATTATAAGTAAGAACATTGATTAACATGTGCGTCTAAATTTAGGAAAAACTGAAAAATAATTTTATTACCCAGAGTAATTTCCATATTTTTAAAGAGATTTTTGGTTATAGAAACCTCCATTAAGATATAATGAAACCTATGGCATTTCATGTCTGAAGTAATAGACAAATGTTATGAAAAATGATTACCTCTTGATTTCTATAGATCGCATGATTATTCAAATTGATGATCTGTTTTATCATCATACTATAAAGTATACATTATATAGACTAATGTCATAAAATTAAATTTTCCGAGCAGCTTATTTAGGAAGTGGACCTATATGTTCTGAAACTATTATCTTTCCAGAGATATAAATGATAATATCCTAAATTTAAAAGATATAATAGCACAAGGTATAATTAGGAGAATAAAAAAAATCTGCCCCTGTGGATGCTTATAGAGATATTCTAAAAATACTTTAAGGCATTGAATAGTCAACTGTTGAAACAAAAATAGTTTTACTTTCTGGGTACAAAATCCTGACAAAACATTATTGTTCATAATTCGTGCATTTTACAACAATCAAAATGTTGTAAGTTCATATTTTTGCCTCTTTCATTGCAATTTTATAGTAACTGAAATTGTTTCTTTTTGCGATTGTATTATACTCTAATTGTTACCTCTTAAACTCATATGTACTCAAGCTATGAGAAACAAGATTTTTTAAAAATATAGTTAGCATTTTGATAAAGGGGATTAGAATGAAACTTAACATAAAACGCTTTCTGAATTCTTCAAAAATTGGAAAGCAATTAATGTCTGTTTTTCTTCTGATACTGACTTGTTTCCATGCTGGTGCCCAGGCACCTCAGTCCAACTTTAATCAAGAACAAAAAGTCACATCGGAGATTGCACAGTACCGTCAAGTGATTAATAGCAACACTCTTACAATACTAGGTGCAAGTCTGAGTGGTTCTTATATTAAAATTGTAGATGATATCGCAAAAGCAGTAAATGATGGGCACAGTCTTAGAGTTATACCTTTAATTGGGGAAGGTGGTTCACAAAATATTCGTGACATACTTTACCTTAAAGGAATTGATGCGGGTATTGTTATGTCCACTTCACTTGAGGCTTACAAAAAGGATCCGATTTTTAGAAATATTGAGAGAAAACTGACCTATATTGCACGCCTCTATAATGAAGAATTTCATATCATTACAAATAAAAAAATTAACTCAATTAATGATCTACAAGGCAAAGTGGTTGGCTTTCATGGTGGAGCTTATGTAAGTGGTCAATTGTTATTCGATAAACTTAAAATTCAACGGTCCAAATCTATTAAAATCAATTTTTTTAAAGGTTTGGAAAAAATAAAAACGGGTGAAATTTCAGCTATAGTCAGAGCGACAGCGCGACCTATGAAGGGTTTAAATAAATCATTTGATCCTAATCATCATAAGTTACTTCCAATTAAATTTAGCATACCACTGGCAAAATCTTATGCGCCCGCAATATTGACCCATAAAGATTACCCAAACCTCATCTCTGAAGGGGGACAAATTAATACAGTGTCTATTAGTGTTATATTGGCCGCCTTTGCCCATAACCCAAAATCAGAGCGATACAGACGTGTTGCAAAGTTCACTCGAGCATTCTTTAAAAATTTCCAGAAAATACTCAACAATAAAAAACGTCATAGAAAATGGGATGAAGTTAATCTCGCAGCAAATCTACCTGGTTGGCGACGTTTTAGAGCGGCGAGCGAATGGATAAATAATAAATCTAGATTTACCAAATTTGTGAAAAGAAATTCTGAAAGCAAATCAAATTTTGATGAAGAACAAGCAGAAAAGCTTTTCAAAAAATATTTAGAATGGACGCAAAAACAAAAACAATAATTGATCAGATATTTACATAGTGAGGGACGAGCGATGAAAAGGAGGCTTGCTTATCCCTAATATATGAAAGAAAAAATAAAAAATTACATACATAATCAATACCTATTGCTCGATTGTAACGTGCTGCTAATTTAAGACAGAACCCAAATTGGAAGTGGTAAGAGTTTTAATTATCCAGCATCTAAATTTTTATTTTTTCTATAATTGCTGCTTTAATCAAAAACATAAAACAGGAGTTTATAGAATGAAAACAAAACTTATTATCACCTTATGCTCACTTATACAGCTCTCTATGCTTATTTCGACATCTCATGTTAGTGCTGCCACAACACTTGAAACAATCAAGTCTAGAGGAAAAGTAATTTGTGGGTCGAACGGTAACAGAGCTGGTTTTTCTTCTTTGAACAGTAAAGGCCAGTGGACTGGTATGGATATTGATACATGTAAAGCCATTGCTGCTGCTGTCCTTAAGGATACTGCCAAAGTTCAATTCGTAAAAACCACGACCAAAACACGTTTTACAGCATTACAAACGTCTGAAATTGATGTTCTTATCAGAAATGTAACTTGGACATTGAGCCGTGATACAAAGCTGGGTGTCGATTTCGTTGCAACAACCTTTTATGATGGTCAGGGCTTTATGGTCCATAAAAAAACTGGCGCTAAGACCGTAAAAGATCTCAATAATGCAACTGTTTGTGTCCTACCAGGCTCAACATCAGAAAAAGTTGTAGCGGATGTTTTTGCTGCTAATAAAATAAAATATACGCCAGTTGTGATTGAAGATAAAAAGCAACTTAATACAGCTTTCTTTAGTGGTCGCTGCGATGTGCATGTTCAATCAACCTCAGGACTAAGTGCATCACGCGCAACTGTTGCTACAAAACCCGAAGACTATATTATTCTTCCAGGAGTTTATGGCAAAGATCCTATGGGCCCTGCAGTTCGTCAGGATGATGCAAAATGGCGCGATATTGTTGCCTGGAGTGTTTATGCTATGATGACTGCTGAAGAGCTTGGAATTACTTCAGACAATGTTGACGACATGAAAACTTCAAAAAAGGCTGAGGTTGCTCGTCTTCTTGGAACCAAAGGTAACCTTGGAGAAACTCTTGGTCTTGATAAAGAATGGGCTTACAGAATTATCAAGCAGGTTGGTAATTATGGCGAAGTCTTTGAACGTAACCTTGGAAAAGATTCTCCACTAAAACTTGAGCGTGGACTTAACAATCTATGGACTAAAGGTGGTTTATTATATTCTCCACCAGTTAAATAGCTCTTTGGTGTGTTTCATATTATAATGAGCAAAAGGTATAGGTTTAGAGGATAAACCTATACCTTATTCAATAACGAAAATAATAATTTTGATCTCATCTCAAATGAAAAGCAGACCATGGCATGTTTTTTTTTCAGTACGCAAAGAGTGTCTGGTATAATGTAAACTTCCGCGTTTTTATATTCCAAGGGCTTATACTCGGTCTTGTCATTGTCTCCGCGGTTTTTATGGTTTTAAATACCCAATCCGCATTACAAAGTCGAGGTATTCAAACTGGCTTTAACTTTTTGTTTCAAGAAGCTGGTTTTGATATTGGTGAAAAGATTATTGAGTTTACCTCGACAGACACATTTTTGTCTGCATATTTTGTTGCCATACTAAATACCTTACATGTTTCTATCATCAGCATAATCATTGCAACATTTCTTGGTATTATTATAGGTATTGCAAGATTGTCCTCTAACATATTAATTTCTAAGATAGCAAAAGCTTATATTGAAATTTTACGTAATACACCTCAGCTTGTACAAATAATCTTCTGGTATACTTTACTCGTAAAATCCCCAGCTCCTCGCGAGGCAATTTCAGTCTTCGATGTTATTTTTATTTCTAATCGAGGTGTTCATATTGCTTGGTTTGAGAATAGTACAATTTTCTTTCTGATGGGTGCCGTTTTTATTGTTGCTTTAGGAATTGTTTTTTTAATCCACTGGTTGAATCGGCACACTTGGCAAAGCTCTCAATTTATTTGGGGGAGCGGTTTATTTGTTATTGTCTGTCCTCTCTTAGTTTGGTTTTTATCAGATACGAAACTGACCATTGAATTTCCTAGACTATCCGGGTTTAATTTTACAGGTGGGCTAACTGCATCACCAGAGTTCCTAGCTATTCTTTTAGGACTCTCTCTATATATATCAGCATTTATTGCTGAAATTGTGCGTTCAGGGATTCAAGCCATTGATAAAGGGCAATGGGAGGCTTCATCTGCAATAGGGTTAAATACCTTTGATAAGTACAGATGTGTTATTTTACCACAAGCTCTTAGAATTATGATTCCTCCTTCCTCGGCACAATATATCAGCCTTGTGAAAAACAGTTCGTTAGGAAGCGCGATCGGATATCCAGAGCTGTTTAATATAACGAATACAATCGTCACTCTAAGCACAAATACAATAGAACCGATCGTAATCATGATGGCTGTGTATTTAACGATTGCTTTTAGCATATCCATCTTGATGAACTTTTATAACAAAGCAGTTGCGATAAAGGAGCGATAAATGGTCAAGCATGTTCCGATATCTAAAGCTGTTCCGTCTCAATCTCAGCACCTCGTTAGACAAAAAAACGCTAAAGGCATTCTGGTTTGGCTAAGAAACAACTTATTTAACAGCCCCTTCAATTCAATTCTGACACTTTTAGCGTTATGGGCTTTATTTATTACACTCCCTAAATTTATCGCCTGGGGCTTTATCAATGCTGTCTGGATTGCGGATGATGCGAAAATATGTGAAGAAGCTTTGGGCGCATGCTGGGCCGTTATTACCGAAAAATACAGGATCATTCTATTTGGCATATATCCTTATGACCAACACTGGCGCGGTGTTGCTGTTATATGCATTGTTATCACTATGTTTGCCCTTTCAACCATCCGAAAATTTTGGTCCTATAAACTAATCATAGGATGGGTTTTTACCACGCTTTCTATATTTATTCTCATGCATGGGGGCATTTTCGGTCTTAAAATCGTTGAAACCCACCAATGGGGTGGATTGCCCATGACATTATTTATGTTTATTGCCACAATTATGGGTGGCATGCCGTTAGCCATTCTTCTTGCCCTTGGCAGAAGATCCGAACTTCCTGTTATTAAAGCATTGAGTGTAACATTTATTGAAGTTATTCGAGGCGTTCCTCTTTTAACGGTTCTTTTTATGGCGTCACTTATTTTTCCTCTATTTATGCCCGAAGGCTTTACGATCAATCAATTTTTACGTGCCCAGGTTGGGATGATTATGTTTTTTGCAGCCTATGCTGCTGAGATTGTTCGAGGTGGCTTACAAGCTATACCAAAACAACAATTTGAAGCGTCTTATGCAATAGGGTTGAGCTATTGGAAAATGATGTGGCGGATCATTTTACCTCAGGCTCTGCGAATTGTTATTCCGGCTTTGATGAATGATATTATCCGTGCCTTCAAGAATACAACTTTTGTAAGTATCATAGGATTATTTGATGTTCTTGGTGCCGCGTCTACGGCCTTAGAAGACCCGCTTTGGTCACGCCAAGGCGTGGAAGTTTATCTGTTTGTTTGCGTCCTTTATTTTATCTTTTGTTACAGTATGTCAAAATATAGTGAAAACGTTGAGCAGACCTTGAAAAAAGGAAGAAACTTCTGATGGATGAGACTCAGAAGCAAGATCAGACTGTCAACGGTGAATTCATTGTGGGTTTTCAAAATGTTAATAAGTGGTTTGATGACTTTCATGTGCTTCGCGATATCAACCTATCTGTTGGCCATGGTGAAAAAGTTGTGATCTGTGGGCCGTCAGGGTCAGGGAAATCCACTTTAATCAGATGTATCAATAATTTAGAGCAGCATCAAAATGGCAAACTGATCGTGAATGGAACTGAGTTAACAGATGACCTGCGTGCAATTGAGACCATTCGCCAGCAGGTTGGTATGGTGTTTCAAAGTTTTAATTTATTTCCTCACCTTTCTATTCTTGAAAATTTAACACTTGGACCTGTTCTAGTTCAAAAGAGCTCTCAAAAAGAAGCTGAAAAAAAAGCCATGGAGCTTCTTGAACGGGTTAAGATCCCAGAACAGGCACAAAAATATCCTGGTCAATTATCCGGCGGACAACAACAACGTGTCGCTATTGCACGGGCTCTTATTTTACAGCCTAAAATTATGCTTTTTGATGAGCCAACATCTGCCCTTGATCCCGAAATGATTAGTGAGGTACTTGATGTCATGATTGAACTTGCACATGAAGGTATGACTATGATTTGTGTAACTCATGAAATGGGATTTGCAAAACAAGTCGCTGATCTGATGGTATTTATGGACAATGGCGAAATCGTTGAAGCCGCGTCTCCAGATAATTTTTTCAGCCATCCAAAAAATGAACGAACACAACTTTTCTTAAGCCAGATTCTAACACATTAGAGGTGTGTCTTATACTTCTCTCGGATTATGCCATAACCATAACAGAGTACCGTTACGCTGTCAAGGAAAATAATCCTGAAAATAATTTAGTTTGTGTATTATAGTTAGAGAAGAGTTAATTCCTATAAAGAACCAGGATAATCAATTGAAGCTCATGGATGAAGATAGCACCTGAATTAACCTGTCCTTAACAAAGAAATATGTTATGAAAAGAGCATATCTGAAATCTATTTATATTTTTAAAAGGGAGTTTCAACAGTGAGATTTTTTCTGAATATTACACTATTTGTCATTTTAGCTTTTTTTCTCTCTCCATCATCACAGGTTCATGCGAGCTTTACAGCTCATTGCAAAACGCAATATAACAAATGTGCAAGCTGGTGCGATGCAAATAGGAGTGGAAATGATCGATGCTATAACGATTGTAAAAAGCGAAGAACAACGTGCAAAAGAACAGGTTGCTATCATTGGAGTAGCAAGCCGGCAAGTTGCGCAAAATCGGGCAAAGCTCCTTTTTGTAAATCATATTATAACCGTTGCATAAAGTGGTGTAAGAGCAAAGGGCGAGGGGCTTCATGTACTTCAGACTGCAAAAACCGTAATACATCCTGCTTGCAAGATGGATGTTATGAGTGGAGCGGGAAAAACTATTGCAGAAAATAAACTTTGCCCCCGCCGAAGAATTTTTCGGCGGGGACATCTCATCTTAAACCTCAACAACACGTCTCACATGCGCCCGTTCATGATAAAGCTTCAAAAACACAGCCAGGTGCAAAATAATAAGGATCGGTACAAAGAAACTTGGGAAAAGATTCAATGGCCAGACTTCCATAGGACCAGACGTAATGCCTTCAGGGATCAGCTCAGGATAAACTCCTGAAGCCAAAAACGCAGTACTTACCGCTGCAAGAAAATCTAACATACCAAGAATATGAAACATCAAAAATGAATTGCTATGCGCGTAATTGGGATCACGCAATAGACTCAGCACAACAAATGGGGCTGCAAATCCAACAGCAATATCACCATAACCTGCAGGCCAGGCAAAAAGAGCAGGGAGTTTGTCAAAAGAATAGAGAATTAAGAATGTAAAGCCGAGCACACGAAAATGCTGGAACATCGTAAGAGCCACATAATCCTGCGCCAAAACAAAATTCCGAAACCGCTCAGAAATCATATAAGTTGCTAAAAATAAAACCACAGGAACAATCACATTCAAAGCAATAGGCCGTATAAGCGTATTTGTGTCTGTTGTTAAAAACCCAGTAACGCCGATCCAATAAGCCGAAACAAATAGGGCGGCAACCAATAACAGGGTGATAAATTTTGCAGAACTCGTCCAAACTTGGGGGGATGTCATAATTTTACTCCTTTTAAATAAAGTGTATATACACCTAAATAATCAAATTTTTTTACAATTTATGCGAGGCCTCAACCACAAGGCCAAGATCATCAAGCAGGCTTTGCCACCTCTTTTGCCCGAGCGCATCAACCATATGGCTTTGCGCAGACTGCCACAGCGGCATCGCCTCATCAAGGGTCTTGCGACCCTTATCTGTCAGGAGAATACGCCGTACCCGGCGATCTTCCTCCTGAACAATGTCAATTAAATTTTGTGCAACCAGTGGCTTGAGATTCCGTGTCAATGTCGTCCTGTCCATCACCATCAACTCGGCCAGTTTTGATAATGGCAAATCATTACGCTTCGACAATGTCGCCAGCAATGAAAACTGAGTCACCTTCAAACCAACAGGCTGTAAGCTCTCATCAAAAATCTGCGTCACCACCCGCGTCGCCCGGCGCAGGCTCGCACAAGTGCAGGTGGTTACATCTTCCGAGTTGCGTTTTTTAGTCATGATATGTGTATATGCACGTTAATAAGTTTTGTCAAGGGGGAAGGAAATAAAGATTTATCTTAATAAACAATTCGCAGTTGAGGGCATATAAGTAGGGACCTTTAGTATTCATACTGGAGTTTCAGATTTTGATCAATCCAGGGCATAGCCCTGGCTTTTTTTACAAAATAACATTATACTAGCTATGGACTGAATGATAGTTCAGAACAATGTAATATGACAGCCCATAAGGAATTCATAAAGCTTTTGAACAAGGCTATTAGAAAAAGCAATTGAAGAGCACGACTCAATCTGGCCTGAAGAAGAGCAAATTGAAATCTGCTGAGTTTATCATCAATCATGTGTATATTAAATGACCCTACTTTCTGATTTTGATTTTTCATAAACACAAGCCGTCATGAGTCCAAGAAGCAGTAAAAAATCACTGGATGAAGGTAAAGGAATCTCCTTGCTGAAGAAGTCCATATTTAAGGTTCATGCTATAGTATCAAGGCGGAGTAAGGAGAGATAAAGCCAAGAGCAATCAGGTTGATCTTATAGATCAGTTTGACAACTGGTATTCATCCAACTTTTTGTGACAAAGTGCAAAGTACTTTTCAGATAGCTTCCAGCCTTACATCTGCCTATCAATATCTTCAGCTCGGGGGATTTCTTTTGATACACAAATTAATAAACGAGAACCAATATTTTCTAAACCTCCATAAACAGGCAATTGTTTTAAACCCTGTTACAGGATACTCATATTCTTTATTTGAATATAAGGAATTGAGCATGGAAATAAAATTACGGTCATCATTTGAAATTTCCATCAATTTCGTCAAACCAACTCATCTTCAGCTCACTGATAATGCAGTATCTAAATTATGACCAATGTTATTTTTAGATATCTTGAAGCGTCATATGAGAGATTTTGAAGAAGGAAAGCTTTAAATGCAAGCTCAATTGAGCGAGACATTGAGAAATGTAACTGAAATCGGTGCAACAATTGTCGTACCCAAGATCATTGCCAAAAGCATCATCAGCTGCTTTACTTGCTGCATAGTACTCTAAGTTCTTGAATAACGATACATTCCAAAAGGTGTAACACGGTTAGCATCCATATGGAGAGATGTACGTGGGTTTCGTGCCATAATTTAATTTCTCTGGTAATAGTAATGACAGCTTGGAGTAGGATAGCTGTCTTTCGTTTTAAGTCCATACAAAGTCAGACGCAATTTCCACGGAGAACGTTTTTTCCTGGCAGAACCAATAGAGTGCCTATACAACTTCAATTTTTAACCCGTTTGGTCGTGGTTTTCCTAATCCTTTAGGTTGATTCCGAGTTTTCCAAAGTAGAGTTTCAAGATTAATACTCTTTCTCCTCTTCTTGATAAGATTAGATACTATTTACTGATAAGAAAGTATCAACAGTAAAAAATTCTATTCCACAGTAAATTTAAAGTAATAATATCTATATCAGGTGGTGTTTTGCCTTTTATACTTAAGAAAATGAGGTTTAATCTATCTATAACTGACTAATTATTCCCCCCTACACAACCCGTGCATAACCCCCAACCCAGCATTCCCAAACCCCACAGAATCTCATAGGCTACAAACAGCTATTTCCAAATTTTTTGAGACGAGGCGCGATGAGCGCAGTGTAGTAGACCTACATAAGCGAAGAGCAACGAAGTATCGAAGAATTTGGGGATAGCTATAAATAACACAAAGGCGTAACATGGCAGCGGCGGCGGAAGAAATCCTCGAGCGAATATTCGGCTATTCTTCGTTCAGAGGGCATCAGGCAGAAATTATCGAAACAATAGCAGGCGGGCAAAGTGCATTGGTTCTCATGCCAACTGGTGGCGGTAAATCCCTCTGCTATCAAATCCCGGCCCTGATGCGAGAAGGCACAGCCATTGTTGTTTCTCCACTCATTGCCCTTATGCAAGATCAAGTAGACGCACTAACCGAACTTGGTGTCAACGCAGCCTTCCTGAACTCAACTCTGGATTACTACGAACACCGTGAAGTCGTGGCAAAACTGCGTGATGGCGAATTAGATTTGCTCTATGTCGCCCCAGAACGTCTCGTCATGGAAGACACGATCACACTTCTACAAGATTGCGAGATCTCACTTTTCGCCATAGACGAAGCGCACTGTGTATCCCAATGGGGACATGACTTTCGCCCTGAATATCGCCAACTCTCTTGTCTGGTAAACCACTTCCCAGATGTCCCGCGCATTGCCTTGACCGCAACAGCCGATCCAAAAACCCAGGATGAAATCGTCGAGCAATTATATCTCGGCAACGCTAAGAAATTCGTCTCAAGTTTTGATCGCCCAAATATCAGATACACGATAGAAGAGGGCATGGGCAGCCGGGAAAGACTCTGGCGCTTCATCAAAGAAGAACACCCAGAAGATGCCGGCATCGTATATTGCCTCTCACGCAAAGCCGTCGAAGAAACAGCAAAATTTCTCGTCAACAAAGGACGTACTGCCTTGCCATATCACGCAGGGCTTGCAGCAGAAATACGCAAAGAAAATCAAGAACGTTTCCTGCGTGAAGACGGCATCATCATCGTTGCAACGATCGCGTTCGGCATGGGCATTGACAAACCCGATGTCCGTTTTGTTGGCCATTTAAGCATGCCAAAATCTATGGAAGCCTATTACCAGGAAACAGGACGCGCTGGGCGTGATGGCAATCCGGCCAACGCGTGGATGTCTTATGGTTTACAGGACGTCATTATGATGCGTCAGATGCTTGCCAACTCAGACGCCGATGATCAACGAAAACGTGTCGAACATATCAAACTCGAAGCCATGTTGGGATTAAGCGAGCAAACAACCTGCCGTCGCCAGTCACTTCTGGCTTACTTCGGAGAAGAGCTCGGCGAGCCATGTGGGAACTGTGATAACTGTTTAACACCTCCCACAACAATCGATGGCACCCGTTACGCGCAAATGGCGCTCTCATGCGTTTATCGCACAGACCAACGCTTCGGTGTGAACTATCTGATAGATGTCCTTCGCGGCCGTGATGACGACCGCATTAAAAATAATTTCCACGATAAAGTCTCAACCTATGGCATCGGCGAAGAACTCAGTGAACCAGCTTGGCGTGGTATCTTTCGCCAATTGATCGCCCAAGGTTTCTTAAAAGTCGATATAGATCGCCACGGGGCTTTGGTGCTCACGGAACAATCTCGTCCAATATTACGCAGCGAGCAAACCTTCTTTATGCGCGAATATGTCAAAAAAGAACGCACCAAGAAGACACGAAAATCAAAGCCAGCTGTCAAACTTTCAGAAGGCAACCAACCGCTCTTTGAGGCCTTAAAAGCCCTGCGTTTGCGTTTGGCCAAAAAACAAAACAAACCGCCCTATGTCATCTGTCATGATAAAACCTTGGTAGAAATGGTCGAAAAACGCCCCTCTGAACTCTGGCAACTCCACGACATCTCAGGCTTAGGGGAAAGCAAAATTGACAGATATGGTTCATCAGTCTGATAGGTTAAATGAATTAAATAGAATACTTTCTGAAAGTAAATCAAATCTCGGCTCTTTCAAACAAACTGGTGCCGCACTAAATTATGGCATCATTGCAGTTTGGACAGTTTTCCCAGCTATTGTATCATTTGGATGGTTAATTCCTTGGCGGTCTCACAAACTTTATGGATACCAGGTTGAACATACAAAAATACAGAACATAGCTTAACAAGCATTAGACTTAATGTTGATCTCTGTAGTTTATCTGGCAATTTCAACAAAGGCTTCCATTAACACACCCCAGTCCTAACAACTTCACTTAAAATACGCTTCCCAAAACAAGCAAGCGGAGGAGTCGTATTATGTCTAAAAAGATACTGATGATATGTGGTGACTTTGGAGAAGATTATGAAATCATGGTCCCATTCCAGGCACTTAAAGCAGTCGGTCATGATGTTCAGGCTGTCTGTCCTGATAAGGCGGCAGGAGATACGATTGCAACGGCGATACATGATTTTGAAGGCGACCAAACTTACACAGAAAAACCTGGACATAACTTTACATTAAATAAGAGCTTTTCCGAAGTTCAACCAGAGGACTATGACGCACTGGTAATTCCGGGCGGTCGAGCTCCAGAATATTTGAGATTGAACGAAAAAGTTATTGCAATGGTTAAGCACTTTTTCGATACCAACAAACCTGTTGCCGCAATCTGTCATGGCGCACAACTTCTTGCTGCCGCAAATATAATATATGGTAAAAAATGCTCAGCATATCCGGCATGTAAACCTGAAGTTGAATTGGCTGGAGCGCTTTATGCAGATATCCCGGTAGATGCTGCAGTAACGGATGGTAATTTGGTATCTGCTCCAGCGTGGCCAGCACACCCAGAGTGGATCTCACAGTTTCTTAAATTATTAGGAACCCGAATTACTCATGAAGCTTGAACGATAAAATGAGATTTGAGCGGTGCAATGTCGTAATATTTTTATAAAGACACAGCTGATATTTTGAGGGAGTGATTAATATGTGTAAATTATTTATCGAAGCGGATAAAACATTATGGGATAATCACTCCAAATCTCTGCGCATGAATGGTATGGTGACCAGTATTCGACTGGAAAATTTCTTTTGGCGTATATTAGAAGGAATTGCCAAGAGAGATGGAATGACTGTAAATCAGCTTATCATGAGACTCTATGATGAAGCAGCTGAAGCTGGGCATGATGTCGATAATTTCACCTCCTTTCTGCGTGTCTGCTGTGGTAGATACCAGGCATTACAGATATCTGGAGATATTCCGAAAGAAGAGACAACACCAATCAGGTCGTTAAATGCTGAAGAAATCCTAAAAAGGGAGAAGCATTATAATGGCGATTTGACCCTGAATTCCTCAGCAAAATCGACAAAACGCAATAATTCATCAATTTCTCATGAAAATTCGTCTCATAGGGCCTACTAGCACTTGTCAAGAGCAAAATTGCAGCTTATAAGGGCGAAATCATCACACACATGATATGAATCATATCAACCTTGTTTGTTGCAAGGACCTGAAATGATGCCGGTGGCAGGGTGAATAAACCGTGTCTTTTAAACATATCATGGAGGATTAACCGGAAATATAAGGAGAGTAGGCCCGATGGCACTACCCAATTTTAATATGCGCCAGCTATTGGAAGCTGGAGTTCACTTTGGTCACCAAACACACCGCTGGAACCCTAAAATGGGCAGCTTTATCTTTGGTAGCCGTAACAATATCCACATTATTGACTTAGCACAAACTGTTCCTTTGTTACACCAGGCACTTGTTTTGGTCTCTGATGTCGTAACAAAAGGTGGCCGTGTACTGTTCGTTGGAACAAAACGTCAGGCATCATCAGTTGTAGCTGACTCAGCAACAAGTTGTGCACAATACTATATGAATCACCGCTGGTTAGGTGGTACACTAACAAACTGGAAAACAATTTCCAATTCAATCAAACGTCTTCGTTCAATGGAAGACATGCTGGGCGGCGAAGCTCAAGGTCTGACCAAGAAAGAACGCTTAAAGCTAACTATGGAACGCGATAAGCTTGAACTGTCTCTTGGTGGCATCAAAGATATGGGCGGTGTACCTGATCTTCTATTCGTAATTGATACGAATAAAGAATCAATTGCGGTTGCTGAAGCACATAAACTGAATATCCCAGTCATCGGTGTTGTTGATTCGAACAGTGACCCAGATTGTGTTACAATTCCAATACCAGGCAATGATGATGCAGGCCGAGCAATTTCACTATATTGCGATCTAATTTCAAGAGCTGCAATCGATGGAATTGAGAGATCTCAAGTTAGTTCTGGTGTTGATATCGGTGCTGCAGAAGATATTACTGATCCAACTCTAGATGAAGTTGCAGAAGCTGAAGCTACAGACACTGAAGAACAGAGTGAAGCTGTGGGACCTTTAGAAGATGTAAGTTTTGAAGTGCTTGATGCACCTCAAGGCGCGGCGGATGATTTGAAGAAAATCTCTGGCGTTGGTCCAGTTCTAGAGAAAAAGCTTAATGGAATGGGAATTTACCATTATTGGCAGATTTCAAGTTTCACAAACCAAGATATCTCTAGAATCGACGAAGTTTTGAATTTTAAAGGCCGCATCGAGCGTGATGACTGGCTGGAACAAGCGAAAAAACTTCAAGAAGAGAAATAAAGTTTAATTTTATTGGCCATGTTGTAAAAACGAAGCATTTCATAATTATAACATGGCTCCATACTCAAAGAACCCTATTCGGTAAAACATAGAGGCTCAAAATGTCGACAATTACAGCAGGAATGGTCAAAGAACTCAGAGAGAAGTCTGGTGCTGGCATGATGGATTGTAAAGCAGCACTGAAAGAGACGGACGGAGATATGGAAGCAGCAATCGATTGGTTGCGTGCAAAAGGTATCGCAAAAGGCGATAAAAAATCTGGCCGTATTGCTGCCGATGGTCTCGTTGGTATTGCTTCAGCAGACAATAAAGGCGTTGTTGTTGAAGTAAACTCGGAAACAGATTTCGTAGCTCGTAACGAAACATTCCAGGAATTGGTTACCACAATCACACAAGTTGCTCTTGATGTTGATGGCAATTTTGAAGCCTTAAAAGAAAAAGAATTCCCAGGAACGTCAAATTCTGTTGAAGCTCATTTGAAAGAAATGGTTGGAACAATCGGCGAGAATATGACACTTCGTCGTTCTGAGGCAGTTATTGTTGAAGAAGGTATTGTAGCAAGCTACATGCACAATGCTGCAACAGCAGGTCTTGGAAAGATTGGCGTTCTTGTTGGTTTGGAATCATCTGGCGACAAAGACAAACTTCTTGAATTTGGAAAACAGGTTGCAATGCACGTAGCAGCAACGAACCCTCTAGCTCTTGATCCAGACTCTCTAGACCAGGATGTTGTTGAGCGTGAGCGCACAGTATTAACAGAACAGGCAAAAGAATCTGGCAAACCTGACAACGTAATTGAGAAAATGATTGAGGGCCGTATCCGCAAATTCTACCAGGAAGTTTGCTTGACAGCTCAAACATTTGTAGTCGACCCAGATAACACAGTTGAAAAAGCGGCAAAACTAGCTGAGAAAGAAGTCGGCGCGCCAATCAAAATAGCTAAATTTATTCGCTTTGCTCTTGGTGAAGGTATCGAGAAAAAAGAAGAGGATTTCGCTGCTGAGGTTGCTGCTGTTGCTGGCAAAGGCTAATTCGCATAGAAGACATTATTAAAATAATAAAGAGCCGATCTACACAAAAGATTTGTGTTAAGGTCGGCTTTTTTATATGTAAAACGCTTCATTATTAAGCTTCACGCCATTTATTACGCAGATTTAAGGATAAAATGTTATTAAATCTGCCTTAAAGCCCCATTTATTCACTGACATTGTTGCCCATAACTTCATTAAGGCTTATATGAGAGAGCGATCATATTTATTGTCTAGTAAAATAGATTTATAAAAATCCGGTTTCTATAGATATATTTATCATTTTAAGCAGGATTCATAAGGCTGCATAATTAAGCTAACAACATTAATTGCAGGGGCGGGTTCATGTCACAATTACCTCAAAAATATAATCGAGTTCTTGTCAAACTATCAGGCGAAGCATTAATGGGCGAGGGCGCTTATGGGCTTGATATGTCAACTGTGAATAGAATCGTAAGTGATATAACAGAAGTTGTACAGGCAGGCATTCAGCTCTCAATTGTTGTCGGAGGAGGGAATATCTTCCGCGGTCTCTCAGGGGCTGCATCAGGAATGGACAGGGCAAAAGCAGATTATATGGGTATGCTAGCAACCGTCATGAATGCATTAGCAGTCCAGAATGCTTTAGAAAATTCTGGAGTATCTTCAAAAGTTCTCTCAGCCATTCCCATGCCGACTGTCTGTGAGCCATTTGCAAGACAAACAGCCCTAGATTATTTAGAAAAAGGGACTGTGGTTGTTTTTGCGGCAGGAACAGGAAACCCATATTTTACAACTGACACTGCGGCTGTATTAAGAGCTATTGAAACAAACAGCGATATTATTGTAAAGGCAACCCAGGTTGATGGTGTCTACACAGCTGACCCCAAAAAAGATCCAACAGCAACTAGATATGAAGAACTGACATATAAAGAAGTATTGGCTAAAGACCTACAAGTTATGGATGGTGCAGCTGTCGCCCTTGCCAGAGATAATGATTTACCTGTCCTTGTATTTTCAATATGGCAAAAAGGAAATTTATTAAAAGCACTGACGGGGCAAGGCGATTATACAATTGTACGCAATTAATTTTATATTTTAAAACAACGAAATTGATTAGACAAATTAAGCTCATTAGAAGAGATATTATAAAATTTCTCTCAAGGAGGGACAAAAATGACAGAACAAACATTCGAATTATCAGAGATTGAACGCAGGATGCAAGGTGCTGTAGCTTCTCTAAAACAAGAGTTTTCAGGCCTTAGAACAGGCAGAGCCAGTGCAAGCTTACTTGATCCAATAATGGTAAATGCTTATGGTTCTATGATGCCATTAAGCCAGGTAGGCACTGTATCTGTTCCCGAGCCTCGTATTATTTCAGTGCAGGTGTGGGACAAAACTATGGTTGCAGCCGTTGAAAAGGCCATTCGCGACTCTGATTTAGGTCTAAATCCTGTGGTTGATGGGCAATTACTTCGCCTGCCAATTCCTGAATTAAATGAAGAACGCCGTCAGGAATTAACCAAAATTGCAGCAAAATATGCTGAACAAGCACGTGTCGCTGTAAGAAATGTAAGACGTGACGGTATGGATCAACTGAAGAAATTAGAAAAAGATGGTGAAATCAGTAAAGATGATCACCACTCTATTTCTGGAAAAGTGCAAGATTTAACAGACCAATATATCAAAGAATTAGACGAAGTATTGTCAACAAAAGAAGCTGAAATCATGCAAGTTTAAGATGGCATTTGTGAAAACTATTGTCTTATGAAGCATATGATGTTGATATTAGTGAACTATTAATTGGAACAATTAAGGTTTTTTGGGGTGAGTGATAAGACAATTAGTGAAGACCTAAATCATGAGACGGTCAGTCCAAAACATATTGCTGTCATTATGGATGGTAATGGACGTTGGGCTGCAGCGCGTAAAATGCCAAGAACTTATGGGCATAAACAGGGTGTAGGAGCAGTCAAAAGAACTGTAAAAGCTTGTAGTGAATTAGGTATAAAATACCTTACCCTTTATAGCTTTTCATCCGAAAATTGGACAAGACCAAAAGAAGAAATCAATGATCTTATGGGGTTGTTAAAGCTCTTTATTAAAAAAGATTTAGCAGAACTTCATAACAATAATGTGAAGATTAATTTGATTGGTGATCCACTTGCAGCTGGACAAGACATCGCCAAACTTATGCATGAAGCTGTTGAATTAACAAATAATAATTCAGGCCTGAATTTGATTATTGCGTTTAGTTATGGTTCAAGAGACGAGATTGTTCGAGCAACACAAAAAATAGTTACGAAAATTAAGGCGGGTGAGTTGGATCCAGACAGCGTCTGTACTGAAATTTTTGAAGAGAATTTAGATACTGCTGGGGTTCCTGATCCCGACTTGCTTATCCGTACAAGTGGAGAAAAACGCTTAAGTAATTTTTTATTGTGGCAATGTGCTTATACTGAATTTGTATTTCAAGATGTTCACTGGCCAGATTATAACAAGGAACATTTACTTGCTGCAATTAATGAATTTCGTGCTCGAGATCGTAGATATGGCGGTTTAGATAAGAGGTCTATAACGTATAATGAGCCCGATACATGCAAATCATATAGAGCATAGCGGAGCAACGACTACATACTCAGAATTAACTTTGAGATGTCTTTCTGCCATAGTTTTGGTGAGCATATCACTCATTGGCACATATCAAGGTGGATGGTGCTTTGCATTCTTAATCCTTGTAATTTCAATGCTTATGGTGTGGGAATGGTGTGGGCTTGTAACCAATGAAAAGCATGTTTTATCATATTTCATTCAGTCTCTTACAATACTTCTCTCAATTTTTATGGCAGCTAACAATTGGTTTTTATTAAGTTTTTTTGTACTAATTTTGGGAATAAGCCTATTTTTATCTCTAAGTTTTATTAAATATATTGCTGAAAAAAATGCATTCTGGCTTTCTGTCGGGACCTTATATATAGGCGTGCCTTCAATCGCAATGATATGGTTCCGCCAAGATGGCGATACCGGATTGTGGGCCGTGCTTTACCTGTTCTTGCTTGTATGGGTCACCGACAGCATGGCTTTCTTTGGTGGTAGGTTCATTGGGGGTGCTAAATTATGGCCAAGCATTTCACCAAACAAAACATGGGCAGGTTTTATCGGAGGTTTGTTTGGAAGTTTATGTGTAGGACTGTGTTTTGCTTTGATCTTCGACAAAGCGGATATTCTAAGTTTGTCACTAATAAGCATGGCTTTAGGAACAGTCGCCCAAATAGGAGACCTTGCTGAATCTGCATTTAAACGTAATTTTGGAACAAAAGATTCAAGTTCGCTAATTCCAGGACATGGAGGCATATTGGATAGAGTAGATAGTATGGTATTTTCAGTACTCTTTGCAGCGCTTTTCGCACTAGTGATAAATATACAAAAACCTGCAATTGCCTTACTGTTTAATTAGATGCCGTATGGTTCAAAATTATCCAAAATGAGTGAACTTAAGATCTGAAAAGGATGATAACCTGTCATATTTTGTGATTCAATAGTTGTCATATTCCTCTCAATTCAATACAAACAGATAATCAAATTTGGACTGTAAAAATTGCCTCCATATTTTTAGGGTCAACTATTTATATAAGTACTGTAATGAAAACCCTCATACATCAAGGGCTAAAAAAATATGGGAACGCTGATTTCTAGCATTTGTTCAACAATAATTAAGAAGGTATGGTTTGCATGCCTGCAACTTTAGCTTTAGAAAACTACACTCTCAATCATCCTGTTCCTGAAAACAAACGCACAATTAGCATATTAGGGTCTACAGGTACAATCGGATGCAATACACTTGATTTAATAAGCAGAAATTCTGAATCTTTCGAAATCAAAGCCCTAACTGGGAACCATAATGTAAAACTCCTGGCAGAGCAGGCAACAAAACATAATGCAAAATTGGCTGTTGTAGCTGATGAAACAAAATACCTAGAGTTAAAATCAGCTTTGTCTGGGCGAAATATTGAAATTGCAGCAGGGCAAGAAGCTTTAATCCATGCAGCCTCAATAGAAGTTGATTTGGTTATGGCGTCAATTATGGGAACTGCTGGGCTGCAGCCAACACTAAAAGCTGTCAAATCAAGTAAATGTATAGCCTTAGCAAATAAAGAATGTTTGGTTTCTGCAGGGGAGCTCTTTGCAAAAGAAGTCCAAAAAGCAGGAACTGTTCTTTTACCCGTAGACTCAGAACATTCAGCTGCGTTTCAAGCCATTGCTGGTCACCCTAAAGATAAAATTGATAAAATGATACTCACAGCTTCAGGTGGTCCATTCCGGCAATGGTCCCTTGAGGAATTGTCAAAGGCTACACTAAGCCAGGCCTTAAAACACCCAAATTGGTCGATGGGACGCAAAATTACGATTGATTCAGCAACACTCATGAATAAAGGGTTGGAATTAATTGAAGCCTGGCATCTATTTCCTGTATCAGCAGACCAACTAGATGTTTTAGTACATCCTCAATCGATTGTTCATTGTCTGGTATCGTACACTGATGGATCCGTAATGGCACAATTAAGCTCGCCAGATATGAGAACACCTATAGCCTACAGTCTGGCTTGGCCGGAAAGAATGTCATCCCCGACGAAAAAACTTGATTTAGCTGAATTAGGTCAACTGACATTTGAAAAACCTGACGAGACCAGATTCCCAGCACTTCGAATTGCCAAGGAAGTCTTAAAGTCAGACAATATTCAAGGCCCGATTTTGAACGCCGCGAATGAAGTCGCCGTTGAGGCATTTTTAAATGAACAAATTAAATTTATGTCGATTCCACAACTTATTGAGATGACATTGGAAAAATCAACCTCTATATCTCATTCATCTAAGGCAGATTTAACACTAGAAGAAATATTGGCAATAGACCAAGAGTCTAGAATTTTGGCACACTCATTGCTTAAATCTATGAAATAAAACAAAAAACGACATAATACAAAAAAGTGTGTTTTTTTGAGAAATTGTTGTATTAAGTATTTCTTTTCAAAAAGAAATACTTATATTCGTCGTATTAAAGTTCTGGCGGTAGTATTACCTTAATACCCAAAAATAAAATTTTATCAGGAGTCACGATTTTATGGAATATCTATCGAGTATTTTATCAAATGAGGTTTTTTTAATATTCCCGGCATTTTTATTTGTTCTTACGATAGTGGTATTCTTTCATGAATTGGGACACTTTTTGGTTGCACGTTGGTGTGGTGTAGCCGTTGAAGCATTTTCAGTTGGGTTTGGTCCAGAAATATTTGGGTTTTATGATCATAAAGGTACGCGCTGGAAGATATGCTGGATCCCATTAGGTGGATATGTAAAATTCATTGATGATCAAAACGCAGCGAGTATTCCAAGCGAAGAACAGTTAAATGCAATGACACCAGAACAAAAAGCTGGCGCGTTGCAACTCAAACCACTTTGGCAAAGAGCAGCTGTCGTAGCAGCTGGCCCAGCTGCGAGCTTCTTACTGGCAATCATAATTTTCACAATCACATTTAGTGTTTATGGCCATAATTACATAAAGCCAGTTGTTGGCGGTTTCTCCAAGAATTCTGCGGCAAAAGAAGCTGGCTTTAAAGTTGGTGATGAAATTATATCTATTAATGGCTCGCCAGTTAAATCCTTCATGGACATTCGGGCAATGGTGCAGATCAGTGGCAGCGAAGCTTTAAATTTTGTTGTTTTAAGGGATGGAAATAAAGTTAATCTTTCTTCTGCACCAAGAGATGTAAAAGAGCGCGATCCATTTGGAAATAAACAAAGGCTATTAGGAATTAGTAGTAGTCGGGATCCAAAACACAGCGTTTATAGTACGGTAAACCCGATTACAGCAGTATATTTATCCTTGGACAGAACATATTCCGTCATTTCAACCACAACGAGCTATCTATATAGAGTAATCTCAGGCCGTGTGGCACCAGACCAATTAAGCGGCCCTGTTGGTATCGCAATGACATCTGGTAAGGTGGCAACTTTTGGTATAATTCCACTTATTCAGCTTGCAGCCTTCCTTTCTATAGCAATTGGCTTTTTTAACCTTTTCCCAATCCCAATATTAGATGGTGGACATTTAGCGTTTTATGCAATTGAAGCTGTAAGAGGCAAGCCATTGAGTGCCAAAACCCAAGATATAGCAGCTCATGTAGGGTTTGCCCTGTTGATATTACTTATGATATTTGTAACAAGACTAGATTTCATGCACAGGATACCTTGGGGATAGTTGGGTAATACTCTGTTTTTATTTCTTTATATTTGGAAATATTGTGCTTTGGGTGTGTAATGTCTTAGGTATTATTTTTTGGTATTTAGTCTGTGCCCTAATGTTAAGTTTTTTTTAACTTAAATAAAGTTAAAAAAAATTATTAAATTTTGGAGACTGTGGCCCTTTAGTCCTTTGCAAAATAACTAAGAAAGTATACTACTATCATGATATGGTCACAATAGAATGGCCCGTTACATTTTAAGTAGCGAAAGAATCAGAGTACAAAGGGGCATTTGTAACAATGGCACAAAGGGCGACAATGAGCAGAGGGATTACGACCGCTCTAATTCTAACACTATCTTTTTTCATATCTTTTGAAAAAGAAGTTGGATTTGGAGTAGAGTCTGCATACGCACAATCTGGAAGAGCTATAAAAAGTATTAAAGTTGAAGGAAACCGTCGTGTTGAGCCTGAAACTGTACGCTCTTATCTAAAATTCTCAACCGGGGATCGTTATGATGCCGCTAGAGTTGATGCATCTCTTAAAACACTGTTTGCTACAGGTTTATTCGCAGATGTCCGCATCAAACTTGTGAAAAACATTCTAGTAGTTAATGTTGTTGAGAACCCTGTTGTCAATCAGGTTGCTTTTGAGGGAAACAAAGAAGTCGAAGATGATACTTTGAAGACTGAGGTTCAGCTCAAAACCCGCGCAATTTACACAAGAGCTCGTGTTCAGTCTGATGTTCAGCGTATCCTTGATGTTTACCAACGTCAGGGCCTTTATGCGGCGAATGTTCAGCCAAAAATAATAAAATTAAAGCACAACAGAGTTAATCTTGTTTATGAAATTCAAGAAGGCCCTTCAACGAAAGTCAAAAGCATTAACTTTATTGGCAATGTTGCTTTCTCTGATTCCCAACTAAGAGATGTTATTACAACAACTGAAACGGGCTTGTTGAGTTTTCTAAAATCAACAAACGTATATGACCCTGATCGCCTTAGCCTTGACCGTGAATTAGTAAGACGCTTCTACCTTAAAAACGGTTATGCTGATATGCGCATAATTTCAGCAACTGCAGAGTTAGATAGGGATGGAAAAGGATTTTTCCTCACGTTCACGGTAGAAGAGGGTGAGCAGTATAAATTTGGTGAGATAAACTTACAAACATCAATAAATTCAGTTGATCCTGATGCTCTAAGTGGGAAATTACTCACAAAATCAGGTGAGATTTACAATGCACAATTGATTGATAAATCAATTGAAGCAGCAACATTTGAGATTTCAAAAACGGGCTATGCATTTGCACGTGTTCGCCCAAAAATTGATAGAGATCCAGTATCTAAGACAATCGGTGTGTTATACAACGTGGAGCAAGGCCCTCGCGTATATATTGAACGCATCAATATTCTAGGTAATGTAAGAACATTAGATTATGTAATCCGACGAGAGTTTAGACTTGCTGAAGGGGACGCATATAATAAACTCATCGTAGATAGAGCCCGCCGCAGACTTCAGGGATTAGGTTTCTTTAAATCTGTTAAAATCACAACAGAAAGCGGAAGTGCAAGTGACAGAGTTGTCATAAATGTGAATTTGATTGAAGAATCAACTGGTGAGCTATCTTTCGGTGCAGGATATTCAACAAATGAAGGTGTGATAGGTGATATTAGTATCACTGAGCGAAATCTGCTTGGTAAAGGGCAGTTTTTAAGATTAAAGTTCTCAGGTAGCTTTGAGCGTGCACAGGTTGACCTAAGTTTCACAGAACCAAGATTCTTAGATCGTAACTTGGCAGCAGGAATTGATGTCTTCCATAAAGAAGTCGATAGCAGTGATGAATCATCATTCAAAAGTAGAAAAACAGGCGGTGCTTTACGCTTAGGCTTCCCAGTTGCTGAAAACTTGAGGCTAACAACAAACTACTCATTCGTACGTGACGAGATCTTTGATGTTGAAAGTGATGCATCACTAGCAGTTCAGCAAGCAGGTCAGGACAATGATGGTGTCGCAAACATCTCTTCTTTAGGATACAAATTGACATATGACACCCGTAATCTGAAACGTAACCCTTCTCACGGAGTGTATTTCACACTTGCTCAGGATTTCGCTGGTGCAGGTGGTGATGTTCAGTATGTAAGAACAGTTGCTGAAGCTAGAGGGTACTATCCATTAACCAAAGAAATTACACTAGTTGGGCGTGCTCTTGGCGGTAACATCTTTGGTTGGGGCGGCGATGATGTGAGATTGCTTGACCATTTTTACAAAGGTGGCGAGACAGTACGTGGTTTCGAAAGATCTGGTATTGGCCCTAGAGACTCAGCAACAGGTGACTCTCTAGGTGGCACAACATTCTACTCTGCAACAGTAGAAGTAAGGTTCCCATTCCCATACATAACTGAAGCAATTGGTATGAAGGGCGCCTTATTCGCGGATGCAGGATCATTATTCGGCAATGATTTGAATGACAATGCAATTAATATTGATAGTGATGATCATGAGTTAAGAGCATCTGCAGGTGCAAGTATTATATGGGACTCACCACTAGGCCCATTGCGTGCAGATTTCGCATATGCCTTATTAAAGGATGATGCAGATAAAGAAGAACAGTTCCGCTTTGGTGCAGCAACGAAATTCTAAATATCTGTAAAAACTATGAGATTTATAAAGGCCGCATTATGCGGCCTTTTCTGTAAAAAGCTAAAACTTCGAAATAAAAGAGTATCTTTAAATAAAAATATTAGCTTTTTTATAAATTTATTCATTCAAATACGTATTAGTCCATTGCATTTCTACACATGGTTCGGATACAAAAGTAAAAATCATTTACTTTTCATGACTATATTAAGGCATATCTAGCCTGAGCTTGAGAAGAATCTGTTTAAAAATAAATATGTGGATGGTTAATATGGAGCATCCGGGTTTTTTTAAAAAAGCTGGTCCGTTTTCAATTAAGAAAATTGCTGAAGTAACAGGTGCCGAAATAGCACCTGAAGCGAATAGTGATTTAATGATAGATAATGTTTTGCCTTTAGATGAGGCAAAAGCTAATGACATATCATTTTTAGACAATTCGAAATATATACCTCAATTTAAACAAACTAATGCTGCGGCATGTTTTGTAACGGCTAAACATAAAGATAGAGCGCCAGAAAATGTAATATCAATGGTATCAAAGCAGCCATATCATTGTTTTGCAAAAGCACTTTTTCTATTTTTTCCTGAAGCAAGAGTGTCAAATATAAGGGCAGATGCAGAAAATAACAATTTTATACATCCATCAGCCCTTGTAGAAGAAGGGGCAATAATTGAACCAGGAGCGGTCATTGGTGCAGAAGCAAGAATTGGGGCAGGAACACGCGTAAGTGCTGGCGCGACGATTGGTTATCGTACATATATTGGAAGAGAATGCTATATCGGCCCAAGTGCAACAATCATTCATAGTTTGGTGGGTGATAATGTCATAATCCACTCAGGTGTCAGCATAGGACAAGACGGATTTGGTTTTGCAATGGGACCAACAGGTCATTTGAAAGTCCCCCAAATTGGTCGAGTTGTGATACAAGATGACGTAGAAATTGGAGCAAATACCACCATAGATCGTGGGGCCTTAAAAGATACTATTATTGGTGAGGGGACAAAAATTGATAATCTGGTACAAATCGGCCATAACGTCGTCATAGGCCGCCATTGCGTGATTGTTGCACATGTAGGAATTTCAGGCAGCACAGAGCTTGGTGATTTCGTTGTATTAGGTGGTCAAGTTGGTGTCATAGGTCATGCCAAAATTGGCAGTGGCGTCCAAGTTGCTGCACAAAGTGGTATTGCATCCGATATTCCAGATGGTGAACGTTGGGGCGGAGCACCAGCACAACCAATACGGAAATGGCAAAAAGAAATTTTATATTTACGAAAAATGAGTGAAAAGAGTTCCTCATAAATCAGAATAAAAAATTACGGTGTTTTATTGTAAAAGCCTTGTAGTAAACAGGCCCAAGTTAAGCATTTGTAATTTCAGGAATGGAGTTGAATGAATGAGTGAAATGGAAAGCAAAACAGAGCTCGGAACGGCTGATATTAATAGAATATTGAAACTATTGCCGCACCGCTATCCGTTTCTTCTGGTAGATAAAATCATTGATATGCACAAAGATGAAACTGCTATTGGAATAAAAAATGTGACCATAAATGAACCACACTTTCAGGGGCATTTTCCAAGCTTTCCTGTGATGCCAGGCGTTTTATTGATTGAAGGGATGGCGCAAACTGCAGGTGCACTATGTGTCCATAATTTTAATGAGGATTATGAGCCGCATTTGGTATTTTTTATGTCAATTGACAAAGCAAAATTCCGCAAACCAGTTGTGCCTGGGGATACAGTTTATTACCATGTACAAAAATTAAGAAATCGTGGTCCAGTTTGGCGCTTTGCCGTCGTTGCCAAGGTTGAAGGCAATGTGGTTTGTGAAGCTGAAATTGGAGCAATGATTGTTGATAAGGATAGCGCGGTAGCGAATGGCTGATATACACCAGACTGCAATAGTTGAAGATGGTGCAGAAATTGGGGCCAATGTAGAAATAGGTCCATATTGTGTAATCGGGAGCAATGTAAAACTTGCCGATGATGTGAAACTTAAATCTCATGTGGTGATTGCCGGCAAAACCACTGTCGGAGCAGGAACCGAGATCTTCCCATTTGCATCAATTGGTCATATCCCACAAGATAAAAAATTCCACGGTGAAGACAGCGCTCTGGAAATAGGTGAAAAAAACGTCATCCGTGAACATGTAACTATGAACCCTGGAACTCAGGGGGGTGGAAGCCTGACAAAAGTCGGCTCGCACGGTCTGTTCATGATGGGCTCTCATGTGGCACATGATTGTGTTGTTGGCGACAATGTCATCTTAGCAAATAATGCAACATTAGCCGGTCATTGCGTAGTTGAAAACCACGTAATTTTAGGCGGACTATCCGCAGTTCACCAATTCGTTCGATTAGGGGCTTACTCCTTCGTAGGCGGTATGTGCGGTGTCGAAAAAGATGTTATTCCTTTCGGTATGGTCATGGGAAATCGCGCTTACCTGAATGGTCTGAATATTCTTGGCCTAAAGCGTAACGGCTTTGATCGCGAACAGATCCACAATCTTCGCAAAGGCTATCGCATGCTCTTTTCCAACGAAGGCACTTTGATGGAGCGTCTGGAAGATGTTGAGAAAATGTTTGCTGGTGATCCTTGCGTAGAGCGTGTTGCAAAATTTATCCGTGCGGAAACAGACCGCTCATTATGTGTTCCTCGTAACGGGAGCGTAAGCGAATAAGCTTACTCATAAACACATGACACAGCCATCACCAGATTTGCCAAAATTAGGGATCATTGCTGGCGGTGGTGTTATGCCATGTTTAGTCGCTAGTTCAGCAATCAGAGCAGGTCGGGAAGTTCATATAGTTGCTCTAGATGGTGAGGCTGACCAACACATCGAAGCCTTCTCCCACACCTGGGTGAAGTGGGGACAAATTGGGCGGATTTTTAAGACATTAAAAAAGGCCCAATGTAAAGATGTGGTTTTTATAGGGTCTGTCACAAGACCAGATATGAAAGAAATTCGTTTTGACTTAGGGGCAATAAAAATCCTACCCTTTCTATTCAGTCTGATGGTTGGTGGGGACGACAGCATCCTCTCGCGCATTGTGAATTTCTTTGAAAAAAAAGGCTATACCATTCGCGGTGCCCATGAAGTGGCCCCAGAATTATTAGCGCCCGAAGGGTGTCTCACCAAAAAACAACCATCAACTCAAGACATGAAAGATATCCAAACAGCATTCGGTATCTTAAAAGCTTTAGGGAACTTTGATGTCGGACAAGGTGCTGTGGTAGCCAGAGGATATGCCCTTGCAGTTGAAGCCGCCGAAGGCACGAATGTAATGCTAGAACGCTGTAAAGACCTCCGCCAATGGGGCAGTAAAAACAGCAAAAAGAAAATCGGCGTATTCGTCAAATGTCCAAAACCAGATCAGGAAAAACGAATTGATATGCCAACCATAGGTGACCAGACAATTGAGAAGGTTGCAGATGCTGGGTTGGCTGGTATTGCAATTGCAGCTGATGCGGTTTTATTGGCTGATAAAGAACAATTGCTAAAGAAAGCAAAAAAACACGATATTTTTGTTATAGGCATACCAATAACACATGATAATTAAAAACATTAAATAAGTAATTTTATAATGGCTCCAAAAAAGATATTCATAGTAGCAGGTGAACATTCTGGGGATGCTCTAGGTGGCCCATTAATGGAAGTTCTAAAACAACAGCTGTCCGAAGAAATAAGCTTCAAGGGCGTTGGTGGTGAAGCCATGCAGGCCCAGGGCCTGACCTCTATTTTCCCTCTCTCTGATGTCGCTGTTATGGGGCCCATTGATATCATCAAAATTTTACCCCGTGCAGTTCGCCGTGTGTATCAAACTGTCGATGCCGCTTTAGAATTCGAACCGGATCTTCTCATTATCATTGATAGCCCGGAATTCACCCATCCAATCGCCAAAAGGGTTCGTAAAGCACGTCCTCATATTCCAATCATCGATTATGTCTCTCCGTCTGTTTGGGCTTGGCGCTCGGGCAGAGCTAAAAAAATGAAACCCTATGTTGATCATATTTTAGGCCTTCTTCCATTTGAACCAGCAGCCCATGAACGTCTCGGCGGCCCTAAATGTTCTTATGTCGGCCACCCCATGATCGAAAAACGCGAATGGATGCAAAGCCGCGATGTTGCAGGTTTAAAACAACGCTTGAACCTAAATGATAATGATCCCATTCTCGTTGTTCTTCCAGGCAGTCGAACCAATGAGGTCAAACGTTTAATGGAACCTTTTGGCAAAACCATTGAATTAATCATGCCAAAATATCCTGATTTGCAAGTCGTTATTCCGGCCGTAAAATCTGTCAGACACCTTATCGAAGAACGATTACCTGAATGGCCAGTCACACCACATCTGGTAGAAGGTGAAGACGATAAATTTGCGTCCTTTGCAATGTGTAATGCAGCCTTGGCAGCATCAGGAACAGTCACACTTCAGCTAGCCTTAGCAGGAACACCGATGGTCGTTGGATATAAAGCGGATTTGCTCATCTCGTCTTTAAGATTCCTGATCGAAGTTCATTCTGCTGTATTGCCAAATCTGATCTTAGGTGAAAATATTTTCCCTGAATTTATCCAGGAAAACTGCACACCAGAAAAACTGGCCAATGCTTTAGAACCTCTCTTAACAGACAGCGAAGCTTTGAAGATCCAGCAAAAAGCTTTAGACACATTTACGGATAAAATGGTCTTAAAATCTGGAAAACCGAGCGAAGCTGCCGCCAAAATCGTTCTGGAATATTTAAATAAAACATAAATCAGCCTAACTTTAGCCATTGAGACTGGGCATAGGATAGCTCATATTTTATTCTATACTAAAGAGCTGGCTATGAGATTATTGATCCTTGTTTTTTCTATCCTTTCGTTTTTTGTAACAAACACATTTGCAGGCGCTTATGACGGCCAATATTCTGGCCACCGATTTGTCGGAGCAAAATCAAACCATCCAGACAAATGCAGCCCAACCACAATTTCCGGTCGCATAAAAGGCTCTTCTATCGAACTGACTTTAACTTACAACGGCTCTGTTCTAAAAGGTAACATAACCAAATCAGGGTCTATCAGATTGCGTGGTGAAACACCAAACGGAACTTATCTTTATAAATTCCAAGGACGCATCAGAGGTAAAACTCTAAAAGGCACCTGGAAAACCAGCCCACCAGACTGTGCTGGAACCTGGACTGTAAAAAAGAAGTAATAAAACTCCTGGACGATAAAAAGTGCAAAGTCACTTTTTTTGAGGACCTCGAGCCTTTGGCTCGCCCATGTGGAGCCATTTTTGCGTGAGCAAAAATTGGCGTGAACTCCATACTGTTCCCATTATATCTGAGCCCCAAACCACGTGCATAACTTTTTTTATGTTTTTTATGCTAATGATTACAGTGACTTATGATTTTTTATGGTTTATAAAACCTTAAAAGTTATAACACAACCCCTTTCTTCCCCCGTAATAGGGGAAGTACCCATGCAAAGCAAAGGGGATGGGGGGGCTAAAACAAAAAAGATTGCAGGGTATTGCGGGGCATGGGAGTTTGTAACCCTGCCCCGAACATTCAGACAAGAAAAAGTCACAACACTCACCGTGCCTTCTGAAGCAGCAAGAGTTTCAAAGCCTCAACCTTGTCTTTAATCTCCCCTGAATAAATCCCTTGTTTCCGAAGAGCAATTTCAAGCTTTCCAACCATAAGCATCAAATCACCCTCATCACTCTTTTCTTTGTCAATAAAACGCCCAAGGATCTCAATGCCAAGCTGGTCTTTCAACTCATTTAACAGCTTGCGACATCTGGAATGAGTGCCACAACTAAGAAATGGCCGCAAAAAACCAATAGATGCCTGGGGTGTTAAAGGTGTAGAGTGTGCCTGTGAGAAACAGGTCATTGACATTAGCAAAGCAGTCGCAAATGTGATAGATTTCATCATAATGATCTCCGTTAAATATTTCTAACGAAGATCATCCTGGAGAACGCCAAAGCTGGTGGTTTGCCTATATTCCACCAGGGCTTCTGTTTAATACGCCACATATGATATTTTCCCTATTTGGCGGATTAAAGGTGTGCAATGGTGGATTATCAGGCGTTGCAATTTTTAACAAAAACAACCAAATTTATTTTTGAATATATATTGATAAGAGCTTTAAATGCCCAAGGTTATAACGGACAATATTATAGACCTAAATCAAAAACTCAATCTCCTCATGGAGTATTCAGGCTGCAAAGACAACCTCACAAAGTTTGCAGAACATACCAGCATTCAGAAGAGAAACACTCCGAGACAATAAGGATAAACAAAAAATAAATTCAGAAAACCAATCCAAACTCGCCTAAGCACATGCGGCTTCAGCCTTAACTGGCCAGAATGGAAAACAGGCACCGCAGAAGAGTTTAAACAAAAATACCTGACACATAAAAAAGACACAGCAGAAACCAACGAACTTCCAGACCGCCAAACCAACATCCCCCTAAAACCCGTGCGCACCACCCAGCCCTGGTCTGCCATGGATGATCTCGTCTCCTTTGAGCTTTTCTCCAGCCAGAGCGGTCCAGAAGACCCCTGGGACCTCACCTTCGAACTCGTCTGCCGCTGGACCTATTTCCCATCAGGCAAAATTGGCATTAAACGCGGCTTTGCCGAAATCGATTTAGGCCAGGCCATCACCAAATCCGCCAAAGACCGTTTGGGCGGGCAGGGCGCTTACACAACAGAACAAGGCAATGTCACTCTCACAGCCGCTGGCCCAACCCAACGCCCCAACTGGATCATTGAATCCAACGACGGCCCCATCGGCATCGTCACACTCCCCCATGACATCTGCCCCGTCGAAGACCTTGCCAACGGCGACACCATCAAAGCCACCTTCAGCGTTTGGTTTAAAGATTTAGAACCCATCCCAGAAGATGAGAGAGATGAGGAAGAGAGTGATCAACAGGAGGATAGCATTTCATTCACACGGGAAGATGGAAAACCATTGGGCCGAAACAAAAAAGCCCTTCTCAATTTAATTGATAACTTAGAAAAAACCGATGGCCAGACAGGTCGCGTAATCGTCGCGACCCATGAACTCCATTTTAAAGGAGAGACAGATGAGTAAGCGCGATTGGGAGGCAATGCGCACAGCAATTAGAGACTCTGAAACAGAAACCTTTTCAGAACTGGTAAAAAAAATCTGGCTTAAATCCAGAACAAGATCTCCGTTATGCAAATTTCTCTGGGGTAAATTTCTCAGACAGCGATTTAAGAGGATTTAACTTCATGGGCGCCCGTTTAAGAGAGTGCTCCTTCAAAAACACACTCATCAGAAATGCTTGCTTTGATCGTGCAGAAATTAATGGAACGAACTTAAGAGAAGCACTGGATTGGAGTAAATATCTTAAAAACTGGAAACCTGTATCATACAGAGAGTTGGGTTTAGGAGAATTGCAGGTACCATTTATATTAGGAGAATCTGTACCTGAACCATTGATATCAGACGACCACCTCCCACCCCTAAGCCTCTTCCAGGACGCCCCCTTCGCCCCGGAAATGATCGCCATCCCCCCAGGGAAATTTCTCATGGGATCACCAGAGTATGAGGTAGGTCGTTGGAAAGATGGGCGTGAAGGCCCCCAACATGAAGTCACCATCGCGTACTCCTTTGCTGTCGGGCGCTATGCAGTCACCTTTGCCGAATGGGATTATTTTGTCAAAATGAGTGGGTATAAACATCATGCCTCAGATGAAGGTTGGGGGCGGGGAGATCGCCCGGTCATCAATATCTCCTGGGACGATGCCAAAGCTTATGTCAATTGGCTGCAAGGACAGACCGGCTATGATTATCGTCTGCTCTCAGAAGCCGAATGGGAATATGTCGCAAGAGCAGGCACAACCACACCCTTCTGGTTTGGAGAAGAAATTTTAACCGAGGTAGCAAATTATGATGGTACTTTCACCTATGGAACAGGAAAGGCGGGCGAATATAGAAGAAAAACTGTGCCTGTAAAGAGCTTCTCGCCCAACCCCTGGGGGCTCTATCAGGTCCATGGCAATGTCTGGGAATGGTGTGAAGACACATTTCAAGAAAACTATCAAGGGGCTCCTAATGATGGTTCCGCCTGGATTAAAAATTCGGGAGACAAAGTCTCCCGTCGCGTTTTGCGCGGGGGCTCCTGGAGCTACAGTCCTGACTTCTTGCGTTCTGCTAATCGCAGCAGGTACTCAACGTCATACCGTAACTACAATTTCGGTTTTCGTATCACCAGAACGCTGCGTGCACCGGGCACCTAAGCCTGTGAGTTTCACAATTTGGGCTTTGGAACTGGATTAAATCTTGAATCTTTACCTCTTTAAGCCGTCTGCGCAGCAGACGGCGCGCAAGAAATGGCACCCCCCTTTCTTCCCCCTTAAGGGGGGAAGTACCTTTGCAAAGCAAAGGGGATGGGGGTGGTAAAACAAAAAACTTCATCACCCCGCCGCTTCACCCCCACCCGGTGCTAACGCACCGACCTCCCCCCTCAAGGGGGAGGGAAAGAGCACCTTAACCTTTATCTTAAAATTATATCAGAGGACTTACGATTAAGTATTGATGAAACAAAAACAAGTACCCCCCTTTCTTCCCCCTTGAGGGGGGAAGTACCTTTGCAAAGCAAAGGGGATGGGGGTGGTAAAACAAAAAACTTAACACTCCGCCGCTTCACCCCCACCCGGCGCTATGCACCGACCTCCCCCCTCAAGGGGGAGGGAAAGAGCGCCTTAACCTTTATCTTAAAATTATATCAGAGGACTTACGATTAATTATTGATGAAACAAAAACAAGCACCCCCCTTTCTTCCCCCTTCAGGGGGGAAGTACCTTTGCAAAGCAAAGGGGATGGGGGTGCTAAAACAAAAAACTTAACACCCCGCCGCTTCACCCCCACCCGGCGCTATGCACCGACCTCCCCCCTCAAGGGGGAGGGAAAGAGCGCCTTAACCTTTATCTTAAAATTATATCAGAGGACTTACGATTAATTATTGATGAAACAAAAACAAGCACCCCCCTTTCTTCCCCCTTCAGGGGGGAAGTACCTTTGCAAAGCAAAGGGGATGGGGGTGGTAAAACAAAAAACTTAACACCCCGCCGCTTCACCCCCACCCGGTGCTATGCACCGACCTCCCCCCTCAAGGGGGAGGGAAAAATGTGTTCTAATCTTCGTTTGTACTTTCAATCAAATGAGCATAAATCGTACTCAAAACATCATCTAAAAGTTCAAACACTTCATAATTCCAAAACCGAATAACCTTATATCCCTCAGTCTCAAGCCATACGGTTCGTTCTTGATCATAAGCAATTTGACCATCCTCACCATGTTGACCACCATCAAGCTCAATTATCAAAGCTTTATCGAGACAAACAAAGTCCACAATATACGGGCCTATTGGATGTTGACGTCTAAAACGATGGTTCTCGAGTTGCCTATTGCGCAGTCTTGACCATAACAGACGTTCAGCATCGGTAAGATTTTTCCGAAGATGTCTAGCGTTGCGATTTGTCATGATTATGCAAATATCAGATTTCTAATTAACAAATCAAAAACAGGCACACCCCCTTTCTTCCCCCGTAATGGGGGAAGTACCCATGCAAAGCAAAGGGGATGGGGGTGCTAAAACAAAAAACTCTTCCCCCTTGACTCAAATCAAAGCCACCGAACAAATTCTCCCCTAAACTCCCATCGTAACAACGGCAATGGGGAACCGCCATGACAGCGACAAACACTGCAGAACTCGTTGATTTTCAGGTCCATCTTGGGCCACACCCGGTTCATGACGACGAACATAAAGTCAAAGTGAATATTAAGGATGTCAATTTCTGGTATAAGGACAAACAGGCATTAAAAGACATCAACTTAAAAATCTATAACCAGGAGGTCACCGCCTTCATCGGCCCATCGGGATGCGGCAAAACCACATTGTTGCGATGCTTGAATCGCTCCAATGATTTGATCCCGGGGGCGCGCATGGAAGGCAAAATAACATTGTCTGGTGAAGATATTTACAATCCGGGCATTGATCCGCCAATGCTGCGCAAACGCTTTGGTTGGGTTGCGCAAAAACCAAACCCCTTCCCTTGGTCAATTTACAAAAACATCGTTTATGGCCCAAGCATTCATGGATTGGTGCATACACGTAGTGAGAAAGATGAAGTCGTTGAAAAATGTCTGCGTAAAGTCGGACTATGGGAGGAAGTAAAAGACCGTCTCCATCAATCAGGAACTGACCTCTCTGGCGGGCAACAGCAAAGATTATGTATCGCAAGAGCAATCTCAACCAGCCCGGAAGTGATCCTCATGGATGAACCGGCATCTTCGCTCGACCCAAATTCAACCATCAAAGTCGAGGAGCTGATAGATGAATTACGTGAAAAATATACCATCGTCATTATCACCCATAATATGCAACAGGCAGCTCGTGTAGCACAACGTGTCGCCGTCTTCCACCTAGGTAAACTTGTAGAGCAGGGCGATGCTGGAGAAACCTTTGTCAATCCTAAACATCACATTAGTCAAGCCTATATTAATGGCATGTTTGGTTAAAATTTGTGAGGTAATTTGAGATACAAAGCATAGACAAATTGCAAAAATTGCGCTATGTTCAATCTCGTTAAATGAGAGAGATCATCGCGCAATGCCCCCTATTACGCTACGAATACTCGCACTTATTTTCGCGGGGTCTCTCGCCCAACTTTCCCCTGCACATGCATGTAAATCCTGGCTCCGTGTATCCTATGTAGAACAAACACCGGACTACTTTTTAATCGAACATGGTACAGAAAAAGGTTATCAACTTCGTACTTTGCAAATTGATTTGCGCACAACAGCAGCACAAGTTGAAGTTGACTCCTCTTTCGGGGCTCCAAGGAATAATAAAACGGACCGCGTCATTGTCGAAGCTGTCAGCGGCTTTAAATCAGGTAGCCAGATTGGGGTCCTAAGATTTAAACGTTTCTTACCCGGCGAAAAATATATCCTCCCTATTGATCTTGATGATGGCATAGCTTTTGGTTATCGAGATTATGACCACCTTGATGAAGGCGAGATGAAAGGCGGCGAAGTGATCGCGGAACTTGTCGGCCCAGACAATGAAAAACTCACAGTAACCGGCATCTTCAATGAAGAAGGCGTTGCTGATCTTCTTGGTGGGACCTGCGTATAATAGCATAATATAAAGCGAAAGACGGACTTGTCTATAACCCGCCTTTATCATACATCTTCTATCATGCAAAATATCCTAACAACAACTGGAGAATTATATTATGCCGTATGCTGTCCGAGTCCACGAATATGGTGGCCCTGAAGTGATGCGCTGGGAAGAGATTGATATATCTGCCCCAGGTCCAGGGCAAATCCATATCAAACAAAATGCTGCCGGCTTAAACTACATCGACGTTTATGGACGCACAGGCCTATACCCTCAACCAGAACTTCCCTTCGTGCTTGGTATGGAAGGTGCTGGAGAGGTCTTAAAAGTTGGAGAAGGCGTTACCAATGTTGTTGTAGGCGACCGCGTGGCCTATGCCAGCGTTATAGGCGGCTATGCCCAGGAACGTCTCATAGCAGCAGATCGCGTGGTGAAACTCCCCGATAGCGTTGATGACAACACAGCAGCAGCCATGATGCTTCAAGGCATGACAGCGCGCTATCTATTACGGGCAACATATAAAGTTTCTTCCAATACGGTTTTGCTTTTCCATGCGGCAGCAGGCGGCGTTGGCCTGATCGCCTGTCAATGGGCAAATGCCTTAGGCGCAACAGTCATCGGAACAGTAGGCTCTCCAGAAAAAGCAGAACTTGCCAAAGCTCATGGCTGTCACCATACTATAAACTATAAATCAGAAGACTTTGTCGAACTTATAAAAGAACTGACAGGCGGCAAAGGTGTTGATGTTGTCTATGACTCAATCGGAAAGGATACCTTCCCTGGATCATTGGATTGCTTAAAACCTCGCGGCATGTGGGTGAGTTTCGGTCAGGCCTCAGGGCCACTTCCAGCCTTTGAGATGGCGGAATTAGCCAAAAGAGGTTCACTCTTTGCAACCCGTCCAACATTATTTGCATATACAGCAACATATGAAGACTTAACAGAAACAGCAAGTGATCTGTTCGATATCGTTTCATCAGGGAAAGTCAAAATCAACATCAACCAGACGTATCCTCTTTCAGACATCATAAGAGCACATAATGACCTGGAAGGACGCAAAACAACAGGCTCAACGGTTCTAATTCCATGATTAGGTCTTAATAACAAATTTTCAGATCAGTTAATGAAGTTTTTATAAGATCTTACGAAGACCTAAACAGACCATATTACGGTGTTTCATAATGAGTATTTTGCTCGATTATGAAACACCAACTATATCTTTCTAAACGCTTTTTTCCCATAAAAAATGTTTCTTGTTTACGGTATATTTTCTTTCAGTTGTCAGGATAAACCTATCACAGCAACTCTGGCGTTTGAATAACGTATGAAGAGTCATTGTTAAGGTAAGGATCAAATATGTATGGATCTTTAGGGGTATAAAGTTGCTATGGCACGTTTAGAATTTTCTGAGTTTGAAAAAGCAGAACTCGCAGCAGAAACAGGTACAGAAGAAGCACTTTTTGAGTTGGGTCTAATGTACAGTAATGGCCGCGAAGTTGACGCAGATTTAATCACGGCGCACAAATGGTTTAATTTGGCCGCACTAAAAGGTAGTGAAGCTGCGAAAGAATATCGTATGGAGTTGGCTCGCGAAATGAGCAAAGCACAAATCGCAGAAGCTCAGCGTCAGGCACGAGAATGGCTTTCTGATAAATAAGTCACTCAAGCCACTTAAGATATTAAGAGTATAGAGCCTTTACAAATTTTTTGGCATGATACGCGATGCGTGAAATGTAGAAACCTACATAAACGAAGAGCAACGAAGTGCCAGAGAATATGGTAATGGCTCTATTAGCAGTTGGCGAAGAGGGATGTAATACAGGTAAACGTAGACTTGGCTGCATTTCCAACTTCATTCCCAACCTTTTTCGCTGTGTTTGAAACAACCTGCGTAGTTTTCTTTGTGGCGTTGCCAATCTTATCCGCAGTATTGGATATTTTCTCTCCGGCCTTTTTGATGCTTTTCTTTGATCCCTCAATGGCCTGATCAGTCAATTCGATAAGCGTATCAGGTTCCTTTTTCTTTTGAGAGGCTTTGGGTTTAGTAAGACTTCCTGTTCGTTCTGATTGAGGTTTTTGAGAAGGCTTTTGTAAAGAGCCTGAAGTCGTATCATCAGCCCCCGGTAGTATTCGGTTATTTCCTGCAACTGAAGATGGAGTTGCTTTGTTGTAAACATATTGAATAGGTTTGCCGTCACAGGCCTCAGATTGTCTTTTATTCACAGAACAAGACGCATGATTGTGATCTTTTGCAATATTGATCACACAATGCAAACCAAGAGCACTGTCGTGTCCACCCGTCAAATTATCAACATTACATTTATATGTTTTTTGAGGTCCAAAACAGGAAACACAAAAATTAGAATTTTTTGCAGAAATGGGAAGCGTAAAAACAAAGCTTACAACCATAAAGAGAGTTAGAATTCGTATCATGGATATAATCCTTTAAATGTCTTTTGTTGAGACTTTCAAACAACGAATACAACTTATGACTCTACTCCGAACATAGAGAATTGTCATAACAATACATCAAAAGACATCATCATGAAAACATATATTTATACTTCCTGCACATTTCAACAGAGACTTAATCATCTGATTAATATTGAAATCTCTGGGATGTCTTGAGATTTAGAGATAATATGAAGAAAAACCGCACTGATTTAAATGTGAAAATTGCGCATATTTCAGGCAATTGCATCTTTTTTATTCGAAGACAAAACACTTTAGCTATATTCACAAAATCATTGGAAAAAAATATAATTCTATGAAAATATATTATTACACTGAGTCGGCTCGAAGATAGGTTTGATGTACTTGGATGCGCGGTTGATGATAATAAATTTGGAAAAAGTAATATGACACTTAGAGTAGCCCTGACACACAAAACAGACTACCACTATGATAAAAACATAAACCTCGGCCCACAGATCATTCGCTTAAGACCAGCTCCTCATTCTCGTACACCAATAATAAGCTATTCCTTAAAGTTAAAACCAGAAGATCATTTTCTAAATTGGCAACAAGATCCATTTGGGAATTTCCTGGCACGTATGGTTACAACTGAAAAAACAGATATATTCAGTATTCATGTTGATCTTGTCGCTGAAATGTCTGTAATAAATCCTTTTGATTTCTTTGTTGCAGAATCTGCGAAAGCTTGGCCATTTAAATATGAGCCGGATCTTAAAAAAGATCTATCAGCTTATTTAAGTCCGATGACACAAAGCACAAAGCTATCAGACTATGTCTCAAAATTAAAAATCGAAACGGATGTAACTATAGACTATTTATGTGACCTTAACCGAAAACTTGAGCAAGACATTGATTATGTCATCCGAATGGAACCCGGCGTTCAAACACCAGAAGAAACCTTAGAAAAGAAAAAAGGCTCATGTCGAGACTCAGCCTGGTTGTTAGTAGAGATCTTGAGACGTTTAGGATTGGCAGCAAGATTTTGTTCAGGTTATCTGATACAATTAACTCCAGATGTTAAGTCATTAGATGGCCCATCAGGAACAGATCATGATTTCACGGACCTTCATGCCTGGACAGAAGTGTATCTTCCAGGAGCCGGCTGGATAGGCTTAGACCCAACCTCAGGTTTGCTGACTGGCGAAGGACATATACCTCTCGCTGCAACACCTCACCCATCCTCTGCTGCCCCCATATCTGGAACTCTAGATAAGGCAGAAGTCACCTTTGATTTCGATATGTCAGTTACACGTATCGAGGAGTCTGCACGCGTAACCAAGCCATATACAGAAGAACAATGGAAGGCCATTTATAAACTAGGTCAGCTGGTAGATAAAGATTTGGTCTCATCAGATGTAAGGTTGACGATGGGAGGAGAACCGACATTCGTCTCTGTAGATGATATGGAAAGCGATGAATGGAATACTGCGGCAGTTGGCCCTACAAAACGTCATTTTGCAGAACAACTTATCAGACGATTACACAGCCGAATGGCTCCAGGCGGGTTAATGCACTTTGGACAGGGCAAATGGTACCCGGGGGAACAGTTACCCCGCTGGGCGTTTAGTCTATACTGGCGTTCAGATGGAGAAGCCCTATGGGAAAACCCGGATCTTATTGAAAAAGAAAATCCCACAAAACCATCCAACATTGAGACTGCTGAGAATTTTATGCAAGAGTTATGTCAGCAACTTGGATTGGAAAAAGACAGCGGGATGCCAGCCTATGAAGATCAGGCGCATTTTCTCTTAACAGAGCAAAAGCTTCCTTTGAACTTAGATGCCAAAAACAACAAACTAGAAGATGAAGCAGAACGCGCCAGAATGATCCGCGTGTTTGATCAAGGCTTAGAGACACCAACAAGCTTTGTATTACCGCTTCAGGCTTGGCAAACAAAAGACAGAGGAAGGCGCTGGGCGACAGAACGTTGGAAGCTCAGAAGAGAAAAACTCTTTCTCGTACCAGGAGACTCCCCGGCTGGGTTTAGACTCCCCATAAGCGGTTTAACATATATTCCCCCTATTAATTACCCTTACATATATCCACGTGACCCTTTTGAACAACGTGAGCCTTTACCAAAACGTGCAGAGCTACTCTACCAACGCCGCACCGTAACATTAGCGGCTCCACAAACAGCGCCAGCATTTCCCAATGAAGTTTTTGGTTCAATCAGGACAGCAATGACGATTGAACCAAGAAATGGCCATTTATGCATTTTCCTACCACCCCTATACGATGCAGAAGATACAACAGCTTTGTTAGGAGCCATAGAGGAAACAGCCTCTAAGTTAAGCCAGCCTGTACACATTGAGGGATATGAACCTTCTTATGATCAACGCTTAAACTTCATTAAAGTAACACCTGATCCAGGCGTGATAGAAGTCAATATTCATCCAGCAGAAAATTGGGAAGAAGCCGTTGATAGCACCAACATGCTTTATGAAGAAGCCCACCTCTGCCGTTTGGGAACCGAAAAGTTCAAAATAGATGGCAAGCATACAGGAACAGGTGGCGGTAACCATATCGTATTAGGTGGAGCAACGCCCGCTGATAGCCCGTTCATACGCAGACCTGATTTATTATCAAGTCTCATTGCATACTGGCAGAACCACCCAAGTCTGTCTTATTTGTTCTCTGGGCAGTTCATAGGTCCAACAAGCCAAGCGCCAAGAACAGATGAAGGTCGCCATGAGCAGCTTTATGAGCTTGAAATAGCAATGCAACAAATCCCAGAACCAGGAGGCTATATTCCTCCATGGTTAGTGGATCGCATCTTTAGAAACTTACTTATTGATGTATCAGGTAATACACACAGATCTGAGATTTGTATTGATAAACTCTATTCCCCAGATGGACCAACTGGGAGATTAGGATTAGTTGAATTCCGCTCTTTTGAAATGCCACCACATGCCCAGATGAGTTTGGCACAACAACTTCTATTAAGAGCCTTAATTTCCTGGTTCTGGAAAAAGCCATACAAACAAAAGCTTGTGCGCTGGGGAACCCAATTACATGACCGATTTATGCTTCCACATTTTATTTGGTCAGATTTCCAAGACATTCTTCAGGACCTAAAATCAGCTGGCTATGATTTTAAGCCTGAATGGTTTGATCCTCATTTTGAATTTCGTTTCCCACATATTGGAACAGTCAACTATGAAGGGATCGAAATAGAATTACGCCAAGCACTTGAACCATGGCACGTTCTAGGAGAAGAGGGCGTTGTTGGAGGCACAGCACGCTATGTAGACTCATCTCTAGAACGCTTGCAGCTCAAAGTAAGAGGAGCTATTGGAGAGAGATATCGTATAAGCTGCAACGGATATCAACTGCCACTAAAAGAAACCCGTGTCCTCGGCGAATTTATCTCCGGCGTACGTTTTAGGGCCTGGCAGCCATCAGCATGCTTACACCCTACGATTGGCATCCATTCCCCACTAACCTTTGATTTATATGACACCTGGTCAGGCAGAGCACTGGGAGGATGTCGTTATCATGTCTCTCATCCTGGCGGGAAATTTTTTGAAACCATTCCAATCAACGCTCTGGAAGCTGAAGGTAGAAGATTATCCCTATTCGAAGAACAAGGGCATTCAACGGGGACAACACAACTACACACACCTGATATAAATCCAGAGTATCCGTATACGTTAGATTTGAGGCGTCCATAAGAGATACAGCTTGATTTTACACGTATTATGTAAAATAAAAAATGCCTTAGAAGGAAGATAAGCGTTGCGAAAATACAAAATAAAGAGCTTTTCCAATAAAAATTAACTTTTTATAGGAAGCGTAATACATTGTAAAAAAATAGGAAATAGCTTTCTATAATCATTTCTGGTTTGCACAGACATTAATTGTTATCCTCTGTTCATTGTAAAATGGTATAAATTAAGAACAAAATGCTGAAAAATTGGCGGGACTTAATTGGACGGGTTATTTTGGGGAATAGGACTGTAATGTCTGCAAATCTTATGGTGCAAGAGGGGTCTACTCTTACGTCTTTCTTAGAAAATTATAAATCAAAGCCAGGAACCTTTGATGAATTAATGACCTCTGAGGGCCAAATCAGAGCGCATTGGCAAACGTTTTCAGATAAATTTTCCTTGATAAACACTGAGGAACAAAAGAAACTTTCTGAGAAACTTAAAAGGCTGGTTCATGAGAATGGTTTAGCCCATGATGTTTTTTCAGACCCAGATGGTAAAGCTCAGCCCTGGCAAATAGACCTTGTTCCAGTAGTCATATCGGCTGATGAATGGCAATGGTTATCAAAAGCGGTATCACAAAGAGCGCGCCTGTTTAATGAACTCCTGAAAGACATCTACAGCGAACAGAAGCTTATGCAGGATGGCTCAATTCCCGCGCGTATGGTCTTTAGTGATACATCATTTATCAAACCATGCATGAATGTCTTAGATGATCATGAACCCCTTTATTTTTTCGCAGTGGATGTTGCAAGAAATTATGATGGTTCATGGCGGGTTATTGATAGCCACACTGAAACACCTGCAGGATTAGGGTTTGCAATCGCTAACAGGGTCGTTCATAGCAAAGTCCTTGGAGATGTATTCGAAGCCTGCAACATTCTACGTGAAGCTAGTTTCTTCCAGAAAATCCTGGCAAATTTACCAGACTATATAGACACTGAAGATCCTGACATCGCAATCCTTAGTCATGGACTGCAGCATGGAGATTATTTCAGTCATGCCTATCTAGCACGTTATTTAGGCTATCGTTTAATAGAAGGCTCAGATCTTCGCGTTGTTGGAAATAATATCTTTCTCAAAACGCTAAATGGTTTGCTTCCAATTGATGCCATCATTCGCTGTGTAGATAGCGAACAATCAGACCCCCTAGAATTAGATCCAAGTGGATTTTTAGGTCCCCCAGATTTTGTCCAGGCTCTTCGGAAAAAACCAACTCTAATCACCAATACATTAGGCTCCGGCATCATAGAAAACCGTGGTTTGAGCTATCATATCCCAACACTTTGTCAAAAGGTTCTAGGGGAAGAGTTGATGATGTTCGATGCAGAACGCCTATGGCTTGGAGATCCACAAAACCGTCAGGCAATCATGCAGAATATGGATGGTTACATCATCCGATCTGTACATGAAGGAACAGGTCGACCTGGCGTCGCAAGGCATGGTCAAAAACTTTCTGATCTAACAGAAGACAAGCGTAAAGAAATCATCAACGAAATTCAACTAAGGGGTGAACGCCTCATTGCTGAACGCGTACTCGGCTTTGCAACCTCTCCAGTCGTTGGAGAAAATGGACTAACACCTGCACCTTATGCCATGCGTCTCTTTGCAATAAGAAATGGAGACAACTATGAGCTTCTACCTGGCGGATTAGCAATGACAGTTAATCCAGAGACATCTGTTGCCCTAAATGCTCCTGAAGGACAGGCAAGAGACGTTTGGGTTACTGCAGACGAAAATGTAGGCGAATACAAAAGCCTTCTTATACCAAACATCAATATCAAAGAGATTGACCGCAATAATGCAAACTTGCCAAGCCGTGTAGCAGATAATTTATACTGGCTTGGGCGTTATGTAGAACGCGCAGAATGGACCATGCGCTTGATGCGCAGTGCCATGATCCAGGCAGAAGAAGAACGCGGCCTCGTTCCAGATGTGGATGCCATACGCAAAACATTAGAACTTTTAATTGCAAAAGAAAGCGTACCGATTGAGCTGCCGCCAGAAGAAGCTGGCCGCCCTCAAATAGATGAATTGGTTGGCATCTTAAGGGCATCGAATGTCGGCACATTTGGTTTAAAAGGTATTCTTGAAAGAATTCTTCAAGTCGCCCAGCTTATTCGTGACCGTTTATCCTTAGAAGCCTGGGAAGCTCTAAATACTTTTAAAAACAATCCATTATGGTGGCAGGACGCGGTCCCTATCAGAACCGATGACTCTGTCGATCTACTCAATGAAGGTATTCGTATTTTAGCAGCATTCAGTGGTATCATTCAGGAGAATATGACCAGAAACTACGGTTGGCGTTTTTTAGAAATAGGACGCCGTTTAGAGCGTGCCGTCAACTATAGCGAAGTTCTTGAAACGCTATTTGCAGAAAAAACAGATGAACAGAATGAAGCCAGTAGATTATTCTTTATCTTAAAACTGGCAGATAGTTTAATTACATATCGATCCCGTTATAGGTTTTCACCAGATCTATCCTTGGTTTTAGATTTGCTTATCATAGATGAAAACAACCCAAGAAGCCTATGCTTCCAATTAGCCGAGATATCCGATCATATTAATGCCTTACCAAAATCATCTGATGATGCCGTCAGGACGCAAGAGCAAAAGATCATACTTGAACTCATGACAGATGCTCGCCTTGTGAATGTAAAGGACATCGTGGCAGTTGATGAAAATGGATCAAGACCAGATCTGAAAAAAATACTCGAAGATCAAATCAATAATTTACCTCTTCTCTCAGATGTCCTATCAAGAAGATATTTTAGTTTAACAGATGATCGACCTGTAAGGGTTCATCACAAAATAGCAACATAACAAAGATATGGTATGAAAGGATTCGAGGAAATAAACGAATGTCGAATATAAAATATAAGATCGACCATAAAACAGTTTATAAATATGTAAATCCTGTCGTTCAGTCACATCATATCATTCATATGTCTCCACGAACCATTTCAAACCAGGTTATTATTAACCATGACTTGAAAATAAATCCTAAACCTGCCTCAAGAAATGATTACTTTGATTACAATCAAAACCCCACATCAATCATCACCATAGAAAAAGAACATTCTGAGTTAAATGTGCATTCTCACTGTGAGATTGAAATCCAACCAACAAATCATAGAGAGGTTAGTAGCTCTCCAACTTGGGAAGAAACTGCAGAGACCGCATTATATTCTAACAACCTAGAGATATTACAATATACCTGTTTGTCAAAACACACCCAATTGACCATAGATGTTCTGGAATATGCACAAACATCTTTCACCCAGGGCCGCGCAATCCATGAAGCAACTTTGGATCTAACATCACGCATCTTTAATGAATTCGCCTTTGATAATAGTGCAACAGATGTCTCAACACCAATCAGTGAAGTCATGAAAATCAAACGTGGAGTATGCCAGGATTTTGCTCACCTTCAGATTGCCTGTATCCGGGCATTACGTCTTCCTGCACGTTATGTCAGTGGTTATATTCTAACAAAACCACCTGAAGGCATGCCAAAACTCGCAGGCACGGACGCGTCTCATGCCTGGGTTTCAGTTTGGTGTGGCAACGAACTAGGATGGATTGATTTTGATCCAACAAATAATATGATCCCGCATGATGAACACATCGCCATAGCATACGGCATGGATTATGACGATGTAAGCCCGATCAGCGGTGTTTTGATTGGTGGTGGGGAACATAACGTCAATGTGGGAGTTGACGTTGTTCCCGTTACATAATTCTGAAAGAGTTTATGATTTAACCAGGTCTTTGACCATAGACAGAATTTTCTCATCACTTTTGTCTTTTTGGTTCGTGCTCTCAATGACCTTTTGAACATCCTCAAGAGCTCTATCTATTTTAATATCTAACAGCCCTTGTGCAACCAATTCTTCAGATAGACCAGCAACAATTGCCTCATCAAAATTTACATCTGTTCCAGAAATTTGTTTCATAATTGCCCCCCGTTAAGCTGAAACGCTTAGTCTAATATTCAAACGATTCGCATAGGAGAGCAAACCTGACGGGGGGAGCTATTAACACAAATATAACTTTTTGAGAGTGCAAGTCTTTGTGATGTGTATTCGGTTTATGTGGTGTCTCCTTTATGAGACACTTGTCGTAACACAACTAATGCTCTTGTTCACAAGAAAGGGTGTAAAGAAAGTCTTCTATCATCAATATGTAGCTTGAATGCTAGTATCAAACTATTTTATTGATTCGTTTCCCTTTTAGTCGTTTTATCGATTCGATGAAACATTAGTTTATAAACAAATTTCCAGGGAATTTTTTGTCTGCGTTTTTTTGGAATAACTCCTGATATCTTGAATGCTCTCAATTGAATATAAGGATTTTAAAATTCTCAAGAAATGTTTTTTTCCAAAATGATTCCAGTAACCATTCTCGATTATGCTAATCATTAATACAATAAGACAGTCATACTTTTCATGAAACAGATGATCAGTGACCGTGCTGCTCTCCTTGCGCTAATATTGCTCTGAGTACGGTAATCATTCTTTGAATGAATTAAGCGCTGGGTAAGTGGTTTAGTATAAGCAAGGGTCCCACCTAAAAAATTTGAACCTGTTGCCAGATACGTATCAACTGAATTTTTATGCTCTCTGATTTCAGTTGTAAAAAGAGCAGTTAAGACTTCTTTACGAAACATCATTGAAGATGTAGCTTGTCCAAGGCCACCTATTTTCATTCCATTTGTAATATCTGGACTTCATAAATTGAATCAGGGCTTGTTTTGAAAGTTTTAGAGGCATTGCCGTTTATACTCATAACCCCACCTGTAGCCTGACAGTCATCCACCATGTAATATTGATTAGAGCAAACCATAGGCACATACACAAATGGATTGAGGTGGATCTTAATCATCTCTTCCATAAAAGACGGTTGCATACGATCATCAGGATCTAAAATACAATAAAATTCAGCATCACAATGTTTAAAACCTTCAAAACAAGCTAATATTTGTCCCTACATTTTCTTTCAACATAATATGATTGAGAACTTCAGCAGACTCTGGAGCTAATGATTTTTTAATTTTTTGTATAATTGAAATACAGTCTTCGCGTTCATTGGGATCACTATAATCATCAACGACTATGATTTCATAATTATGGTAGGTTTGTTGTAAAACTGAGAGAATGGCATCTTCTAACAAATCGCTATAATTATAATGTGGAATGATAACACCGACTTTAGGGTGTGTAATTATTTCCCAATCAAATTTTTCTTGAAGTTTTGTGACTTGTAAACTCTCATATTGTTGAGTGCGGCTTTTACTATGTACCATTTTTTAGTATTTCTTTTTGTTTATTGACGCTTAAAAATATATTTTGTTACAAATTCCGATACACCAAATAAATATAGTAAGCAAAAGAATAAGTACTATTGTGATATAAACAGACCAGAGAACTTTTGTGAATATACTTAATGTTCTTTTTATGTTCTTGCGCAGTAAAGAAATGAATTCTTTTAAACAAAAGTAGGGATGAAAGCCTAATTTACCTTGATCATTAAGGAATTTATCTATACTAATCGATCTCGGAGAGGTGGCCGAGTGGTCGAAGGCGCTCCCCTGCTAAGGGAGTAGGCGCTAACCGCGTCTCGAGGGTTCGAATCCCTTCCTCTCCGCCATTAAATTTCTCCCCCAAAATAATAACCCCTTGAAATAAAAGCATTTCCCCTATTGCGCGGCGCCTTTTTCGTGTCTTCGCCATAAATTAAGCTACATTTTAAGCTACAAAATAAGCTACATTTTCTTTTAGGGCGCCGCCGAATATGAAACATGCCACTACCTATTTAAAGAAACAGGGAAACTATTGGTACTATCAAAGACGAGTCCCCAAACATATGTCTCACTTGGATCAAAGGAAGCTCGTTCGGCGATCAACAAAGACGAAATATCTTGAAAAAGCCATCTCAGTTGCCGCTGAAATCAACCGACAAACGGAACTCTATTGGGAAGCTCTGGCTGATGGTAAATCACTGGATGGAAATACGACCTACGAAGAGGCCATCAAACAGGCCCGCATTCTAGGCATCAATTATAAAACTGTTCATGAATTGGCAGATGGTAAGCTTGTAGAGATTATAAACCGGCTTGAGCTTTTAGAGCATCAAGGATTGATTGGTCAAAAGCCAGCAACAGAATTGGTGTTAGGGGCGATTGAGCGACCAGACTTGAAATTAGAAGCTCTGGCTGAAACGTACTTCCAACAATGTGGTGATATTCTCTCAAAAAAAACATCTCTGCAAATTCGCAAATGGAAAAATCCAAGATTAAAAGCTGTTCGCAATCTGATCGCTTTGATTGGCAATAAGCCATTACAGGACATCACGCGCAATGATGCTTTGACGTTTCGCAACTGGTGGATGGATCGTGTGCAAAATGAGCATATGGATATTGGCTCTGCCAACAAAGACATAGGTGCCATCAACCAAATGTTGAATGAGGTCAGTGATAAATATCAACTAGGCCTCAAAGAACCGTTTGCCCGTATGCGTCTGCGTGGTGAAAAACATAATCGTCGACCTCCTTTTGATCCGCAATGGGTGCAAGACAAAATACTCGCTCCAGGCGCTTTGAATGATCTGAACCAGGTTTGCCAGGCGGTTGTTTATATGATGGCTTTTACAGGAATGAGACCATCAGAAATTGTTGGCCTGGAAGCAGCGGATATCAAACTTGATGAGCCAGTCCCTCATATAAAAATCAGAGCAAACAAAAGGTCACTAAAAACAGACCATAGCGAAAGAGATATCCCCTTAGTAGGAGAGGTTCTCACAAAAGTTCAAGACCTTATGAAAAAAGGTGGATTTAAAGACTATCAAGGCCGATCGGATCAACTCAGTGCCAATATAAACAAACATCTCAAAACCACTAACCTGTTACCAACAGAAAACCATACGCTTTATTCCCTTCGCCACACATTCCAAGACCGCCTCATAGAAGTAGAATGTCCTGAACGCATTCAAGCCGAACTCATGGGCCACAAATATTCCAGACCCAAATATGGCAAAGGGCCTAGCCTGGAACAAAAAGCAATCTGGTTGAAGAAGGTGGGGTATGAGGCTGGCTAATTTAATTAAACTATTTCATTACAAGACTGATAAATAAAATTTACCCTTAAAAAACGAACCATGGCGATTGTTAAGCAATAGTATTAATATGTCCAAGCTTTAAATAAGCTTGATAAAGTGCGTTGTTTCAATCCACGCTGCTTTCTTTTATATTTATATAATAAGCTTCTAGTTACACAACGAATTGAAGATGAGCTTATAATTAGTTAGATAGGGTTTCATTCTCCTCAACTTGGTAAATCCAAACATTGAAAGAAGATAATTTATTAGGGCCGAAAATATGTGTCAGTGGTACATCGGCTGCATCACGGCCATAAGCGATGAGAACACGGCCAATCCGCGGAGCGTTGTTGCGTGGATCAAAGCTATGCCACTGCCCCCCTAGAAAAACTTCCATCCAAGCAGCAAAATCCATAGTTGGATAGGGTGGTGGTAATCCAATATCACTGATATATCCAGTGCAATAGCGTGCAGGAATGTTCAAACATCTGCAAATAGTAATAGCAAGATGAGCAAAATCGCGACAAACGCCACACCGTTCTTTATAAGCATCTACTGCAGTTCGAGTTGCACTAGAATATGCATAATCAAATTTAATATGATTATGTACAAAGTCACAAATGGCTTGTACTCGGGGAACACCCAAAGGTGTATCTTTAAAAAGTCGCCAAGCTTCATTAGAAAATCGATCTGTTTCGCAATAACGACTCCCTAAGAGAAATTGCAAGGTATCTGTTGGTAAATGTTGAATTTGATGCTGAAGAAGGTCTGATTTGACAAAATCAGGTTGCCCAGTATCGTGTATAATCGCATCTGTACCAAGAGTAAAATGGCCTGGGGGAGCAATAAGACGATTGCACCAATTACCAAAACTATCACGATAACTTTCAATATTGACAGAAGGATATGTCTTTAAATAATCAGGTTGCTCAAAATCAGAAGCTCGAGAGTAGTGTATATTAAGCATTGCAAGTAAAGGGGTGGTTTGCGGAAATTCAAAGCTCAGCTCACATCCTAACTTAATACGCATGATTTGTCTCTGTGTTGTATGCTTTGTGTGTCAAGTGGTCTTTGAGTTATACTATAACCTTACGGTAAAAGCATGCATTTACCCTGCCGTTTTCGGTAAGGCTGATTGCAGTCCCAATCGTTTCCAATCGAAGTCAAATGAGCATTTTCTGGGAGCTTTACTTTGACACATTTTTCGTTAACAGCTTTATAGCCCCGGTTACACCTCCAGCCAGTTTCATATGTAGAGCCTATTAAATAGCTATTTTCTGGCACTACTATTTTAGCACAGGCATTGCCAACTTTTCTATATCCTCGGTGACATTCCCAGGTATCACCATAAGATTTCAGATAGGCATTTTGAGGTACTTTAACTGCTAAGCAATTTCCATTTACAATGTAAAAGCCTCGAGAGCATTCCCAACCACTTCCATATGATAAATATGTTGGATATGCATTTTGGGGAATTTTGATGGCCAAACACGCTTGATCACCTGCTCGAAACCCCAGCTCACAAGCCCAACTTTGTTCTGATGCATATGCAGAATCAACAAGGTATCCATTTTCAGGAACCTTAATTTCATTACAGCTCTCATTGACTTTCTTATAACCTCGATGACATTCCCAGGTATTACCTCGCGCTGTTAAATAAGCATTTAATGGTAATTTAATTGCTGTACATCTATCACTATTTCTTTTGTAACCTCTATTGCACTCCCATCCATTACCAAAAGACTTAATATGCGCATTGGTAGGGACTTTAATTTCTTGGCTTTGTGCGTACACAGCTTTGAAAGCATACATAAAAATTATAGTAAAAATTGTAAGGTAATGAAAAAAATATATTTGTGATTTCTGAGACACAAAGAGCACTTTCTAGAGCAATCCAATTTAAATTGAACTCAATTTAAGGTGTAAAGATTGCTCGTTTTCAAAAGACTAGAGCATGTTAAATGAGCGTAACTCAGGTTGATCTGCTAAGTCTATAATAGAATCCATTATTGGTTTCACCATTGACAAACTACCATCTGTCTTATTGATTATCAATGACGATTAGATGTATATGACCGGAGAAGTTGGGTTACTTTTCCACGCGTTCGATTTCTTACAACGAGGACAAATGCGCTCACCCACCCATTGGCTAAGAAAAGTACTTTTGCACTTCAAACATTTGCGGTTCTTCTTGGTGCTACTGCTAGACTGATTATTTGGCACAATTATTCTAGGTGACTGGATCATGAGTTTTTTCTTTATAAGGAGATACTACATTAGCTTGTATAACTGACAATAAATTTTTAGAGACGGTTGAATCAACAGCAGAGAGCTTTAATGTATTGCTATGTGGTAAGTTGATTACTTTGAGGAAATCTGCTTTTGATTTTCCTGTGTGTCCATCGATTACAACAAAATAAGTAAGTTTTTGACCTTTTTTGAGTTCGTTTAGACCTGCTCTCGTAACTGCATTTACATATACTATTATGTTATCCTTACCGTCATCCGATTGAATAAAGCCGACACCTTTATTTACGTTAAACCACAAAACAGAGCCATGAAACATAAATTTTTCCTTTCCAGAGGTGAGTATATTCTGTGATAAACACACAGCAGGTCTTAGGAATCATCAAGATTTAGGATTATAGGTCATGGACTGCGCATAGGAATGATTCAACAATGCATAGACTTGGTCATAGCCATAGGTACAAAAACTCAATATGTATTAGAGCATAGTATTAAGTTTTTTTAAAGACGGCTTCAGAAGTTGTAGATGGGTTGTTAAGTGTAATATAGTGATTTTTCAGTTTTATGGATAGGTTATCTGTTTATTCACAATCGCTATGCTGCGTTCGCTAGTTGTATTGATTTTTTGTTTTGTCTGTTTCGACGATGTTTTTTGAGTCAAAATGATGGTGTTTTACTTCTTTTGTTAGCTGTATTTTTCTTCTTAAACCGGTTTTTCAATTTAGATTCTGTTTTGCAATTCGGAGCAATTAAGCGACAAATCGCATTCCATTTCTTTTGATCTGCAGGTGTAATAAAACACAAAGCTGCACCCTTAGCGCTAGCACGGGCTTTACGGCCAATAAGGTGAATATAATCTTCTGGACACTGCAGGCAGATCATAATTGATAACACGTTCAATATGTGGAACATCAAGTCCTCTGGCCGTAATATTGGTTGCCACCAAAATGCGATACTTACAGTTGCGAAAAGCATTTAACACTTTTTTCTCGTCTATTTTGACGTAGATCACCATGAATGGCATCAACACGATGTTTTACTTTGCGTAAACGTCGAGCCATTTTCTCAAAACAAAATTTGGTTTTAATGAAAATGATAATCGGACACTCGCGTTGTCCGAGTTGTTCAATCTATTGATTGTATTTGTTATGTTCAGATACACGAAGTATTTCCTGGTTGACATTTGTGAGCAACCGAATCAGCAAATTCAATAAATCTCTCTTGATTTGCTGTGAGTACCGCTAGTACGTAATTCAATATAACCCATGCTGAATACTCCTTCCTAACCAAAGTTTTAAGCTTACACTCGCTATGTTGACCCGATGGTGACTTATACTCATATGTTTCGGCTGTTATTAATGTCTCCCTCTTGGACAGAATAGTTTTTCATAACCTTGGTAACTAAGGGTGAGGTCATGGAGCGTAGGAGCGCTCCATACCCAGGTTGGAAATGAACCTCGTCACCTATTGCTAATTTCCAGTTTCCCGTATTCAGGATAAGATGATCACTGCTCGCACCAAGGATCTCAATTCCGGGAGAGACAAGAAGATCGTCAGGATCCGTATCCTGTTGTCCAATAGCTAGGATAGCTTGTGAGATAGTCCCTTTATCCTCAATAGGCTCACATTTGCCAAATGCCGATTGGGCTGTTTCACCCCATGGTTGCGAAGGTTTGATCTTCATTTCAATCACTTCTGCAACAAGGGTAATCGCATCGTTGTACAGACCTTTGATCAGGGTGCGGTGGAGAGGTTCTCGTCCAAGGAAAATAGCTTCGCCAAGTCGAACCTCATTGATCCGGCCTGTGTTTCCTCCGCTTAAGGCCCATTGAAGGTTACCTGAATTACCTCCGGATACGATCTCAAGCACAGTGCCGAATATCCCCTCAATAGTGTCCGCGAGTTCGGATAATTCGCTCATATTTCTGTGGTCTGGTAACACCCCACAGCGGCAGGCAAGGTTCGTGCCGATCCCCTTGAGTATTATGTTAGGCAAGCGAAATGTTTCCCGCACCGTTTTCACAAGGTCAGCGGGCATAATACCTTCCCTGAGATCTCCAAGCTCGACCATAAGAACTATTCCATGCATCCGACGCGCTTTAACAGCAGTGCTTGAAAGTGCACTGATAATATCCAGTTCTGTATTGAAACTTACATCAGCATGGGCAACAACCCTGTCAACCTGGCTTAACATCGGAGAACGGATCAATGTCATTGGTGCTAATACATTCATACGTCGCATTGATTCTATATTTTCAATGCGAGAGTCTCCAAGTGTTCTTATTCCCGCATGAAGTAAGGTTTTGGCAATTTGTGCATTTCCCGAAGATAACTTGGTGACACCTGTGACGTGAATTCCACGAGATTTCAATTTCTTGACCAGCACGAGCGCATTGTGGTGAATTTTTCCGAGATCAATTTCCAGTCTGGGCGTAATCATTGGACGACTGAAATCTGTTTTTTCCCAAGCTCTGGAAATGCCTTGAAGACCATTTCAACCAACCTCTCAGGTCGCCGAGCCAAAGCATCTGTCGTTGAAAGGCCTAATTTACGTTCATATTGTCTGATATATGAATTAATCTCGTCATCAGTCATGTTCTCGTGATTGATTGTGATACCGATAACCTTTGTTTTAGCAAAGGTTTCTATAAGGTTAATCTCAGATTCGGGTTTTGGCATTTCCATTTGTTCAAAGTCGCATCGATGGAGTCTTGCCGGAGCGTGCTGTAAAATGACTCCATCTGGAACGCTGCCCCTTATAATAAAAGCTGAAGTACAGAAAGCGGGATGGCTTAGTGAGCCTTGTCCTTCGATGATGATAATATCCGGTTTTTCATTTTCGTACGCTTCAATTACGGTAGCCTCCATCTCACCAGCACAGAACTGCGAGGGGATGGCATCAAGGGCAATACCGTATCTGGCTCCCTGCATCAAACCTGTCTGGCCAGTACTTATCATGACTGCTTTCACGCCATGATCGTTAAGAGCTTGAGTGAGAATAGTTGCTGTCGTGCGTTTACCAATAGCGCTGTCGGTTCCTAATACAGCGATACGCGGGCAGCTGACTTCAGAAATACGGCCAGTAAACATCCGAAGATCTTTCTTGGCACGGGGATTTCGAACATCAAGAATTTTCACGTTGTTTAAATTGCTTGCTGTTATGAATTCCGGGTCATCATTCAAAAATTCATGAAGGCCGTTTACAATATTCATACCAAGACTTATCGCCTCAAGTATAAGGCTTCGCTCGTGTCTGGATAGCATGCCACTTGATGGAGCCATCCCAAAAATATAGTAATCCGGTAGGGCCTTGGCGTGTTTTAGTGAGTCGGCAAGGTTGCTGTAAACTGGAATGCCGTTGGCTTCTTCCCCAAGAACCAGGCCGGAATCTCGACCGGTTTTTTCACTGTCGATTACTGAGAGAATTTGGTATTTTTCTGAATAACGGACAAGCCCGTTTGCCGTCTTGCCATCAAGAGCCCCCAGGTTTGCTTCGCAATAAATGACAGCGGTAGCACGCTGGTCATTTTTCCCCGGAAGTTGTGGCTGTAAAAGCATCTCAGAAATTGAACTGTTGATAGTGCAGCTATTAACGTCAAGTACACCCAACGAAGTGGGAAACTTACCTTTGGACATTTTATTTCCTTAGTTAGGACTAGATTTGGCAACAGTTTGTACTGGAAACTTTTACATCAGTATCTGGTTCGGCCATGAAGCTACGCGCAGCATAAGAACTGGGAGATACCCATTCAGTTTTAGCAGCAGTTTTCCATGCCGCTAGCGCTTAGCACCTAGTGTATTTCAGTTAGAATTGGTAAGAAATCAATGACGAGCTTGATGCATACTTATAATAGCGTTTGCAAATGGTAGCATACATCTATATGCGGCATATTTCATAACAAGACTCTATCATCCTTTTACTGTATAACCTAAGATTATTTTGTATGAAGTATTGAGCTTAAAGAAAATTAAATAGTCTATTATGAGCACAAGCAAAGCATTCGGTCGTTTTCTTTAGAGTAAAGCAATGGACAACACAGTGGCATGGCCAGGAGTTTTTGTTTTCCTGTTTCAGATAATCCTTTTTGATTGACCAA
>CBDHHC010000022.1:0-42686 GCA_965263345.1 Methyloligellaceae bacterium
AATTAATTGAATTTGCAAAAAGCCCCGAAGAAGTTGCTGCAGTTATAGCGCATGAGATGGGACATGGTATTAAAAGACATCCTGAAACTGCTCTTGTAAGAGCTCTTGGTTTATCAACTGCTCTTTTATTATTTGCAGGGGGAGATCCTGGGACGGTTACAAATTTTGGTAATCTTCTACTTCAATTAAAGTATGCGCGTGATGCTGAACGTGAAGCAGATGCAATCGCTCTAGATATATTGAAAAAAGCTCAAATTTCTTCAAAGCCCATGGCTAATTTTTTTGACAGGATGCGCCATAGGCATGAGAAGAAAGATAAAAATAAAAATAAGGATAAGGATAAAAAAAGCTCCAAAAAAATTATTCCACAACTGCCTAATATTTTATCAACACACCCTTCAACCCCTGAACGGATCAAGGCTATAGAGAAGGTTAAGCCATGGGTTTCAAAGGCCTTACTCTCAGATAAGGAGTGGAGAGATTTACGGAAAATATGTAGAGCTAAAACCAAACCTAAAGTTTAATGTTTTAGCCGGCATTCGACTTTAATTCAGGGAGTATCTGTTCTGTCTGGAATTCCAGGTTCTCAATTCGTGTTCCTCTTGAGCTGATTTTATCTGAAGATGTCATAATCTGTTCCATATCTTTATTTGCTTTCGTGAAGTGCCTTTGCAAGTTTGAAACGCGCTCTTTTAGACGATGGATATCATCCATAAGAAAACCAACTTCACTTTTTATTAAGCTGGCTGCTTCTCGCATTTGCACGTCTTTCATAATAGATTGCATTGTTTGTACAGCCAACATCAGCATATTCGGTGCAGCAATTATAATTCTTGATTTATGGGCTTTTTGAATGATGTCCGGGAAAGAGGAATTAATTTTTTGAACAATGGCTTCAGAAGGAACAAACATAATTGCTGTGTCTTGTGTTTCGCCAGGTATAAAATATTTTGCGCTGATATCATCTATATGTTTGCTAATATGTGATCTTATGAGTTTTGCTGTTTCAGACTTCTCTGATTCTGTGATGGCTTTGCCATAAGCTTCAAAACCTTCAAGCGGAAATTTGGCATCAATAACCAGATCACATGGATTATTTGGCAAATGGACAAGGCAGTCTGGTCTTTTTCCATTTGATAATGTGGCCTGAAATGTATAAGCATTTTTGGGAAGTGCATCCTCAATTATATTTTCCATTCTGCCTTGACCAAATATTCCTCTTGCCTGTTTGTCCGTTAAAATGTCCTGCAGGGAGACAACTTTTGAGGAGAGGTCTGTAATATTTTTTTGTGCTATATCAATGATGCTTAAACGTTCTTGAAGTTTCTCTAGACTTTCCGCAGTCTTTTGAGCATTTTGATTGAGGTTTTGGTTTAAATGATTTCCTACATTATCTAATCGTTCATGCAAATTTCGTGAGACTTCAGATTGCCTCGTTATTGTTATATCGGCGAGGGTTTGCATTCCTCCTTTTAATTCAGAAATTTCTTTTTCAAGCCGTCTTGTTTTTTCATGACTTTCTGAAATTTTATCTGAGTATTTTTTTTGTCCAACGAGAAGTAATATGGATAGAATGGTAATCAGTATAGCGATAGTTCCTGTCATGCTGATCAGCATGATTGTTGGGTCAAAAGGAATTTGGTGCATTTGGAAAATCTCTATTTTGTCATTGTTGATTACAGTTTAGACTGATTCCTGATTTTAATAGATCAAATCATGAACATTTTGAGATTTTTCCCACAATTTCACTTACTAAGGAAAATTTGATTAAATTGAACTTGTTATGCATTTGGTGTGTTGAGATAAACTATTGTCTGTTATAAAAATGTTTCATTTTAATAGCGGTAACCCCACACCCTACATAGCACTATAAAGGTTTTAGATGGCAAAGTTAGATATCGTAAAAGTTCCAGATCCTATACTTACCACCAAAAGTGATCCCATTGAGAAAATTGATAATGAGCTCATTAAGTTTACTGATGATATGCTTGATACTATGTATGATGCTCCTGGGATAGGTTTGGCAGCGATACAAGTTGCAGTTCCTCGTAGAGTGATCGTTATTGATATTTCCAGAGATGATGAAGATCGACATCCAGTGGTGATGATAAATCCTGAAATTCTTTCTGTTGGGGATAAACCACGCAGTCATGAAGAAGGCTGTCTTTCTATTCCAGAAATATATGCTGAGATTGAACGACCTGATGAAATACGTGTTCGGTATCAAGATCTAGATGGACATTCTCATGAGATCATTGCTGACGGTTTGTTTTCTACCGTTATTCAGCATGAAGTTGATCACTTAGATGGTGTGTTGTTTGTTGATCATTTATCACGCTTAAAAAGAGATCGTCTTATTAAAAAGTTTATTAAGAATAAAAAGCATTCTCAAGTATAGATCACTTTATACTGTGAATTATACTTTAATATATCATTTTTTATTTGAATTTATTTTTTTGTCATCTATATTCACTAGACCATTTTTTGAATTTGTTTCTAGTAATCGGGAGATGCGGCGGCATTTTAGAAATAGATTTTTATGGGGGTAATACATGCGATTAAATGCACCTACTGTACCTGTGTTTTTGACTTCTGTTGTGTTAGTCATTGCGGTTATTGCTACAAAATATTTTGGCACTAACATTCCTGGTGCTGAACCCTTAATTCAAGGGCAACTTTTCGAGATTTTGTTAGTAGCCTATGGCATACTTGTCTTAAGTAATTTACTGAGACGTTTTTGATAGATTTCGATACAATTACAGTGTGCGTTTTTTCGCTGTAGATTTAATGTGTCTGGCCCTGTTGCGACTGTTTTGAAAGCTTTTCCAACAATGCCCAGACACTTTAATTTATAATCTTATGTTTTTAAAATTATACTTTTACTGAGCGACCCATCCACCATCAACAGAGAGATTTGCTCCTGTCATTTGGGCTGCTGTATCACTACAAAGGTACAGTGCTGTTTCTCCAATTTGTTCAACTGTTACAAATTGTTTTGTTGGTTGTGCTGCTAATAAAACGTCACGTTTTACTTCTTCTTCTGTAATACCACGGGCTTTTGCTGTGTCAGGTATTTGTTTTTCTACGAGAGGGGTGAGAACATAACCTGGAGAGATTGCGTTACAGGTGATTTTGTGTTCGGCAAGTTCTAAGGCAATTGTTTTGGTTAAGCCTGCTAAACCGTGCTTTGCTGTTACATAGGCTGATTTATATGGAGACGCAACGAGTGAGTGAGCAGAGGCAAGATTAATGATGCGTCCCCACCCTTTTTCTTTCATTCCAGGGACTGCAGAGCGGATTGTATGAAATGCAGATGAGAGATTAATTGCTATAATTGCATCCCACTTTCCTATTGGAAACTCTTCTACAGGTGATACATATTGTATGCCTGCATTATTAACCAAGATGTCAACGGAACCAAAATCGGATTGAGTTGTTTTAATGAGGTCTTCAATTTCTTCTGGTTTGAGCATATTAGCAGGAGAGAACTCAACATTGGTTCCATGTTTTGACACCTGATTAATTGCGTCTTGGTTATCTTGTTTGGAACCAAGGCCGTTTATCATAATATTCGCTCCTGCGCTTGCCAGAGCATCAGCTATCCCTAAACCTATTCCCGATGTAGAGCCTGTTACTACAGCATTTTTTCCTGATAGATCAACGTTAAGTGCCATATTCTGTATTCCTTGAATTTTTTATCATCCTGATAATTCTTTTAAGTCTAACATTCTTATGCGGAAAGTTCGGTAAATTTTAGGTTATTTTGCTTTGAAAAACATATTTATAATTTTTGAGCGTGGACAAGGCCTCTTACTGAGTTTCCTATAAAAATTTTTTCTGCTTTTTCCAGGTCCTTTAAAGTAATAATGTTCTCGACACATTTTTTCTGCTTTAAGAGACTCTCTCTTAGTGTTCCTGGTAAGAGCCCGCTGGAGATATGGGGCGTTTGCAGACAATTATCTTTTTTAATGAAAATATTTGTACGACTGCCTTCGGTAATTTCTTGTTGTTCATTCAGAAAAATTACTTCATCACACCCAGTTTTGTTTTGTTGGAGTTGAAATTCATCATCGTAGAACGCCCGGTTGGTGGTTTTGTGATATAAGAATATGTTCTCTTTGTTCATTCTCTTTTCTGAAATTATAAACTTGAAAATAGTGTTTTGTTTTGGTGGAGAGAACTCTCTGGTTGTGAGATTTATTCTTCCTTCTTGAGATATTGTTAAACGCACGATGTGGTCGTTGTTGCCAATGTCTTTTTCTAATTTTATAAGGGTGTCTTCTATTTCTTTTATATCTAACATGTATCCAAAATAGCTTGCAGATTTTTGTAATCTTTGCATGTGTTCTGCAAAATATAAGTAACCATTCTGGGGGCTATATGACAGTGTTTCTAAGAGTTCAAACTCAGGGTACGCTTCGTTGAGAAACTTCATTTTAAGCAAACATTCATTATATTCATCATCTGGATCTGAGTCAGCTACGACTCCACTTCCAATTCCCATTTGTCCTATTCCATCTGGCCAAATCGTTAATGTTCTGATGGCAACATTAAAATAGGTGTTTGGTTTTATATCATTGTTGTTTTTAGGGGCCAGCATACCAATTGTCCCTGTATAAATGCCGCGTTCATACTGTTCAATTTCCTTAATCAATTCCATTGCTCGTAGTTTAGGTGCTCCTGTAATTGAGCCAGGGGGGAACAGAGCCTGCAACCAATTTGTTATGTTTATTTTAGGTTTCAAGGTTCCAACAACATTCGACGTCATTTGATGTAAGGTGGGGAATGTTTTAATTGTAAACAGATCGTCTACTTTTATACTTCCTATTTCTGAAATTCGCGCCAAGTCGTTGCGCATAAGATCAACTATCATAAGGTTTTCTGCTTGTGATTTTTTGTCTTCTTGGAGCCAAATTTTTATTTTCTCATCTTCCTCAAACGTTCTTCCTCTTTTTGCGGTTCCTTTCATTGGAGTGGTCATTGCTTGTTGATCTTGTATTGAGAGGAAGTGCTCGGGAGATGCTGAGAGAATAGTAAATTCTTCTGAAACAATCAGTGCTCCATGTTCCATGCGTTGTTTTCGTTTTAAGTCTTGATAGAGCTTGAAAATATTTCCTTGAAACTGGAAGTTTGAATTGAATGTGAGGTTGAGTTGGTAAATATCGCCTTTGGCTATGTTCTCTTTTGCTTGAGAGAATTTTTTTGAATATGAGCTGTGATCATCAGATAACTTAATGTTTTTGAATGTATATTCGGCAGGTCCTGACTTATTTATTTTTTTTATTAGCCAGTCTTGTTGTTCTGTTGCCCCTAAAATTTGGGGTTTTGAAAATACTCCAAACCAGATTAAGGGGTATTTTCTTTTTGCTGGTAAAAGTTGATTTAGTTTTGGTTCTAGTAAATATCCTAACTCATAAGAGAAATAGCCGACGGCATATTTATCAGTTTGAGACAGGGTTTCTAATTGTTTTATGGTAGCGGGAACCTCTTTTGTGTCTCGTGCAGAAATTATATATTCTGGAGCTTCAAATAGAAGTATTTGCGCTTCGTTACCTGTTTTATTTTCAAGTAAAATTATTGTCACGTTATGCTGTATTTATCCATCATTGCTCTGTGTTTTTTTAAAACCCGACAGGCTGTAAAAATAGAGTTTACGTTTTTTATTCGGACCAGCTCTCGTTTCTTCACTTCCGAGTTCTTTGACCACATTAAAGTGCTTTAAAACATTTTGAGGTGATTGATGTTTGGTTACAAGTAATACCGGTTCAATGTTATTTTCTTTGGGAAATGGCCGTGTCATTTGGTAATAGTCACGCGGAACGGTTCCTTGTTTCCATGCATATACTGTTATTGGTTTATCGTGCAGGTAATACACCAACTCAGCTGAAATATCTCTCGTGTTGGTCAGGATAGCTTTAAACTCTCCAGAGTTAAATTTTCCTTGTACTTTTTTTGATATTTCTTCCCATCCTAAGACTCTATGATAAGGGTCTATTTTTTTTGTTAATGAATATTGTCCCGCAGTTGCATTTCCTAATGTCATCATAATGATAAGTATGATGTGCAGTAGAAAAGATGCCGTTAGAATTTTCCATGCTTGATAACGGATCATTAGGGCAATAACTAATATTGTTGCTGCCGGATATGCTGTCGCTGCCCAGTTTGCATGGGCGCGAGATAAAAGGGCTTGTATTGTGATTGCAGCAATAATTGTGACAGAAAATGATAATAGCATTTTGTCATTATTGGTGAGGTGATACTGGCTTTTTTTATCATTTTTATATTTCACTAAGCGCCATAGAGTAAGTAGCAATACTGAAAATAAAATGGGTCCAAATACACCAAATTGTGCTGCAAAAAACTCCAGGGCTTTGTGGGGGTGTATTACAAAACCTTTCCAATTGGCGTTATCCGCTGTGTGTGAAAATGTTACTAAACCATTTTCTAAATTCCATAGTATGTTTGGACTGATAATAATGGCTGCAATTGCTATAGCGGTCCAAAATTTTATATTTCCTATAAGACGTCGTGCTTCAGGAACCGCTATCAAATAAACAGACATCCCAAGCAGGAAAAAGAGCATTGCATATTTAGATAGTAAGCCCAGGCCCATTGCAATACCTAAAAGGATTGACCAATGCCAACGGTTATTTTTTTGCAATTCTACGAAAGCCCATAATGCAAGGGCCCAGAATGTCAGCAGAGGGACATCTGTAGAAATCAGGCTTGAAGAAAAACTAATTCCTGGGATCGTTGCAAATGCAAGTGAAGACCAGAAACCTACTTTGGAATTGTATAATGTCCTTCCAGCCATAAAAATAAAAAGGGCTGTTAGGTAATGAAATATTGGAGAAGGGGCCCTAATACAAAATTCTTCTAATCCACAAAGTTCCGTTGAAAATCTGATACTCCAGGCTAAAAATGGAGGCTTAGAAAAATAGCCAAAATCTAGGTTTTGTGACCAGGCCCAATATTGAGCTTCATCAAAAAATAGATCTGTTTTTGATATGTATATTGTGAATAATCTAAATAGAAGAAGACTTATCAAAAGACATAATAGTAGGTATATTGTGGGTTCGAGTTTATAAATTGTGTCTTTTTGATCTATATTCTGCATGAAATTACGATCTTTTTTATTTGTTTTTCAATGTTAGATTTTTGTTTAAAGGTGTTACTTGTATTTATTCATTGATACAAGTGCTGGATCTATTTAACTTAATTTCTTATTGTCACATATTGTTATTGTCTTGATGGAAAATAGCTATGCAAGACTTTGTTTTAAGCTTTTGACTATTTTCTTTGTAAACTTTTGTAACAGAGTGTGACTTCCATTAACCAATTACAGTCTGTAATTATCGATTGCTGTACTTTCATAGGATAATGGTTTACTAATTTTCTTGAAATACCTTAAGATATTAAAATACATTAGATAATCTTACTACACTCATATCTAAGAGTGATAAATATGTATTGATTTGAAAGGACGCATGATGCGTATTTCAGTTGTTATACCCGCTTATAATGAAGAAGGAAATATCGGGCGGTTGGTTCAGGAGACATTTGATGTCTTACCTGATAACATCTTGAATGAGATTATTGTTGTTGATGATTGCAGTAATGATCAGACGGGAATTGAAGTCAAGACTCTGGCTGAGTCTTATCATAATCTACGTTATTTACGCCATGCAAGTCGTAGTGGTCAGTCTACTGCTCTTAGAACGGGAATTACAGAAGCCACAAGTCCAGTGATTGCCACTATGGATGGTGATGGTCAGAATGACCCAAAAGATATACTTGATTTAATTGAGAAACTCGGAGAACCAGGCAGTGTTGGGCCAGCTCTCGTTGGTGGTGTCAGAGCAAAAAGAAAGGCAAAAGGATCGAGAAAATTTGCTTCTTCTTTTGCAAATTGGTTAAGGGGTAAGATTTTAAAGGATAATTGTCCAGATACGGGGTGTGGTATTAAGGTTTATTGGAGAGATGTCTTTCTTAGACTGCCATTTTTTACCAGTATGCACAGGTATCTTCCTGCTTTGTTCCAAACATATGGCTATCAGGTTGATTATGCCGATGTTAATGACAGACCAAGGTTGGTTGGGCAGTCCAAATATACGAATTTAGGGCGAGCTTTTGTTGGAATTTATGATCTTATTGGTGTTACCTGGCTTATGAAGAGAACCAAAACACCCGTAATTTCAGAAAATTACAAAGGTAAAGCGCAACAAAATGATAAAGTTGTGCCACTTCGTGAAACGTTGTAATCAACGGCCTATTTTAATTTGGTCGTTAGAAAATATGTGGGTTTAAAGGGCAGGAGAATGTTAGACTTTTTTCAATATTTACTCTCTGGGGTCGGACAATGGTGGAATAATCAGTCATCCAGTGATATTTTATGGCATGTGTTTGGATTTGTCGCACAGGCAATGTTTTTTTCTCGTTGGTTGGTGCAATGGATTATGAGTGAGCGTGCTCAGAAAAGTGTCGTTCCTGTCATTTTTTGGTTTTTAAGCCTGTTTGGAGGCATAATGATGTTAATTTATGTTACCTATCTTGGAAGTCCTGCTCTTATTATAGGTCAGGCTGTCGGGCTTACAGTCTATATCCGTAATATCATGCTGATAGGGCGCGAGCGCAAAGAATCCCGTGAAGCTGCCCTCAGTGTTGCTGCTGAATAATGTATATGGTCATTAATTGGTCTTTTTTGTACGCCCTATAGCACTCGTAAAATTAAATTTCATGGGAGAGAAACATGAATTCTATTAAAGCAGCTTTTATTTTGGTTTTTTGTTTCATTACTCTTGGGCCATCTTACGCTGATGGACACAAAGTTTCTAAATTTATCAAAAAAGAAAGTGCTCATAGTGTCAGCGCTACTCTAGACAAACTAGAAGAGATCCTTAAGAAAAAAGGCATTACTGTATTTGCTCGGATTGACCATGCATCAGGTGCTAAAAAGGTAGGTCTTGAGCTTAATCCAACACAATTACTAATCTTTGGTAATCCAAAACTTGGTACGCCACTCATGCAAACAAATCAAATGATTGGTTTAGATTTGCCAATGAAGGCGCTTGTCTGGAAAGACAGCGCTGGGAAAGTTTGGCTTGCTTATTCTTCACCAACTTATATGAAATCAAAATTTGGTATTCAGGATAAAGATGAAATATTCAAGAAAATGACAGGCGCTCTTGGAAAATTAACGGATGCAGCTACTAAGTAGATTTCCCTTAGTGTTCTGACATATAATTTTAGAGCATCTTTTACTTAAAATGGTGCTCTAAATTGATTATTTCTTCTCATGTGAAAAAAAACAAAAGATTACACAGCTTTTTAAATAAAAAAGCTTCACATTCTGTGAGAAGCTGTTATAAGCACATCTCAGCTAATCACAAAGCAGCTATTGCTTACAGAAAATATAACTTTCAGCGGCTTTTTACTCCTTATTATTAACTTCTTCTGGGGTATATCGATTTTCTGATTTATTCAGGAAATTCCTTTCTTTGTTTGAAAGGTGTTTTTTTATTGTCGCGGGGTGGAGCAGCCCGGTAGCTCGTCAGGCTCATAACCTGAAGGTCGTAGGTTCAAATCCTACCCCCGCAACCAAATTTTCTTGCACTCAAGGACCTGAATATTTCGAGCTTCTGTACCGATAAAATCAATATGTTAGCTTTTCAGGTGACCCTCAAATAAACTCCAAATCGTTTTTCATAAAAATCTGAAGCTTGTTATAAAATATAGTGAGTGGAATAGAGAGCATTATTTGATTGGGTTTATCTTTTGGGTTTTGGATGAGTGAATGACATAATCCATGTGTGACTTTAACACTTTTGATAGAGGCATATAGGGAATAGGGCTCTAGGTATTTCTAAGAAACTTTATTTAGGCGGCTGTGAAAGCGATTGTTACATTGTATGTTCTTACCGCAGTATGACACTGCCGGGATAATTATATGCTAGAGCGCAACCATTTTGGTATTGAATCACACGGGTTTCAAAAAAGTTTTTCTCTTTTTTGAGGTCTATCACTTCGGACATCCAAGGAAATGGATTTTCTGTGTCTGGATATATATGTTCCAATCCAATCTGCGTACAACGCCTGTTTGTAATAAAATGCATATATTACTGACAAAGATCTGAATTCAGTCCCAGCAATCCGCTCGGCAATTGATCATTGACTTTTCATCAACATGAACACGCCCCCATGTCGATCAATGTCTCATAATCCGGTCGTTTCATTTATTTTCTGAGACGGCACAGTATTAATCACTGAGGTTATTTTTTTTGGAGATGTGCTTGTTTCTACTGTCCAATTTAACATAACGTGATCCTTATAAATTTGAAAAAACATTGTTATGTGATTACATACTGACAGGATTCACACTGAGGATTATCGATAGAGCATATGTTTCCAGTTTGACCTGCGCCTTGAGATATATTTACGCCATTCAATTTTCCATCGGTGCCTTCCTTTCAGTGTGCTTTTTTCTACCTAATATAGGTGTTCCATAAAAACCAAAATACCTAAAGCACTTGATCGTAAACCTCTCATAAACCTCTAAATAGAGAGCAACGCCCAAATAGTACTTGTCTTTTTCAAAATCAATAAAGTCCTAGATGAGTTGTAGATTTCATAGTATAATTTAACTATTCCATCCACGTCTTTTTAAGTGAGAGGTATCGCAGGAGTGTGATTTTATTCGTAACTAAGTCGCTCAATGTCATGGTCAAAGAACAAGAAAGAAATTTCAATATCAGATTGTTATTTGTTTTAGATCCTGTGACAGATCACAGCGGTGGTACTGATCGAAATATCTTGCATTAGGCAAGAACAACTAGGGAGAGACAAAATGAAAACACGTGCTGCTATTGCCTGGGAGCCTAATAGACCACTGGAGATCGAAGAGATCGATCTAGAAGGCCCAAAGGAGGGAGAAGTTCTTGTTCGGATCGTAACCACAAGCCTTTGTCATACGGATGTTTTCACCTTATCTGGAGAAGATCCAGAGGGCTTGTTTCCATGTATTTTGGGTCACGAGGGCTGCGGTGTGGTTGAAGACGTTGGTAAGGGCGTGACTTCAGTGGTTCCAGGTGATCATGTGATACCGCTTTATGTGCCTGAAGACCCGGACTGTCCCTATATTAAATCTGGCAAGACCAATCTTTGCCAAACCATTCGCAAAACTCAAGGTGCCGGGCTCATGCCTGATGGTACGTCCCGCTTCTCATATAAGGGTAAACAAATTCTTCATTATATGGGGACCAGCACATTCAGTGAATATACCGTTCTGCCCGAGATATCAGTCGCCAAGATAACTAAAGAAGCTCCTCTTTCTAAAGCATCTGTTATGGGGTGCGCTGTTCCAACAGGCATTGGTGCCGTGCGTAACACTGCCAAAGTTGAAGCAGGTGCGTCAGTGGCGGTTTTTGGCCTGGGGGCGGTCGGCATGGCTGTTATCCAAGGCGCTGTATTGAACGGAGCCTCAAAGATTATTGGGATCGATATTAATCCTTCAAAATTCCCGTTGGCAAAGGCCTTGGGAGCGACCGAGTGTATTAACCCGAAGGATCATGCAAGTCCAATACAAGATGTATTAGTTGAGATGACAAACGGTGGTTTGGATTATACATTTGAGGCTGTCGGAGATGTAGGGTTAATGCGGTCAGCCCTTGAGGCTTGTCACAAAGGTTGGGGCGAGTGTACGGTCATTGGCGTTGCGGGTGCAGGGCAGGAAATCGCGACACGACCATTTCAACTTGTCACCGGCCGGGTATGGCGGGGCACTGCATTTGGAGGGGTGCTTGGCCGCAGCCAATTGCCCGGTATGGTTGACGAATGGCTTCGTGGTGAATTCAGTGTAGACCCCTACATCACACATCACATGATACACGACCAGATAAATACTGCTTTTGATCTTCTAAAAGCTGGTGAATCGATCCGATCAGTTATTCATTTTCAGCCAAGCGATACCATGACCGTGAATTCACTGCCCGGAACAATAGTTCCTGAATGATTTCAAACTGCCTCGACCGGTTGGCAAAAGACAAAAGTTCAGCTAAAGCGTCTGGTTTGTAAAAGTCATCGTCCAGAGCTGTGTTGGAATTCTTCTTTGTCCAACCAAGTGGGTACAGAAAGCTTCCATCTTGTTGCAAACTTATAATGGCAATAATGGCATATTCGGGCAATACTGACTGTTACAAGTGCTTATCATGTATTATCTCGAATTTTAGAGTGTTATAATATAACGCTTTATATCGTAACTTTCTGATATTTCAAGTGGGAAACGATTTTTCAAATTCAATGAATAATTTTATTCTGAATTGACGTTATTCCAATGGCTTGGACAAGAAAAAGAACTGCTTGAGTTATAAGAAATTCTGTGTATTGGAGTTTTATTTCACCATAGGTCCTATTATATGGATATCAATTTTTCTTTTGTTTTGGAAAAGTTTACAGTTGTTTCGCGCGTGGGCAGTTTAATTTATCTCGAAGAGGGCTATCTGGATCGATATCTTTTTGACACACTACGCATTTGTCTGTGCCTGAAATTGCATTTAATCCGCCGCAGCTTCCCTTAATGGTTTTTCCTCTTAAAATGACGCCTAATGACATACCGAGAACAACAAGAATCAGAAGAATGAAGGCAAGTATTAGCGTTTCCATATTTTAGAGTTTCCTGTCTATTTTTGTGTATGCAGCTTTTTGAAACGTGGACTCATTATTGTTGCAAAACCTTTGGTCTCAGATTTAAAAATAAAGAAGGCTGCTATATTGTTCTGTGTAGCGATTTTCATGCCTTCTTTTTTTCCCAGAGCAAGAAGAGCTGTTGCCCAAGCATCAGCCATCATAGCAGTATCAGCTATGACTGTCACTGATGCGGTTTTATGTGTAATTGGACGACCCGTTTTTACATTCATTATATGTGAATATCGAATGCCATCTTTTTCAAAGTAGTTGCGGTAATCTCCTGAGGTTGCCATTGCCACATTACTAATTTTCACAATCAGTTCAATTTGTTTACCGGCTGAGTTTGGGTGCTCAATACCAATTTGCCATTGTTTACCTTTTGGATTGTACCCACGGGTAATCAGATCACCTCCGATTTCGACCATGTAATTTTCCATGCCAGCAGTTGTCAGAGTTTTTCCGATCTCATCTACTCCAAAGCCCTTCGCAATAGCTGATAAGTTTACTCGGATATTCGGGTCAATCTTTTGTAGAGTATTTGTTTGGAGATCGAGTAATAGTTTATTTGACTGGCCTATTTGGGATAATACGTTTTGGATGTCTTCATCAGAAGGCAGCTTAGTTTTTGAATTCTTTTTTTCTGGTCCAAAACCCCACAAATTTATCAATTTTCCCAATGTAATATCAAATAAACCAAGGCTTCTGTTATGAACATCGTTTGCAGCAATCATTACATTCTTGAGTATTTGGGATATTTTTATTGGTTTTGTATGTTTCGTTTGGTTAATACGTGAAATTTCAGAGTCAGGATCCCAATTCGAAAGATGTTTATTTACCTTTTTTAGACTTTTTTCTATTGCAGCTTCCAACCCGACGGTTTTCTCGTGATCATCTGTTATGGTGACTATGTTAAATGTTGTGCCCATTGTCTTCCCAGAATAGCGATATGTCTTGGGTGTGATTTCTTCACAAGAACAAAGAAACAAGGCGAAAGAGAAGAGGAAGATTGTCCGCATAAAAGTTCCACAAATTATAAAACAAGTTTAAATGTCTTTCTTTTAAAAGTGAGTCAACCCCGTTTCAGAGAGTGTTGATGAAATAAATTGCTAAGATTTTATAAATTAGCGAGATATTAAATTTTTTTATCTAAATGCTTGTAACATGCGAATAATACGATTATTGGTGTTGCCGGGTGATTATTCCTAATAATAACAGTCTTTAAGATTGTGTTGCTACAACAAGTCACCCCCCTTTTTTTGTTCAGTTCGTTAATAACTATTCACAAAATCAAATATTTTCTGTAACGCATGTATGGAAAATGAGGTTAGAAGATTGAGGTATAAAACTATATCGACCCTACGCTTCAATTACCCTTAAGCAGTACGAAATGAAAGAATGCATAAATTTAAATTAAAAAAAGGTCTGAATCTTCCTGTTACAGGTGCTCCGGATCAGACTATTATACATGAAGGGGCGGCTTTAAGCACTGTTGCTCTAATTGGTGCGGATTATCTGAACCTGAAACCACGTGTTTTAGTTGATGAAGGTGAACAGGTAAAGCGCGGACAACCCATTCTTTTTCATAAAGACGTACCCGAAGCCAAGATGGTTTCTCCTGTCACTGGCAGGATAAAGGCGATTAACCGCGGAGCGCGCCGTGTTCTCGAGAGTATTGTAATTGAAATTAGTGATATCAATGACAAGGGTGTTGATTTTACCACTGTTGGTGGTGACAACAATCCTGTAGAGATTACCGAGAAAATTTGTGCCGCGGGACTATGGACATCGTTCCGTACTCGTCCTTACTCAAAAATACCAGATGTTTCTTCAAAGCCATCAGCTATTTTTGTAACTGCCATGGAAACAGAGCCATTAGCTCCAGATGCAAAATTAGTTATAAATCAATCTTCAACGGCATTTGAACATGGGCTTTCAATTATTTCTAAGCTTACAGATGGGGCTACTTATCTGTGTCACGAAACGAATGATGATATTGCAGGCATAGATTTAAAAGGTGTCGAAGCTGCGGGGTTTTCGGGGCCTCATCCAGCAGGACTTGCGGGAACGCATATTCATTTTCTGCAGCCACTAAAAGCAGATGAAACTGTCTGGACAATTGGTTATCAAGATGTGATCGCAATCGGACAGTTGATGATAACTGGATTTCTCGATCCGACAAGAATTATATCTTTATGTGGTCCACTTTGCAAAAAACCACGTTTGATAAAAACGATAATGGGTGCATCCTTTTTGGATCTTACCTATGACGAATATACGTCAAATGTGCCAGTCCGCATTATTTCTGGATCTATATTAAGCGGCAGAATGACATTTGATACGACTGCTTATCTTGGGCGATATGCCCGTCAGGTGACGCTTATTGAAGAAGATCGTAAACAGACAGTCCTTGGTTGGATACGTCCTATGGCAAACAGGTATGCTTTACAACCTGTTTTGGGCTCAGCTTTTACGAGAAAACTTCACAATTTAACAACAAATCTGAATGGTGGCCGCAGAGCTATGGTACCAATTGGGACATTTGAACAACTTATGCCTCAGGACTATCTCCCAACACAGTTGTTGCGGGCGTTGCTTGTCATGGATACTGACACAGCCCAGGCTCTTGGTGCGTTAGAGCTTGATGAGGAAGATTTGGGGCTTGTTGGATTTGCCTGTCCAGCAAAATACGAATATGGGATGGCGTTAAGAGATTGCCTCACCAAAATTGAGAAAGAGGGCTAATTACCATGGGTCTTCGAAACTTTTTCGACAATATAGAACCTCATTTCCTTAAAGGTGGAAAATGGGAGAAATATTTTCCAATTTATGAAATGGTTGAAAGCTTTGCTTACACCCCTAAAACCGTAACAACAGCTGCGCCGCATGCACGATCTTATATCGATATGAAAAGGATCATGACTTATGTTGTCATTGCTACGATCCCTTGTATCTTATTTGGTTGGTATAATACAGGTTTACAAGTTAATTCTGCCATTGAGGTGCATGGTGCTTCCGGTTGGCGTTCATGGATTGTTGACCTGTTCGGCATAGGTTTTGACTCAAAGAATATTTTTGCGAATATGTTCCATGGGGCTTTATACTTTTTCCCAATCTATATCACGACACTCGTTGCGGGTGGTTTTTGGGAAGTCTTATTTGCTACGGTAAGACGCCATGAAGTGAATGAAGGTTTTCTTGTAACATCAATGCTTTATACGCTGATATTGCCGCCAGACGTTCCTTTGTGGCAAGTGGCTTTGGGAATTTCCTTTGGTGTTGTTATTGGTAAGGAAGTATTTGGGGGAACGGGTAAAAACTTCCTTAACCCTGCGCTTGTTGGTCGAGCGTTTTTATATTTTGCTTATCCTGCACAAATGTCTGGTGATACGATATGGACACCTGTCGATGGGTTTTCTGGTGCAACAGCTTTATCAATTTCAGCGTCTCAAGGATATGAAGCCTTGGCGACTAATGGCATTACCTGGATGGAAGCATTTATTGGTACCATACAAGGGTGTATCGGTGAAACTTCTACGATAGCTTGTTTGATTGGACTTTGTTTCCTTTTGATTACCAAGATTGCAAATTGGCGACTTGTTGTCGGTTGTCTTGGTGGAATGATTGGTTTCTCATTGCTGCTTAATACAATAGGGTCTGATACAAATCCTATGTTTGCAATGCCTTGGTATTGGCACTTGGTTATTGGTGGGTATGCATTTGGTCTCGTGTTTATGGTCACTGAACCCGTTTCGGCATCGCATACAAACCTTGGTCGTTATTTCTATGGCGCATTGATTGGGATTATGGTCGTGTTGATACGTGTTCTGAACCCCGCCTTTCCTGAAGGTATGATGTTAGCAATTCTGTTTGGTAATGTTTTTGCGCCGTTAATAGATTATTTTGTAGTCCAAGCTAATATTAAACGGAGGGCAAAAAGGCATGCCTGAGGAAAAGAATAGCGATATGGATAATGTGAGTGGGGATGAAGAAAAGGGCTTTATACAGCGCTTTTTTGCGTTGCCTACCGATTCTGTTGAAAAAACGATATTTGTGGCGGTTATGGTTTGTCTCTTTGCCTCCATGATCGTGTCAACTGCTGCTGTTATGCTTCGGCCGATCCAGGAAACAAATAAGAAAATAGACAAGCAGATTAATGTCCTTGCTGTTGCTGGCGTATATAAACAAGGAATGGACATACAAAAGGCTTTTTCAGAATTTGAGCCGCGTGTGCTTGAGCTTGCGACTGGTAAGTTTACTGATAAATTTGACCCTAAAAGTTTTGATGACAAGGCTGCAGCTAGTGATGTGGAGCTCTCAGTTGCTCTCTCAGAGGATCCTGCTGGTATAGGTCGAAAGTCAAAATATAAATTGGTTTATCTGTTACGAGATAAAGATGGTAAGATCGATAAAGTGATATTACCGATACATGGTTATGGATTATGGTCCACCCTTTATGGTTTCATTGCGTTAGAAGAGAACGGAAACGATATTTTCGGTTTGCAGTTTTATCAGCATGCTGAAACGCCAGGACTTGGTGCTGAGGTCGATAATCCTAAATGGAAGGCGCTTTGGTCTGGTAAAAAGTTGCGCGATGAGAAGGGTAAGATTCAGATTACCGTTGCAAAGTCAGCGCCTGCTGCTGGAAAAGACTATTATATTGATGCGCTTTCTGGTGCTACACTAACTTCTAATGGGGTTGATAACCTGGTCCGTTTTTGGATGGGGGAGCAGGGATATAAAAAGTTTTTGATCAATCTTAAGGCAGGAGATATTTGATGTCCCAAACACGTAAAGAGTTGTTGACTGATCCCCTGGTAGATAATAACCCAATCACGCTCCAGGTTCTCGGTATATGTTCTGCACTGGCAGTTACATCTTCTCTTAAGGTTTCATTTGTTATGGCTCTTGCCGTAATTTTTGTGACTGGCTTTTCATCTATGTTCATTTCGATGCTTCGTAATCATATACCAAGCTCAATTCGTATTATTGTGCAGATGGTTGTGATTGCATCGCTCGTCATTCTCGTTGACCAAATCCTTAAAGCTTACGCCTTTGAAATTTCGAAAACCCTTTCGGTTTTTGTGGGTCTTATTATTACCAATTGTATTGTGATGGGGCGCGCTGAAGCCTTTGCGATGAAGAATCCTCCGGTTGCCTCTTTTCTTGACGGTGTTGGCAATGGGTTAGGATATGGTTTGATTCTGATGCTTGTTGGGTTTTTTAGAGAGTTATTTGGTTCAGGCAGTTTATTTGGAATTACTGTTCTACAAAAGGTTACTGATGGAGGTTGGTATGTTCCTAATGGTTTGATGCTTTTGCCACCCTCAGCTTTCTTTATTATCGGACTTATTATATGGGCTTTCCGCTCCTGGAAACCAAAACAGGTTGAGCAGCGGGAATATAAAATCCAGACTGTGGAGGCGCACTAATGGAAGGCCTAATATCGTTAGCTGTAAAAGCGATTTTTGTTGAGAACCTCGCGCTTAGCTTTTTCCTAGGCATGTGTACCTTTATTGCTGTTTCCAAAAAAATATCAACGGCTTTGGGCCTTGGTATTTCGGTTATGGTTGTTCAGGCAATCACAGTTCCTGCCAATAACCTTTTGCTTACTTATCTGCTGAAGCCTGGTGCCCTTGCATGGGCTGGTTTTCCAAATGTAGACCTTACATTTCTTGGACTTATCTCGTATATCGGTGTGATCGCTGCTTTGGTTCAGATCCTTGAAATGGTCCTGGATAAATATTTTCCACCTCTTTATAACGCGCTGGGTATATTCCTACCGTTAATCACGGTGAATTGCGCGATTCTAGGTGGCTCACTCTTTATGGTTGAGAGGGACTATACTTTTGCTGAGTCAGTAACGTATGGAGTTTCTTCAGGTTTTGGTTGGGCTCTCGCAATTACGGCTATGGCTGGGGTTAGAGAGAAGCTAAAATATTCGGATATACCAGATGGTCTTCAGGGACTGGGTATTACTTTTATCACTGCTGGGTTGATGGCATTAGCATTTATGTCATTCAGCGGCGTAAAACTGTGATTAGAGAGGTTTATTGATGGAGACCTTCGTATTAGGTGTTTTTCTTTTCACGTTGATCATTTTGAGCCTTGTTACAATTATATTGTTCGCACGGTCAAAACTTGTTTCAACTGGTGATGTAAAGATAACGATTAATGGTGAGAAAACCATATCTGTTCCCGCAGGTGGTAAGCTCCTTCAAACTTTGGCCGCTGAAAAACTTTTTGTCCCTTCTGCTTGTGGTGGAGGTGGGACCTGTGCACAGTGCCGTGTACAAGTGGTCTCAGGCGGTGGCTCCATATTACCAACTGAACTTAGTCACATTACTAAACGTGAAGCTGCATGTGGTGATCGACTTTCCTGCCAGGTTTCTATTAAACAGGATATGGAAGTTGTTGTTCCAGAGGAAGTCTTTGGGGTTAAGAAATGGGAATGTACTGTGCGTTCCAATGATAATGTTGCGACCTTTATTAAAGAACTTGTTCTAGAGCTTCCTGAGGGTGAAGATGTGAATTTCCGTGCTGGCGGTTATATTCAGATTGAGGCTCCAAAACATACAGTCAAATATACCGATTTTGAGATTGGTAATGAATATCGTGAAGATTGGGATAAATTCAATCTTTGGCAATACGAATCTAGTGTCTCTGAACCTATTGAGCGTGCTTATTCGATGGCAAACTACCCAGAGGAAAAAGGCATTATCATGCTCAATGTCAGGATTGCTTCACCTCCTCCAAAATCGACTGGTATTCCACCTGGACAAATGTCGTCGTTTATCTTCAATTTGAAGCCAGGTGATAAAGTTACTATTTCAGGTCCCTTTGGTGAATTCTTTGCTCGCGATACAAAGAAGGAAATGGTCTTTGTTGGTGGTGGTGCCGGTATGGCCCCTATGCGCAGTCATATTTTTGATCAGTTAAAACGTCTAAGCACTGACCGAAAAGTGACTTTCTGGTATGGTGCAAGATCAAAACGTGAAATGTTCTATGTTGAGGACTTTGACGGATTGCAGGAGACTAATCCTAACTTTAAATGGCATGTTGCATTATCTGATGCCCTGCCAGAAGATAACTGGGATGGTCATACTGGATTTATTCATAATGTCTTATTTGAGCAATATTTGAAAAATCATCCTACGCCAGAAGACTGTGAATATTATATGTGTGGTCCACCTATCATGAATCAGTCAGTCATCAACATGTTACTCGATCTGGGTGTTGATAGGGAAGACATCATGCTCGATGACTTTGGTGGGTAAATAGATATATTGAAAAATATTAAGCGGGCTTTATTTTAAGCCCGCATTTTTTTGAATAGATTTGATGGATTAACCAACAATCATCTGTTTCATTTGTAATGCTTCATACTCTAATTCATTCAGACGATAGTGTACGACGTCACCTATTGTGATAATACCTTGTAAGTTGCCATTATCATCAATAACCGGCATATGTCGGAAACGGCCTTCAGTCATTTTTTGCAATATGCTTGTTAATGGATCTGCGGGCTTACATGTGATCACCTCTCGGGTCATCAGATCTTCGACTTTTTGTGGTAATGTCTTTCCTGGTGTCTCAGCCATTTTGCGAACAATATCTCTCTCGGAGAGAATGCCCTGCATAACATCATTTGTATCTGTTACAAGCACTGCACCAATTTTTTTTTCACGAAGTACTTGCACAACCGTTTCGATTGTTTGGCCTAGCTTTACTGAAAAAACTTGGTTGCCTTTCTTCTCAAGTAACTTAGAAACCGGTGTCGAGGCCGAAGACAGATTAGTGTCTCTAGATTGGCTAACAGTTGTTTTGCTTTCCTCATCACCCTTGGTAGGTGCTTGATAACTACTAGGGGGCATTAATAAATCCTCCTCTTTTGGTGTATAGTTGCTGACTTGCTTCTTATATGATTAATATTTATTGTGTTTATAAAGTCACATGCTTAATTAACTCATGATTTTTGATTTAAGGGAAGTATTTTTTGATAGAAAATTCTAATCTTCAATTGTTTTGGGCAGGTTTTTTACCTGATAACGTTAATCTCACATCATTTTGGGCTACCGTTTTGATTTTTATTGCCGTTGTCGCAGGTCATTTATATCGACAAAACTGGAAAATGGAGGGACCTTTATGGAAAGCCTGGGTTTTTGGTGGTTTTGCTGGAGCTTCTTTATTAGCTCTTGGGTTTATACCTATAAAAGGTTAGTTTTTGAAAGAAACATTTGAGAGCATGTTTTGATTACACCTTCATGTATGGTTAACAGTTTGTAAATAGTTAGTGGGGGATTATTAGTACAAGGGTGTCTGGCCTTTATTGAAGAGTTCATCGTTTGGAAATTACAGTCCTAAACCTTGAAATAGAGTTTCTGTAATAATATCTAACTTTATATAGAGACATTTCAGACTTAGGCATATCGCATAAATTTCACTAGTTTATGTGGTTGTTTAAGGAACTGTTTATCATAAAATAAGTGGTTCCTTCTGATTAAGCCTTTAGTACTCGTCTTTTAAGCGTAGATTTTTATTATTTTTTAATAATCCTGGAGATTTCTCGCTCGCCCTTAGCGAGTTCTTGCCAGAATAACACTGTTAACTTTCCCTGCGACCAAAAGCATTAATTTTTTCAAAAAATCTTGAATAAAATTCTCATTATAAATCAAATCCTTATTCTTTTTTTATAGTCTTCTAAATAAAATTTCGTTATTTGGCATGATGCGTGCGACAAGCTATCTGTTCGTTTTATCGGACACTATAAAATCAATAAGCTTTATTGTATTTTAGTTAAACTTCCAGGGAGGAAATTTATGAAAAATAAGAACTTAAAAATGTTTACACTTGCTGCAACAGCGCTTGCATTTACTTCTGTAGAAGTTTTTGCGGTTGAGTGGAATGTTTCACTTTGGGGTAAGCGTCGTGCTTTTACTGAGCATGTGGAGAAATTAGCTGAACTAGTTAATAAGAAAACAAACGGTTCTTTCAAGCTAAAAATTTCTTATGGTGGACTTTCAAAGAACAAAGAAAACCTAGACGGTATTTCTGGTGAAGCTTTTGAAATGGCTCAGTTCTGTGCTGGTTACCACCGTGACAAGAACCCAACAATTACAGTTCTTGAATTGCCATTCCTAGGTGTTAGCTCACTTGACCAAGAGTTGAAAGTTTCTAAAGCTGTTTATGCTCACCCGGCAGTTAAAAAAGACTTGGCTCGTTGGAATGCTCAACTTCTAATGCCTACTCCACTACCTCAGTACAATGTTGCTGGTGTTGGTAATGCTCCTGCTAAACTAGGTGACTTTAAAGGTCTTCGTGTTCGTGCTGTCGGTGGCATGGGTAAAGCATTCAAAACAATCGGTGCTGAGCCACAATCAATCCGTGCTGGTGAGGTTTATACAGCTCTTGAAAGAGGTCTAATTAAATCTGTTGCTTTTGCTCAGCATGCTCACATGGCATTTAAGGTGACTGAAAAAGCTCAGTGGTGGACGACTAACCTGAACCCAGGTACAGTAAACTGCCCAGTCGTTGTAGGTGTTAAAGCTCTTAGCAAACTTTCAAAAGAGCACAAAGAAGCTCTATTAGGTTCTGTTGACGAAGCTCTTAAGCACTACATTGACAACTACAACAACAAAACTATGACTAAGTTTGAAAAAGTTGTTAAAGACAAAGCTATCAAGAAAATTACTTTTGCTGATGCTGAACTAGCTGAATTCAAGAAAGCTGCTGCTAAACCAGCTGCTGATGCATGGATCAAAAGCATGGAAGCTAAGAAAATTCCTGGTAAAGAGCTTTATGACCTAGTTGTAAAAACAATTAGTGAAAAATAAAACAATAATTGTTAAAAAAGAGGAGCTCCTTTCAGTACTGAGGGGAGCTCTGATTTTTTGAGTTCGCAAACACCCATATTTCAATAAATGGGATTAAGTAATAATTATAGTTAGGTAGTATTATGTCTTCTGATGGCTCCGTCAAAACTGATGGGACGCTCTTATCACGGTTAGACCAAGCTGTGTTTCGCGTCGAAAGCTTCTTTAACATATTGGCGGGACTATTTGTTTTGCTTCTTATGTTTTTGGCTTTTTATTCTGTTATTGGTCGCATTCCCCAACTCTACTGGTTAACAAATACGCCTTATCTTTATGAGGTGAAAATAGGTTATGCTGATATCGTGGAGCAATTAATGCCAGTTTTGGCGTTTTTAGGTCTTGCTTATACACAGCGTCTTGGTGGACATATTCGAATGGATGTTGTCGTTGGCAATTTTAGAGGCCGATTGTTATGGGCTGTAGAAATGCTCGGTATTCTCTTAATGATTTTCATTGTATTTTTTTTAATCATAGGAAGTTACCAGCATGCTCTTAGAGCCTTAACGGAAATCTCATTTTCTGAAGCTTTTACGCTTTTGTTTAATGAAGGCTTTATCAGTATGATGTCAGCTACGTCTCTGGATAGTTCTGGAAATATTTTTATACCAACATGGCCAGCTAAAATTATTGTTCCGATCGCTTTAAGTGTTTTACTTCTTCGCTTAATTCTACAGCTTTGGGGCTACAATCGCGCATTTCTAAATAATGATAACGAACCAGTGGCAGTGCCTCTTATCGAAGATGCCGCAACTCAGGCAATGCATGAAGCTGAAACCGTTGAAGGTGCAGACTTCGATCAGGAGACGAAATAATGTTTGAATATTTACAAGAGTTAGGCACCTTCAATATCGGTCTGATCCTCTCGGTTGTGCTGGTTATTATCGTAATTTTAGGTGTACGGGTCGCTTTCGCGGCGGCACTTATTGGATTTATAGGTCTTACGATCCACTTCATGATTGCTAAAGACTTAACACTTTATGAAGCTTTGCTAAGAGCAATCACAACAGCAGGACAGGTTCCACATTCAAAAGTTTCCATTTTCCCGCTTGCGCTGATACCAACATTCATTTTGATTGGTTACCTTGCATATCATGCAGGCCTTACGCGTTATTTGTTTGAAGCGGCTAAACGTTGGATTGGTTGGGTTCCTGGTGGATTGGCTGTGGCTTCGGTTTTTGCGACGGCAGGTTTTGCGGCTGTGTCTGGAGCTTCAGTTGCTACGTCTGCTGTGTTTGCTCGTATTGCTATTCCAGAAATGTTGAAAGAGGGATATGATAAAGCTTTTGCTGCCGGTGTGGTTGCAGCAGGTGGTACACTTGCCTCTCTTATTCCGCCTTCTGCCATTCTCGTGATTTACGCTACGATCGTTGAGCAGTCTGTTGGGGCACTTCTTCTCGCTGGATTTATACCAGGTCTTGTATCGGCGATTATTTATGCAGGTCTGATTATTGGTATGGCAGTTATTAAGCCAAGTTATGGCCCTCCTGTAGGTGGGTTTACCTGGGTTGAGAGATTCTCCAGCATACCAGGTACGATCCCAATTTTCTTTGTTGTGTTTATCATTATTTCGTCAATATACACTGGATGGGCAACTCCTACAGAAGCTGGTGCACTAGGTGCAATGTTGATCCTTGTTATGGCATTCTGGCAAGGCATGAGATGGAAAGAGCTTAAAAGCGCTTTGATGGAAACGGCAAAATTAACGACAATGATTTTCGCCATTATCTTTGGTGTTTTGATTTACGTTCGTTTCCTAGGTTTTGCTGATCTACCTGGAGCTTTCTCAGAATGGATCCAGGGGTTAGATCAATCACCGTATGTCACGTTGTTATTGATCCTTGTGGTTTATGCAATTCTTGGAATGTTTATGGATGCAATTGGTATGTTACTTCTTACTCTACCTGTTGTTTATCCTGCGATCATTGCTCTTAATGGTGGTGAAGGTGTTAGTGCAGCTGACTCAGCATTTGGAATGACTGACGTTCAGTGCGGAATCTGGTTTGGTATTATCGTTGTTAAAATGTGTGAGTTATGTCTCATAACCCCGCCGATAGGATTGAACTGTTTCGTGGTTGCTGGCGTTAGGCCTGACATTAGTGTGCAACAAGTGTTTAAAGGCGCATCTCCATTCTTCGTAGCTGATGTTGCTACAGTAGGTGTTTTGATTGCGTTTCCTGCAATTGTCCTATGGTTGCCTGGGCTTATTTTATAGCCCTTTGAAATTGTTTACTTTGTAGGGGGAAGTCTCCCTACAAAGTCTTTTATTTTTTATTAGAGAAAAACTCAATATTATGTATGTAACGTTATATAATTTATAGTCTTATAGATTTGCTATTATATATTCGATAAATTTATATTCAGTATTTGGAGTAAATAGTTCCTTAGAATGTTTTAATTAGATGAACATATCGGTGTTAGAATGAAAAAAATCATAAATTCATTTTCGATAATGATCTTTATTTCGGCATTGTTCATTACAAGTTGTGTGTCTGCTGTTACGTGGTATGTGGCATACAATCATTCTATGAGAGAGCTTCAAAAAGATTTACATAATGATCTTGAACTTTCTCTTAGTTCCTTACAGTCTGAGATTGAAAGATTTAAATATCTCCCTGCGGTGATTGCACAGGATAACAGAGTTATTGAAGTTCTTAATAATCCTTCAAAAGAGTCTCAGCTTAAAGCTAATACATATCTTGAAAAAATACAGAAAAATTCCCTTGCTGATAAATTATATGTTCTGGATGAGAATGGAACGACACTCGCATCAAGCAATTGGAAGGACCAGGGCTCTTTTGTAGGGTATAACTATCACTTTAGGCCTTATTATATCCAAGCCTTACGCAATACTCGCGGTAGTTTATATGCTGTTGGAGTAACTACTGGCGAAGCGGGATATTTTTTGTCTTATCTTGTTTCAACAGCTGAAGGGCGTAAAGGTGTTGCTGTTGTAAAGTTGACACTTTCTGGGCTAGAGAATACATGGCGACGTGCCGCAAATTCAATGGGGCTCATTGATAAAAATGGAATGATTTTTCTTTCAGGTAACAAAGAATGGAAGTACCACCCAGTCTTTAAGTTAACGTCTCTGCAAAAACAAAGAATGCTGAATGAAAGAACATATCCTCAGGCTTATTTTAGTGATGCAAAACCTCTCATATCTGAAATCGATAGACAACTATCAAATGATAAAAGGTTTGTTTTGCCTAGTATTGGTCACATCTTAAAATCAGAAAAGAAACAGGTTATTGCTTCTATAAATGTGGAGGCGGATGACTGGATATTGTTTGCTACTGAGAATATCTCAATTGTCGAGAATGCCGCCTGGTTTTATTCTTTGCTCGTTGGATTAATTGGTTTGCTGATTTCTGTGGGTTATTTTTTCATTCGTCAAAGACAGCATCTTATTCAATTAAAATTAAATCAACACAGTGTGCTTGAGAAAAAAGTTAAGGAACGCACAAGGGCGCTTGCAAAAGAAATTGAAGTTAGACGATCAGCGGAAAAGGAATTGGTTGAAGCTCAAGAGGGATTGATACAATCTGCTAAACTTGCTGCTTTAGGGAGAATGTCTGCTGCAATCGTGCACGAAATCAGTCAGCCTCTTTCTGCTATGGACGCGACCTTAGCAACTGCCGAAGCAAAAATTGCAAATGATCTTACTCCTAATAATAGTCGTATTGAGACAAATTTAGAAAACTCGCGTAGCTTAGTAAAGCGTATGCAACGTACAGTTAAACATCTCAAGACATTTTCTAAAAAAGATAGAGCTGAATATGAAAGCGTTAATCTTGTAAAAACTGTACAGGCTGCCATAGAAATTGCAGCACCTAGAAGTAATAGTTTAGGCGTTGAAATCAATTTTGAGATCCCTGAAGAGATTGTCATCATAATGGCAAATTCTCTTAGGATTGAACAAGTTATATTAAATCTTCTTTTAAATTCATTGGATGCTATTGAAGGTGTTTGTGATGGTTTTGTGACCGTGGATATCAATCGAACACCGAAATCTGTTGAGATACATGTCATAGATAATGGTACCGGGGTTGATATTGATCTTATCGAGCGTCTTAAGGAACCTTTCTTTACAACGAAAAAAACAGGTGGAAGTTTAGGATTAGGTCTCTCAATTTCTACCGCAATAATAGAGGAATATAATGGCGAATTAAAATTAAAGCCACATGATCCGAAAGGAACAATAGCAATTGTTTCTCTTCCTTCTGAACAGATTACGAATAATAATCTTATACTAGGAGCTGCACAATGAATGGGTCAATAATAGTTGTTGATGATGATAAAGATCTTCTTTCTGCAGCAGAAGATTGGTTATCCGTTTGTGGATATGAGATTAAACTTGCAAGTTCAGCAATAAAAGCGGAACAGATATTACAATCATTTACACCTGATGCTATCTTAACTGACATACGCATGCCAGGCAAAGATGGTATGATGTTATTAGATCACATTACACGCTATTATCCTGAAATTCCTGTTATTGTATTAACTGGTCATGGAGATGTTGCATTGGCTGTTAAGGCAATGCAAATGGGAGCGTATGATTTTTTGGAGAAACCCTATAATGCAGACCACCTTGCGTCTGTTATTGCGAGAGCAGTTGAAAAAGGCAAGATGACAAGAGAGCTGCACCGTCTTAGAAAGCTTGTTGGGAAGACGGGTGATATCACTCATAAATTAATCGGTGCTAGCCAGATGATGGTGGAATTGAGGACAAAAATTGAGTCTATCGCTTCGATTGATGTTGATGTGCTTGTTAGAGGGGAAACTGGCACAGGTAAAGAATTGGTTGCGAGGGCTCTTCACGAATTTGGAAGTCGGAGTTCTGGAAATTTTGTTGCAATTAATTGTGCGGCAATTCCTGAAACAGTTTTTGAAAGTGAACTCTTTGGACATATCAAAGGTGCTTTTACTGGTGCGCAGGGGGATAAACCAGGCAAGTTAGAGTATGCAAAAGGGGGAACGGTTTTTTTAGATGAAATTGAGTCCATGCCACTTTTTCTTCAGGCCAAAATGCTTCGTGTTATTCAAGAAAGAGTTGTTGACCGTTTGGGTGAGAATTTTTCTCGTCCAATTGATGTTCGTTTTATCGCTGCAGTGAAAGTTGATTTAAAAGAACATTCTGAAAAAGGACATTTCCGTAAAGATTTATTTTACAGGCTCTCTACTGCTGAACTGCAGATACCTATGCTTAAAGATCGTGGAGATGATGTTGAATTACTTTTTCGTATTTTTGTTGATGAAGCGGAGAAAAGGTATAATAAGTCGTCATCAGAAATTCCACATTCTGTTTTTCGGTATTTACGAGAGTATGATTGGCCTGGCAATGTGCGTGAGTTAAAATCTTATGCAGAGCGTTTTGTATTGGGGCTTGTGAAAATGCCAACAGCTGGTCCTAGTGACCTTCCGCACTTGTCTTCGCATGACTCTCTTACAGATAGGATTGCTCATTTTGAAGCTGCTGAAATCAGTAAGGCACTTGACAATACATCTTTTAATACAGCTAAGGCTGCAGAAATTTTAAAAATCTCACGGCGGACATTAAACGAAAAAATTGCAAAGTATGGTTTACGAAAAGCCAAAAAAACCCTTACTGGCGAAGACTCGCTCAGTGGATGATTGATTTGGCGGATGCTTGCTAAATCTGCAAATTATTTTCTAATCTTTCTTCTATAAGTAATTGAAAAAATATGTAAATTTGTTTATTTTCTTTCAATATTATATTTGCTGAAAAGGTAGCGACTCATAACTCAAATATATTAAAAATTAAAAGTTATATAGTTTGAATTTCTTGTTTTAAGTCGATCTCATTACTCATCGTGATGTGTTGAAAATGTCATAAAAAAAATAATTACGGTGGGATCGGGAGGAAGCAATAAGAATTAGTTACATGCAAAGATCACGTGGAGGGGTGACGGTTTTCGTTTCATTTTCTCTTCGTTGTTTTCAATATTCTTAATGAGTAAAAATAGTAAGGGATCGTATTTATGCAAAACTTAATTATCAGGTGTGTAGCGCTGTTTTGTATTTACGGAATGGCTTCTCCATTTGTATTTACCAGTAACAGTTTCGCACAGAGCTCGAGTAATGCAATATATGATAATAATTCAAAAGCTGATTTTTATCGGAAAAAAGTAAATAATGGTACAGTTGGCATTATCTCTGGTGGTATTGCAGGAACATATATTCGTATTGCTACGGACCTTGCTGCCGTACTAGATGACAATAGTAAATATTCGTTAAGAGTTCTTCCGATTGCCGGTAAAGGTGGTGTAGGCAATATACAAGACCTTCTTTATTTGAAGGGTATTGATCTTGCAATTGTGCAATCTGATATTCTTGATCACATTGAGAGAAATCAAATTTTTAGCAATGTTCGAAAAAGAGTAAATTATGTCACTAATCTTTATAATGCTGAATTGCATGTTATTGCTAAAAAAGAGATTACAGATATCAGGCAGCTTGATGGAAAAACCGTAAACTTCTGGAATAAAGGAAGTGCTACTGATATTACTGGTGCTATTCTTTTTGAGAGTTTAGGCATTAAGGTAAAGCCTATTTATGTTGATCAAAACAAAGGTTTAAATAAAGTTAAATCTGGTGAAATTGCAGCAAATATGCTTCTGGTTGGAAAGCCAAGTAAAGCTTTTGCTTCAATACAACAAAGCGATGGTCTTCATCTTCTTCCAATAGGTTTTGAGGGAAAACTTGCGGACATTTATCTTCCTTCAAGGTTTACTGCTAGTGATTACCCTGGTTTGGTAAGTGGTGATGGGAATATATCTACGATTGCCAGTAGTGCTGTCTTAGCTGTCTATAACTGGCCTGTTGACCATCCAAGATATCAAAAAGTAAGAAACTTTATCAATCAGTTCTTTTCTCGTTTTGAAGAGTTCCGGAGAGCTCCTAGACATAAAAAGTGGCGAGAAGTTAATCTTTATTCGAAAATTCCTGGTTGGAAACGCTTTAATGCTGCGGAAAGCTGGCTTATTTCAAAAGGTAAGAACCAGTATAGTTCAAAAGCTTCCCAAGAGTTCTCAAAATTCTTGACCAGCGCTGGTGGTCAAGGCCGGGAATTCTCTCCAAAGCAGAGAGAGCTCTTATTTCAGAAGTTTTTAGAGTGGCAAAAGAAATCACAATAAGCACTGAAATAAAGTGAATTCATCCTCATTAGATTGCAGTTTCATATTCAGGAGCTGCAATCATTACGTTTTTAAAAATGGGCAACTGGTTATATGACGGCTCGTGGTTCGTTTTTATTTTCTTCGAGACACTTCCCTAATTCTGTGATGCCTCTACGGTAAGCATTTTTCTCAATTTTAGCCGGTTTAAAAACGTTAATTAAATGTTCTAAAGCTTGCTCAGGATCACAATTTCCGCACATAAAGATATCGACTGCTGCGAAGTCGCGCTCTGGCCATGTATGTATGCTGATATGGCTTTCAGCAAGAACAGTCACTCCACTCACGCCCAAACCTTCTCCAAAAGGATGGTAATAGGAATATAATATATCTGCTTCCGCACTTTTTGCACTTTGTTCTATTGACTGCTTGATGAATTCAACATTCGACAAATTAGAAACGCCCCAGAAGTCTGCTAAGATATGTCGTCCAGCATATTCTTCTCCAGTCACAGGGCATCTTGAGAAAAAATCTGATTGATGTTCGTTCATTGTATACTTTTTCCCATATTATAATTTATTATTAGCTTCTTTATTTGGATAAGCATCAATATTAACCCAGTTTGGTAGTATGAATGATGCCAGGTGCATTTCTGGTGAATAATGTTTTGTTATAAAGTTGGCTGTTTTATAACGTTGTTGTAACTCTTCTAGAGATGGTTTTATTGGGGCTTTTGTTTTATTTGAACCAAAGCCCAAAGTCATATAGCCCCCATAATATGTTGGGATGGCAGCAAGATAGCATGCCGTTTTTAATCCAACTTGTTCTAATGATCTTAATGTCGTTGCAACTTCTCCTTTTTGGAAGAATGGCACGCCACCTTGGGTTGAGATATATGCATTGTTATTTAAACTCTGTGACAGATTTGTATAGAACTCTTGGGTAAACAGTTTCTCGCCTGGGCCTACTGGATCAGTTGAATCTATTATGACAATATCAAATTTATGAGGTGGATTTTTTACAAATTCAGAAGCGTCTTGAACTAAAAGCTCAGCTCTAGAATCCTGGTATACTTGGCCGCTGTTATTTATTTCGGGTAGATGTTGGATGCACAGATCAATAACGCGTTGATCAATTTCAACCATTACCGCTTTTTTGATCGTGTTATGCCTTAAAACCTCGCGTAAGATTCCTCCGTCCCCACCACCAATTATGAGTATATTTTCTGGATTATTATGAGAAAATAATGGCACATGTGCCATCATTTCTTGATAGATAAATTCATCAGCTGTTGTTATTTGAACTATCCCATCAAGAACGAGAACTTTTCCAAGCGCATCATTCGTATAGATCGCAATATCCTGGTAATCGCTTTTCTCTTTACAGAGGATATCATTCACCTCAAAGCCCTGGAAAGCTTTGGTGCCTGGAAAGGGATAAAAATGATAAACATCTTCTATAAAACTAGGCCACTTGAACACAGCTCTCTCCAGGTTGAGATGATTTTTCTTGTTTTTCTTCAAAAAACCCGCGCATCAGGACGCTCTGATTTATTATTTCTGGTTCAAAATAATTTTCACATATTTTTCTTGCAACTTTATTATCAAAACTTTTGCAAGAAAAAATATCGATGTATGCTTGTCCGATATTTTCTGCAAAATGTGCTGATATCGCCGAAGTTTCTATAAGCTGAACCAGAGTATACCCTGCGGCTTCATGTGAATGAGTTGCAAAATGTTCAATAACAGGTTCGCCGTATGCAACCATATCTATTGCTTCAACTAATTCTTTGGTCCAGTTAATGATATTTTCTTTGTTTGCTAACCGCTCATTGTTGCACCCATTCATATCTAGAATAAGATGTTGCCCCCATGGAACAGTCTTTGGGCTGCGTATCATTTGATGGTTTCCTTACTGTTTAAATTTGATAAATTCAATTTTAAGGTGCAGTAGCTTTGATAACTAACGCTGAAGTTGTGGTTTGTTGCATCAAGTTTTTGATAAAGCAGATTATTGATTGACATGCAGTACCTCTTATCTTTTTCTTTGCAATGCTTAGCAAAGAGAGAAGCTGTGAAGAGACAGGTATCAATGCTATTTGCGCAGAAATGCATTTGATTTCCTCATATTCATCGAAAATTGCTGTTAACAGTTTGATGCAATAGCAATCATGCAAAGGGAACTGAATAGTTGTAATCGTTCCCTGTGAAATATGGTCTCTTATTTCTCAATAAGGGGGTATTGAACTCGTTATGTAAAATACGAGTTAAAGCCTGTTTTGCACTTCTTTTTGTGAAAGCAAAATCCTCACAAGAAATGCTTTGAACACCTACAGGGCTAACAGGCCCTGGTAGCGTTGCAACGTTATGATTCATAACGCAAACCCTTTCAAATCTCGGTGGTTTGAGTTCTAGATTTGTCCTTGCAAAATCTAAGAACCTCCCCGGTCCAAAAACGTTCACGCCGTTGCATAACCTAATCTGAAATATAGGAAATCTCAGGGCCAGAGACACGTGCGTATTTTTTTAAATACACGATTTTTTATGTATGTAAAATAAATTTTTGACATATTATGAATTATTTTGTCAAAAAATCCCAAGCAAAATTTTCCACGTTATCTTTGTTGTATGTTTTCTAAATACTTATTGTGTGAACTGAAGGGATACAATTTTTTCGTAATAATCATTGGATTGGATTAGCTGGTCATGAGGCCCTTGATCTACGACTTTTCCTTTGTTTATAAGGGCGATTTGTGTTGCTCCCATTATGGTTGATAAGCGATGCGCAATTACGATTATTGTTTTTTTACCAATCTGGCTTTGAACGTAATTTTTAATGAGTTGCTCATTTTCGGCATCCAGAGCTGAGGTTACTTCATCAAGCAATAGGATTGGTGCATCTTTAATAATAGCTCGGGCCATATTCAATCTTTGTGCCTGTCCGCCGGAAATCATGGAGCCTAGCTCTCCGACGTCAGTGTTATATCCTTCAGGCATTTGACTTATAAATTCATGAAGACCTACTTTTTTACAGGCTTCTTCAATTGTGCTTTGCTCATAGTCATTATTTTTGAGTGTCAGATTATCATGTATCGAGCCAGTGAAAATGAAATTGCTTTGTCCAACAAATGACATAGCGTTTCTCAAGGATAATAAATCTAACTCTGATTGTTTATTTCCATTAATAATAATTTCACCTGAGCTAGGTTCATAAAGCTTTAGAAGCAGTTTCAGGATTGTAGATTTTCCTGCTCCAGATGGACCTACGAGGGCAACCATATCACCATGATGAATATCTAGTGTGAAGCCATCCAAAACTGGTGTACTTCCTTCATACGAAAATTTTAGATCTTGAAACTGAATGAGCGGTTTTCCAGTTGAACTGCCATTGAGTTGTTGATGGTTGTATTCTGGTATGGAAAGTATCGTTGAGCTACTACTTTCCTGTTCATCTGAATTTAGCGTATCAAATACAATTCCAACCATTACCATTGCTGTCTTCAGCTTTACTGGTAATTGACTTAGTCTTCGCGCATGTTCGGCAGCAAGTACTAAAGCTAGAGCGAATCCAATAAAGTTTTCAGAATTGTAAGTACCTGCAACAGTTAAGCTACCTGCATACAGAATGGCAAATCCAATTGCAATGCCCCCCAGAGTATCAAGCAGCGGGACAGGAGCTGCTTGGAGCATGGCAATTTTGTTTTTGCGATCTTGAAGGGTTGTGATCACGTCAGTCGTTTGATGTTTTAGAGGTTGTTCCAAATTAAAGGATTTTATTACCGTAATTCCTTGAACAGTCTCTCGGACATGTTTGTTAAGTTCTGTGAAACCGGTGAGTTCCATTTTCGCTATTTTTTTTATCTTCTTGAGAAGAATATTGATCCCATAAAAGACAAACGGAACGACTAAGAAACTGACTATCGTTAAGAATGCATCCCAGTAGATCATGGTTCCTAGAATGAAGAGTAATGTTACTGCATCTCTCGACCCATTGACTAAGACTGTTGTGAGTATGGATTGAAACCCTAATGCGCCTTGATTAAAGCGGACGATTAGCTCATCTGTGCCCAATTGTGAAATGAAGGATGCCTTTTGGGATAGTATGTGATTAAACAAACGATTTTGTATGTCTGCGACCATTGCGTTAGAAATTCTGGAAGAAATTACTGTTTGCCAGTATGTGCTTGCACCTTTAACTACAAAGATAAAGATGATGAGGAAAAATAATGGTAAAACCAGATGGGATTCTTTATTTACAAATATGCCATTTACGACATCTTTGATAATCCATAGTGGTGCTGTTGCACTGGCGCCAGCTACGAATATTAATAAAAATATCAGTAGATATTGGTATTTGAACTTGTAAAAATATTCGTTAAAGATTCTTAGAAATAAATCTGCATCTTCGGATTTTATTTGCTCGAATTTTCTTGAAATTAAGTTCGTCCAGAATTTTCGACTGATAATGTTTAATAGCATCCAGAACTCTTTGATTATTTATTCTATCAATTGTTTTATTTGCTTTGATAGTGTTAGATAATTTAGTAACAGTTACCTTGTTGTTGGACTTAAATCAAGAAAGCTATTTTGTCACTCGTGATCGTTTATTTATTCAAATATCTTAAATAGATGAAGCTATAAATTTATAAGATATCTATGCTTTTTTGGCAGTATATATGACTTTTTGTTATCTTAGAAATATTGTTATATTATAGGTCTTATTACTCAGGCCAGTTAAGAAAATCAATGTTTATTGGATTTTTGGGACTTATTCTGTCAGCTTTTGGTTAACTTCACTCATTTTTGAAACTTTATAGAAAATTGCTTTTGTTTATTAAAAACATCGGAAAAGTCTTCAATTTCATGCAAATAAGCGTGATATATCATATTTCAAGCAAGAGAAGCTCCTATAGTAAACTGAGACTATCCATATATGTGATGAGAAGGAGCTCGTATTGTGATAAAAGATTTTTTTAGGACGTGGTATTTTTTAATTCTTATTTTTCTTGTTTTATTACCGATTGCATATAATCAGCAAATTTCAGCTGCTCCCTTAAATGATAAAACCATAAAAACTCTTAGTGAACATATTGTTTTTGGATCACGTGAAGAAGCCCATGGGGCTCTTGATCAGTTTGTCAAACGTGGGAGACAAGATGTTATAGCGACTATCATTGTTGCTTTAAGATATCGGGGGCCAACTCCAAAGCTTGTGGCTTCGGTACAGAAACTCACGGGCGATAAGACAATAAAGAAATGGGGCGATGCAATGTTGTGGCAAGAAGCCAATCACGACATTGTTCCTCATGAGAGTTTTCGAGAGATCAAGCTGCGAATTTTTCGGGATATAGATCCAAGATTTATGCAGTTTTTAGGAGGAGATCTGAGCCTTCGTAAAAATATGAAGATTCGTTTGGAAGAAATTACATGGGGAGGTGTTGGTGTCGATGGCATTCCTTCTCTTGATAATCCAAAGCTCATAGAAGCTGAGAAAGCAAAATACCTCGTGGATGATGATCTTGTTTTTGGTGTTGAGATTAATGGAGATGTTCGTGCTTATCCATTGAGAATAATGGGATGGCATGAAATGTTTAATGAAACAATTGGCGGGGTCCCTGTAGCTCTTGCTTATTGTACATTGTGTGGTTCTGGTATTTTATTTGAAACGAAAATAGAAGGTCGTGATAAACCTCTTATTTTTGGTTCCTCAGGTTTTTTATACCGTTCGAATAAATTAATGTTTGACCGTGAAACAAATAGTTTGTGGAACCAATTTACGGGCGAACCGGTTAGTGGGCCATTGAAGGATCGTGGCCTTAAGTTAAAGATCCGTCCAGTGCTTATTACTTCATGGAAAGACTGGAAGGCAAAACATCCAAAGGGTAAAGTGTTATCTCTTAATACTGGATTTTCCAGAGATTATGGTTCTGGAGTTGTCTATAATGAATATTTCTCCAGCCCTGATCTTATGTTTCCTACCGTCGTGCGAAATGAAGATAAGCTTAAGCGTAAAGATTTTGTCTTTGGGATACGAGATGTTGGTGCTGCCAGAGCCTGGCCTTTGGAGGCTTTTAAAACCAAAACAGTCATCAATGATCGTATTGGCGAAAAAAAACTGGTTTTGATTGGGAATGCTCAAACTCGTACTGTTCGAGCGTATGAGAGAGGTCAAGAAGATTTTGAACTTGGGGACGCACCAAACAAACTGAAAAGTCGTAATGGTATCTGGTCTCTTGAAGAAAATTTTATTTTAGGACCGAAAGGTGAGAAACTTGCCAGGTTACCTGGACATATCAGCTATTGGTTTGCCTGGGATGGGTATCTTGGTGTCAATAGCACGCTTTACAGTGAAAAACAGTGAAAATAATTTACATAAATCATAGGTGCTATATCGTATATGAAAGTGGAATAAGCAATTTATTCCATTTTCTATTTTTCAAATATATTTCATAAAAATCTTATGTTATATGCACATCTAACGAAATATGAGGGTGTGTCATGATCAAAAATATTAGACTTCATACTTTGCTTATTTATGCTGGTACAATCCCTTTTGTGGTCGCAGCTTTACTGCCTTATCTAGGTTTGTTTGTCTTTTATGATCCTAATTTTTTCCACTATATTGCTATTCAATATGGCATAGTGATTACGAGTTTTCTTGCTGGTGTGCATTGGGGTAGCTATATTTATTGTAACTCCAGGACAAACGTAAATTTGTTTGTTACAAGTAATATTATTGCGATTATTGTCTGGCTCGCGTTTATTTTGCTCCCTCCTTTTTGGATGTTATTTGTGTTGATAATAACATTTATTGCGCTTTTAATCATTGATTATAGGTTGAATAAAGATGAGGTTATTACAGATACCTATTTTCACAACAGATTTATTGCAACGGCTATCGTTGTTGCAAGCTTGATTGTTATTTTATTTAAGATATGAAGAAGATTGCCATTATTGGAGCTGGTTTGTCTGGTATTGTTCTTGCTAATAAGCTCTCCAATTATGCTGAAATCACTGTTTTTGAAAAATCTCGCGGTGTTGGGGGGAGGATGGCTACGCGCTATGCTGATCCTTATCAGTTTGATCATGGTGCGCAATTTTTTACAGCTCAAAGCAAAAGTTTTAAACGCTTTTTAGATCCTTTGATTTCCTCTGGGCTTGTTGCAGAATGGGCTGCAAATTTTGTTCAGTTCGAGGGCAAAGAGATTGTGATGGAACGTCAGTGGGGCTCTCAAATACCGCATTATGTGGCTGTTCCAAAAATGAACCAGATGGTCAAATTCCTGGCTGAAGAACATAATGTGGTTCTTGGAACTCACATTGAAAAGATTGAAAGGCTAGAGGATGTTTGGTGTCTTTGTGACAAAGAAGGACAAAGTCTGGGAGATTTTGATTGGGTGATATGCGCGTTGCCAGCTTATCAAACTTTGCAATTGATGCCCAACACATTTCATTTTTATGATGATCTGCGACAGATAAAAATGTCAGGGTGCTTTGCGTTAATGCTTGGTGCAGAGAATTCTGTTGAGCTACCTTGGCAATTTGCCCTTGTTAAAAATTCCAAAATTAGTACCCTTGCTGTGAATAGTTCGAAACCTGGTCGTAATATGTGTTTTTCAATGGTCGTACATTCATCTAATGAATGGGCTGAAGATCATTTAGATGATGATTTGGAGGATATAAAGCAGCAACTTCTCGATGGTGTTTCCAATATTTTAGGAGAGAAAATGTTCATTCCTGATCATGCTGTTTTGCATCGTTGGCGATATGCTAATTCTGGTAAGGTGGCGAGAAGTAAAGTTATGATGGATGCTCATGAAAAGCTTGCTGCCTGTGGCGACTGGTGTGTGCAAGGGAAAGTTGAGGGAGCTTTTTTAAGTGCTGAGGCATTATCGCAAAATCTTATAAAGTTGTTATCTGATGAGTGATGAGACACCCGCTTTGAATATTGTGATTATTGGGGCGAGTGGAGCAATTGGTCGTTCGTTTGTTTCTCATTTTGCAACTTTTGATAAAAGATCAACAATATACGCTTTTTCTCGATCTTTAAGACAATTTGCTTTTCCCAATGTTAAGACATGCTCGATAGACCTTTTGAAAGAAGAGACAATCAAATACGCTGCAGGTCTTGCTGCTGAGGCAGCACCAATTGATGTTGTTATTTTGGCTACAGGTCTTTTACATCACGGTGATATGATGCCAGAGAAGTCTCTCTCTTCTCTTTCAAGCGAGAATCTTCAGACTGTTTTTGCGATAAATACATTTGCTCCTGCAATGGTCGCGAAATATTTTCTACCCAAATTGAGCAAAGACAGGAGATCAATTTTTGCAGCACTTTCTGCACGTGTGGGAAGTATATCTGATAATCATTTAGGTGGGTGGTATAGTTATCGGGCGTCAAAGGCTGCTCTCAATATGATTCTAAAAACAGCTAGTATAGAACTGGCAAGAAAAAACAAAACTGCCATTGTTGTTGGCTTGCATCCTGGAACTGTTGTGAGTGATCTTTCAGAGCCCTTTCAGCGTAATGTAAAAAGCGATAAGCTTTTTAGTTCTGACCATTCTGTTTCTAAACTGGTTGAGGTTCTTGATAAACTTACCCCGCAAGATACAGGTAAGGTTTTTGCCTGGGATGGTGAAGAGATTGCATTTTAAAACGATATGAGCAAACTAAATATTTTCTGGTTCAGACAGGACCTTAGGCTGACTGATAATCCCGGGCTTTATGAAGCTGCAAAAAATGGTGATGTTCTTCCTATTTATATTTTAGATGATCAAAATGCTGGAGCATATCAAGCCGGCGGTGCTAGCAGATGGTGGTTACATCATTCTTTAAAATCTTTACATGCTTCATTAAAGGGAATGCTTTCACTTTATATGGGACGCCCGCAAGATATATTGCCTAAAATTATTAAAGCCAATGGTGCGCAGGCTGTTTATTGGAACCGTTGTTATGAGCCTTGGCGTATTGGTCGTGATAAAGAGATTAAACAGTCTTTACAGGATGACAATATCGAGGTCTTTAGTTTTAATGGCTCATTATTGTGGGAGCCGTGGGAAGTTCTTAAAAGTGATGGAACGCCCTATAAAGTTTTTACACCATTTTATCGCAAAGGGTGTTTGAATGCGGCAGCTCCAAGGAAATCTTTGCCAAAGCCCAAAAAGAAATCTTTTGTTGAAGACGACTATAAATCTGTTTCGCTAGAAGATTTAAAACTCCTTCCCAAAATTTCATGGGACACTATGCTTGAGTCCCATTGGGCCATAGGAGAGCCAGCAGCTCAGAAACAGTTAGAGAATTTTCTTACAAACGGTATATCTCATTATAAAGAAGGGCGAAACTTTCCTGGCCAATCGTATGTTTCGCGGCTTTCTCCTTATCTGCATTTTGGAGAAATTTCTCCAAATCAAGTTTGGTATGCTGCTAAAGGTATGGGAGATGATCAAAATATAGATCATTTTTGTAGTGAATTGGGCTGGCGAGAATTTTCACATAGTTTACTTTATTATAATCCTGATTTGCCCCGTGTGAATTTGCAAAAAAAGTTTGACCATTTTTCATGGAGAAAAAATAAGTCGTTTTTAAAATCCTGGCAGAGAGGGATGACTGGCTATCCAATTGTAGATGCTGGTATGAGGGAGTTATGGCAAACTGGTTATGTGCATAATCGGGTGCGGATGATTGTTGGCTCTTTCCTTGTGAAGAATTTACGACTGCACTGGCATGAAGGGGAGCGTTGGTTTTGGGATTGTCTTGTGGATGCTGATTTGGCGAATAATAGCGCGAGCTGGCAATGGATTGCAGGATGTGGCGCTGATGCTGCTCCTTATTTTCGGATTTTTAATCCTGTGACACAGGGGCAGAAATTTGATCCTGATGGTGCATATACATGTTCATATATTCCTGAGCTTAAAAGATTGCCCAAAAAATATCTGTTTTGTCCCTGGGAAGCACCTGAGGATATTTTAGAGCATTGCGGAATCGTTTTAGGGAAATCTTATCCAAAGCCTATCGTTGATTTAAAGATTTCTCGACAAGAAGCTCTAGATGCTTTTTCTCAATTGAAACAAAGTAACTCTTCCCAAAGTTTCTAATACCTCTTTGTTCTTCGTTTATATTGATTTTCTATATTGCACTGCTTGCGATTTATATAAAAAGTGCGTGCAGCAATAGAGTTGGTGCTTTTAAATTCTCCTCTCACGAGTGAGAGGAGAACGTATTTGTTCCATTCGATTTAAGGCAAAAGAACTCGGTTAATCACATGAATAACACCATTTGAGGCTTTCACATCCGCCGCTCTTACTCGCGCATTATTTATTTTCACACTAAATAAGCCACGTCTCACTTTCAGTTTTTTACCACTTAATGTTTTTACATAGATGGGTTTATGTGGGATATCTTTGGCGTAGATTCTTCCTTTGACTACATGGTAAAGAAGAATCTTTCTTAGTTTATGACGGTTTTTAGGTTTAATAAGTTCCTCAACGGTTCCAGCAGGTAATTTTGAAAATGCATGATCGGTTGGAGCAAAAACTGTGATTGGGTGTTTTTTTGACAGGGCTCTTACGAGGCCAGCTTTTTTTGCTGCAACTAAAAGTGTATTAAACTTGCCTGCTTTTTTGGCTGTCTGAACAATGTTGCCAGTTTTAGAATGATGTCCTGCGTTTGCATAATTTGTAATTATAAATAGCGCAAAAATTGAACAAACAAAAAGTCTGATTAGTTTCATCCCTATATCTCCGTTACGTTAGGGTTTTCATTTTGAGTTACATGCGCACATGTCGGTAGATACGTTTTCATTTTTCATTTGGTTTAGTGTAAAGGGCTTTTTTTGATAAAATTATTTGCTGTGTTTGCCTAAAATTTTCACTTTGTATTTTTTTCTGCACAGATTTTGTACATGTATATTGTTGAATGAAATCGTATATACCTCTCTTAATTGTATGATGTGCCTTGGTTTTTTATGTCATAATTTGGTTTGGCATGTTGTTTGCTCAACTCATCGTGAAGCATGTGTGGATCGTGCTTTAGACAAATGATTATTAAGGCAATGGCGTCTTTCACATTCGTCGTCTTTAAAAGGCGATCTATGTGTAAGGCGCTTTTTTGTTTGAATATCAATGATGGTATCGACGTTATCTCACGATTGAGAAAGATAAAAAAAACAGAGGCATTGATGCTGAATGAAGTTTCGAAAAAGAAGGACTTTGGGGATATAGGTGAACAATCACCTGTAAAGAGTTCTTCGGATCAATTTAAAGATCCTGTCATCATCATTGGCGGTGGGCCTACGGGTATTCGTGCCGCACAAGAACTGGCACGTAGAAAAGTGCCGGTGACTATTTTTAATGCGGAGAGATGGAAACCCTATAATAGAGTAAAGCTTACGCCTTTGCTTGCTGGTGATGTACAGATTGGTCAAGTTTATCAAGCACCAAATTTTTCACCGGACAGTAAAGTTGATCAATATACCAGCCATTCTATTGTTGATATCAATACCGATGCAAAAGTTGTAACGGGGCAGTATGGACGAGAATTTCCTTACTCTAAACTTATAATTGCGACAGGTTCGCGTGCGCATATCCCACCTATCAAGGGGATTGACCGGGATGGTGTTTATAAATTCAGGAATTTTGATGATACTGAACAGTTGATTGCCCGTACATTTTCATCACGACGTACAGTGGTCATTGGTGGTGGTTTATTAGGACTAGAAGCTGCCAGAGGGATGGCAAACCGCGATGTTGAAACCTGGATTGTAGAACATGAGTCACGCTTAATGGCACGACAGTTAGACCAGTTGGGCGGTGAGTTGTTGGCAGACCAGATTGAGTCTCTTGGACTAACAGTTCGTGTTGGACATGCTGTCAAAGAAATTCATGGGAACGGGCGTGTTGAGGCTGTTGAGTTGAGCAATGGCGAAAAAAATAGAATGCGATACTGTAATTGTTTGTACTGGAATTCGCCCCAATATGGAAATGGTGCGTGATTCGGGAATTTCTGTTGGTCGCGCTATTACTGTTGATAAATATATGCGGACTTCAGACCCTGATGTATATGCTGTTGGTGAATGTGCTGAATATGACGGGAATATATACGGGCTTGTGGGGCCCGGACTGGAGCAAGCAGCAATAGCTGCTGCAAATATTTCTGGAGAGGAAAGAGTTTATTCTGGTTCTTTGCCGACAACGAAGCTCAAGGTCGTTGGCACAGATGTTTTTTCGATGGGAGATATTGAGCAGCTTCGCCAGCGTAAAGATATTGAAACACATATCTATCAAGACTCTGAAAATGGAATTTATCGTCGTATCGTCTTGAAACGAGGTCGATTAATTGGTGCTATGGCGCTGGGGGATTGGCCTGAAATTAATGTGTTGCAAAAAGCCATTCAGGAAAATGCTACTGTATGGGCATGGCAAATCAGGCGGTTTAAAAAGACGGGTTTTGTTAAGAACCAGTCTGAACCTCAGAGTGTTATTGAATGGCCTGCGGCAGCTACTGTTTGTAATTGTACAGGAGTGACCCGGGGACAAATTGGTGATGCGATTCAGCAAGGTTCCGTTACACTCGAAGCTGTACAAAGAGATACAAGTGCTGCGACGGTTTGTGGTAGTTGTAAACCTCTTATACATGAATTGATAGAGGGTAAGCCGAAGTTTGAACCTATTGGTTTGTTTCGCCCTGTTGCGATTTTTTCCGTGCTTGCTGCTCTTCTAGCTTTAATTACTATTTTTATGCCGACATGGCCTTACACACAGAGCGTTCAAGACAATTTTCAACTCGATTACCTTTGGACGAATGGTTACTGGAAACAGGTTTCTGGTTTTACTTTGTTAGCTCTTTCCGTGTTGGCTGCGATTTTATCCTTACGAAAGAATATTAAATGGTTGTCTTTTGGAGATTATTCCATTTGGCGAATGTTTCATGTTTTCTTTGGTGTGTTTGCTTTGGTTGTTTTGTTTTTACATACAGGTTTTCATCTAGGGTCTAACCTAAATTT
>CBDHHC010000023.1:0-15654 GCA_965263345.1 Methyloligellaceae bacterium
GGTCACATGCATCGATGTTGCAGCTTTGATAGCATCAGCAATGCTGAGAAAAAATCGCGAAGCACGCGTGATTGCCATTTGAATGCGATGTTGTGAATGTGAACCTAAACCCACGTGATACCGTCATGACAAACTCTGCCAAATTGGCAGCTTGCTATGGCGGAGGAACAAACTGCTCAGCACCTCTTGTTCAATTGAACAAAGAGAATGCAAAAGTAGATTTGCTCCTTATGGTATCAGATAACGAATCTTGGGTTGACGCCGGAAGACGAAGATCAACAGAAGTTATGGCCCAATGGGAGAAACTGAAAAGTCGAAACCCAAAAGCCAAAATGGTCTGCATCGATATCGCGCCATACGGTACAACGCAGGCAAAAGAGCGAAAAGATATCTTAAACATCGGAGGTTTCTCTGACACAGTTTTCGATACGATTGCTAAATTTGTCAAAGATGAACTGAACTCAGATCACTGGGTCGGTGAGATCGAAAAGATCAAACTATAGAACAACGCTGATGGCAGTGAAATCAAAACTGCCATCGGCAATAAAGGAAACTCTTATGAATATATATCTGTTTCCAAATTTTTCTGGATTAGGCGCGAGGAGCGATGCTTAGGACTACTAAGTGAGTGACGAGTAACGACGTCCAGGAACATTTGGGAGCAGATATAAAGTGGCGAATGCCGGCGGAACTACATCGACTTCTAATCGCCAGGACGTGGGTTCGAATCCCACCCGGTCCCCCATAAACAATGGACCGGTAGCTCAGTGGTAGAGCAGGATGTTTCGCCAACACCTTGTCGTCACGATTATTGATAGGAGTTTAAAAAAGAAGGTACATTTCCATTTTTCTTCCCCCAAACAAATAAAAGTGAGGGGGGAAGTACCCTTCGAAGAAGGGGGATGGGGGTATTACGATAGAGTTTAAAAGAAGGAATTTTGAAAATTCTGGTGGAATGCCGTTAGTGATTACATCCTTTCACGATAGCACATCTCTGACAACCCCTTGTTCACCAGACTGTTCAATTTCCGTAAGGGAGGAATGCGCCAGTGACTACATCGAAAAACTGTAGACGTCACGAGCAAAACCTTGTCCTCCCGCTTGAATTTGGAAATAGCTATGAGGCGAATGACTGTGGGACTACAGTTAATTGTAACCAAGTGTTAGGAGGTAAACCTTATGTGTGAAAGCATATTCTCCGTGTCTCACAAACACCTTGTCGCCTCATTTATTAAAACCAAATTACTTTTTGGTTTCCGAATGGACGATGAAAAATACGATAAGTATTTTTCTGAGGACTAGCGCCATTGAGGCGCGCAGCCTTAGTGGCGCTTGAGCGTTACTAATCAAATAATGGGGGTGCTCGCCTGGGCTCGGCGTAGGCACCGGGAAACGATATGTTGACCACCGGCTGGGGTAAAACCCAGACATAGAGGTTAAGTCATATCTGGGGTCTTTGCGGATGCACCGAAACAGTCAGAGAGGACCGAGTAGGGAAGCGCGTTTTAAACCAGATATGGGCCAGGGGTAATGCCTTGGTTTTATGTCGCTCGCGGGTTCGAATCCCGTCACCTCCACCAGATAACAGGCAACACCTTTGGGTATGCCACAATTTCCAAACACAATTCTGAAAATTTCAGAATTGTGTTTGGCAAGCGCGACTGCGCGCGCGCCGCGCCTAGCGCGAAAAGCCTTAGTGGCGTTTGAACGTCACTAATAAACTATGGAGCAAAACAATGACACAAGAACGAACATTTGATGTAATCGCAGATAAAGGAAGCGCTCCAATCAAAATGTGGACGCGTGGTGTACCAGTGGATGAGGGTGCAAAGGAACAATTGCGCCAGACAGCGCAAATGCCGTTCATCTTCAAACATCTCGCTGTCATGCCTGATGTCCATTACGGTATGGGTTCCACAATCGGAAGCGTGATCCCAACAAAAGGCGCAATCATTCCAGCAGCGGTTGGCGTTGATATTGGGTGTGGAATGATGGCCTGGAAACTCACTCTGTCAGCAAAAGATTTGCCTGATAGTTTAGGGAATATTCGAACTGAAATCGAACGCGCCGTTCCACATGGATTTGTCACAACCAAAGGCCGTGCCTTAAAAGGTGGCTGGGAAATTGTTCCAAATTCAGTGGGGTCTAAATGGCGTGAGTTGGCGGACCGCTATGATGCAATCTTGGAAAAACATCCAAAAATCGCACATAAAAGACCGGCTCATCAGCTAGGATCTCTAGGAACAGGAAATCATTTCATCGAACTCTGTTTAGATGAAAATGATGATGTATGGGTAATGTTGCATTCAGGCTCTCGCGGCCCAGGAAATGTCATTGGTCGATACTTCATTGATAAGGCCAAAGAAGACATGCGCCGTCACTTTATCAATCTGCCTGAAAAAAACTTGGCATATTTGTCGGAAGGAACATCATATTTTGATGACTATATCCAAGCCCTGACTTGGGCCCAGGACTATGCATTGGAAAACCGAAAAGCAATGATGGATAATACCTTGCGAGCACTGCGCAAACATTTACCACCATTCCAGATCGGTGAATTGGCAGTAAATTGTCACCATAACTACGTTGCCCGTGAAAACCACTTTGGTGAAAACATTCTTGTAACACGTAAAGGCGCTGTTCGCGCAGCAGAAGGTGTTATGGGAATTATCCCAGGAAGCATGGGGGCAAAATCTTTCATTGTCCGTGGATTGGGCAATACAGAGAGTTTTTGCAGTTGCAGCCACGGTGCAGGCCGTGTGATGTCTCGAACAGAAGCCAAAAATAAGGTAACATTGGAGCAGCATCGTGAAGCTGTCAAAAACGTAGAATGTCGAAAAGATGCAGCTGTCATTGATGAAACACCGTCTGCATATAAACCAATTGATGATGTAATGAACGCTCAAAAAGACTTGGTCGAGATTGTTCATACCCTTCGTCAGGTCGTATGTGTGAAAGGCTAAGCCCCAACCGGTCTTATGATTTTTCATAAGACCGGTTGGCAAGCGCGACTGCGTGCTGAGCATTGCGCAAAAAGCCTTAGTGGCGTTTGAACGTTAACAAAAAACATTGAGTATGTGAGATGATCAGAATAGATGGCTCAGAAGGAGAAGGCGGTGGTCAGGTTTTAAGAAGCGCCTTGGCTCTTTCCATGGTTACAGGTCAACGATTTGAAATAAATAACATTAGAGCCAAAAGGCATAGACCCGGTTTATTGCGCCAACATTTAACTGCTGTACGCGCAGCAAAAAAGTTGTGCGGAGCTAAGGTCACTGGCGCTGAAATGCACTCAATGAATCTGACATTTAAACCAGGTACCGTAAAACCAGGTGAGTATCACTTTGCAGTAGGCACAGCTGGCAGTGCAATGCTTGTAATGCAAACAGTTTTACCCGCAATTGCCATGACCAAAGGGGAGTTTAAAATCACATTTGAAGGGGGAACGCATAACCATTCCGCCCCACCATTTGAATTTATTGAGTACTCATTTATACCTGTTTTACACAAAATGGGTCTGGACATAAATTTACAACTTTACAAACCTGGTTTTTACCCGGCTGGAGGTGGAAGCTTTTCTCTAGTAGCATCCTCAAAAGGTGAATTAAAATCAATTGATCTGTGTGAAAGAGGAGGTCTAAAGAAGAAAAATGCCATAGCAATAGTTTCAAAACTCCCGCGAGATATTGCAGAAAGAGAAGTAGAAAGTTTGACCTCTCATGAATTATGGAAAGATGCAGAGTGCAATATCACCGAAGAAAAAAGGTCAGCAGGGCCTGGCAATATTGTTATACTGGTTCTATCATACGAAAACATTACAGAAACAATTTGCGGTTTCGGTGAAAAAGGCCTGAAATCCGAAGAGGTTGCCAGACGGGCTGTCATCTTGTCGGAAGAATACCATCAAAGCGGAGTTGTCGCAGGAAAACACCTTGCAGATCAGCTTTTGCTGCCAATGGCTTTGTCTGGCCAAGGAACATTTACAACCGTACAGCCAACGCTTCATACCATAACAAATATTGATATTATTGAGAATTTTCTGTCAGTAAACTTCATATGCGAGCAACAGAAAAATAAGACTTTCAAAGTAGTAATAAAATAATAACATAATTTATTCATCTTTATGGGTAATCTGTTGCTGTGTAAATGGAATTATGTATTATTCTGTAACAAGATTTTTCTATATGTTTGCTATATTTAGATTAAACCGCTACAAAAACCAGTAAACTTGAAATCTTAAAATAATAAGCATAATTCATAGATAAAATACGATTAAGGATGTTACATATTGGCATCTTAATCCAGAGCATGGGGGCGAGTGGGGCAAATTTAATTGCTCATCTCTGTTTTTTAGGTCAACATCTCTTATAAGAATAATGAATAAATTGGATACACGGGGCCTAAAGGCAATACACAAATGCAGCCACAACTTAAAATATCAATGACTGTATTTTATAAGATGTTGTGGTATATAACATTTTTAGTAAGCATTCTTGTATCTACAACTTGGGCAAATGCACAATCTCTCTCAGAAGCTCTCATATCAGCATACAACCAAAACCCGTCTTTAGAAGCTCAACGTGCTCAACAACGAGCGACAGATGAAGATGTTTCAAGAGCATTATCAGGTTACAGACCAACAATAAGCCTTTCAGCTGAGGCAAGTGCATCATATGGTGATGTAGCAATACCAACAGAGGATGAACTTCGATCCTGGGGATATACGTTAAGTCTCAGGCAGTCTATTTTTCGTGGGTTTAGGACATATAATGCTGTTAGAGAAGCAGAAACAAATGTCAAAGCTGGACAACAAGATTTAATATCCACGGAACAAACGGTATTACTAAATTCAGTAACTGCATATATGAACGTTATCCGTGATCAGGCAACATTAAGGTTGCAAAACAATAATGTTAAATTTCTAAGAAAAGAGCTTCAAGCAACCCAGGATCGTTTTGATCAAGGAGCAGTGACCAGAACGGATGTCGCCCAGGCACAGGCAAGAAAGGCTGGAGCTATCTCTCAGATGGAGCTAGCCAAATCAAATTTAAAAACAAGCCGGGCGATTTTTGAACAGCTTATCGGTCAAATACCAAACCGTTTGAGAGAGCCAAAGCTACCAAACCGGCTGCTACCCAAATCACTTAAATCTGCCTTGAAATTTGGCTTAGCTAAAAACCCATCATTGCAGGCTGCGATTTTTAGGGAAGAATCTTCTATATACAATATTGATAAAATTGTAGGGGAGCTTTTACCAGAAGTTACTTTGGAACTTGATTATGAAAACACATATTTTGACACACCATTATTATCTGACACTGAAGATTTCAGAGTTCTGGGACGTGTAACTGTTCCACTATATCAATCCGGTGATGTATCTGCGAGGGCGAGACAAGCTCATCAGACAAATATAAATTTATACAACAGAATTCATGAAAGCAGAAGGCAAGTGAATTCTGATATTATCTCTGCCTGGTCTAACTTGGAAGCAGAAAAAGAGAGTTTAAAGACAGATCTATCTTCAATCAAAGCGAATAAAATAGCGCTTGCAGGTGTGAAAGCAGAAAAAAATCAAGGTCAGAGAACGCTACTAGATGTCTTGAATGCGGAACAAGAATTACTAAATGCACAAGTGAGTTTAGTAGAAACAAAACGAGATATAATTGTTGCGGCATACACATTGTTGCGGGCTATGGGTAAATTGACATTAGATCAGTTGAATTTAAAAACTGAATTATATGACCCAGAATATAATTATAAGTCAGTTCGGGGTAAGCTCCTCGGGACTGATATCGGAGAGCCATGGAGAAAGTCTATTCTTCCAAAGGCTTTTAATAAGTCCAAATAAAATATTGTTTAGTATTATTCAAAACCAAAACAATATAATCTCATTACAAATATACTTTTCTATGCAACAGGATCTTTAAATGACTGAAAATCCACTTCTTAAAGACTGGTCTTTATCACAAGATATGCCCCCTTTTAGTGAGATAAAGCCCAATCACTATCTTGAGGCATTTCACATATCAACAAAACTGCAGGAAAAAGAATTTGAGAAGATCATAGAAAACGATTCACCTCCAACATTTGAAAATACCATCATAGCCTTGGAAACAAGTGGCAGAGAATTAAACCAACTCTTGTCCGTATTTTTTAATTTGGCAGGCACATGCTCTGATGAGAAACTTCAAGAGATTGAGCGGGAAATGACCCCGTTGCTTGCAAAACATAATAACAAAATGTTTGTGAATGAAAAACTATTCAAAAAGATCGAAACTCTCTTCAAACAAAAAGAGCAACTAAATTTAACAGAGGAACAAGACAGAGTTTTAGAGCGATGGCACACAGGGCTTTTAAGAAGCGGTGCAAATCTTGAGGAAAGCCAGCGTAACCGTATATCTCAGATCTCACAAAGGTCAGCAGAGTTGGGAACAGCGTTTTCTCAAAATTTATTAAAGGACGAAGCAAGCTATCAATTATTTTTAGAAGATGAAAAAGATTTGGCAGGTTTACCGGACTTTCTTATAGAATCTGCGGCTCGTACCGCAAAAGATTTAGGGCATGATGGCAAGAAAGTCATTACTTTATCTCGCTCAAGCATAGAACCTTTTTTGCAATTCTCTGAAAGACGCGACCTTCGTGAGAAAGCATTCAAAGCATGGATAAAACGAGGAGCGAGCAAAACAGAAACTGATAACACTGAGATTATAAAAGAGATTTTAGAGTTACGCAGTGAAAAAGCAGCAATTTTGGGGTTCAAGAATTATGCCGAATATAAGCTGGATGACAGCATGGCTAAAACACCAGAAAATGTTCATGATTTGCTGAATAAAGTATGGAAGCATGCACGCATAACAGTTGAAAAAGAACGTTCTGAATTACAGCGTGCAATGCATGATGAAGGGGTCAATGAAAATATAGAACCATGGGACTGGCGTTACTATGCTGAAAAAGTTCGCAAAGAACGCCATGATTTGGATGAGTCTCAAATAAAACCCTATTTCCAATTGGAAAATATTATTGCAGCTGCCTTTGATACAGCAAACAAACTCTTTGATATTTCTTTCAAAGAACGTCGAGATATAAAAGCCTATCACCCTGATGTTCGTGTATGGGATGTAAAAGACAAAAATGAGCAACTGATAGGACGTTTTTTGGGGGACTATTTTGCAAGGCCATCAAAACGGGGTGGGGCTTGGATGAGTTCTTTCAGAGTGCAGGAGAAATTAAACGATGAGATTACACCAATCATAGTCAATGTACTCAATTTCGTTAAAGGAGCTGAAGGCGAGCCCAGTCTTTTAACAGCTGATGATGCCAGGACGTTATTCCACGAATTCGGTCATGGGTTGCATGGTCTATTATCTGACGTAACATTCCCATCTCTTTCTGGGACCAGCGTAAGCAGAGACTTTGTAGAATTGCCATCCCAATTATATGAACATTGGATGTTTGAATCAGAAACATTAGAAAAATACGCGAAACATGCGAAAACCCAGGAGCCAATACCTCAAGATCTCCTGCAAAAACTATTAGCGGCAAGAAATTTCAATCAAGGTTTTATGACAATCGAATATTTGGCATGTGCGATTTTAGACCTGAAATTACATGAAATGACAATTAACGCTGATGAAAAATTTGACATCCTGACTTTTGAAGAAAAAGCATTATCAGAAATTGACATGCCAAAAGAGGTTGTGATGCGTCATCGTATGCCACATTTTATGCATTTGTTCTCAGGTGATGGATATTCGTCAGGATATTATAGTTATATGTGGTCAGAAGTAATGGATTCTGATGCTTTTAAAGCATTCAAGGAAACTGGTGATATTTTTAATAAGTCAGTCTCAGACAAGTTAAAAACGTTCATTTATTCGTCTGGAGGTAAATATGATCCAGAGCTTGCGTATATGAAATTTCGAGGGCAAAAGCCTTCATCGGATGCATTAATTGAAGACAGAGGATTGGTTTAACATAATAGTATTAAGTAATATTTTTTCACCTTAAGTACAGATCTACAGATCACTACTCCTTTTGTGCTTCTTGCATATAAAGATAAAGTTCTAAAATATTTTATATCAAACAATATAAGTTTTAACGATGTATATATTGGAAAATAAAACCTCTTAATTGTTTTATATTGATTGTAAGCTAAAGTATAGCTGTTTTATTTTTTTCAATACTTTAGGTTAACTCGTTTGTGTCTTGGACTAACTGATGCCACAATTTATTGCGAGTTTACTAAAGTTATGTTTAAGTGAAAAAAAACAATAAAAATAATACATAATAAACATAACTTGCAAACATGTATGGGGTCTGTTCGAAACGAATATTTAGAAAATTCTAATTAGAAGCTTTGAGCTTTTTTGATATATAATATTATATCAATAATACATTTGTTTGTACCTCGATCAAAAGATCAATGTTTTAGAGTAAAAAATTTAATAGAGTGTCTTAAAGTATAAGCTATGACAAATACAAATGAACCAAAAGACATATTAGAACAATTGGAAAAACAAATTGGTCAAGAACAAGAAAAAAACCCAATAGAAGATGCGGCCGACCTTAATCAAACTTTTTTTACGGAAGATGACCATACGGAATCGGAAAGTTCAGAAAATATTGAAGAAGCTTTCCTAGCACTGATTCAATCTGCCGATGATTTCTCGAATACAACTGAAGTAAATCAGGAAGTATTCGAAGAATTAGACAACACAGTCAGCCCTGAAATACAAAATCAACAAATTTCTGAAGAGGTCCTTTTCTCACAAAAAGAAATAACCGACCCTCTCAAGCAAGAATTAGAGACTTTTCCCTCTATGTCTGAGACGCCTTTGAATGAGTTCGAAGGGTTTTCCAACATAGAGAATGATATCGAAGCACAAATTGAAGCCTCAATTGAGGATCAGTTACCAAGTGAATTTTCATCTGAAACAATTACAGAAAGTCTAGAGGAATTTAGAAGTAGACTTTCAGTTTTAGAACAACATGGAATTGATTTAAGTAACAATATCGAAGAAACGATAAGTCCGGAGTTTCCAGATTTAACCGATGTTGCAGAAAAAGAGAACAATATAGAGGTCGAGCCAGACAGATCTTTTATATTTGAGTCTAATATCCATGACATGGTTGAATCTGATAATACTATAGATGAGTCTGGTATTATGGCTCATTTAGAAGCCACAGGTTCATTAGAGCAAAGCCCTGAGCAGAAACAATTCATTCCGCAACAGGTGCCAAGTAATATACAAGAACCAAATTTAGCTATTTCACCAAATAGTGAAAATAAAAACCCTATGCATCTCGGCCTATCTAATAATATGGGTGCGCCGGATACAAATAGGGGAAATAATATAAGTGTTGCAGACCCGGAGTTTCAAGCGTTGGTACAATGGAGTAATCAAGAAGTCGATAGGGCCTATCATAATACGCCCGAAGACATGCCCAATTTTCTAGCACAAAAACGTGTAGAAGAAAGTAAGTTTAGTTTTAAAACAGTTTTCATGACAATAGGCATATGTGCCGTTGTTTCTGCAATGTTTTATATAGGTTATGAATTTGGAAGAGTGGGCAATTTAAATGTCCGTGACAAGATCTATGATGCAACGGCAGATAGCGGAAACGGAATAGTTGTTGAGAATAACCAGCAAGCGGCCTCTGATTTGTTTTCAAACCCTAATACAAATCAAGGCAAACAAAGCCCAAGTTTTACTGACAACTCCAGAAGCCAACAAGCTGTAATACAAACTTTTGCCGTTAACGATATAAATGGAACTTCTGGTAACTCTATACCAATGAACATTAAATTATCCGGCATTAATCTAGGCGTGGAAACAATTCTTCTTTTAAGAGGTATTCCGGATCAACTATCTCTATCAACTGGTTTGAAAAGAGAAGGTGTTTGGTCAGTACCAATCTCTGATCTCGGGGATTTGAAATTAGTAGCGCCTAGAAACTATCAGGGTAAATTTAATGTTGAAGTATTTGCATTTAAAGACAAAGAAGCAAATGCAGAACGTAGAGTAGCTTCCGTCAATATTGCACCTGCCATAGAAGTTAAACAGCAGCCGATATCAACACTAGCGCAAGCTGACTTTTCTAAGACTGATACAACAAAAAGCCAGGTTAGATTAAATGCAACACCAAACCAGGTAGTAGTAACAAAATCAAAGACATTAGAAAGTTCCAGCCAGCAAGCAAGCAGTGAAATCAGAGTGGCAAGCAGAACGCCAGAAAAACAAGCTCCATCACAAGTCGGGTCGCCTATTGGAACTGATGTCAATAAAATAGAACAAAATAAAAATATCTATCAGCAAAAACCAAAACCTGCTCCTAAAATTTCTCAGAAATATGAGTTGACGATGCTAAGGAGAGGTAATCAACTTCTTAAAAATGGTGACATTTCTGCAGCCCGTTTGCTTTTTGAACACTTGGCAGGCAAAGGAAGTAAGCATGGAGCCTTTGCATTAGCAAGAACATATGATGAGAAGTTTCTAAGTGAGATTTTTATTCGTGGTTTGACACCAGAAATTGATAAAGCCATCAAATGGTATCGTGAAGCGGCAACTTTAGGTCATAAAGATGCTCAAAAACGTTTAAGTCAATTGAATAATTAATAAATACATATTCAATAATAAAAAAACGGTCATATTAAAAAATATGACCGTTTTTTTAACAATAGTCAAAAATTTATTTTACAACATAGCCTCTGTAGCTAAGTTTTTGATGTCTTGCTTGTGCACCAGGAACGCCAATATTAACTTGGTTCCCCTGACGAAATCCCCTGTAATATAAATCTTCGCGATGACTTTTTGGGTTAGTCAATGTTTTTGAAACATTGTCAGTGTCATAGCTGTTCCCACGATAAGTAAGTTTTGTCATTGTCTAACTCCTTTTAATTATAAATGTTTCATGCCTTATTAATTAACTTAAGTGTAATATATGCAAGATGTGTAAGTTTGTCAAGATATATATTATCAGCTTGATCTGTGAAGTGTGCTATATTAAATTTAGATATGAAAAGTCACTGATTTACATAGAGTAATCAGACTTTAAGTGATTTTATAAAAAACGTTTTAAAGTCAAAAATGATAAAAAGAGTATGCAGGGCGTTTAAGTAAAGAGAGATTTGATAAACGGTTTATAAGAGGAAAGATGGAAAAATTAGACCAAAGGATTCAATTGGTAGCCTCTCAAGAATTCAATAATTTTGTTGATGAATGGCGCCGCAATCAGCAAGATTTACCCTCCAGATCCGAAGCCATAAGAAGATTGGTATACATCGGCCTAAATGTTGAGAAGGAACACCCTATGCGCATGATTACAGCGATTATACGCCCCCATAAATATGAAGAAGTCCGCGAAGCTCTCATAGGTTTAGGGATTGAGGGAATTACTGTAGCTCAGGTAAGTGGTTTTGGTCGCCAGAGAGGACAAACGGAAATTTACCGCGGAGCAGAATATAAGATTCAGGAAGTTCCAAAAATTCGTTTAGAAGTTGCTGTGCCAGGTGAATTACTTGAAAGTGCAATTCAAGTCATCGAAAAATCTGCAAATACTGGAAAAATTGGCGACGGCAAACTCTTTGTCACACGTTTGGACGATGTTGTTCGGATAAGAACAGGAGAAAAAGGAGAAAATGCTCTGACCTGATAAGTATCTTTAAATCGTGTGACTTGAATAAAATTACCCGAATTGAAATATAAAAGAGCTTCGAACAGATTTTTGAATTGTTTTTCCTAGTAAAAAAGAATGAAAACGCTGGAGTATACTAGGATTATACTTGAAACAATTGTTTAGCCAGTTCATCCTCAATAAAAATTTGATTCGAATAAAATATATTCAGTTTGGCGATAAGCAGACGAAGAGAAAAAGGCTAAGAGCCCATGACAAACAAGGCATTTCAAAATAGTAATTTCTATGATCGAGTAAAATCCGGACTCAAAAAATCAAATAAAAGCCAACCGGATTTGCTACGTTTTTCAGATCTTTTTCTTTCAGGGCTTGATGAAAGGCAGCCTCCAGAGTTTTCAGAAGAGTCACTTATTAATCTGATTATAGAAGAATTTCACTACATTCAAAAGCGCCCCTCAAATGCTCATAAAATCCGAACCTACGATATAAAGAAGGACGGAAAAGATCTCGCCTCAAAAAATATTGCTCAAGAAACAACCGTAATAGCAATTCTAAATGATGACATGCCTTTTCTGGTTGATTCTGTCATTGGGGAAATACAAGAACATCAATTTGAATTATTTCAGGTGAATCATCCAATCTTGCATACCCAAAGAAATAATTCTGGGGAACTCGTACAATTATTGAATAGCGAAGAAATAGAGAGCGAAGAGCTTCCTAAATTAGAAGGTTATTTAAGAGAAAGCTTTATTTATATCCAATTAGAAGCTCTATCAGATCAACGAAAAAAAGATTTAATAACCAGCATATCAGAAATTTTAGATTCTGTAAGAATGGCAGTTGCCGATTGGCGATCAATGTTGGTTCGAATAACACAAGCCGTAGCAGAATACACAGAAAGCCCACCTCCAGTTGATGTTATTCAGTTAACTGAATCAGTACAATTCATGAAATGGTTAACCGACAATCATTTTACATTCCTTGGAATGAGAGAATATGAATTTATTGGCGGGGCTGAAAATGGGGAACTTCATCCAAAACAAGGTACGTCATTAGGGATATTAAGAAATCCTGAAACGCATGTATTACGTGATGAACAAAAAGAGCATAAACTTTCCGAGCAGGTCAGAAGCTTTTTCTTATCCCCCGAACCCTTGATTATAACCAAATCAAATGTTCGTTCTAAGGTTCATCGCCGAATCTATATGGATTATATCGGCATAAAGATCTATGACGAACAAGGGAAAATAACAGGCGAATTAAGAGTCGTCGGGTTATTTACATCAGTTGCTTATACACGTGCTCCCGCCAGGATTCCATTTTTACGTCATAAGGTCGAAACGGTCATTCGTCGCTATGGTAAGCATCCAAGCAGCCACGGAACAAAAGCCCTTCAAAATGTTCTTGATACATTTCCACGAGATGAACTTTTTCAAATTGGTGCTGAAAAATTATATGAGACAGCTATAGGAATACACGCCTTAGAGTTGATCCCACGCGCATGCGCTTTCATTAGAGAAGACGAGTTCAACCGGTTCGTATCCGCACTTGTTTTTGTTCCTAGAGATACATTCTCAACCGAAACCCGTCAGATGATAGGCGAAATGCTTGCTGAAACTTTTGAAGGACGCGTATCAGCCTTTTATCCATATTTTACCGAGGGTCCTCTTGTTAGAATTCACTTTATTATTGGCCGTTCTAAAAAAGAAAAACCTGTCTATGATCATGAAAAGATAGAACAGGAAATAAATCGAATTCTTCGGAACTGGAGCGATGATTTAAAAGAAGCATTAACAACGGAATTTTTGCCAAGTAAAGCTGGGCTCTTATTCTTAAAATATAAAAAAGCTTTTCCAGTAGGTTATGAAGAATTAATGAGCACAGGTCGTGCCATACAAGATATCACCCGTATTGAAAAGTTAACAGATGAACAGCCAGTAGCTATTGATTTTTATCATGATAATAAATCTGAAAATAATGAGATCAATGTATCAATCTATCATTTGGAAAAACCAATTCCGCTCAGCCAGCGTGTTCCAATTCTGGAAAATTTTGGCTTTTCAGTAATTGATGAAAGATCTTACCGAGTAAATCCGAGGGTTGAAGATCAGAACCCGGTAACTATTTTCCTTCATAATATGATCTTGAAGTCAAAAGATCGAAAAGAAGTTGATCTAGAAAATAATGCAATCAGACTAGAACAAGGATTTCTATCTGTTTGGCAAAAATTAACAGAAAGCGACATTTACAACCATCTCATTTTAAAATTGGGAATAAGTTGGCAGGAAGTCAGTGTCGTTAGGGCTATAGGAGCTTACTTAAGACAAATCAGAGTACCATTCAGCAAACGATATATCGGCGAGACGCTCTTAAGGCATAATAATATTACAATGAATATTATTGAACTTTTCCGACTGCGCTGTGACCCTGATTTACCGATCTCATTAGAAGGAAGGCAAAAAAGTCAAACCAAACTTATCCAAGAAATCGAAAAAGATCTCAGCAATATACCTAGTCTTGATGAAGACAGAATCTTTAGATATTTCCTTGATATACTTTGCGCGATTCAAAGAACAAGTTTTTATCAATCAGAAAATAATCAAAATGAGTCAAACTCGATTTGCTTTAAGCTAAACAGCAAACAGATTGATTTGGTACCTGATCCTAAACCTTTTGCGGAAATCTATGTCTATGCACCACACTTTGAGGGCATCCATTTAAGAGGCGGAAAAATATCCAGAGGTGGTCTTAGGTGGTCAGATAGACAACAGGATTTCAGAACAGAAGTCTTGGGCTTGGCAAAGGCACAACAGGTAAAAAACACTGTTATTGTTCCTGCGGGTGCAAAGGGCGGGTTCGTGCCTAAGAAAATACCAGATACAGCGTCACGTGAAGAGAGAATTTCACAAGGTACAGAATGTTATAAAAGCTTCATTTCAGGGCTCTTATCAATCACAGACAACTTGAAAGAAAATAAAATTGTTCCCCCGGACAGAGTTGTACGTCATGATGAAGATGACCCGTATTTAGTCGTTGCAGCTGATAAGGGAACAGCGACTTTCTCTGATACAGCAAATGCCATATCTCAACAACATGATTTCTGGCTGGATGATGCCTTTGCTTCGGGTGGATCAGCAGGATATGACCACAAGAAAATGGGGATCACGGCACGCGGTGCTTGGGAGTCGGTCAAACGCCATTTCCGGGAAATAGATAGGGATATTCAGAACGAACCTTTCACTGCAATTGGTGTGGGCGATATGTCTGGAGACGTTTTTGGCAATGGAATGATTTTATCAAAATCAACCAGGCTGATAGCAGCTTTTGATCACAGGGATATTTTTATTGATCCAGATCCAACTCAAGAACGCAGTTGGTTGGAAAGAAAACGATTATTTGAAATGCAACGATCCAGTTGGCAAGACTATAATCAAGAACTGATCAGTGAAGGTGGAGGTATCTTCTCCAGACAAGCTAAATCAATACCCCTCACGGATGAAATCCGTAAAATAATATCTTCAGAAAAGGATGAGTTGACACCAGACGAACTTATCCATGCACTTTTAAAAAGTGAAGTAGATTTATTGTGGTTCGGTGGAATTGGGACCTACATAAGAGCAGAAAATGAACGAGATGATGAAATTGGTGATCGTGCAAATGACGCAATTAGAGTAAGTGCATCTGAATTGAATGTAAAAGTGATAGGTGAAGGTGCAAATCTTGGAATGACACACAAAGCCAGAATCGAGTTTGCGATAGCTGGTGGACGTGTGAATTCTGATGCGATTGACAACTCCGCCGGTGTAAATTCTTCTGACTTAGAGGTTAATATAAAAATTGCCTTAAGAACCAGCATGAATGCGAATAAGATGTCACTGGAACAAAGAGATGAGCTTCTCGAGAATATGACGGAAGAAGTAGCTGAAGCATGTTTGAGAAATAACTACCTCCAAAGCTTAGCAATCAGTTTAGGTCATAAAAGAGGAACAACTGATCTCAGTTTCCAGAAAAAATTAATGAATG
>CBDHHC010000024.1:0-1276054 GCA_965263345.1 Methyloligellaceae bacterium
GTATCCTCTGGCAACGTGACAATCGATGATCAAGACATTCGTGATGTCACACAAGACTCTCTTCGCGCATCAATTGGAATGGTTCCGCAAGATACTGTCTTATTTAATGATACAATAGCTTATAATATCGCTTATGGTCGTGCAGGTGCATCCGATGAAGAGATTAGACAGGCTGCCAAGTTGGCCCAGCTAGATGATTTCATCAAGCAACTACCTGAGGGATATGAAACAACGGTAGGTGAGCGTGGATTAAAGTTATCAGGTGGCGAGAAACAACGCGTTGCAATTGCACGCACTTTATTAAAAAGCCCTCCCATCTTGATGCTGGATGAAGCAACATCAGCTCTTGATAGCCATACGGAAAAAGAAATACAAGATGCTTTGGATAAGGTTTCACAAAATCGTACAACGATTGTAATAGCTCACCGTTTGTCAACCATTGTGCATGCAGATAACATTATTGTATTGGAAAAGGCCAAGTGGTTGAATCTGGTAATCATGCCAGTTTGGTTGCTATGGGGGGGGCTATATGCCAGCATGTGGTCAAGACAAAGAGAGGCAGAACAGGCTAGAGAAAAATTAGCCTCCGCTTTGGAGAGTACATTATAATGCCTTATATTAAAAATTAGAGATTTCACTCCATTTATCTCAATAAGAATCTACTCATAAATTACAAATATGTATATTTAAGTAGAGTTTTAATTATTTGTATATGCTAAGATTTTTCATTCTCTTCATTATTTATTTTCTATTAACTAAAGCCGGTTTAATATTCAAGAGATTCTCTGATATATATAAAAAATAACATAGTATATTTTCATTATATTAATCTCCATAGAGTAGGGTAAGTAACAGATATTGGGTATCTATTTGTTATTCACTTTTATAGGGGTGTTAGGAGTTTAGTATGAAGAAAACAATTTTGTCATTATTCATGGCAATTGGTCTGGTTTTGTCAATGGTGCCAGTTCAAGCAGCTGAAGTTTTGGTTGTAACATGGCGTGGCAAAACAGATGCTGAAAATGGTTTTGAAGAGCGTCTTAAAAAACTAAAGCCTGGGGTTAATTTTAAGTATATTGATGCAAATCGCAAAAAAGGCGACTTAGCAAAAGCACTAAGAGGGTTTGATTTTTCCTCTGTAGATCTTGTATATTCTTTCGGTACAACTGGTTCGAAGATGGTAAAGGAGATACTTAAGTCTCAGAAACCACAAATTTTTAATATAGTTTCTGCACCAAAAAAAATCGAAAATTATCCAAAGTTTTGAAAAGCCTGGAAATAATCTAACTGGAGTTCGCCATATCGTTGATATTAAAACTCAATTAGAAGTTCTTGGCAAAATTAAAGATTATAAGTCAATCGGCGTATGGTTTGATCCTCGTGAGAAAAACACAACTGCGCTTCTGGATCAAGTTAATGAAGTGGCAAAAAATTCTGGCAAAACTGTTAAAAAGTTCCGTGTGATTGCTGATGCTCCAAATTTTGATGAAATGGTTGCACAAGCATCAGAAGCTTCTAAATCAGTTGATGTTGTCTACATTCCAAGTTCATCAGCTTACATTCAAAAAGCAGATAAATTACTAGGAAAGCTAGATCCATCAGTATTTGTTCTCGGAGCTGTCGGAAAATACATTGGAAAAGGTGCTACAGTAGCATTAGCTGCAAACTATAAAGAGCGTGGTGAAAGTGCTGCAGAGTTGGCTAACAAAGTTCTTTCAGGAGCAAATGCCGGTGACATTCCAGTAGACATTGTAACGACTAAGACTGCACGTCTATTTGTTGATCAGAGCAAGCCATCAGCATCAAAGTTAAAAGATTTAGATAAGCTTGGTCTAACAGTTGTGAAAAAATAAATTTCACTTCTTTATCAAGATTAAAAAGCAGCCATACTATTTTGGCTGCTTTTTTTTATGTTTCTATAGAAGAGGAATGTATGCGTTTGCTAGGAACTTAATATTGATATAGATGATAGTTTAGTGGTCAGACAGAATAATTATCTATAGTATATTGTGAAAAATTCAAATCATTAGAATCAACAGGTCCTCAATGCGCAATTTTCATTTTCCAGGTCGATCAACAGTTTATGCCTCTAATGCTATGTGTGCTTCTTCTCACCCTTTTGCGAGTCAAGCGGCTATCGAGATTTTGCAGAAAGGTGGTAATGCCATTGATGCAGCTATAGCAGCTTCTGCAGTCTTAGCCGTAATCGAGCCTCATATGACTGGTGTGGGAGGAGATTGCTTTGCATTGTTTTGGAAACCTGGCGAAGGGCTAAAAGGCATAAGCGGAATGGGAAGGTCTCCATTAGCTGCTTCATTTGAATGGTATTCTGATCAGAATATTTCTAGTATTGAGGCGACCAGCGCGCATGCTGTGACTGTTCCAGGAGCTATAGATGCCTGGTGCCAGCTGATTGAAGATCATGGCAGTTTATCATTATATGAAGTGTTATACCCAGCCATATGTTTTGCTGAAGAAGGGTGCCCGGTTTCCCCCCGTACGGCCTCTGACTGGCCTCTATGGGAAAAAAAGCTCTCATTACATGAAGCGACAAAATCAAGATATCTTAGAGACGGTAAAGCGCCAAAAATAGGCGATGTAATGAAATACCCAGAGCTTGCAACTTTGCTTAAAGGAATTGCACAAGGTGGGCGAGATGCCTTTTATACAGGTGAATTTGCCCAGGATATGGTGACAACGTTGCAAGCTCTGGGAGGACTGCATACTCTAGAAGACTTTGCGCATCAAAAGAGTGAATATGTAGTGCCCATATCTGGGCGTTACCGAGAGACAGATATCTTTGAGCTGCCTCCAAGTAACCACGGCATGACAGCAATTATGATGCTAAAAATTTTGGATCGTATACAAGATAAGGGAACAGAAGCAGTTAGTGCTAAACGATATCACGTCATGATGGAAACTGCACGGCTTGCCTATGCCGCAAGAGATGAGTTCCTAGCAGATCCAAATTATATGGATATACCTGTCGAACATTTTATCTCAGACACGCTGGCAGATGAATTAGCAAACCGGATAGACATCAATAGAAGGACTCCAGATCTCGGTTCAATTCCAATTCCACAAAGCAATGACACTGTCTACCTCACAGTCGTTGATAAAGATGGATTGGCGATTTCCTTTATTAACTCGATCTACCAAGCATTTGGCAGCGGGATTTTAGCTCCTAAATCAGGTGTATTGTTTCATTGTAGAGGGTTTGGATTCCGCTTTACACCTGGCCATCCAAACACAATTGGGGCACGTAAAAGACCAATGCATACATTAATCCCTGGAATGGCTATGAAAAATGGTCAACCAGTCTGTGTGCTGGGCGTAATGGGTGCAGATTTCCAACCAACCGGCCAGGTACATGTTCTAACAAACATGCTTGATTATGGGATGGACCCTCAAGTAGCACTAGACTCTCCACGCGTATTTTTTGAAAAATCAACTTTATCTGTAGAGCAGTCAGTTCCAGCAAATGTTGTTCAAGATTTACAAAATATGGGACATCAGATATCCACTGCATCTGAACCTTGGGGCGGCGGTCAGGTGATTGCCATAGATCGAGAGAGGGATATTTTAATTGGTGGTTCTGACCCTAGAAAAGATGGCGTAGCTTTAGGGTATTAGTCTATCAGGCTAGGTATTAAGAATGAAAATACGTCATGTTAGAATTGAGGGGCAGGTGCAGGGTGTCTATTATCGTGTCTGGACCCAGGAGACGGCGAAGAACCTAGGTCTTGAAGGTTGGGTAAAAAATAGGTCTGATGGGTCTGTTGAAGCATTATTTTATGGTGCGGATGATAAAGTTGAAGAAATGATAAATGCCTGTTTGGCTGGGCCTCAAGCGGCTCAAGTTGACGAGATTACTATTATAGCGAGTGAAGGAGCTGCCCCTGGCGGTTTTTCGATACTAAAAACTGTATAATTATCATATTCATATGTTGCAGTATAAGACAGTAAAACTATTTTGAGACATCATGATTTTAAGTGTTTGTTTATTGCAAAGTTGGTAAAGCACATGTTTTGGTTGTAAAGTAATATCAAAATGACTCTAAATCTCTTGGATCATAGATCATAGATCATAGATCATAGATCATGGAACATTTGGATGCGATTAATCATTAATGATTAAACATGAAACTTAAAATAGATACCATGTCGCATTGTATCTGTTAGATAATAGTGGCTAAAGTCTGCCTCATTAAATGGTTACAAGTGTGGGGGCCAGCCTTTTTATAAACTACAATATTCACACAAAACCTTATATTAAATCAGATCAAAAAGCTGAGATTTAGTGAAATTTAGAAAAAGTTATCATTGGCTTTTAAATCCAAGTGATTTATGGCATAGTTTTTGTTTTTTAGTTTCCTACTCAATAAGTGCTTATAGAGTATAGAAATTAATATTAGAATTTAGAAATCGGTAAAATTTAGAAATCGGTAGAATTTAGAAATCGGAAGAATATAGAAATCGGAGTTGAGGAGTTGTTTTTTTCACGAACCCAAAATAGTGGTGCGGAGGGATCCCTTTTTCCACTAGAAAATATAAAAAAATTAAATAAAAATAATAATGTAGCCGCTTTATATAAAATGGCTATCGCTAAAGATGAAGGGCAATTTTCATCTGAAGGCTCATTTGTTGTGAACACAGGACAGCACACAGGCCGCTCGCCAGCTGATAAGTTTGTTGTTCATGACGAAAAAACAAATGAAGCGATTTGGTGGGACAATTCAAAGTCTCTATCTTCAGAAAACTTCGAAGTTCTATTAAAAGACTTTATTGCACATGCGAAAGACAAAGAGCTTTATGTGCAAGATTTATACGCTGGAGCTGACCCAAAGCATAAGCTTTCAACACGTGTCGTTCTAGAATTTGCTTGGCATGCAATTTTCATCAGAAATTTGCTTCGTCGTCCCGAACTTTCTGAACTTGAAAACTTCTCCGAAGAGCTCACTATTGTTAATCTTCCAAGCTTTAGAGCTGATCCAAAACGCCATGGTGTGCGATCAGAAACAGTTATCGCATGTGACTTGACGCGTAAATTGATTCTAATCGGTGGAACATCTTACGCTGGTGAAACAAAGAAATCTGTGTTCTCATACTTAAATTACGCTCTTCCTGCTGAAAACATTATGCCGATGCATTGTTCGGCAAATGTGAGCCATGAAGGGGAATCTGCAATCTTCTTTGGTCTTTCTGGCACAGGTAAAACAACACTTTCTGCTGATCCAAAGCGTATCCTTCTTGGCGATGACGAGCATGGTTGGTCTTCAGAAGGTATCTACAACTTTGAGGGCGGTTGTTACGCAAAGACAATTAAATTATCCCCAGAAGCCGGAACCAGAGATTTATGCAGCAAGTAACAGATTTGGGGCGATCCTGGAAAATGTGATCTTGGATGAGAAGACAGCAAAAACCTGACTTTGATGATTCAAGTCTCACAGAAAACACAAGGTCAGCTTACCCATTGCATTTCATTCCAAATGCAAGCGACAAAGGCACAGCAGGTCATCCAAACAATATCGTGATGTTAACAGCGGATGCATTTGGTGTTTTACCTCCTATCGCAAAACTAACTCCAAGCCAGGCAATGTATCACTTCCTATCTGGTTATACAGCAAAAGTAGCTGGAACTGAAAAAGGTGTTAAGGGCGTACAGGCAACATTTTCAACATGTTTCGGTGCACCATTCATGCCACGTCATCCAAGCGTATATGGGAATCTTCTGCGTGAACTGATAGCACAGCACAATGTTGATTGCTGGTTGGTCAATACAGGTTGGACAAATGGTAAATATGGTGTTGGTCACCGTATGCCAATCAAAGCAACCCGAACATTACTAAACTCTGCTCTTGATGGATCATTGAAGAATATTCCAATGCGCAAAGATGAGTTATTCGGCTTTGAAGTTCCATTATCTGTTGAAGGTGTAGATACAAAAATCCTGACACCAGAGAGACACTTGGGAAAACCCAGCTGAATATGATGCGCAAGCAGCTGGAGCTGGTAAAAAATGTTCCAGGACAATTTTGCAAAATTTGAAGAATATGTTGATGCAAATGTTCTTCAATCAGCACCAATCTTCAGCCAAGCTGCTGAGTGATTGCAACGCTAACAGATTGTTTTACAAAAGGTCAGGATACTTTATTCTGACCTTTTTATTTATGACTTCCTAATCCGGGCCTCCTGCTCTAGAGCAGTTAAATCCAAAATGATGAGACTTGTCGCTGTACGAAGAATAATATTATTATCTTCCAGCTTTTGTAGTGCAATACTCACAGATTGCCGTGTAGCACCAATCATATATGAAAGCCTGGATTGTTGTATCAAACCAATCTCAATATTAGCCCCACTTGACAGTCCACTTGTTTTACCAAGTTCAAGCAACAGCAGAGCTAACCTTTCGGTTGTTGTATGTGTAGCCAATACTTGTGCGAGTTTGGAGTAACGCTCTCCCTTATATCCAAGACATTCTATCAAGGCTAAAGAGATATTCGTAGACTGGCTGACCAACTTTCTTAGACAATCCTGATCCAAATGCAAAACTTTTACACTCCCAAGTGCTCTTGCTGACCAAGACTGACGATGGTTTCCAACAACATAAGGACCACCAATAAAATCCCCACTATGCCAAAACAGCAAGGATAAGTTCTTGCCCGATATCATTCTCATAAAGACTTTCGACAATACCGTTTAAAATTATTTGAATACCGTTGGACTTATCACCTTGCCGTATCAAAAAAATCTTTATTCTTATACTCAACTTGTATACCAAGATCAAAAGCGCATTTACGTGATGTCTCATCTAATATTTCAAGAAAATATCTCATATCATTTGGGTTTTCAGATACTGAGGATGGCATGGAACATGACCTTAAAAAGTAACTATTAGGTGAAGTATACTTATTTTTGTGCTCCTAGAAAGTCATTTGCAATTTTAATAATTAATGTATCGCTCCCCGAAGGTCCCAGGAATGTAACCCCATATGGAACACCAGACTTTGTCGTTGCATTCGGGCACACTTATAGCGACTAGACCTAAAGGATTAGCAAAGTTTGTATAATAACCATTATTAAAGTTAGGTTTCAGAGGATCTATCTGGATATCTTTTATAGTATAGACTGTACCAACAGTTGGCACCATAAGAGCATCATAATGATCCCAGATCTTTGATATCCCATGCTTTAAGACCTTCAGCTTATAGAGAGCTCTATAGGCATCAGCAGCTGACCATTTCGAACTATCCAAAATAATATTGCGAACTATACCATGCCCTGCTGAAGGATTGTCTCTTAAAAAATCTCCTACAGATACATCTCTTTCTGCCACAAACGGCCCAAAGAACATTAATTCATTCAATGCAAGGAAAGGCGCAAAATCAATTTCTCTGACACTTGAAAAAGTCTTTTGTGCGAGGCTTTCAGCACCATTAAACAATGCTTCTGTTTCTGCATTTCCAAAAAAATTGCGTTGGGTCGTCCGGGGCGTCGCAATCTTGAATTCACAAATATCACCCTTGTCTATTTCTCCCCGATAAATATCGTACGATGGATTGGAAAAAAGCATCATCTGAGTCATGCTTAGCCAGAACTTTTAAGGCTATAAGCGCATCATCTGGTTTTTTAGCATAAATAGAAATTGTATCAAAACTTCTGCAGGCGTAGACCATCCCGCGCTGACTTAAGGATCCAGGGCTTGGTTTAAATCCCGTAACGCCACAATAGGATGCGGGAACTCGTCCTGATCCACCTGTATCAGTTCCTAAGGCAATAGAAGAAGTTCCAGTTGCAATAGAAACGGCTGCCCCTGAGCTTGATCCACCAGGTATATAGTCAGGATTATGCGGATTACGTGCAATACCATAAGGGGAACGAACACCAACCAAACCCGTCGCAAATTGATCCATATTTGTTTTGCCGATATATATAGCACCAGCCTCTATAGCGAGTTGAACAACTGGACTGGATGTCTCTGCAACATAAGAGAATTCAGGGCATGCTGAGGGTAGTTGGTTCTCCAGTTACATCAATACAATCCTTAACACTTAAAATGAGGCCGTATAGAGGAAGCTCTTCAATCTCATGAATCTTGTTATCAAGAACTCTTGCTGTATCCATCACAAGCTTTCGTTCTCTCCTTGAGATCCACACGCCCTTTTGATCTTCGTCTTCTAATCTATCAAGGACATAAGAAGCAATATCAGATGGTTTAATTTCTCTTGCAAGATAACGTTGCCTTAAAACTGTAGGAGATAGATCTTGAAATGTCATGATGAGAACCTACTATAAATTGGGAAGGCGACTATGTTCAATAATCGCCTTATAATTTAAGTCTTCGAGATAAAACTCTATTTCAGAACTTCTTCTAAATAGCTAGGTTTCATAAAACTTGCGAAATCTTTATTTGTAAGAAGCTTCGGAAGACGTTCTTGTTCAACCAAGAAGCTTGCTGTCGAAACAAGAGTAGAGACAAATTTACTATCCACTTTCGTTTTCGCAGTTCCCATATACTCGCCCAGTCAACTGTTTCTTGCAAGGAACCATTTCTGTGCCCTTCATCATTCGTGTCGCATCCTCTAAAGAAAGTTCCAATTCTTTGGCGATAATTTTTGCTGTTTCTGCAGGATTTTTTAACCAGTAATCAATACCCGCACATTCAGCCTTCAGGAACTTTTTGACATAGTCAGGATATTTTTTTGCAAAAGAATTCATGACAATACCCACATCCCATGTTGGATAACCTCTTGATGCCATAATGCCAGATGTCATGAAAATATGGCCTCCATCTTTGACAGTCTTGTTCAAATTAGGTTCCCAGAACCAAGCGGCATCAATATCACCACGAGACCAAGCAAGAGCAATATCATTAGGGCGTAAGTCAAGAATTTTCATTGATGCTGGATCAATACCCGCATCTGCAAGTGCTTTCAAAAGCAGATAATGTGTTGTAGATCCAAATGGTGCAGCAAGCGTTTTACCAGATAAGTCCTTCCAGCTTTTAATATTCTTATTAGTACGAACAACCATAGATTCAACATAGTCTAGCATGTTTTAAGACCATGATGCCTTGGATTGGCAGTCCACGAGTAACACCAATAGCTGTTGGAGGATTGCCTAATCCCGCCAAAATCAATTTGCTTTGCAGCTATGGCGCGTAGCATATCTCCACCACCACCAACTTTGATATATTTGATTTCAACACCTGGCATTTCTTTTTGAACCAGCCCAAGAGATTTGGTGACAAGCTGTGCATTCACCAAGTTCAAATAACCAACGGTCACTTTTTTAGGTTTGTCTGCTAGTACATTTACACTGAGTATTGTAAATAGACAGAGGGTCGTTGCGAAAAACAATTTAATGATGCGATTCATAATTTTCTACTCCTTTTATGAGCTGCGGAATATCCATCTTCCGTGATGAATTTGTTGTATTAAGTCATCGTTCATTACGCGTCCAAGGCATTAAAAACTCACCTATCATACGCATAATCATATCAAGCAATACGCCCGTTAACCCGAGAACAAATAAGTCCCATAAATAACCGATATCGCTCAGCAAAAATTTAGCAGCATCCCAAATCATCCAGCCAATACCTGCTGTGGCTGCAACAATTTCTGCAGCAACAAGAACGGTGTAGGTAAACCCGAGAGAGATTTCGCATGCCTGTCCAAAATTGTAGGACCAGCACCAGGAAGATATACATGCCATATCAACCCTATGTTTGAGACACCAAGAGATCTTGCAGCTCTTACATAAATCGGATCAATCGAATTGACCGCCTGTATTGTTGAGATAATTACGCCAGGCAGGGCTGCTAAAAATAAAAGGGAAATCTTTGATTCTTCTCCAATACCCAACCACATGACAAGTAACGTATAAAGGACCAAGTGGAGGTAGCGGGCGATAGAATTCTATCATTGGGCTGAAAAGAGCTTTGATTGATTTCGATATCCCCATTGCAATTCCTAATGGGATACCAACCAAACACCCAAGTCCAAACCCAGCAAGAATACGATATAGACTGGTTGCAACATGTTCTAAAAGAGTAGCCCCTTGATATCCTTTGGTCGCAACCTTGATAAAAGCATCAAAGATTGCGACCGGTCCCAGGGAGGAATAACTCATTAGCAAGCCCTGTCTCTGTAACAATAACCCAAATGAGCAACATAAATGCGGTACTTGCACACGATAATAAGAAGTATTTTGAAGAGAATTGTTTTATTACAACTTCCCTCAACATTCCAAACAAGCTTTTATTTTGTGTATTTTTTTCATCTATTGCGTTATCTGAGTGCAGGTCAGCTTTCATCGCAAAACTCCTAAAACATTCATTATTGTCAATGCGTATATTTGAGTTGCCACATATGATTTCTTGATTGAGATGCTTTCATTAATAGGGGGCCCACCCGTCTTCACCAGGCCCAAAGGTTACCGCATTCATGCCCGCTTCACGAAATCTGATCGTATCATTGAAAGCATTTTTTCTATTTATTCCAGGTTCAGATTGGAAGAAGTTTAGAATAGGCGGATTTAAGAGAGGAGGCACGGCTCTTCATCTTCACTAACAGGGTTTGTAGCACCTACGAATAAGGAGTCTGGAACTTGTCTTATTGAATATGAAACACCATTATGACCTTTGAATGTATTGCTTATAACGGTGCTGATATCTTCTAAGACAGTTTCAATTGTCATTCCAGGAACAATGCCAACGACAGCAAGTGTTTAGAGTGCATGAGTCAGGTGAGAATTGCATTTCACCTGGTAAACCACCTTCAATTTTAACAATAGAAACACAAGGTGGGGTGTGCCCCATGAGTTCTGTTTCCTCATGCCGGAAGGACATCGTGTTTAAGTGCGGGATAAGATCGCCCGCAAGATTGATAGCATTGACACCAGTATCAGGGCGCCAGATATGAGATTTTAATCCCTTTAAGAGTAATCTCGACAAGACAGTTACCTGCATTTGCTGTTGAGATATTGATACCCCAATCATCGCTGTCCCAACCCCAGGCAGTCGGTTTCTGCTGTAATTGAATAATCTGCTTTAAGACCAATAGTCTGAGTCATATATATGGACCCATGAGGGCCATTCTTTTCTTCATCTACAGTAAAGCAGTAATGAGATCACCTTTAAACTTAATTCCTGGCCTTCACAAGGGCTTGAAGAGCAACAATTGTTGCAGCTAGATTACCCCTTGTATCTGAGGTTCCTCTTGCAAAAGCCAATCTCCATGCTGTGTCGGATTAAAAGGATCTCATCACATTTGTCCCACCGTTCAGTCTCAACAGCTGGGTAGGTATCCAAATGATCATTAATCATTAAGCTTTGGGCCATCACCCGTTCCTTTTAATACGCCAACAATATTTGGGCGTCGAGGCTGGGACTCATATTTTCTTGACCTCCATTCCCAGAGCTTCAAGTTTACCAGCCACAAGCATGGCAATAGCTTCTTCTTCTGTTTCTATAATATTTGGATCTAAGGGGTTGGTTGAACGTGGTTGACCTGTACGTATCATTTCACAGGCTAAATCTAGCCACAGATCTTGTGTGATATGCTGCAGAACAAGTTTTTCTCGTTCTGTTAAATTTTCTACGTACATACAAAACCCTTATAACAAGTAACTGAACTTACTTACAAATAAGAGCAACCGTTGTGCCAGGTTGGATGATAGTGTGAAAAATAAAGGAACGAAATGTAAGGGTTTTGTATAAAGCATTGTTATAAATAATAAATTTCTCAAAAACTGATTATTTATATAGGTGCAAATATTTGCGCCTTATCTAAGCATTGAACAATATTTATTATTTTAGAGATTTCATTGCCTACTTTTAGAATTAAAAAAAGTTATAGAATGGATCTGATTTATATCTGTTTTGTAGTTTCTTTTAACAAGAGTGAAGCTTGTTCGATTTAATAATAGGGTCAGTAACAATATATAGAAAAATTTGGGAATGGGTATAATGAAATTGTTATTAAATGTAGTATTTTTTATTCTAAAAAACTAAGCATGAGTGAGACAGCTATTATACAACAAAAGAATGGTACCCAATTGTGATAACAATCATTGATTTTTCGTTAAAATATTTCGAATAATATTTTTCTAATTTAATGTCACTCAATAATCATTCACATCTTCACCGCTTGTTCGAAACATAGGCAGCTTGCGAATAAAATAGGCCAGCGTAACAGAAATAACAGCATAAGTGAGTAGGGCTGATTTCCAGCTCCCTAGAAATTTAAATTGAATTTCCTCTTGAAATTTGACAAAAGACTCAACTTCATTTGACAGCTCAAGGCCGGCCATAATCATCGCAGATAGACCAAGTGCTACAGCAAAACCTTGGCCATCAAATATTTCAACTGTAATAAGAAACGCTCCAAAGATAGCCCAGAATTGCCAGGCTAATAAAGCATCAGCGACTAACTCTGTAATCCACTCCATTAATTTTTTTTCCCATTTTTGATAATTTCAGTTATCGTTTCAAGACCTCCTAAAACGCCAGTTACATCTGAAGGAAGAATAATTAGTTTTGAATTTGGTGATTGGGCAAGTTTTTCAAATCGCTTCCAACTTTCTTTTTAATGATATTCAAAAATCAACTGCAGCTTGCCCATCCTTTTCAATAGCTTCAGCCGTAACTCTCACGGCATAAGCCTGAGCATCTGCTTCAATTTTAACAGCTTCAGATTCTCTTTGAGCAAGATATAAATTTGGCATCAGCATCAAGTTGTGTTGATTTGCGTTCCCCTTCTGCTTTAAGGACAATCGCACGTCTTTCACGCTCAGCTTCAAGTTGTTTCTGCATGCCCTTGACGGGTGACTTCATTAACCTCAACATCCAGGATCTCAGTTCGGGTAACTTCAATACCCCATTCAGCTGTACCCTCACTCACATCATTCTTGATTTTATTGATAAGTGTCTCTCGTTTTGATTGCACTTCATCAAACTCAAGTTCACAGCATGCAGAACGAAATAATTGAAGCTGCCAGGACCTTCACGCCCTCATTAAGGTCTCGAATTCTATACACAAGATCTTTCAGCTTGTGTGATGCGATAGAAAACTGGAAATCTCGAGTTCAATCTCCACATTATCTCGAGTAATGATTTTCAGTTTTGTTGTTGGTAACTGACGTTCTAAAATACTCACTTTATGAGCAATTTGTTGCAAGAATGGAAAGATGAAATTTAATCCCGCTTTTTAAGGTTTTATCATATTTTCCAAACCTCTCAATGATATAAAACCTCAGATTGAGGAACAACCTTAATTCCAGCGATAACAGTAATGATACCCAAAATTGAAAAAAAGATAATCAGAATTGGATAAGTATAAACGTCCATTATTGACTCCGGCTTATTATTTTTATCGAAAATATAATTTCGACATTTTTTTGATGTGTTTCCGATGATGATTTTCTTCTGTGAATCAATCATGTACAATCACTTACGAAATAGCATTTCGTATAACATGCAGGTTATTTTAAATACGCCAGATTGAACCGTGAAGTGACTTCAGAAAAAATCCAAAAAATTTGGTTTCACCAAGTTTCAAAATATACTATTACGGAATTAATATATAACATTAACAAAATAATTTAATTAATAACAGTGTATTGCAAAATTAAGTCATTTTTTTTGCCATATGGTCTAAAATAGCACCATGAGATTTCTTGCAAGTGATATGCATCTCAGGGAATAGTACCTTTGTTAGATGATTATAATTTGCTCTGTATTGCAAGCAGATCTTGCCAGGCTTGTTTCTTGCCAACGGGGCGATCTAAGCAGATATTGCAGGAAGCAATGTTGCAAGAAATGGAAAATCTTTTTTGCCAATCTGGATGGACTTCCATTTTCCTCTTAAACGCATAATCCCTTGAGTCGTATTGAGCAAATGCTTGGCAGCAACACCTCCAAGAAAAACAATAAGCTTCGGATTTAATAAGCTCTATTTGCCTTTCAAGAAAGGGACGGCAAAATCTCCATTTCTTGTAACGTAGGTGCACGGTTCCCAGGAGGGCGCCAGTATACAATGTTCGTAATATATACATTAACTCTCATTGCAATTAATAGATTTCAGCATTTTATCTAACAGTTGTCCCCCGCCGACCAACAAAGGAGTACCCTGTAGATCTTCATCCCGCCCAGGAGCTTCTCCAATAAACATGAGTTTTAGCCTGTCTTGCTTTCCGCGTGAAATACAGGTATTTTTAGCAGTTGCTTTTAAGTTACATCCTTGGAAATTTGCGATCAATTCATATAAATCTTCAAGTGAGTTTGCATGAGATGCTTTTTCACGAGCAGACATAACAGCCGCATCATGAGGCTGAGAAGCAAATTTAGCTTGTTTATTTTTTGGTTTAGCAGGTGATAATTTTGCCTTTTTGCTCTTCAAAACTCTTTTGAGTTTGAAATGCAGGTGTTTTTACGTCGTTTTGGAGAGGGGTTAATGGGCGCTTAGACCAATCGTACCAATTAATAGGATGATCACTGATTGCTTCATCGACACCAAGCTCTTGATACCAGGTGAGTATATTACATAGAGTTTTAGCATGATTGGTTGAAATAAACTGTGTCATAATACAGATAAATTTGGTGTCGTTATTTTGAATTTTATAACATTAATTAAGGCGAGCAGGCCAATTTATTGTGATAGTTGAAGGAAATTATTAACTGTAAAGAGGAATATAATAGCTCTTAAGATATGAAATGTCAGAATACATGTATAGATTATAAGAAGTTAGTAAATAGGTTTTCCAATGTTTTTAAAGAGTTTCTAAAATAGAAAAAAAATCATGAATTTTGCAAATGACCGCAGTTTTTGGTGTATTTCTAATCATAGAACCTTATTAGGGTCGATTTTACTAATTAAGATTACAGGTTAAAACAAATTTTGAACATTTTATTTTCTTGCAGAACAGTTTAAAAGGTTTAAATTTAAGTAATTGTTATTTTAACTTATAGGAAAGTGCCTCATTGGGACGTAATATGAAAAATAATCTATTGAGATTTTATCGAATTGGCTTAGTTGTTGTACTCACATTTTTTATGGTTAGCTACACAGGTGCTATATCTGAGATAGCAAAAGTTGATAATGTTCAAAGCACATCCTTGCTGGGAAGCTATCTCGCCGGACGTTTTGCAAATTCTCAAAGAGATACGAAGAACGCAATTCAATATTACAATATTGCACTTGAGAGAGACCCCAAAAGCCTTGTTCTAATTCAACAATCCTTATTATTAGAAATTACAGAAGGCAGATGGAAGCAAGCCAGTCAGCATGCACATGAATTATTAAAATTAGAGCCATACCACTATATTGCCAGACTATATCTAGGCTCAATGGCGTATAAAAATAAAAAATATGCGAAGTCGCGAGAGCATTTTTCTAAGATTGGCAAAAGTCCAATAGCATCTTTAACAGGGGAATTATCTAGAGCCTGGACCTATGTGGGTGAGAATAAAATGTCTGCAGCTTTAAAAATGTTAAAGGCAAAAAATGGAGCAGAAGGAGCAAGGTTTTATCGTCGTTATCATCGCGCATTGATCGCTGATCTTGCAGGAAAACATAAAACAGCAGAAAGTGAATATAGAAAGCTTAGCGCTGGTGCAAATCAGGATTTGCGTGTGTCACTAGCGTATGCGCACCATTTAGTTAATCGCAAGAAGTTTAAACAAGCAGGAAAACTAATAGAAAAGCACATCAAAAAAGCTGATCCTCATCCGCTTCATAAAAGATTATATGAAAATATCAAAGCAAAACGAGAAATGGATTTGCTAATCAAATCTCCTGATGCGGGTTTGGCAGAAGTACTGACTGTTTTTGGAGAAGCATGGCGCCGTGAAGCACCCTATAATGCTTTGATATATTTTAAGATTGCCCTTCATCTAAATCCAGATTTGGAGCTGACACATGCATCAATGGCAAGCATTTATGAAAGCACAAAAAAATATGAAGAGGCCATTCGAGCTTATGACTCTATTAAAAAGACATCGCCTTTATGGTCAAGGGCGCAGATTCGTAAAGCTGTAAATTATGATCTTCTTAAACGTGTTGATGATGCCAAAAAATTGTTGGAAGACTTAATTGCTCAAGCACCAAACGATATTCGTCCATTAAATGCCTTAGGAGATATTTTAAGACGACATAAAAGATATGAAGAAGCTATCAAAGCTTATGATAAAGCAATCTTATTAATTAAGAATCCAGAGCAGAGACACTGGGCTCAGTTTTATTTTAGAGGGGTTTCATATGAACGTCTCAACAAATGGGATGAAGCAGAAAAAGATTTGAAAAAAGCGCTCTCTCTAGATCCAAAACAACCATTAGTGCTGAATTATTTAGGCTATTCCTGGGTCGATCAAAACCGTAATCTCAAAAAAGCAATGGATTATATTCGTACGGCTGTAAAACTGAAACCCAATGATGGATATATTGTTGATAGCTTAGGCTGGGCTCATTATCGCCTTGGAGAATATAAAAAAGCAGTAGAAATCCTAGAGAGAGCAGTATCTTTAGAAGCAGACGATCCAGTTATAAACGATCATTTAGGCGATGCATATTGGCGTGTTGGACGTCGTTTGGAAGCTCGTTTCCAGTGGTCACAAGTGCTTACTTTGAAGCCTGAAGAAAAAGTCAAAAAAGAAGTCAAACGTAAATTGAAAGAAGGCTTGGTACCAGGAGAAGCACAAAATGAAGCCAAGCTTGAAAAAATAAAAGCAAATGTCATAAAAAAATAACTTCACGTTTGAGATAGATGCGTTTTGTTTCAAGAAATTGCTAAGGCAAAGATCAACCTGACATTAAAAGTTAATGGCAAGCGCAAGACTGGTTATCATGAATTAATCAGTCTTGTTGCTTTTGCTGATTTTGGTGATATCGTTTCTTATAAACCAAATGACGAATACACCCTATCTGTGAGCGGCCCCTATAAGACCAATCTTATCGGTGAAAACCTGATTGACAAAACAACCGCTTACCTTTCAAAAAAATATGATATTATTAAAGCCGGCGAACTGCACTTAATCAAAAACTTACCAGTTGGCTCTGGAATAGGTGGTGGGTCTGCGGATGCAGCTGCTGTCTTGCGCATTCTATCAAATCAAATTACTGAGGGTATAAACGCATATAATTTGACAGAGATCTCAAATCATTTGGGGGCTGATATTCCAGTCTGTCTGAAACAACGGGCTGCATTTATGACTGGAATAGGGGAGAGCATTTCTGTCTTAAATGATTTTCCCATAACTCCATGTTTGCTTGTTAATCCTGGGGTCCATGTGTCTACTGCAGACATTTTTAAAGCTTTAAATGCTAAAGAAATAACTTATGCGGTCACAACAGACAAAGCCCTTCCAAATACTTTTACCAATATTGATCTTCTAATAGCTTTTATGAAGCAACATCAAAATGATTTGCAAAAAATAACAGAAGAAAAACACCCTGAAATAAGTGAGGTATTATCGGATATACAAAATCAGCCAGGGTGTATTATTGCAAGAATGTCGGGAAGCGGTTCAACATGTTTTGGGTTATTTGAATCCCAAATATATGCGACTCAGGCGCATAAAAATATAACAGCTTATAGGCCTACGTGGTGGGCGAAATCAGGAAAACTCTCATAACTTCACCACAATGTTAAGCCAAGTCTCTCTTCTTCAACAGAGAATTACTTTGAACATGTCGTTAAAGCTATATATTAACGTAAAGTTCATATAGCCTAATCAATGATTCTCGATCTCACTAGTATAACAACATCTTGTTCTAATGAACAATGTGAAGTTTAGCATTTATAAATTGATAGAATTTTTAAGATGATAAAACCCTATTACATAATAACAGAGACATTTGGGCCTGAATGGGGAGATATGTGGACAAAATATATTCAGTGGTCTGGATTAGATCATCTTGAGGAAGTTGTAACCCTTGATAAAGAACTTTGTCCGCTTATAACTGATGTCAAAAATGAAACAGTTAAAGATGACGAGAAATTTTACACAGACCCCCTTCTATTTCTTGATCCGGAAATCCTGCAGCACAATAAAAAATACATAAACCCATATATCTTTGATAGTGCAGAAATAATAATTGAGAAATCTAAAGAATATAAAAGAAAAAATATTCTCTGCGTTTTCTGTGACCCCCAATCCTTGCCGATTATTCCTGCAAGCAATCCACCTTTTATTTTTCTTGGGTATGATATAGTTGATCGTTTGACAAGCAATAGTGCATTAACAAACAGTGGGGGGTACCCGGATGTCTTTAAGAATGATGAGTTATCTGAGCAGGGCTTGTTAACAACTTACTCTCGTGCCTTTGAAGTAAAAACAAAACTAAAAGCACTCCAAAGGGAGGAATTACACGGCGATAGTAATATCTGGGCAATATTTAGGCTTGAAAAGTAAGCTGGATTTTCAAAAGAGGCTCTCAGAATGTTACTTCAACTTATCATTGGTACTATAACGATAATATTTATTGTTATAGTGAGCGTTGAGTTATTGGAGGTCTTTTCAAAATGTATTCAAAAGATCAAAACATATTTCGAACAACATTACTATAAATTGTCCCGAAGTATTGTGATAGCTTGCTCTGTCCTCTGTGTGATGTTCACAATGACTTTTCAGGTTTGGATTTGGGCATTTGTCCTGCAGCTTACAGGCGCACTTTCTGGAATAGAGCCCTCAATATATTTTGCATTGGTTTGTTTTACGACCTTAGGTTTTGGAGACATAATTCTATCAGAAGAATGGCGAATTTTATCCGCAATGATTGCAGCAAATGGTCTTTTGATGTTCAGTTGGGGGGCAGCATACTTACTGGATGTCTTTCAGACCATGAAAAAGAATAAGTTTTCATAATATTCCGCATGAAAACCGAGTCTGGAATATTTCGATAAATCAATTTGTTAAAGACATAAAACGGCTACTTTTCCAAAGTAAGAGATCTTAATATATATAAATACACGTCATAGTAGTATTTATATCTTGAGCTTTATCCTAACTTGATATATTAGATTACTTGGTGATTTATAATTCGGGTGCACTGCAACATTTGTTATTTAAAATATTTTAATAAATATTTTGGAGGACGGAATGTCTATTTCAAAATCTGGAAAGAGTTTAAATCATTATTACATTAATGAATTGCAACCAGAAATATGTTTTGTTCAAGAGAATAATAACGTAGATTTTTTGCTAGATGCGTCTTCTGAAGATATGAATGCAACATTTGAAGAAGATGATACTGAAGGCTCTGATTTTGGTATTGAGTTACAAGAAGTTGAAGACTTTGATTTTGATACCGAAGAGTTTTTTTAAATGACTCTAATCTCATAAACTCGTGATTTTTCAATATTTTAGCATCTTCAATCTAACTTAGTCCAGGATGCTTTATAAATCTATTGAACAATAAAAGAAGATATGACGACTAAAATATATAAACATTTTAGGAGTTGTCATATGTCTCTTTCTGTCTCTTTAAAAAGAATATTTCTTATAATTATTATTCCAATCCTCCTTGTCCTTGGTCTAGGAAGCACAGCAAATGCGACTGCAGATGGTCCAGATTTTTATCGCGTCCAGAATGTTGAATATTGGGATGTTTTAAATATCCGTCGTTGGCCATCCCACAAATCTAAAATCATTGGCATTATTCCGCCTGAAGGCAGAGGTATTGAAAATCTTGTTCGTTATGTTCGTGGCTGGTGCTTGATCAGCTATAGCGGAACAGATGGCTGGGTCAACTGCAGATATTTACGAGAGGATTATTAAAAGAAATAAGTCAGAACTCTACGACAGTCAAAAGAATAACTTTAATGTCGAATATCATTCATCTTATAAGAATGCTCATTATATATTTTATGAGAGATTTCTGTAATGAACCTGCAAGACTTCATTGATTTTCACAAACCAGTTCTTAACCGGAACAGTGCAAAGCATAATTTGATTTTATCTATCCTAAGCCGGGTTACGCCAGAGCAAAAAGACTTCATGTTCTGGTCATTTGATAAACCCGGGGCATGTGCCATTTGGGCGGCAAAAAGAAATCTGCTTCTAGCAGATTTAGCAAAAGAACATTGTAAGCAGCTTGTCGAACAAACGAAGCAATATGATTATCCTGGTATTCTTGGTCCTGCAGAACAGATTAATTGGTTTAAAGACTATAGCTCACAGGTTGGAATGTCTTTTACTCTTAAAGAGTCTATGCAAGTTCTTCATATAGTGGAGTCACCAGAATTCCCTGATACTGAAGGCTATTCAAGAAAGGCAACACCTGATGATATAGATCTCTTTGAGGCATGGGTGGATGCATTTACAAAAGAAGCTGTCCCTGACGATCCTGCTGCGCCAAGAGAAGAACTCATAAAGAGGTTAGAGTTGGGGACCAATTTATTTTGGATTGATCAGGGCAGGCCGGTATCGATGGCGATCATTATCAGGGACTTTGACAAGACATCTGCCATCTCGTGGGTTTATACACCTCCAGAGTTTCGAGGCAAGGGGTATGCTGGTTCCGTGGTGGCATCGCTTGCAGAACAAAAACTGGCAACAGGAAAAGATGTTATCTGCCTTTATGTAGATGCAACCAACCCGGCATCAAATAAATGCTATCAGAAAATAGGCTTTGAACCTGTTTGTGATGTGCAATTATGGACAAGGGCTGATAAAATTTAGAGTCTAGTGGAAGTATCTGATAATTTTTATGAAATAACTAGAAATGTCTAAGTGATGAATTCAATATTCTCCCATTTTAATACGGAAATAAAACTGACATCTATCCCACCTATAATTATAAGTTAATCAAAAAAATGCATTGGAGGGGTAATGCATAATAAAACAATAGTTTGGATTCTATTCACAACTTTCTTTGGAATTATCATATCTGCAGTCATACTAAATTTCATTGGTATTCTTACACTGGACAATAAATTTAAAGTAGCAGAAATTGTTTCTATATTTACAGGCTTCGCTGCTATTCTCTTGATTTTTGTAACCGCTGAAAGGGTAAGATTATATCGTGAAGCAGAAGTCGCCGATAATAAGATTGAAAGAGCTGGGTTGGTAAAAGATGTTTTGAACGATATGTTTTCAAATAAGCATGAGCGTATTTTCGTTTACAATATAAACTATAGAAAATGGGAATTTGACCCAGATAAAGTCCAAGGTACAGTGCAAGAGGTTTACCTGGATCGTATCTTGTACCGGCTCTCATATGTTGGTTATTTATTAGAACAAAATCTGGTGACAATAAGCGATGTTTCAATATTGAGATATATAACAAAAGACATGATAAATAGCCAGGCTGTACAAGACTACATCAAATGGTCTTACCACAGCTTGGATGAGCCAGAGGATATATCATTTCAACGCGCGCTCTATTTATATTGGCGTTTATTTGGAAATACCAGGGAGTTTATCACATTGGCTTCGGAGGTCCCAAAACTTGTGTATTGGGATTATAATCGAAAATCCTGAGTTAGATCTGCTCAATGAGCTCACTCTTTTAGAGAAAACCACATAAGATACATACCATCAAACATATTGGGGTTTTCATGTTCTAGCTCATGCCATTGAGTTAGAGTGCCTGGTAAAGGATCTTTAGGGAACTTGTTTTCAAAAGCAGTGATATTGTCTTGGTTTAACACAAACCCATGAAAGGCCAGTCTTGTGTCTTGAAGAAATGAATCAATTTCGTCTAACCCCAAAGTCTGCTCACTTTCATGTAGAATAAGATCACGAAATTCATGAAGGGCATAAAAGTCGGGTGATGTCCTAAGGCTGTAACCAAGCTGATCTTGCTTACGGTTCATAAGAAGGGTCCTATAGGCACGGGCATCATTATCAGAACAGCCTGGGCCAGGATTATTGCTCTCTGCTCTTAATGCAGCAATATTAGTCCGCGCTAAAGGGCTATAGAGCCCAATATACATTAGACCACCAGGCTTAAGAAGGTCGATAAGTACCCGCCACCCTTCAAAAGGATCAGCCATATGATGGAGAACGCCAATACATTCTATAATATCAAATTGTCGATTAAGGTCTTTTAAATTTAAAATATCAGCTTGAGCAAAGTCTATATTCTTAATCCCAAACTCCTCACACTTACGTTTGCCGTAAGCTAGACTGGAGAGAGATAAATCAATACCCAACAGGTTTGCATTTTCCCCATAACCGGAGGCAGACCTCGCAGCCTGTTGACCAGTTCCACATCCAGCAATGAGCACATCAAACGGCTCATCCATAAATGCAAGCTTTTCATCATCATAAAATGTACCTAGAGCATCTCGTAGGGATCCTGGTTTTGAAACATGAAGACTATTCCATTGAGGATATGGGCTTTGCTCATATTGTTCTCTCACCTTTAGAGAAACATCATCAGAGCTGATACCATAAGATTTTATTTGTTGTTCTAAAACTCTCTCACGCTCAAATTTCTCAGTAATATCTTTAAGAAATAATGCTAGAGCTTTGGGCTTTACTGCTCTGATTTCATCAAGTTCTAAACTTAGACCTGTTTGGGTAAAAGGACGAAAAAGTAAGGTTTTAATAAAAGCAAGCGAAGCACCCAAATCACCAGATAAAAGCTGATCTTTTTCTATAGACAGCCCTCGAAGCGTTTCATCTTCATCATTTGTGATATTCCAAACATATTCGTTCTGTTCACATTGCTGAATAAGTGTAATCAGCAAAGGCATTAAAGCCCGGTCACTTTGTAACCTATCAGTAGATATCTCAGTTAATATATAGCGTCTAAGAGCTGTCAAAAGTTTTTCAAAAATGGGATGTGTATTTTTCCCAAGCTTCAATGCTTCTTGTAGAAGATCATTTTGCAGCAACGTAGAAGTTTTTTTGCCAATGAGTTTTATGACAGCTTGGTCCTCTTCCCCCTGGCGCACGAAGTTTAAGATGTCAGACCATTCATTTTGCCCTAAACAATGAGCTATGGAAATGTCAACAAAGGGCTGCTTCTCAAAGCTATTATAATTTAAAGCAGTCCGTAAACCAAAACTATTCAGCTTTTCAGGTTCTGGAATATCATGCTGTCGCAAAAGTATCGCCAAACGTCTGACAGCTTCATGCAAATTGGGTTGTATCTTGAGAGCTTCTGTGAGTATTGTTGCGGACTCAGTAAGATGGCCTGTCATAAGATATACATATCCTAGATTAATACTCAACTCAGCATTTTTACGATCTTCTTTTCTCGCACGCTGAAGCAAATCCAACGCGCCCACATAATCACCTGCCCGCATAGCATTGATGCCAAGAACATAGTTTTCATTCGTCTTTTTGGATTTAGCTTTCATGTCTCTACGATATTGATTAACTGTTTTTTGAAACAGACATTAACAGATAAAGTCTGATGTGAAAATAATGATCTGAAATCAACGGGAATTATAATTTGGTGGTTTTTTATGTTTTCAACGATTTTCTCATTATCATATGTTTAATACCACTTCCAGCAACTCCACAGTCATCTCCAGTACCAGTAACAACAAAACCTTGGCGCTCATAAAACAGAATGGATGGGATATTGTCTTTCATAACTTCAAGTTCAATCGCATGAGATTCAGGGAATTGTTCATATATATTTTTTAATAAAGAAGAGCCGATGCCATGTCCCTGCGCAGATGGAAGAACATAAAGTCTAGAGAGCTCTATGACATTTGACGAATGATTAAATATCGAATAAGTCGTTCCAACAATCTCATCCATTTCACCAACACTAAAATAACTGTCAGGCTTTTCCAGATGCTCCCTTAAAGCTTCAACACTATGCCAGGAGTTCGTAATTTGTGTCACCTCATCTTCACCTAAGATATGATCATAAGCTGCATGCCATGTCTCAATAAGAACATTTCTGACATCCGGCAAATCCTTTGGAAGAGCAGCTCGTATCATTAGTGCTGACATATAATTATTTCTCCAACATATCAACCAAAGCTGTATGAGACACGCTAAGTAAATCTTCTACAGCAGCTTTAGATTGCCTACCCCTTATCATAACGGCAGCACCTTGAAAAACACCGTGTATATATCGTGCAAGTGCTCGAATATTGACATTATGAGAAACATCACCATCCGACTGCCCCTGCTTTAAACGCTGATAATATATGTCTTCGGTCTCCTTATGTAGAGATTTAATTTTCTCTCCAATGGCTTCATGGCCATCTTTATTATTAATCGTAGAGTTCACGATAAGGCAACCTTGTGCTTCGTCACAAGAATTGTAACTTTCGGAATAAACCTGAAACAACTTTCCAAAACCTCCAAGCGCAGTCTCTTCGCCAAAAAGCACGCTTTGGGCCATCTCTCGAAAAGGGCGATGATATTCATCAAGAACCTTCAGAAATAACTGTTCCTTATCCCCAAAAGCCGCATAAAGGCTGGGGCTGTTTATATTCATGGCTTCGGTCAGCTTGCTCAAAGCCGCACCCTCATAGCCATATTCACAAAAGACCTGCGTTGCCTTCTCTAAAGCCTGAGCTTCATCAAACTTTCTAGGTCGACCAACAGGCTTATTGGTAAGATTTTCCATTTTTTTTGTATCGGTCACTATAAAAACCCTTGAATTATATAATGATCATTACATATATAGGCTATTGTATCAATCATTACAAAAATATTTTAACAGAATAGAGAGATTTAAAATGGCGAAATTAAATGGAAAAATTGCTCTTATTACTGGCGGAAACAGTGGAATTGGCTTGGCCACGGCACAAGAGTTTATCAAACAGGGCGCGAAAGTTATTATCACAGGCCGACGCCAGGAAGAATTAGATAAAGCCCTCGAGCAATTGGGACCCAATGCCCATGCGGTCAGAGGAGATGTGTCTAATTTGAATGACCTTGATGCGCTTTATACAGATATCAGACAAAAATACGGACATCTTGATATCATCTTTGCAAATGCGGGCGTTGCAAAATTTACAGATCTGGCAACAGCAGATGAAGCCCATTTTGATCAGCATTTCAATATTAATGTGAAAGGATTGTTCTTTACGGTCCAAAAAGCCTTACCAATATTAAAAGATGGGGCATCCATTATAATGAATGCATCAGCAGTGAATGCTAAAGGTTTTGCTAACTTCAGTGTCTATAGCGCAACGAAAGCCGCTGTCAGAAGTTTTGCAAGAAGTTGGGCCAATGATCTGAAAGAGCGAAATATACGCATAAATGTCGTAAGTCCTGGTCCCATCGAAACGCCGTTGTTTGATAAATTCGGAATGTCCGAACAGGAAAAAGAAGCAACCGGTCAAGCCTTTGCGGGCCTGGCACCCTTGGGTCGTTTTGGTGCGCCATCTGAAATTGCGACGGCTGTTTCATTCCTCGCATCTGATGAAAGTTCTTACGTAACGGGAATTGATTTACCTGTCGATGGCGGGATTGCTCAGGTTTAAGGTTTTATTACTCTCACTCTCCCTATATTCTCCCTAGACTGGTCGGACTTTATGTCCGGCTGGTTTGCGTTTGAAACATCAATACTCAAGTATAAGTTAAAGTTTATAAACGACCTTGTTTTGGCCGTGTGTAATTTTTGCAACATGCATTATAAATATTTCTAAAATATTAGTTATGAACTTATTGACTTTGAATTTTTTATTTTAATAAAAATACATTATTTATAAGTCTATTTTAAAATTATTTTATTGGGTTTAAGTATATGTTTGAAGAAAGTTTGGATATTAAACGAATTATATATTCTAAAAAAACATATGTAACAATTCTTCAGGTTTTTTTACTAATTACAGGAGTATATTCTTCTTTTTTCTTCGGTATGATGGACGGGCTTGGCCATTCCTTTATCCCCCTAATCGATAAATATACTTTAATGGCACAAACCGCATTCTATACAACGATTATTATCGGTGGAATTGTGTTGGTCAGGCTGAGTATCTCTTCATTATATAATTTAATGAAGCTATTTTTTGAGTTTATCTCAATAGATTTTGAGGCTGAAGAATTTGAAAGTAAGGTTGCTCGAATATTCTGTTTTATTATATTCATTCCTTTTATAATTTATGTGTTGATAAAAGTCGTTAATTTATTTCCCGAGTTTTTTTATATCCTCATAGCATCATGTTTCTACTTTCTAGTTCTGATTATAGTCTTGCTGATTATATTTACTCTTGGATACTGGATTAAAGATCACAATATGAGTTACCTGAAATTTATAAGGACTCTTATTGAAACAATCTATAGTGAGAAGCCAGGAACATTTTTTGCTTTTGTTACTTTATTGTTAGCTGTTACCTCTTACTTTGTTGGCAAAAAATATATTGGTTATTTGAGATACGCAAAAAAGGAAGTCGTAATTCAAGTTAATTCGACATATTATTATACAACGAATGAAGGTGAAAAAGGGAGTAAATTAAAAGAGAGGCCTAAGAGTATTGAGGCAAATATAGTTATCGCTGGTCACGAAGGACTTATTATTTTCCAGGAGGGACAATTTTCTCCTAAATTAATTATGTGGTCTCAAATTAAAGAGATAAACCAGCGTTTGGAAAAGGATTCGCAAAAGTATGAAGCAAGAAAAAAAGACTTTATGCTTGAAATAAACTTCATGCAAAAAATATGCATTGTGCCATATGCAAATAAACTATTCCCCAAAGTGTGTGAGGGAAAAGTAATTTCTAGCCAAGGCAGTGAAGTTAACACAAACTGATTTTATTGGAATAATATTACTTTATATCTGTCTTATTTCAATTACAAAGCACGGCACCGATAAATCCCAAACATCTCCCCATCAATCTCCACTTGCGAATAAAGTTTCAGCTTAACCACCTCACACTCCACACCTTCAATATCAGACACATCAATCGTATGTCCATCGCCAAGAGAAATTGTCATAGACAGATTGCCAATTGCTGTCAGCAGGGTGTGGGCCTGGTTTTCATCAAAGCCATCTTTTATCATCAGTTCAAACTTAAACCCATCTTCACTGAGAAATTGTTCGTCATAAGTTGAAAGTTCGCAGGTGACAAAAAGATTGTGAATTCTTTGCGAGAACACATATTTACCAACCCGCCATAAGAGAATCCAGCATCGGATATGATTGTTTCTTCATCTAGTTTGCCATGCTCTTCTTCAAGTTTTTGGAAGAGGGTTTTGTAGCACAGTTGTTCGTCGTCCATTTTTTTGTTTTTCCCGCTTACATGTCAAAAAGGTAGCCTTCGGGGCGAAAATATCCTAAGTTTTTGCAATGTGTTATCGGACATCTTTGAAGTTTGCATGCCTTTGTCAGCAACGCTTGTCAAGCTCAGTTTTAATAACTTTTGACATAGCAAGATAAGCACCAATCTTATATCCAGCATCATATTGCTTTTGACCTGTAGATTTTTTGTTAACAGTATCACTTGTGTTTGAAATGATCAGAGTTGAATCTATCAGCGCTTTATTCAGTTCTTGACAGCTAGCTGTTTTATATCTTTTACCAACATCATTTACAAATTTTTCTTTTTTTGTTGTTGGCGTTATATCAGGGTCTTTTTGTTTCGCAGGGCTGCTATAGGATGACGCTGTCACTTGATTATTAATGTTATACGTCTTTTGCCCGCCACATCCTGTAACGAGGCATGTCATTGTTACGAGTATCAAACTTAAGGTTGTGTCCTTATGCATTTTTTTCCTCATTGTTTTGATGATCATTATAAAGAACAATACGTTGATATTATGGGAGTTTTTGAGAGAATGGTTGCCAAGGAATGAGAATGATGCGATTGGAGGGATGTGAATTAGGTAAGTTGTGAATGAACATTTGGTTGGGGTATCAGTAGGACCAGCGTCTGATTTAGCTGCTGGAATAGTACGAACTTCTCCTCAAACCCCCAATTCCTCACGCAACATCTCAAGCTCCAACCACTGCTCTTCCATCGCTTCAAGCTTCACCTGGGAGGCTTCTAGCTCCTCAGTTACCTTCTGAAACCCCTCAGGGTCTTTCGAATAAAAATCAGGCTCAGCCATCTTGATTTGCAACGCTCCTATTTGCCCCACCAGCTTCTCCATCTCATTAGGCAAAGTTTCCAGAGCATATTTTTCTTTATAAGACAATTTCCGTTTGGCAGTTTGCTGGGTTGGTTCTGGGGGTGATGATTTTGGTTTGGTTTTAACAGGCTCCTCGTTTTTCTGTTCTTTTGCCTGCACACCAACACCGCGCTGGGAGACCATATCAGAATAGCCGCCTGCATATTCCTGCCAGGTTGCCTCCCCTTCAAACCCAAGCGTTGAGGTGACGATACGGTCTAGAAAATCCCGGTCGTGGCTAACTAGAAGAACCGTTCCGTTATAGTCTGCAAGGAGTTCTTGCAACAGATCAAGCGTCTCTAGATCAAGATCATTGGTTGGCTCATCAAGGACCAGGAGGTTAGATGGTTTTGCGAGTGCTCGTGCCAGCATCAACCGTCCACGCTCTCCACCAGATAAAGCGGTAATCGGTGTATTCGCCTGTTCCGGGGAGAAAAGAAAATCTTTCATGTAAGAGACAACATGTTTTGGGTTTCCTGGAATATCAACGATATTTCCCCCACCACCTGTGAGCGCATCTTTTAAGGACCAATTGGGATCGAGGCTTTCACGCTTCTGATCAAGGGTGACCATTTGCAAGGTCGTACCCAATCGAATAGTTCCTTCATCTGGTTCGAGCAAGCCTGTGAGCATATTAATCAATGTTGTCTTGCCAGATCCATTTGGTCCGACAATGCCAATTTTGTCTCCTCGTGCTATTTTTAAAGAGAGATCTTTGATAATATCAACACCATCATAAGATTTGGTAATATTTTTAGCTTCAACAACCATCTTACCAGAGACTTCAGATTCAGATGCTTGTGTTACCTGAACCTTTCCTGTGACATTACGTTGATCTTTACGCTGTTGACGTAGATCATGGAGATTTGCCATGCGGCGCACATTGCGTTTTCGTCTGGCTGTTACGCCATAAATCACCCATTGCTCTTCAGCATGGATTTTTCGATCGAGTTTATGACGCTCTTGTTCTTCTAATTCTAAGACCTCATCACGCCAACTTTCAAAATGCGCGAAGCCTTTGTTTAAAGTCCGAGACTGCCCACGATCAATCCAGACTGTGGTTTTGGAGAGGTTCTCTAAAAAACGACGGTCGTGACTGATAAGGACTAAAGCTGATTTAATAGATTTTAGTTCACTCTCAAGCCACTCAATAACAGGTAAATCAAGATGGTTAGTCGGCTCATCAAGAAGAAGAATATCAGGCTCGGGGGCAAGCACGCGTGCAAGAGCTGCACGCCGAGACTCACCTCCTGATAAATGCTGTGTGTCTTCTTGTCCTGTTAGCCCCAATTGTTCAGCAAGATATTGAGCGCGGTATGGGTCATCACTTGGGCTTAAGCCTGCTTCAATATAATCAAGAGTTGTTTTAAATTCCGTCAGGTCTGGTTCTTGGGGAAGATATTGCACGGTTGTTCCAGGCTGTAAAAAACGTTTCCCAGAATCTGACTCAACCATGCCGGCTGCAATTTTTAACAAAGTTGACTTGCCACAGCCATTCCGGCCAATAAGACAAAGTCGCTCATACTCCGAAACGGACAGCTCAGCGCCTTCTAGCAAAGGTGTGCCACCAAAGCTTAAATGGATATCTTGCAATGTTAACAGGGGAGGGGATGCCATCGTCTCTTGTCTTATCTTATCAAATATGTATATGAAACAGTTGAAAATGAGTGCTAGCGCAAAAATGTGGCAAGCTCAATCAATTCTTTTAAGGTTATTCAGTGAAAAACTATGATGTAGTGATAATAGGCGCTGGGGCTGCAGGCCTAATGTGCGCAATCGAGGCTGGCAAGCGCGGGAAATCCGTATGCCTCATAGATCATGCGAAGGCTGTTGGCGAGAAAATTCGCATATCAGGGGGAGGGCGCTGTAACTTCACGAATATGAATACAAGTCCTAAAAACTTCCTTTCGCAAAACCCAAAATTCTGTATTTCAGCATTGCGCAGCTATACCCAACATGATTTTGTTAGCCTGGTCCAAAACTATAAAATTGCCTATCATGAAAAAACACTCGGTCAGCTCTTTTGTGATGATAGCTCTAATCAGATCATTTCGATGCTGCTTGATGAGTGCAAAAAGGCAAACGTCACAATTCAACTTGAGACCTCAGTTACAGATATTTCCAAACAGGAAACTGGATTTACGTTAGAAACAGAACAGGACACATATTCCTGTATTTCACTTGTGATAGCCACAGGTGGGAAATCAATACCGAAAATGGGAGCAACTGGGTTTGGTTATGATATCGCGAAACAGTTTGGTCTGAACATTATTGAGACGCGCCCAGCTCTTGTGCCTCTTACATTTGCTGATGGCGCTCTTGCGAAGTTAAAGGACCTTTCAGGTATATCCGTGAATGATGCAATTGTTTCTTATGGGAAAACAAAATTTCAAGAAGCACTTTTATTTACTCATCGTGGATTGAGTGGGCCGAGTATTTTACAGATTTCATCTTATTGGCGTGAAGGCAATGATATTGAAATCAACCTTATGCCGGAAACAAATGTTTTCGAGCTTTTGAAAACTGCAAGGACAGAACATCCTAAACAAGAAGTTCAAACACAGCTTTCAAATATTTTTGCAAAGCGTTTGAGTGATTATATTGCTGATATGACAGAGAGCCTTGGCAGGCTTGCAGATATGCCTAATAAGCAATTAATGAGAGTTGGTGATGCCGTTAACAGTTGGAAAATTAAACCTATAGGATCAGAAGGATATCGAACAGCCGAAGTGACTTTGGGGGGTGTCGATACAAAAGAGTTATCCTCAAAAACCATGGAAGTCAAAAATGTGCCTGGTTTATATTTTATCGGAGAGGTCGTTGACATGACAGGGCATCTAGGCGGCTATAATTTTCAATGGGCGTGGTCATCTGGATATGCAGCGGGGCAATATGTTTAATAGGTGTAGAGATGACAAAGCACAGAATTATACTTCTTGGTGATTCAATTATTGATAATGCAGCCTATGTTAACAAAGGCGAACCTGATGTATGTCAACAAGTTATGGGCTTATTACCTAGCTTTGGGGTTGAAATGAGAGCCGTTGATGGTTCTGTCACTACAGATGTTACTAAACAACAACTTCATGATTTAAAACCTGATGATTTTATAATACTCAGCTCGGGTGGAAATGATGCATTAGGTTATATTAGTCTGCTAGACAAGACCCAAGATATAAAATCTAGAGATTTGATGGTAAAGCTGTGGGATATTCGAGAAGAATTTCGTGCATGTTATATTGGCCTTCTCTCTAAGTTAAAATCAGAAAACAGAAAGGTTCTTGTTTTAACAATTTATAATCCAGGCTTTGCCGCGACTGGCATGGATATGGATGACCAAAAAGCTGCAGAAAGTGGACTGTCGATCTTTAATGATGTGATACAACAAGAAGCTTTAAAGCACCGTTGTGATATATTAGAATTGCGTGAATTATTCATCGATTATGATGACTATGCAAACCCCATCGAGCCCTCAGCAAAAGGCGGAGCTAAAATAGCTGAAAGAATAAAAGATTGGGTTACAACTATATAACTTACTAGGACGTATTATGATGAAAATGGTCGAGGATTTTGGTAAAGATTTAGACCAAACCCCAACAGATGGTAGACTAAATGCTCCAGCTGCGCTTCGTAATCAAGATGCTATTAAAGATGTGCTTTGCGATATTATCAAAGATAAAAAAGGGCATGTGCTAGAAATTGGGAGCGGCACAGGGCAACACGCCATTCATTTTGCCAGACACTTGCCTGAAATCACATGGTGGCCATCAGATCCAAATGACGATCACATAACAAGTATCAATGCCTGGACGTCTTACACACAATCAGAAAATATAAAACCAGCAATAAAAATTGATACCTCCCACCCATGGGATCTAGGGGAGGAAGGAAAACCTCCATTAGAAAATTTAATTGGAGTTTTTTGTGCAAATGTATGCCACATCTCACCCTGGAGTGTCACTGAAGGTCTCTTCTTAAATGCTGGAAGCAATCTGTCTACTGAGACCTGCTTAATTTTATATGGCCCGTTTAAGAGAGATGGAGACTTTTTATCCCAGGGGAATATTGATTTCAATCAGGCTTTAAGGGCACGCAATTCAGAGTGGGGTATTCGAGATACAAATGATATTTCTATATGTGCAAAGAAAAACAATTTAAAATTAGAAAAAATTCTGGACATGCCAGCAAATAATTCTACTCTTATTTTGACTAAAATATAAAAATCACAATCCTTAACTCGATTTATCTATAGTTAAATTTTCGTTCCATCACAAAAATTTGTATGATAATCTAAGAAATAAATTTTCTCAAAACTTGTCATAACTTTAGATTGAAGACGAAAATAATTTGTAAAAAATAATATGGATATTTTATTAAGTTGGTGCCCAAAAGATAAGACAACTGTAGAAGCTGCCAATCACGCGTTGCTAAAACCGGATGCTGTACTTACAATAGGACGCAGCGAGAGTGCATCAATACATATAGAAGGACATGGTGTTTCAAGAACACATGCACTGATTGAGAGATCGGGTGAAAATATTTATATAACCGATACCCACAGTACAAACGGAGTATTCTTAGCTGGAAAACCTGTAAAAAGAGAAAAATGGGTAGCAGGCCAGCAACTAGAGCTAGCGGAATTTAAATTTTTTATCCAACCTCTGTCTGAAGATCAAAGTGTAATACTACGCGGTAAATTAGATATAGAAACAAATGAACAACACGTTCCAAAACAAGTGACACAAATTTCTGACTCAAACAATGCTGATGTTGCTAAAGAATGGGGCGCCTACTTACTAAAAAAAGGTGCCGAAGAAGTAGCTGGTTTTATTTTCCGTAAAACGCTTGAAGCGACTTTTGAGGACTAAAAACCTCTCTGCTTATTTATTTTTATGTCTTTTAGGACACATTTTAAATTATGGTTAATTTTTTATTAAATTTTAGGCTCTTGCCCTGTGGAAAACTATAGGTTGCCCTTTTTACGTCACTCTGAACTCATCTAAATAACTGCATTGATTTTATCAATAAAGTTCAATTTGTCCAAAGGGGGAAATGATGAAAAAAGTTCTAAAAATTGCGGGAAGAATGTCAACGGTTAAATATCTCTATGTAACAGCGCCTTTTATCGCACTGACAGCCGGTTATATTACAGGTCATTATTCGACCGTCATTCAAAACGTACTTTAATCGAAGTATAATATTTGTGAAAGAAAGGCCGTTTCTTGCGGCCTTTTTCTTTTTACCAGGCCCCACGTAATATCGATAATATTCAGTAAATAATTACATTAAATTTTATTCAACTTTTTAAAAATTTTAAAATAAGTTTTGCTTATACTGATTATTCTAAACCTGGAGTAAGCAATGTCAGTATACAGCCATGGAATAGTTCTCACATTTAGCGTCCTAAAACAACGTACCAAATATCCAAACAACTTCATGAGAATTTCTGTACTCCTGTAAGTCGGGAAACTTCAGAATAGTTCAAAATTTATCCAATTAGAGTTTGATGATAAATAGCATAAAATTTGAGTAACAAATTTTAACGCTTATCAAGATCTCTCGACTACACTTCATAAAAGTGTTTTGGAAGGTTCACATGTTTGTAGAAGTAAAGAATTTTATAGTGTTTAAATTAAATCAACTTAAGTCCGCATTTATCAGTTTTCTTTCAAAATATATAGTAGGTTTCCCGAAACAAACTTATATCAATAAGTTTGTTTCTTGTATGTCAGGAAACGTGAGTGTGATTTTCGGTGTCGCACTCGTACCGCTCATATCAGCAGTCGGAATGTCCGTTGATTATTCCTCTGCTGTGATGACTAAATCAAAAATACAAGCCGCACTTGATGCCGCAGCACTAGCAGCAGGACGCAAGCTGCAAACATCAGGTGATGTTGGAGCAGCTGAAACAACTGCCACGAACCATTTTAATGCCTCTCTAAATGGAGAGATAACAGCAAATCTGGCAATTGATGGAATTGATGGAACCACAGGAGTTATCAACCTCTCAGCGACCTCATCAGTTCCTACTCAGTTTATGAAGGTTGTTGGCATCAATACGATTGATGTTGCTGCAAGTACTCAAGCTGAACTGGCTCTCGGTGGATCAGGTCAACTGGACATAGAATTATCCATGATGCTTGATGTGACAGGCTCTATGTATGGTAGTCGTTTAACAGATATGAAAGTTGCCGCAAAGGATTTAGTGCAAATTATACTACAAGGCAATGGTCAGACAGAGCACACCGCAAGAATTGCTCTGGTACCATTCTCTGAGTCAGTGAACGTATCACCCTATATGAGTTCTGTAGCGGATAATCTTCCATCAAGCAGTACATTCTTATATAAATATGGATATTACACGACTTGGTATTTAACAGCAGGGTGTGTAAGTGAACGAACAGGCGCGGAAGCTTTTACTGATGCTGCACCAACAGGTTCCAACAAAGTCAACCGAATGTATACGTCATACGGCTCATGTAAGCCTTCGACAGAAGTAATTCCATTAACAACAGACCAAACATTGCTTGAAAACACAATTGATAGTTTCTATGCAAGCGGATGGACAGCAGGGCATTTGGGAACAGCTTGGACATGGTATACTTTATCACCTAACTGGAATTCAGTATGGCCAACTGGAAGACAGGCAGCTGTTTATGATTCAGAAAAAACAATGAAAATAGCTATATTAATGACAGACGGAGATTACAACACGCAATATAAAGATCACATCATGACCCGCTATTTGACTTGGGGTAATGACTCTCCAAATGGAAGCTCTGATAGTCAGGCAGATCAATTGTGTGCGAATATGAAAGCAGCTGGAATTATTATCTATACAGTTGGTTTTGAACTATACAGCAATCAGGCAAAAAATACATTAGAGCAATGTGCAACATCATCTGATCATTATTTTCTTGCGGATGATGGTGAAAAGCTTAAAGAAGCCTTCAGAGAAATCGCCTTCCAAATTGCTCAACTTAGATTGTCAAAATAAAATAAGGTACGAGGTGTTTTTATCACCTCATACCTTTGGGAGGAGAGTTTGAATATGCGTAGCAAACAAATTAGTTACCGTTCAACTGTTGTTCAGCGAAGAATTTCTCAGCGCTTGTAGGTGAAACGTCACCAGCTTGAGCTGCACTTACACCAGAAAGGATAGCTAAAGATACGATTGCGATTTTTACAAAGTTAGTCATTTTATGTCTCCAATAATTAAGTTTCTAAAGAGGTGAAGTATTAAGCTTCACATATTATTTTTAGTGATATTAGTTACCGTTCAACTGTTGTTCAGCGAAGAATTTCTCAGCGCTTGTAGGTGAAACGTCACCAGCTTGAGCTGCACTTACACCAGAAAGGATAGCTAAAGATACGATTGCGATTTTTACAAAGTTAGTCATTTTATGTCTCCAATAATTAAGTTTCTAAAGAGGTGAAGTATTAAGCTTCACATATTATTTTTAGTGATATTAGTTACCGTTCAACTGTTGCTCAGCGAAGAATTTCTCAGCGCTTGTAGGTGAAACGTCACCAGCTTGAGCTGCACTTACACCAGAAAGGATAGCTAAAGATACGATTGCGATTTTTACAAAGTTAGTCATTTTAATCTCCAGTAGAAAAACATTTTTTTAAGTGTTTCGAACATTATTGCCCGTTTGATGAACTAGAGATATGCAGGCTTTCCAAAAAAAAAAGAGCGATCACGTGTTATGTGAACAGCTGTGATGACTTCGTGATTTTGTGTGAGTAGTTTGTTATCTGACGGAATATTTTTGTGATTTCAAATGTGATCGAGATAAGGAAGTATTCGCTATGTTTTGGAACTTGATATGATTTTTTTATTAAAAATATCAACAAGATAACGACCTATGGGAAGGGATGACGTTGCAGCAGGGGAGGGAGCATTACATACATGGAGAGTGCGTTTTGTATTTTTTATAAGAAAATCATGAACCAAAGTACCATCTGCACGAACAGCCTGAGCACGCACGCCTGATGGATAACTCTGAAAATCTTCTAATGTTAGTTCTGGGCAATATTTTTGACATTGTTTGAGATATCCACTACGGAAAATAGAATTTTTAAACTCATCTATACCAGATTTTGCATGATGTCTTATAACTCCCCAGAAACCAGGAAAACGCATCATATCCAAAATATCCTTAAGGTTAATATTATGCCACTCATATCCTTCTCTTGAAAACGCTAAAACAGCATTAGGTCCAACAGTGACATATCCTCCAATCATTTTCGTTAAATGAACACCAAGAAACGGAAGAGAAGGATCAGGAACAGGATAAATAAGATGATTAACTATGTCATTCTTAGAAGTTGGTAGTTTATAATATTCCCCGCGGAAAGGAACAATTTGAAAATCAAGATCCAACCCGCACATACGAGCAAGACGATCTGCCATCAACCCGGCGCATACAATTGCATAACGGCATTTAAAAGTTTTTTCGTCACTTTCTATTATGACTTGTTCTGTCTCTTCTTTTAAAGTTAAAACTTTTTGATTAGTAAGAACAATACCCCCCTTAGCGCGAAAATCTCTGGCCATAGCCTCTGCAATCAATGCATAATCAGTAATACCACTTGATGAAACATAAATTGCTTCTTCCCCGACAATACGTGGCTCTCTGTGGCCAAGTGAAGTTTTATCAAGACGTTCTGGGTTTAAACCATTCTCTAGACATCTTTTATAAAGATCATCTAACCTGGAAACCTCAAGTTCATTCGTAGCGACGATAAGCTTGCCGCACTGTTCATAAGGTAAATTGTGTTTCTGACAAAACCTAAGTGTCGCTTCAACACCAGCTTTACAAAATTGTGCTTTTAAACTTCCAGGTTGATAGTAAACACCAGCATGGATTACACCACTATTATGACTCGTTTGATGTTGTGCGATGTCTGCTTCTTTTTCAAGAACTGAAATTGATAAAGATGGGGATTGATCTAAAAGTTGCATTGCCGTTGAAAGTCCAACTATCCCACCTCCTATAATAATAACATCAAAGTCCATTATAATATCTCAACAAGTTATGCCATTCTGGAAGCATTTAAAATTCCCTGGTTCCATTATTGTCCAACTTTCATCTTTTGTAAGAGGAATGGTAGCAATGACGGAAACAATATCACCTACCGAAGTAAATTCACGAAAATCAATAGTCCAATCTTTATCAATTAAACTTGCTTTTCCAAAAGGAGCGCGTCTCGTAATCCAACTAAGCTGCGTTCCACAATAACAATATAAAAATTTTGAGTCACATAAGAGCATATTGAAAATACCCAGTGCAGCAACTTCATCAGCTAAACCATTAATAAAAACTTTTAATTGAGAAGTAGATTTAGGCGGTTTTGGATATTTTTTGCGTACCTGATCCATAATCCAGCAAAAGGCATACTCACTATCTGTCGTACCAACAGGTTGATAAAATTTCAAAGGCCATTTTTTTATCCCCTTCAATTTACCATTATGAGCAAAAGACCAGCTCCTCCCCCATAATTCACGAAGAAATGGATGTGTATTCTCAAGACAGACTTTACCATGTGTTGCCTTCCGGATATGACTAATCACATTGCAACTTTTAAGAGATTGACTGCGCAAAAATTTAGCCATTTCTGAATGACAGCTTGGAAGTGGATCATGAAAGGTCCGACAACCTCGCCCTTCATAAAACGCAATGCCCCATCCATCACGATGAACCCCGGTCCTGCCACCCCGCTCGATAAGTCCAGAAAAACTGAAACGTATATCTGTTGGGACATTACAATTCATCCCAAGCAATTCACACATAAATTAAGATCCCTATACAATATATTCGTATGATATGAATTGAATTTGCTGTCTAATTGAGTCGTATTTTGAACATATTACTTTTATATCTCATAACATAATAATGCAAAATACTATTATAAATGTTACGTATAATAATTTATGGTTACAGATGTAAATTATGATTACTGAAACCGATCCTAGAATTGAACTTGGTTATAAAAAGCTAAAAAATTATTGGGATCAAATAGGTCCCTCAGATCAAGATGTCTTGTCATATATTGTCAACCCTCAGTTTATGGGGGCCCCTCCTTGGCCTAATACCCGCCAAGCTTACAGAGTTGTTCGCCCTAAAAATAGTTTAATAATAGCATCAGATGGTCTGTCAGACCCATTTGTTGGAACAAGTAGAGAAAATATGCAAGGCTATGGTTGTGAAGTTTATGTAGAAGTTCCTGAATTTGCAGATGCAAAGTTTGATGATATTAATGGCAGTTGGGCTTTTGCATTAGTCGAGAACTTTGCCCAGAATATAGCATACATGGAAGGAATTTCAGAGCATCTAGAAAAATTTCATATCATGTCCATGGAATTTCCATTTGAAGATGGGGTGTTTCCAGATCAATGGATGACAAAAAATGGAACAGTAGGGGCCTTAATAAATCTAAGCATACCAGAGCGTCCTAGTAAAATTTCTGATATGCCTTTTGGTCCAGTCGATATTATCTGCTTAACGCTTCTTAAACCCGAAGAACTTAATAAATTAGCTGAAGGGGGAGCGGTAGCACGTAATAAGCTTGCAGAGAAATTCTCTAAAAGGCCTGAAGGGCATATCTGCACACTTGAAAGAGAACTTGTTGAATAATCCTCTATATAGTTGAAGCTAACAAATGTAGCCCATAACATTAATAAGTTTTGGAGATACAGCACCTACATTTCATGAAACTAAGCTTTTGTTTAGAAACCATATGTAAATTGATAAAAACAAAGAATGAATATAAAATTGAACTATATTCATCATGTTTTTCTACATTTTAGCATGAGAAAATATCTTTTCGTAGAAATAATATCAGCTATTCTTTAACTTAATAGACTATAAAATTTCATGTTGTTTCTAATCACGAAAGCCATTGAATGTCCCGAAATATAGAACTCAAACCACTCACGAGAAGTCAGCAATTCGCATCTGATAATTATGCTGGTGTATGCCCTGAAGTCATTGAGGTAATTAATGAAGCAAATATGACAGGGCATGAATACGCTTATGGTGACGATAGGTGGACAGATATAGTATGCACACGTATAAGAGAATTATTTGAAACAGACTGTGAAGTTTTCTTCGTTTTTAATGGCACAGCCGCAAATTCATTATCATTAGCAGCCTTATGTCAACCTTATCATTCTGTGATTTGTCACGAAATTGCACATATCGAAACTGACGAATGTGGTGGCCCTGAATTTTTTTCGAATGGATCTAAGCTCCTTTTGGTAAAAGGAGAGAATGCAAAAGTAACACCTGAAACCATCAATGAAGTGGTGATGAGACGAACAGATATCCATTATCCAAAACCAAAAGTCGTATCATTGACCCAATCTACAGAATTAGGAACAGTATATAAGGTTGATGAATTGCGAGCAATTGTTGCTATGGCAAAACGTCATGATTTAAGATTGCATATGGATGGGGCACGTTTTGCAAATGCAGTTGCTTCTTTAGGGGTACATCCCTCGGAAATAACCTGGCGCTCTGGTATAGATGTCCTCTGCTTTGGTGGAACTAAAAATGGTTTGCCTCTTGGTGAGATTGTTGTATTTTTTAATAAAGCCTATGCTGCAGACTTTGCTTACAGAGTAAAACAGGCTGGTCAGCTTTGTTCAAAAATGCGTTTTATTTCAGCCCCGTGGTTAGGATTAATCAACGATGATGTTTGGTTGCGTAACGCAAGTCATGCAAACGCAATGGCTAAATACCTTCATGACTGTATTGCTAAAATAAATGGAATTAACATCATGTTTCCATGTGAAGCAAATGTCGTTTTTGTAGAACTACCTGAGGTTATTTCGACCAAATTGAGAGATCAAGGTTGGCATTTCTACAATTTTATTGGTAAGGGGGGATGCCGTCTTATGTGTTCTTGGGATACAAAAAAAGAGACCATCAATGACTTCGTTGATGATCTCAAACAAATAGCACAAGAAATATGATAAGACTATTGATCTAAAATATCCTGCAGGCCTGCTTTGATAAAGCTTTCACTCTTATTAGCTTCATGTGAAGGACCAAAACCAAATTCAGATTGAGCACAATAAGATCTATCAGCTTTAGTGATTTGTTCTTCTATGATTTGTAAACCATGCTGTGTTTTGGCAATAATGACATAAAAGCCTCTATCATCAAAACAATTTGAGATATCTCTCCTATGGGCCTCAATCTTGATGACCTTGTTATTTCGAGATGTATAGACATTGAAATATTTAGATTTATTACGCTGAGACTTATAACCTTGCATAATAAACTTTAGTCTATCTTTGTAAGGTACAAGTGAGGATTTATGTGTTGTTTTTAAATATCTTCCATAGCCTTGATCTTTGCGAACAATAAAGTTCACGCTTTCAGAATAATAATGTGAAACTTTTGGGTCATATTTATCCCAAAGCGCACGGCTGTGACGAAATATTCTTAAGGCATTCTTTTTGTTAAGCTGGCCAGACCGCAACTCTTCATTACAAAAATTTGCTTCTGAATAGCCAAAAACTTCATGGAATATTTTGAATGCATTTCCATCTTTTACAAACTGCAATTGATATCCAGGAAAATGAAAGCAATTATGTGGAAAATAAACATCTGCAAAAAGGAGTGTTTTATTCTTCTCACGAACCATGCGAATATTTTCAAATTTGATCATCAAGTTAGAACGATCAATATATGAAGAAAAAATACTCTTAGTTGGTTGTCCTGGAAGCTTGACATTTGCATGGAGCAACTTGGAGCGGCTCTGTCTGTTAGAATATATAATCTTGAACTTTATCATTGCATTTTTAGCATAAAGTCCTGATAGCTTATTTGGGTTCGAATAATGAAAGTTAGTTTTCAGTTTTAAGATATGATTTATATCTGCCGAGACATCTATTGATGCATAGGCTTCTAAACTCAGGCACATTGCTCCTAGCCCAAAGAGCAGTGCGGTGCACCAATTACGCATATTAAACTCATAATACTTGATTACTGGTATGGAGTGGACCACGCCTCTTCTTAATTAGAATGATAATTTAACCAAGATATTATGAAAAAACAACTGTATTGAATTATGGAATGTCCCTTTTAGGAAAACGGAGCAACATATGTTGTATTTATGTCAAATTGTTCAATACCTTCAGGTCTCCGAAGTCTCTTGTAAATATGCTTTTATATAATCTCTATAATATAATGAAATTCCAGAGACGAAAACAAGGACTGCATAAAAGGCAATTAAAACTCGGATCAATACAAAAGTATATGCTAGACCAATTTCAATTTCCTGTCCTGTTTTATGATAGCTTAAAAAGGCATGGTCCCAGGCGGTCAACATCGTAAAGCCAATAGCTGTAATTAAGAACAAAATAATGGGCCATATGATTTTGTTAGATGCTTTATTTTCGGTTTCTTCATAGTATGCAGTCTGGGGAGTTTCTGTTGCAACCATCGGCAAGGAAAGAATAGCCTGGCGAAGTATAAGACAAAAAACTCCCCCAACGGCAGCAAGAATAGCAAAGTCAAAAACGGGATCAATTGATGAGGCTTTCTCAGTAAATAGCCATGAGGTTTCAACACCAAGAAATTTATCAAGACCAAGCAAAATAAGACATCCACTGGTAAAAGTTATAAGCGAGAGAACAAGAGAGTGCTGAAAATAACTCCAGTCACGGGACTTAGGTATAAAATAAAAGAAATCTGGGGCTTCATCTAAAATAAGCTTTCTATGCCATCTCACTAAACCACATACGAACAGTATTGCAAGATAGATAGACAAGACAACATCAACGGCAATGAGCAGCTTAATCACATCACTCTTCAAGGCCAAGCTTGGTGTAAAAATAGTCCAGAAAAATAATACCGCAATAACAACCAACTGCACCCAAAAGATAGTAAACACAGATGATAAATGTCGTAAGGGGGACCATAGAGCTTTAAGAGGGATGAAGTACATAAATGACCTATCGTTAATATTGTTGCTTTTCAAATTATGAAGCTTATTGAAACGATATAATGGATATAGCAATAACAAGCAATATTATGTTATTCATCATTGAGCGGCCTGAAGCGTTAACATCGAAAAATGCTTGCGAATATGATCTGAAAGTTCAAGAACCATTTTGCTTGGCTCAGTCTTTTTTAGATAGAGATTCATATAATATACTGGTAAAGGAGGCAAACCACTATCAGGCCCTAATACTTCTAAATAATCTGGAACTGTATGAGAGAGCATAGGAGCTACAGCCATATCAGCCTCGAGTAAAGCAGATTGTGCAATCATACCTCGTGCCATAGCTGTTGTAAAAGTCCAGTTGCGGTTGTATTTCGTCAAAGTATCAATCACGGAAGTTCGAAAGGCACATGTATCATCATCAAGGGCAACATGTAATGGATCAAGCATATAAGCATGCCCAGCAGGCGCTCCCACCCAGACGAGTTCATCTGCAAGCAATCTATCGCGATTACGCGGACTGCTAGATTGAGTTGTAAGAGTAAGGTCAATCTCACTGTCCTCTAGCATTTTCAAAAGCCGAACTGTTGTTTCACAAATTAACCGCACTTGAATGCGTGGCCAGGATTTGTGGAAGCTTCTTAATATAGGTGGGATATAAGGTTGGACTATATCGTAAGGCACTCCCAGACGAATTTCTCCTTCAAATTCGGGCGTTGTCATCAAAGCCCAAATCTCGTCATTTAAAGAGAGGCTCCTCTTTGCATAGCTCATCAAACGTTCTCCATGGGCAGAGAGTTTAATTTGCCGTTCACTCCGATCAAAAAGTTCTACGTCAAACTGTTCTTCTAACCTTTTGATCTGTTGACTAACAGCGGCTTGTGTCAGATTAAGGTGTTTTCCAGCACTGGTCATGCCACCGCTTTCATAAACCGCAACAAAAGCTCTTAGTAAAGCCAAGTCTATATGTCTTGCCATTATCTATACCCATAACGATTTGTTATAGACAATATAATAAACATTCATTTCCATTATGCAAGATTAATGACTAAATATGTACCATCACGTGTCATAATCTGAATGAAACAGCTATGGCCCAGCACTTAAATTATATATGAGGAATGTGATGGCAATTATAGATCACTACGCGACAAGCCAGCGCAATTCTGGCTTATTTTTGATAACAAAAATCAAAAAAGTTATTACCAATATAAAGTATGCATTTGAAATTGCTCAACAAAGACATGATCTGCAAAAATTAGATAATGATCGTCTAAAAGACATTGGTATTACAAAATATCAAGCTGATATGGAAATCAATCGTGACTTCTGGGATACTCCGGAAAAGAAGAATTGAGTTTATGATTAGGCGTAAATTATAGGGCGGAAAAATTCCGCCCGAAATTTTAATGATTAATCTTATAAAAGTCATATACAAATCTAAAAGAAACAGGAAGAAATTTAGATTATGTTCTTACAAGCTCATACATATAAACCTTTTTGGCTGTATGTTTTTTATCTAAGATTGCAGAGTTAAATATAGTTTGAACCTTAAATTTTCTCCCACTGTAAATAACGTTCTGATTTTTCAGAGAACTCTCCTTATGGATAATCTTATATCTAAGGCGTGCAGGAAGTCTGGTAATTTTGTAAAGTGCAAATGCAAAGCAAGCAATGTTAAGTACAATTAAACCAGTTGTAAAACTATATAGATAAAGATCATCAAGTATGATTTTGACATCTTCAAGAACATCATTATTATTCCTAACATGCTCAAATCCAAAATATTGGAGGGCTAGCAGAAAAATGGGGGTAAAAAATAAACAAACAAATAGATATTTTGAGATTTGTCGTAATTCTTTTTTACACAATGAAAGGTAAGTCCGGATGGGAATCCTGACTTTCTTATCATCAAGAATCTCTCTGCTACTATGAAAAACTATTTGAATTCTATCAGGATCTGTTTTCCTGTTACTGAAAATTCCTAACATAATAATTCTATCGAAATTTATAAAAAAAATTCTATCAAAATTCATAATTAAAATAATGATATGATAGTATAATTTATGCCTAATAGGAAGCTTCAATTTTATTCAGTCCATGAAATTAGGACCAACAATTAAGCATCATGCAAGAGAAAAGCGTAATTCAAGATAACACTCAAACATCTGCTTAAAGCTTGAATTGAAAGAATGGGAAAAGACAAATTACATTTTTAAGATGTTTGAAAAAGGAACATTCCATCAAAGCAGAAATGCTCCTCACTTTTTAGATCTACTGAGTAATTACGATACGCGTCTTGTGCATGCCAAAATCTTTAACCATTTTAAAGAATGTTTTAGCATGCTCAGGATGTAATCTCACACAGCCATGAGAAGCAGGGCGTCCAAGATATTTTATATAATCAGTCGCATGTATCGCAAATCCACCATTATAAAAGACCGAATGCGGCATTGGTGTCATATCATATTTTCTAGAGTGCCACATTTCATGCATGCGTTTTGGTTTCCAGCTACCTGTTGGTGTTGTATAGCCCTTAGCACCTGAAGAAACACGCCATTCTCTCCACAGACTACCATTAACAAAAACCTTCATGCGCTGCTCTGAAAGGTCAACTCGAGCAACCAATTTATTCTTTCCTTTTGGGAGCCTGCGAGAAAGTGAAGATCTGAAAATACTCCCACCAGCCTCATAAAGCGTATGATATTTGGCACTGTTTTTATCTTGTGGAATATAGTCTGCAGAATCAGAAAATATTTCATCAAAAGTATCCGCATTTGCTGGATAAGTTGTGATTGATAAAACAGAAATTAAAACAAAAGCTGCACATAAAATTCTATGGCAACATAATTTGATATTATGTAAAAATAAATACATTCCTCAGCTCCCTACGCGTAACTCAATATCAAAGACATCCAAACGGCACATCATAAATTAGTCAACACTATTTTTGATATTTGTTAATCAAAGGTAAGCAAGATTGAAAAAAGTGAAAAATATTACAGAAAATCTTAAACAGCTCACAAAGAAGTGAAATAAACACACTTATCAACGATTATTTTATTTAGTAAGAGCCATCTAAAGTTATTTTCTTTCAATCTCATAACCAGCATCTTGCCAGGCTGTAAATCCACCATCCATGTGCTGAATATCTGTAAACCCCATTTTTATGAGGGTTGCGCCTGCCAATGCTGAGCGCCAACCTGATTGGCAATACAGCAGGTAAGGTTTTGAGGGCTCAAAAATATCCTTGTAATATGGGCTTGCAGGATCAACCCAAAACTCTAGCATGCCTCGAGGCGCATGAAAGGCTCCTGGAACAAACCCTGTACGAACCAATTCTCGCACATCTCGTAGATCAATAAATTGTGCTTTTTCACTCTTAAGAATGTCGAGAGCTTCATTTACAGAGATCGCTTTCACCAATCGAGAGGCTTCTTCGACAAGGTCCTTAACACCAAGTTTTAGTGACATGCCCTAACTCCATGGATCTATGAATATCAGATAGAGGAATTTAGCATAAGAAAAACTGTTTCTTAATTAGCACATTGTCGAGGAGCATCTCGTGATTGCAAATCAAGGATTCCTAACCACAATGTGGCCTCTTTTAATTCAAATCTTAGGAAGTTGGTTATAGTGTATGAGTTCCATTCGCACCTTTTTCTCATAAAATAAAGACAGAAGCGTTGTTATCATCAATGGAGCCATAAATAATGTAAAAAATGACAACATTTCATAGAGAAATGTTGAGGCATTAAAGATATATTCGCCAGAGAATAGAAAACTAATTGACACCATACCAAACAGTACAAGAATAATCATTACAAGCATGGGCAAAGTGCTGGGTATTATAATAATAGCGAACAGAGCAAAGAGCCATGAGAAGCTCTTCGTTCCATTTTTGATATATTTACTTATGAACTTAATATCATTTTCTTCAACTGCGATATGCGCCAGCCGAAGCATAGAAGTTCTCGTTAGCATTATGAAAATAATAAATGACACCATAAAAATGAAAATAATAACGGAAACTTTGATTAAAAAAGAAAATACACCAAGGTTTATTGGATCTAAAAATTCTCTTTTTAGCAATAAGTAAGGCCAATATATTGTAGGAGCCAAGAGTATAAAAATTATGGTCCATACAGCAAACAGAATAATGCAACAAAGTATGTATTTCCAGTCTCTCATATGCGGCCAAAATCTTATTGTAGTTACTGGTTCGGACAGTACAATTTTTCTATGCCAGATAACTGAACCTGTTTGCATAACGATCAATACATAGAACCAGACTAAAAATGGAATGGTACTCAAAACAATGTTAGGTTCTGATTGTTTGAGTATGGTTTCATATAAGTTTTTTAACTCCGGAAATAGTTGGATTATAAAGGGGCCTGTAAACCAAACACACCAGAAAATTATGAGTGGCCAGAAAATTTTTACGACATCTTTAAAATCTCGTATTGGCATCCAAAAGCTTTGTAAAATCATTGAGAACATTATATGCCTTAGTTTATTATTTTTTAAAAAATACAATATTTAAAACTATAAAATATGATTTATAATCTATAAAATATAGCGTATAAAAACAAACTATTACAGATGAATTTTACAAATATTATTTAACAAATTTTTATGGAAAAAATAAAGTGCAGTTTAGAAGTATTTTTCTATTGTTATCAAGTGTTGTGATAATGAGTAACAGTATCGCGGCATATTCAAAACAACCTTTTAAGGAAAAACTATCAAACATCTTTGAAGTAACCTCACACTTTGACGATTGTAAAAGGGCAGGTTGGTGCCCAGATATGATTATCGTTCAAAGTGGAAATTTCATGATGGGGTCTCCTGAAACGGAAGGGGCGCGATATGAAGATGAAGGTCCGCAGCGCAAAGTGAGCATCAAGACTTTTGCCGTCAGTAAATTTGAAATCACCCGAGGGCAATTTGATCACTTCATACAAGACACAGGACATAGCATAGACAACACCTGTTGGACCTTTGAAAACAATATTTTTAAACGCAGAATATATCGCTCATATATAAAGCCAGGCTTTGAACAAGATGATTATCATCCTGTGGTCTGCGTGAATTGGCATGATGCGAAAGCTTATACAAAATGGCTGAGTGAGAAAACGGGCAAAACCTATCGTTTATTATCTGAAGCCGAATGGGAATATGTCGCCCGAGCAGGCACGACCTCCGCGTATTCCTTTGGAGAAGATCTTGATAATTTATGTGATTATGGAAATGCTTCAGATTGGATTATTCATTCCGTGACACAAGTTGTGAAATGCAGTTATAGACCGAGCAAAAGAACAACCATTGTCGGATCATTCAGACCAAATCCCTTCGGAGTTTATGATGTCCATGGAAATGCTTATGAATGGGTGGAAGACTGCTGGCATGAGTCCTATCAAGGCGCTCCAATTGATGGCAGAGCGTGGCTGGATGAAGGTGAAGGTAATTGCGAACGCCGAATAATAAGAGGAGGCGCCTGGGACCTCTCTGCCAATCAACTCCGCTCCGCCTACCGCTACTGGTACAACCCCAATATACGCATTGACAATATCGGCTTTAGAGTGGCAAGAGACCTGGAAGAGGGGGAGAGGTAGAATAGTTTTCATAGCTTGCTTGACCTCTCAGACTTTGTTATGAAAAACCCCATACTCTATCAATAAACCACAACAGAATTTTAAGCAGCATGGCCGATATTTTTATTTCTTATGCGCGTAATGACTTCAAAACCGCACAAGCCCTCGCCGAATACCTCACAAATAAAGGCCTGACCGTCTGGTGGGATTTCCAGCTTTATACGGGCGAGCGTTTCAGCAAGAAAATCGAAGAAGAAATCACCAACGCGACGGAAGTGATTGTCCTCTGGTCCAGAACGTCTGTGAGTCTGGGTTTGTTGAAGATGAAGCGTCTTTAGCAAAAGAACAGAATAAACTCAAAACCTTCCGTCTCGAAGACTGCACCCCGCCATTAGGGTTCCGTAATCTGAACTATAAGGACGTAAACAAAAACAATCCCGATTTTTCCATAATCTATGATGATCTGGAACGTGTCTCAAAACACGTCATAGAAAACGGTGAAACCGCCAGACAGGCCGCCGAGGAACGGTTCTGGCAGGAGATTGAAGACTCTGATGATGTCGAGGATTTTGAGTTATATCTGAACGAGTTTCCTGATGGGCAGCATGTGGCACTGGCAAGGTTGAAGATCAGGAAACTGGAAAGAGTAATTTCCGGTCCAGAACCCATAAAGCCGGAACAGCAACGAAAAACAGCTGTAAAACCAAAGCCCAAGTCAAATATGCCCTGGCTCTTTGGTCTCGGGGGGCTAGTCCTGGTTGCCGTTGGTGTTGCCTATCTTTTACCGGAAGAAAAAACTTCTGTGGTAACCGTTGAGCCGCAGAAAAAGCAACATGGCGATATTTTCCAGGATTGCCCAGACTGCCCATCTATGATTGTTGTGAAAGGTGGTAGCTTTATGATGGGGTCTCCCAAGTCTGAGAAGTGGAGTCAATATGATGAGGGGCCTCAGCGCCGGGTGCGTATCAATAAGCTTGCTGTTGGCCGTTATGAGGTTACCCGAGGCCAGTTTGATAAGTTTGTAAAGGCAACAGGTCATAAAGTCGGGACAGAATGTTATATATGGAATAGTGCAGACAAGAAATGGGAAAAAAAAATCGGGTTATTCTTATCTTAATCCTGGTTATTCGCAAACAGATACTCATCCTGTAACTTGTGTGAACTGGAATGATGTGAAGTCTTATGTGAAGTGGCTAAGTAAGACAACGGGTAAGACTTATCGTTTGTTAAGCGAAGCCGAATGGGAGTATGTTGCACGTGGAGGTACGAGTACGAGATACTCATTTGGTGATAATTCATCAGATTTATGTGATTACGGCAACGGAGCGGATAAGAGCACAGATTATAGTTGGCGTAATACCTCATGTAACGATGGTTTTGGTATTCAGACCTCTTCTGTAGGGTCGTTTAAACCTAACCCATTAGGTTTATATGATGTTCATGGTAATGTTTGGGAGTGGGTTGAGGACTGTTGGCATAAAAATTACAAGGGTGCGCCAAATGATGGACGTGCCTGGTTGACAGAGGACGGTGGCGACTGCTCTACTCGTGTTTTGCGCGGGGGCTCCTGGGTCAACGGACCGCGGCTCTTGCGTTCTGCTAATCGCCTCAGGTACGACACATCCAGCCGTTACAACGATGTGGGTTTTCGCGTCTCCAGAACGCTTGGAGCAGCGAGTCAATAGGCTGGTGTGTTTATCTTGATTTCCGAGTGAAGGATTACATCCTATATCTTTACGCCTTCCCGCCAGGGAAGGTTAGGTCCGCCCGAAGGGCGGCAGTTTAGGCAATTACTCATGAAACATCTGTGTGAAATGTGCTTATAGGCTTCCTCTTTCGAGGGAGCGACGGTTGGGGGAGGGTGGATGAACTGTTTTGCGGCTTTCTAACGAGAGACGTCCGGTCTTCTTGTTTTGTCGATAACTCTCCTCCACCGTCATCCCCAAAGTTTGCCAGCCCTGAAGCTTTGCAGGCCCCGGCGACAATCTAAGCAAACTATTGGGGACCCATATGACAACGATGATCCGGGCACTCAAATGACGGGAGTTTGCAACAAAGTATAAGTGTAAATCCCGACAGGGCTATGTTTATTGCAATTTCCTTCTTTCGAAGGAATGTCGACAGTGAAATGACGCCCGTGAAATGATGTCTGTGGTGATGTTCGTTTTTGAATCTCAGGATTGAAGTTGAGTTGAGCCTTCTCAGAAACAGCCATGTTGACCATTGCACACCATTCTTACAACCACCCACTACCCACGCGCTAACATATTCCCTGCACCATGATCAAGCCGATCATAAGCCTGTGAGAGAAGAGATAAAAACTGTTGTTTTGCTGGTGCTTGATTTGCAGCATCTTTCATAACACCTGACAACAATGTATAAGCTGCAATCCATGCCTCTTTAACTTGCGGTGTAAAAGCTTCGGCCAAACCTTGTTCAAGTGTCCAGATAAGGGCTTGGCCAACCGTATCATAATGAGCGTCTTTCACACCATAATAATAGTGTTTTTCACCAAGCTGCTGAACTGTAGGGATGATCTTTTCAGGGTTTTTCAAGCTCGATACGGCAACCCCCAATGTCATCATAAGCTTCCGCTTCTGTTCTGACATATCGCCTTTGAACATAGACTTTAGCGAAGGATCCATCTCAAAAAGGCGATTATAAAATAAATCTGCTGCAGTATCTTTAATTTTCGCAACTTTGGAAAAACTTTCCTGGACGAAATGAACTTGATCAGGAGTCATTATACATTTCCTACAAACACTATGATTTGATGATATTACCCTCGATACTCAGTATACATACACTTCCTTGCTTTTCCATTAACTACAAATATCCGTTTTTAAAATGTCACACATCTTATATTTCATACTATTTACCAGCGCGACAGATTGCCTTGAAGATTAAAAAAAGCATAATCATGGTATATAACAGCTCTTTATCCGAGTAACTGAAGCTGGATTATGTGAATGAGATGCCTCATCACCAATAACAAAGTAAATTGAGTACAATAAATATGAGAGTCTTCCCGTTATTTATCATTATAGCCTGTATCATAACTGGTTGCGCGACAACATTGCGCCAGGCTGTTCCGCCACAATTACAAGATCGCGCTGTAGTAGCCGGAATTAATAGTGAAAGAATAAGAGTATGGGGAGATCAGGCACCTAAGGATGTAGAAGCCTACACAAAAGAATTTGAACGACAAAGACGGAATGCGCCACTCAGTGCTCAAGAGCGCAGAACATCTAATTTACTTGTTATCTCAGGCGGTGGCGCAGACGGTGCGTTTGGAGCAGGACTCTTAAATGGTTGGTCAAAATCTGGAACACGACCAAAATTTGTTATTGTTACAGGTGTAAGTACGGGCGCTTTGATGGCGCCATTTGCATTTTTAGGGCCAGCCTATGATAGACAAATCAAAGAGATTTATACCAAATATTCGACACAGGATATTTTAAGATCTCGTGTCCTAGCTGGTTTATTAGGGGGGCCTTCCGTTTCAAGCTCAGAGCCTCTGGCAGAACTAATAGCCAAGTACGTAACCAAGAAACTCTTACATAAAATAGCTGTTGAACATCAGAAAGGACGAAGGTTACTTGTCGGAACAACAAACCTTGATGCGCAACGCGCTGTGATATGGAACATGGGACAGATTGCATCTCTTGGAACTGACAAGGCATTAAAACTCTTCCGAAAAGTTTTGTTAGCATCAGCATCTATACCGGGAATTTTCCCTCCTGTCTTGATCGATGTAAATGTAAATGGCAAGAGGCTACAAGAGTTGCATGTTGATGGGGGAACAACAGATAATGCTATTCTCCTGCCAGTCCAAATAAATCTACGTGCTTTGGATAGGCAGTTTTTAAGAAAGAGAAAACGCAAACTATATATCATTGCAAATACCAAACTCACTCCAGAGTGGGAAGGTGTAAAAGTATCAACTGCAGATATTGCAAGGCGGTCAATTGCAACACTCATCAAGCAACAGACAGAAGGCGATATCCTAAAGATTTATGATTTTGCAAAAGCAAATCGTATGAAATTTAATTTGGCCTCTGTGCCCGCATATTTTAAAGAAGAATCTAAAGAGCCATTTGATTTAAACTATATGACAAAACTCTATAAGGTTGGGGTAAAATTGGGGCGTCAAGGATACAATTGGCAAAAAGTCCCTCCCACTCAATAGAAAATCTATAAACTTTCCTTCGTGATCCAAAGGATAACCGCATCATCCGGGCTTATTGATATGCAAAAATGGCCCATGCCACTGTCATAATATGCAGAGTCGCCTTTTTTCAATAGAACTGGCTTATAGTATTCCGTATGCAACTCAATTTCCCCCTCAAGTACATATAAGAATTCTTCGCCTCTATGGCGTATCCATTCTTTGAATTCAGAAATATCGCGTGCTTTGATTGTGCTAAGATAAGGGATCATCTCTTTATTCACGAGGTCATTACACAAGACTTCATGTTCATAGGTTTTCGTCGATTCAAAATACCCTTCACCTTTACGGTTAATATCTCTTCGTCCTGAAATTGTCTCGCGCGGTGTTTGAACAAATAATTGAGGGATATGAAGATCAAGAGCACTAACAAGCTTTCTCACAATATCAAAACCAGGAACTGTTTGATTATTTTCAATTTTGGATAATGTGGATCGTCCTATACCAGTAAGATTAGCAGTATCTTCTAATGTAAGTTTCTTTTTCTTTCTCGCGTCTCTTACGAGTAAAGCAAGACTCTCATTAGTTGCTGAAATGTTTTTTTGGTTCAAATTTACCTCAAATTTACGATATTGAATTTTCCCTCATAAGAAACTATGTTGATTATTAGGGAAAAATGTATAATAATCAACAAATAGATAAAATGCCACATTGTTGGCGCGAACTATGTATAAATTAAGACAATATAATTAACTGATGTATAGGTAGGAATAAAATACGCTCTTTCGGACCAAATAAGATAAGAAAATAAAGTATTAAAAACACCAATTAAGAATATTATGCATTTAAAGCATAATTATATAAATATTGCGCATGATTATAAGGTTTTTTTATTGTAATCCAAGAGGCGCAACCAATAGACTTGACCTTAAAATAAGTCATATAATTCATAAGACTAAATAATTACCTTCATGCAAAATATTTGTGCTTGATCTTTACTTTCCTTGTGGTCAATAATGCTCCAGGCAGTGGAGGAGATTCACTCCTTCATCTGACATGTCGATTTTTCGACATGTATAATTCATTAATGGAGAGTCAATAATGCAAAAAATACTGACACTTGCTACAGCAAGTGCATTTCTAGGGTTGAGCGCTATAAGTGGCCTCGCTGGAACATTAGATGACGTAAAAAAAGCTGGCGTGATCAAATGTGGTATTTCAGGTTCTGTTCCGGGTTTTTCTGCTCCTGACGACAAAGGTGCAATGCAAGGAATTGATGCCGACATTTGTTATGCGCTTTCAGCAGCAATTTTTGGTGATAAAAGCAAAGTTAAGTTTATTAAGCTGACTGCCAAAGAGAGATTTACAGCATTAACATCAGGTGAAATTGATGTGTTGCCACGTAACACAACACATACGCTACACCGTGATTCTGCTTTAGGTATTGATTTTACTTATTACAACTACATTGACGGTCAAGGTTTCATGGTGAAAAAGTCCCTTGGCGTTAAAAGTGCTAAAGAATTAGATGGTGCGAAAATCTGTATCCAAGCAGGTACAACAACTGAGTTGAACCTAGCTGACTATTTCCGCACAAATAAAATGAAATATCAGCCAGTAGGCTATGACACATCAGCTCAAACTCGTGAGGGTTTCGACGGTGGTGCGTGTGACGTTCTAACGTCTGACAAATCTCAGCTAGCAGCTTTAAGAACTGAACTTAAGGATCCTGCAAGTGCTGTAATTCTTCCTGAGACTGTATCTAAAGAGCCTCTTGGCCCAGTGGTACGTCAAGGTGATGACCAGTGGGGTGATATCGTTCGCTGGACACTTTATGCTTTGATTAATGCTGAGGAGCTTGGCATTTCATCTAAAAATATTGATGAGCTTAAAAAGACAGCAACAAACCCAGGTGTAAAACGTATCATTGGTACAGAAGGCACTATGGGTAAAGGCCTAGGTCTTGGTGCTGACTGGGCATTCAATGCAATTAAAGCAGTTGGAAACTACGGCGAAATGTATGAAAAACACATTGAGCCTCTTGGTCTTGCTCGTAAAGGAAGCGTGAACGATCTTTGGACACGTGGCGGCATTCTTTATGCTCCTCCACTTCGTTAAGAGCTAAATTAATGATTGGTCAAGCGTATTTACGCTTGACCTACCCCAAATAAAAAATAACAATAATATAAGATACCATATAAACTAAAGGAAATTGGGGTGGCACAAAAAACCAAGATTCCATTTCATAGAGATCCTAAAATAAGGTCTCTTGCTTTACAAATAACTATTCCCGCACTTGTAATCTGGGGTCTTTATACACTCTTCCAAAATGCTGTTTACAATCAAGAACAACGTGGCATTAAAACAGGATTTGACTTCCTTGATCAAGTTGCTCCATTTGCCGTAGGATTTTCTCCCTTTTTAGAATTCAATCTTGGAGAGAGCACGTACTGGCAGGTCTTATTTATTGGTATACAAAATACCATACTTGTAGCAGTGCTTGGAATTATTGCTGCAACAGTATTAGGGTTTCTGATTGGAATTATGAGATTATCGCCAAACTGGCTGATCTCAAGATTTGCAACTGTTTACATCGAAACAATGCGCAATATTCCTCTATTGCTACAAATCTTTTTTTGGAATTTCGCAGTTTTTCTCCCGGCACTTCCTGGCCCGCGTGAGAGCCATTCCCTCTTCGATGCTGTATTCTTGAACCAGCGAGGGTTATATCTGCCAAAAGCAACAGTCAATGATACTACAACTTTTATTATCTATGCTGCTATAGTCATTGCCGGCATTATAGGCGCAGTTCTCTTAAGACGTTGGGCAAGCAAACGTCATGATGAAACAGGACAACTTTTCCCAGCAAGGTTAGTTGGTGTCACTGGAGTGATTGCACTTATCATTATAGCTTTCTTCCTAACTGGTGGACCTATTACATTTGAATTCCCAACCTTAGGACGTTTTAATTTCTCAGGTGGTGTGGAACTTCCACTTCCGTTATTTTCTCTATGGTTTGCACTAACAACCTATACCGCAGCTTTCATTGCAGAAAATGTACGTGCCGGTATCCAGTCAGTATCTCATGGTCAGACTGAAGCGGCACAGTCTCTTGGTTTGCCAAGAGGTTATATGCTGCAAAAAATAATAATACCACAAGCAATGCGTGTGATTATACCCCCAACAATTAGCCAGTATTTGAATTTAACCAAAAACTCATCTCTTGCGGTTGCCGTTGCTTACGAAGAAATTGTTGCCATCTTCATGGGAATTGCACTTAACCAAACAGGACAGGCCTTAACGATTATAGCCATGACAATGGTCGTGTATATCTGCTTGAGTCTGCTAACGTCTTTAATACTGAACCTCTACAACAGAAGTGTTCAACTGGTGGAGCGATAATTGTGACGAATGTAGAACATATAAGAAAACCAGATAGATCTCCTCCAATTACCAAGGTTGGACCTCTTGCATGGGTGCAGGAAAAGTTTTTTGGATCCATATCAAACACACTTCTCACCTTGGTTTGTCTATATATATTGTACTTAATAATCCCAACAATTATTGACTGGGCTTTGTTAAGTTCAAATATTTCCGGGAATGATCGCAGTGTTTGTGACGCAAACAAAGATGGTGCCTGTTGGACATTTATAAAAGTCAGATTTAATCAGTTCATGTTTGGATTGTTTTACACAGCAAACCCAGAACAGATTTGGAGACCAGTGCTCACATTCGCAATATTTTCTGGCTTAATTATTGCGCTTATTACGCCGATTGTTCCAAAGAAATTATACATAGGTGCATTCACATTATTTATATTCCCTTTCATAGCTTTTGCTCTTATTCATGGCGCATGGCTTGGGTTACCTGTTGCAGATACAGACGAATGGGGTGGATTGATGCTGACCCTGATCCTCGCTTTTGCCGGGATTGTATTAGCATTTCCAATTGGAATATTAATGGCGCTGGGCCGTCAATCTGATCTACCAATAATTAGAGGAATGTGTACCCTTTATATTGAGCTATGGCGAGCAGCACCTCTAATTACAATACTATTCATGGCCTCTGTTGTTTTGCCTCTGTTTATGCCCAGTGGTGTGGATATTGATAAAGTTCTCAGAGCAGTTGTAGGTATTGCTCTGTTCCAATCTGCATACACCGCCGAAGCAATTCGTGGAGGCCTCCAGGCAATCCCGAAAGGGCAATACGAAGCCGCTGACGCATTAGGGTTAGGATATTGGAAAAAGACAGGATTAATTATTCTCCCACAAGCCCTCACAATTTCCATACCTAGTATCGTCAATACCTTCATAGCCCTGTTTAAAGACACATCTCTTGTTTCAATTATCGGTTTGTTAGACTTAACAGGTATTGCAACTTCTGCTGCAAGATCAAAAGAGTGGCAGGGTTATGATATTGAAGGTTATATCTTCGTAGCATTTATTTACTGGTGCTTTTGTTTTGGCATGTCGCGTTACTCGACAAGCTTGGAGAATAAATTGGCAACAGGTCATTCAAGGTCAGGATAAAATAGGACATTATAATGAACGCAATCGCATCACAGGCAAGTACATCAGACGTAGCGATCGTCATTGATAAACTCAACAAATGGTACGGGCAATTCCACGTACTAAAAGACATTGATATGTCCGTTCAACGCGGGGAACGCATTGTGGTTTGTGGTCCTTCAGGTTCAGGTAAATCAACTCTTATCCGCTGTATTAATCGTCTTGAAGTACACCAGGAAGGCAGTATCATTGTTGATGGGATCGAATTAAATGATGATCTAAAAAATATTGATGATATCCGCCGTGAAGTAGGCATGGTTTTTCAGCACTTTAATTTATTTCCACATTTGACCATTCTTGAAAACTTAACATTAGCACCTGTCTGGGTACGAAAGCTTCCAAAAAAAGAGGCGGAAGCAACGGCAATGGAATATCTAGAGAAGGTCAAGATCCCAGAACAAGCCAACAAATTCCCTGGTCAGCTCTCAGGAGGTCAGCAGCAGCGTGTTGCCATTGCAAGGTCTCTGTGCATGAACCCCAAAATCATGCTCTTTGATGAACCGACATCAGCGCTTGACCCTGAAATGATTTCTGAAGTTCTCGATGTGATGACGACACTAGCAGATACTGGCATGACCATGATCTGCGTAACCCACGAAATGGGCTTCGCTAAACAGGTTGCTGACCGTGTAGTCTTCATGGATGCTGGAGAAATCGTAGAGCAGGGGGCCCCTGAAGAATTCTTCAATAATCCAAAGTCAGAACGTACAAAACTATTCTTGAGTCAAATCCTTGCACATTAGTAAAGGCATTGATTCAAATATCTAAGACTGAGGCAGAATTACAATATTATGCCAAATTATAGAGATGTTTGACGCTCTGTCATATTGCATGCCTTAAAGTCATGTAATATGTGCGCTTCTAAAAATTAAGCAGGGAGCGCATTATGCAACAAGCTGTTAATCAATTAATAAAATTTTTCGAACAAGGCTTTCAGTGGATCGCAACATTTTTTCAGATTATTTGGAAATGGTCTTTTGGTGAAATCGTATTAATGTTCGAGACACAATTACCCAAATTCAGTTTCTTGCCGATTTGGAAACAGGTTCTAACGATCTTAGTTATTGGTGCTATAATCTACTTCCTTTATTATGTCATAAAAGATTTAATCAATGCAGTGAAACAAATTCTAGATGCATTCGTGGGATTATTAAAAGCAATAGTTCAGAATCTTGTGCCTGTGCTAACAGCAGGGATTATTGCTTTTGCCGGTTCATATGCAATTAATAATTTAACAATTAACTGGTTACCATAAACGATTAGATGGACACGGTTGAATTGACAACAGATTGTTAATGAAAAAAAGACCTATCTGAAAAATTAAAACATGATATCAGATAGGTCCTCATGGACTTAAAACTTTTACGTGTAACAATATGACTTCTACATACTGAGTTGGTAAATATGAAATTGACCTTGTCCATCGGTTTCCATACTTACAATTATTCACTCTCTAATAATATCATGAATAATTTTTTAACAACACGCTCACGTAAAAACCTAAAGTCCATAGGTTGGGAGCTTGGAGTTTGTGGTGATTACACCTGTACAAATTTATACATAGAATTATTTAAGAAATTTCTAACATCACAAAAACATACTTTAGACTAGCAGGAATCATACAGGTTCTTTGAATACACTTAAAATTAAGAATGTTATGCTTTAATCAAAACAAGATTTTTTCTGGGGGAAAGTCGGTGGACCGGTTACTAGCTAACATAAATCAGCTGTCTGATTTTAAATTTAGAGAAATTAACAATACCATCAATGCAGACCAAAAGCACATATTAATTGTCGAAGACAATCCTGGTGACCTGCATCTAATAAAAGATCATTTAGCTGAACTTAAGAATAGTAAGTATATCGTAAAGACAGTCAGAACTTTGGAGGGCGCTAAAAGCGAACTGAGCAAACAAAGTTTCGATGTTATTTTGATAGACTTCTTTTTGCCAGATGGGACATGCCCACAATTTATCTCAGAAATACAGAAAAAGATTACAACACCAATCATCGTGTTAACGAGCTCTGAAAGTGAAGGTATTGTTCAACAAGTCTTAGACAGCGGAGCATCAGATTATATCCCTAAAAGTGAATTAAATTCTGCATTACTTGAAAGAGCCTTAAAGTTCGCAATAGAAAGAAACAGAACTTATAATTTGCTTAAAGAACAAACCTTACGCGATCCATTGACTGGATTATACAATCGCCTTGGTATGGAGCACATACTAACAGATTTATTAGACAATAAAGAGAGACAGTCAGAGAGCTTTGCTTTATTGCTTATTGATATTGATAAATTCAAATCAATAAATGATACATATGGCCATTCATCAGGAGATACTATACTCAAACTCATCTCAAAGAATATGCAGGGCTCGACTAGATGTTCTCGGAAAAAAGACTTTCCCATTAGGATTGCAGGAGATGAATTTGCATTAATTATCTCAGAGTTTGATGATATCCAGGAAGTACAATTAATAATTGATCGTATTTCGGATAAACTTACGAAAGCCTTCGAGGTTGATGGATATAATATTACGGTGTCACTTAGCATTGGGGTTGCTCTTTATCCTGAGGACGGGATGACCACACAAGAGTTAATTAAACATGCTGATTTCTCTTTGCACCATGCTAAAAGTTATTTTGGAACATCATACGAATATTTTGATCGTAACAAGCATAAGAAAGTACAAGAAAGAAACTTTATAACTGATAATTTGTCCATAGCAATTGAACAGAAACAGTTTGAATTATATTACCAGCCTAAAATTTCCACGCAAACAAATCAATTAAGTGGTTTTGAAGCACTCATTCGCTGGAACCACCCTGAAAGAGGTATAATATTCCCTGGATCGTTCATTGATATAGCCGAAACAACTGGTTATATTCTTCCAATAGGTGAATGGGTTATACATGAAGCGTGTCGCCAATGTAGGGAGTGGCAGGCTGAAAGACCAAATAAAATCTCAGTCGCAGTTAATGTATCTGTACGACAATTATTGCACAAATCATTCTCCGACGTGGTTGAACAGATTATTCAGGATACAAAAATAGATCCACAATGCCTTGAGTTAGAAGTCACAGAAACACTCATCATACAAAATTTAGATGAGTGTAATAGAATATTAAAACAATTAAGGAAACTCGGCGTAAAAACCTCCCTCGATGACTTTGGAACAGGTTATTCTTCGCTAAGTCGCTTAAGGATGATACCAATTGATAAATTAAAAATTGATCGCTCCTTAATAAGAAATGTTGGTGAAAATAAATTTGATACTGCAATTGCGCGCACAGTTTTATCACTTGCAAAAAACCTGCAAGTAACAGCTGTAGCAGAAGGTGTAGAAACAGAAGAACAATATGCCTTTCTAAAGAGTGAACGATGTGCCGAAGTTCAAGGCTACTATTTCTCAAAACCCATCCCTGCAAATGAATTTTATGAAAAGTTTATTTTAAAAACGGATGTGTTTAACTCTTAAAAGCCTGCAATATTTCCAATCAATAAAGACAAAAAATAATTTCACATACGTTGTCATTAAAGAGGTGAGTTGCCTTTAAATTATAATCACACTCTAGTATCTTTTTTAGCGGTTCATACCTGATTTTAGTTATAATTATTGATCTCCAATGCACAATATTTATTCATATCCTATAAAATATGACTAAAAAAGAATAGAATGATACCTAAATATCCATTCACTAAAATAAGATCATAAACTATTGTACTTTTTATTCTTATTGTGCAGAATTATACATCCTTATTCGTGCCTAAAGAGGTTGATATGACCCCTGAGAAGATCAAGGTTGTACAGGACAGCTATATGCGTTTGAAGATGGCGCACCGAGACCCTGCAGATATTTTTTACGAACGCTTATTTGATATTGCCCCAGAGGTTCGTGGACTTTTCCCAACTGACATTGAAGAACAAAAAATGAAATTTAGTATGACGTTAGATTCGACGATGCTAAATTTAAAAAATTTAAGCATTCTTGTTCCTTCAATCAAGGCACTTGGACAACGTCATAAAGATTATGGAGTGACATTAGATCATTTTGGTCCTGTGAAGACTGCACTGTTCTGGACGCTCGAGAATATACTGGCGGAGCATTTTTCTAAAGAGGTTCGGGAAGCCTGGTTAGAAACATACAACACTCTGGAAAAAACAATGATGCAGGGCATGAACGAAAAGAACGAGTCATCCTAAAACCTGTAAAGGTTACATTGTTTATCCAACATAGTGTTCAATTATTTTTCTATGTGTTCCATCTTTTACAAGTGAGTCAAAGCTTTGCTGTAATTTCTCTATGATCAAATCTGGAGTAGCTTTGTGAAGAGCCAGATAAAGGTCACCACGTTTCAACTCGTGTATGACTTCATATTGTGATAAATCTTCGCCAAGAGTCTGTAGACCCCATTTAGCAACTTGTGTTTCATACGCAACGGCATCTATACGATTGGCTCTAAGTTTTTTGTAATTTTGCTCATTGGTAAGTACAATTTCCATGCGATCTTCTGGCATCCCGATCGCTTCTAGTAACTGTTGCCCAATGTCATCTTTGACAACACCAATGCGTAACTTTCTAATATCTTCGCCAGAGTTTATTTTAAACATATTAGATTTCTTAGCAGTCAACCCAATAATTGTTGGAACAAAGGGCCCAACCCACTTAAATTTCTCTTCACGTTCAGATGTTCGAGTCGTTGAAAAAAGAGCATGGCCTTTTCGTTGTAACGTAAGGTTATATCCACGAGCCCAGGGCAGAAATTGTATATCCTCCCTAGAGTGATTAGTCTTAACACGTTTTAACATTTCCACAACAATATCAACACTAATACCTGATAGCTTTCCATCCTTCATAAAATTAAACGGAGGATATTCCTCTGTCATTACAATCAGCTGATTTAAACTTTCATCAGCACGTGTGTATAAAGGAAAATTAAGGGAGGCTGAAGCAGCAAGGCCCCCTATTAATATACGCCTGTTTAGCTTAGTCATTGAAATGTCTCATCCATTTAAGTTCTAAAATTCATCAGCCTTGATTTAAAGAGCTTTGTTTAGAAGAAATAATCTGTTTCTGTGGAGTTTCAGGGGCAGCTAAATCCATCCAATATTCTAATGGTTGTGCTTTGTTGAAATAATAACCTTGTCCAGCATCTGCACCCATTCCTTTTAAGAAATACATTTGTTCTTCTGTCTCAATACCTTCTGCAACAACTTTTAACTCTAGTTTATGGGAAAGGCTGATAATAGCATCAATAAGTGTTATAGTTTTTCTTTGAATATCTGGGTGTTCTTCTGATCCTATCTTCATAATAAATGAGCGATCAATTTTCACGATATCAACCGGGAAATTATTCAGATAGCTTAATGAACTATATCCAGTACCAAAATCATCAAGAGCAAATTTAGTTCCGAGTTCTTTAATTTGATTAATGAGCTCTTTCGCTTTGAATTCATTGTGCATTAAAACAGTTTCTGTAATTTCAAATACGAGCTTTTGAGGATTAACTGACTGCCCCATGATACTTGCAGCAATTTTTGACGGGAGACCTGGCGTAAATTGTGGTGCCGATAAATTAAGAGTCAAATAAGTATGATTTAAATGTGTGCTATTTTCAAGATGCTTTAATGCTCTCATGCCTTGATCTAAAACTGCCTCACCAATCTCAATAATCTGACCGGTTTGTTCAGCCGCAATAATATATTTATAAGGAGGGCATACACCCAATTCAGGATGCTCTAGTCTTAACAAGCTTTCAAAGCCAAGTATTTGTTGAGAGGTTAATTCAACAATTGGTTGAAAATAGAGTTTAAACCAATCCCGTTCGAGAGCTTCAGAAACAATATTTTTAACCTCCATATGTTCTGCAGCTTCAACACCGAATTTTGTATTATATATACAATACCCATTTCGGCCTTCATTTTTTTTATGATACATCGCAACATCAGAAGTCTTAAGCAGATCCTTAGAAGTTTCTCCATGCTCAGGAAAATATGAAATACCTATACTTGTCGAGATATGAACAATTCTCTCATTGACATCAAATGGTTTATAAATTGCTTTATTTATATCTTCAGCAAGCTTTTCGGCCCGCTCTTTAAAATTGTTTCCATTAACAACAATGGCAAATTCATCACCACCTAATCGACCAAAGAAATCTTCTTCATTTAAGAGATATTGTATACGTTGGCATGTTTTTTTTAGAACCTGGTCCCCTGCATCATGCCCCAAATTATCATTAACCCATTTAAAACGGTCCAAATCTACAAATAATATCCCAAACTGGTGACCTGGTTTTGTATTCTGGATATTAGAATCCAGTGCGACTGTAAATCCATTACGGTTTAATAATCCCGTAAGCAGATCTGTTCTTGACTGTTTTAAAAGTTTTGCTTCATCAGCATCTAGTCTGACTTGCATTTCATTAAAAACCTGGGAAACCTTGCCAAGTTCATCAGATGAAGACCATTGAACTTTCTGTCGTTTACCTGTATTTCGCGTTAATTCAATAGCAAGATTAAGCCGAGCAAGAGGTCTATCTATCATAGCTCTGTTTGTAAAAATTGCTGCAAGTAAAACAGAGATTGTGGAAACAATAAAAAGTAGTAATGACTGCCTGACTTCATTCCACACACCCTCGCTAATTCTGTCTTCATGGTATGTTATTTCTAGTGTGCCAACGGTATGTTTCTTATCAAGGATCTTATGTATGATTTGTTTTCTATAGACATTATTAGTATTTAGTATTTCATTAGCCTTACTAATATTGGAAATATGCACAATCACTTTGCCAAGATCATCAAAAACTTTAACAATGGCGATGTCTTTATCTTTAGCAATATTTTTTGCATTATTTTGAACAATTGCATGATCAAAATCCCACAGTGGTTTGGCAAGAGACGCACTATTCAGGTCTATTATTGAATGTTTTTTAGAAAACTTCTCTCGTTCGATGGAGCTACTTGAGACATAATAAAATGTAAATAAAATAGGCAAGTTTACCGATAGCAAAGTGAGAAACATGATTGCTAAAAATTTTCTTTGAATAGATTTTTTTATAAATGCAATCATAATAAATAAAAATCATAAACGAGCTAGAAGGCGTCGGTGCCGCAAAATTCATTTACAGAAATTTAACGCTTGTATTAACTTTCAGTTAAACCCCAGGAAACATATTTAAAGGTAACACAAACTGATTATAAATTCGTTTAAGTTAGTTTGAGTGAATTATAAAACTTAATGATAATAAAAATAACATCCATGATGAGCAAGGTTTGGTAGTAAAATAATTCAGTATACTTCAGATTAGTAAGATTAGATTATTAATAAATAAATATGTTATTTCGCCATGGACATTGGAATAATAAGGCCACAGAAGTTAGATGAAGCGTCTTGAGAAAAAATTTGCTTTACTCAAACACTTTATCCAACTCAGCAACCACCTTCGCATCTGTCTCAAATGGCAATAGATTAATCAAACCTTTCTCATCCCAATAAGGTTTCCATAAACGCGTCCAGACACGTCCATCAGGCACAGGATGCTCACATCGGGCTGGTATGTTGTAAGTGGCCTGTTTAGCTAACCATGCAAAAGTTGCTTTCCAAACCCGTGGCGGAACTTCCATATTGTCTTTGCCCAGCAATTGCTCAATGCAAGGTATACCAGGGTGAGAATAATGTAGACGAATTTCTAAAGTCGCCACATGTTGCGCACCATGACGTATACTAAAAATACGGCACTCCTGTCGTGGAAGATCAAGCGCATAGGTTCTGACACAATGGTTCATGATTTCACCTTCTTGTTTTAACTCTTCTGGTGTTAACAAAGGCACAAAAGTAAACCCTCCAGCCTTACCACGCTCAAGCCAGCTATCATGAATACCATCAATTCCATAGAACAGTTTCTCTTTAACGCGATCAAGCCAGTTGCGAACATCTCCAGTCAAAGTTTCAAACTGAACATTTTTGTTCCAAGGCTGGGTAATCATCGCACCAGCAAAAGTATCTGGATGATCTGATAACCAAGCGTATAGGCTTAATAAATGAACAAGTTGGGTAAAGTCCTTATCAGTTTTCATGAACTTTTGCTTGGCCAACCACAATGCAAAATCCTTATTGCCATAACATGCGGCAAGTGGAACAAGGATCAACCAATTAGTCATAGTTGAAAGGTTCTGAGGGAATGCACCCGCAAGTTTACGGTGAAACTCTGGATCTTTTGGGAATCCCCCAAGCCCCCTCTGAAGAGCTTCAGGTGGTGCTTTACGTAACCAATAGGGTAAACCAAGAGCATCAGCGATCAACCTAAGAGGTTGACCGTTCTTAAGCAAACGCCATGCATTTTTCCTGTCCCCATCAATCTCATCAATTGAAACAAGCGTATAAGCAGCAGCAGGAAAGCTGGTCAACAGATTAGCAAGATACCCACAATCACGTGCCATACCGCGCAAACGGCTGCGATAAACTTTTGGATATCTTTTAATCTGACTTTCTAAATCAGGAACAAAAATTTTTTCAATAAAATTGCCCATCACAACCACCTTTAATAAGGCAATACGTGAACCCCACATGAAAAATGTCTCACGCGAATCAAGGGTTCATTAAGAAATACGAGCCAAAGACAAACACATCATGGTGAAACATGAAGCTATGGAACTTTAGCAATATAGATTTTAAGGAAAGAAAACCGAGATTTGGTTTCAGTGATTGGCGAAGCCTTGTAATGAGACATGACCAATCATCATTCCTGTGTGTAAGGATATGTGTCTTGATCTGTGCATCCGTCTCATTTACTCCTATAAGTGATAGTATGATGAAACATATATACCAAAATAGATGTGTTTACAAGTAGGCTTAGCGAAAGAAAACTAATATGACAAAAGCACTCTATTTTGCCTATGGCTCAAACATGCTGTCAAAGCGATTAAAAAGACGTTGTGGTTCTGCTTGTTTTCATTCTGTAGCCATTGCAGACAATCACTCTCTGGACTTCAGTAAGATAGGAAAAGATAGATCAGGCAAAGCCACAATCTTTAAAGAAAAGGGCAAGAGAGTTTGTGGGGTTCTCTATGAGTTAAGCGAACAGGATATTCTGCTTTTAGACGGTATTGAAGGCAATCATTATTATCGTGAGAATAACTTTCACATTAGCCCTCTTGATACTAACGACCTTTTGACAGCATCAACGTATCTTGCCCATGAAAACAAACGTGATCAAAACTTAAAACCGTTTGACTGGTATAAAGCCCTTGTTATAGCCGGAGCAAGAGAACATAAATTTCCTGAGAAATATATAGAAATGTTGATGGCGGTTGAAGACGTTGTCGATCCACAGAAGGACAGAAGAACACAACTTGAGGCCCTTGAGATTCTAAGGGCTGTTAAGATCTGAGAGATTTAGTAGTATTTGACTTGGAATAGTATTCGGACTGATCTCCACGATCAGCCCGACGAAATATATTTTTGGAATTTAATTATTACTCCGTGTCATATCTCTGATCAAGCCCAACACGATTAGCTTTTTTGTTCCACCAGAATTTGTGATTTCCAGGTTTCAGAGTATATCTTCTACCTGTTGTCAGGACATAAATTTTCGGTTTTTTATACAATATTTTCTTTATAAAGTAATTCCTCTTCTGGTTTGGCCTTAGTGTATAAACCTTTCCACTAGGTAGACGAAACTTGACATTGACCTTGGTCGTATTGCGAATAGTGTATTTAAAATCATAAAGTTTTGGATGTTGAGAACTAGCATTCCCAGTAGATGAGCCACCAGATGGCGAATTGATTTCGCATGCCCTCGCACAGAAGCCACAAGTTAGTCTATTTGAACCACCTGCATGTGGGGTTACCTGACAGGATAAGAATTTCGTAACGGTTTTAGATGTTTGTACAGGTCCACAAATCTGACGCACTTGTTGTCCAAAACTTTGATTAGCAATATCTTCAGCTATGCGACGATCAAAACTTGTACCAACACCACAAATTTCTCGACATTGGCTGCATCCTCCTGCGTATGTGATAGTTGCAAATGAGGAAAGTAAAAATATTATAGAGGCTAGATTCAATAAGCAAAATAAACTATAATTTCTCATAACAAATCTCCATAAATATGATCATAAATTCTCTGACTGAAAATAATACCAGTTCAATAAATCTGTCGTTCATTGGAGAATAAAAGTTCAAAATTTTTATCTTAGAGATAAGCAATTCTGCTATTTACATAATCATGACACAGTCATACAAGATGAGATTGGTATGTGCAGTTAAGAATTAACAAATCATAAAGTAGAGCCACTATGAAATATATGGAATATTACTATATTGTCGACAAACCGATTGATAAGGTTTTTGCACGGATTATTGATTTGAAAAGATTGCAAGATGACATTGAATATTTCAAGAAAGCGGATGTAACGACGAATGACCTGGCTCCTGATCAGATAGGGAAAGCATATTATATCCGACAAACTCATAGCGATATTACCACGGAATGCAAAATTGAAGTCGTTAAAGTTCAAGAGCCAACTCTAGCAACCTTGGAATATACATACCGTGCCATTGAGAAAGATGGGTCAATCTTAGAATCTAAATCGTTTTTACCTTGGAAATCTATGAGTTGTGCAATTGGCTTTGAGGAAGAGGGGGATAAAACACGCATTACAACTGTGATGGTTGCAAATGGTGTTGAGAGTTTCTTAGCGATGTGCACAACCAAACTCTTTTCATGGTTTAATATTCAAGAGCAAAAGAGGGTAATTAGACGGGTGAAAAAGTATATTAATGAGACATTATGAAGTTAGGGAGGCAGTATAAAGTGGGGCAGTATAAAAAGACTGCCCCTCAGAAAAAATAAGTATGTTTATATTATAAATCATCAGCTTTTTTAGGCAAAGGCACATCTAGGAAAAATGATGATACATAAGTTGCTTTCCAGATGCCTTTGCTGTTTACCTGCATAGTCACACCGCGTGGTCGGAAACCTGCTACATCGAGATATATCTTAACTTTTCCAGAAGCATCTTTGCCGCTTCTTTTATCGCGAGACGCGACCACAGTATAAGGTGGCTGAACCTTATAACCATTTTCAATCTTGGCATTTTTCAAATAAGCATAAGGCCAGTGATTTTTAAAACGACCAAAATGGTAATTCATTGCATTTCTCGGCGAATAGCCTTTATAGTCATTTCCTTTTTGTAATTCATCCCTGTGCAATGCAATTGTTAAAAACTTTCTCCCGAGTTTCTTATCATTTGCATAACCGAGTAAAGCAACCAACATCATTGTTGCGCCACCTTCAGGTGTTTTTGCAAGTTTGCCTCGAAGTTCTAAAAACTCTTCAACGGTCTGGGGAATTTTATCGAAAGTAATTTCTTTTTTACTTTTCGCAGAGACATGTTGTGGTACAGCAAAAAGAAGAATTGCGACAAACGCAATAAAGATAGACTTAAACATCACAGAATCCTCTTTAAAGAAATATGTATTTATAAAAAATCAATTCTATTAAGGCTCACCTATCAAGCAAGCATGTCAGGAATATGTTGAGTATCAGTAATATAAGTATCACTAATTATTTTGAATTTTGTACAAATAGTCTCATTAAATTTCCTGACAATATCCAGCTTTCAAAAGATGCAGGGGCTTGACTTGTGGTTACGGAAAATTTTATTGGAGAACTAGAAACTGGCCAAAGTATATCCAATAACCCTGATGAAGCAGATTTCGTTTGTGATGACAGAATTACCTCATAAGTTCCATTGCCCTTCACAACACGGTTTTCATCAAACTTTCTTGGATAAAAAAGAATAGTACGGCCTTGTCCACTACGGCCAGAAATTTGTACAGGGGTATAAGGTTTCTTTGGTCGGCTAAAGATCTCGTTATTCGCACGCTTTGCAGAGAAATAATCAGAGTCAGCGATAAAACTCCCATAAAAAAGTCGTTCACGACCGGTGTCTATATTTTTTACTTTTAACGTCAAAGAAGAGATAACCCCATCATTTGCACCTGTATTTGCAATTGCAAGTGGGACTATGAAGACCTCATAACTTCCATTGGCATCCTGCGTGTAAGAAATTGATTCAGGAACAAAAAAGTTAAGATCAGCCTGTTTAATAACTGTTTGATATAAACTCACAGCCGAAAAGAGGAGCGCTAGAACGGAGACTAGTTTCGTCAACCAATCAGAACTTTCTGACTGAGCTTGCTTATGTACAATTTCAGCAGTTTCATCGATAAGATCTTTAGCTGCTCTATTTGTTGTTTGAGACATGCTGTCTTCCCCCTAAACTTTAAGTGAACTGAGTTTAAATCAACGAATAATTATATTTCTGGAATATAAGGCAGCATGATGATTAGCCAGTCATTCTTTAAAGAACCATTGTCATCATATCGTCAACAAATCAGTACAATTTACAGGAAGCAATTTCAGCAGGAGCATCGAGATGGCTGAATATTGGCAGGAATTGATAACATTTTTCAAGACCAGCTATAACTATACGCTTGCTATAACCTTTTTTATTTGCATGGCTGAATCAATTGTGGGTCTCTCATTACTTGTTCCAAGCACTGCGATCCTTATCTCTTTTTCGGTACTTATGAGCGCTAGTGGTCTCGACTTTCTGACACTTCTGCTCGTAGCTGGCTTAGGTGCATCTTTTGGGGACTGGATATCTTTTAGCCTGGGATATTACTCAAAAGATAGCTTACAAAAAAGATGGCCTCTACGAAATAATCCTGATTGGCTTATTAAAGGTGAAAGTTTCTTTGAACGTTGGGGCTGGGCCAGTATGTTTATAGCAAGGTTTATGGGGCCATTGCGATCTATAACACCTTTAACAGCAGGTATCTTCAGGATGCCAATCATGCAATTTGCAATAGTCAGTTTACTCTCTTCATTTTTTTGGGCAGGGATTGTGTTAAGTCCAGGAGGACTGGGGGGCCAATTTATTGGTCAATAAGGTGAATTAACATGACGTAATTATATTATGGCCTAACCACCATAAACCAAATATCCGTCACGTCCCTTTTCCTTAACATTATACATCGCTTTGTCTGCATTTTTAATGGCATTACAAACAGTATCTCCGGCAATCGGGTAAGCAACACTTCCACCAATGCTGGCACGAACTGGTATTATTTCTTCCTCAGTATGTACAGAAGTTGTGCGGACTGCCATCATAATTCGATCTAGGACATTATATAAAAAAGCTTTATCACAGCCTGGCAATACAACAAGAAATTCTTCCCCACCCCAACGAGCAACAATATCATTCGGGCGCACAGCAGAAAGTAAAGTTTGGCCCATATGTTTTATGACTTCATCGCCTGCCACATGACCATAATGATCATTAATTTTTTTAAAGTAATCAATATCAACGAAAGCAAATGAAATAGGCTTATGTGTATAATTTGCTGTTTCCCATTCGCGTTGGATAAGATGTTCAGCACCAGCACGGTTCCATAAACGGCTGAGAGGGTCAATTAATGCGGCCCTTTCGGTTTCTTCATTATATGCAATGAGTTTCTGGTAAGCATCGGTAAAAGCTGTATTCAGAAGCTCTGCTTCAACCAAATTAGCAAGGTCTCGTAAAATAATAAGCTTATCTTCGCTTATATCACGAGGCTTGCTATCAATAACGCATAAAGCACCGACCCGTATATTTTTTTTAATAGTAAGAGGACATCCTGCATAAAATCGAATATTTGGATCATTTGTTACAAGGCCATTATCAGCAAATCTTGCATCCTCTAATGCATTGGGTACCACAAGAGGTACGTCATCAAGGATTGTATGCGAACAAAATGAAACATCACGAGGAGTTTCTGAAGCATTAAGTCCCTGTATGGATTTGAACCACTGTCTATCTTTTTCAATAAGAGAAATTGCTGCAATCGGAGTATCTAAAGCCGCACAGGCTACACGTGTAATACGCTCAAACCTATCTTCAATAGGGGTATCAAGGATTTTGAGCATCTTTAAATGTGAAAGACGTATCTCTTCATTAATCAGAATTTGTTGTTTTGTCATATCCCATACTCACAACGGCTAATTTTAAATCAGAGTATCAGAACTTGGAGACTTTTTGTTTAAAGGAGATGGTAAAGTTAGGGTTAATTAAAAGAATTAATACTTATTTAAAATTCACTCATGTGTCATTCATTTAAGAAATCATACAAATCTACTGTTAAGAAATGATATAAAGTAAGTCAAATAACCAACTTAATTTATGGTCAATATAGCAATAAACATAAAGAGTGGGAAAAACATTAGGTTTCACAAATCAAGTAGGAGAACGTCTTATCTGAAGAGTGATTTATAACCTGGGATGCTATAAATTGAATAAAGGGAGTGTACCTATGAAACGGTTTCTAAATATTATCCATTTCTGTCTGTTGATTAGCATCTGCGCCTCAGTTGCAAAGGCTCAGACATATGTCTCAAATGTGGGTAAAACGCCTATCAACTTTATATTACCTGATGGCTATTGTTTGTTAGATACTTCAAACCCAAGTGATGCATACCTTCTAAATACGACAAAAGGGGCTGTAGCCAACCAAAATCATCTCATTTATTTTTATGCGGACTGCCAGCAACTTCGTGATTGGCGTGTGCAAAAGAAGCAGACATTAGATGATATTGGACAGTTTCTCGCACCATTAAGAACCTTAAACACAAAGATACCAGCGCCACGAAAACAAATGGTGGCCTCTGTTTGTAATGTTATGAGAACACAATCTGCTCGGCTAGGTAATGTTATCAAGGACTCAAAAAAACGTTTAGAGAAGCATTTTGAGGGCGTTAAAGTGAATTCCCAAAAAATGTTGGGAGTTGTGGCAGAAACAGATAAAGCCTGCTACTTTGCTCTCATTCAAAAGCTAAAAACACAATTTGGCAATGTCAAAGAAATGGTTGGTGTCGTAGGTATGACTCTTGTAAAGGGTAAGATGCTCTCCATAAATCGCTATACCGTCAATAAACCAGGCGCATTAGATTGGTTGATCAATGAACAGCAAAAATTGGTAAACCGACTGATTTCGTCGAATTAGGTTTTAATAAGAGAAAGCACCTGGTTTTGGCCAGGTGTCTTAACAAAACTAGAACTAAAAAGATTGCTTTCGATAACATGTTTAAAATCAAAGGAGAGATAAAGGCAGTATAATAATACCACATGATTACAGTGCAAAGGCTCAAAAGGATTTATGAAATGCGATCGGCGAACAACTCCGCCAGTTTGTCCACCTGCTTATCAATATCAAATTCATTAACAACCTTCTCACGGGCATTTTGTGCGATTGTCTGACAAGCCTCAGGAAAATCAATATAATTTGCAATAGCTTGAGCAAGTCCATTTACATCAGAAGGGTAAACCATCTGTCCTGTATTTTCATTAATCACTAGCTCAGCAATACCACCAACATAAGTCGCAATAACAGGAACGCCGACCGCCATAGACTCCATCAAGGAAACAGGAATACCTTCTGCAAAGCTAGGCAGAAGAAAAATATCACTTTCTTTCAGTTTTTGTTTGATAGTGGGTTGGTCTACAAAACCGCCAAAGATAATCTGCTGATCAAGGCCTTTTGAGTTCACAAGGCCTTCAAGCATTTTACGATCCTTGCCATCACCAAGCAATGTCAGTTCAAAATCATAACCACGCTGTTTCAATTGGTCCAACGCATCAACCAGCATCGGAATGCCTTTTTCCGCATCAAGGCGTCCAACATAAAGAAATTTACGCGCAACACCTGTTGGTGGATTAAAATCAAGCACATGAGGATTAATTCCACAGCGCACAATTTTAAATTTGTGCCAGTCCTCTTTATCTGTATAAAGCATCATCTGGCTTGTACAGTAATGCCCGATGCATGTGATAAACTTTGAATATTTTGTTTTATAATCCAATGCCCAATGGTTGCCTTCAAAGAAAATATGAGGACCATGAATACTGATGCTGTATGGAATACCTGTATATTTCCAGGTTAGCATGGTCACAGTGCCACTGGTATCACCCAAATGATTATGAAGATGTTGAATGCCATCTTTCTTAATTTGATCTGCAAGCAGGATAGCTTCTAGAAAATACATCAACTGTAAGAAATTACTCTTTAAACCAGGTCGAGAGGTCTTAAAAGAAAGTGCCAATGTCTTAAGGTAAGCAATTGGGTTAGTAAAGAAACATTTTCCATGCACTGCAAGAAGTTTAAAAGGAGAGCAAGGCAGTAGAAAATGTGTATTTGCCTTTTCAGAAATTACTTCATCATCGACATCATGGTCCGGTCCACTTTTGCGAACAGAATAAGTAAGCACCTCTAAGCCGCGCTCTCTAAGGCCAATCACTTCACGCCGAATAAATGTATCCGTCGCACGAGGATATGTGTTAGTAAAATAAGCAATGCGCACGGGTATACCTCTTGATGTTTATAGATTTTGATTTGCTTTTGCAGAAGAAAACTCAAATGGGAACTGTCTAGCAGCAACACTATTTTTCCGAAAAGCATCTGGCACTTTCTTACCAAGACCAGCAACAGATAATCCAGTACGCGCAACAGATGTCAAAAGATTATAAGTTTTATAAGGAAGCGGAACTGCAAATTTTAATCCACCAGCTTCTTTGAGTTTTTTTAGATACTCACTTTGATTGACCAATGAGGGATCAAGCACATGAAACACATCATCTGTTAAGTTCAATTGACCAGCTGCTGAGACAATCAACTTAGCAACAACATCCACATGAACCAATGGAACCTGTCCCTGATGCTTCGCAGATAAACCAAGTCCTTTCTTGATAAAACCAGCATGAGCTTCTGAAAGATTAGTTTCACTGTATACCAATCCAGGGCGCAAAATAACCAGCTGTTTATCACCTGTTTTCCAGTCTTTACACAGCAACTCCTGGTCACGCTTCATACGCGCATAATTTCCAAGTGCTAAATCATCCTGGCACAAAGGTGTCGCTTCATCAATGACAGAAGAGGGTGCCTGGTTCATATAATCGAGAACTGAAATACTGCTGATCGCTATAAGACGTTTGACACCAGCTAGATCCATCGCCGCAAGGAGAGATCTGGTAATGTCTAATGTCTCTTCATATTGATTAGGCCCGCTCATCACCGCTGCAAGGTGAATCGCGCCATCGCATCCTGCAAGAACACCAGCGAGTTGCTCTTTGTCTTTTAAGTCTGATTGGTGTATTGTAAGTTGTGTGGAAGCTGCAAAAGGTGTGTTTCCAACATTACGCACAATTGCAACCACATGATGGCCTTGTTCAAGAGCTTGGCTGACGACTTTTTGACCGATAAATCCTGTAGCGCCAGTGATAGCAAGTTTCATGATATGTCGCCCCCTTTGGACATGTTCAATTCTTTATTTTTATCTTCGCTAATCAATATTCGCCCAAGGCATCGGATTAACCTTTGGCATAGTCGTTTTCATTTCTTGCACACCTAGCACATCATGTGCATTTTGAATGGCAAGTGTGACTTCATTTAAATGTAATGCAAAGTCTGCAGAAACCCGGCTTTCTCTGCCTTCACTCAAAGCATCCAGCATCTCAGCTGGTCCAAGAGCGAAATTCATTGTTGCTGCACCTTTGCGGCCAACTTTTGGGTGAGTCGGGCCTGGCAGGCTGACCTTTTTTGCAAAAGGGCTATTTATCAGTTTTCTGCGTATAACATGGCGGCGTCGGACTTTAACTGAAGCAGTATTATTCCAGCATTCATTGATCTCAAGAATCCCCTCTTTGCCATAGACCCGCATTTTATGATCATGTGGAGCGATGATACTGCATGTTAGCCGAGCAACCATTCCACTTTCAAAAAATAAAGTAGCAGTCGAAAAATCAGGTGCTGTATTTGCGCCTGGCTCAAGCTTATCATCAATAAGGTCAGCTGAAGCAGCAACCACTTTTTTAACAGAACCAAAAATGGCCATCAACCAGGTGAGATAATATCCGGCATGTTCAAGCGTGCACCCTACAAGAAACTCATCACGATAAGGCCATGGTGCACCAGACTCACTGATCCATTTTTCATAAGGAGCTTGTGGGATAAAGTCATCGTCAAGCTCAGCATAAATCAGATAAGGTTTGCCAATCTTTTGTTGTCTTAAGGCATATCCTAAAGTTTGTGCCGTTTCACACAAAAAACTACAAGGCGCTGAGCCAAGCATCACACCTTTATCTTTTGAAAGTTGATGCAACTCATAAGCGTGATCCATTTCAATCGCCAGAGGCTTCTCAGAATAAACATGTTTCCCTGCCTCTAAACATGCTTTTGAAACTTCATAGTGAGCACCAGGATTGGTAAGATTAAGAACGAGCGAAATATCATTATTTTCATCTAATATATCATCCATGGATTGAGCATCAGGCACATTCCAGAAAGTGCAGAATTCTTTTAAACGATCAGAGCGTTTATCAAAAACTTTCGCAACCTTAATATTGGGATGCATTTCAAGTGAACGCATATAAAAATCAGCAACAAAACCGGCGCCAATAATTGCAATTTGATCCATTATGCTACCTTTTGATTTTTATTATAAGCTTAGAGGTCATAGCTGAAATTTTTTAAATATTTACGCAAAGAACATTAAATTTTGCAGCTCAAAATCCTTGAGTCGCTTATAAAACATATGCCTCTTAACGTCTACACGATCCAATGGAATAAATAATGAATGTTGCACCAATATTATAGTTTTTGATCTTAAGTTTAAGATTTTCCAATATTTTCAATAGTATCATGCGTCTTTGAGCCGCAATGATGGATAAAGAGATATAAATGAAATGCATTACTAGGTAAGAAAAAGATAACTGTAAAATAGATCATTTGAGAATTCTTGGTCAAAATAAAGGGGCAGGGGAACGTATAAAACTTTCTTCATCAACCAAGATATACTGAATTAAGAAATAAAACTCTCTAGCGGTGTTTGGAATAATGAGTTTTTCTCCCAACACTCACAATTCTAATTGCTAATATTAAAATAAAACGTGTATCTGGATATCATGCATAAACCTTGGTCTTTAGCTCACTAAGTATTTCCTTTGTCGTTAACACTCTTCCATACATATTAATGATATCAGACACGAACTCATTGGTCTCAAGCTCATCATTTTTGCCTAATGCAGGTAACAAAGAACAGTCACGAACATATGTGAGGTCATGACCAAGATGGTAAGCATCTGTCGCAGTTGATATGCAGGTTTTCATATGCACCATACCAGTAACGATAATATGCGGGTTTTTTAGTTTATTCATAAAAGAACAAAAAGAAATATTGCTATAGCAGGAGGGAAGTTTTTTGTTTAATAAAAGTTCATTAGGCTGAGGCTGAACAATATTATATCCATGAGGTATATGAGAAAAATCTTTTTTTAAACTCTCTAATAATTGTGACCTAAAATGAACAATTTTTAGATTATTCTTTCGTGCAAACTGCAAAACTCTCTGGGCCCTTATAAGGCACTTATAAAATTGTTTGCTTCGTTGTGTTTTTTTACCTGCGAGGTACTCAAGCTCTAGGTCCATGAACAAAAAAACCAAAGATGAATGGTGTTGTTTGCTAAGTTCTGTTATGTCCGTCATATGCGCCCCTATGATAACACTAGCAATAGCTTCCAAGGGAAACATAGGAGTGACACCTTGGAATATTATGTTAAATAGGCCAATCCCAAAGCCCATATATTACGTATAATTTATATGATATGATCACGTCATAAATGAACCTCAAAAATAAAATCGAATTGCCCCGTTTCATAAATGTAACGAGATAAACTGTTTTGTTAGCTAGGCGACATAAACTATTATATTTAATAATTTAAAAAAGAAGAGAGTTTAAAAGCGCATATTTAGAAAATAAATATCGCAGATGGGCTTATACTTAGGAAAAAGTGAATAATAAAATATTAACAATGGGGCTTAATATGTCTGAAACCACCAACACCCAAACATATCCTGTATGGGGAGCTATTGCCACTCTGGCATGGGGAGCATTGATTGCAATCAGTTTTGCTTTAATTCAGCTGGTTGTCTCATTTATTTATATTGGTTTACAATCAAATGATCCTGCAAATATCCCAGATGATATTGGATATAATGGGGATTTAATCGCTTTTGCAACCATAAGTACTTTTGTGTTTTGCAGCTCTCTTATAATTGGAATTATTACATTAAAAAAAGGCGCAATCATCAATGATTACCTAGGTTTAACGCCAGTTTCGTTGTTAACTTTATTAAAATGGATGGTATTGCTTGTTGTAATCGTCATAGGTATTGATAGCCTGACTTATGCGCTGGGAAAGCCGATTATTCCTGAATTTATGGTAAAAGCATATGGGTCTTCATCCAATCTAGTGCTATTTGCTTTTGCCATAGTCATTGCCGCACCTATATTTGAGGAACTCTTTTTTCGAGGGTTTCTTATAACGGGTCTACAGTCCTCTTATGTTGGACCATATGGTTCAATAACTTTGACATCAATGATATGGGCATGTATTCATTTGCAATATGACTTTTATTACATTTGTATTATTTTTGTGTTTGGTTTGGTCCTAGGGTTGGCAAGATTACAAACCAACTCACTCTATGTACCAATCATGATGCATGCCCTAAACAATTTCTTAAGTTTCATATTAGCGGCAATTTTCGCAAAGTAACTTTTAAAAAAGGAAAAAAGCAGATTAGGGAGGAAACCCAATCTGCTCAAGTTAAGTGGTGGAGTAAAAAATAGTCTAGTGTTTATATTGGCTAAGGAATTCCTTCGTTGTTAAAACTCTGGAATACATATTAATAATATCTGAGACTAGCGCATTACTTTCGACCTCATTTTGATTGCCTAATGCAGGTGTCAGCGAACAGTCACGAATATATGTAAGATCATGATAGTTGTGATAGGCATCTGTGGCTGTTGAAAGGCAAGTTTGAGTTTGTCTCAATCCTATTAAAATCACATGCGGATTATCTAGTCTTTTTAAGACACTATGAAAATTAGAATTGCTGTAACAAGAAGGCAATTTGCTAACAAAGACGAGTTCATCTTGTCTCGGGCGCACATGATCATGTCCTTTAGGTGGTGGAGATTTTTGATCTATAGATGGTTTTTTGTTACTCGTTCTGAAATGAGCTATTTTCATTTTATTCTTTCTCGCGAAAGATAGAATTCTCTGAGAGTTAATTAAACATTGGCTGACTTTTCTTGGACGAGCTTTTCTTGTTTTTCTTTGTTTTGAAAATGTAAGATATTCATCCTCAAGATCAACAAAAACAAACAAATATGATGGATTAGCAGCTTTGCGATTATAAGAAGTCTTTTTTCCCATTTTTGACCCCGGCAACAATACGATACTTATTTGATAATGTGTAAATTCAAAAATCGCATAAAGGCAATGATTAGGGAGGGTTAAATATATTAAACCATAAGAGGATAGGGTAGGAGAGAGTGTTGTCTAATTTGCGATGAACGAAGCATTGAAATGGAACAGGATTTTTCTTGTTCACTTTATCTATGACAGAACAATGCCCAAATGGATCTTTGTATTCTATATTGGATAGAATATGACACATGCTCGATACCACACTTAATTCGAGCCATGACAAAGGCGACATATGTTTTATGTCATCTATATTTAAAAATTGCAAGGTAAAGTTGACACAGGAAATGAGCACAAGCTTGCTAATCGCACAGCTTGTTGCTAAAATATAACAGTGGTCACCTGGACTCATAGCATCTGCTATGACAAGGCGACACCTTATGTCTGGGGGCCACACCGAAATGGGAAACAGTATTGGCCTATGGACAAAAGATAGAATAGAACTGTGTGAATTGTAATATCAGACAGGGAAATGTAACGGCCCGTTTCAGATTTGAAACGCCGCTCGGGTAATTTTTACTAAACCTAGGTGTTCTATGGTAGTTAAATAGAAAATGGTAGTTAAATAGAAAATATAAGTCGCGATACAGACGTTTTATAAAATACAAATGCGAATTACACAATAGTCTATAGCAAAAATATATAACATTTTGTGAAAAAATTCACAAGTCTTCTATTTTAACTTAAACAAATTCCTCAACCCCAACAAAATCAGAAAAAGCAGGATCGCCGAGAGCAGGGTATGCCCCAGGCCCATCATTCCAAGCCATTGTGGCAGGTTACCATTTGTAAAAAAGCAATTATAGGCATCTTCTATTTCTTTTCGACGAACTGCCCCAAGAAAGATTAGGGCATTTTGTGTGCCAAGATAGAGGGCTTTTCCGATATATCCTGAACAGACTTCTGTTTTTGTTGCTAACCAAAAATAACTGAAAGCTATGAGAGGAATAAGGGAGAGCCAGATGAGAAAGGGGCGCAATTCAGCAGTACCATAGTCTGAAAATGCATCATAAAATAAAGAAAACCACCAACTCGGATTCCAAAACTTCCACCATTTTTCTTTGGTTCCACGTTTGCTTCTCATCTCACCTTTAAAGAAAAGACGTTCGCGTTCGTAATCATGGGTTTCAATGGCGAGACGACGGAGGGCGCGGAATTTGGTGAAACCTTCACTATCGACTTTTGCAAAGATACTTCTCCAAAAAAACGGTATCGGAATTTGAGCATTATCCAAATTAGGGGCTTGGGTAAAGTCTGCTTGGTGAAAACTAGGAACCTGTTTAAATGCGGCATTGGAGAGATCAAAGGCACGCTTGCTGTTTATAGCAGTAAAGTCTACCTCTTGTTCAAATTTTACGTTTGTAAAGTTTGTTAAGCTTTTAAAGTCTGAATGAGAGAAGCTTGTTGTTTTCTCAAAGGTGCTGCTAGCAAATTTGGTAGTCCCGCAGAAAGTAGTCTTTTGAAACCAAGTATCGCTTGAAAAGGTTATGCTTTCGAACCAAGCAGTGTTATGAAAGGTAGCACCATCATACCCAGCAGTACTTGAAAACTTAGCCAGAAGGAACTGTGCAGTATCAGAAAAAGTTGCATTAACGAACATAGCATAATTGACGAATTTAGTATCAATAAAACCAGCAAGACGAGAAAAGGTTGAGCTCCTAAACTCTACAGTACCAAAAAAGGTAGCTTGATTAAACTCAGCAATACCAAAAAAGGTTGCTTCTTCGAAACTAACATTACCTGAAAATGTTGCGCCCTTGAATCTTGCATCACCAGGAAATAAGTAACCACTCAGATTTATAGTCCAGCCGTCACAACGGAGTAATTTTATACTTGTATCTACGTTTGTGTTTTCAACCATATTATTTAAATTTTGAAAGGAATTATATAGTTTTGACCTTCCCCCTATAATTAGCTCCAGTTTTCATCTCGTGATATAGATCAGATTCGCGGCATATACGGAGGGTATTATGGGGAAGAAGCGACACAGTGTTGAGCAGATTATTCGGCTTTTGAGACAGGCAGAAGTTCTTGCAGCACAGGGCAAGAAGGTCCCTGAAATCTGTCGTGATCTTGGTATTTCTGATTATAGCTATTACACTTGGCGCAAGATGTATGGCGGAATGCAGGTTGATCAGGCAAAGCGCCTGAAAGAGCTTGAGGCAGAGAATAACAGGTTAAAGCGTGCCGTTGCCGATCTTACTCTTGATAACCAGATCCTCAAGGATGTTTCCAAGGGAAACTTCTAAGCGCTGAACGACGTCGTCAGAGTGTTATTTATGTACAGCAGCGTTATGGTCTGTCAGAGAGACGGGCCTGCAAGGCTCTGAACGTGAGCCGCTCTGTTCAGCGATACCGCAAAAGAAAACCTGATGATGAAGGGGCCTTACAGGCTGACATTATCAGACTGGCCAGCAAGTATGGCCGTTATGGCTACCGCCGGATTACAGCTCTTCTCAGAACAGAAGGTTGGACAGTCAATCACAAACGTGTTGAACGTATCTGGCGCGAAGAAGGCCTTCGCGTTCCTAAAAAACAAAAGAAAAGAAAGCGTCTGTATCTGAATGATGGGTCCTGCATTCGTTTGCGCCCTTGTTGGCAAAACCATGTCTGGAGTTATGACTTTGTTGCCGAACGGCTCTCCAATGGTCGCAAGATCCGGCTTCTGACAATCATTGATGAATATACGCGGGAATGTCTTGCGATCCATGTAAATTACCGACAGAATTCCGATAATGTGCTGTATGTTCTGAGTGATCTCTTTATTACTAAAGGTATTCCAGACCATATCAGGTCAGACAACGGATCGGAGTTTTGCGCCAGGACACTTCGTAAATGGCTGAAGGAGCTGGGTGTTAAGACAGCATATATCGAACCGGGCAGCCCTTGGGAAAACGGGTACAACGAGAGTTTTAATGGCCGGTTGAGAGACGAGTTTCTAAATGGAGAACTGTTTCATACGTTGACAGAAGCCAGGGTGCTTATTGAGGACTGGAGAAAACATTACAATCATATCAGACCTCACAGCTCATTGGGCTACAGACCTCCCGCTCCAAAGGCGATTGTAAGCCCTGATCCGCATTCCGCTACGCTCCATGCAGATCAGGGCTTACAGGGACTGCGGGTCAACTGAGGAAATGGAAATAAATTTGCTAGATTGAAACTGGAATAGAAATTGGGGGTTGATCAGTTTAAAAAGGCAATTCTCGAAATTTACTGATGCTTCTTGCCACCAATTTTCCCTTTGATCTTCCCAGTGTCCTTCATCCTTAAGGCGTTTCTTTTTAGCTAACATATTGTTAGCCCAATCATTCCAAATGGCTTTAGCGGCTTGGTGAGCTTCATGCTCTCTATTAAGTCGATTCCTTAAAATTCTCTGCTCTACTTCACAATTCTTAAGTAATGAAATATCTCCCCCATAAAGCACTTCCCTCCGAGCAGCCTCGCACTTCTCAAACAGGGCAATGGACTCATCTCTATTCATAAAATCCTCAAAATATAAATTAAAAAATCTTTTGAGGAAAATGACTTTCAATAATCATCTGATCAAGAAAAAGCTCTTATAAAATAACAAGCTGGGGATAAGTAGAGGTGGTTCCTAAAACCACATCCGCCGAATATACCCGTCCTTCTCAAAAATACTGCGGCGGGCAACAAAACCAATATGCAAGGCAATAACCGCAATAAGTAAATAAGCAGAACTCATATGGATAAACCATGTTAGGTTTGAAAGTATATAATGAAAATCCATAAGTTTTGGGATAGAGAAGAGGCTAAAGAAATCTATAGGGTAGCCACTCGTAATAGAATAGGCTATACCGCTAATCGGTAGGAGAAACAACAACCTGTATAGCCACATTTCGAGACTATGGGCTGTTGCTTGCTCCCAGCTCGCCAGACCTTGTGCCCAATCTGGCAAACCCCCGACCCACCGCCATGCAAGGCGGATAACTGCAGTACTCAACACCAACAGACCGAGAGCTTTATGGGTATCAAGCATCATCCAGTAAAGCTCGTTATATTTCAGTCTGGACCCTAGTTGTGAAATCCATATAAGAATGAATTGCGCAGATAACAAGAGCACAACAGCCCAATGAAGAAATTTTAAGAAAAAATTGTATGATTTTGCGGCCATGTTTCCCCCCAAAGGTGTAAGAATTTATTTTTAATTTTATCATGTCATGTAACGTGAGATCTATAAAGTTCATCAGCTTAAAATAAGAGCTGAGCAACCGGACTAAGAAGCTGCATCCGGTTACTCAAAGGATTAAATTAGATTAGTAACTGCCCCCATTATAAGGATAACCTTTATGGTGTCCTTTGTGATAACCTTTAAATTTCTTGTAGTAATATTTCCACTTCGATTTAAAACAATATTTTGTGCCATAAGCATCATACTTCCACTTATAACAAGACTTATAACGGTACTTATAACAATGTTTATGAGCACCATAATATTTCCATTTATAGCACTTGCCATGATGTGAAACTTTTGTGACAAATTTCTGAGTTTGAAGAAGTGGACCTTTATAAGGTTCCAGAGCCTGGGCTGCACCAATAGAAGATATTGCAACAATGCCTGCAGTAAGCAGAGCCATAATTATTCTAGAGAATTTCATTTGTGTCTCCAAAGTTAATTTATATTGTTGCGTACGCTATGATAAATACAGACGAGCCAAATAGATTATTCCAAAAATATTCGATAATATTTTTTATTTTTTGAGGGAATAAAATACAGTCTTCTAACATGATGTAATACCCCCAAAACAGAAGAAGAGAGGAGCACAATAGCAAAACAATGAAGTAAGAAATCACATTGACGAAACTATAAAAATACGATAAAACTAGAAATATAGAAATAATTATAAATAAAAGATATTAAGTGGGGAAATATGCGTTACGTAATGACTGTTGAAGTTGCTGTTACAAACTCAAACGCGCGCAAGTTACTTGCCCCTATAGGAATGGTAACCCCTTATCAAAGACCTGTTCGTTTTCATGTGAAAAATGCCAGTTTTGAATTATCAGGTGAATGTAATACAGGTCAGATGCTAGCACTCATCCATCCCACTTCCGATAATCCCATCATCTTAACATATGAATATTGTGAGGCTGTAGATCATTACCCCGAAGAAATTTTTCGATATACCTCAAATCGTTATACTCGTGCATCACAAGAATTAGCCCAAGAAACATCGCAGCTATATCATGGCGCTCCTCATAGTCTTGAGACCATTACAACAATTGTTAATGATGTCGCCAAAAAGTTTATTTATGGGCACCCAGAAAAAAGATTTTATGACGAAACAAATGAGATCCCATATATATCATGCGGAACAACTGAAGGGTCATGTGTAGATATCAATGCATATCTTATTGCAAATCTAAGGTCAGCAGGTTTTGAAACTGGCTATATCACGGGTTGTTTTTTCCCTGAAGAAAAAAAAGGATCTGCTGAAGATACGCATTGCTGGGTTGTCACCAGATTAAATGGACAAACCTTAGAATGGGATATTGCACATCATCTAAAAATGGGAAAAGAGATGATAAGTCCTGGCTTAAATCCAAAGCCCGGTTGCCGTGTAGCTCTTGCCCACTCAATGGGATTAGATCTTCCTGATTTAAAGATCAAGGAAATGAAATTAATTGACGAGCCTGTATGGGTTGATGATAAAGGGTTCATAGAACATGCGAGGATCAAACTAAATCTCGTTAAACAACAAAATTAGAAAAAACGAAGTTTTAGGAAAATTTGATAAAGCATTTCATTATAGATGCTTTTTGAAATAACAGCTTTCAAACTATCAGAAGTCTTTTGACCATTCCACGCCTTGGCAACACGTAAAATTTCAGGCCGTGAAATAAGACCGTCAGGTCCTTTTTTGATTAAAATTTCATTCTTTAAAATCCTAAAGATAATTCTCATGACATGGCATCTGTCCATCAAATCTGAAACAATTTCTTTCTTCTTATCTTCATTAAATAATTCTATTTCGAATGCTTTAAAGGCAGTGCTGGGGCGAATTTGCGCTGGGCCAATGGAAAAGTCAAAAATCATTTGTCCGGTCAAAAAATACCACTGAACAAACAGAGCCTCAATTGTATATTCCATCCAGCTGATAGAATGATTTTCGATGATTAAAAGAGAATGTGCAACAGACACGATTTCAGTGTCAGAAGTTTGAACCCGACACTGAAGGTTTTTAAATCTGGACGTTTCTATGAGTTGTGTAACAGCTTCACTAGGCCTCTCTCCTGCAAGATAATTGATCTGATATTGTTGATGTTTATGAAAAAGCTCCAAACATAAAAACAGTAAGATCACCACTCCAGTAAAGAAGAGAAAACCGTATTTTATCCTGTTAATGGTATGACAAAGTTCCATGCAAATACAACAAAGTTAGCAGCGACACTGACAGCAATTCCATAACCAAATTCACCAAGGGTTGTCTTCTTCACTGCATCAACATCAATGGATTTATTACCAACAGTTCGCTCTTTAATTAACATTCCAGCAAGTGCACCAGCCCGGGCGGTTAAAGCAAATACACCTATATAAGCAACATACATAATAATAAATAAAGTCTTCTGACTTTGCAGACTAGGCGTCACCACAGTTTCCCAAAGCAATATAACAGGCCATGTTAATAATAGTGCGGCAGCAGCTCCGGCAAACATGATGGAAATCAAGTCTATACGGCCAAATATAAACCCAAGAATAGCTGCCGCAAGAAAAACAGGCGCAACCCTCAAAATAGAGGCAATGATATAATCAGGTAAACCAGCGAACGCAATGCCTTGAGCAACTTTTTCAATATTATCACTTCCTGTAAGAGGAATATTATTTTTTTTAAAACTATTCTTTATTTCACTGGAAACTTTTTGGTAGGCCTGATCAGTATAAAAATTTGCAACTCTTCTTTGAACATTATAGGTAAGACTGTCTTTAGAACCGGAAAATTTAGCAACGTCAGCTTTGGCCTCTTTAATAATTTTCTCCAAATCATCTGATTTAATCTTCTCAATTTTGGCTGTCGAGATAAAATTATTCAGATTTAAAAATACTTCATTATCACTAACAAGAAGCTCATTTCTATATGGAAAATTTAACTTGCTTTTGCTTTCATAAAATGTCCGATCTTCATTACCTTCATCATCAGGTTTAGCTTTTTCATTAACACAGGAGTCCAAAAAACAAGAAAACTTACTATCAACATTCTTTTTAAAAGGTGTACCATATGTCCTGATCTGGTTTCGATAATGTGAAACCATCTTGTCATGAATATCCTTATTGTGAAAAGCATTGGAAATAAATTTATCCAACTGATCTGGCGTGAGTTGCTTCAATGAAATATTTCTGAGCAATTCTGTTGCTAATCGACGGTTTTCTTCATCACTGGCATATGCCGTACGATAAATGCGATCCTTCTCATCTGCAGTGAGAGTAAGATCTGTATTCACAGCGGTTTGTTTCTCATACGCGGTTGTATTACACCGCACACTATATATTCTTGCTTTTTCTGAAAGTTTTTGAGTATCGATATTATATTTTTCCAAAATCTCACAAAATTTAGCGCCTGTAACACTGGGTGGAGGAGCAATAAATGCCATATCTCCTTCTTTCACAAAACTTGAAAGAGAGAAGTAATATCTGTCTGGAACAACCAGATTTGTAACTTTAATAGTTGCTAAAATGAGCAAGGGTCCAAATAAAACAATAATCAAATTGAGCCGATAACCAACCATCCCATAACTCCCCCAGATTACAACGTCTTATCAAAGTGCTAATCATACTATTTGAAAAGCTTAATGAATGTCATAATTAAACTTATGTAAAATATCAAGGGAGTAGTTTTATTAAACCTCTCATGAGGCTTTAACTCTTCGTCGCAAGACTGGCCAAGGTCAGTGGCTTCTTTAAGCCGTTTCTCTTCTGCTTGCTTGCGCTCAGAATATCGATCTGTAAGGCGTTCTGTATGAGGGCGCAGAAGAAGGGTAAACTCCATTAACTCAACCATCACATCAACAACTCTGTCATAAAAAGAGGAGGCAGGCAATCGCCCATCTTCATCAAACAATTCAAATGCTTTTGGAATGCTCGATTGGTTCGGGATGGTCACCATCCGCATCCAGCGTCCAAGCACACGCATTCCATTGACAGCATTAAAAGATTGTGAACCACCGCTCACTTGCATAATCGCAAGAGTACGTCCCTGTGTGGGACGCACACCACCCATACTAAGCGGCAAATGATCAATCTGCGCTTTCATAATACTAGACATAGAGCCATGACGTTCCGGGCTACACCAGACCATGCCCTCAGACCAGATGGCCAACTCACGCAATTCTCTAACGGCCGGATGGTCATCCCCTTGCACCTGATCTGGAAGCGGAAGATCACGCGGATCAAAAATTCTCACCTCTGCACCAAGATAAAGCAAAATACGAGCCGCTTCCTCAATGGCGAAACGAGAATAAGACCGCTCCCGCAAAGAACCATAAAGCATCAGAATACGTGGCGGATGCTCGCCTTCAGGAACAGCCGGCTTAACGAGCAGATCTGCGTTCAAATTAGGAAGATCATTTGCGGCGCCTAAGGCCCGCACATATTTAAACGGCTCAGTCATATTTTTTTATTGCCCTCTATAAGCTTTCATTAAGTTTGATAACACTGCATCCCTTTTTCTTATCTTCTTGGATACTGGCAAAGGCATCGCTGCAACAGTCTTTCACCATAAACCTAATAAGATCTCGTACAATGCTCAAATTCGCCGCATAAATGACTGAACGCCCATCACGCCGCGATGTAATAAGCCCAGCATTGGAAAGATGGTTCAGATGGAATGACATCGTATTATGTGGTGTTCAGTGTCATCAATTTTAGTTTCCCTGGCAAGCATTCCGAGTTTCTCGCTGAGGGTGCCTGCACGTAACCCATTTATCCCAGCCTTAACCAGCAAACGAAAGGCACGCAAGCGTGTTTCTTGCGAAAGAGCATCAAACTTAATGATCGCATCTTGAATATCCATATGTCCGGATATATGGACATATAGGGGCAATGTCAAGAGGGAAATAAAATGTGTGCAGAGAGATAGAGGCAAGAATTAGCCAGGCCATGTTTGTAGCATGCCCGGAATTATTCAGGCTATAAAATCAGGCAAGCACATAGTTCCAGTAAATTAAAGGGCATCACCTAAATGGTGCAATAGATATTTTACTTTTCGGATTTGCTGTAGACCATTTCCAAATGCTCGACCTTTAAGACATAACTTTTTCTCAGGAGAGTCTGGTAAATGTAATTTAGCTTCTACAGAATAAAATAACCTGTTTGCTAAAATAAAAAAGTGCGCAATCGATTACGCACTTCTCAAAGACAAAATCTATAATTTATCTTTTTCCAGCAAAACCACTACGTGTACAAATTCTTTGGTTGTTGAAAACAGTACCATTTACACGTGTGAATACGACAGACTCTACATTAGAATCAGTATCAAAAACTGTAATCGTTTTAGAAGCCTCGTTGATAAGTCCTGACAATTGAACACCTGTTACTTCTGTGATGCCTCCAATATTTGAAGAAGTGCCTGTTAGAGTTTCAGAACGACAAGAAGGATTTAGAACAAAGCTATTATCAAAATTTACTGTGTATGTTGCAGTACACTTACCTTTGAAAGTTAAAACAGCATTTGCTTGATTAATTCCATTACGATCATGACGAAGACGAGAACCTGTATAAAATAACTCAGCATGACCATTGCCATAAAATGACCATGTCCCATGAACTTTGGTTGAACGTGTATGTGCAGTGCTTAAGTTTTCAAGTTCTGAACCAAAACCTGCTGAGTTCTGAATACAAATTCTGTTTGATGTATATGCATAATCTCCCTGAAGCTTGTTACTTAAGTCTGCAAATGCTTGCCCTGAGAATGCTGTAAAAATGATTGCAAAGAATAATGAAATTATTTTTTTCATAGTATATCCCTATATTTTATTTTTTTAGAGCCCTGTATTTAGGCCCGCATTCAATTATCATAAGAGTAAAAAAATTGTAATTACGAAAATTTGTATTAGTACCATGCATATTTTTATGGATTGAAAGAGTAGTAACAATAGATCATTTTGCAGCTAATTAACCGGGCCATCCCTGTAGCATGCCCCGAAATATACAGGCTATCGGGAAAGCTAGTGCAAAAACCTGAGGCAGACCAAAATGATCTGCCCCAGCCTCAGGCCAGCTGAGCATTGTTAATCCGCCTAAGCTGCATTCAAAGCCATATCTGCAGCCACATATTTATATCCCAATGCTTCAGCAACTGGTTGGCATGTCACCTGACCATCCCATACATTAAGTCCGTTTTTTAAGTGTGCATCATCATAGAGTGCACGTTTCCAGCCCTTATTCGCTAACGCCAGGCCATAGGGCAGGGTGGCATTATTAAGAGCATAAGTAGAGGTATGAGCAACCGCGCCCGGCATATTAGCAACACAATAATGCACCACGTCAGAAACTTGATAAGTAGGTTCCTGATGTGTTGTTGCTTTTGATGTCTCAAAACATCCGCCTTGATCAATCGCGACATCAACAATCGCTGCCCCAGATTTCATCGTTCCAATCATGTTACCAGTTACCAGCTTAGGCGCTGCAGCTCCAGGAAGCAGGACAGCACCGACAACCAGATCAGATATCTCAACCAGTTCCTCAATAATTGACTTGGTCGAATACACAACCTTAGCCCTCGAACCAAACTCATTTGAAAGAGCTTCTAGCACAACCGGATTACGATCAAGGATTGTCACATCCGCCTGTAATCCAACAGCCATTTGTGCCGCATGAAACCCAACAACTCCGCCACCGATAATTAACACTTTCGCCGGCATCACACCTGGTACACCACCAAGTAAAACACCGCGCCCACCATGTTCTTTCTGCAAAGCTGTAGCGCCTGCCTGGATCGACATCCGTCCAGCCACTTGGCTCATAGGTTTGAGCAAAGGCAATCCACCTTGGTCATCTGTCACGGTCTCATAAGCAATACAGACGGCACCTGACTCAGCAAGGTCTCTCGTCTGTTCTGGGTCGGGTGCAAGATGGAGGTAAGTAAACAAGATCTGGCCGGGGCGAAGCTTTTTGCGCTCTTCAGCCTGAGGTTCTTTCACTTTAACAATCATATCTGCTTCAGCAAAAACTTCATCGGCACTATCTACAATTCTTGCCCCTGCGTGAATATAAGTCTGATTGCTGGCTCTGATGCCAAGGCCAGCATTCGTTTCAACGATCACATCATGGCCATGATGTACATATTCAGCAACACTTTCAGGTGTCAATCCCACCCGGTATTCGTGGTTCTTAATCTCTTTTGGCACACCAATCCGCATAAATCATCTCCTTCACATCTCGTCTTAAGTTGTCTCTCAATCAATTCTTAAGTTGAAGTGTACCCGATAAATAGCGAAAATAATTACATATATTTTAGGATAAATTAGATAATATTGAATAAAATCCGAATATAACTTATAATCATCGAATAAAATTCAATGGAAAGTTTAGCTATGGATAGTGCTGATAAAAAAATCTTGTTAGAACTGCAAAAAGATAGCAGTTTAGCTATTTCAGAGCTCGCAGACAAAGTTGGTATGTCCCCGTCAGCCTGTCACCGCCGCATAAAACTCCTTGAAGAAAAAAACATTATTACAGGTTATGCCGCTAAGTTGAGTGCAAAGGAATTAGGGTACAGACTAGTTTTCATCGTCGAAATATCATTGAACTCTCAAAGCAAAGATATTCTCGAGCAGTTTGAAAAAGCGGTCAGCAGAACACCTGAAATTCTTGAATGCCATCTCATGGCAGGAAGTGCAGATTATATTATTAAAGTTGCCTCAACTGGCCCAGAAGATTTTGAACGCATCCACCGTGAATGCCTCTCAAGCTTGCCCGAAGTCTCCCGCATTCATTCCAGCATGATCCTGCGCACAGTAAGAGAATGGAGCGGATACTCGATAGAACAACTGCGTTAAAGAGCGAAAACTTTTACGAGTTTTTGGAAATAAGCTTTCTTTGCGCCTCTAAAATAAGGTTATAAACTACACTTGCTTTTTCGATAAGCTCGAAGAGTGGGAACACCGGAAAATCAGGCTGTAGAACGGGTAAATTTTTATCAAAAAATTTTTCATTTAGATCAGGACCAAAAATAATATTGCCAACGTCATGTTCATCATTTTGCAGAGTGACATCTTTTAATTTCCTCAAATGAACAGTTCGAAAATCCCGCCACATAAATTCACAAAGAATTAAAACGCGCTCATTCGTGACAGCATAATAGGTATGATATCTTTTGGTAGCATCATAAAAAAAACGTCCTATAAGAAAATAGAGGGCGTGCACCACAACAATGCCTCCAAAAATTGACAAAAAGACAGGGACCTTGGCAGTGAACACAACATACATCCAGACAGATGAGAAGCCACAATAAAATATACTCATTGGGATCTGGCGAATATCTTGTCGTTTAAGAGCCAATCCGGGTCTCGGTTGCCCAGCCCAGAGGAGCGTCTCTTTTTGTGACAGAAAGGGGTTTAGCTTTTGCTGTGCTTTTTCGTCCATTTTGACTATGTATTATAATATTTTAAATTTTGCCCACAGGCCTAGAACGAATGATGATAAAGGCTATTTTAGGGCTACATAAATATCAGTATAAATAATGAGAAAGATGAACATCGCCTTTAAAAATTCCAAAGTCTTATGTAAACATTTTAAAACTTTAAGCTTAACCCAGATAATGTTATAATATAACACTCTGTAATGTGCAGCCGAGTAAGCAAAAAGGCATGTACTTATCTCCTCCCTAAAGAGGTCAATAGTTAGAGTCTAACAACATAACCAAAAAGGAAAAAAGCATGAGCTATCCTTCCATTAACCGCCACCTTGAAACGATGGGGACAACCGTTGACACCGCCACTGACGATCAACTGCAGGCGGCATTCATTGCGGCTTTTAAGGAAGACCTGCCATTAGGCTGGAATAAGGTTTCTGAACTGGTTGAGAAGCTAAAGGAGAAGGGCGAACGCGTAATGATATCTCTGGCACCAAACTCCGAAGAAGGCAAACAATATGCTCGCCTTTTAGGCCCAGACATTCCACGTCAGGTTCTAGAGCGTCATTTCGATGTAAATTTTGGTTTCTATAATTGCTGCGGTGGAGTTGCTGCTGAAGACAAGGATAAGTTAAAGCTGACAATGCGCGAACAAATCGAAGCACAGCACCCTAACTTTGTTGATTGCTGATTAAAGAACACAAATATGAAGTTAGGCAGTGTTTGTAACGCTGCCTTCTTGTTCAGTAAAACTTGAACAAACCACGAATACATGGTTATCTACACAAATTATTTTTTTATACCATAATAAATAAATACTCTCTGGGGGATATGCACATGTTTCAGTACAGATCACTCTTTCTGGCCATCAGCTTAATTTTCCTGTTACCCATACTAAGCGCACATGCTATAGGTGCAATAAAAGCACCTGTAAAAATCCCCACAAAGAAAACACCTCCCATTCCAAATTGGTTAAAAAAACATATTGGCACAAGTGATGGGAAGATTGCTCGCATTGTCCTGGAACGGGCACGTGAACACTATTTTCAAAAACGCGCTGAGGGTAAAATCAAAAACTCCTGCTATTTTGCAATGGATGCAACGCGACCAAGCATAATAGGTAAGAGCAAAAGTCGCCGTTTTTATACGATCTGCGAAAATAAAAAATCCTTCAGAGCAGCCTCTTCAGGCTATGGCAATGGCCGCAAATTACGACGAGCAAATTTTGCAAACGGCCGCCAGTGTGCAAAAAACTTCAGCAACGCCGAAGGCTCAAAACTGACAACTGGTGGTCGTTATGTGACTGCAGAATTGCGCACATCCTTTAAAGGCTATTATCGCAGGTCAGGTAAAAGAAGACCCTTCCTGCGCACCTTTTTATTGTTTGATGGTGAAGCAGATACCGAGAACGCCAGAGAGCGCGCCATAGGTGGTCACCAGGCCGTTATGTTAAGATGGAGATGCCGGTATAAAAATAAAAAAAGCAAATATGCAGATAAAGATGGCTATGTTCCTTATGGCAGGTTGGTAAACTATTCAGCAGGTCGGAGCAATGGTTGCACAACCTGGACACCAGCAGAGTCTAGGAAAATTCTTAAGATAGTAAAAGACAATCCAACCACCCTCTACATCTATCCAGAGTCAGGCGATATAAATGCCGTTAGAAAGGTTGTAAAATCTGGCCAACTGCCAAAAGGTTCAAAACTGTATTGGAATACATCTTGCCTGCGTCAAATCAAGTCTCCCAAATTCTGGCCCAAAGCAAAACTCCAGCCGATTATCAATAGCTGGCGCGCCTCCTTACCGAAATATACACCACGGCCATTGCCTATTTGTAAGTAAGGAAAATTATCTAGTACCTGTGATAGGGCAAAAGTTTCCTATCTATTATTTTTTTAAAAACACTTTAACACCTAGCACGGCAAGACTGACTGCTCTGCCTTATCTTAGCTTGCCCAAAGACTTGTACGGCAAAACACCTGTTGCTTTCTTTGTTAAACGCTATCCCTAAACCCGTCGCATTCCACTTGGGTGAAAGCATATTTCTTCTGTGTGTTTTAGAATTTTTCCAGCCATCAAAAGCATCCTTTACAAATGTATTAGGATCACACAGAGTGCCTTCAAAATATAATATATTCTCACCAACATATTTGTGGCTGGTAATTTTGCGAACCGTTCTTGTTACAACACTTCCGTTTGCTTTCTTGTGTTTGGTCACAGTTTTTTTAACGCTATCTGGTTTTGCCTTATAGCCGACAGCTTCAGCACGTTGTGTTGGAGTGCGTCCATCTGCTTCATGACCAAATTTAATATTCGAATTTTGAGTAAGGTTTTTCGCTAACCAGGCTGCATAATTTTGCGCAGCTTTATCCAAATATGTATTGCGACGTAAACAGGCATGGTTACTTTGAGCCCTGTAAGCATTTACTTTAACCAAAATCCCACATTTAAATTTTTGACCTTTGGTAGAAAGAGATTGAGCATTGGCAGAGTAAATATGAAAACAAATCAAATAAACGAATATCATTCCAATAAATTGACAAAATCCTACATAACACCGTTTGAAATTCATCGTGTGCCCCTATTATTATTTATATCTTATCTTTTTGCTTGGCAACGGATAGCTGGATGGCATAATCCAGCGCAGTCTCAAGACTTGCTGGGTCTGCGACCCCTTTCCCGGCAATATCAAAAGCGGTTCCATGGTCTGGGCTGGTTCGAATAAAGGGAAGGCCAAGTGTAACATTGACCCCTTTTTCCAATCCAAGATATTTAACTGGGATCAACCCCTGATCATGATATTGCGCAACGACAATATCAAACTTGCCTTGGCGTGCTTGCATAAACACAGTATCGCCAGGCCACGGACCGCTGACATTAAGACCGTCTTCTTTAGCAACTTGAATAGCAGGCATAATAATATTTATTTCTTCATCTCCAAAGAGACCACCCTCGCCAGCATGAGGATTAAGACCCGCAACAGCAATACGTGGGTTTTCAATACCTAATGCTCGTGCGCCGTCATATGCCAATTTCATAGTTTCGATTTGTGCAGGAAAATCAGCGCGCTCGATAGCCTCTTTTAAGGAGCAATGAATTGTTACCAGAACCACACGCAAAACATCATTCGCCAGCATCATAGCAACCTTATCTGAGCCGCTATAATCTTGCAGGATCTCTGTATGACCAGGATATTTTATGCCTGCAGCAGCAAAAGCTTCCTTATGAATAGGAGCTGTAACGATCCCGGAAACTTTCTTGTCTTTTGCAAGCTGAATTGCTGTTACAATGGCATCAAAAGCAGCATGTCCACATGCAGCACTAACTTTTCCGACCTCTGGTAATTCACCGAGAGAAGAAGTACTAAGAACCTCAACAAAACCCTTTTGAAATTCTGCCTCATCAATATGGTTGATCTCTCTTGATGTGAGATGAGTGCCATATTTATTTACCGCATGCGCCATCACTTTAGGATCACCCAAAACAACAAATGGATATTTTGTGGTGTCTTTCGATAAAGCCTTAATAATAATTTCCGGCCCAATCCCAGACGGGTCACCCATAGTAATAGCAATGGGTGATCGGTTTTTATTCATTCAAATGCCTTTCATCTCATGTGCAATAACATGCTATTCTGATAAAGCATATGTCATTAACACAAAATTTGAGAATTACAGAGTAATAAGTATAAAGAAGCTAGCGATATCTTTCTATACCCTATAATGCAAAACTCTAAAAAATTACCCCCCAACAAACCGCTCCAAATTCTCAAAGCTCCCACTCCAGCCTTGCCCAACACCTTTGCGCCCATCTTCTCTGACGATCCGTTCATGGAGTAACCGTAAGAAAACACCCTCATCCTGTTCTTTAAAACTTAAACTAACCAGTGAAGGTGAAGTTGTCTCTGATGTGCCATCGGGTTGCGTGCGTTGATGTTCCCATGTGAATATCAAGGAAGAATGGGGAGTAACTTCAACATACTCACCGCGCAAGAGATTACAACTTTCACCACTGTCAGGAAAAGCAAATTCCCAGAGCCCCCCTTTTCGTAAATCTATTTTGGCTGTTTCGAGGCAGGAATCGCCAGGGCCGAACCATTTGACAATCTCATCTGGAGCTGTCCAGGCACGAAAAAGCCGTTCCGCAGTTGTTTTAAAATGTTTTTCAATAACGACAGGATCATCACCAGGTGCAGATTTCAAGAAAGGCAGAGTCATGAGTTCTCCTCCAAATGTTTAGCAAGTGCATCCAAGGAATGCTCCCAAAAAGATTGGTAATCATTAAGCCATTCAGCTGCATCTTTCATCGGAGCAGGAGACAATCGGGCATATCGTGTCCGACCAACTTTCGTAACTTCAACAAGGCCAGCATCACTAAGGACGCGTACATGTTTTGAAACGGCTGTTTGGCTCATCTCAAAGGGTTCCGCAATTTCAGAAAGCGCCGTCTCACCTTGTGATAATCGGGCTAAAATTGCACGCCGGGTTGAATCGCCAAGCGCATTAAAGGTGGTATCTAAAGACGTCATTTATTTTTCCAATAGTCAACTATATGGTTGACTTTCTCATAAGGCTATATATAAAGTCAACCATATAGTTGACTAAAAGGAGAATCAAGTGAAACTTTTTACAGGAAAAACGCCGATGTCATTGCGTGTCAATGTCCTCGTTGCTGAAAAAAATATAGAACTTCAGTCAGAATGGTTGAATGTTGCCGGAGGAGAGACGCATACACCTGAGTTTTTTAAACGCAACAATTTAGGGCAGGTACCTGTACTTGAGTTGGATGATGGAAGTCATTTGACGGAGTCTATTGCCATCTGTCGTTATTTGGATGCCACATCACCAGATCCATTACTATCGGGCGCAACGCCTTTAGAAGTCGCAAGAATAGATATGTGGACCAGGCGGATGGAACTTCAGGTTTGTGCCCCAATTAGTGATTTTGCGCGTCACAGTTTTGAATTTTTTAAAGATATTCTTGATCAAATTCCCGCCTATGCAGAAAGCCAGTTAAAACTCCAGTCACAGCGCTGGGAATGGTTTGATAAAGAACTCTCTGATGGCCGGACTTATATTGTTGAGGATAAATTTTCAATCGCTGATATTGCTGGTATGAGCGCTCTAATGATTAATGATTTTGCAGAAAAAACTGTGCCAGATAATTTAACCCATGTCAAAAGATGGGAAGCTGCGATGCGTGGCAAGAAAGGTTGGTAAGTATGACCCAACAAACCACAGAGCGGTTTGTTGACCGCGAAACATGGTTAGAGGAACGCAAGGCGTTCCTCATAAAGGAAAAAGAATTTACCAAACAACATGAAGAGTTGAGTGCTGAACGTAGAAAACTCCCATTGGTGAAAATAGATAAAGACTATCTATTTGATACAGATCGTGGGAAAGAAAGCTTACATGATTTATTTAAAGGTAAAAGCCAGCTCTTAGTTTATCATTTTATGTTTGGTCCAGAATGGCAAGAGGCCTGTCCAAGTTGTAGCTTTTGGATGGATAATTTTAACGGTACAGATATCCACCTCGCCGCCCGCGATATCAGCCTGATCGTTATTTCCAGAGCACCATTAAAAAAACTACAAGCTTATAAAAAACGAATGGGATGGACATTCGATTTGGTCTCCAGTGGTATGAATGATTTTAATCTGGATTTCGGAGTACACTTCCCTGAAGGCGATAAAACCAAAGGGGAGGGATATAATTACGACAATAAAATATATGCCGAAGAACTACCAGGTATAAGTGTCTTCAAAAAGTCCTCAGATGCCAGCATCGGTCATTTTTACTCCACCTTCGGGCGAGGACTGGATATTTTCAACTGCGCCTATCATCTGATAGACGCAACCCCAATTGGACGCAATGAAACAGAACTAACATATCCACAGGCCTGGGTAAGGCGTAAGGACCAGTATAAATAACACAAAATCAAAGTAGAAATACAACAAGAACATTTATCTTAGAAAAGATTAAAACTCACGCCACCTGAAAAGTTGTTGTATTTCGCTTTTTTTCAAGAGATCCCATATTGAATGTATTATTTCAAGGGGATGGCACCGCGCTTAGCACTTTCAGAATGACAAACTTCTACATATAAGAGAGGGTATCATGTGCTTCAAAATTTTTCCGTTTGCAGGAAAGACATGCACCATCGCATAGAAAAAGCTTACCAGCAAAGCTTTCTATTATGGATTTATAACTGCCATCATCAATCTCGTCTGTTGTAATAAGCTGCGTTTCACTGGGGATGCCTCCGCACAAATTACTGATATCGTCTGAGTCTATAGACGGATTATAGCATCCATTCGTCAACAGGAACGCGGTACGCTTAAAATGTCCTTTATATGCATTCAGATAATTGCGAATTGGATAGGCAAGGCGTCCGCCCCAAATTGGTGAAGCAAACACAACCAAATCATAATGTGCAGGATCATACTTGTCAGCTTCAGTAGAGGGAAGGTAGCCCTGCCAACTATGATAGCCGACACTTAAATAACCAAGAGAACTCTTATAAGTTTCTCCTCTCTGGACTTCCTTAAGATCACTATTTAGTAGTTCACTGATATTCTTTGCAACATTATATGTATGTCCAGCAATGGAATAAAATACAACAAGTGATTTCATAGACCTGACCCTTTAGATTTTTTCATACTTATAATAAAGGCGTCTTACTAATAGGCTTTGATCTATATCAATCTATTCTATCTATTCAATAAGCGACGATTCATTTGGTCCATCAATCGAATAACGTCAAGATGGCTTGAAAGGCGAGCAGCAGTTTGTAAGCTGTAATAGGAATAATAGTTAAGCTTGGCTATTGCACCTTGATTAGAATTTGGATAACCGAAGAGTTTTGTAAATAACGAAATTGGCATATCAACAAAACCTGCACCTTTAATAACAAAGATCTGAAGATCTTTTAAAACAAAGGCCCGATCCTTTTTCGAAAGCGTACTCCAATGCTCATTCAGCCCAGTCCAGAACATTCCAGCGTGTTGATAAAATGCCGGTAGAGGTTGTTTTCTCGCTCGCAAGATAGTTTGTAGCTGTTTCGCAAATTGCATAAGGGTCTTATTAGAAATTTTTAGGAGCCTGGGTCGTTCTTTTTGCAGCGCAAAAGCTCTCAGAGAGAAGAGAGCCTTAATATCACTGCGCGTCATTAACACTTTATAATCTGGCAAAGTGATTAAAACCGGATCAGGTTCGATCAAGAGCTTTAAGGTAAGAGGTTTTGTCTTATCATCAAAGTAACTATTGCTAATGAGTGTACTTCTAATCCAGGCAGCACGGGCAGAATTTGGATACGTCTTTAATATCCTCGAGCCTTCGCTCCAGGAGTTTTTAATCACGATTATATTTTTTATAGACTGCGCCTTGTTAAAATCTATAATCTCTTGTCCTAGCGTTGCCTTTTCAGAATCCTTTAGCGGGCGTTTAATGTAATGCTGCATAAACTCAACATAAGCCGTCGCAAGTTTATCATGGGCCACGTTGATATTTTCACCAGCACATGGGAAGATGTAAATTAAAAAGGAAAGTATGAAGAAGCCAAAACGTATCATAGTTTTTATAACTTTATATGATTTATATCAAATAAGCGTTTCTGTAATACGTAGTTTATAAATACGATCTATGACAGAAATTAAGTTTCTAACCATTTTCTAAACAAAAACTAACCGAATATTAAATCTATCAATGTTGTGTATCTGATAGTGTTTCTTCTCGTTTCACTTTAAGGTCTTTAAGTGGAATGATAGTATTACATTTTGTGACTATGTTATCCCACACGACATTCTAGTCTAGCAATTTGTAGTATGATCTCTAAGAGGTCACTGTCATAAATACAATACGCGTCCTATCTCTGTGGCAGTGACTTCTTAAACCGATCATAAAAATGTTTTGAAATTCTCTCTAAATTTTAGTCAATAGCTCACCAAATATTAAATCATCAGCGCTCTGTTTGTGTTAGGATTATTTACCATTTCAATTTGACCACACACAGATTGAAATGTTTTGGTTATGACACCTGACAGGCATTTCCTAAACCCCGCGTGATTGCCGCAGCCTGAAGGAGTATGACCGGAATAAGTCATTGCCATTTATCATGTAGCGCATCCCACATGAATGGCAATGACTTTTCTTTATACGCAAAGTAGGACTATTAAATCTTACCTAAATCAAGTGATAAAGTATTTCAGTTCCAACCATTTTCTAAACAAAAACTAACCAAATATTTGGTGGGTTAAATTACTGTTTCTGATAGTATTTTTCTATTGTTTCGCTTTATGGCCTTTAAGCAAAACAATCATATTGCATACGTCGAGCAGGTTTATCCCACACAAAACTGTAGCTGGAAATATGCAGTATAATCCCAAAGAAGTCGCTGCTATTTTTTTTACATACGCGTCCAATCTAAATGGCAGTGACTTCTATCTATTTAAGTGATATCCTTTGTGACGGCACATAAAAATGCCATAAAAATCTCTCTAAATTTTAAGCAAGCACTCACCCAATATTAAATTATCCAAAGACAGGTTCTGTTAATATAATTATATCTTTTGAATTTAGCAGCTCTTGAATTGAAAAGATGAGGGAAAGGCATTTCGTCAGGCATTCCCAAACCCCGCGATACCGCATATTGCCTGCATCTGCTTGACCTAAATTAAGTCATTGCCATATCTCATGTCGCACATCCATCGTGAATGGCAATGACTTTTTTAAATAAGAAAATGATGTGATTGCGTCAGGAAAGTTTAAATTTTAAGTTGGTATCCAAAGCCTCGAACAGACTCAATAGAAATTGGACAACAATGAGCCTCAAATTTCTTTCTTAAATATCGGATATAGACTTCTACAATTTTTGTTTCTGTTTCAAAATTATATCCCCAGACACCACTGATAATTTCAACCTTACTTAAAACTTTGTTATCATTCATTGCAAGGAAACTTAACAATTCAAACTCTCTCTTAGTAAGATCGATAGTGTTTCCACAATAAGTCACAACATTCGTATCAAGGTTAATTTCCAGCTGACCTCTTATGATTGTATTCGAATTACTATCAGAAAGAGACATTTGCTCACGACGTTGAAAGACCTCTAGACGTGCGAGTAATTCATCAAAATCAAAAGGTTTAGATAAATAGTCATCTGCTCCGGCCTTAAGACCTTCGATACGATCATCTGTCTTATCTTTAGCGGTAAGCATCATGATATGGCCGGTGTAACCTTGTCGCCTGAGCTGCGAACAAACAGAGACACCATCAATATCAGGGAGCATACGATCAATAATTAATATACTTGAAGGAGACATAATAGTCTTCTGAATAGCATTCGTGCCATGTGCACATTTATCCACATGGTATCCTTCTGCTTTTAAACCATCAATCAGAAAATTAGAGACACGCACATCATCTTCTACCACAAGAACTGATACCATCTATTCTCCTTAGACAATTTGTAAGAAAATATAACTTCTTACTTTTTATTCGAACTGCTTTGAGAGGTTTATCTCTCATAAATGTGTTTTTTAAAGGATCTATGCTTGACTTACATGTGGAAGTTTAAGAGTTACTTCTGTAACCCCATCATTAGATGCTTCAAAACTAATTTGTCCATTATGTCTTTCAACGATCCATTTCGCTATAGATAAACCTAGGCCAGATCCTTGCGTTGAAGATTTGTGAAAGCCTCTATAAAAACGTTCAAAGACATACTTCTTTTCTTCTTCAGAAATAGGCTCGCCATGATTTTGAATGGATATGTTTACGAATTCATTTTCTGATGAAATTGAAATAAGAATTTTGCTTTCAGGAAAAGAATATTTAATCGCATTATCTAGTACAATACTAAAGGCTTGTTTAATACGAAATTTATCCATCGGAAATTCAATAGCAGCATCAGGCCAAGCGGTATGGATTTCAACTTTCTTATCCTGCGCAAGAACTTTATAATTATCAACAACTTTTAAAATCACACAATCAATATTGCTCACTTGGATATCAAAATGTAAATCATCTTTCTCTGCGCGCGATATAAATAATAAATCATCTGTAAGTGCAGTAATTTGATCACTCACAATTTTTACTCTTGTAAGTGTATCGCGATAGGCGCTTTCCTCTTGCCCGGTTTGCCGCAACCGAATTTCAATTTCCCCACGAATAGCCGTCATTGGTGTCCGAATTTCATGGGTGATATCAGCAAGAAACTTCTCTCGCATTTCATTTATTTCATTAAGTTTCTTGTTTGCTTGTGATAATTCTTGAGTTCGAAGAGCTACCATGCCTTGAAGTTGATTTTGTTTGATAACAGAATTAGTTCTATATTTCCTAATAGAAAAATAAATATTATAGCCAAAAATAATAGATAAAATAACAATGCTAACAATGAGTCCAAAAACGATATATTTCAAATATAGAGGATAAAACTGTTCATTAGACTCTAGAATTTCAGAGGCTTCATCAATAATACTTCTTTCAACCAAAAATCTGAAAGTAGGTAAAACATTAAGACGCGTGATATATGTCAGGCCTCTCAGTTCAAAATTTTGATTCTGTTTTTGAATTGAGAATAAACTCTTTAAACTAACTTCTAGATTAATAAGTTGTCTTTCCATCTCCTTGATATTGTTTCCCTCAATTTCTTCTTCGTGAAATTCAGGGTCATCTTCAAGCCATTTTAGTTCCCGGCCTGAAATATCTCTCGAGTCTTTTATCAAAGACTTCATTTTTATTAAATATCGCTTGATGATTTTCTGGCTGGTATCTGAAAATGCGGGTGTATTTGTGATTTGTGAAGCATCCAAGGCCCTATGGATATCGCGCTCTAGCTCATTTATGGTTAACAATAATTCTGAGAAAGTCTTTAACTGCATGCTGGACAGTTCTATGCGTTTTGAATTGTATTCTTTATTTGCCCAAACAACAGCAATGACCATAGTTAGAGTAAGAGCAAAAATTACAATTATAATTTGTAGGGTGAAGATCCTGGCACCAATAGACATTTTCCTGCCTGTTATTATTGTGGTAAAATAAGCCCGTTTATGAGCGTGCAGATTACACGATCTTTCAAAAACTTAAAGTAATATATTTTATCTAGACATTATACAAAGTAATATTTTATCAATTTGTTTGAAATGCGGAATGAAAGTCAACCCTTCCTCTAGGTATACGATCAGTAAAACTCAAAGCCTGGAAATACGGCGAGGGACCACTTTCCATATGAAGCTGATGATGCGTCTTAAAACCAAATCGTCCATAATACTTTGGATCGCCAAGTAAGACGCACCCTTGCGCATCAACTGACTTAAGCTCCTCCAAACCTCTATGAATTAAGCTTGTACCAATACCACTTCTTTGACGATCTGGCTTAACGGCAATTGGACCCAGTCCATACCAATCAGAAACTTCAGAATTTATGGCCACACGAGAAAAGGCAATATAACCAACAATCACATCATTCTCAACAGCGACCAGAGAGCAGGACAGGGCATTGTCTAACCGCAACGCATCAACAATAGCTGCCTCCGTTTGGATACTAAATGCCATATTTTCAAACGCCACTGTTATAAGCGAGCGAATAGCAGAGACATCTTCTTTTAGTTCATGTCGAATTATCAATGCCCATACCTCCAGCTCACACAATCAAAACCGTTCTTGTGTCCATTTCTATAAGAAGGCTGTAACCCTTTATTCACTATAAATCAAACCACTTTGATCCAGTTTACCTGTTGCGACGTTTTGTCAATATGTAGATCCATACAGATATTCTTATTGAGGAAGCCATATGAAGATAAAAGACAGACCTGAGTTTAATACCAAACAACAGCCCTTGACAGCCACAAAGGATACACCAATCGAAACGATTGTTGGTGATATGGTGGATAGAAGTTATGGGTCTGTCATTATCGTAGATGACCATGATAAGGTTATAGGCGTAGTCACCGAGCGGGATATCATGAAACGCTTGGTTCACGAAAACAAAAATCCCAAAACAACATTTGCAGCGGACATCATGACGGAAAATCCTCGTGTCGCAAATGCGGATGATAATATCCTAGACTGGTTAAGGATCATGTCTAACGAAAGGTTTCGCCGTGTCCCTGTTGTAGATGCAGATCACCGTCTGATTTCCGTTATGACGCAAGGTGATTTTGTCTCTTACACATGGCCAGATCTGATTTACCAGGCCAAGAATATGGCCAAATCAACGATTAGTGCAAACTACCAAATCATGATTATAGCTGCGGGGATTTCAGTCTATTCGCTGGCCTTGACGTATTTAATAAACTGACAATATGTAGAAGACCACACAAGGCAGAGACAAAAGAGTGCCTGTAAAAAGTAATAAAGGAGTGTGATACTTTTTACAGGCAGATTGAGGCGTATTTTTAGGAGTTCGCCTCTGGAAAAAACGAATGTTTTACCCAATAAATTATGTTCTAATTTAAGACTCCCTAACAGCATAGAGGGCAGATGGTTTGGGTCCCATCCACCCTCGGCTGCTCCCTAGACCTACGCTTTTGCAAATACTGACTTAATGATACCGATGACGACCATGAGGGCGGTACCACCTACGCCACCACTTGCAACTTGAGAGATGATAGATTGCAGATCTAAACCGCCTGCTGCACCACCAACCCCAAGGACTGTCTGGAGAAGATAGCCACCAAGGCCACCACCCAGAATTCCGACAATTGAGTTACCCAATGTTCCAAGGCTAAGCTTTTGAAAGATTGCACCGCCGATATTACCACCAACAGCACCACTTAATAGTTGAACGCCTAAAGTTACGATATCCATTTTTCTCTCCATGTTCATTTTGCGCTTATTAAAAAGCTTGTTCTCTTGTGTTCAGCTCAGCGCATGATTGGAATATAGGTTAAGTTAAGAAATAAGAAAAACGCATAATAATTATAGATAATATGAGAAAAACTCATAGATATAAATAATAATGATAGGTAAAATGATAAAAGATGTTTAGATATCAATAAGGTAAATCAATGGAGCAAACAGACGTGATGTGATGAAAGGGGGGCTGATAATCCATGTAAATTAAAGGCTGGGGATAGCATTTTATTTTAACGTTTCAGTCTTTCTATCGCATGAGACCAATCAACTTTACCCGTATCCCGGAAAATTTTTAGTGTCTGAATTGCCTCTTTAAGTGTGACCTTCTTTTGCAATTCCTGAACAGAAATACCATCCAATTCTTTAGACAGGCTTGGATCATCCAAAAATAAATTATCAGCAACATCATCCTCATCTATGCCAAGGAACTTTTTAGCTTCTTTTTTGATGGAATATTTGGCAGTACTGATAGATTTATACTTTTCTAGGCAGGCATGACCGGCAAGACACGCAACTGTTTCACACCGATGTCCGCTACTATCTAAGTGTGGTTTCTCTATTGCCATAAAGGTAGTCATACTAAAGCCGATGTCATCTTTTGGTTTAACCTGGCTTAAGTTTTCTAAGTGTTCTATCAAATCTGATATATTTTTTTTATTCATACAAAACTCAAAATCAATAAAATAAAACAATCGAAACAAAAGTTCCCATAATAAAAACAGGGAAAGAGAAATACCCCACGAAATGTAGTGGGTTTGGCAAAATATTGCACATATTTTCGTTGTTTTATATTAACAACTACAATAACTTGCATTGATTATGGACGTTATATTAGCAAAAACCTTTTTAGAAGTAGTCTCTTCAGGCAGTTTCATTTCTGCAGCCAAACGCTTATTCGTGACCCAGTCAGCAGTCAGTCTGCGCATCCAAAAGCTGGAAGATGAGTTAGGACATAAGCTTTTTGAAAGATCAAAAGGCGGCGTTGAACTCACCCCTTACGGCTTCCAGTTTGAAAATTATGCCCGAGATATGATCCAGATCTGGGAAGAGGCGCGATATCAGATAGCAGTTCCAGATGGATATAAATATAAGCTTTCCGTTGGTAGTCAGTATAGCCTCTGGCCGGAACTTGCCTCTTCATGGTTGGAAGTTATGGAGAGAGATATGCCGGACGTCTCACTCAATGCCTACCTCGGCATGCCAGATCGTCTAACAAGATTAATGATCAACGGTATCATTGATCTGGCGTTAGTCTACACCCCCGAACTCCGGCCAGGATTGAATGCAGAACATCTAAAAGATGATCGCCTCGTTATGGTCTCAGGAAAACCCAAATCCACAAACGAACTAGATGAAGATTATGTCTACATGGATTGGGGATCAGAATTCGCCGCCGCCCACAGCCGCTGGTATCCAGACTTCAGACTATCAAGAACAACACTCATGGTCGGAGCCGCCGCTATTCCATATCTCATAAGAAATGGCAAATCAGCCTTTCTGCCATATCGTGTTATATCCAATCACACTTCAATCGGCGAACTTCACCTAGTTCCAGATAGTCCAGAATACCCCTTCCCAGTCTACGTGATCTGGACCAACAGTAAGCCAAAAGAGGTCCTAGAAGCAGCGTTAGGGTGTTTGCGGAAATTGTTGGATAAAGAGTTTTGAGCCAACACTGCAAAAAAATCATCAAAATATTGTTTTTTAAATAACGTCAAGTTACTTAAAAAAGCTCTAAATTATTGAAGCCAAGGTGAGTAGGCTTCTAATAAGTCTTCTGAGAAAAACTCTTGTCTCCATTGATATTCGGGATCATATACTCCTAACATACCTCCCATATGCATTGCCCATTCAGATTCACTTATACCTCGCTCTAGTGCATCTGCTCTTGCTTGCTGTGTTCCGAATGAAAGATGTACAACATCATCCCACTCTGAATCCGTTAAAGGAGTGAATTCCCTAAAATCATTGATGAAACATTCATTACGGCAATACAAAACCAATGTTATGATATCTTGAAATATGACGAAACATCACCAATACTAAACTTATGACCTCGAACCATTGCTATATGCTCTTGAATCTCTTCATAAGCAACGCGAGCTTCAGTGTTCCACTCAGAAGGGAAAACCTCTCCAAATATTGGATCAAGAGATCTATAGGGGGAGGGTAATGCAATATTAGCTCCTGGAAAAAGCAAATCTTCAATTTGTTCAGCAGGGAGCCCAGGGAAATTCGTATCAATAATTGCGGCTGCATAGGTACGTGTTTGTTCTTCATTTAGTGTCAGACTTGGATCGAATACACCTGCAGTTTGAAGCTGTTCAATTGCATGTTCTGCAAGTGCAGTCGGAGATACATCCCCTTCTGAGAGTGTATAAACGCCAGGAATTTGACTATAATCCCTTGTATAGCCAATTCCATCAGTTAAACCGTAAATCATGTCTGTAGGCGTAAAACCATCATACATCAATTGAGAAGGAGGTGAGGGCGATATAAGATCACCACCGCCGACACGTGTAAAAACTGTCTCACCAGTTTCAGGGTGAACACCTGCCTGGTAACGTGGATAAGCCGCATTATTAAGCAAAGCTGCGATTGCAGGTCCTGCTATAGGGTCTCCAATAACCTGCTCAAACTGCCCTAAAGCTTCTTGAGTAACACCAATGCGTCCCACAATTGCGGTTGTTCTTGTTCTTTCTGTTGCATTCACTGAATAAAATCCATTAATGCCAAATGCACCTGTTTGACCAGTTTGAGTTCTAAACCCAACTCTATTTGCTTCTCCAGCCAAATTGGCATGAAATAGACCAGATGATACAAGTTCCTGACCTTGAGCAACACTGAAATAAACACCAGGCTGACGTTGTCCAATTTCTCGATATTCAGTGTATATACTTGCAGCATCCATAGCTTGAAGTTCAACGCGCCTTGCTTCTATTGATTCTTCCGTAATTTGTTCCCAGGCAGTATCATAAGCAGCGACTCTATCACGAGAAATATATGTTCGTTGCCATCCTTCGATAGGAGTAAGAAGGTCTAAATTAGCGCGATCTGTAAGATCGCTCATAGGCTCAGTATAATCATAGAATGGCCCCATCCGTTCAAAATGGTCTGTTAAAAATTCACCCCAATTTTCTTCGGTTATTGGGTCATAACCTTGCTCAAGAGCAATCTCATTGACCCTGGCAAACGCTTCAGCTTGCCATTCAGAACTAAAAAGATCGGCATGTTCTGGAAATCGCTCAACAATTTGCTCAATGCGTTCTGGGGCTGGTGTTTCACTTAATTTTGATCTTTCAGCACCAACAAGACCTTCAACAAGTTCAGAGTCCTCAAACCCAAGAAGACCTCGTATTTCTGCGCGGTAACCAGTTCTTTGTATAGGAAGATCATCTGTAAACCTGAAACCCATACCTATAAGTTGTGAGTCACGAGTAGGGTCGACCAAACTGCGAACACGAAGGTCTCTAAAAGTATCACTATACAGGCCATCAGTTGGAACAGATCCACCAAACGTGAAGGATGTCGATGTAATGTCTCCAAAGAATGCCCCATATGCATCAGTTGTCGCGGCGACACTAAGACTTCCTTCTGAAAAACCATAATCAAGTTCAGCAGCGCCTAAAAGAGGAGAATGTGATACAAAGTAATCACTTGTTCTGCCATAGGTTAGTCCGATCGCACCAGGCGCGCCAAATTGCTCGCCTTCAAAACTGTCTAATCGAACACTCGCATTGGGGTCATCTTGAGAATATTGCAATCCTAAAGAAAAATTTGTGCTCGCTTGTCCATATGCACCAATACTGCTCATTACCCGCATATGCACGACCTTGTCCACGCCAACCGGCACCTAATGTAAATCCCGATATATCCTGGGCAGGGGACATGTTTAAGCTTTGTGAAAAACCAAATTCACGAGCATCCGTGAAAAAATCACCAGCCTCAGCGGCATCCTCAAATGCTAGTCTTTGGCTATATGCTCCAAATGCACCAGTTGAATAGACGGCCTCGGCTTGTATAGTAGATATATTTCCTAAAACGCCTCTTTCCCCGACCATTCTGTCATTGTACTTGTCCCAGGGGCATTCCGTTCAACACCATGTCCAATATAAAGGTCACCATCTTGCTCATAATGAACAACCGCGCTTCCATCCGACAAAACATCTAGGGTAGAGGTTTGTGTATAGCCGGCACTGACATTTTTTGCTGCCCTTAGGCCGAAATCCGTCTCTACCGTTTGACTGACGATTCCGAAATTTGCACCATCTTCCAGAGCGAGACCAAACTCTGGACTCATTAATTCAGTTCCAATTCGTTCAGAAGCTGACCTCATTCTGCCCCAGCCAGGTTCTATAACATCCAGTTCGCGCGGAGCTTCTCGAATGTCTTCAATTTCAGCTGCTATAATACGATCTGTTGGTTGAATATCCTCAGTGACATCCATTCAAATGGGGATCCAAGTGGTGTTGGGGCAAAGTCATCTTCAATGCCTTGAGCCTGGATAACATCGACATCATCTCTGCCTGGACTATAAACAGTTTGTACAACCTCAGGTTCATCTTCATTAGGAAGGCTATCGACAATACCGACGCCAGAAAATGAGCTTTCTCCCGTGAGTTCTGCACCAATACCAGAATCTCTGTCCTCTCTTGTGCCTGACTCTGAGTCATTATCATCACGCCCTACGGAGCTATCGCCTGAACTCTCTCTGGCACTATCAAGTGAATCTTCGAAGCTGTCACTTTCATTGGTTTCATTGACACTACTATCGTTTTTATTACCTGAAGGTTCAGCTTTGTCAGATGCCATTTGAATATTACTCCCCAATTTTGAAGATTCAAGACATTCGGAAATGTTAAAGCTATATGACAAGTTTTCATATGCGTAGTGATTACTTAAAAAACTAAGTATTACGTAGAGGGCTAGGTATTCGCAGGGGGGTGCAAATAGGGTACTGAATAGTATGAATAGTTAAAGTAATGTATTTATTTTACATTATTTTCCATAACAACACTCATAGTTGGAGCCCTTGCTATTCCATATCGTGTCATCTCCAGTCATACCTCGGTTGGAGAACGACAACACGTCCCAGATAGTCCAGAATACCCCTTCCGAGTAAATGTGATAAGTACTAAGAGCAAACCAATAGGGGTGCTTGAAGCAGTGTTGGGGTGTTTTAGAATAAGATAACCCAGGCAGCTGGATTGTTTGATGTATTCTTAAATTATTATCCATAAAGTAGTCGTCACACCGATTGTTCCCCAAATTAATGTATTTAAAAAACTTCTTAGGATCATACGATGATCAGAATTTTGAGGAAGATCCATCACATTACAGATAAAATCACCAGGAAAAAGAAATAGGTAAGTTACATGCCCTATATTTGCGCCGCTACATTTCATCACAAGCCCTTTCATTTCAGGAGAATATGATTTAATTTAATAATATAGCCTTGTATGTAACTTAGTCACCGAAAGGTGTATTTCCACTTCAATTCATCCAATTGTTTCATGACACAGAACACCGAATGGCTTAAAAAATTTCCGGGCTTACAACAACTCGAAACGAATATACGAGATCAACTTTTCGCGCAGAACCAAATCGTACATCTTCCAAAAGGCAGCTATGTCTTCGCCCCAGGTAAAGCACCAGAAAATTTCTTACTTCTCATAGAGGGGAAAATTCGTGTTCAACAGGTCTCAGAAGGCGGGCGGGAAATTTTCCTTTATCGTGTGGCCGCAGGAGAAAGCTGCGCCCTGACAACGGCTTGCCTGATGAGTTATGAAGATTATCTAGCTGAAGCTATTGTTGAAGAAGATGCTACTGCTGTTGCAATTCCTCGATCAGTATTTGATGATGTGATGGCACATTCAGCCGAGTTCAGACGTTTTGTCTTTACAGCTTTTAGCCAGCGGGTAACGAACCTTTTTCGGATTATCGATGAAGTGGCTTTTTCACGGATTGACATACGTCTCGCACAAAAATTACTTGAACTATCGAAAGATAAGAAAACACTTGAACGCACGCATCAGCAATTGGCTTCTGAACTGGGAACAGCACGTGAAGTTATTAGCCGTCAAATGCAAGAGTTTCAAAGACGTGGTTGGATAAAGCTATCACGAGGTTGTATCAGTTTGATCGATTATAATGCCTTAGAACAATTAGCGAATACAACATAAAACGGAACTTGGTGACTTAGTTACATATCTTTTTTTAAAAAACCTCTTTAATTGCATCCAGACAATTATGGAGGATTAAATCATGACACGAAACATAGGTAATACAGAACGTGTGATACGCGTTATTGTTGGTTTGGCTATACTCAGCCTGGTCTTTGTTGGCCCACAAACTTTGTGGGGACTAATTGGTCTCGTTCCTCTTTTGACAGGTATCGTCGGTTGGTGTCCGCCTTATGCTCTTCTTGGTATTTCCACATGCAAGAAAGCTGCATCTTAATCCCGTTTCCCATCAATAAGAAGGTTAGATTATGAGAGACACTTCCTTAAAACCACCCATGCATTGGGCCTGGAGTGGATTAGCGCTGGGGCTTGTATTTTTCCTTGCCGTTACCCTGGTTAAACCAATTGGTGTATCCACACAATTTGTAATTTTAGATGGTATTATTTGGAATGCGATTGACAACAGCATTGTGACACAAAGCGAGAGCGCCAAGAGCGGCTATACCAGCACCAACGATTATCTTGCCAAGAGTGGCGGAAAATATGCAAAGAATGTCAGCAACCCTTTAAACTATAGTTTTATCTTTGTGATTGCGATGATGATTGGGGCTTTTGTTTCAGCTTTGCTGCGCGGTTGGAACCCAGCTAACGAAAACAGTATGCCGGAGATCTGGCGGGAAAATTTTGGTGATAGTTCCCTAAAACGTTATGGAGCTGTGTTCCTTGCCGGCTTTTTGGTTCTCTATGGAGCGCGTCTTGCTGGCGGGTGCACATCAGGCCATATGATGAGCGGCATGATGCAGACAGCAATATCTGGTTATATATTTGCGGCTGGTGCCTTTTTAGCTGGCATACCGACAGCTTTATATCTGTTTAGAAAGTAGGTGGACGATGACAACCATAATTCTAGCCATTTTGATTGGGGCAGCCTTTGGGTTTGTTCTTGATCGTGTAGGTGCAACCAATCCAGGTCTCATTATAAAAATGTTGAATCTTTCAGACTTACATCTCATGAAAGCCATTTTAGGAGGCATTGGGATTGCCACAATTTTACTGTTTGGTGGGCTTTTACTGGGTTTTGTTGATCCTGGTCACCTCTCAGTTAAAACCGCGTATATAGGTGTTTTTGTCGGTGGGATTTTACTTGGATTAGGGTTTGCTGTTGCAGGTTATTGCCCAGGGACGGGTCTTACAGCTGCAGCAACAGGCCGGATTGATGCTTACTTCTTTATCCTTGGAGGTTTACTAGGCGCCGGCGCTTACATGCTCACTTACAGCACAGTAAAAACAACAGGAGTATTAGCGAAAGTTGCAGGAGGTAAGGCAACTCTTGGGTTTATCGAAGGGACGAAATACACACCTTTCATAGATGGCATGTCAGGTGAATGGATCGGAATTATGATAGGAGTTGTATTTATTCTAATCTCGGCGGTTCTACCAAGCCGCTTAAAACATAAGCAAAGCATTATTCTAACACATAACTAGAACAGTACTTTTTGTTAGGTCAAACTAAATTTACTCTCTTGGGTTAGGGTTTATAAGCCCAACCCAAGTTACACCCAGTCCTCAAATCCTCTCAGACAAACCTTAAATTATCGGCAGATTTTTTTTCTGTTATAAGGCGCACACCGTCCGCTTCCTCTGAAACCACAACCACCTCCGGGACATATACGTCTTCTACATTCGTGTTTTGTCTCAAGTCTACAATTCTTACGACCCGCAGTTCTTGAAGCTCTTGAGTTCCTATTTGTTGCTGCTTGAGGTGTTGCTCTTTGTACTGTCGGGCACACTCTTGCGAAGACTTTTCTGATAGATTCGATAGCTTCCTTAGTTGGTTTCACAGCAGGCAGAGCAGATTTGGCATGCTTGTTATAATTAAGCATCGCTATTTGTGAGCCTTGCCCCCAGGTATTATCTATACTCTTATCGTAGCACCCGACTCTTTTAAGTTCCCATTGGAGAGTTTCAGCAAGTTTTTTTGGATCAATTTCGACAGGAGCAGATCGTTTATTCCCTGATGAGTCGGTATTTGAAGATCCCGATTCTTTCAGAGCAGCAAACTGTTGTATCTTAAGTTCCGCAACAGCTGAATAGGTTCCTTTCGGAAACTTATTCAAATAGAATTTGTAATCTGACGCTTTATCGGATTTACTGATTGTATCCCATAAAATTTGATCAGGGTTTGTCGCAGATATAACTTCTTTTTTTACATCCGCTTGTCCAGGAACAAAGTAGTAATCTCCTTTGACCTGATCATAATAAGCTGGATATTGATCATGCTGAATAGATTTTGCCAGATCTTCAACTTCCCCTCTTAATTTCTTCGCCATTGCATTAATAGATAAGCCAGGCTCTTTAAGAAGAGGGAGGAGCTTCCTAGTATAAACAGAGTTTGGATGAGGGTCATTTTCTCCCAAACTATCCAAAGCCGCCTGATCAAGGCCAGCCGAATACATCACAAAAGTCCCTTTAGGGGGTTCTGTTCGTCTCAAGCCTTTCGCAGATCCTAAAGACCGTGTTCCTTTTCTTGGGAATGGATTATCCCGGCAGGCATCTAAGATAACAATATTGACCCGGCTGCCACGTTCGCGAAGTGTCTCAATAATCCCATTAACTTCAAACCCTTCATTGGTTACGAAGCCTTCATTCCCAGGGCTAGCTTTTGGAATATCAGTCGGAAGAAGATAGTTACGCCCTCTGATTTCAATCCCATGTCCAGCATAATAGAAAAGGGCTTCATCACCAACTTCAATCTTTGCTGCAAAGGTTTGAATAGTGCGGTTCATATTTCTACGATCGAGATTTTTGACGTGGGTAACATCAAAACCAAGATCTTTCAAAGTGATCGCAAGGGCTTTTGAATCATTGACAGCTTTTGTGAGTTTGGAAATCTCCTGATAATCATCATTTCCAATAACCAAGGCCATACGTTTGGCATTAGCTTGGAGAGTTGTAAAACCCAGGAGAATCAGAATCAAAATATAACGAAAAAAATAACTGGCCATGATGATCTTCCGCAAAATATTCAATTATTATAATTAGTTAGAAGTTATTTTTTAAATAATTATCAGTGTATCATAATTTGGAGAATATTTACATAAAAACCTGTGCTCTGAGTTTATTTTATTCAACCCAGAGCAGTTTAATGTAATACCATATTCATTCAATTATCTGTCAGCTACTTTTGCAGACTGATAATTGATAATTTGTACCCGGCGATTAGCTGCCGCAAATGGCTCTTCAGGAAACTTGAGTTTAGACTCACCGCGTCCAAAAGCTGTTAGCCTCTTTGGAGAAATTGCAAATGTTTCAAGAAGATAGGCTCTTACAGATCTTGCGCGCTTTTCTGATAGATTTTGGTTATAGTCATCAGAGCCTTTCGCATCAGTATGACCAACCAGAATAAATCGATCATTCGATAACTGCTCACTTGTTAAAGCCTGTCCAATGATATTCAATTTTACTTTAGCTTGAGGGAGAATATCAGCAGAATTAAACGCAAAATAGATTTCCTGATCTGTGCTTGGTAAATCTCCTGAAGCTGCTGATTGCTCAATGTCTTTCTTCCCCTTAGCTGTATCAGGTTCGAACTTGAACTGTCTGGTCTTGCCGATACTTCTTGTCAAACCTCTGGTAACGCCTCGGGTTTTCCTCCGATCACAAGCTTGGCCAGGTTGGCACTGTAACTGTCGGATAATATCATTAGACGACTGACTATAGGCTTTTGTATTAGGAAAGAGTACATGCGCTGAGATTAAAGAAACAAAACATAAGATGAGTAAGTTAAAGAATGTTTTGTGTGATAATTCAAATAAAGTAGCCATTTAAAAATACTCCCAATTTATTCGACCGTATAAGTTGCAAAAGCTCTGGCCAAAATATCATTATTATCATTTCCCAATGAAGCATTTAAATCAAAGCGAAATTGTCTTGTTTTTCTTGCAGCCGCCGTCGCGAGCTTTTGTCTAATTTCATCGAGCTTACCAAGATTCTGGCGTCCACAAACAGCAAACATTTGATAAGTTCCCAAAGGAGGTTGAATAGTCAATTTTCCAGGAGCATTCGGGATGGGCAATTGTCGCCTCACATTTGCATCCAATGTTGGTGTACCCATCCAGATTTTATTGTCTACGCCATCCACAACAGCTCTTGGATCATAAGCAGTCGTTTTATTTTCAGAGTCGACCGTATAGATAATAAAATCACATTTTTTATTTGCCTGAACCGCAAAACTAAAATTATCGCCAACTTTGAATTTCGTTGTTGGAAGTTGAATCTTAATAGCAAATGGAACTTCAGGCTTCGTTTCTGGATTTGAGGTATGAGAGGTTTGATTGGATGAGACCGGTTTTTCTGTTGCTCCCTCGTTTTTATTCACATCATCTTTATTTATATTCGGATCAACTTTCGTAATCTCAACAGCAGGGGACGTTTTATTGCCCGGAGAAGTATCTGGGACTGCATAAATGAGTACCACAATTGCTATAATACCAAGTAATGAAGCAACTGCGAGCAATAATGCGCCTGCATTCGCCCCTTTTTTCCGAGGACCAGCAGGTTTATAACGTCTATGTTGATTATTTTTGTTTGAAGTCTCAACTTTGATGTTGAGATCAGGCATAGTTTTATGTATTTGAGCCTTTGCGTGGTCTATTTCGCTCATAGAGTCTTGATTGCCCACAATGACCAAATGATCTTCACCATCAACATACCAATTGAATGATGAGTCAGGAATATTGCTATTTGTAAGCTCATATTCTAATTGTTCGAGCTGGTTCCAGACCACTTCAACGGCCAAGATATCTGTTTTCAGTTCAGTCATTGACTGATGTCGGTCATTTTTATCCAGGCTTGTGGCTTTGCTGATAACCGGACAAAGTAGTTTTTCCTTTTCTCCTAAAGGCAAAGCATCATTATTTTTTAAGAGCCTGTCATCTTGCCGGTTAATGCTTGAGGGGGGATGTTCCCCAAGCAAACAATGCAGGGCAATACATCCAAAAGAATAGATATCTAGAGCAGGGGTCTGCGTCTCCCCAATATTATATTGTTCTGGTGGAGAATAACCATCACTATAAACATTCGCAATTGTCTTCGTCCGTATCGCACTTGTATTGCGCGCAGCACCAAAATCAATGATCACAGGATTATCCAGGCTTTTGCGAAGCAGAATATTTCTTGGGGTCAAATCACGATGGAGTAAATCAGCCTCATGTATCGTAATAAGGGCATCAAGAGCTGGGTATAAAAAGCGCAATAAGTCTTTTCCATTAATTTTCCCATGCGTCTTGATATAGTCTTCAAGCGTAACCCCTTCTATATATTCCATAACCAGATAGGCTGTACCAAATTCTCTAAAATGATCTTCAACCTGCACAATATTAGGGTGTCGGCATTGGTTAAGTCTTCGGCCTTCCTCAACAAAATCACGAATGCCACGGTCATACAGCTCTTGATCAGCAGCAGATATTGGGTACACATTCCCATCTGATTCTCGAACAGCAAGAGAATTTGGTAAAAATTCTTTAACGGCAAAGGCTTTATTATATTCACCCGATCGGCATAAGTAAGTAATCGCAAAGCCACCTCGGCCCAAGACGCCCTCAACAGTAAATCGCCCGCCAATAACTTTTCCCGGCGGTTGTGCGCCTCTTATTTCTTGTTCTTGAGACATGCCTGGGTCCCTTTAATATTATTTTTCAATGTAAATGACATAAAGAATATACAGCTGTTTGTTCTTATTCTATATTTGTTATATAATTTTACCCTCAATAGGTATCATAATAAATTTATGAAGTGGGACATTTATGTCCTCAAAGAGAGATTACACTACACTTTCTTTATGAAAATTTCAAAACTTTTAGGAATAACAAGTCTTATAAAATTCAGATCTAATCTTAAAATCCGCCCAGAAATCCCTCCAGTCATCATCAATATTCATTGACTATTCATATAAATAAACATACATACTTATCACAACTTATACACCCCGGAGGTAACCATGACTGAAGATAGCTCAACTCTGGGAGGATGCTGATTTAAAGTCTATCACCATGCCTCCCAACGCAAAGCACACATCCTTGTCTTAAGTTCTTTTCCTGTGACTTTGCACTCTCAATAAAAACCAAAATAAATAGTATCTCAGATATGAGATGACAAAGAATGAAATGTGCAATAACTTATTTGCTGCATACCATTCTGCGTATCCGCATGTATGAGATCTATAAGCGTCATGAAAAGGAAGAAACAATGAGACGCTTCAGACGAAATATTGGGATCATGGCTCATATTGATGCTGGAAAAACCACATTAACAGAACGCATCCTTTTTAACACAGGACGATTGCACACCATAGGGGATGTCCATAAGGGCACAGCCGAAATGGATTTTCGTGATCTTGAAAAGAAACACGGGATCACCATTTCTGCGGCCGCAACATCCTGTGAGTGGAAAGACCATCGGATCACAATCATTGATACCCCAGGTCACGTCGATTTCACAATTGAAGTGGAACGTTCCTTACGTGTGTTGGACTCAAGCGTAGCTGTATTCTCTGCCGTGTCAGGCGTTGAACCACAAACTGAAACAGTTTGGCGTCAAGCCAACAAGTTTCATGTGCCCCGCATCTGTTTTATCAACAAAATGGATCTAATGGGCGCTGACTTTTTGCGCTGTGTTGACATGATCGCAGAAAGACTATCCGCCAACCCATTGGTGATCCAGTTACCAATCGGCGCGGAAGCAGACTTCTGTGGTGTGATCGATCTTATAACCATGTCGGCCTTTGTTTGGGAAAAGGATGAGAAAGATCCCAAACAAACGGACATTCCAGATGAGCTTTTTGACGAATGCAAAACCTATCGTCAAAAACTCATTGAACAGCTTGTCGAGATCGATGAGCAGGCTATGGAGATATATTTAGATGATGAAAGTAAATTAAAAGATAATGATTTGCGCAAGCTTGTCCGTAAAGGCACGATAGCACAAGACTTCACACCTGTTCTATGTGGGTCTGCCTATCGCAACATCGGCGTTCAAACTTTGCTTGATGCTGTGGTGGACTATTGTCCAGCGCCTGAAGATTGTCCTTCTATTGAAGGCCAGGATCTTCGCTCTGGCGATAGGATCACACTTGTCTCTGACAAAGACGAGAAACTTACAGCTCTTGCATTTAAAGTGCAGATGAGCCGTTACGGCGCTTTGACCTTTGTCAGGTTGTATTCCGGCCAGATGGTCAAAGGCATGAGTGTTACAAACACAACCAAAACCCAGAAAGAGCGGATCAGTCGGATCATGCACATGCATGCCAATGATCAGCTTGAAGTCCAGGAGGCTGTTGCCGGCGATATCGTGGCGGTCACAGGTTTGAAAGGCACAAACTCAGGAGACACATTAAGCGGTCTTCAAGACCAGATCCTTTTACCTGGTCTGAGTTGTCCAGAACCTGTCATCGAAGCTGTGATTGAACCCAAAGCAGCCATCGATCAGGAAAAGATGTCTCTTGCGCTCTCGCTGATCTCAAGAGAAGATCCGTCACTTCATATCACAAGTGACCCTGAGACAGGACAAACTCTGGTGAAGGGTATGGGAGAGTTACATCTCGATATCCTGGTTGAGAGTTTGGAACATGAGCATAATGTCAATGTGTCGATCGGTCAGCCACGCGTGGCCTACCGTGAAGCCATTACAGCGCGATCAGACATCGCTTACCTCCATAGTAAGCAGGATGGGGGTCAAGGCCAATATGCCAAGCTGGAACTGATATTCGAACCAGCGCCTGAAGGAAAAACAGGGCTGTTCTTTGAGAACAAAATCGTCGGCGGTGTTATTCCAAAAGAATATATCCCATCGGTCGAAAAAGCTCTGGAACAATCCCTTCAGGAAGGTGTCTTGGCAGGCTACCCAATGCTTGGACTAAAAGCGACCTTGGTTGATGGTGGGTATCACCGAACGGATTCTTCGAGCATGGCGTTTGAAGTGGCAACACGAAAAGCATACAAGCTGGGTTTGGCAAAAGCAAAACCCGTTCTGTTAGAACCGATGATGAAAGTCGAAGTGACCACACCATCAGACTATCTAGGCTCCGTCATCGGAGACCTGAATAGCCGCCGAGGAATGGTCTGCGCCTCTGATGTCAAAGACAATGCGCACGAAGTCATCGCGCATGTGCCATTGGCAAACATGTTCGGCTACGTAAACAGACTGCGCTCCCTCTCATGCGGGCGCGCCAGCTTTACAATGCAGTTCGACCATTATGAGCAAGTGCCACAAAGCATTTCTGATGATGTGTTAAAAGCGAGCTGATAAGAGGAGATTGAGGAAGGCGGCTAACTGTGGTTGCCTTTCTTACCAACCAAAACGTCCCCCACACACACGTCATTCCCAAAGTTTGCCAGCCCTGAAAGATTAGCAGGCCCCAAAGCTGATCTGAGCAAACTAGTGGGAACCCATAATACAGCGATGATCAAGGCACCAAACAGATCTAAATAAGTTGCAACATATGTATGAAGTCATAGATGTATATAACTGAATTATATGTGGTTATGGGTTCCTGCTTTCGCAGGAATGACGGCGGTGGGGATGTTGGTTAGGTGCTTTACTGACACATTCCTGTGCAACGAACCCAAAAACATTTGTCAACTCTATAATGGACATTGTGTTTCATAGAATGATCTATTAAATTACCCACCATACTTACAAAGAATTTTTTTAGGTGGCGGCATGAGTACTCAATTATTTATCAATTGGCTCAAAGACATAATTGAACCTTTAGGAATAAATTTTAGTTTTTTTCTTTTATTCGTCTTGACGGCATATGGCCTCAGAGTTCTTCACATCCACAATGTCAATATTCTTGATAATTTAGACGACGACAACAGAAATAGCCACGATCATAAAAAACTACTATCACAAGAAAAACCCATAGAACCCATTAGTTCCAAAAAATATCGAGACCATTTACAAATCGTGTTGAATTGGTTGGATGATAAGCTTGGAGAGCAGTCCTGGGGGCCTAAATCCTATGATTTGTGCTTGCGCTTAGCAGTTGTTTATCCAATATTCGCAATAATCCTGATCTGGATACTCACAGGTGAAAACACCTCTGGCATCGAAGGGTTTTTGCCAAGACTCAACCAACGGGAACATTTTATCAGTGTAATCAGTCTCATTTTCATTTTATTTAGTCTATTTCAGTTTTTTCAAGAGCGTAAAAAAGGCCATTCCCTTCGTGCCATGATCTGGCTCGCTGTCGTTGCCGCTGTCGCTTTAGCTGGCGTTGTCGCTTTCGCTTTCGCTTTAGCTGGCGCTTTCGTTTTCGCTGGCGCTTTCGCTTTAGCTGTCGCTTTCGCTGGCGCTGTCGCTTTCGCTGGCGCTGGCGCTGTCGTTTTAGCTTTAGCTGGCGCTGGCGCTTTAGCTGTCGCTGGCGTTGTCGCTTTCGCTGGCGCTTTCGCTTTAGCTGTCGCTTTCGCTGGCGCTGGCGCTTTCGCTGGCACTGTCAGCGCTTTATTGTACATGCAATTCACTTTATCAAGAAGGGTATCTCAGTCAATTTCGCATATCATCACATGGTTTTTATATGTAGCGCTGATTTTTATTATATGTTTCTATGCAAAAGATTTGAACTTAAATGATACTAGCAAACCTCTTCTCGTATTCTTTGTTATGTTACCTCTGATCAATGTTGTCTTCGATTGGGTGTCTCTAGGATTAACGAGACATCTTTTAAAAAAATCATTGGAAAGTAAATTGCCCGTCCTGTTTGGGATCATTGATTTTATAGCTGCAATTCTCATTCTTATTCTTTTAGCGGTTTGCATGACGATTGGGTTACAAACGATGAATATTCTTGCGCATGCTGACGCACCTTATTGGACTATTATTGATCTTGGAACTATTTTTACAACCTTGAAACAACGCCCAGATGATATGGCTGTTTGGTGGGTTTATTTTATTTTATTCTCAACCTTATTTCCAAGTTTCGTGCATATGGTCGTCGTCTCGGGTTGGGCAATGACAATCGCTATCCCAGAACGGTGTTTACTAAAACAACAAGCGGCTATTAAAAAGGGATTTAAGGGTCGATATACAGATCTGCTTTGGACAGCCAGATTCAGAACATTCCGCCAGGTGAGCGCCGTGGCCATTACTCTTGTAGGCGTGACGATCTTAGCGACCTTCTTATGGGGATTATCCCTCGGATTGCCCCAGCTCGCGTGGTTTATTTTAAACACCTGCGAAGCAATCGCAAAAGGCCTGGGCGATTTCCCCCGCGAGTAAGACTTTGCAAGCCTGGCCCATACATCCATATCAATCTTGCGTCATGGTATAAAGTAGATAGGCCAACATGATCAAAAACACTTATTACAAAGTATAAGAATTTTACTATAGATTTATTTAGAAAAAACAGATTACACTCATAGGATTCACTGATATTATTTTATACTATTCAGTAAACGTTATAAGAACGAATTTAGATATCGAAACGTAATAATGAATATTACGACAGATCAAATTTCGCATTCTATGACCTGAAGAATGATTTATAAATGCTAGAAAAGCGATCCAATCAGGTTTTATCAATCCGGGGCAGAAAAATATAATTGGCAGACGACTGCCAAATAAAATTTCTTTGAAAAGACCTGGGAGGGTAAACTCATGGATCATAATGATCACAGTCTTAAACCACCAAAATCCTGTAAAAAAATGATTGATGTAGGTCGTAGACGGTTCCTGGCCGGAACTGGATCAGCCGTTGCTGGCGTTGCTGTTGCTGGCGCAATCTCAGGACACGCCAAAGCGGAGCCAGCAAAAGCTTTAGTTGAGTATCCATCTCAAAAACTTGCAAATATCAAAGATCTTAAAGTCAATGAACCATTGGACATTACATACCCTGATGATGATGCACCTGGAGTGCTTTTAAAACTGGGCCAGCGTGTAGCCAGCGGTATCGGGCCTGATGGCGACGTCGTTGGTTTCTCTACCGTTTGTCCGCATAAAGGATATCCGTTAGCCTACGATGCGTCTGACAAAGTCTTTAATTGTCCCGGACATTATTCTCGTTTTGATGCAGAAAAAGATGGTCAGCAAATTTGGGGACAGGCAACCCAAAACCTCCCACAATATGATTTGCGAATTGATGATGAAGGAAACATCTATGCCGAAGGTGTAGATGAGTTGCTTTATGGTCGATTGAGCAATGTGCTTTAAAGGAAGGGAGATGAGAAAATGGCGTTTAAAAGAAATATTGATAGGCTTCCAATCATCCCCAAGGGTGCAAAGAAGCATAATGTAACATGTCACTATTGCATTGTTGGATGCGGTTATCATGCCTATACCTGGCCCGCTCATAAGCAAGGTGGAACAGATGCTGATGAAAATGTTTTTGGTGTTGATTTAAGTGAATCTCAAGGTGCTGATTCAGATGCCTGGTATTCACCTGCAATGTACAATGTGGTGAAACAAGATGGTCAGGATGTGCATATTGTCATTAAGCCTGACAAAGACTGTGTTGTGAATTCCGGACTTGGCTCTGTGCGCGGGGCCCGTATCGCTGAGATGAGTTACTCTGAAGTGCGCCAAACGCAACAACAGCGCCTTGTCTCCCCAATGGTCTGGCGCCAAGGTATGAAAACACCAACAAGTTGGGAGGATGCGCTTGATTTAGTAGCACAAGTGACGGCTCGTATTTTGGTTGACAAAGGTGAAGACGATTTATTCGTTTCCGCTTTTGATCATGGTGGCGCTGGAGGAGGGTATGAGAATACCTGGGGAACTGGCAAACTTTATTTTGAGTCCATGAAGATCAAAAATATCCGTATTCATAACCGTCCGGCCTATAATTCAGAAGTTCATGCAACTCGTGATATGGGTGTTGGTGAATTGAACAATTGTTATGAAGATGCAGAACTTGCAGATACCATTTTTGTGGTAGGGGCAAATTCTCTTGAAACGCAAACCAATTATTTTCTCAATCACTGGGTCCCGAACATGCGTGGGACAACATTAGACAAAAAGAAAAAGGAAATGCCTGATGAGGCACACGCACCTTGTAAGGTAATAGTCGTTGATCCACGTCGAACAGTAACCTTAAATGCATGTGAAATTGAAGCCGGCAAGGAGAATGTTCTGCATCTAGCTATTCAGTCTGGAACGGACCTTGCGCTCTTCAATGCCTTGTTCACATACATAGCTGATAAGGGGTGGATTGATAAAGACTTTATCAAAGCCAGTACGAAAGATTTTGAAAAGGCCTTGGCGGATAATAAAACATCTATCGATGAGGCTGCAAAAATTTGTGGACTTGATCCAAAAGATATTGTCAAAGCCGCAGAGTGGATCGCAAAGCCAAAAGAAAAAGGCAAACGGCGACGCACCATGTACCCTTATGAAAAAGGGTTGATTTGGGGGAATGACAATTACCGAACCAATGCTGCTTTGGTAAACCTTGCCTTAGCAACAGGGAATGTGGGGCGGCCAGGTGGCGGTGTGGTTCGCCTTGGCGGTCATCAGGAAGGCTACGCCCGTCCTGCTGATGGTCATGTCGGTCGTCCTGCAGCATATGTTGATCAGTTGATTATCTCGCGTAAAGGAGGCGTTCATCATATCTGGGCCTGTGATCATTATAAAACGACCTTAAACGCATCTGAGTTTAAGCGTGTCTATAATGAACGGACTAATATGGTCAAAGCGGCTATGGACTCTGTGCCTTCAGGGGATCGTAAAGGGCAGGTTGATGCGATTATGAAAGCCATTGACAATGGTGGGCTTTTTGCCGTCGATGTTGATATTATACCCACAAAGATTGGGGAGGCCTGTCATGTTTTATTACCGGCTGCAACATCAGGAGAAATGAACCTGACATCTATGAATGGTGAGCGCCGTATGCGTTTGACTGAAAAATATATGGATCCACCAGGACAGTCTTTGCCCGATTGTCTCATCGCAGCACGTCTTGCCAATCATTTGGAACGTGTTCTTCGCAAGATGGGCAAAGACAAATATGCTGATCAGTTTAAAGGCTATGACTGGAAGACGGAAGAAGACGCCTTTAAAGATGGATATCAAAAAGTTGCAGGCGGTGGAAAGTATGTCACCTATGCTGGCCTAAGAGCCATGGGCACCAATGGGTTCCAGGAACCTGCGACAGGTGTAAAGGATGGTAAGATCATTGGGACAAAACGGCTTTATACCGATGGGAAGTTCGGAACCAAAGACGGCAAGGCTCATTTTAAATCCTCCAAATGGCGTGGTTTGCAAGCACCAGGAAAAGAGGAACAGAAAAAGTCCTTTAAGTTTCTCATCAATAATGGACGCGCCAATATAGTTTGGCAGTCAGCTTACCTCGATCAGGATAATGACCTTGTTAAGGATCGCTGGCCATTCCCTTATATAGAAATGAACCCAGACGATATGAAAAGTCTTGGGGTAAAGGATGGTGATCTGGTTGAAGTCTATAACTCCTCAGGCTCAACGCAGGCCATGGCATATCCAACACCTACAGCCAAACCAGGTGAAACATTTATGCTGTTTGCCTTCCCAACAGGGGTGCAAGGCAATGTGATTAATGCGGGAACCAATGAGTTGATTTTGCCGAATTATAAACAAACCTGGGCAAATATCAGAAAACTCTCCGATGCACCAAAGAGCACATCCCATGTGTCCTTTAAATCGAAAGAGTATAAGCGCGTGTAAAAGACAACACACACGAAGCTATCATCAGTAGGCCACAGAGCATCTCTGATGATGTGTTAAAAGCGCGCTGATATAACGAAATTCGGAAAGGCGGTGAGGGTCGCCTTTCTTTTCACCCAAAAACTCCCCATGCCACGTCATTTCCAAAGCTTGCGAGCCAATAAGCTGTGCAGGCCTCAAAGCCGACCTGAGCAAACTATTGGGAACTCATAATGCAGCGGTGATCCTGGCAGTAAACTGATCATAGTTTGTTTTTATGCAAAAAAACACATCATGAAAGATGCATGTTGAAGACTAACATTCCCCATATGAATAACTAACTTGTTGTGCTAGCATTACAAATTCACCCCGCAAAGTCCGGTGATAAACTTACAAAATTTTTGCTTCACTTGATCTGAATTCTAAGGAGAAAACTCATGGAGACTTTACAAGCCATTCGAGAGCGCAGAGCCGTCAAACATTATGATCCAGAGTTTGTCATGCCAGAACAAGACAAACAAGATCTCTTAGATTTGGCAATACAAGCGCCAACATCGTTTAACATACAAAACTGGCGTTTTGTTTTGGTAGAAGATCATGAGCAAAAACAAAAGCTGCGTGAAGCTGCATGGGATCAAGCGCAAGTCACAGATGCAGCAATGACATTAGTACTATGCGCAGATCTGAAATCCTGGCAGAAAGAACCTGCAAGATATTGGAAAGAGGCCCCTCAAGAAGCACAGGATATGCTTATTCCAATGATAGGAACCTTTTATGAGGGCCGTGAGTGGATGCAAAGAGATGAAGCCATGCGATCTGTAGGTATTGTCGCCCAAACGCTTATGTTAGCAGCCAAAGCAAAAGGCTATGACAGCTGCCCTATGATCGGATTTGATGTTGATCAGGTTGCCCAAATCATAAACCTGCCAGAAGATCATGTAATCGGCATGATGGTAGTCATAGGCAAATCCACAAAACCGGCGTGGCCAAAACCAGGACAACTTCCCCTAGATGAGGTTCTTATCAAAAACAGTTTCTAAAATCACTCTTTGCGGGTAAGGCTTTGTAAGTCTTACCCTATAGGTCTCCTATGTTCACATATAGGTGGATTGAAGACTCATATACTCTTATCAAGCAGTCTTTTTACAATGAGTATTGCGTGATGTGGCACCACGAGGTAAGAGACGCCCATTCTTGAAAGCTCTGTCAAGACGACGGTTGCATTTACGACGTGCACGATTACAGGCCCATTTTTGCTTAGCTGCGTGACCAACCCCTCTTATACCTGGTATAACACGGCCATCTTTAATCGCTTTATAATAGCAGCCGGCAGCGCTTGCCGTTGTGGTCTGTGCTGTTAACATAAAACCTGTGCAAGCAATCATGGCACAAGAAAGGATTAATTTTTGAAACATATTGTGTCTCCTGTTATGGTAAGTATTATATCGCTGATGAACAAAGAAATTGCGTCAGCATCAGGAGGTAGTCGAAGAAAAATGTGTACAGGTTCAATTTTTTCTTTAAATAATTTTAGTTTAATCTATCTGGTATTCCAGTTTGATCTATAATCTATTTAAAAACCCAATAACCTCAAAGAGATCAACACATGCACCTGACCCATAGCCCACAAGACCCGGCTGCAGAGCAAATTCAGTTTGATGACTTTTTAAAAGTTGATATACGCATTGGCACGATTACCAAAGCGGAAGATTTTCCAGAAGCGAGAAAGCCTGCTTTTAAAATATGGGTTGATTTTGGGAGCACGATTGGCATTAAAAAATCCTCAGTCCAAATCACACAAAATTATAATCTCGAAGATTTGACAGGAAGACAGGTTGCAGCTGTCGTGAATTTTCCGCCAAGGCAAATTGGAAAATTCATGTCTGAAATTCTCACCCTTGGCTTTCCTGATGAAAATGGAAATGTCGTCTTGTTCAAGCCAGACAAACCCACACCAAATGGAAGCCGTCTTTTTTAGAGCGTTTCTATGTCATGGGGCGTTTAGAATTCACTTCCCAAACTTGCAACCCTCAATAGATTATGTTAAATTTTAACAAAAAAACATAAATATGTATCTATGCTGGGGGCTTTCGTGTTGCGTATCATCATTTCATTGCTTTTTGTGTTTGTCGTCTTTCCTAAAACAGCACAAACAAAAGAACCTGACATTGACGCACTTAATGTAAAATTGAGCAACCATTTTCGTGATGGTAATTATGTAGAAGGCATCAAACTTGCTAAATATATCCATACGCTAACTGTAAAAAAATACGGCAAAGATCACGAACGATTAGGCTCAATCTTAAATAATCTAGGAGCGCTGCATGCCAGTCAGAGCCTCTATGTTGAAGCTGAATCTTTTTATAAGCAAGCAATAAAAAAACGAGAAAAAGCATTCGGATCGACCCATGAATCTGTCGGGATTAGTATCAATAATTTAGCCAGATTATATAATCAACAAGGCCGTTATGCCGAGGCCGAACCGCTTTATAAGCGTGCTTTGAGCATATTTGAAAAAGAATATGGTGCAGTCCATAAACTCGCTGCACTCAGTTGGAACAATTTGGCAAGTTTATATGTCATGCAAAGGCGCTATAAAGAAGCAGAGCCGATCTTTAAAAAAGCTTTGAGAATACGTAAAGCAGCACATCACAAAGAGCATAAATCCGTAGCCAGCAGCTTAAATAGTTTGGCTGATATGTACCGTGCGCAAGGTCGTTATGATGAAGCAGAACCGCTATATAATCAGGCTCTTAAAATACAAAAAAAAGCACTCAAAGCAGACCACCCCGATTTCGCGAGAAGCTTGAATAATCTAGCACGTCTAAAGATCAATCAAGGTCAATATCTCAAAGCAGAACCATTGCTTCAACGTTCTCTAAAATTACGTCAAAAATCCCTCGGCTCAGATCATCTAGATGTGGCAAGTAGCTTAAACAGTTTAGCAACGCTCTATACACTTCAAAATCGTTATGCAGATGCTGAAAAGCTCTTCAAACGCTCCTTAAAAATACGTGAGAAAGCTCTTGATGCAAATCACCCGGAGATCGGCATTAGCTTAAGTAATTTAGCCAAGCTTTATGAAAAAATGAAGAGTCCAGAAGAAAAAAACAAGGTTCTAATCCGCCTTGCTAAAATGCCTAAACCAGGAACCCGTCATCTCCCGCTTTACTATGTCACCAATAGGAAACTGAAAGAAGGGGGTAGTTTTAGTTCAGAACTCTCAGAAAAAGTCAGCATTGGTCGGATTGTGATACAGATACCCAAAGATCAGGTGGAAAACCGGGCCAAACGTATTGGTGAAAGTATCGGTCAACTCGAGAAAGCCAAATCTGGAAATTTAACATCTGCTGAAAAGTTAAAAATTCTACGAACCAGACCACTGAAAACAGACAAACAATTCACAACCTCTATTAAAGCCAGTCAGACCCGAGCAGTCGTTTACAAAAAACAAGCGCTGGTTTTCGTACACGGGTATAACAATGATTTTGCAGGGGCTATAAAACGCGCAACCCAACTTTCTTTTGATCTGCAATTTGATGGCATCCTGATCCCATTCAGCTGGCCGTCACAAGGAACAGTGACGGGATATTTCACAGATGTTAAAAATGCTGATCAGTCTATCGACGCCCTTGTGTCTTTGTTTGATCAGCTGCGTGATACACTCCCAGATATCAAAATCAATGTCCTTTCTCACTCACTTGGCAATAGGGTCATGCTCCAGGCACTATGTAAAATTGCAAAGCGTAAGAAGGGCAAAAAACATAATTTCGGTCAGATCATCTCAGCCCATGCTGATGTTGGACAAAAAGAATTTGAGGAGCTAACGAGCTGTTTTAAATTCAAGGTTAAGGGGATCACTCTCTATGTTAATGAAAATGATACAGCATTGCGGGTCCGATGTGCAGGAATATTTAAATGTCGTGCTGGAAATTTTGCCCGTGGATATAAAATCGTTTATGTCGTTGATACAACACAAATGAGTGGCGGTTTCTTTCGCACACTCACCAAAGGCTTTGATCACGATATCTTTGTAAGAAACCCACTCCTGTTCAGCGATATCGCACGTCTAATTCTAACGGGTGAGCGTGTAGCCCATAAACGCACTCAGGAATTTCGACCAAGAAAAGGTCCCAAGGGCAATTTTTACTGGGCCTATGATCAGAACTACGATCCTATATATCGTCTAAAAAAAGCGGCCGCGAAATAATTAGTTATTTTGCAATTAGTTAGGTTATTTAGCTCCACATAATACGACAGAAAGCTGTCTCCTAATTACTCAGATGTGAAGGCATTACTGAGATAGAACAATATGCTCTCTCATATCAGATAATACTGAGAACAGTTCAGTATCCTCACGCCATTTTGGCATGCCAATGTCAAGATATTCCTCTGTCGCCTCAATATGCGATAATTCTTTTGCGTAGGTTTTCAAATTATCAATAATGGCATCTCGGTCAATACGTAGCGTCTCGATATAGTCATCGAACGAAGAAGCAAGCACAATAAATTCTGATTGAGTGCGAAGGCCTGCCCATTCCGGCAATCCTTTGACGAACGCAATCACTCTGCCATTCCCATCTGATGTTAAATCTAGAAAAACAACAGAACCCATGCCATCTTCCGCGAATGGAAGGACGCATTCAGGTATTTCAGTATGGTCACGTTGGGCATGTATCTCACTGACAAATGTCCTGCTGCCTAATGTGTCTTCTTGAGTAGAAAAGAGACTACTAAAACTAAGAGGCTCTGTCTCTCCATTGCCTGTTGGGGCATCAATGATATAGTCAAGATAACCACCGTTCGCAACGTCCAGATAGTCTTTGAACGAATTTGGTAAAGGACAGCCAAGCAGGGTTTCAATAGCTGCAAGTTCATCTTCAGTTGGCGCTGGTTTAGCTTCTTCAATTGCAAGGTGTTTATAGCGTGAATAGGTCACAGAAACTTTTCCATTTAATATGCCAAAAGGAATTGACACAAATTGCCCTGTAATGTCTGTTAAGGACACATTTTTTATGAGTATTTAAACGCAATAGCTCAAGTTGTCAAAATAACTTAAACCACAGTTTTAGTGAACTGTTATATGGACAATGATATGCTCACGCTAAGCACAATAATAACTAAAGAATAGAGCTATTTATAACGGGTATCCGGAGGAAGAGTTGCCTTAATAAATATGCTTTATCAACAAGAGTTCGAATTATTATTGTTACTTCTTAAACTTTCTCAGAGCTCGCATTACTTCATCCCGAACAAGCTTACTTTTATCACGCAAAGCTGCTTTCAAATATGGTATCGCCCTAACATCTCCTAACCGGCCAAGCGCTCTTGCAGTAATAGTACGGACCAAAGCACTGGGGTCTCGCTGCATAAGTCTAATCAGATATGGAACGGCTTTGGTATCTTTAAGAAATCCAAGAGTGCCAGCTGCATTCGTTCTGACATGATGATCTATATCATTCAGCATTATAATCACAGGATTAACAGCACGTTTATCTCCTAACCTGCGAAGAGCACGAACAATACTCCATCTTACATTTACATCTGGATCACCAAGTGCTGCAATTAATGGCTCAACAGCCCGTGAGTCTTTGGTTAAGCCCAGGGAACGAGCAGCTTCATTTCTGACTACGTCATTTCCATAATTTAATGCTTTTACCAATGGTTTGATAGCCTTTCGCCGCGCAAGTTCTTCAACAGCAAGATCCCTGAAATATTTTCGGGGTTCATTTAGCTCTTTAAGAAGTTGTTCAAGAGGGACTTTTGCAAAACTACTGGCCGAGGAGGCAGAAAAGATGAATGCAAAACAGCTGAGTATTTTAAAAAAATAAATTGATTTATGGCTTAACATCGTTGTTCCCTGTCTTTATAAAAAGTTGACCAACGATTTATATACGTCAGGAATTGGCATTTTATTCCTTCAAGTAAATTTTAAATTTAGGGATGTACTTATTAAGGGCTGTTCACTTATTTGATTTTATCTACTTTGCTATTGCGATCAGGGTCTCTTCCCCCAAAGACGCAAACCAGCCCAGAACCTCTTTCCAAACACCACGGGTATAGTGAAGCTAATGACCAACACACATAGCGCGACCTTCGAGATTGTCTCCATAGTCCCTTCGATAAGCACAGCATGAACAACAGTACAGAGTATAATTACAACACCAAGGAGCCTATGAATAACTCCCCAACTGCGCAGACCAATCTTTAATCGTTTGCGAAAGGTTGCTAATAGTGCCGTGGTAAAGAGGGCCCACATCGCAATGACACCCCAATCCGAGAATGGGGTGGGGGATGTAAATGTTAGAGCATCAATCACATCAGGCGGGCTGGTAATCCATAGCCCACCCACATGCACAATAACAGCCATTACGAGTATCAAACCAACCAGGCGATGTATGCGCCGTGCAAAGGGGGCGCGTAGCCCGGATAGATATCCACCGATAAGCATGGGTTGAACAAGCAATAGACCGAGTCCAATAATACCCGCAAAACCTGCCGTGATATAGTATGGATCACGCCACGCAAGATAGGGGCTCATCGCTGCCAGCATGAGAGCCACACCGATAGAAGTGATCAAAGCCGCCCAAACAATGAACCTGAGAGCAAATGAGCCCGCAGCTTTTGCACGCATAGTGTTAAACCGGTTTTAAAACAAAATGGGCTTCCAGACTTTTATCTCTCGAGCTTTTCATAATAGGGCGTAGAAAGACAGTTTCAAACTCGCCACTATCATAAGCAAGATGCCCATGAGGTTGTCCAAAAGCCGGAATGATCTGTGGCATCTCAAGACGAAACTTGCCGTTTTTATCCGTAAGCGTTGCGCCGTGACTTTGTGGTTCGCTTTCATAGCCTTCAGTTGTATGTGCCCAGATTTGGATACGTTGACCGGAAAGCGGAGCCCCGTCACCAGCACGTCGCACAGTACCGCTCATCCAAAAGCCGCCTCCGCCAATGCGCTTTACAATTGGCGCGCCAGAGCGATAATTATTTGACCCACCTGGCATTGATGGCGTTGGTGCTAGGCCTTTCGCTTGAGCAGGAACAAGAAGGTTAGTAAGTCCCGTTGATTCGCTCGCAATGATTGCGCCGCTAGCTGCAAGGAAACTACGGCGATTAAGATGTGCACGTTTCATATAGGTTCCTCCAAGAGAATAGGGAGTTTCTAAGTAGTAAGAAAAGAAGATGCATACAATATAGGAAGCCAGCCAGTGGATATCAAATCAAATATATCTGAAGAGGCTTTAGTGGTTAGGACAACATAAAAAAATAAGAGAAAGATATTTTAATCTTTCTCTTGTGTAGGGTATGGGAGCAATAAAAAAAACAACTTAGTTAATGAGGAGGACTGACCCTATGAACGATTATTGCTCCTCCGAGCGATACTTGCGACAGTACTTTCTCTTATTATTATATGATGCTTACACACCTGTTCATAGAGCCAGTATCACCTTATATAGCGAAATTTGTGCCAGATTTTTTTGAAAAATAAATTAATATATATCAGTGGGATAGAGAATTATTATAAAATTCCTCAAGAGAGAGTTTGCCAAAATAAATAAACTCCTAGCGAGATTCTGCTAGGCTTGGGGAAGAAATATTATGTATACTCCATCATTGGTGGGTGTGGGCTATCTTCCCAGATTCCAATCCACTCAGACTGTAAGTCTGCATCATGGAATAAAATCCAACTTTGTTTTGGAAGCTTACCACGCTTGAAAAGCATCTCAATTTCCTCAGTTGCAGCAGCCAAATCACGGACTGCCAAGTCCATATAGGAATATTGATAACCCGTTCCCCCGCCGATGATAGTTCCAATGTTTTTGCTCTCAAGAATATCTGTAAGGGCATCCTCCAATTGTCCGCGATCAGTAAAGGTCGGTTGGTTAAAATCTTGAGGAGTATTATCAACCACATTCATCACTTGGGTTTTGATATAAATAAATTTTTCTCCATTTCTGGAAAACCGTTCAGAATAAAAACTATCCCTGCCTTCATAAGTTGCTGGAAAAAAATCTCCACTAATCAGTGTGGCAACAAACAGGTCTTGCTTTTCTGGATAATCTTCTTGATGCGGTGGTTCTATTTTAAATCCGCTCCACTGAAAACTATCTTTGCAACCAAAATATGTATCAGGAAGTTTTGATGTAATCTCGTCAACTTTGCTCTGAAAGATTTCAGGAAGTATTTTTACATTGGGAAAAGGCTTTGAAGGACCCGCTCCAACAAGCTTAAGGTAGCTGGGTCTTTTTTTCTTGACTTTAATCTTGCCGACCCACTTATCAAATCTCTCTTCACCTAAGTAATTCTCTAGGAGGACACACATATGTGAAAAACTATCATCCTCTGATTTTATTTGAGGGAGATAAAAAATAATATCAATAAGATTATAATTACCCTCTCGCAGTTCGAATTCTATGTTACCAATATCATTCCAGCCACAACGACCTTTAAGAATTTCCAGCAAACGATCATAATTTTCTGCAAGGCGGTATTCATAAAATTCCCAGTTTTCCAACTCAGGAGCTTGACTGAGAATATACCGTACCAAAGGACGTAAATGCGCATGACATTCTGGAGTAATAACAAGACGATGGGACCTATTTAAACCGGGTCCAAACTCCCAGAATAAGTTTTTCTCAATACATTGCAGGTGGTCATTCATCCATTGAGGAAGATCTAACTCGCCATCAAAACGACCCGAGAAGTAACGATCTATGATCTCTTGTTTTTCAATAAATGTTTTCCACCATTGCTGAGTTAATTCTCTTTGATGGTCTGTAACGCTAGAAAATAAATTTAGGTTTATCATTCAGGTTTATTCTTTTTATTGGCCTCTGAATGAGGACATTACGCCATCAAAAAGTTAAGTTTATGACATGCCTCTTTTTTTATATCAGAACCTCGCCTGTAAAAAATATGAGAGGACAGGCTGTCAATAAGCTGTAGTATATCCTAAATATATATTGACTGTATATTTCATTATATCCTATCTCCTAAATAAATCATATTTGCATATAAAATATTCAAAGGATGTTTCGTTTGTTTAAGACATTAACGCACATTATTTCTCATCCATTAAATGAAGAAAAAAAGCTAATTGCTTTATATAGATATTTATATTGGCAGACTATTAGCAGAATTTCTAATAAGGATATTGAATGGAACTGGATTGAGAATGCGAAGTTGAATGTCAGAAATGGGGAAACAAATTTAACAGGAAATATTTATTGTGGTCTTTATGAATTCGAAGGCATGGCTTTCTTATTACATGTGTTAAAGTCTGAAGATGCATTCGTTGATACAAGCGCAAATGTTGGGTCCTATACAATTTTGTCAAGCGCTGTAGCAAAAGCCAAAACATATGCATTTGAGGCAGTCCCTGAGAGATTTTATAGATTAAGAAAAAACATACAAATTAATAACTTAGATGACATAGCCATTGCAAATAACCTTGCACTTGGCGATGAAGAAGGAACAAGAGATATCCTGACAAACAATAGGCCTGATCCAGATTCAGACACAGATCCAGGAGAAGCAGATCAGGCCGAAAATATATCTCAGATCCAGATTTCGACCTTGGATAAAGAAATTTATGCTCAGCCCTTTATGATAAAAATTGGTCCTGAAAGTGAAAAATTAAAGGTTTTAACAGGAGCAAAAAAAATACTGGAAAATCAATCTCTATCCGCTGTTATGATTGAACTGAATGAAACGAATCAAAAGAATGAGAATTGGGATCAGGAAATTATTGATATCATGATATCTAATAGTTTTGAAATATATCACTACAAACCATTCGAAAGAAAATTGATAAAAATAGATCCAAATAACAGACAAGCAGGCACCACATTATTTTTGAGAAATATTGATGACATCACCTCAAGAATAGAAAATGCAAACCCGATTTATATCAATGGAATGACGATATAACTTAAGACCTAGTGAATGCTATAGGAAAAAGATTCAATAAACCTTACATAAGATCTCGCTTATCATTTTATCACGATCTTTGGGCTTCAGACCAAGCAAATATTTAACACGCCCTGCAGTCATAAGGTCTGCAAGACCATGAACCATTGCCCAGGTCGCAGTCACATCTGACATGATTACATTATCAGTTTTATGGGTTTTGCCGTCTAAATTTTTCACCCCCTCAACAAGATGGTTAAAGGCAGCATTTGCGGCAGACTTCAATTTTGGATCATCATAGACGGGACGATTAGAAGAAAACATCAATCGAAACAGGGCAGGGTGGTTTAACGCAAAATTAATATATCCCTTTCCTGCTGCAAGGAGTTGGGAATGACTGTCGGATTTTGCTGTCTCTTGTAAAGCGATTTGCGTTTCTAAAAAACGTTCATAGCCTTTTGTTGCAAGAGCAGTCAGCAAACCATTAATATCTTTAAAGTGATGCTTTGGAGCAGCGTGGCTAACGCCTGCGCGTTTTGCAACGCCTCGTAAAGAAAACTTTTCAACGCCATTCTCTTCAAGCTCAAGTTCTGCAGAGGCAAGCAGGGCATCTTTTAAATCCCCATGATGGTAATTTGATTTTTGATCTGTTTTAGACAAGGCCTCGTATTTTCCTGTGTAAATATCCAAAAAATGACAACATATCTTTACAGTGTCAAATTTAACTTGACATCGTAAAGATTGTGGTGCTTAATTCATTCTTGACAGTGTAAAGATTCAAAAAGGAAAGTCAATGAGCCCCGATGTTATTTTTCAATATTCAAACATATTAGCTCTAAGTGGCTGGCTTCTCTTATTGGCTTCGCCCTTTATCCCCAAAATAGTCAACATTGGCACTGGAGCTGTTATCCCACTCCTTCTCGCCATCGCATATACAGGATTGCTTTTCGCCTTCTGGTCAAACGCAGAGGGCGGGTTTGACAGCCTGGAAAATGTCATGAAGCTTTTCATGAAGCCAGAGATCGTTTTAGCAGGATGGATACACTATCTAGCCTTCGATTTATTTGTTGGCTGCTGGGAAGTAAGAACAGCCCGTGAAGAAAAGATACCATTCTTATTGGTAATTCCTTGTCTGTTTTTTACCTTCATGTTCGGCCCGGCAGGCTTTTTGATGTTTACTGCACTACGTATATGCCGAGCATATATTGCATCGCCTCAAACAGCTTAAATAACACTTAAAGATAGCAGAGAGAAATCATGTCCCAAACACAAGCATACGAACAGACTCAACAGATTAATCTCATGAGTCCTCAGGAGCTTATTCAGGAACTCTTTCGTCGGGAACCTTTTTTTGCAGCAACAGCGCTCTGCTTCACGATGTTGATGCTGCCAACACTTTTTGCGATGACCATTGAAGAAAGAACACTTCTTGGGATCAATATCTGGATCAAACCCTTTAAATTCGAATTGGCCTTAACTGTATATATGGCAACACTAGCCTGGTTCGCAGGGTGGTTGCCAAAAGGAACAACACAACAACTCTGGTATCGCATAATCTCCATTACAGTTGTCATCTGCATCTTGTTGGAGATGGTTTGGATAGCAGGAGCCGCTGGCAATGGTGTTGCATCTCATTTCAACATGTCTTCTCCATTTATGGGAGCAATTTATGGCGTCATGGGACTATTGGCATTATGTCTAACAGCTATAACTATGCTATACGCAGTCCTATTCTGGAAAGACAAACAAAGCCCACTCAATCCGACCTTTAAACTCTCTCTGGTTATCGGGTTGGGGCTCACGCTCATCCTCACTGCTATGATTGGCTCTTACATGGCAGCCGGCACAGGTCATTTTGTAGGAGGCGACGCCTCGGATCTGGAAGGTTTAGCATTGTTCGGTTGGGCATGTGATGGGGGAGATCTAAGAGTACCTCATTTCTTTGCCACACATTCGATGCACTTCATACCATTCGTGGGTTTTGTAATAAGCAAATTAATGAATGGAAAAACAGCTCGCTTAAGCATTTATAGTTTCACAATGACATATATTATGTTCATTGGATATACATTTTTCTTGGCAGTTAATAGTCGCCCTTTTTTATGTTAATGCACTGAGCTAAATTAAATAATATGACAGTCTGGCGCTTATCTATCGCCTATGAAAATCTGCATATCAGCTATACCAGATTTCCTCTTCATGAAAATATGTTTCAGCCCTAAATAGAGTACAAGCCAATTCGGTTGTTTCAAATTGTAACCCTGTTATTGAAAAGAGGTCTATCATGTTACAATCATTCATAACAAAATATAATAGATGGATAAATATTCAGAACACAGTGAGTGCTCTTAACTCACTCTCAGCAGCAGATTTAGATGATATAGGCATTCCACGTCATAAAATCAGACAAGTTGCTGAAAGAGCAGAATATAAAGGTAATCTATGAAAATCTGCATATCAGCTATAACCTGAGATCTCTTCAAATAAATATAGTTCAGTATTAAATGTAGGATAACGCTAAGGCGGTTGTTTCAAATTGTAACCCTGTTATTGAAAAGAGGTTTATCATGTTACAATCATTCATATCAAAATATCATAGATGGGTAAGTGTCCAGAATACTGTAAGTGCACTTAATTCACTCTCAACAACTGAATTAAATGATCTAGGAATCCCTCGTCATAAAATCAGAAGAGTTGCTGAAAAAGCAGTAAATAAAAAGTAACCTGTCCAAGGTGTCCGGCCTCAACAGCCGGCACCTTAAGTTTTTATAAGACAAAATATTTTTCATAAGCCAACTGACTTATTGACCTCGTAATATTATAAAATATAATCACTGCATTAGTAATGTTAATAACCCCATGCGGAACGGCAGTGAATATGGACATTCCCTTAAAATGTAAATGCGGCGCAGTGGAAGGCGTGGCAATCAATGTCTCTTCCAAAACGGGTAATCACATAATTTGCATGTGCGAGGATTGTCAGACATTCGCTCATTATTTAGAGAGGCCTGATGAGATCCTGGATGAACATGGCGGCACCCAGATTTTCCAACTCACCCCACCTCAACTACAATTCACCAAAGGCAAAGAAAACATCAAATGCGTCAGGCTCAGTCCAAAAGGCACCTTGAGATGGTATACAGGCTGTTGTAACACCCCAATTGCGAACACATTGCCATCCTCAAAAATAGCCTTCGCAGGAACCATCATAAAAATTATGGATTTTTCTATCACAGAAAAAAGCAAAGAGGATATTCTAGGGCCAATAACAAAAGTCCATGGCAAAGATGCCATTGTTAAAATGCCATCAGATGCTCATAAAACAGCTCCCTTTAGCTTGATTATAAAAGTAATCAAAAGCATCGTCATGGGTTACTTTTTAAAAAAATATCGCCCCTCTCCATTTTTTGATGATGAGGGAAAACTCACAACTGAGCCATATGTCGTGACACTTGAAGAACGTAAAGCTTTGAGAGAAAAGTGTGGTATAACGGGTTAGACATTTAAATATTTTAATACAAAATATTGAACCAATGGTTCATTCATCGCGTCCTATGAATGAAGGTCATTTTTCAGAATTAGGGATATAACAATGTTTGGGTTAAAATTTAATGCAAAAATTCAATTGATCGCAGCGACATGTGCGATTATTGCAGGGCTGTCCTCTCAAGCAAATGCTTGGGGGCCAGAACACCGTCATACTGTCTGTGCAAATACAATGATTAGAGGTGCTGCTTCAATTCCTCGGAACACAGGATTAATAGGTGGACAGACACTGAATGATGTTGCTCTATCAAAAGCAAAAACAGCTTGGCGTAATCCAGCTATCCAGGCTGTGGCTCGTGAAACACGTATTCGTTTTGGAATAGGACGTGTCGCAACATCTCCTCCAGGTTCAAAAGCAGATAACACACTTCAAGCACTCGTTGAAAATAGTACGATTCACGCAAAAACAGGTACAATTGTCCAGAGATGTTGGCGCAAAGGCTTCCGTCAGAAATGTTCTTTTATTGCACAAGCTTGTGCAACAATTGAGCTAAATCGTTAAGTGATAACCCGCCTTCGAGCTTGATAAATATTATTAAGCTCGAAGATCATTCTAGACAATCTAAGGGAGCAGACATCATGTTACGTTTAATACTTATCTGTTTATTATTGCCTATCCTATCAACGCAATCTTATGCGAGAGACAAGATTACGGTTGTTGGAACCTCAACAGCCTTTTCATTTGCTCAATGTGTGGCGCAAGGCTTTGAAAGCGCAACGGGTAATAATTTCCCGAACATAGCAACGACGGGCTCAAGCGCTGGGATAAATCTCTTTTGTCGAGGTATTGGAACCCATACACCAGATATCACCATCAGCCGAAGGAAAATGAAACGTAAAGAACTACATCGTTGTAAAACGAATGGCATAAGTAAGATTGGCCTAGATAGTGTTTATATCGGGGGATATCAACATTATATCTATACCAAAAAAGCTCATGCTGGCCTGGTTCCAGGCCTGAATAGTTACAGGGTATACCTCGTCAATGAAGCACGAAATGCGCTTGTCGGAGCGGGTCCTTGTGCGGGATAATGATTTGGGATTATAAAAACTTTATATAACAATAATGACTTATAAAAGAAATCCAACCATTGAATTTTATTTAAAATTATAGCCCCTATTTGTTTGGGAGCCTGGATTCAATATGATTTATTTCATCCTTAACCAGCGAATATAAACGGTCTATGCTATTATTAAGGTCGGTGTAATCAGATGCCTTATGCTTTTGCCGCGATTTATTTTTTATAATTGCTTTTATTTTTTCCTTAATATTGGATATAATATTTCTTCGTTTCGTATGGCTTTGGAAGCCTGAGAGATTTAAATCTTTGTCTTCACTAATCCAGTCGATACATGTTTGATCTTTATAATATTTATCGATTAAATCGCCATATCCCATACCCAGTTCAGAAAGCAAATCATTATGGTCTTCATAGCTCTTTTCATCTTGCAAAGATAAAACCGTTTTCTGTAGTTGCTCAATTTTATCTTTCTCATCTTGTAAAGAATCGCGCCAAATTGCATCCCATTGCTGTTGTCTTTTTCTATACCGTAAGGACCTTGAATATTGTGCCGAGATGACAGCTAAAGCACCGGATAAAGCAGCAATATATGATATTATCAAAATGATATTTGGAGAAGAAAAGAGTTCTATAATTTGATCAAACATTTAACTCCCCTATATAACTAACTAATATTTCTGCGATAAAACAGAAGAACAAAATATACAAAAAAAAGATACACCGATAATTGTTGCGTTTATATGAGTAGGGTTTGACTGCAATCCATAGTTCATTGCAATAGAACAGAATAAAATAAGTAACACGACCCCAAAGAGACATGAGAGAAAAGACTCTATCAGAAATTCTGGATTTACCTTTCTTAAGTGGTCAAAGGTATTAAAAATTGAAACAGAAATTAAAGAAATCATTATAGAAATGAGCCACGCCGATGCATATAAGAAATTAGTTGTTATCTCAGTCATGCTATCACTAAATAATTGTTTCTAATATAAAGGAATTGAAAATAAATACGCATTAGGAAATAAAACATGCTGCAATACTATTTTAGATTCCGCTCTTTATACATAATAAAATTTTAATTATTAACAAAATTTATAACACCCATATTATTTTTAGTTTTTAAAAGAGCATATTAAAATATTGATTTAAAAATAATAAACTGCGCTGACAAACAGAATTATTTATGTCACGGGTTATGAACGTTCACTCTATCCTGTCAGGGCATAAAAGACAGTACCAACAATAAGAATAGCAGTAACTGTGAATGTAAACAGCGAGAATTTTAAACCACGCAAAAAACGTAAGACAACTATTTGATGAAGCTCTTATCCTCTGGCCGAGGTGCATTCCCCAGCCAGAACATACGGACATCTTCAACTAATTAATATTTGTACAAAGGAAATTTACATTGACAACTCGCGAGATAGCGATTTCCCCACTCTTGCAATGAGTATGTTTTACGGCCCGAAGCTTCTATGAGCATTACAACTTGCGCGGCGCCTCGCCAAATATGAAGCCATGGCAACAGCAGCTGCTTTTTGCCTGCTAGAACCATGTCCCCGATTTAAAACAAGAGAATCGTCCTTGACGATAAGTAGCTACTTTGTGAAAACCCATCAGCAGCATCTCAGATGCTGTGAACTTGCATTTGCCAGTGGAATAGCTGCGAGTTGACCAAGGACAACAAGAGCAACAAATAAAAATAAACATTTCGTTTTCATGAACCCCTCCATGGAATAAAAATAATTAAAACAACTTTAAAGGTTTAAGCCTGAAACGATATGCTCATATGTCGTGCCCAGCTCACAAAAGGTTCAAATGAAATAGGAGAGTTTATTAGGGATATAAAAAAAATAGTTTTCGTGAACAAAATATAAAGAAATAGAATTATCCAATTATATCTCATTTTAAAAGAAGTAAAAATTTTTAAGCAGTAGTTTATCAATAAAAAACTTTATTAAAATTGTCGGAAATTAAGTTATGATTAAGCGTTTACAAGTAGAGTTAAAGAACAAACGCAAACAATACAAGCGAAATACGTGATGTTCGGCAGCTCTTCAGATACAGATATTATTAATGCCTTGATGAAATCTCAGGCGTTTATTGAATTTAAGCCCAACGGTACAATCGTTAATGCGAATGAGAATTTTTTGAATGCAATGGGATATAACCTGTCGGAAATCAAAGGGTCTCATCATTCAATGTTTGTTGAACCTGCATATGCAAACTCAGCAGAATATAAAGACTTTTGGAAAAGCCTGGCAAACGGAAGCTATTTCCAAGCCGAATTTAAGAGAGTTGCAAAAGGCGGGAAAGAAATTTGGATACAAGCAACTTATAACCCCATAATGAACTCTAAAGGCGTTGTGACGAAGGTTGTAAAATTTGCATCAGATATCACCCAACAAAAGCTGGAAAATGCTAATTTTAAGGGCCAGCTGGAGGCAATTAATAAATCCCAGGCTGTCATTGAATTTGAGCTAGATGGCACAATTATTACAGCAAATGAAAACTTTTTAAATGCTGTTGGATATCAGTTAAACGAAATCGTGGGCCAGCATCATTCGATGTTTGTTGAACCGAATGAGCGCAACAGTGCTGAATATAAACAATTCTGGCGTGATTTAGGAAACGGTTCCTTTAAAGCATCTGAATACAAGCGTGTGGGTAAAGGTGGTAAGGAAATCTGGATTCAGGCAACATATAATCCAATTCAGGATATGAATGGAAAACCATTTAAAGTAGTTAAGTTTGCCAATGATATCACAGCAATGGTACTTGAAAGACAACGAAAAGAAGAAACACAGCGACAAATTCAAATTCAAATAGATGGCATAAATGATGCCGTACAAAATGCCAGCCAGCAGATCAGTGCAGTGAGCGGAGCAACATCTGAAACCTCTGTGAATGTCCAATCTGTATCAAGTGCAACAGAAGAGTTGTCGGCTTCAGTTGGTGAAATCAATTCTCAAGTAAATAGAGCCACTCAGGTCGCTTCTGGCGCAACTCAAGAAGCTGATAGAACAACAAGCATTGTAAATGGACTTGCTGAATCAACGCAGGAAATTGAAGAAGTCGTTGATCTGATTAGCGGCATTGCCGAGCAAACAAATTTGTTGGCTCTTAACGCCACAATCGAAGCGGCCAGAGCCGGAGAAGCTGGTAAAGGATTTGCTGTGGTCGCAAGTGAGGTGAAAGCCCTTGCCACACAAACAGCTAAAGCAACAGAGCAAATCAGTGATCAGATCTCAAATGTGCAAAACACAACAAATGAAGCTGTGACAGCGATTGAGAGTATTTCTGGGACAATACGTGATATCAATGAAATTGCCTCTACAATCGCAAGCACCATTGAACAACAAGCCGGTGCAACAAAAGAAATTTCAGGAAACATGCATACAGCCTCCTCTGGTGTTGATATGATCTCCAATAGCGTATCCAGCATTTCAAGCGCGACAGATGAGGTCGTGAGAGCAACAGAAGAACTCACGAACATTGTGAGATCTGCAAGTTAAGATACACTAAGAAAGTTTGAGATAAGTTCATCACACGCCAGACCAGTCTGCTGTGTGATGTTGCTTTTCAAATCAACCACCTCTACCATCCCAAGCTTTGCCCAGGATTTGCGTACCTTAGGCATAACAAGATCTGCAAGACCAGTCCGGCAAGACGCGATCTTCTCAACATCATACATATAACATAATTGACAATATTATATACCCAATATAGCGGAAATCTAATATATATAACTCTTCTATCAAAAAACGATAATAAAGCCTTAGGTTTTAGCAATATGCCAATCACATCTCCAGAAAAACTTTTATCATATAAAAATATAGTATTTATCCTGACGATAGTCTTGCTCCTCATCTTCATAAATAAAGCTAAAGCGGAAAACATCAAAAAAGAGACCCCACTTAAAATGCAGCTCAGTGTGCAAACTCAAAAAGCCTATCAATTCTTGAAAAACTGGAAAAAGAAAAAGTCTGTTTTAGATCTTCAGCGACTTTTAGATTTTGAAATCAATTCCAAACTGGAGCGCGTGGGGTTCGAACATTATTTCTCATATAACCTGAGCCCCTTCTTGAAAGACCAATTCTATGCCTTTGCGGTTGATGGCTCTGGCGGGTATTATGCGTTTTGGGTGACAGCTGAGGCCACAGAGGAATATCCTGTTGTTTTGATAGATAGCGAAGGCGAGCATGACTATCTCGCCCCTTCATTATGGCAGTTCATTCATAACATTCCTAAAAACCCGAACCTCACAGAATATATAAATGAATATTATGATGACATGATAGACGACTATAATGAATTACACGGTGTGGAACTTTCCCAAAAAGAGATAAAAGCAAAATTAAATGACGCAATAAAATTATTTCAAACAGAAATAAAGCGACTGGAAAAAACGCCAGCCTCAGACATCACAGCCCAAGACTTTAAAAAGCTTTTAAAAGAATTGGATGCTGAACAAGACAGACTAGAGAATGTTATTGCCCAATTCTCAAAACAGGAAAAGGTCGAGCTAACTGAAAATGACCAAAAGTCTTTTTCTCTCACATTTATCAAAAATATTAAAGATGCCTATTCCTATATGAATAACAATCTTGAGAAACATGTCACCATGCATTGGTATGGCAATGTGCATGATAATTTGATAGAACTACAAAATTTGTCTGTGAGAGGCTACAATCGTTTTTTACCTGCCAAAGAGACGTTCAAAACATGGAAAGAATACATGCTGCCAAAGCTTGAAAAAAAGCTTGCGACACTTTCAAAACAAGAGCGCTTAAACAGCATAAGCGTAAAACAGCTTGAAGAAGCCTTTGATTATTTTATCAGCCGTTGACGATAGAATAGACAAAAAAATGAGGGCAAGACAATAATAGTCTTACCCTCAAGTAAATCTAAGTGGGGAGGAAACAAGTGAGGTATTGCACTTCCTATGAAATGAATATAACCCTGAACGAGATGAGAATAAGTGATATAGATCACACTTAATTCGATTTTGTAAAATAATATCCCTCCAACGCTTTGCAGCGCCTACAATACTGTCCCAAAAGTCAGTCTATCATATCGACATGGCACTATGTTGAGAGAATAGACTGAACGTTAGGGTGAGACTTACACAGTCTTACGCTCGAAAGGTCACAATCACACATCAATATCTAAATAATATTTCGCCATGTCTATAAAAGCACTTTCTGATGAAATGGCTTTACTGTTCGAAAAGGCAGCAATCCAAATATTTTTGTCAGGGAAATTTGCAAGAATTGTGTTAAAGCCAAGCCAGGCACCATTATGCATAACCATTTTATGTGAATGCCAATCTAGAAGAACCCATCCATACCCATACCTCACCTCCTTGCCATGATTATCCTTAGTAGGTGAGAAAATCTTTTGGGTCATGGAAGGGCTTATGATCATATTATTATCCAAGGCATGGACCCAGGCTGCCATATCTGTCAGGGAAGAATATACGCCCCCCGCACCATAAATAAAATTGCCTGTATTAAAATCAATATCTTCAAAAAACGGCCATGCCGAATAAGAGGTTGCACGGTTCTTGATATTGAGAGGAAATTGCACAACTGCAGAGTTTTGCATATTGGCAGGTTTAAAGATATTCTCTTTGACAAAATCGGGAAATGATTGATGGGTTGCCTTCTCAACCAGCGAAGCCAGAAGATTATAACCTCCATTGCTATAGTTATGTTCATCGCCGGGTTGAAACTTTAATTTATTTTGTGTTTTGTAAAAATTATAAACATCCTCATTACTGCGATAAGGCTTAGACGTATCGGTGCTGTTAATTTCACCTTCATAGTTTGGCAGCCCGCTTAAATGATGCACCAGATGGCGCACTTTAATGTCATGCGTATAATCAGGCAGGTCTGTAAAATACATCTTTATGGCATCATCATCTGATATCTCTCCCCGCTCTTCAAGTATGGCAATACACATCGCCGTAAAGTGTTTGGTTATAGACCCCATTCTAAAATTTGTATGACAATCAACTTGTTCTTGTCTCTCTATATTCCTAAGACCATACCCCTTTTGAAAAACAGTCTCCCCATCCTGAATGACCATCACTGCCAACCCGGCAGCATTTGCCTCGTCATATCGTGAAAACTTTTCATCAAAAGGCGGGGTGTCAGAAACCTTAATCGTCATCATAATATCGCTTTCAAAAATAGGAATAAATTTTAAAAATTTTTGGCTCGTGTGAATAGAGGAGATTATAGGAGAGCACATGGGTGAAATTGAGACATTTCTGACAAGGGCACGCATGAAACCAGCCTGCCCCCTAAACAGAACGCTTTATCTCGTAAGACATTTTCGAGGACTCTCCATAGGTCGAACACCAGATCAAAAACTCTGTTGTTGATGCAATAATCCAGGTGAGGATTTTGGAGAATGTTGTGTCCTTAAAAATCCTCGCTTTTGCTTCGTTGAGATGATCCAGCTCTTCTTCTTGAATTGAGAGAATGATTTGATAAAGTTCAGGGTCCTTGTCTTTTAAGAAATGCAACTGTTCTTCCAGATGTCTATGAACCGTTTCCTCCACTGCTGCTGTACAGATCCATATGCTTGAACGCCCCATAAGTGCCGTCATCAAACCAAGAAAAAAACCTCCCGTCCACCAAAGGAAAAGCGCCCGGCACGGATGGGCCTGACGTGATGGCATGGCCTCATAAAACAACCGACAATGATTAACTTCATCCTCATACATATGGCGCAAGAGACCAACAATATCCGGGTAGAGCACTTTGGACAAAGCAATCTGCGCCCCATAGATACGAATAGCCCCATATTCACCAGCATGATTAACTTTCAATATCCTGCCAATTGTCGTCTTGTTTTTAAGGTTCATTCTTACGTCTCGGTTTGTCAATAAGGTCTTATGTATTTGGTTATATCTATAAGAAGGACTTTATATCACTGCCTCATGTTTGAATTATGCTCACATACTATTATGACAAGAAAATTGTTTTACGTTTATGAGGGCAGAGGCTTGCACCCTCCCACTGTCATCCTGTGCGTGACAAGGGAATCCAGTACCTTTACAGGAATGGTCATGCTGACCGTTCCTCACAGTTCTTGCAATAACCAAAGAGGCAAGAACGATCAGACTGAAATGCAAGATCAGTCCGGCGTGGCTAAGACTTTGTAAATCTTACCCGCGGGACTAACTGGATTTTCTTTTATTTTTTATTTGAGCACTTAATTTTGAAAGAACTTTTTCTCCTTTTTTCTCTTTTTCAATTTTAGCTTGCTCTTTATATTTCCTGACTTCAGAAGAGGCTTTCTTTTTAGCTGTGCTCATACTTATGCGGCCAAAGTTATTTTCCTCAATGAGCGGTCGACCGTCCAGCTTTAACAGCCCCCTCATTTTATCTAGAAATTGTTGTAATGTTGTTGGCCTTCTCTGCTCAGCCTGACTTTCAAAGAATTCCAACACCATACTGGTGACGAGATTAAGGGCATTGATTTCTTGTTCTGTGTATAGATTTTTTGCCGTTTGCGCTTCTTTGACTGATTGGCATATCACCAGAAAAATTCATGACACCTGCATTTGGTTTCTCAGCATCTACTCTGTCATATATGACTTCGGCAGCAGTTTGCTGCGTTGTGGCCCAATGCATGGCATTCTGAATGGTGGAAAAGAAATTTTGCTTATCACTCTCATCCATCATGCCATAGTCACTGCAAAATGAGGCCAGTTCAAGCACGCGCGTCCACATTCGTTTTTCTGAGGTCCGAATATGACGTATTTTGTCTAACAGGTCTTCAAAATAATCTGGACGGCCATCTGGGTCTTCTAGCCGTGGCACATCAACAACAAAACCACTTATGAGATATTGGCGCAGGATTTCTGAGGCCCATCGACGAAATAAAATCCCTTGTTTAGAATTTACCCTGTAACCAACTGATAAAATTACATCTAAACTATAAATAGAGACAGGTTTATCAGAATTTGCAATTTGCATTTTTTGCAAATTGGTTTCAGTTTCTAATTCTTCTTCTTTAAAAATATTACGTATATGACGTGATATAACGGAAATATCCCGTCCGAATAAATCTGCAATCTGCTTTTGCTGTCGCCCAAGGTTCCGTTCCCTCAAACTTAAGCTGAAACTCCTGACCATCTGCCTTTGTATACAAAATGAATTGATCGCCAGTCTCGATATCTTCAATCAATTCTACAGGCTGATTGTGTCCTGCTTCATCATCTGTCATTTAGAGGATTCCTTGGACTGCCTTTAAAAAACATTGCTACTTCTTCTTTAAGTCTAACATTTATAAATGATAATCTCAATATGTTCCTTCTTTGTTCTGTGTTTTTTACACAGGAATAATTACGGAATTGAATGGGGAATAAGAGGCAGTCACTTTGCAGGAACGGTTATGATCTGGCTGTTCCTAGGACAGTTCTTGCAATAACCAAAGAGGCATGAGTTGTTAGAAGTCAGACTGAGACTGCAAGATCATTCATTGGCATTTGTTTCCACAGTTGAACACTTAGACTTGAAGTGAGGTTTCTCAATCCTTCAATTGTTGTTACATTGCTATAGTTCATCAAGTTCATTTTGAACAGATTGAGGTATCTCATTGAATTCTTATATCCTTAATTATACAATAAAAATATAGTTTTTATCGTTCTTCAAAACCTAAAAAATCACAGGCTTCAAAAGATTATTTGTCTGAAGCTATGAATATCTTCATTTGAAGCAGTTAATCAAGTGTTTGCTTGGTATTATCAGCAAACTTAACACCAAAATTTTAGAATTTTGAATTTTTCAGTGCCAAGAATTATAGTTACTTAGAAATACCTGAAAGACATTATTTCTACTTGTTTCTAAGAATAACTGCAGTGCATTTTTATAAATCCATAAATTTTACCACTTCTATCACTCGCTGAGAGTGATTAGCTTAATCACTCTTCCGTATGATAATATGTTCATAGAGAACTATCTTGATGCATTATTTTACAAAAACCACTCTATCGCTCTAAATGCTAATTCTGCTCCATCATAATACAAATAGCAACACTTTCCAGAAGGAGTAACGCCTCTGTCATTTACGTCAGAGGTTTGGATCATTGGTTTCGTAGCACTTTTTCTTCATTAAATGTAAAGTTTGGTATATTCATTTAACATCCTCTCAACATTAAGCTTAAAATTTTACTTATATACGAAGGACATGATGTTGCACATAGAAATTGATCCGCATATTTTTTTTATAATAAGTTATTTCGCAATAAACCTTTGCAGGAACGGTCATGCTGACCGTTCCTCACGGTTCTTGCAATTACCAAAGAGGCATGATACAATCAGACATATCTGCAAGTTTTCTTGTATTTGGCGTGTCAAGGCCATGTTTAACTGTCATCCCGTGCTTGACAAGTTATCCAGTATCCATGGAATAATTTGTAACGCACAGAAGTCTTATCGTGAAGGTTGTAGTTACTGGATCGCCGATCAAGTCGGCAGATTTCCAGCTGATGGAGCTTTACCAATTGCCATTTTATGCCGCGGGACATTGTGGTTTGCAACGCTGTCCCAAAAGTCAATCTATCATATCGATATGGCAACTATGTTTAGAGAATGGCCTGAACGTTAGGGTAAGTATATTTACAAAGTCTTAACCGCGAAGGTTATAATGGATTTTTACAGAGTATTACGATATATAAAATTAAATTACAATCCAAAATTAGTACAAAATATAACACTGAGGTTATTGTCCGGGAATACTTAGATAAATTGATATCTATACAAAAAAATCCAAAAAACCAGGAAAAAAGTCCTTGACACCGTAACGGTACTATGCTAGTGTTATGGCATAATCGAGAAAGAACCAAAGAAAACAGCCGTTTTTGATCTTATCTCGAAGAAATCCATAAAATTTCAACAAATCATAAAAAGATAGCGAATGAGAGCCGTTCCAAAATTTTTTGGGGCCAGGTATTTATCAGGAGCGATGAGTGCTGTGTAGTGAGACCTACATAAGCGAAGAGCAACGCCGCACCGGAGAATTTTGGGGCGGTGAAAGATATCAATGACAACACAATCAGTGAAACCTGATTGGCAACACATCCTTACGCGTTATTTGGATGGCGTTCCGATCAGCGAACTTTTGCGTGTGCATAGCATCACAAAACTTCAGCTCTTTGACCATGCCGAGCGGCAGGGCTGGCTGGTGTTTTTGACCGATGACATGTTCAAGCGCCAGCTCGTGCGCAAATGGAATGTGCTCAAACGCATGTACACGCTGTTAGAACAAAAAATTGCAACCTTGGAAGAAAGACAGCTCATGACACCAAATGATGATGGGCAACAGGACACCCGTGATGCGCAGACCTTAAAAACCCTTGTAGGTCTGTTTGAGAAAATCACGCAGCTAGAAAACAGTTTTACGAAAGAAGATGATGCCGCCAACGGAGCCAAACAAGACAGCCCCGCGGAGCACCTGCGCGCAGGCCTTAAGAACCGCCTTAGCAAATTGCACAAAAAAACAACTTGAAGATTTTGTCGAAACCTTAAAACCCGAAGAACTTGAATTTTTACATTATGACTGGTCCTTGTGGGCCAGAGACGACCAACTGCCACCCCAACAAAATGAGGAGAATGAAACCAACGATTGGACCACCTGGATGATCTTAGGCGGCCGAGGCGCTGGGAAAACCAGAGCCGGCGCAGAATGGATCAGAGCACAAGCGTTAGGGATTAAACCTTTCGCCAAAGCCCCATGCGAACGCATAGCCTTAGTGGCAGAAACCTTGAGCGATGCCAGATCAGTTATGGTCGAAGGCGTCTCAGGATTGCTGGCGATACATCCACCAGAAGAAAAGCCAAGCTTTGAGCCATCCAAACGGATGCTCACCTGGCCAAACGGCGCGATCGCTCAATTGTTTTCATCAGAAGACCCGGAAAGCCTGCGCGGACCTCAATTTGCAGTCGCCTGGTGTGATGAATTGGCAAAATGGAAACATCCGCAATTAACCTGGGACATGTTGCAATTCGCCTTGCGTTTGGGAAAAAGCCCAAAACAAGTGGTCACCACAACGCCAAAGCCGATCCCGCTATTGCGTTTAATCCTGGCAGATGAAATGACCGTCATGACAACGGCCCCGACAGATGCCAACGCCGATAATCTCGCGCCGTCGTTTTTAAAAGCGATCGTAAAAAAATATCGCGATACAAGATTAGGAAGACAAGAACTAGACGGAGAAATTATAACTGACCGCCCAGACGCACTATGGCAACGAGACTTAATCGAAAACAATAGAGCAAGACAAGCCTTAAATTTACAACGGATCATCATAGCGGTTGATCCACCCGTCACCAGCCACGCCAAATCTGATGCCTGCGGAATTATCATAGCAGGCCTTGGCAGCGACAGACGGGCCTATATTTTAGAAGACGCCACAGTCGAACAAGCCAAGCCCTTAAGCTGGGCCGAAGCAGTCGTAAACATGTTTCACAAATATGAAGCCGACCGTCTCATCGTAGAAATCAACCAGGGCGGTGAGATGGTAGAAACAATCATCCGCCAGCTTGATCCAGTATTGCCGATCAAAGCGGTCAGAGCAAGTCGAGGAAAATGGTTGAGAGCAGAACCCGTCGCAGCCCTCTACGAACAAGGCCGCGTTTCCCATGTGGGTATGTTCAAAAAACTGGAAGATCAAATGTGCGATTTCGGCCGCGATGGCCTATCAGGCGGAAGCAGCCCCGACAGGTTAGACGCCCTCGTTTGGGCAGTGAGTGAGTTGTTGTTAGGCCGCCAGGTCGTGCCTGGGGTACGGCGGGTTTGAGTTGTGGATTGTTTATTGTTTTGTTCTTAATTTGAATTGACCCTATGAGACAGCTCAATCATAGTATAATTCATTAAATTTTTTTATCAAAGGCTGGAATTATGAGCAGGCAAAAAAAACAGAATGAGGTGTCATCAGCAGAAGAACAGAACAAAAAAATAATAAATCAAGTTGTTATTGAGAGCATGGACGATGTTAACATCGATAACTTAATTGAGAAATTTGAAAAAACTGCCAACCTAACAGAAGATGGTTTTGAATTCTGGTATGCGAGAGATTTGCAAGAATTATTTGAGTATGGAGAATGGCGGAATAGTTCGACCTGTATTAGAAAAAGCTATGACTGCTTGTAAAAAGAGTGGTCATGAAATTGAGGACCATTTCGTGCACGTGCACGAAATGGTTGAGATAGGTTCTGGCGCTAATAGAAAAATAGAAGATATTCAATTATCTAGATACGCCTGTTATCTTGTTGCTCAAAATGCAGATCCCCGCAAAAAACCAGTTGCTTTTGCTCAAACATATTTTGCGATACAAACCCGAAGACAAGAGCTTGCGGATACAGAAGATAATTTTTATGTTCCAAAATCTGAAGATGAAAAACGTGTTATTTTGAGAAATCAAATTACCAAATAACATAATCGTTATCTCTCAAGCGCCGCAAAGGATGCAGGAGTTGAAACCTCACAAGAATTTGCAATATTTCATAGCAATGGATATCAGGGGTTATATGGAAAAACGGTCCCACAAATTAGGAAATATAAAGGTTTAGCAAAAAGTGCTGACATTCTAGATAGAATGGGAAGTACAGAATTAGCCGCAAATTTCTTTAGAGTAACTCAGACCGAAGAAAAATTAAGACAAGATGAAATAAAAGATAAAATGGCGGAAAGCCTATAAAACACATTATGAAGTTGGTCGCCAAGTTCGCGAAGATGCAATGCTTCAAATAAGTGGTGTGGCACCGGAAGATTTACCTGCTGTCGATAGCATAAAGAAAGCCGAAAAGCGAATTAGCTTTGCAAGACGAAAGTCATAAGTCAAATCATTCCTAAGAACTAGATAAAATCCACATGATTATGTTAATGATCATGGGACGAATGCAAAAACATACGCTCATCCTGTTTTGGCCTTAGAATATGCTGAAAATATGAGTGCTGATCTCGGAGTCGAAGTTATGAAATCTTGCTAAAATACAAAGCCAATGATATTGGTCTGGCAAATGATAGCCTGGATAAAATTGCCGAAGAGGTTCAAGACTGCTGAATATCCTCATTAACCGAAAAGAAATGACCATCAGAATATATTGAACTGTGCCTGATGAAGGTCGAAAAGCTGGCTGAGACACTTAGCAATATGGCGTGCTGCATAATTCTGGATACTAAGGGTCTTTAGCCAGCTTGATTCGAAAGGTATTCATAAGTCTCATAAGGCCTGAACAAGTCACAAACTAGATTTTGGATCATATGAATGCCGCGGAAGGATATGCAGAATGTATTTCGTGTACACAAGCAAAACTGGCAAGGTTTTAAAATAACCTCAAGAAGCCGAATGGGGCTTTTGTGAAATTGATTACAATGCAGGTTTCTGAAATACGCGAGGCCATGAAACGAATTAGTGGTGTTACGACAAAAAGATATGGAGCAAACGGATAGTATTAAAAATGCCAAGAAACGATTAGAAACAAATAAACCATTGTTAGAAAAGGCAAAACAATAACTTCAACCAATATCTCAGCAGAATCAAAAAAAGTTATTGTAAAATATACCCCTGATGAATACAACAGGTATTATCGAAACTTGGGGAAGAGCTGAGGAAAAGCTTTTGGGAACGAATCATAATAAACAAACCCGAAAACGAATCAGCTAACTTTTTAAGTGTAAGAAAATTTCAGTCTCGCAAACATGAAATGAGTTAGGCATGGGAAAAGTAAAATATAAGCACACAAACACTCTTCATTTTAAAGAAGGGACCGCAGGTTGGAAAGGCTTGGAGTTTCTAGCCAAACCATATGAGTTTCACACAAAGACACAGTCTGAGAGCGCAACAGAACGTGTTACCAGATGGTATAAAACATATATGAAGAACATGCAGATGCTCTCACAACATATAGACTAGACTTTTATCGAATAGAATTTAGTAAATTTATTTTTTACAATATAGGGATATCAACTATGCCCCCACTTCAAGGCGCCTTACGGCGTCTTTTTTTATGGCCAAACCTATTTAAAAACAAGAAAGAAGCAAATGAGCAAAAAGCAAGTGCCACGGCGCCGCTCATATCATTACAGCTTCAAGGACAACCTCAATGGACACCGCGTGATTATACAAGCTTAGCTGATGAAGGCTATATGCAGAATGCGATTGTCTATCGCTGTGTGCGAATGATCTCAGAAGCAGCAGCCAGTGTGCCTTTGCTGTTGTCAGATGGCAGACAGGAGCTTGATAACCATCCTTTATTAGATTTGCTAAGGCGTCCAAACCAAATCCAAAGCGGAACAGATTTATTAGAAAGCTGGTATGGCCATCTCTTGGTTGCTGGCAATGCCTATATGGAAGCTGTCACAGTAGGTGGCAAGCTTCGAGAGCTTTACAGTCTTCGCCCGGATCGCATGAAAATTATTGCCGGAAAGCAGGGCTGGCCCGAAGCCTATGAATATACCGTCAATGGACAGACGGTGCGTTTTAGACAAATGTCAGATCAGAAAGTGCACCCAATTCTGCACTTGGCTTTGTTTCACCCAACCAATGATCATTATGGCTTCAGCCCGATTGAAGCAGCAGCTGTTGGTATAGATATTCATAATGCAGCTGGGTCTTGGAACAAAGCCCTGTTTGATAATTCTGCAAGACCATCAGGAGCTTTGGTTTATCAAAATCAGGATGGCAATTTAAGCCAGGAACAGTTTGAGCGTTTGAAATCAGAATTAGAAAACAATTTCCAAGGCAGCCAGAATGCAGGGCGTCCCTTATTGCTGGAAGGCGGTCTGGATTGGAAGTCTATGAGTTTAAGTCCAAGAGATATGGATTTTATCGATGCAAAACATATCGCTGCGAGAGAAATTGCTCTGGCCTTTGGAGTACCACCCATGCTGCTCGGCATTCCAGGCGATAACACATACGCCAATTATGCAGAAGCGAATAGAACACTCTGGCGCCAAACCATATTGCCACTGGTAAATAGAAGCCTAAAACATTTAGCAACCTGGTTATCGCCGCTTTATGAACAAGAGCTCTATATTCGCGTTGACCTTGATCAGATTGAAGCTCTGTCTTGTGAACGCGAAATATTATGGGATCGTGTTCAAAATGCTGATTTTCTAACCATCAATGAGAAAAGAGCCGCAGTCGGATATGCCCCATTAGAGGGCGATGGTGAACGACTTTCGCAGATTTCAAGTTAGGAAAGTAACATATGGAAAACTCAGTTTTGTCACATAAATATAGAGACCACGAAATAAAACAGGTCCCTGCCAACCTGAAATTTAATCAAAACAATGGCGTTTTTGAAGGATATGCCAGCCTGTTTGGTCAGGTTGATATGGGCAATGATATGGTCATGCCAGGAGCCTTTACAGACTGTCTAAAGAAACGAGGGCTACTGGGCATTAAAATGCTCTATCAACACGACCCACACCAACCAGTCGGACGCTGGTTAGAGATCAAGGAAGATCATAAAGGCTTATACGTCAAAGGGACTTTGGTGCGCGACGTATCCAAAGCAAAAGACATCTACCATTTAATGAAAGCTGGTGTTTTAGACGGTTTATCAATTGGCTTTCGCGCCATTGAGGGACGACGAAATAACAAAACAGGGCTTCGGTTTTTACACAAAATCGATCTTTGGGAAATCTCCATCGTAACCTTCCCAATGTTGGAAGGAGCACGTATTTCAGCAATAAAAAGAGTAAAAAACAAATTTCAGACCGCCGGTCTGGCAAAACTTATCTCAAACGCGACACATAAACTTCGCCAAACCAATTTACATATGAAACATGCCTATTAGAGGAATTCATGAACGAACAACATTTAGAAACCAAAAACTTGCCACAAACTGTCGACTATGCCTTTGAAGATTTTATACGCACCTTCGAGGATTTCAAACAAACCAATGATCAACGCCTAGACCAGATTGAACAACGCATGTCTGCCGATGTTCTTACAACAGAAAAGCTTGATCGCATATCCAATGCGATGGATGAGCAAAAAGCGATTGTTGACGATTTGATTTTAAAACAGGAACGTCCAGTTTTAGAGAACAGTTATCAAGTTCCCTCTAAAGAAACAAAACATCAATCCGCATTTGAAAGTTATATGCGCCATGGCGAGCAAACAAACCTAAGGCAAATTGAAGCCAAAGCCTTATCTATCTCATCAGATCCAGATGGTGGGTATTTGGTCCCGGAACAAACCGAAACTACGATTATGAGATCTTTAAAAGATATTTCGCCAATCCGCGCGATATCAGGTGTAAGGCAGGTCTCATCTTCAACATATAAAAAACCATTTACGATTTCAGGGCCTGGCACGGGATGGGTTGGAGAAACAAGCCCACGCCCGGAAACCTCAACCCCTACACTGGCAGAACTCACATTCCCAACCATGGAACTCTATGCCATGCCAGCGGCAACATCATCTCTATTAGAAGACTCAGCCGTCAATATTGATCAGTGGATTGCAGAAGAAGTCAACTTAGCGTTTGCAGAACAAGAAGGCCAAGCCTTCGTCGATGGAACTGGAACCAACCAGCCACGTGGGTTCTTAAATTACACAAAAGTAGACAACAGCACATGGACCTGGGGCAATATCGGATATATTCCAACAGGAAATGCAGGCGGGTTTAATGCCAGTAACCAAAGCGATGTATTAATCGATCTGATCTATTCTATAAAATCCGGCTATCGTGCCAATGCACATTGGGTCATGAACAGATCAACCCAAAGCGAAATACGAAAAATAAAAGACGCTGATGGGAATTACATCTGGCGACCTGGTGATAAAGCCGATGGAGCCTCTACACTGATGAATATCCCAATTGCTGAATCAGAAGATATGCCAGATATCGCAACAGACAGCTATTCAATTGCATTTGGAGATTTCAAAAGAGGCTATTTGATTGTAGACCGTCAAGGCATAAGAGTACTACGTGATCCTTATTCCTCTAAACCTTATATCCTGTTCTACACCACCAAACGCGTAGGAGGAGGGATACAGGACTTTGAAGCAATCAAACTGTTAAAATTCGGTACAAGTTAATTCTATTCCAGTGTCGAAAATATAACCAATACCGACACGGATGACGATGACAATCCCCTCACGTCATCGTCCGGCACGGCTGCAGGTACGTCCATCCCTGAGCCTCCCCACCCGTCTGCAGCCGTGCAACCTAAAATAAAAGAGAGAGTTTTTATAACAATGGCTTTGATTTCACTAACAAGTCCGGCGGTTGAGCCAATAAGCGTGACAGATGTAAAAACATTTTTAAGGTTCGATAACACACATGAAGATGTTTTGATTGGGAGTCTGATCACAACTGCAAGGCTTTATGTTGAGAATAAAATTAATCGCAAATTAATTTCTCAAGACTGCCTTCTCTATTTAGACAAAATTTCAAAAACAAGATTGTTGGATATTGTAGTAGGTCCAATTCAGACCGTCACACAGATACAAATCTATAACGCAAACAATTCGCCAACACTCATAGCGCCAGACAGTTATGAATTGGATTTAATCTCTTATCCAGCGCGATTATTCCAAAAACAGGCAGATTGGGCACAAGAAACGCGTAAGTTTAACGCCATTGAGATTACAATGCGTATTGGCTATGGCGACAATTCTACAGATGTCCCAGAGCCTATTCGCCAGGCAATGAGAATCCTGGTTGCCCATTGGTTCGAAAGAAGAGAACCTGTCATCTTGGGAAGTTCCGCTGTCCATGTACCAGAAACAGTCGTCAGTCTTTTAACCCCTTATATGATGGTTCGTCTATGATTGATATAGAAATTGGAAAATTGCGTGATCGCTTAAATCTCCAACAACCCATCACACTCTCAGATGGAGCAGGTGGTTTTACAACAAACTGGTCGGACACTGCGTTTGTCTGGGCTGAAATAAAATCACTAACGGGGCGGGAGAGTTTTTATGCAGATCAATATTCAAGCAAGCTCACGCATGAAATCACGATCTGGTACAAAGATAATGTGAAACCGAAAATGCGTTTTGTTAAAGGCAATCGTGTTTTCCAGATTGTATCTGTAATAAATATCGAGCAACGCAATCAATGGTTGAAATGCTTATGTGAAGAACGAGAGGTATAAGATGCCCCAATCAGCTTCATTATCCTTACAAACAGCACTATTCAATACTCTTAGTGCGGATGCAGGTTTGACATCATTACTAGGAGGCCAACATACTTTTGATCACGTCCCTCAAGAACAAATGCTCCCCTATATTGTGATAGAAAATATTCTATCACAAGATTGGAGCACAGGAACAGAAGAGGGGGAAGAACATTTTATAACTTTGAATATTTGGTCTTCATCATCTGGCAAAAAACAAACCTATGAAATTGCTGACAAGGTGAAAACGTTATTAGATAATAACACCCTGTCATTAACAGATCATCACCTGATCACTCTGCAATATCAAAACAGTGAATTTAAACGAGATAAGCCCAGCCAACATTATATCGGGCAGGTCCGCTTTCGGGCAATAACAGAACCTGTTTAGTCCAAAATAAATCATATCAAAAAGATAAGGAGAATTTATGCCAGCACAAAAAGGCAAAGATTTACTCTTGCGCGTAGACCAGGATGGCCTTGCAACCTATACGACAGTTGCCGGCTTACGCAGCAAAGGCATCGCATTCAATACTCAAACCATTGACATAACAGATGCGGAGTCAACAGGACAATGGCGTGAACTTTTAAGTGGGGCAGGGTTAAAAACTGCGCGCATTAATGGTAGCGGTATTTTCAAAGATGCCGCCTCTGATGAAATCGTAAGATCATATTTTTTTAATGGGTTTATTCGCAACTGGCGGATCATCATTCCAGATTTTGGGACAGTTGAAGGACTGTTCCAGATATCAGCCCTTGAATTTACAGGCCAGCATGATGGTGAAATAACATTCGAACTTTCACTTGAATCTGCAGGCCCCTTATCATTCACAACATTATAAACAAGGCTAAATGAATGGTGAATCCATATCGTGGTGAAATAGAAGCCATCCTTGATGGCAAGGCATATAAACTTTGCCTAACTCTTGGCGCTTTAGCAGAATTAGAACTAAGATTAGGAGCTAAGGATTTGCTGGATCTCACGTCTCATTTTGAGAAGGGACAGTTAAGTGCGCAAGATGTTATTTACATTCTATGTGCAGGTCTCAAAGGAGGAGGACATGATATTCCTCCAGAAACAGTTTCACAAATGCAGACAAAAGGTGGCGCGTCTGGTTTTATTGAGATCGTAAAGAAACTTCTCGAAGCAACATTTCTTGTGCCCGAATAATATTCTTGAATAATAGCATATCTTGCCACAAATAAACAATATCCAATAATGCTCAATAGGAGCAGCATATGAGCCAGGATACTTTTTAGAACAAGAATTGGATGAAGCATTCTCTAGAGCGTTTTATATATTAACGTTAAAGAAAAGCTCAATTCACTATAAAAAATGCTTCAACAGCTCAAATTAAGCAATTAAGCTAAAGATTAAACCGCTTTGGTTTTATACTCAGTAAGACAAACAGCTGCCAGTTCATTTGTAAAGTCTTGTAAGACGGACTTATCTTTAGAGGATAGTTTTGAATGCTCATGCCTGGATTTATGCGTCAGTTCAGAACTGTTTCTGTTACAAGCATGCGAGGCAATAATATTACCGCTTTCGATGTCTATAAGCCGAACACGTCCGGCATAAGCCATACCATTTGTGAATGTCAGCCCAGTAATATAATTCCACTTATAGGTATGAACATCAAGAATAAGGCCCGTCAGCCCCTTTTGTTTGGCAGCATTAACAAGTGATTTTGGATTTTGAGGAGTGTCAAAATACAAAGTCTCACCCTTGCCAGCAAGTTCATATTTACGAATGACATAGCGAATAAGAACATTTTCAGCTTTAACAGCTGGGTCTGGCATTGAAGTAATAGAGCCCTCAAAAGGAAATGGTTTCTCCTGAACTATATGAAGAGCCTTGCCTTTAAGAGAGAGACCTCTTTCATTAGCAAGTTCATAAGGTGCCTCAAGAGTATATGCTCCACAACCAGATAGGGTCAAAATGAATAAAAAAAGCAATGATATTTTACGCATTATCCTAAATGCTCCTGGATTTTTATTAATTTCCACACAATGGGTCGTAGTTGTATTTTCTCAACTACATAACCTAACTCATTATTCTTATTTAATATAATGAGGTAATTTTATGACCACGAACAACACTTTTAAACTCTCTTGGGGGTATTTGATAGCCTTTAGCCTATGTGAGTTAAAACTGAGCCCAGAGACGTTCTGGAATTTGTCATTCCGTGAATTGAATTCAATTTTAATGGCACAATATGGCAATCCGCTGGCAAAAAACATGACCCGGCAAGATCTTAATGAATTGATAGAGAAATATCCAAATGAGTAACGAATTATGCTTGAAAACCTAAATGATAAAACCATTGAAATACGGGCAAACACAGATCAATTAAAACAGGATTTAAGAGAAGCGACAGCCATTACGGAACGTTTTGGTCAAAAACTATCCGGTGCATTTATTGATGCCACCGTAAAAGGAAAAGATTTGGGCAGCGTCTTGCGATCTTTGGCTTTATCTTTATCAAGAATGGCACTAAATCAGGCCTTAAAACCTGTGAACCAGGCGTTTGGTCAGATTTTTTCATCTTTTGCAAATAATGCAATAAAACCTTTCGCCAAAGGTGGGGTTTTAAATACGCCTGCCATATTTCCAATACAAGGCGGAATAGGATTGGCCGGTGAAGCTGGTCCAGAAGCAATTTTACCGCTCAGTCGAGGTAGCGACGGACGTTTAGGAGTAGGTGTATCAGAAAGTCTGAAGACGCCAAATATCAACGTCACATTTAATATCAATACCAATGATGCAGAAAGCTTTAGGCAGTCTGAATCCCAAATAACAGCCATGTTAAACCGCGCAGTCTCGCGCGGTACACGTAACCTTTAAAGACAACCAAACATATAATGACATTTCACGAAATTCGTTTCCCAACAAATATATCCATTGCCTCTGAAGGTGGTCCTGAACGTAGGACAGAAATAGTAACGTTAGGATCAGGCCATGAAGAACGCAATACACGCTGGGCAGAGTCTAGACGCAGATTTAATGCAGGATATGGAATGAAATCTCTAAATGACCTTTATCAGGTCATAGAATTCTTTGAAGAACGACGAGGAAAGCTCCACGGTTTTCGCTGGAAAGATATAACAGATTTCAAATCAACTTCTCCGCAAAGCACCATAACAGATAATGATCAGATCATAGGCACAGGTAATGGAGCACAAACAACTTTCCAGCTGATTAAAACTTATGGAGGAGCATATGCACCTTATCAAAGGGAAGTTAGAAAACCTGTCTCAGGAACTGTAAAAATTGCTGTTGAGGGTATACCACAACAGCTAAACACACATTACACGATTGAAGACACGACCGGTCAAATCATATTTCAAACAAACCACATTCCTCCTGCAAATTCTGTAATTACCGCGGGCTTTGAATTTGATGTACCCGTTAGATTTGATGTTGATCAGCTGTCTATTAATATCAGCCAGTTTAACGCTGGTAAAATTCCAAATATTCCAATCATTGAGATACGCATATGAAACAGCTTCCTTTAGGGCTTCAAGACCATTTAAATACAGGAACAACTACTCTTTGTTGGTGCTGGAGAGTGACAAGACAAGATGGCTTAGTACAAGGATTTACAGACCATGACAAAGATTTAGAATTTGATGGAACAAACTATAAGGCATCAACGGGTTTCAGCGGAACAGAACTTAAAGACTCAATCGGCTTAAATGTTGATAATATTGATGTAGATGGAGCCTTTAAATCTGAAAGCTTAACAGAAACAGATCTCAGCAAAGGACTTTATGATAATGCGACAGTAGAGTTGTTCAGGGTCAATTGGCAAAATACAGACCAAAGAATTTTAATGCGAACAGGTTCAATCGGTGAAGTTACAAGAAGTGAATATGCCTTCCGCGCAGAAATAAGAGGCCTGGCCCATCACCTGCAACAACCCAAAGGACGTTTATATCAATTCACTTGCGATGCGGATTTGGGAGATGGGCGCTGTAACGTCAATCTTAATCAACCTGCATTCCAGGCAACAGGATCTATCAGCGCAATATTGAATAACCGTAGTTTTGTCGTTTCGGGACTTGAAACTTATGAAGATGACTGGTTCACGAGAGGTGTTATAAGAATAACCTCAGGTTCCCTGTTAGATCAAAAACAAGAAGTCAAATCACACTCAAAGCTAGGGAGTGTGATTTCGATAGAACTCTGGCAGCCCTTTATTGGAACGATGGAAGCAGGAAGCACATTTGAAATCACTGCCGGCTGTGACAAGCATTTCACAACATGTAAATCTAAATTCTCAAATGGTTTAAATTTCAGAGGGTTTCCTCATATCCCTGGCAATGATTACATCATGTCCTATCCCAACAAAGAGGACGGCAATCATAACGGTCAGAGTCGTCAATAATGAATACTTCGCGCGATTTAATCATTAAGACAGCTCGAAGTTGGATAGGAACCCCATATCATCATCAGGCAAATTTAAAACAGGTTGGCTGTGATTGTTTAGGTTTAATTTTAGGGGTATACTCAGAACTCAATACAGCTCTGAAAATAGATCTTCCCAACTATACCCCAGATTGGGCAGAAACCCATAACAATGATTTAATGCTCAATGGCATGAAAGATCATCTCAATCAGATTGAAATCTCACAAAAACAGAAAGGCGATGTTCTGTTATTTCGGTTTCGTGAAAACATGGCCGCAAAGCATGCCGCCATTCTATCCACAGAGAATAAAATGATACACGCCTTAGAAGGCGCAAATGTGAGTGAAGTTTATTTAAATAAGTGGTGGCATCGCAGAATAGCAGCCACATTTTGTTTCCCAGGAGTTTAACAATGGCAACTTTAGCCCTAACAGCCGCCGGTAGTCTTGCCGGAAGCGCACTCTTGCCGTCAGGTCTATCAGTTCTTGGAACAACTCTGTCTGGCGCAGCCATAGGACAGGCGATTGGTGGTGTTGCAGGAAACTATATTGATGAAGCCTTGTTTGGCTCCTCAGGACAGTCAAGAGTTGTCGAAGGAGCAAGACTTTCTGAGCTGCATGTCATGGCATCAACAGAAGGGGTAGTTATTCCAAAACTTTATGGAAGAGCCAGATTGGGTGGTCAGATGATCTGGGCAACAAACCTGGAAGAAGAAATTATAACGAATACCCAAACCTCAGGCGGGTCCAAATTAGGCCCTCCAAAAAGCTCAACCACGAAGATAGACTATCTCTATTTTGCAAATTTTGCCGTTGGTTTATGTGAAGGAGAAATCTCTCGCATCGGCCGTATCTGGGCTGATGGAAAAGAATTAGATCTTTCCGCCTTTAGCTATCGGATTTATAAAGGAACAGAGGATCAAACACCAGATAGTCTGATAGAAGCAAAAGAAGGTGCAGGGCAAGCACCAGCCTATCGCGGATTGGCCTATATCGTTTTCGAACATATGCCACTGGCACAATTCGGAAATCGCATTCCGCAATTAAACTTTGAAGTATTCCGATCTGTTGATAATTTCTCCGAACAAGTCAAAGCTTTAACACTCATTCCAGGCGCAGGAGAATTTAGCTATCACCCTGAAGAAGTTACAAGAAAAGAAAACGGAACAACAATAACCGAAAATGTTCATACCAGACAAGGTGGATCAGATTGGACAGTATCTCTAAACGATTTACAAGACAGTTTACCCAAAGCAAAGTCAATATCCCTGATCGTGTCCTGGTTTGGTTCAGATTTAAGAGCAGGCCAGTGTGAGCTGAAACCAAAAGTTGAAAACACAGAAAAGCAAACATCTTTAAACTGGTTTGTTGCCGGAGAAACAAGACAAACAGCAGATCTGGTGTCTCAAAAAGAGGGTAGGCCAGCTTTCGGCGGAACACCGTCAGATCAATCTATTATTGCAGCCATTCAGGATTTAAAAGCAAGAAATCTGAATGTTACTTTCTACCCTTTTATCCTGATGGATATTGAGGAGGGAAATAATTTGCCAGATCCATATACGGGCAACAGTTCTCAGTCAGTCTATCCCTGGCGTGGACGCATAACATGTGATCCAGCCCCAGGCATAACAGGAACACCGGATAAAACACCAAATGCCGCTAATCAGGTTTCAAATTTTGTTGGCAATGCCAATATCAATGATTTTACGATATCTGGAGAAACAGTAACCTATTCAGGGCCTCAAGAATGGTCCTTAAGGAGAATGGTATTACATTATGCACATATTTGCTTAGCGGCAGGTGGAGTAGATGCTTTTATTATCAGCTCAGAACTAAAAGGCCTAACACAAATCAGAGATAGCGTATCCCGCTATCCCTTCGTAGAGGCACTTGTCCAGTTAGCCGCAGATGTAAAAACAATCTTAGGTCAAGAAACAAAAGTCACCTACGCAGCAGACTGGTCAGAATATTTCGGTCATCAACCACAAGATGGTTCAAATGATGTTTATTTTCATCTCGATCCTTTATGGAGTTCGCCAAATATTGATGCAATTGGAATAGATGTTTATTGGCCTTTATCAGATTGGCGTGATGGAACAAGCCATTTGGATTATCAATCAGGCGTGCGTTCAATTTATGATCTGTCATATTTAAAACAGAAAATAATATCTGGAGAGGGCTATGAATGGTTTTATCAATCTGACACAGATCGCGTCTCACAAAACAGAACGCCAATTACAGATGGTCAAAACAAACCCTGGGTCTTCAGATTTAAAGATATTAAGTCCTGGTGGTCCAATTCGCATTATAATAGACCCAATGGCATTGAAGCGCAAATACCAACAGCATGGCAGCCACAATCAAAACCCATCTGGTTTACAGAATTAGGATGCCCGGCCGTTGATAAAGGTTCAAACCAGCCAAATGTCTTTTATGACCCTAAAAGCTCTGAATCTTTTTTCCCTTATTTTTCATCAAGAACAAGGGATGACACAATTCAAAGACGTTATATCCAGGCATTTCAGGAGTTTTATAATCCAGATCATGAAGACTATATCACAGACAGCAATCCAGTCTCGAACATTTATAATGATCACATGGTCGATCTGGATCAAATGTTTATATACAGTTGGGATGCACGGCCTTATCCAGCCTTTCCCTTGAACAGTTCAGTCTGGGCTGATGCGATCAATTGGGTTTATGGTCATTGGATCACAGGACGTATAGGTGATGCCCCACTAGCACAAACAGTCAGGCAGATACTGAACGATTATGGTTTTACATCTTTTGAAGTCAGTAAACTCTATGGAAGTTTACAAGGCTTCGTAATAGATCGTATCATGTCGGCTCGTGATGCTCTGCAACCTCTTGAGCTAGCTTTTTTTATGGACAGCTATGAAACAGGAGGGCAGATAAAATTCCGACATAGAGGCGATGACGCCATTGTCAAAACAATAACAGCCAAGGAACTGGTCGAAACATCTCCACAATCTGGTCTTTATGAAATTAAGCGTAAACAGGAAACAGAATTAGCAGCCATTGCCAAACTATCATACATTAACCCAGATCAGGACTATGCACAGGCCACAGCAGAAGCAAGACGCTTAACTGTACACTCAGAACGCGTCGCCACGGCACAGCTTCCCTTAGCTATGACGCCATACCATATGCAAAGCTCTTCAGAAATTTGGCTACATGAAATATGGGCGTCTAGAGAACAAAGCAAACTGGAATTGCCACCAAGTGATTTGGCAATAGAGCCAACAGATCTCATACAATTAGAAACGAGTGGTCAGAATAAAATCTTTCGGATAACAGAAACATCAGACCAAAACAAAAGACAACTGATAGGCTTATCTATAGAACCAGCAATTTACAATGCAATCAGGACACCGGCCAGAGCAGTGGGCTTAGAAACACCAAGCAGTTTTGGTAAAACAACAGCCTATTTCATGGATTTGCCACTCATCGCAGAAGACGACAATCCAGCAAGTGGATATATCGCAGCAACACAGTCTCCATGGCCAGGTGGTGTCGCGATCTATCAATCCCCCGAGCAGACAGGATATAGTCTTAACACTGTGATTTCAGCACCGGCAACACTAGGCGTAAGTTTAACAGATTTTTCATCCGGTCCAACAAGTCGATGGGATAACGGCAATCATCTGGATGTGCAATTAGAAACAGGAACACTCACCTCTCTCACTGAGAGTGCAGTGTTAAATGGTGAAAATCTCGCAGCCATAGAAACCACGACCAATAAATGGGAAGTGTTTCAGTTTCAAAACGCCGAATTGATTGCAGATAAAACCTATCGCCTGACAAATTTTTTAAGAGGCCAAAAAGGAACTGAATTATACATAGGTGATCCAACCCTTTCTGGAGCAAGATTTGTTCTTCTGGATCAATCCGTCGAACAAGTATCAATAAACGAGAATGATATAAACCTTCCATATTACTGGACATATGGTCCGGCGAATAAAACAATTGGCCATGAAAGCTATACGACGATTCAGCAAGATTTTTCTGGTCTAGGGTATAAACCCCTAAGTCCGGTACATGTTATGTCAAAATATATTGGCAATGACCTGGAAATTACTTGGATCAGACGGACAAGGTCAGGCGGAGATAATTGGGAAACGCCTGAAGTCCCATTGCAGGAGACACAAGAACGTTATGATATTGAAATTCTTGAGGGTTCAAATGTAAAGCGGCTTTTGACCAGTCAAACCCCAAGCGTTATTTATACTCAAGCAGATCAAATTTCTGATTGGGGGGCCTTGCAATCGTCATATACTATTCGTATTATGCAATTGAGTGAGCATGTTGGCCAGGGTCATCCAGCCCAGGCCGTAATTGGAGCCTCGCCCTAGTTGGAGTCTAAGCTTGACGCAATTGCCAAACATATCTTGCCCTTCAGGATCTCTGCAAAGCCTGTCTATGCAGGATGATCTCTTATTGGGGTTAGATGGCATTACAAAACATACAGTTAAGGCAAGAGGCCTTCCTGATGACGCCAAACCAGGCGCGCTTTATTGGGCAGAAAAAGTCAATCAAATTGGCTTATGGTCAGGCGTAGAATGGCTCTACAAAGATGCTGAGCCAGGCGATTTGGTTTACATACGTGATGAAAATCAACTCTTTACCTGGGATGGCGTACATTTATCGCCACTCGCAATCCGTATCCCAATGCTCTAAGCAAACAAAAAACCATATCCCAAAAATACTCAAGCTTAACAGCTTATACATCCTTTAATATAATCGGAAAAAACATGACAGATACAACACAAGACAATCTGCTGATTGGCAGCTTGGTGACAGCCCCTGCCTGGGCCCCATGGCTCAGCACCTTCAACGAAATTCTAACATCCGCAACACTGGTATTGGGGGTGGTGATTGGAGTGGTGAAATTGTGGGGAATGGTTAAGCGCTGAGAAAATATAAGAAATTAGAAAATAAGCGGCAATAATTCAAAAAAGAAATTAGTAAAAAGCATATAAAACAGATAGATAAAAGATAAAGATAATATTTAACATAAATAAATATTGACGAAATGCCCAAATTTTGACTTAATGTAAAAAGTTAACATAATTATACTAAGTCAGATATAATATAAAAAATAACAAAGTTCAGAAAAATGTAGCTTTTCTGAAAACACCATTCTTTTGTCTATATTCTAATAGGCCAGGTACTGAAATATCTGACAAACGCATGTGGGAGGCGGTTGTGAGGTATTTGGGGCGAGTTCTGAGTTTAGCCATAGTAGCTTCATTCTATACATTATCAGCAAACGCAGGTGGAAGTCTGGTCGACCCAGCTCCAGTTCCATTGGCTTGGACAGGGTATTATATTGGTGGCGGATTAGGTGTTCATCAACTCAAAGCAGACGTGGATGTAAACTCTAAGACAAAATCTCGTTCAGCCGGACATTTTCTCTGCAAAGATAAAGATGGCAATCAAATAGCTTTTCAGTTGAATGATGGCAGCGGCCCTGAGTCTTTTCTCAACCAGGGAGCAGATGCAACTGCAAAACAAGAGTTTGCTAAAACATGTATCCAGAATGATACCAAACCTGACATCTCAATAGGCGCATTAAATAACTATCAATCAGAATTTAACGTCTCAAATAGTGAGAGCTATTCAGGTGATTGGGGGCTCTTCGGGACAGGAACAATTGGATATGACTACCAGATTTCCTCAAAAGCCGTATTTGGTGTATTCGCAAGTTTTGATTTTGGCAGCACAGATCTAGATTTCAAAAATACATTTACAGGTACCCCAACAGGAACTTACACAGGTACAAATGATATTCCATCCTTAGCCGTAACCACATCTGGTGACCTAGAAGCAGACAAGGTATTTACAATAGGAGCTCGTTTTGGATACCTGTTTAACGAACAACAAACTCTCGGCTATGTACTTGCTGGTTATACACGTGCAACATTCAACGGTCAGTTAGGTTTAAATATTTCTGGGGATGATACGCCAGCACCATCTTATGAATATGTACCGATAAATTTAACCGAGAACATTGATGAAAGACTAAATGGTATAAGCGTTGGGTTTGGCGCTGAGCATAGGTTGGATAGCAATTGGTCAATTCGTTTTGAATATCGTTATACTTGGTTTAACAATATTAAAAGAAAATTATCTGACTTTAAATTCAGCGATAACTCAGCTTTATTCTGTGATAAAAATGATAGCTGTGCAAATGTTTTTGCTAGATCAACAGAAACTGAAACAGAACTAGAAGTTGACCCGAGCTTGCAGTCAGTAAGAGCTGTTCTGTCCTATAGATATTAATCTCAAACTTTCTGTAGACTATGATACAATAAGCAACTAGCCTTTAGACCACTTAAAAGAGTGCTATAGTCTTTTTTTGTAGCATTGGTAAATCCTTACTTACCAAATGTCTCAATCATCTCTAGCATATCTTTGAGCGTCTCAATACGCCCATTCGTGTAACCATGAGCATATCCGTCCGGTATTTTACAACTGGATCGCATATCATTCCGAGCGGTTTCGAGCTCTTTTAAAATTTCTTTACGCAAGATTTTTAAGTTTGGTGTCATCAGTTTAAACTTTCTACAAAAATGGGCAATCATTGATACGGTGAAAAGAAATGATTAGATGTGTTATTGAGAAAGCTTTACTTCACTTGGAATGATGTAATCCATAAGCAATGAAAAAACGTATTTGATAGTATGAAGAATAATTTAGGCAAAATAAGTGTTTTCTATGATGGTGCTTGTCCTATTTGCACAAGAGAAATCAATTATTATGAAAAACTGGACTCAAACAGAAATGTCAATTGGGTAGATATCACTAAGACTGATAAAGAGATGATTACCTCCGGCCTGACAAAAAGCCAGGCTTTGGCCCGTTTTCATATTATGGCTGAAGATGGTAGATTATATTCAGGCGGCACAGCCTTCGCAAAACTCTGGACCCAACTTCCTTATTTCAAATACCTCGGATATCTATTTCAATATCCTCCAATGTCATGGATCTTAGATATTGTCTATGTTATATTTCTTCGCGTAAGACCAGCAATACAGTCATTATTTCAACAAAAACAAAATAACGAAACAAAATGTCAGCGAACACAGGACAAAACAACTATGCGCTAGATGCTTTAATCGCTTTACTTGTAATTGCTTTGTCATTTTCAATTTTCAATCAATCAAATAAAAACAAAAACACACCATCTGAACAAAGTCAGAGGATAGCAAAACCAGCCCTGCAAATAGGCGCTTATGTAGGAGGGGCAGATACGAAAGGTTGGCCGCTTGTTATTACAAAATCCGATGATGAAAGAACAATAATAAATGATATTGTATGGCAAGGCGAAAACTTTAAAGCTCCAATTTATTACGGCATAAGAACGATTTATCGCAGACCATTTCTGAAACACATAGGTTACATGACTGACTTCACACATATCAAAGCAGTCGCGCCACCCAGTGGAACAGTGACATTCATTTATGAAAAAGGAAAAGAGCAAAAACGCGTAACAGAACCTCTAAATAAAACAATAAAGAAACTCCAATTTAGTCATGGGCATAATTTATTGACAATAAATGGTATACTCAGCCTTCCAGTCTTTTACGGTTGGATCAAACCTTACATAGGCATAGGAGCAGGAGGCGTACTCCCACACGTTGAGTTTCAGCGTTATAGCGATCCCAGAAATCTATGGACAAGCGAATACCAATTCACAGGTCCAGTAATTCAAGGACAGATTGGCATCGAAATAAAAATAACAGAGCGCTTTTCATGGTTTTTTGAATACAAACTGAATTATGCAAATATTGATGCAACACTAAAAACCGGTGAGCGTATCCAGACGCAGCTCTATACACATCAAGGAGTCTCTGGTCTATTAGGCGATATTATAAGATAAAATTACTCTTTAAGTTCAAACTTAGCTTTTATGCGTCGATAACCTTCTGGGTTTAAACATTTTAAGGCAAGCATTTCACAGGCTTCTGCAGAATAATTATCATAAGATCTGGCGCTAATGCGATAACGACCTTTTTGGAGTTTAGGCCCAAAGGCGACATGACAATATTTACGTTTTGGCTTTTTAATGTTTAAAAGCGGATAAATTGTTACCCCAAACTTATTTTTAACTGCCTTATCGCGAAAACACGTTTCTATCTCTTGTTTAGAAAAACCTCTAACAAAGCTTTCTTTATGAATTGCTTTTTGAAGTGGAGGGAAATCCTCAGGCTTAATGATTGTAAATTTATCTTTTTTTGCACAGGAAGCTAACGAAAAGATGACAAGAAGAAAAGCAACATATTTCATAATGATTTCATTTTTATTATTGATTTTAATGAACAAAAGCTATGGGCTTTTTATGGTATAATTAAGGTAACCATCGGTGCGTAGAGAATTGTTAACAATCGTAATCTCAAACAAATAAGGGCCGCTTGCGCGACCCTCGTGAGATTGGCTGATGGTCTTCAGCCATAAACCTTAAGAAAGCTTAGTCCCTATAAGAGGCTGCTCTTATAAAGCGCTGAAACTCCCAGGCTGTGACCAATGAGCGATATTCCCACTAGACATCAGATCACCTCCTTTCAATTGTTTCAACTAAGACTCTTTTAACACAAAATACGAAACGAACCAAGTACAATTAAAGAGCAGGTAATTATGAAAAAAATCAAATTAATAGCCACGGCTTCCGCGATTATTACTAGGTTGAGAATCACTTTTATCCCATGTATCGGAAACAGAACTACCTCGATCATATGTAGTACATGCTGACAAGGAGAATGCTAGAAAGATAGCAAGGACCACTGCTGCAATACGTGCATTCATGATAGTATGCAATATAGTTTTCATTTTAGTCTCCAAAAGCGTTTTTAACTTTAAAAGCACATGAGTGCGACGCTTAAAGAAACAAAATGTCAATTATATGAGAGCATTAGCTATTAAAATAGATTAACATAATTCTAGCGTTCAATTGTCGATCAATTTTTAGTCAACTTTATTAAGTTTTCTCAAAAAACGTAATTTGCCAATAGCAAGAGAACTAAGATCACTAAAGCGACCACTACCTATAACAGGAAGTCCCTTCGTGTTCAGTATAACAACTTCAAGACGTCCGACAAATTTTTCAAATGGAATGAGATTAAGCGCAAGCTCTTGTTCGGATTCATAATAAGAAAATTGTCGAACATCAGGAACGACAAAATAATGCCCTTGAGGAACAATAAATTGATAACCTTGATTAGAAGGTTTCTTATTTGACAGGTTTATAACAGAATATTGAACACCATTTGGTAATGTCTCATCCAAGGAAGTCACGTGATACCCTAAGTCCTGGTCAAAATAGTCTTTAGATGGAGTACTTTTAATTTGCAGGTCATTAATAAAAAGAGCGCCAGAATGTATTCTGACGCGTTCACCAGGAAAAGCAATGACACGGCCAATCAATGCAGAACTTTTATCTTTGAAATGTTTTTCAGCAAATATGACATCACCACGTTTTGGCAGGCTTTCCAAGAGCCGTCCTTTAGGAAGAATATTTTCTGTAAGTGGAAATAGAAATTTAGGAATGGAGTATTTTGTGTACCCATAAGCAAATTTGGAAACAGCAATCCAGTCTTTTTCAATTAATGTTGGTTTCATAAATGGGCCAGCCATCGTGAAAGGTTGATAGGCAAAAGTTCTGATTAACAAAGCAATACAAACAAAAATTAGAATATATTTAAGTGTACTGCGCCAGCCCGAACCCTTTTGTATTGTGGGTTCTTCTGCCAAAGAAGGAGATGGTTGAGAATTATTATGTCTTTGCATGAGGTCACCCGAATGAAATTATTTTATCACCATTAAAAAATATATATTAAAGAAAAACAATGGCATATAAGTGTTTTGTTATGTTTATAATTAAATTAATATAACAACAAATTCAGTATAGCATATACAATTATGAGAAGTTGTATGAACCTTTTTTTATGTCCAAGCGACAAAAAGGGTGTGAAGTGAATTTTTACCTCCCGAATGACTTCGCCGCAGCTGTTCCATTATAGAGTGACTGGAACAGGTTTAGCTGGACTGGGTGCTCCCTAATTTCCAGTCCAGCACTTTTTTTCTAAGAGTTCCTTAGCTCCACTTTATTGAACAGCCCATACTTGGAAATTGTTCTTGAGGTCCTTGGCCGGTATGAGCAATCAGGAGCATCGCCTCAACCAGTTCGCGTTTACGGTTGGGCGAACCTTCAAGACCTGCATCATCTAATCGACCACGATATTGTAATTCACCATTTTTATTAAAACCAAAAAAATCAGGCGTACAAACGGCATCATAAGCTTTGCCGACTGACTGATCCTGATCAACAAGATAAGGAAATGGGAACTTATAATGATCTGAAAATTTTTTCATATAAGGAGGAGCATCTTCTTCAACCAACATGTAATCGTTAGACATAACAGCAAGGACACCAATATCCTCTGACATAAGCTCCTGGGTATCTGTTGCAAGCCTTTCTGCAATCCCCTGCACATAAGGGCAATGATTACAGATAAACATGATCAAAAGGCCCTTATCTCCAAGATGGTCAGACATCTTGAACATATTACCTTCAGGGTCAGGTAGATTGAATTCAGGTGCTTTCCACCCAAAGTTACATAAAGGAGTATCGAGTAGCATAGTATTTCTTTCTTAGAACCAGAAAATCATAAATTTATATCATAACTGCATATGTTGACGAATTAAAAAATTCTGGTTCGTGCAACTTTATTTCTATTTTACATCAACCAAAATACAACAAAAACCCATGAACGGTTCAATGCCATCGTCAACGGTTTTATAACCTTGGAGTATCCACGAAATGGAAAAAATATTTAACGAAGCTCTTGGCCATATCCTTGTTTATGAGGGTGGCTATGTTGATCATCCTCTTGATCCAGGGGGGGCAACAAATTTTGGAATTACCCAAAATACATTATCAAGATTTAGAAAAAAGAGAGTTTCTAAACGAGACGTCAGAACTATAACCAATAAAGAGGTTGAGGAGATTTATCATAAAATGTACTGGAAAGCCTGTTCCTGTCATAAACTCCCAGAGGCTATAGCATTTGCAGTGTTTGATTGCGGAGTGAACCAGGGCGTATCAAGAGCAATCCAGTTCTTACAAAAAGCAGTTGGGACAAAAGTCGATGGCATAATAGGTCCCATAACTTTAAGCGCAGTAAAACGTTCAAATCGTTTAGAACTTCTCAACGAATTCATGGCACGTCGCATGAAACATTATGGAGGGTTAAGCAAATTGTTCAAGACGTTCGGTCTTGGTTGGTCAAGGCGTCTTATTGCAACTCACTCACTAGCCTTAAAGAAACTTAATTCATAAAAATTGGAAGCAGAGAATAACTCCACTTCCAAGTCATGCTTCTACCGAGAACTTTTGAGAAAAAGTTTCAGGTGAGGTTGACCATCTGAAGTTTTTTCCATGGTTTGGCCACTCTGGTCTATTTTATAAGTCACGCGCCTTCGCAAATTAGAAAAACTATCGGAACGCACAACATCAATAGCTTCATCAAAAACAACCGTAATTCGATATTGCTCTTTTAGGAGTTTTTTGACCTGGACAATCTGACCAGTAAAAGAGTGACCAAGATAAAGACCTTGCACAGTTTGTCCAACTTGGACAGGACTGATGTTTTTAATCTTCTCAATAGCAGCATGAATCATATTCCAGTCCTTATAGCCATATTGATGCGCTATAAGTTCTAACGATTTGCTGTGGTTGATAACATGACCATCTTGCTCCAGGTCCAATCGTAAGCGTTTTGCTTGATTTTTTAGACCACTTAAAGAAGGCAGAGTATGCATAGAGCTCATCATAACACCTCATAAAATGTTTTTGGGAAAAAAATGGTGTCCGTATTGCCATCACCCAATTTAATTCGGTGGATGAATTGTATCTAAAGAACAAGCCTTCACCACAGGAATGATCCTCACGGACGGCAGGCGCTTGTAGCCTATGATCTTTAGATAAGAGCCTAAATGAGGATTGTCAATAAATCTGTAAATCAGATGAACTCACAATCAATTTAAACTTAAACAACAGGAGATAGTGCATAATGCTATTTATTCTAAATCGCTTAAAAGAACCATCAACCTTTGCCGGTATCGCAGCATTTTTAGCAGGCTTTGGATTATTAGGTCTAACTGAAACACAATGGAATGAAGTTTTCGGCGCAATAGCCGCTCTTGCGGGTGTTGCTGCAATATTCTTGAAAGAAGGACAGTCTGAAATTGAAACAGATCTAATATGACAATCCTCAGAGTCATATTAACAGTTTTACGTCTTCTGGATCGCTTTTTAGCACAATTCAATCAGTGGAAATGGGTTGAGCAGGGGCGACGCAAGGCGTTTAAGCAAATGAGTAAGAGACATAGACAAAATGTTGAAAAAGCTAAAGCTGCTCGCAATAGTATTAGTCATAATGATATTGACAGCTTGCGCGAAGATCCCTACTTACGGGATTGACACATCATGTGAAGCATTTGAACCTATACATTTCTCTAGGTCGGATAGTGTCGAGACAATAAAACAGATTAGAGAGCATAATGCAGCATGGAGTTCATTATGCAATCATCATAAAAAAGTTATCAGTGAGTGATTAGCCAAGTCTTAAAAATGGCTAAAATCCAACTATTTATAGGTGTATTAGTGCATCTGACACAGCTGTTTTGATTGTTCATGCTTGGTTCAGGCAAAAAGGACTAAAGTATCGACAAAGATTAGGAATGGACGTTTATGAGGTTATTTTTAAAAATAGCGGTGGGGTGGACTTTTGCAACGGGAATTATGTTCTTTTCGAGCATATCTCACGCGAGTAGTGGCTGTATACCTTGGAATTCAGCAAGGCAGATTATCAAGAATAATCAACTTCTTACCGCCAGCGAAGTAAGGAAGAAATATCCTTCGCGCGGGCAAAAGCGCCTTATTGAACTCAAACTCTGCAAACGTGGAGGCAGGTATGTCTATAAAATTGTTATGATGTATGGTGGCAAAGTGAGCAAAGTAGATAAAATCGTACTAGATGCAAAATCTGGATCTAAATACGGCTTCCCAGCTCACAGCAAAGGAGCTATACGCGCTGGAGTGAGTGCTCCTCCAAAAACTGGATTTGGGGTAGGGATCTTCCGACGTAAATAATATTTGTAGGAAGTATTTTACTATCCAGGTCTCTTAGTGTAAGATCATACTCTATTTTACAAAGAATCAATGACTTAGAGCATGCTGTAAAGAACTATTTTAGAGCATATTGCAGTTCAATTGATATAAACATTGGTAAACATTAAGCTTAGGTCCAATAACTAAGAGAAGGGCATCACATTGAGACTTCTTGTTGTTGAAGATGATCCAGATTTGAACCGTCAGATTGTAACAGCTCTAACGGATGCTGGGTACGCAGTGGATACAGCTCATGATGGTGAAGATGGTCACTTTCTTGGAGACACAGAACCTTATGATGCTGTGGTTCTTGATCTTGGTTTACCAACAATGGATGGTCTCAGCATCCTAGAAGAGTGGCGACGCAATAATCGCGATATGCCCGTCTTGATTCTAACCGCAAGAGATCGCTGGAGTGATAAAGTCGCTGGCATGGACGCAGGAGCAGACGACTATGTTGCAAAACCCTTCCATATGGAAGAAGTGCTGGCACGCCTTAGAGCACTGCTAAGACGAGCAACAGGGCATGCCTCTAATGAATTAGAATGCGGACCTCTGCGCATTGATACACGCTCTGCACGCGTAACAGTTGATGGCTCTGCAATCAAATTGACATCGCATGAATATCGCTTGCTAGCATACATGATGCATCACAAAGGAAGAGTTGTCTCCCGTACTGAACTTGTTGAACACCTTTACGATCAGGATTTTGATCGGGATTCAAATACAATTGAAGTCTTCATTGGTCGTTTGAGAAAAAAAGTATCTGGCGATTTAATTCGCACAATTCGTGGCCTTGGTTATTGCTTAGCTTCACCTGATGATGAGATTTAATTCACTAGCCTTTCGTTTGGTGGCACTTGCTGCTATTTGGTCAATTTTTGTGTTGCCAATAACAGCTTTGGTTCTTCGATATGTATATGAAGAAAGTGTTAAACGAAATTTTAGAATAAATTTAGATTCCGATTTATCAGAACTTGCCAGTAATTTGGCATCTGCAACCACTGATAAAAATGGTAATCTGAAATTTAATAAATTGCCTCGTTCTGAATATAGTTTCCCTGTTTCGGGTTGGTATTGGCAAGTTATCAAAAAAGCCTCTGGAAATGGATCTCTGAAAGCGTATCATTCAGATTCGTTGCTAGATGCTGACTGGCTTGATTTGCCTAGTAATAATGGGGTGCAGCCAGATAAAAAAGGTGTTTTTGTTGGAGTAATTATCGGACCAGATGGAGAAAGACTCTTTGCTGTTGAACGAGAACTGGAAGTTAATAATAGCAATGAAAATAGAATAGAAAAATATGCAGTAATGGTTACTAGGAACAGTTCTGTTATCGAAGCTAGTGTTAATGACTTTACCTGGAAATTAAGTTGGGCCTTATTTGTTTTGGGCATAGGACTCGTGATTGCTCCCTTTGTACAAGTTCACTTAGGTTTACGTCCCTTGAAAGCAATTAGTAGTGGACTTGCAGATATACGTTCTGGAAAATCTGTCCATCTTGAAGGTGATTTACCTATTGAGATTCAACCTCTTCAAACTGAGCTTAATGCACTAATTGTTTCAAATCAGGAAATAGTTGAACGAGCACGAATGCATGTTGGAAATCTAGCACATGCATTAAAAACCCCACTGAGCGTAATTTCTAACGAAGCAAACGCAAAAGAGGAAAATTTCTCTGAAAAAGTAATTGAGCAATCCCAAATTATGAGGGATCAGATCTCACACTATCTGGACAGAGCCAGAATGGCAGCTCGTGTGAATGTTATTGGGACGATCACTGATCTTGAGCCTGCCTTATTACCATTGATACGGGTTATTGGAAAAATTTATGAAGAACGAAACATTACAATTACGAAAGAAATTGACGAATCATTAAAGTTTCGTGGCGAAAAACAGGATTTAGAGGAAATGGTTGGGAACCTGTTGGATAATGCCGGAAAATGGGCCGAATCAAAAGTAAAAATTTCAGCTCAACTGATGCAAACCTCAGAAACTGAGATCGATAAAATGGAAATTATCATTGAAGATGATGGGCCAGGCTTATCTAAACAACAAATGCAACAAGCAATGAAGCGCGGACGGCGTCTTGATGAGAGTAAGCCAGGATCAGGTTTAGGGCTATCTATTGTCTTGGAACTGGCACATTTATATAAAGGCGAATTTATGCTTGAAGAGTCGCAAATAGGTGGTGTGAAGGCTAAACTAATACTGCCATGTGCCTAAAGTTTCATATAATTTTTTGAATTTTTGCTATAAAATTGTCTATTTCAACCATTTTATATAGAATTGGATTTAAACTATGTATGAACGTCCAATGGGCCCTATTTCTGCCTAAATCCCATGACTTTTGTAAATAAATTAAATATAATGTAGAACAAATATTTATTGTGCATTCAGTTGTATCTATTATAAAGTTCTGAAAAAAGATGAACTCATTGGGAGAGGTTCTGTTGAGCAGGTCAGTAAACATCATGAAACAGACTTTAATAATACTCATTTCACTTTTAAGCCTTGGATTAGCTTCATGTAGCCAAAATGTTTTCAGTAACAAGGGCGATCAAGGTTTTTTAGGATCTTTAATTGGGAATGACAACGAAAGTAAAACCGCTTCTGAAACATCAAAAAAACCTAAAAAAATAACACAAAATACATATACGGGCTCGACATCTAGAGCTACAGCAGCAAAAAAACCTGTGAAGGTCGCGGCACGTCAACCAAGAAAAGTTTCAAAAGGTCCAAAAGTTGTGCTGGGCGGAATTACGGACAATGCAATAGGGAAAAGTCTTGGGTCTGACGACTTAAAAGCTGCATCTGCTGCTGAATTTCAAGCTTTAGAGCATGGAAAAACCGGTGTAGCCTCTCCTTGGAGAAATCCAACGAATGGCCGTTATGGCAATGTGGTAGCAAGCAGACCATTTAAGCAACGCAATATTTATTGTCGTCAGTTTACACATACAATCTATGTTGATGGTACACCAAAAATCATGCGTGGAATTGCATGTCGCAATAAAGATGGCAGCTGGCAAAATCTTGGTTAAACAATAACCTTCGAATAACTATTTTTTGCTACTGATCTCCCAGACAATGTCAACTTAGTTAGATTTGTCTAAATTATGATCAATAATAAGCCATAATTGATCAAATAACTGACAAATATATTCTTTTTTATAAACAAATTAATCAAAAAATACTCTTATGTTGCGATTTATTATTATCGTATTTATAACATGATCAGCTTTTAATAATATGTTTGCATAAATTAGAAATCACGATAGTTAATCAATAAAGAGATCGGTTTAATATGCTGCTTTGGTTTTTATTTGCTCTCTTAACAGTAACCTCCTTTGTTTTTGTCTTAAGGCCACTTACAAAACAGAAGGGGCTTCAAACAAAGAGATCAGACTTTGATGTTGCCGTCTACAAAGATCAATTAAATGAGGTTGATCTTGATTACGAGCGCGGATTAATCAGCGAGCAAGAAGCAAAAACAGCGAAAACAGAGATTTCTAGACGTTTATTACAGTCCTCAGAACAACCCACTGAAGGTCAACCCGAAAATCCAGAACGAACATCAAATACAAATATTTTAGCTCTTGTCATAAGTTTTGTATGCATTCCAATTATGAGTCTTGGAATTTATCTCCTTCTTGGATCACCCAATGTTCCAGATCATCCTCTCAGCGCTCGGATTAATAATCCAGTAGATCAACAGAGCATAAGAACCTTGGTTGCAAGGGTTGAGAGACGTTTGCAGGTTAATCCGAGTGATGGAAAAGGTTGGGATGTTCTAGCACCAGTATATCTAAAGCTACAGCGTTTTGAAGATGCTGCTAACGCTTACAGACGTGCAGCTCAATTGCTTGGCACCAACGCAGAACGTCTAACAGGGTACGGTGAAGCTATTGTAAGAGCAAATAACGAAGTTGTTACAGAAGATGCAAAACAAGCCTTTAAACAAGCTCTGTCATTAAATGATAGTCTTGTACTGCCAAGAGTCAGATTAATTTTTGCTCTCGAACAAGAGGGTAAAAAAGAAGAAGCTCTTAAATCATGGCAGGAAGTCGATAAATTAGCAGCAGGTAATCCAGCTCTTAGGCAATTAGCAAATCAAAGGATAGCTATTCTTAAAGGCCAATCAAATGATACCAAGCCTATTCAAGGAAAACCGAAACAGCAAACAGCAGAATTAAAAGGTCCAAGTGCCGAAGACATTAAAGCTGCAAATCAAATGAGTGCCGGTGATAGATCTGAAATGATTAAGAACATGGTTTCAGGTTTAGCGGAAAGACTGCGCGAAAATGGTGGCAGTTTGCAAGAATGGATTCGATTAATACGCGCCTACAATGTCTTGGGTAAAAAAGATATGGCAAAGAAGGCATTGGGAGATGCTCAGAAAAATTTAAAAGAAGACGTAAAAGCCTTATCCCAACTTCAACAGTTTGCGAAAGAACTTGGACTGGTATCATAAACCGTATTTGTTATTAACAGATTGAAGGTCATAATCATATGGCAATGACAAGAAAAAAACGCAGATCACTCTTAATAGGAATATGTATTTGTGTGCTAACATTTGCAGTTGGTCTAATTTTTTATGGCCTCCAAGATACAGTTGCATTCTTTTACAGCCCGACACAAATCGTTGAAAAGCAGATAAAACCAGGTCAGAGAATTCGACTGGGTGGGCTCGTAAAAGAAGGAAGCGTGCAAAGAAACCTAGGTACAAAAGTGAAATTTTCTGTAACCGATACGAACAAGACAATCAAAGTAAGCTTTGAAGGTATTCTACCTGATCTGTTTCGCGAAGGGCAGGGAGTTGTAACAGAAGGCCAGATGTTAAATGATGGCAGTTTTAAAGCTGATACAGTTCTCGCAAAACATGATGAAAACTACATGCCAAGAGAAGTTGCCGAATCTTTAAAAGAACAAGGTGTTTGGAAAGGCACTTTGCCAGCGAAGAAACAATAATTCTATAGAACGAGTTCAGACAATTAGTCTGACATTATTTATGATAACTGATAACTCGGTTAATGTGTGATAAAGGGTTTATAAAGTGATATCAGAACTTGGACATTTTGCAGTTATCTTAGCACTCGGCGTCGCATGCGTTCAGATGATCCTGCCGGCTTGGGGTGTTTATAAAAAAGATGAACAATTGATGCACGTTGCACAACCAGCTGCTCAATTACAATTCATACTCCTGCTTTTCTCTTTTTTGGCTCTTGTATATGCCTTCGTAACATCTGATTTTTCTGTAACAGCAGTTCAACAATATTCCCATTCAGAAAAACCACTGCTTTACAAGATTTCTGGAACATGGGGAAATCATGAAGGTTCAATGCTTTTATGGGTTTTAATACTCGCTTTGTTTGGAGCTCTTGTGGCAACCTTCGGTGGTAATTTGCCAAGACAATTAAAAGCAAATGTTTTAGCCGTACAGGCATCAATTGGTGTCGCATTTTTATTATTTATCGTTTTTACTTCAAACCCGTTTACGAGGCTTCTACCGCCACCAGGTGATGGCCAAGGACTAAACCCAATTCTACAGGACCCGGCTTTGGCATTTCACCCGCCATTCCTTTATGTAGGTTACGTTGGTTTCTCAATGGCATTTTCTTTTGCGGTTGCTGCATTAATTGATGGAAAAATTGATGCAGCTTGGGCGCGCTGGGTGAGGCCATGGACATTAGTTGCGTGGATGTTCTTAACCGTAGGAATCGCAATGGGGTCCTGGTGGGCCTATTATGAACTTGGCTGGGGCGGCTGGTGGTTCTGGGATCCTGTTGAAAATGCCTCCTTTATGCCCTGGCTTTCAGGAACGGCTTTACTGCATTCAGCACTCGTTATGGAGAAAAGAGATTCGCTGAAAATATGGACAATACTCCTTGCAATCCTCACATTCTCGTTAAGTCTCATGGGAGCCTTTTTGGTGCGTTCAGGTATTCTAACATCTGTTCATGCATTTGCGGTAGATCCAGACAGGGGCGTTGTTATTCTATTCATAATGATGTTCTTCATTGGAGGATCTTTGAGCTTATTCTCATGGCGTGCTTCTAAGCTAGTAAATGGCGGTTTGTTTGCTCCAATCAGTCGTGAAGGGAGCTTGATCTTAAACAATATCTTACTCGTTGTGGCTTGCGGCGCTGTATTATTTGGAACTTTATATCCTCTTGCCCTTGAGAGCATTACGGGTCAAAAAATATCTGTAGGAGCTCCATTCTTCGACCTGATATTTGGAATATTGATGATACCATTACTTATTGCTCTACCTTTCGGTCCGTTCCTGGCTTGGAAGAGGGGCGATATAAAAGGAGCAAGCCAAAGGCTTTATGTGGCTATGGGAGTAGCATTGTTGTTTACACTGTTATCTGCAGCCTTGTATTCACGTGGACCGGTTATGGCCCCAATAGGAATTGGTATAGGTGTTTGGTTGATAATGGGAGCGTTAAGTGAAATTGCCTTCCGTGCTAAATTAGGAAAAGCACCGTTAGACGAAGTGGTTCGGCGTCTCAAGAACCTACCTCGCTCTTCCTATGGAACAGCTGTTGCTCACGCTGGTGTTGGTATATGCGTTCTGGGAATTGTAGGCACAAGTGCTTGGAAAGTTGAAAAAGTTGTAGCTATGAAACCAGGAGATACAACAAACATCGCAGGGTATGAAATTCAGTTTAGAGGCGTAGCACCAAGAACCGGAGAAAATTACCTGGAACAGACAGGCCAATTTATTGTACGTCAAGGCGGTGCTGAAATAATAAAACTAGAACCTTCTAAACGCCGATACAGTAACCCTCAGCAAACGACAACAGAGGCTGGAATTTATGCAAGTATTGCGGGAGACCTGTATACAGTTCTAGGAGATCCCTTAAAAGATGGAGCCTATTCAGTGAGAATATATTTTAATCCACTTGTGCGTTTAATCTGGATTGGCTCATTGATTATGTTCTTTGGTGGATTGTTATCTCTGTCTGATCGCAGATTGCGTGTCGGCGCTCCTAAAAAAGCAGGCCCTGCTGTTGCAATGCCTGCCGCTGCTGAGTGATAAAGACGTAAATATTAGGGGCGGTTTAGACAATTTTTGTTTAAGCCGCCACTGGCATTTTTGCAGTAACGAGAAATTCAAATCCAGCAAAATGCTCATTTTTCCAAACGCATCGCGCGATCTTTTGTGAACCATCTTTATAGTGAATAATGATATTTTCACCAACAATAAGGTTATCGACACTAATGATCCTAACCCCTGTATCACTTTTATCTACAAGTGACGTTGGATAGTTACGAGCATTAATCTCTACAGTAATTTCTTCATCACAATAGGTGCGAACAGCTTTACGTCTGTTTTCAATATCTGAGTGTAGGCCATTTAGTAAAGTATCAACAATATCCGAAAGTTTATTCGTTAAATTGTCTAAATGCTCTGCTGCTGAATCGATATGTTTTATACTCCTCATGGAGCTTGAAGTATTAGTTGAATCTGAACCTGAATTTTTTTCTATTTCTTGATTAAGACGCTTAAGGCTATCGGAAGTTTGACGAAAGCTATCTACTTTTCGATTAGAGATATCGATTAAATTTTGCATCTCTCTTTTAAAGCTGCCAAGCAATGTCTCCACAAAATTCTGACGTTCTTTTTCTTTATGTCTTTCAGAAATTGCTGTTTCTTCTAGTTTCTTTTCGTTAATAGAATTATTTCTTAAAGCATGAATACTTTTTGCGATTTGGCCAACTTCATCATCTCTTTCAATATCGTTCAATTCCGTATCTAAGTGACCATTAGAAATTGAATTGATAGAATTTGTAATTTTATGGATTGGTTTTGCAATAGTTTCAGACAGGAAATTCCAGGCAATAATAAGCAAGGAAATATTGATCAAACCAGCGATAATCATAGAGTTATTAATGTTGAAATTTTCAGAACCTTCTACACTAACTCCAATAAGCCCGATGATAGTCCAAAAAGTGACAAAACATCCCAATAGAACTATAAACACAGTATTAATTTTAGATTGCATATTCATTACGAGAACTCCACATTTACCCACTCGTACATTTTATAAATGAGAAGCATTAAAAAAATACTATAACAATGTTTGTTTTTCTGGAATGGTTTGCACAAAATATGAGCATTTATAATATAATAATAAACAACTAATTTTATGCCTCATGTTGATTGTAGGTTAACCTTCATGAAGCATAAAATTAAAAATAATGGCTGTCTTGTTAGAAGCGATTATGATAGCAATATACTAAAAAGACAGAGAGATAGTGAGACCTAAGCAGCCTGATTAAGTTCCTGATTTGAATAGAATGCAAAACCAGCAGCCTTTTCATCATGCCAAACACATCTAGCATCTCTCCTTGAACCATTCTGGAAGTGGATCTTAACTTTTTGTCCTTTAGCAAGGCCATTGACAATTAGAGCCCGTAAACCAGTATCACTCTTATCAACAAGTGTTGTTTTATAAACTTGGCCATTTATTTCAATTTTAATTTCTTCATCCGTGAAAACACGTGTTGCTTTACGTCTGTTCTCGACATCTTTTGAAACATCATCTAAGAACTTTTCAACCGAAGATGAGAGTTTTTCCATGATGATAGAAACTTGTTCTGCAGCAGTGCGGACATGTTCAGCTTCAGAATTTGTTTCTTTAAGTGCATTTGAAACCATTTCGATATTCGAAGCAGAAACACTACTACAGTCTGAGGCCAAACTGATACTACGACTTATTTCTTTTGTAGATGCCTCTTGTTGTACAATTGCAGAAGCAACACAAGAGGCAAGGTTTGTAACTTGGCCAATAGCTTCCGAGATTGAACCAACAGATGTAACAGCATCTCCAGTAGAAGATTGTACACCACCAACTTGTTCTGCGATTTCGTCTGTAGCTTTTGCTGTTTGCTCTGATAATTGTTTTACTTCAGAAGCAACAACAGCAAAACCTTTTCCAGCATCACCAGCACGTGCAGCCTCAATGGTTGCATTTAAAGCAAGAAGGTTTGTTTGTTCGGCAATATCTCGGATAATGCCAACAACATCACCAATTTTAGCGGCTGCAGTAGAAAGATTATTAACATCATTACTTGTTGAATTTGCAGCCTCAGAGGCCTGAGTTGCAAGTGTATTGGTTTGATCTGTTTGAGTATTGATCTCACGTATTGAAGCAGATAATTGCTCTGCGGCCGATGCCACCGTCTGGACATTCTGAGATGCTTCGACAGCCGACTGTTTCGCTGAATTTGCTTGATTATCCGCATCTACAGAAACCCGTAAAAGAGTGTCTGCAGTTTTATTCATATTTTGAGTTTCGCTAGTAATACGACCAAGAAGATCAGCAATTTCTTGTCTGAAAGAATTTATCAGAGTTTCGATAAAAGTCTGACGTTCTTTTTCTTTACGTCTCTCATCAACGGCAACAGCTTCAAGGTTTTTTCTTTCCTTTGAATTTTCTTTAAAGACAAGAACGGCTTTTGCCATTTCACCTAACTCATCCTGTCTATTAGCTTGTTCTAGCTCAATTTCAAGGTTACCATTGGCGATGAGATTCATAGAGTTAACAAATTTGATGATAGGCTGTGTAATGGTAAGAGCAATCAAATACCCTAAAATCCCGACAACAAGAAATAAAATCAACCCAACAACTAACATGCTATTTCGCATACTATAAAGTGGAGTATTTAGCTCATCCCACCCTTGGAGTGCAAGAATGGCCCATTTTGTCCCCATAAATTCAAAGGGGATAGTATATTTTGCCAGGTCTTCATTGCGATAGCCTGTACTATGAGTGAAAGATTTTTTACCAGCTATAGCTTTATCTACAGCTTTTGTTTTAACAATGGTTTTAAGTATATCATTCGTCTTGGAGAATTTTGAGTCGTTCCTCATCAAATGATCAATACCAACAATAACGGTTTCCCCAGTTTTGCCAAGACCCACATTAGCATTCATAATACGATTAATCTCGTCTATGGGCATTTGGAAAACCAAAACGCCAATCCGGTTTCCGTTTTCAAAAACTGGAGTTGATATAAAACTAGCTGGAACACCATGACTAGGAGCATAAGGCTTAAAATCAAAGAATATTTGTTTACCTTCAGGTGAGCTCATTGCTGACCGGTATGCGTTTCCAAGATCAGTATTCGCCCATTTCCCGCCATTCTGGCCGAAATTGGTCGCAAAGTCTTCTTCTTTAAAGACGGTGTAAATTAAATTACCCTGCGTATCAAAAAGAAACACATCATAATATCCGCGTGTTTCTAGGAAGGTACGAAACCAGATGTGATACTTTCCATGAACAGCATCATATCCATCATTCGCAGGACCTTTATCAAGCTTATGTTTTTCACCCAAGGGGTTGGGATTGTTTTTAATATATGTGTTCTTAAGGGTTGCAGTCTTATCGCCAGGAACTGAGGACCAGGCAGTTGTAAAGTCTCTAATGGCTGAATGTGTATTGGGATTAGCAGAGACAATTTTTAAATCATGCCGAATAGATTCAAGATAATCCCCCAATTGGATTTTTCTGTCTACAGCAATGGATTCTAAATGTTTTTCTGCTTCACGACTGACCTGAAGAGAACCTGCCATGTAGCCATTTAAGCCCATTCCAAGTCCTGAGAACATAGAAAATAAAACAATAATAAAAGGTATTTTGGTTTTTAACTTCATATTGCAAATCCCAGATATTTCAAAATATAACATCCATGCTGGAATATGTTTATAGGGGAGTAAGGTTAATGTGATGATAAGAAAAGAAAAATATTTTATATAAATTTTAAAATTATCTATTAATATAAAATATATTATTTATTCCGTAATATTTGGAGAATTTTTTTTTAATAAGTATATAGTTTGGGGAGTTGTGATGGATCTGTAAATATATACTATGAAGGTTACACAAATATTACTGGTAAGATAAATTTTACTATAAGTTCAAAATAGTATTTAAAACATAAAACTATTACTAACAAAACATAGAACGATAATATATCCTGACTGACTAAACAGTTTAAATTATTTATTTCATATTTCAGATATGATTGAGCTGCTAAATGACCAATAAGCCTGTCCAAGATTATATAACACCAAACGAGACGGTTTTAAACAGTTTCGCTAAGGTCATAGGTAAACAAAATATAGTCATTAAAGAACAGGATATGCAGCCATTTTTAGTTGAATGGCGTGATCGATATTTTGGTAAAGCGGCATGTATATTATGCCCAGAAACCACTGAAGAAGTATCCCAGCTTGTGCGCATAGCAAATGATGAAAATATTGCTATCGTTCCACAAGGCGGTAATACCGGGCTAGTTGGGGGACAAATTCCTGATGAAACAGGAAAGCAAGTTGTTCTTAGTTTATCCCAGTTAAATAAAGTAAGAGATGTCTCTATTCAGAACAATACAATAATAGTAGAAGCAGGTGTAATTCTAGAAGACATTCACAAAATTGCCTCAGAAAATGATAGGCTCTTCCCTTTAAGTTTTGGCTCAAAAGATAAATGCCAAATAGGAGGGAACCTAGCGACAAATGCAGGAGGGTTAGCTGTTCTCAATTATGGTACCGCTCGTGATCTTGTTTTAGGTTTGGAGGTTGTGCTTTCAGATGGACAGATCTGGGATGGCCTACGAACTTTAAGAAAAGATAATACTGGCTATAGTCTGAAAGACCTGTTTATTGGTTCTGAAGGAACATTGGGAATTATTACAGCAGCTGTGCTAAAACTCTATCCCAAACCCGTAGAAGAGGTGACAGCCTTTATTGGTCTAAGAAGCCTGGAAGATGTGCCAAGGTTATATTCATTAAGTATGGCATGTGGAGGGCAAAAACTAACAGCATTTGAAATGCTACCACATATTGCACTGGAATTTATTTTAAAGCATCTTGAGAATACAGCCGCGCCCCTCAAAGATTCATATCCATGGTATGTTTTATTAAAACTCTCAGGCATGAGAGCAAATGGGCAAGCTAGATTAATAGCACAAACCATTATTAATGAGGGTCTTTCAGAAGAATATATTGGTGAGGGGACAATTGCCTGGACAGATGAGCAATCCGAAGAATTGTGGAGGATGCGCTCAAATATGTCACGTGTCCAAAAAAATGAAGGCGGGAGTATTAAACATGATATCTCTGTTCCAATAGCAAAAATTCCTGAATTTATCACAAGAGCCAACGACTTGATTGAATTAATGATCCCCGGCGCTCGTCCTGTCCCATTTGGACATTTCGGTGATGGTAATATCCACTATAATATCAGCCAACCAATTGGCATGGATAAGGAGATCTTTCTAAAAAAATGGGAAGAAGTAAACATTGCCATTCACGAGATTGTTGTGGATATGGGAGGCGCAATCAGTGCGGAACATGGAATAGGTCAAATGAAGCGTGATCTATTAAAACAAACAAAAAGTGAAGTCGAGATAAAACTAATGGAAGACATAAAGAACCTTCTTGATCCAAAATACATTTTAAACCCAGGTAAAGTATTATAAAATAACACTTTAAATATTGCTCAGAAAAAACTAAAACATCGGTATTTTTCTTAATTTTCCTATCTATAGCGCCACAGACTGGTCACGATCTTAATAAATATTACATTTATGATTATGAGTGGGTGGTGAGATTTTAAGTTATGATATTTAGAAAACAATTTAGATGTCCAGCATGTCAGAAACTGGAACCGTTACCAAAAATTGAATTTGGAGTTTATGAACATACATGTGGCTCATGTTATGAAACTTTGAAATTAAAATATGCAGTATGGTATGTATTTCTTGATATTATAATATTATCTTGCGCTTTCTTTGGTGCTTTCCTTCTTTTAGATCACTATTTTGCAACCTATTGGTGGGGATATAAAATTCTAGCTGCTGTAATTATACTCTGCCCAATTTTAAAGATTACTGAGAGTGTGCTGCAGAAGATTAGCCCTGGCATTGATATTACTGTGAAACTTGCAACACAAAAACAAGTCGAATGGCGTCAACATGAATTGATAATATGGGATGAGAAACCACTATTATTAAGTCCTCCAAAATCTGATGCAGAACCGCAGCCGAAATAAAAAAACGAGTTCCGATTTTGTGATATTATCTTACGAAGTTTCTTGCATGAGTTTTTGGAGTCTTTTATTTTCTTCATCAGATAAATCTGCTTGAACAGTATCTTCTGCAACTTTATTTGTTCTAAAGACTTTCCATGTAAGGAAGGCTCCGAGTATCAAAAAAAGAACAGGACTAAGCCACAGTAATAGTGTGTGCATTCCAAAACGAGGGCGCAGAAGCACAAATTCACCATAGCGAGCAACAATATAATCCATAACTTGAGTATCTGTATCGCCAGCCTTTAAGCGCTCGCGAACCAATAAACGTAGGTCTTTCGCTAAAGGAGCATTGGAGTCATCAATAGATTGGTTCTGACATACAAGACATCTAAGTTCCAAAGATAATTTACGCGCCCTGGTCTCCAACTTAGGGTCTTTTAAAACTTCATTGGGTTCAACAGCATGGACGGCATCAATATATGTTGTCTGAACAACAACATAGCCGACAGATATCAGTATGAGAAATATAATTGTCTTCATAGGATATTCTCGCTTATTCGTTCCAAGCCGCATGACGGGCCGAGTTTTATTTTTATCTTATAATAGGTCAATGTTTTCATTGAATGTAAACCTAAACAGATATCCAGCTAAAAGTGAATATATTATGTTCATCTTTCTTTTGGAAAAGCAGCTCTTTTAAGCCGGTCATTGATAGCTTCCCCTAATCCTGTATTCGGAATAGGCATAACAGCAATTTTATTTAAATGACCTTTATCTAAAGTTCTCAAACCGTAAAAGAGATTAGCTGCGGCTTCTTTCAAGTCACCAGATTGGCTTAGATTAAAAAAGCTGGTATTAACTTTAGGTGCGAAAGGTCCAAAAGCAAGTAAGGCTTCGTCTTGAAATATGTCTTCTGCATTTAGACGAACAGATGAATTAGGAGCATAATGACTAGCCAATTGACCTGGTGATAATGGTTGTTGTGTTTCCTGACAATTCACAGAAATTCTATCACCAACAAGGGCTTCAATTTCATTTGTTTCAATACCACCCGGACGCATCAATACGGCGTGTTTATCTATGCAATTGATAACCGTGGACTCAAGACCAATTTCTGTAGGCCCTCCATCTAGTATCATAAGGTTATGATTTTCAAAATCACTAGCAACATGTTCGGCTTTTGTAGGGCTGACATGTCCAGACAAGTTAGCGCTGGGAGCAGCAACAGGGCAGCCTGAAACTTTTAGTAATTCTTGGGCAACTGGATGGTTAGGTATGCGCAAAGCAACAGTTTCAAGACCAGCGCTCACAAGGTCTGATAAGCCTGAGCCTTCTCGTTTTTTTAGGATAAGTGTGAGGGCTCCAGGCCAGAAATGTGTTGCTAGTGTATAAGCCAAATCATTAAAATGGGCCAATTTCTCTGCAATTTCGAGGTCCGATATATGAACAATTAAAGGGTTAAACCTTGGTCTGCCTTTCATATCAAAAATTTTTGCAACAGCTTGTCCATCCCATGCATTTGCTCCCAACCCATAGACAGTTTCTGTTGGAAAAGCAACAAGTTGCCCATGGTTTAAAGCCTCAGCGGCAACACCTATGGAGGAATCTGTTGGTTCAAAAAGTTTCATATGCTATCGTATTGGTTAATAGAGAGATTCAAGATTTCCTGAGAACAATTTATGAGCACATTACTCGTTACACATCCCACTTGTCTAGATCATGATACGGGGCATGGGCATCCAGAACGTCCTGATAGAATTAGAGCACTAAACAAAGTATTTTCTCAAGAGCGATTTTCATCTTTAATACGAAAAGAAGCTCCAATGGGGCTAGATCAGGATATTTTAAGAGCACATCCTCAAACCCACGTTGATAGAGTAAAACAGAGTATACCACAATCAGAATATAACTTTATTGATGGCGATACACTGCTTAGCCCAATGAGCCTCGAACCTATTTACCGTGCTGTTGGCGCAGGAATATTGGCGGTAGATGAGGTGATGGAAAATAGGGCCAAAAATGCCTTTTGCTCAATGAGACCTCCAGGTCATCATGCGGAAAGAACAAGAGCTATGGGCTTCTGTTTTTTTAATAACATCGCTATCGCTGCTTTTTACGCAAAAGAAAAATATGGCTGTGAACGTATTGCGGTTATCGATTTTGATGTCCATCATGGTAATGGAACGCAGGATATTTTTTGGAAAGAACCAAATATGTTCTATGGCTCTACACATCAAATGCCATTATTTCCAGGAACAGGTCATCCTTCCGAAAAAGGAGAGGGAAATATAGTTAATGTTCCACTACAATCTGGTGCAGATGGAAATTTTTACAGAACTATTACACAAGAGGAGCTTTTAGAGCCTCTCAAGCAATTTTCTCCTGATATGCTATTTATATCTGCTGGGTTCGATGCCCATACCAGAGATCCTTTAAGTACAATCAATCTGTCAGCTGATGATTTTGAGTGGATTACCCAAAAATTGATGGAAGTGGCAGATATTTCTTGCTCGGGGCGTGTAATCTCTATGTTGGAAGGAGGATATGACCTTTTAGGTCTAACGGAATCTGCAAGTGCTCATGTCGAATGTCTAATGCAATCCTGATCTTGATAAGTTAAAAAAAACGTATATTTCTATAATAAATCACCATAATATTGGCTTTGTGGAATATGACAGCGTCCCTAAATAAAGATAAACATGAATTAATCTAAACAAAAACAAAGACTTGCATCAATAGGCGCGCATAATAGAGGTAAACGAATTAAAATGACAAAAGCTGAAAAACATATTGATGTTCAGCAAATGAGTTTTGAACAAGCGATGAAAGAATTAGAGCAAATTGTCGCAAAACTAGAACGCGGAGATGTTGAGCTGCAAGAATCAATTTCTATCTATGAGCGAGGTGAAGCTCTAAGAAATCATTGTGATAAGTTATTGAAGCAAGCGGAAGCTCGTGTTGAGAAAATTACTTTAGATAATTCAGGGGCAGTATCTGGAACAGAACCTCTTGAATCTGAATCTTAAAAAATCAAAGAAATGCCTAGAAGTTTATAAAATATAATAATAAATCCAGAACAAAATACAGAATATTTAGGTTGCCGTTTAATAGATTTATCAGGTTACCACTAATATTTTTCTATTTATACTCTATTCGAAAAAAATATTTTACCAAAGAGAAGATGTGAAGGAGTATATAGTAAAATTAATGGTAATGAATTTTATAAAAATATGGAAATTTAGGTGACTTATGTTCTGGTATCATTTGTGTTACGTTGAATCCTTTTTAAATATCTATAGTTGTGAAAAACTTAGTTGTAGGGTGGCCCTTTAGAGATGGTACAAAGAATAGAAACTCCATTATTAGATCAGATTAATATTCCAGCAGATCTTAAAAATGTTGCAGATTCAGATTTACCACAATTAGCACAAGAATTGCGATATGAGACGATCAGTGCAGTTTCAGAAACAGGCGGTCATCTTGGAGCAGGCTTAGGAGTCGTTGAGTTAACACTTGCAATTCATAAAGTCTTTAACACGCCAGAAGATAAGTTAATATGGGATGTTGGGCATCAGGCATACCCACACAAAATATTAACAGGGCGCCGAGATCGGATCAGAACATTGCGCCAATCAGGTGGATTATCTGGTTTCACCAAACGTGATGAAAGTGAATATGATCCTTTTGGTGCGGCTCATTCCTCAACCTCAATTTCTGCAGGTTTGGGTATGGCTGTGGCTCGAGATCTTGAACAGAAACCATTTAATGTTATCTCGGTTATAGGTGATGGAGCCTTGAGCGCGGGGATGGCCTATGAAGCTATGAATAATGCCGGTGCAATGGATGATTGTCGTTTAATAGTGATTTTGAATGACAATGATATGTCCATAGCCCCACCAACAGGCGCATTATCGGCCTATCTAGCTCGGATTAGCTCCAGTGGTACCTATTTACATATACGTCAATTAGCCAAGCAACTGGCAAAAGCTTTACCAAAAAGCTGGGAACGTCGCGCCGCCCGGGCAGAAGAATATACACGTACATCTTGGACGGGTGGTGCCTTATTTGAAGAATTAGGCTTTTACTATGTAGGACCGATTGATGGTCATGACTTTGATCATCTCTTGCCTGTTTTGAGAAATGTTCGCGATGCAAAGAACGGCCCTATATTTGTGCATGTTGTAACACAAAAAGGCAAAGGCTATGAGCATGCAGAAAATTCAGATGATAAATATCATGGAGTTTCTAAATTTAATATTGTAACCGGAGCACAGTTTAAGGCTAAACCAAACGCTCCAACCTACACCAAGGTCTTTGGAACAAGTCTTATTCAAGAAGCCCAGAAAGATAGTAAGGTTGTTGCGATAACAGCTGCTATGCCATCTGGGACTGGTGTAGATTTATTTGAGGAAGTGTTCCCAGAACGAACATTTGATGTTGGAATAGCTGAACAGCACGCAGTAACATTTGCTGCAGGAATGGCCACAGAAGGTTACAAGCCTTTCGCTGCTATTTACTCAACATTTTTACAGCGTGCATATGATCAAATTGTTCACGATGTAGCAATACAGAACATTCCCGTAAGATTTGCTATAGATCGCGCAGGTTTAGTTGGTGCCGATGGTCCAACGCATGCAGGTTCATTTGACATTACATATCTAAGCACCTTGCCTAATTTTGTTGTTATGGCAGCATCAGATGAAGCAGAGCTGAGACACATGGTTGCCACAGCTGTACAAATAAATGATCGTCCATGTGCATTTAGATATCCAAGAGGTGAAGGTATTGGATGCGAATTGCCCGATTATGGTATTCCACTAGAAATTGGTAAGGGACGTATTATTCGCGAAGGAACAACCGTTGCACTATTATCATTTGGAAGTCGTCTGACCGAATGCTTGAACGCAGCTGACCAGCTTGCATCTTTTGGATTAACAACAACTGTTGCTGATGCACGCTTTGCTAAACCTCTTGATGAACAGCTCATTAAAAATTTAGCTCTTAATCATGAGGTTTTAATTACAATTGAAGAAGGTGCTATTGGCGGATTTGGTGCACATGTTCTACATTATCTATCTAATGCAGGATTGCTCGATAAAGGCTTAAAAGTTAGACCAATGGTAATGCCTGATGTCTTTATAGATCATGGCAAACCTTACCAAATGTATGAAGAGGCAGGTCTGAACGCAAAAGGAATATTAAAAACAGTCTTTTCTGCTATCGGACGCGAAGTGGCTGATAATGAAATGGGGGGAGAAAGGGCCTGATATCTCCTAAAGGGAACCTCTCTTTTTCTAGAACCCAATGAATATTTTTGTCACTGGAACAGACACTGATGTTGGTAAGACGATTGCTTCAGCGTGGATTATGTTGCATTTAAACGCTGACTATTGGAAGCCTGTTCAATGTGGTTTTGAGCCTATCACTGATAGCCAGTACATTACTCAACTTACGGATTTTCCCCTAAATAGAATTCATCCAACGGTTTATGAGCTTAAAGATCCATTGTCACCTCATGAAGCTGCAAAACGATCAAGAGTATCTATTGAGCTAAGTAAGTTTCAATTACCTGAAACCAAAACAAAACTCGTGGTTGAAGGAGCTGGGGGAGTTTTAGTCCCACTCAATAAGCAGGAATACATTATAGATCTTATAAGACATCTCAGCATTCCAGTAATACTGGTGTGTCGTTCAACGTTAGGCACAATCAACCATACCTTACTATCTATTGAAGCGATAAAATCTAGAAACATTGCCTTAGCTGGCGTAATCCTTATTGGCCCATTGTCTTCTCACAATCGTGAAGCAATTGAGACATATGGCAATATTAAGGTCTTTGGAGAAATTCCAATTTTAAGTTCCCTCAATAAGGAAACTCTACTTTCGATTAAACCCACATCAGAATTTTTAGATTTTTTTTCTATGTAAAATAGATGATATGCGATTTGAGAATACCTGTTATGCGGAAAAGTCATAACTGATATAAAAAAGAAAAATATTAAATATTAAAAAATATATATTTGTCTAAGGTTTAGTCAAAAACTGAACGTTGTTTATACATGTATGATTAAAGTTTATTCACAGGCAAAATATAGTTTTAAAGTACCCCAAAAATACTTCATTATGCCTTTTTCATATCATATTTCATTTTTACGTTGTAAGCGAGTAACAGTAATTATAACGGATGAGTAGTATTCTGATGCAAGACCTGAAAAGTATTATAGAGCGAAACATAGATATCGAGCGACAGAAGCTATATAAGGAAAAAGAGGTTAAAGCCCATAGAGATTTTGAAGCACATGATATATTCATACAAGAAGCTTCATATATAGAAAAATTGTTTAATGACCAAAATCCACTCTATACAGATTTTATTCTAGGTGTTGTGTATAACGAAAATAGTCAATTCGAAATCACTCTATGCACATTAAGAGAAGGAAGAGCTCCAGAAGCTGAAGATACTGAATATTTTTATCGCGGACAAAGAGTTAAAAAACAAAACAATTCGGTACAAAAATCTCAAGAATATATTACTGAGCTACCAGTTGTTTGGTTAGTAGATCAAAATAAATGGGCGATCAAACATGATGTGGCTGGCACGCGTATTTCTGTTATCAATAATAGAAGTGATTTAATCAAAGTTTTTCTTAATTTAACGATTAAAGATATCGCAAAAATTTTAGAGCGAGAAGCAGATCAGTCACCTTCATATGCATATTAAATGAAGAAACCTCACCTTAGGATGTAAGTTGGCCATAAACGATATGCCAAGTAAAATATTCTTGCTGACTTTCACAGTTACTGTTCAGCAACTTGCGTAAGGTAGCTGTTGAGACTGGGGTATAACCTTCCCGAGGCATTGCAGCGCCAATGCGTTTTAATGATTTCAAAAAGTCATATTTGCTTGAATAACTCAATTGAATAAACTCTTCGGCAAATAGTCCTGGAAGTTTAGGTATATCAAGGGTGCCTTCATCTATACCAGACTGTGCTAAAAGCTCTCTCCATTCTGGGAAATTCTTGGGGCCCAGTGTTGCATAGAACAGAGTCCCAGTTTTCTTTAGAAGTGTCTTTAAACGCTCTAATGCAGATACAGGGTCTTCAAACCACTGTATTGTCATGCTAGTAACAATTAGATCAAAATTTGCAAAAACGAGTGCATCATTCAAATGAATTGTTTCGCCATCACAACAGGCAAATGTTATTTGTGTATTATGTCCAATCTTAGCTTTGCAGGCATCGATCATTTTCTTTGAGAGGTCTGTAGCAATAATCTCTCCATCTGGATATAAACGCACTAATTGTTCGGTAAGCAGCCCTGTTCCACATCCAATTTCAAGAACCTTCGGATTTTTAATTTTGGGTAAGCACTTTGATAAATGAGATGCAATTTGAGCTTGTGGTAAAGCATTTTTATCATAAATATGAGCTTTTTCTCCAAAGCGCTCAGAGATTTCTAGGTTTCTATTCAAGACCATTCACAAACTCAGTAATATTTTTCGCAATCCATTCGGGGCGAGTAAGCGGAAGCGCATGCCCACCATGTGGGCTCCAGACAATTTTCTCATCGCACCAAATCTTGGCACTCATGTCTTTAGAAACAATTTTATCATCTTCAGAAGCTAGAATAAGTTTCGGTAAATTCAGTTGTTTTAAAGAGGCTTTGCAATTCCAATCTGCAAGCCAGTCTAAACCCGATACAAGTTTATCATCATCAGGCAATTTTCGCATTTGATATTCAGGGAGCCCACATGTCAACCAGAACTTTTTTAATTGTGCTTCAGCATCTCTTTTCGCACCAATTTGCATTGCTCTGATTTGGCGCTTTTCAACATAAGGCACAAATTGATCAAAGCCGCATATACTAATTAATGCTTTTATGAGGCGTACTCTATGTTTTAAAGTCCATAAGACACCAAGCGAGTGACCAATAAAAATTGCATTATCTGTTAAATCGTCAAGAAGTTTCTCATCGTGAAAAAAACCAAGGTCGATACATTTTACATTTAATTTATAGTCTAACCTATCAAGAACTTTACCCCATATACTCGGATCAAAGCCCCAACCATGTATAAATATGAGTTTCATTTGAATTCCTTCTTGGGTGAAGCTGTTTAAATAAATAAAAAATATATTTATATTTGTTTATAAATTTGGATATTCATTATTGTTCAAAAATAAAACATAATCCTTATTAAAATAGAAAAACAATACATAAGTGATTATTTGAAGATATGTAGAATATACATTCTGTATATTAAAAGGCGAGTAATTATTTATATAAAACAGAATCTTATCTTAATTTAATCGTATGATAACTAAGTTAAGCATTGTTAAGCATTGCTAAATATGGCTTATATATGTCTTAAAAAAAATTCAAGTTATAAAAAAGAATTATTGGGGGGAATAATGGTAACAGGTTGTGTGCGTAATTTTTTAACAATCTGTGGCTTAATCTCGTTATTAAGTGCATGTGGTCCTAATAATACAGATCTTATGACTCTTCTTAATTCGAAGAATGAACTAATGTCATGGGTAAAGTTTTGCGGGGATATTCCAGGTCAAAAACTACCAGGAGAAGGAAAAAATGTTTGTTGGACAAAATATGAGAGAATAAGTCCAAAAACAAAAAAAGTTGTTTTCTTTGCCGGTGTAAAGATGGCACCTAAAGTCAACAAACAAAAATTAGTGTTTGCTGTGCCGCCAGGGGTCAACATGAAAAGAGGTATGCGCATTAAGTTTGATGACGAAGATCCTATTCCAGTAAATTACAGCTTTTGTTCTGCGAGGGCATGTATTGCACAGGTCCCTTTAACAAAAAATATGTTAATTAGCCTTAAGCATAGAAAGCGTATGATAGTTGCCGTAATGCGCAGTGACAACAAGGCATATGGTTTTAAAGTTCCATTATATAGATTTACGTATGCCTACAATAGTAGGTTCATAAAGAAAAATAAGAAAATTAAGACCGCTAGAAAATATTAAACAAGTTCAGACTTTTGAAAAAGATTTAGGACATGATCAATATCCTCAGTTTTGTGGTGAGGGCAAAAAGAAAACCTTAGGCGAGATGTGCCTTGTGGTACTGTAGGCGGCCTTATTGCGGAAACCCAGTAGCCGTTATTCTTTAAATATTCACTAAGTTTGAGTGCTTTGTCAGCATCTTCCACAATAACAGGAACAATTTGCGACATTGAACCAGCTGTATCTAAGTCAAGGCGAGCCACTTCAGTTCTAAAATATGACGCCAGACCTTGGGTTTTTTTACGTTCGTCATTTAGCTCGGGTAACAGATCTAATGCTGCATCAATAGCACCAAGCACCATTGGGGAGAGGCCTGTCGAATAGATAAGACCAGTACAACGGTTAATCAGATAATCTTGAATTGTTTTGGAGCAAGCAACATAGGCTCCCATACTACCCATAGCTTTAGAGAAAGTCCCAATAATAATATCTGCTTGGCCCGAAAGCCCAGAACCATTATCACCTAAAATACCTGTTGCATGAGCATCATCGCAGATAACGATGCATTGATATTGCTTAGCTAAACTGCAGATTTTACCCATCGGGGCAATGTCTCCATCCATACTGAAAACACTCTCGGTTAATATAAATTTAGGGGCATCATTTTTAATATGTTTCTTTAGTTGATCTTCCAAATGATTGGTATCAAGATGTCGATATCTGATTTGTCTGACTTGTGCAGAAGCACAACCAAAATGCATACTCGAGTGATTTAAGCGGTCTGAAAATACCAAAGGTTGAGTTTTAAGCACATTTTTATCGAATAAAGCTTGGAGCACAGTAGCATTAGCCTGAAACCCTGAAACCATTATGAGTGAAGTTTCTGTATTTTTTAAATCAGCTACTTTTTTCTCAATATTCTGAAAAACCTCTATATTTCCGGTTACAAGTCGTGAGGAGGCGCTGCCAACTCCGTAAAGCTTGGTATATTCACAAGCTTTTTGAGTTAGGTTAGGGTGCTGTGATAACCCTAGATAGTCATTTGTTGAAAAATTAACGTATGTTTTTTGGTTAATTTTGATATGACCCGGAGAAGGATGAGAGCAATTATACAAATGTCTTAGGAGACTTGCGTTTCTATTTTGTTCAAGATATTTAGAATAAGGGCTTTTGAGATTTGTCATGATATTGTAATAAGCTTTAACCGACTAATCTATAAATCTAATTGGAGCATATATGCTTAGCACTAAAGAAAATAATAATGTTGAAGTCAATTCTGAAAATGAGGAATGTCAAGTACAAGACAAACAGTGCAATCAATTAAGGTTTGATTGGTCCATAAGTGAAATCCAGGAGATTTTAGAATCTCCATTAATTGACTTAGTCTACCAAGCTCAAACAATTCATCGTCAATTTCATGAAGATAATACAGTCCAACTTGCAAGTTTATTAAGTATTAAAACAGGTGGTTGTCCTGAAGACTGTAAATATTGCCCCCAATCAGCGCATTATAAGAAAGAGACAGGTGTTCAAAAAGATCCATTGATGCAGGTTTCAGACGTTTTGGATAAAGCCAAAATTGCGAAGGAAGCAGGAGCAACACGCTTTTGCATGGGCGCAGCATGGCGTGAAGTGCGAGATGGTGAAGAATTTGACCGTGTAGTAGATATGGTTCAAGGGGTCTCAGATATAGGCATGGAAGCGTGTGTCACGCTTGGTATGCTTAATGAGTCACAAGCAAAACGTCTCGCAGACGCAGGCCTAACATCCTACAATCATAACCTTGATACATCTCCAGAATATTATGACCAGATAATTTCAACCCGTACCTATGATGATCGCCTCCAAACGCTACAAAATGTAAGAAAAGCAGGCATTGGTTTGTGCACTGGAGGTATTATAGGCATGGGAGAAACAATACACGATAGAGCAAGCATGCTACAGGTTTTGGCAACGATGACACCTCACCCTGAGAGTGTTCCTATAAATGCGCTTGTGGCTGTATCTGGCACTCCTATGCAAGATCGTGAACAGATAGAGCCTATGGATATGGTACGTATGATTGCAACAGCACGTATCTTGATGCCTAAATCTCGTCTGAGACTATCTGCAGGAAGAAAAAACTTCAGTAAAGAAGCTCAGATTTTATGTTTCCTTGCAGGAGCTAATTCAATTTTTTATGGTGATAGACTTCTTACAACATCCAATAATGATAAAGATGATGATGTTAGTCTTATAGAGGAAGCTGGTCTTGAAGTATTAAAAAGTAGTTCCAGTCAATAAGCTAAATAAACATTTCTTGTTTTCAGAAAAATATTATAGTTATAAGGTATTTATACTTATAATTAACGATATATTTACCATGACTTGCTCATAATAAGGCAAAATTTTGTTTTTGTTATGAGTAAGGCTTGAGTAATGTTTAACATAAGCTATTTATATATATTCATATATAATAGAGTTCGTCAGCAACTATCATCGCATTTAAAGCAATGGATATCTTTTCTGACAAAACAGAAGCATTACTCCTTATTTGCAATAATCATTACAAGTAGTTTTATAACCGGTTGCTCTTGGACCAATACAAAATTGTTTCAGGATGATGAAAAACGGCGGTTAAGCGAGAGAGTCATAGAGTATGGACAACCTGTCCCTAAAGGTGGTGGTGTCTATAAAATAGGAAAACCTTATCAAATTGATGGTAAGTGGTATTATCCTAAGAAAGATCGTTATTATGATAAAGTAGGTGTAGCGTCATGGTACGGATCAATGTTTCATGGTCGTTATACCGCAAATGGTGAAATCTATGACATGGATGCGCTAACCGCTGCGCATCCAACTTTGCCTATTCCTAGTTATGTGCGTGTAGTTAATAGAGAAAATGGTCGTTCAGTGGTTCTGCGGGTTAATGACCGTGGTCCTTATGCGAATGATCGTATCATAGACTTATCCAGAAAAGCAGCCAGAATTCTTGGGTTTGAAAGACGAGGTACAGCGCCAGTTCGTGTAACTTATCTAAAGCCTGCGCCATTAAATGGGAATGATTCCTACGAGAAAAGGTATATAGCCCAAAAGAGATGGAAAACACCAAGAAAGCGCTATGCAAATAGACATCATAAACGATATGCATATAACTCAAGAAAACGCTATAGAACAAAGCGTTACGATAATATTCGTACAGGTGCAATCAGGCGAGGTAATCAAAGAAGAAATACATATCGAAGACAAGACTATGCAATTCAAGCAGGGGCATTCTATAGCTGGTATAATGCGAGAAAGCTAAGAAGAAGATTATCTAGATATGGTCACGCCTATATTAAAACACAGCGACATAAAAGATATCCTATGTACCGTGTTTTAGTAGGACCGTATAAACATAAAGCACAAGCAAGACGAGCTATGAATCGTATGTCTTATTCGGGTATTCATGACACTATTATCGTAAGCAGATAAATATAATATGAGGAAGGTTTAAACTCACTGTTGATTTTAACCCTTAAGCACTGTTAATAATATGGCTTGGGTGTAATCCGAATATACTTAGCAAATAATTAATAATCTTAGATTGCAGGGCGTGCGGATAAAAATGCAACAATCAAAACACGTCATATCGTTTGTACGATTAATAAATCTCTTTTCATGTCTGATGCTGTTCATAGCATTAGCTACGGCACAATCTCATGCAAACTTTAATAGTAAAGCAAAGCACGCAATTCTTGTAGATGGGATTACAGGCTCTGTCCTGTATGAAAAAGATGCAGATGTGAGAATGCCTCCAGCCAGTATGAGTAAACTCATGACACTGGCTCTTATTTTTGACGCCCTTAAGAAAAAACAAATTACTCTTGAAGACGAAATTTTTATTAGTGAAAATGCATGGCGTAATGGAGGAGCACCTTCAGGCACATCCGCAATGTTTGCTAGCATCAACTCAAGAGTAAAATTAATTGATATTCTGCAAGGTATTATTGTTCAATCAGGCAATGATGCATGTATTGCAATTGCTGAAACTTTAGCTGGCTCTGAAGCTGCTTTTGCAGAACGCATGAATAATTATGCAAGAAAAATTGGATTAAAAAACTCCACTTTCAGAAACTCAACCGGCTTACCCCATCCAGACCATTTAATGACAGCTAGGGATCTGGCCATACTTTCAGTTCATCTTCATAAAACTTACCCAGAATATTATCCTTATTTTGTTCAAAAAGAATTTCGCTACAAAAGATATCGTTTTTATAATCGTAATCCGTTAATCAACAGAAATATTGGTGTAGATGGACTAAAAACTGGTTTCACTAAAGTATCAGGGTATGGATTGGCGGCGTCAGCACAGCGTAATAAAAGACGACTTGTAGCGATAGTAAATGGTTTAAAGTCTAAGAATGAAAGGTCCTCAGAAGCTCAACGTTTGTTAGAATGGGGCTTTAATAGTTTTTCTCAATATCAACTTTTTAATCCAGATGAGGTTGTAACCAGTATTCGTGTTTGGGGAGGAGAAAAAAGTTTCGTAGATGTTATTGGGCAAAATGGTGTTCAAATTTATCTCCCACGTTTTGGCTCCAAGAAACTTGTATCCTCTGTAATTTATAATGGTCCGCTGAAAACGCCTATTAAAAAGGGAGATAGAGTGGCCACGTTAAGAGTGACTACAGAAACAGGGGCGTCTAGTGAGGCCCCTTTATTTGCGGCTGAGGATGTAAATGCCAGTAGCATAGCCTGGCAAGGAATAGACTCATTATTCTTTTTAGCTTTTGGTTGGGCTTATTACGGTTTATAAATTTATCACAATCGTAATCATAGTATAAACAGGGTTTCTCATGCCTATAGGAAAATTCATAACATTTGAGGGTGGCGAAGGAACTGGTAAAACAACACAATCCGACCACTTAGCACGTAGGCTTGGTAACAAAGGGGTTCATGTTTTGCAAACGCGTGAACCTGGAGGTACAAAACTAGCAGAAGAAATTAGAGATCTTTTGTTGGCCGGGGGTCATGAAGATTTTGGAGAATTCTCTGAAGCATTACTTTTTTCTGCAGCACGAGACGATCACTTGACCAAAATTATTCGTCCAGCATTACATGCTGGCAGTTGGGTAATTTGTGATAGATACATCGACTCAACTTCAGCTTACCAAGGTAAGCTTGCAGGTGTATCCGAGGAATTGCTCTCATCATTAGAAACAATTGTTGTTGGCAATACAATGCCACACTGCACCCTTGTGTTAGATATGCCGGTCGAAAAAAGTCTCACAAGAGCAAGAGTGAATTCTGGTAAAAATGCAGATCGTTATGAAGTGATGGATATAAATTATCACAAAAAGATACGCGATGCGTTTTTAGACATTGCTGAAGATAATCCTGAACGCTGCGTTGTTATTGATGCCTCTGGCACAGAGTCCCATGTTGCAGATAAAATATGGCAAGTAGTACAGAAGAAATTCTCGCTAACAACTGCATAAATAACCGCACTAATTATTTTTCAAAAAGACTGGTTTTTTCTTCGTTCGTATTATTTTTTTGTATTTTTTCGAAAATAGGAGTAAAAGCTGAGGCAATGTAATGGGCACCATGAGTCGAAAGGTGGTCATTATCAAAATATAATGAGCGTCCATTTGCTGTCATAAGACAATGTTTACGGGCCCCACACAATATATCAATCATCTCAATAAACTGAAATTTGACATCTGTATTTTGCAAAAATGTTTTTCGCAAATATGATCTATGTTCTTTATACTTGATAGTTGGCAAGGCTAGAGTTTCAAATTTATTTCCACGCATCATTTCTTTTGCAATGGTCAAGGGAACATTAATAATATGATCAGGCACAGTCTCCATAACCCATATATTTCTATTCTTTAAAAGATTAAGGGTCTTAGTTAAATTCTCTGAGAAACCTCGTTTGTGAATATATAACCCCCAACGGCCGACGAGTATAATATTACGTATATTATTTCTCTTAATGAGCTTGAATATGGCTTGTGTAAACTCAGAACACTTCTTATTACCTAAATTTAAGATCGGCGGGCATGCCCCTTGACTCGCAAGAAAGCCTTGTTGATAAGTTTTATCAGCTTGCTTTGAGAGCATGGGTAAAAGCATATTTGCATGGCTATCTCCCCAGACAATAAACCTAGGCTTTAAAGTATCCTTATTGCTGCCTATTGGGCAAAGTTCATCTTTCAGAATGACGTTAATTGAAACATTTTGACATTTTTTAATATTTTTATGCTTATCCCAAACCCCCATAGCATACGTTCTTGCTGGTTCTGGTAATCGGTTAGGGAAACCTTTGTGAACATCTGTAACACGTCCAATAGCAAAAAACAGAATAATACCAGCAAAGGCTGAAGCAAGTATGGCTTTTTGATTGATGAATATTTTTCTGGCCCTGATGGGTTGTTCTATAAATTTCCATGTAAAGTATGACAGAACAAATGCTGAAACTATCAATAGGAGAACCTCTACAGCGAGTAGTTCTCTATTGAGATAATATCTTGGAAAGACAACCAGTGGCCAATGCCACAGATAGAGCGGGTAAGAAATAAGGCCAATAAATACCAGAGGTTTCCAGCTTAGTATTTTACCAATAAAGTTTTTAGTTTCTAAATTGGACCAAATTATAAAGACTGTTCCAATACAAGGTATGAGTGCAGCAAAGCCAGGGAATGGAGTATTTTTATCATACAAGGCCATAGCAAGAAATATCAGAGCTAGACCAGTAATAGCAATGAAATTAGATAATCTTGCATGTTGTAATCTTGGTAAACCACCAAGGGCTAAAACGCTTCCAAGTAACAGTTCCCATCCTCTGCTGGGTAGCATATAAAATGCAAAAGCCTTATATTCATATGTTGTATAAACACTAATAGAAAATGATAAAATTATTAAGACCCATATAAGGGTCAATATATTATTTTTCCTAAACTGATAGATAAGATAAAGAATTATAGGAAATATAAAATAAAACTGCTCTTCAACAGATAGAGACCAAGTATGCAATATAGGTTTTACCTGTGAAGGCAAGTCAAAATAACCAGCCTCATTCATAAAGTGGATATTTGAGGCAAAAAAAGCAAACCAATGAAGGCTCTCACCAAAAGCTTTAAAGTCCTGTGGAGCAAATAAATAATATCCTGCAATATAAGAGCAAAACAACACTAAGAAGGCGGCGGGCAGAAGGCGCCTTGCTCGTCTCTCATAAAAGTCCAACAAAGAAAACTTTTGAGCGCTAATATCTTTGTAAAGAAGTTTGGTAATAAGATATCCAGATATAACAAAGAAAATATCTACGCCGATAAAGCCACCATGGAATCCATTAAGATCAAAATGAAAAAATATGACTGGCAAAACAGCCAGTGCTCTAAGACCATCAATTTCGGATTTATACTGCATGAAATTTTTTTTATTATTTTTATTTAATTAACTGTACTAAGTAACTCAGTATACAGTATTTATTCTGATATGTAAAAAATATAAATAAAAAAAATTATTTATAGAGACTTTCTTTACCACAACAAATGAAATAGATTTATGTAAAAAATATAAGTATAACATGAGGTTAGGGTGATATAATAATGTTATGCAATAATGGTATCACTTCATTCAAGACAGTTAAGTTATTAAACAATTATAGTGATAGCCATAAACATATGGTCTCAGTTTAAGAATAAGTAATAAACATAAAAAAAACAAAACTATTCAACAGCCCTTCGGGGCTGTTTTTTATTACTTTTCATGATAACAACATCTCTTAGCCCTCACTCAATCTAAAGCGACTAACTGAAATATGTCTATCCAAATAAGACAAGGTCAAAAAGAAGATCTGATAGCTGTTTTTGAACTCATAAAAGAATTAGCAATTTATGAGAACGCATTAGATCAGGTCAATAATTCTGTTGCGAAAATGGAAAAAGATGGCTTTGGACATGAGCCACTATTTGGTTTCTTCGTTGCCGAAAAAAACTCTCAAGAAATTATTGGATTATCCATATATTATAATCGTTATTCAACATGGAAAGGGCGTCGCCTTTTTTTAGAAGACCTGATAGTGACAAAGGAGTATCGTCGCCACGGGATCGGCCAGATGCTATTTAATAAAACTTTAGAACATGCAAAGTTATCTGGTTGCAGTGGATTACAATGGCAAGTTTTGGATTGGAATGAACTTGCCATCAACTTTTACAAAAAATACGAAACAAACTTTGATGAAGAATGGATCAACTGCGCGATTGAATTTTAGTTCTTAAATTCATTCTTCATAACAATTCTCCCCAAACACGAGCAGGGTTAAAATCTGCCGAAGCCTAATTGCATGATAGCATATCATGTAAGCATGATGGTATTCTTATATGAAAAAACTTTATGACGTCTAATACTTTATGACGTCTAATATAGATAAATTGAGAAATGTAATCCAAACAACCTAATTGTATTACCATAATATCGACAACCTTAAACAGAACACAAATTTATCTATATATTTCAATCATTCAATAACCAAAAATTGGGATGTGAAATGAAAAACAATATATTCCATAATGTTGTGTTTATTATAAAATGCCTTACAGCAACAATATTTACTCTCATAACAATGATAACCGTTGTTCATGCAAATAAATGCCCTGATGAAAATTCAGCCAATAAAACAATTTCTTATAATGTAACAGATAAAAAATCAGGAAGAGAGATTCAATCACTTTTAATGCAAAGATTGCCGATTAAGGAAAGAAAAGTAATATATTTAGTTGATGCCCCAACATTGCAATCTGAAATTCAGACAATTGATGGCCTATTTGAAATAGAAGTAGCTATGAGAGATAAAAAGAGTAAAGAGCGAAGAGTTCTCTCAAATTCCACATATGATGTAAAACTTGAAAATCTTCTTAAAAAAGTCTCTGAAAAGCCATTGATAATTGAACAGCTTTCTAAAGGTATCTTTCCTCAAAAAAGACAAGTTTCAATCAAGTTATTAAGCGCAGGAGATATTGAACTGCCTATAAAAAAGGATGATGTAACAATAGCCACTTGTAAATATAAAATTCAGACTATCGAGTTTTCTTATCAAAATGCCTTAAAGCAAAAAGTTATATATGACTATGCACCTGAATTGCAAAGTTTCTTAAAACAAAAACATTCTTCAATTAGATTTAACATCCAGAGCTTAAAAGAAAACAATATAAAGGCAGCAGAAACATTAGTGCGTGAAATTAGGGTCACAGCTATTTCCAGTATTGAATAAATGGTGTTATTTACTGCACTAAAAGGTATATATTGTATTAAACAAACATTTTAGAGACATCTCAAAGGGTCTTGCCAGTATTAGAAGTTTGAGTATACAAGAGAATGAAGTATCAAATAGGTGACCATGATGATACTTCTAGAGATCTCCTTTGGTGTATAGGGGAGAAGACGTTCAATTTTTTTACCAATATGTCAGACAGTAATAAAGAAAGACTTGATAAAGCCCTTGTAACTCATGGCTTGACAGAAACACGTTCACGCGCACGAGACCTGATAAAACGAGGTTGTGTTTTATTAGATGGTAAAACAGTAGATAAACCAGCAACACTGGTGTCTGAAACTGCTAATTTATCACTTATTGGTGAAGATACGCATTACGTTTCAAGAGGGGCGTTGAAACTACTCAAAGCTCTAGATTATTTTTCACAGGACATAAATAAATCTATCGCCCTGGATCTTGGTGCTTCAACAGGTGGCTTCACAGAAGTACTCATTGAACGAGGGGTCAAAAAAGTTTATGCTGTAGATGTAGGACAAGGCCAGCTTCACAATCGTCTTTTAGAAAACCCACAAGTAATCTCTCTAGAAAATCAAGATGCGCGTTTGCTTACAAAAGAATTAATTTATGATCCAATTGATTTGATAGTCTCAGATTTAAGTTTCATATCTTTAACCAAAGCCCTTTTACCCGCACTACGATTCGCGAATAATAACGCCTTCCTTATCACACTAGTGAAGCCCCAATTTGAAGTTGAAAAAAAAGCAATTGGTAAAGGTGGAATTGTAAGGGATGAGAATATTCGTTTAGAGGCTGTAAAAAGAGTGGTTGACTGGGTGAATAAGCAGCAAGGCTGGTCTGTCATTGGAACTACTATGTCACCAATAACAGGGCAGGGCGGTAATCAGGAATATCTACTTGGAGCAAAATATAATGACTAAACAACAAGAGCTTCATATATCGCGATTAGGATCACAAGGAGATGGTATCTCTGAAACCGAACATGGTGAGGTTTATGTACCACTAACATTACCTGGTGAAACAGTCATAGTAGAGTCTGTTGATGATAAAGTAGATCTAATCTCAATTCTCAAAAAAAGCGATGACAGAATCGAAGCAGAATGTCCTCATTATTATATGTGTGGAGGGTGCTCGCTTCAGCATTTATCAAATGAAGCTTACACAAAATGGAAGCAACAAAAAGTTAAACAAGCTTTTTCAAATCGGGGAATAGAAGTAGACATAGAGCCGATATATGTTGCTCCTAAACATTCAAGGAGACGCACAACATTGGGCATGAGAAGGACCAAGAAGACAACGCTGTTAGGATATCACAGTCGTCGTTCTCATGAATTAATTGATATATCAAACTGTTTAATTATTAAGCCAGAAATCGAGAAACAATTTGAAAACCTTAAGGCATTACTACGCCCTCTAACATCTAGAAAAGGGGAAATTCGAATTACAGTAACACATACACTAAATGGCCTTGATGTAAGCCTGGAATATGTGAGTAAACGTCTTGACGCACAAATAAGAGGTGAGATTGCAGAGCTTGCCCGTAAATTTGGTATTTCTCGACTAACGATAGAAAAAGAAATTATATTTGCTCAAAACACACCTCAACTTCAATTTGGCAATGTTACGGTAGATCTCGCACCAGGAGCTTTTCTGCAAGCCGTCAAAGACGCTGAAAACTATATAGCAGATATTATTACAAGAGAAATAGGCACATCAAAAAAAGTTGCTGATCTATTTTGTGGTATGGGAACCTTCACATTTCCAATAGCGCAAAAGTCAGAAGTAACAGCAATTGAATATGATGAAATAGCTCTTAAGTATCTTGATAAAACTTATCGAAACACCCAAAATCTAAAACCAATTACAACTGAACTTCGTGATCTATTTCAAGATCCTTTATCAGCCAAAGAACTTGAAAAGTTTGATGCAGTTATCTTTGATCCACCAAGAGCAGGGGCAAAAGCCCAAAGTGATACACTTGCCCAGTCATCTGTTCCAATCATAGTTGCAGTTTCATGTAATCCGTCCACCCTGACACGTGATTTAAGGATTTTGATTGACGGTGGATACAAAATAAAACAAGTAAAACCTATAGACCAGTTTCTCTTTAGTCCGCATGTCGAAGTCATAACCGTTTTACACCGCTAGGGAAAATCCACCTGCTCAAGCAAGTAGTTTTTTAACATAGGCAGGTACAATTTCGGTAGCTTTACCATGGATTGCCTCATCAAAATAACTAATGCCTTCAGAAGGTTCTAAATTTAATTCTACCGTATAAGCACCATGATGTTTTGCCTCTGCAACAAAACCACTGGCAGGATAAACATGGCCACTTGTGCCAATAGAAACAAACAAGTCACAATCACTCAAAGCTGCATAGATTGTATCCATATGATAGGGCATTTCACCAAACCAAACTACATCAGGTCGCATGCCTTTTGTTCTCTTACAGCTTGGACATTCAATATCTATAGACAGAGCATTTGTCCACTCCACCTTGTTTCCACAAAAAGAACAAAAGGCTTTATATATCTCTCCATGCATATGAATGAGGTTTTTTGCACCAGCCTGTTCATGTAACGCATCGATATTTTGAGTCACAATCAGCACATCACCTTTAAAATTTTTCTCCAGTTCAACAAGAGCCAGATGTGCAAGGTTTGGTTGAACATCGGCATGTCCCTGTCGTCTTTGATTATAAAAATCATGAACTTTTTCAGGGTTTTTCGAAAATGCTTCAGGCGTAGCAACATCTTCAATATTATATTTACTCCAAATGCCATCTTTATCCCGGAAGGTACTAACACCAGATTCTGCTGAAAGTCCGGCACCTGTTAAAATAACTATTCTTTCAAATTTACTCATAGTGATGCTCTCTTTTTATTGCCCATCATTTTATGATAATATCAAAAAGAACAGTCAACAGAAATGGGTGACATGAATGGCAAATCGATTAACAGCTTTCGCACATTTGGCAACACAAGTTTCACGCGCAGGATATTATACAGGGATCAGGCAGCTAACAGAACGTATTGTTGCAAGATTAGATGGTACTCCATCATCTGTAAAAGTAACACAATCTGTGCCAAAAACTCAAAGGCTGCTGAGAGACTTTCTAAAATTATTACGTAAAGACTCAGAACTGGTAAAAAGGGATATTTATCCAGCATCAATTAATACATACGCGCCAATAGTCCAGCATGTTCAGCGCATGAGAAAAATGTTGGAGGATTTACCTACAGCTCATAAGCGCCGCGTAGAAAGTGATGGAAAACAAATTATAAACGACACACTTCCAGACTATTACGTACAAAACTTCCATTACCAAACAGGAGGATATTTAACAGAAGAATCAGCAGAATTATATGACCTCCAAGTAGAAACACTTTTCATGGGATCTGCTGAAGCAATGAGGCGCCAGGCGCTTTTTCCTATCTCAGATTATTTATATGGAAAAGATCAGCGTAAGGTTTCAGTGTTAGATATAGCTTGTGGCACTGGACGGTTTATTAAAGATCTAAGACGGTCCTACCCAAGACTTCCAATAACAGGACTTGACCTATCCCAAGCATATATTGAGGAGGCTCAAAAATATTTAGCAAAGAAACATTTTATCAAATTCATTACAGCGAATGCTGAGCAGGTTCCCTTACCTGACAACAGCCAGGATATTGTCACCTGTATATTTATGTATCACGAGCTTCCCCCAGAAATTAGACGAAAAGTTACAACTGAAATAGCACGCATATTGAAACCGGAGGGAATATTCGTCTTTATTGACTCTTTACAGTTAGATGACAATCCAGACTATAACGGTATGCTGGAAGCTTTTCCACAACGTTTTCATGAACCCTTTTACCGTGGGTATCTAATCGATAACCTCGAAGAGATGTTCAGCGAACAAGGTTTGCCATTACAGACAAAGTGGAATGCTTTTTTATCTAAAATTATTGTTTGTAAAAAAATACCTTGATAACGAAAAAATCCATAATGATTTCGCACTTTGACGCAAAAACATTATGGATCAACACTGAAAATTCCTGACATTAAACGATCAAGAATTTGTTTTAATTTCTGAGAAAGTTTCGCCAGACTTTAAACGTTTGATTTCTATCTCAGTAAATTGCAAATCAGCAAGTTGTTGATTAGATAGTGTTTTAAGGTGTTCATCAACAAGAGCTTGTGCTTTTTTCATTTGCGCATTTTCAATTCGTTTCCATGAGTTAAGAAAAAGATTCTTTATACTAAATGACTTTGCATAAGATGCATTTAGATCTAGCGAATTTATCGTCGTAGTCGCCATGATAACCATTCCTTTTATAACTATAAAAATGTTATATTTTTACTTCTATGTATGGTTATGTATGATTAAAATTTTGGCTTTGGTAGCCCAAAACGTGCATTCCAGCAATGCATTTTTGCATATTATGAAGAGATTATGATTTCAAAGAATCAAATCTCAGAAAAATGTTGCTGAGTCTTTTTAGTTAGACTTTGCAGTGTATCTTGATCTAATTCGCCAGTAAGGGCAAAACCCAAAGGTTTCTGAAACCAGAAGAAACAATTCACATTTCCCCTCGTCCATAATTTTTCAATGATATTGAGTGCAGATTTATCATGAGCAACAAGTAGTGAAATGATTTGTTGTTTTTTATTACGATAAAGAAACACTGCAGCAGCTTTATTATTTAAGGGAACAACACGGCCTCCCACAAGCTCAAATCCTTGAGATGAAAAGTCAGGGATAGTTATATCTGGTCCAACTTGGTTACTAATCCATGTCCTCAGGCTAGTTATATCTGTAGCAGGGAACTCTACAAGGTTTTTTGTGTCCGAGGTATATACAATGTGTGAACCGACAGCCTGAACCGCAAGAGCTGGCCATTTAGGTTTGTTGGGCTGAGCTGCATACCAACCAATATTCCCTCCAATAAACATAAACAGAATTGAAGCTGCAATTTGCAAAATATGATTTCTTCTGAAAAAAGTTATATTGCTTTTGTTTATTGTTTCAGATTGTTTTAAAGAGTCCATAAATCTCTGCGGTATTTCTTCTTCAAGCACAGGATCAAGAGCAGTCTTTAATCTCTCCTTTTGTTTTTTCCAATGTTGAATTTCTGTTGCATCATCAGAATTGTTCTTTAACCAATCTTCGACTTCAAGAATTGCATTATGGTCAAGCTCACCATCAGTATAAGCATGCAGTGTAGCTTCTCCTATCGTATTATCTTTTATCACTGCACTAACGTCCTTTCGATTTACTTTCGTGGCCAAGAATTTCTTTTAACTTTGAACGAGCACGACTTAATCGTGACATGATAGTACCAACTGGTACATCAACAATTTTAGCAGCCTCCTCATAAGTAACTTCTTCGAGAGCAACGAGGACCAAGACCTCTCTTTGTTCATCTGGTAAGGCCATTATGGCTTGCTTAATATCAATCTCAATAATCTTATCAGATTGGCTAGGACCTTCTGATAAACTACTCTCTAGAACATCATCTATACTCATATGAGTCCCGCGTCTTCCTTGTTTACGGAGTTCATTGATGTATAGGTTTCTCAGGATTGTGTACAACCAAGTCCTGAGCTTACGGTTTTGTTCAAATAAATGTAATCGAGTGATAGCTCTTTCAATTGTATCTTGAACTAGGTCATCAGCATAAACCGGATCGTTAGTAAGTCCGCGTGCAAATCTTCGCAAATAAGGCACTTCATTAGCAACCTGTGATTTCAAGTCTTGCTTCAGAAAGTTCAAAACTATTTCCTAATCTTCTTGTTATAATATACAATTGAATTGATGGTTTTGTTCCAAAGAATTTTTTATTTCTGTTATTTTTTATTTTTCAATGGAAATACTACTCTAATATGCAAATGAGAGCAAATTTATGATATAATTGAGTGCGCATAGATTTAGCTTTAAGTTAAAAAATTTAACAACCTAACGTGTAAACGCACTATTACTCCAAATTTCATTAAACGACTCGTCTATTTCAGATGGAGTTTCAAGGAAATGTTCTAGTCGAACTTCCAATATTTTGCTTGTAGGCCTTTTTTTCCAGGTACGATACATAAACCGTTGGGCTAATGGAATGTGGTCCTTACAAGTAATATGCTCTTGCCAATCATCTTTTAGTTTTACTTGTAAGACGGCATTTTCAACAAGACGTACAGAAATCCTTTGAACTCTAAAAGCCTCTATGCAAAACCATGGAATGTGCCCAAGGCCTCTTATGTAAATTCCCCGTGTATCAGCACCAAGTTGAGCCGTCTCTGTATCAAGGAATGGTTGGTAGTAAAAAGTAGCAACAAAACAAACCACAGATATGAGGAAAAATGAGGGGATTGAGCTTGTATAACCAATGAGTAAGCAAAAACAGCCGAGAGCAAAACTACAATAAACTAATAATTCGCTATTCCTACTGTGAAAGCGTGTTGTGAAACGTCTTAAAACAGATTGGGGAGACGTCATCTTACGACTGCCTTATTATACTCAGTGTATGTATAATATGTAACATGTGTAAGATTGTGATATAAAAAATAGCTTTTGTCAAGTATTCTAATTATTTATGAATTCGAATTAATAAAAAATAACAATAGACATTATAAAACAATAGGTTGCAAATATACATTCTTTGAAGACTAATAAGAAACTGAAAACAATTTTTTAGTTTGTAAAAACCTGAAACAGATTAACTTAGAATTGTGGTGATTTCATATTACTCAAATGAGAGTCATCTTATGCAGTCGATGGCTGTTTTTTTTTGACTACAATTATGAGTGATATGATTTTTGAGGTTTTTTTCTTCTTTTAGCCAAGTGGTGATTTCATCAGATGGCATTGGTTTTCCGATATAATATCCTTGCACAGAACACTGTCCCATTTCTTTCAAATAATCCATTTGTTCTGCAGTTTCCACACCTTCACAAATCAATCTCATACCCAGTAATTTGCTCATGGAAAATAATGATTTTATAACGATTGATTTCCTTTTATCTAAAAGCATTTTCATTATAAATGTTCGATCAAGCTTTATTCCGTTGATAGGTAGTGCAGAAATATGAGAGAGAGAAGCATAACCTGTTCCAAAATCATCTAACTCAACATTTATTCCAAGATCATAAAGTTCTTGTATGAACTCCACATTTCTACTTTTAGGATCATCAATAAATAAATTTTCCAATACTTCTGCAGTAATATACTTAGTGTCAATATTATATTCCGAGATAACTCTTTTAAAGTCATCTAAAGCATTGCCATATTCAATATGTTTAGGAGATAGATTTATTGAGACACGACTAAAATCGACATTATTATCAAGCCAGTTTCTCATGTCTTTAAAGACGTGATTTAAGATATACTGAGATAACTTAATCGCAATTTTATTATTTTCAGTCAGGTGCAAAAATTCACTTGGAGCGAGTAAGCCTTTGCTTGGATGTTGCCACCTTATCAGAGCTTCTAGTCCTGTAACTGCAAAAGTCTGAATATCGATTTGTGGTTGATATGCAACAAATAATTCCTCACCATCCAAAGCACGATAAAGCTCATGTTCCATTTCAGATTCATCGTGGAGTTTATTCTTCATATCCTTAGTTATGAATATGTAATTATCTCGGCCTTTTTCTTTACTTTTATATAAAGCAATGTCCGAGTAAATCATTAAGGAATTAATGTCTGTTCCATCATCAGGAAAACAAGCAACACCCACACTGCAACTTGGCAATAATATTGTTGATTTAAAAGGTAAAGGCACTGATAACAGATCGGTTATTTCAGAACAAAATTCTTCTAGATCACCATCATTCATATCAAAATAGATAATAAATTCATCGCCACCCCACCGATAAACTTTGCTATTATCTCTGTCCTGTAAAATTAATTTTAAGCGATGACCAATTTCCACAAGAAGGTGATCGCCTACACTATGCCCTAAGGTATCATTAACATGTTTGAAATTATCTAGGTCTAGATGAATAATCGCAAATTTTTTGTCAGGATTAACGCATTCATACTTATTCTTAATATCGTAATTCCAACAAGTCCTATTCGCCAAACCTGTAAGAGCATCATTATAGGCAATATAATCTAGTTTCTTGTTTGCGATCTTTAGCTTTTCTTCTTCATTCTCTAGGTGTTGTTGCATACTATTAAAAGATTTTGCGACAATACCAAATTCACAATTAGACTCCCAGTCAACAGAATATCTTTTATTATCTGCTTCACTTTTTTTGATGGTTTTAGTGAGAATATTTAGAGGTCTAATAACTTTACGAAAAGTTACTTGGAAGATACAATAAGAAACGATTAAGCTTAATAAAATTGAGAGCAGGACGCCTTCAATTATTTTCTCAATAAATGTTTCATAAGCAATATCAGTCGAGTATTTTACTTGAAGATCACCAATATGCCTACGCACAGTATCTTGTTCGAAAATAATTGGTACTTTGACTTGATGGATAATATCTGAAGATAGCTGAGTGTTTTTTAGATGTTTTATTAACTTTCCACCTTCATAAAGTCTAACTTCAGCTATTCTTTCATCTATTATAAGTTCCTTTATAAGTGTTTCAGCTCTTTTAAATTCTAAATTCCACAAAGGTTCTATTAATAATTGAGCTCGAGCCTTTACAACTTCCTGATAGTGTATGGAAACTTCTTTTGTAATAGAATAAGCTGAAAAGAGACCTGAAATGACATAAAAGAATAAATTAATAATAATAATGACTGGAATGAGAGACAAAAGAAATCTCTTTTGGAAGCTATTTTCCAAAATGATATTTTTGAAACTCCTCACCACTGACCCCTTGTGACATCAACATATTATCCCACTTCAGAAGTCACTCTGTATATTTAATTGAATATTTACTTAAGTCTCTCAAGTAAAATGGATAATAATCGAAAAAAACGTTCAATGAACTACATAAAACACAAGGGAATTATACAAATTAGTTCTTAAAATAAAACTAATATAATTAACCTATCTGTCCTCTATGACGCAGATAATGATCTGCGAGGACAATAGCGACCATGGCTTCTGCTACAGGGACAGCTCGAATCCCGACACATGGATCATGCCGTCCTTTGGTAACGATTTCTGTTTCCTTACCAGAAATATCAATAGTTTTTCTAGGTTTTAAAATTGATGAAGTAGGCTTTACTGCAAAACGGGCGACAATAGGCTGCCCTGTTGAAATACCACCTAATATACCGCCAGCTGAATTAGATAAAAATTCTGGTTTGCCATCTTTACCAACACACATCTCATCTGCATTTGTTTCACCATCTAACTCAGCTGAGGCAAATCCTGCTCCAATTTCCACCCCCTTTACCGCATTTATGCTCATGAGAGCTGAGGTAATATCCTGGTCGAGCTTAGCGTATAATGGTGCGCCTAATCCTGCAGGAACATTTTCTGCGATGACTTCTATAATCGCACCAGTTGAGGATCCGGTTTTACGAATTTGATCAAGGTGGTTTGACCATATTTCAACAGTGCTTTCATCTGGGCAGAAAAAGGGGTTCTGGTTAACTTGCTCCCAATCCCAATTTTCACGATTAATCTTATGAGATCCAATCTGTGTAAGAGCGGCTCGAATTTTAATATTAGAAAGAATTTTTCTAGCTATTCCACCAGCTGCAACACGCATAGCTGTTTCTCTAGCTGAGGAGCGTCCACCGCCTCTGTAATCTCGAATACCGTATTTTTCAAAATAAGTATAATCTGCGTGGCCAGGACGAAATTTACTTTTGATTTCAGAATAGTCTTTTGAACGCTGATCAGTATTCTCAATAACTAGAGAGATAGGAGTACCTGTCGTAACTTGCTGATTTGTTTTTTCATCAGTAAAAACTCCAGAAAGAATCCTTACCCTATCTGGTTCCCGTCTTTGCGTTGTATATCGAGATTGTCCTGGTTTACGTTTATCCAGCCATACTTGTAATTCGTCTTCAGAAATGGGAATATTCGGAGGGCACCCATCAACGACACAGCCAATGGATGGTCCATGGCTCTCTCCCCATGTCATGATACGAAATAAATGGCCAAATATATTATGTGACATACTTTTATACTATACTTAATTAAGAGTTAGAGAACATAGCTTTAGTGAATTTAATACCCTAATCATTTGCAACAGAAATATCAGGCGCATCCTCATTCTTCATACCTTGTACATGATATCCAGAATCAACATGGTGAATCTCACCAGTAACACCGCGACTTAAATCTGATAGTAAGTAAAGCCCGGCATCGCCAACTTCATCTATAGTGACAGTTCGGCGTAATGCGGAATTATACTCATTCCATTTCAGTATATATCTGAAATCACTAATTCCAGATGCTGCAAGTGTTTTGATTGGTCCTGCAGAAACAGCATTAACTCGAATACCTTGCTTGCCAAGATCTGCTGCGAGATAACGGACACTAGCTTCTAATGCGGCTTTTGCTACTCCCATAACATTATAATGAGGCATCACTTTTTCAGCGCCATAATATGTAAGAGTTAGAAGCGATCCTCCATCTGACATAAGCTTTTCTGCTCTTTGGGAAAGTGCTGTAAATGAATAACAGGATATTTCCATTGTGCGTCTGAAATTATCAGCAGAAGTATCAACATATCGTCCGTCAAGTTCTTCTTTATCTGAGAATGCAATCGCATGAACAAGAAAGTCCAAATGGCCCCAATCGTCTTCAAGTGTTTTAAAAACACTATCCATACTTTCAGGGTCAGTAACATCACAAGGTAGCACATGCTTAGAGTTAATACTCTCAGCGAGAGGAATAACGCGCTTTTTTAGAGCATCTCCTTGATATGTTAGTGCAATCTCAGCACCTTGCTCATGACATGCTTTGGTTATTCCCCATGCAATTGATCGATTGTTCGCAACCCCCATGATAAGGCCGCGTTTATTTGCCATTAAGTTCCCTGTTTGGGGCATAGTTTATTCTCCGAAATCATCGGTTTAATTATTTCTGATACAATATGTTTATGTAATAGGCAAATTTTTATGTGAAGATAAATTTACCAAAACAAAATTAGATTACAGTGTTATTTCTAATTCGACCAGATATTGCATGCTCTTTTATAGAAAATTAGTTTAACCTAAGTCTTTGTTCATATTGTTTTTTCAATGATAAGCAATAAAAATACCGCAACAAATTAATGAGATATCAACCAAGTAAATCCCATCCACCATTAAGGGACCTGCACGCAACGCCTTCAATTGTTTTGACATAAGACCCTAGAGAGAGTGAATATATAAGATGGCGGCAAAGTCGCCCCTCTGTATCCCTAAAGACATTGGTCGGCATGACACGGCCGTGTAATTTAGTTTTTGCACGTTTCCAGTGATATATTCTCCCATCTGGAGTTTGAGAAAGAGCAAAATGAACAGCCTGTAAAGCAGCAGAATAATCCTGATCTGTCAATTCTTCTAATTTTCTCTGAATTGAGGCAGATTTTGCAATTGTCTGCCAACCCTTATTATTAATATTTTTAAATTCGTTAACAGGTTCCCAGCCTCTGACAATCGGCTGTTGTAGCTTCTTAAGCTTTATGGGAGTATTCTTCTTCTTATACTGTTCATTCGCAGAACTCTGCAAAGCAATAGTCAAGAAAAAACAAATGGTTACAAAAGGTAAAATGATACGCTTTAATAGCAATTGTGCTAGATACATCACTTTAAATCTCACTAAATCACGCGCGAGCAAAGCTCACTCAAACTAAAAACACAGACAGAATGCACGAACAGAGTGAGTAAAGTGTAAACAGATGTATCATTTTTTAATTTTTTTATAAAAATATAAAAACTAAGATATGTTTTTTATCTAGGGACCTATTTATTAGTTTTAAAACGATTTCAAATGAGGTGTTATGACAAGAGATAACAATTCTAGAGATGAAACTTTAAGAACACCAGCAGCATATGAAGATCCAATTATTCTATTTAATAAATGGATGGAAGCCGCAAAATCTACAGAAATAAATGACCCAAACGCAATGTCTTTAGCAACTGTGGACCAGAATGGGTGTCCAAACGTAAGGATTGTCTTACTTAAAGGAATCTCAAGGCAAGGATTTATATTTTATACCAATTTAGAGAGTGCAAAGGGAAATGAACTACAATCTCAGCCCAAAGCAGCATTATGTTTTCACTGGAAAACTCTTAAACGTCAAGTTAGGATTCGTGGTGAAGTAGGTCTGGTTAATAACGAAGAAGCTGATGAATATTACAATTCAAGGCCAAAAGAGAGCCGTATAGGGGCTTGGGCTTCACAACAGTCGAAAACAATGAGTAATCCTGATGCATTAAAAGATGCTGTAAAGTTTTATACGGAAAAATATCAAACGACAGAGATACCAAGACCAAAACATTGGTCGGGCTTTTATATTTATCCCGTGGAAATTGAATTCTGGCAAGACCAACCGTATAGATTACACGATCGCATTCTCTACACTAGAGAAAGAAGTCAAGAAGATGAATGGAATAAAACGATCCTTTTTCCTTAAAGTATCAAATTAAAAACATCAATATAATTATACGTTATATAAAATTTCCGAACAAAGTATTATAAAATATTAACTAATATTGTCGAAATCTACTTCTATAAATGCGGAATCATTACATAGAGGTGGTTATATGTCTGCTCAGGCCGAAGAAATCGAGCAAACAATTAGTGAGGGTGTGGATGATGTCTCTCCTAGAGATATGCAAGATAATTTAGAAAAACTGAATGATGAAGTCTTTGGGTTTTCTCGAGAAAATCAGGATATTGCAAACCGTACAAAACTTTTAGCTTTAAACGCAACAATTGAGTCGGCAAGAGCAGGTGAGGCAGGTCGTGGATTTGCTGTTGTAGCAAGTGAAGTAAAAAGTTTGGCAGATCAGGCAAGTGGGACGGCAAAATCATTTGAAGATGAAGTTGTCAGCCGTATTCAAGAAAGCATGAATATTGCTGAGCGTCTTATGCAGCAAAGAGCTCAAGATGTAGCAAAAACACTTTCTAGAACATTTACAAGAAGCTTATTGGAACGCAAGCAGGATGTGAGCTGGTGGGCAACCGATAGCATTTTAATCAAAGCGATTTTGAATTCAGAGGATAATGGCATTGTTTCTGAAGCTCAGAGACGTCTGATGGATTTATCAAGGCATTATCCATTTTATAGAGACATTATTTTATTAACTACGCATGGTGATATTATCGCTTCCACAGGAGCTTTAAATTCAAGAAATAATAATGTGCAGGATAAAAACTGGTTCTCAAATGCTTTGAATATGGAAGCACCTGGTTATCCATATATAGGATCTTTAGAAAAGCAAAGTGATTATAATAATGATTTTCTACTCCCCATAAGCTCTGTTCTTTCGCACAACAATAAACCTTTGGGGGTCTTAGTAAAATGGTTAAATTGGGAAGAATTTAGTCATAAAATTATTGCTTATGAACCACCATTTTCTGATGAAGAGTGGGAAAAAAATAAAGTGCTATTGTTGGATGACGATATGAAGTGCATTGCATCAGCACCTGATAATTCAAGTCTTGGTAAGACATTCTCTATGCCAGTTTCTGGATTTGAAAATGGTGTTTATGCTGAAAAAAATCAGCTTATAGCCTTTTCGAAAACAAATGATGTAAATGCATTAAATGGCAAGGATTGGATTATAGTAATTAGACAGGAAAATAATAACAGTAAAAATATCAGTTAAGATATCAATAAATACCGCTATAATTAAGCATAAGCTGAATAGCTAATAAGACGCAAAAAACATTTTTACAAAATTTCAAATAATATGCTTTTCCGAGTATAAGGTCATGCATATTTTTATTTTGTAAGTATATAGTGAGTTAATTTTTATAAATAAAATATATCTGCCATATTTATGTCTAATATTATAAGTAGATAATAAGTATAGCGAATGAAGCTATTGTCTCTCGCCCTCGGTAACCCCGCTTTTAATCCGAGGGCGAGAATCTTCTACATGGTTATATTGTTAATCCATATAGAGTATACTTGTATGGTATAGACAATAGAACATTTGATATCAACTTATTTCCCATAACAATTATAGTATTGTTTATAACTATTTTAATAAGTGAAATAGTTGTTTTATTTCAGTTGATTAGCATGATTTTGGTATATTAATTGAAGTACGATTTTATAATTGCAAACTTAGAAAAAATCAAACTAATCAAAGGGGTGTAGGAAATAATTTGGAAAATGGGTGAGGTGCTAAAGAGTGTTATAATTTATAAATTAAATAATATCTTATGGCATAATTTATAAAAATAAAGTTTAAGGTTCTAAAAATGTATAATCAGCTTTAAAACTTAAATTTAAACACTGTCTATAAGTGCTAAACCTTCAAGTTGAAGAAGCAATTTCTCAGTTTGGTCGAGGTTAAATATAGAAAGAGAAGAAGTATTAAATCCTTTAGATTCGACCATATATCGATAGGGAGCCCATATTCTATGTTGAGTCACAGCAGATGAAACAGGAGGCCAGTTGGGTCCGTTTGGGCGTGATGAGAAATTTTGTTGCCCTAACCAAAAATAAGCAAGCTGCCATATCATCGGGCTTACTCTGCGATTTTTAGGACCTCTGATTTGTTCAATACTAGGAACAGTACGGTCATCTTCGTGGGGCCCAATTTCTATATTCGCAATCGGCACACCATCGCGGCGAATGCTGAAAACCCGAACTCTCTGGAAGCGAATTTGGTCAGCATATTGATCTAAGCAATTTCCCATCATGCTGGCTTCAGTTAAAAAGTCATCAGCTGTTCTAAGAGGAACAATATCATAACCGTTTATTTTCTTACCGTCTAACCAACAATCATCAATACCCTTGTCTCCAATAAACAAGACGAGTTTTGTGCGATTATACCAAATTTTTGAAGCATCAAGAGCTTTATGTAAGCCTATATTAGGGTGCCATAATGTTTGAATAAGATAATGAGAAGGAACTTCTTTATGTTGTGAATACCATGCCCAAGCTGCAAGTAGTTCAAGTGTTGCATCGCTCTCACCAACTTCATTTGAATGAGCATACAAGGGGGCTGTATTTGCAACCCAAAGGGCAAAATTCTCATTACAGAGTTGTGAAGCTTTTATGACTTTTCGAAACCATGTGGCGATATCATCATGATGTCGAGGGATAAGATTTACTATGTGCTTTGAGAAAAAGTCGTTGTCAGGAAGGCTGTTGGGTAAAGCACTTTGGAAAGTTTGTGGAGGAAGTTTGCGCAGCCACCATGGCAAGTCTAACATCTTTGCAGCAAGCTTGAGTGAACCTCCATGCTTAAGGAGGTTATAGGTTTTTTGTCGGTTTTCTAGAGTACCAAAATCAGTTGCCAAAGCAAAAAGCATTCCTGGAAAACTATTTGCTAAATCATTAAGCCAAGGGGCATGATTTGCCAGTGCCTCAATCTTATTTCGAAAAGGTTCCGCAAAACCAATAGATCTACTGGCAAAATGTCTATACTTTATATCTGTTGGTCTTTGAAAGTTTAATGGACGCACACTCACACTCCTTCATCAGACCTTATTGTCAATCTTTGCGTGGCAGAATGAAGGCATATTTTAGAAAAATAATAAATAATGAAAATATTTAATCAATTTTCCACAAAACTATGCTTAGCAATTTTAGTTAAAAAACATATCATTGCAAAGTAAAGCCCTCTTGGGAAGTATATCTCTCTTATTTAAACGTTTAATACTGGAACCTAAATAAATCCATAGGTCTTTTTGATTATAGTTAATCTTGTTTAGTGATATAGCCAAATGAAGTTATATTTATTGAGGCTACAAAAAGTGGAACTTTTCGCTTTAAATGTAATGTTGTGTCTTAAAGTTATTATATATCAATATTATAACTATTTTATATTATTAAAGATTTCCTTTGCGAACCATAAGACGTGAAAGATTTTATCGCAAACCAGAAAATCAGGGTCAAAATCTTAGTGCCTGCAGAAACAGAGCCCCAAAAGGTTCCCGAAATCTTAGAAACACCAATCCGAGTACGATATTTTACTGGGGTTTCAAGAACTTTTAAGTTTTTTAGAATGGCCTTAATTTGCATTTCTATGGTCCAGCCATACCCATTATCTATCATGGATAATTTTTTCAAAGCCTGAGACTGGATTGCTCTGAATGGTCCAAGATCGGTATATTTTTTGCCCCATAATAAAAATATAAGTTTGCAAGCAAGCCAGTTACCAAATTTTTGTTGTGCAGTTAAGGCACCATCCTCAATGTTTCCTGTGGTTCTAGAGCCTATAACAAGATCATAGTTCTCATGGATTATAGGGTCGACAAGAATATCCATTTCATTCGCATAATCACTGTAATCACCATCAATAAAAACGATAACATCACAATCGCCAACAACCTCAAGGCCAGAAAGACAGGCGCGTCCATAGCCCTTGATTGGTTCAAAAACAACTTCTACTCCAAAATTTAGTGCAATTTCAGAAGTTCGGTCAGTTGATCCATTATCAACAACAATGATATGGTCTACCCAATCTGGAATATCTTTTAAAACGTTACCAATAGCTTGTTCTTCATTTAACGCCGGAATAATGGCATTAATTATTTTTCCACCTCTCATATAGAGCCTTTTTGAATAGATTTATTATCTGATAAGCATAGAACTTTATTATTTAAGGTAAAGTCGTAAACTAATAATATCCATACCGGTATCCAAATTAGCCAGATTATAACGTTATTATAAATCTGCAAGTTACCATGTGACATGAGATAAAAAGCTGAATAATAAAGAGGTATAGTCATTGATAAAAACAGAAGGCTATATAAAGGAAAAAGAGCGATAAAAGGAGCAACCCAGACATAATACCAAGGAAACTGCGCTGGGCTACAAAGAAAAATAACAAGGCACATTATAAAAATTTTTGAGAGCCACTCCTTTTGAGTTTTTGAGTTCTTAAAAAATAAAAAACATAGTATTATCAGTGTGATAAAAATTATTGTGAATCTGATAACCAGATTAGGTTGAAGGTTCCGAATATAAAAATATTCGAATAGATTCTGATAGAAAATAGATAAAAACTTCATCAAAGCGCTATTGGTCTTCCACTGACTTGCATAGGCCACAAATCCAGAATTTTGATCGAGAGTAGTAAGTATTACGGGTAAAAACCACAAACCAATCAGTCCAAATGCGAGTACCGAGCAGAACAATAATTTAAGTGGTTGATGTAAGATAGGTCGCAAAACCAAAGGAAATAAAAGAATAGGCCAAACCTTAATTCCGACTGCAAAAGCAAGAGAAACACTTGATAATAAGTATCTTTTATGAAGGGCAAGCCATAGTGTTCCTAAAATAAAAGGAATGAGAATAGCTTCCATATGTGCAGAATTGAATAATTCTTTGAGAACCACAGGATTCCACCAGTATAAAGCAGCCCATAAAGGTGATTTCTGAAAAAACAAAAGAAGTTTAATTAAAAGAAAAAGGCTAATGCCATCAAAACACAACAAAAGGAAACGCCATGAAGTGATGCTAAAAGGCTCAATAAAATACGCAACAGAGAACATGATTTGAGAAACAGCAGGATATATTGTTCTCAGTTGAGGATGATTAATACGATCCAGCACGAGGCCGGCTTGCTCTTTAATTCTTGTAATTTCTGGAAGAATTATTTTATCGGCTTTAATGTCTCCTGGAGAATATTTATAAGGGTTTATTCCTTGAGCAGTCAGAGCGCCATCCCAGAAATAACGTTGATAATCATCCTCCAACATAGGTTCGCTGGCAAATAGAATTAATCTAAATAAACAACCACAAAGGATAATGAGAAGTAAAACTGCTCTTACATGGGTATTGGAGTGTAAACTTAACTTTATCAAGAAGTATAGCAGAAAAAGCCCAATGCCTGATCCACATAATAATATTATCATTTCAATAATTGGCATCTGAATGACACGGTAATCATAACCAAACTGCTCTGATAAGATTGTGATTCCAATGACATAAACAAACCCACCAAAGGCCGCAAGAGACCATAAAAAAATAATTGAAACTTTAGAGCTGCGCTCTGTGACTGGGGAGGTTTTTTGAGAATGTAACTGGGATTGAGTTTGCATTGTTTTTTATATTTAACTAAAAGTTACATGGAATTGATACACATAATTTAGTATCTCATTTCATACAAACTGGCAGTATAAAACAATAAAAGATACATTAGATGTTAATTTATGAAATGACATGCAATTACAAGTCACATCTGTGTGAGCAGTAGAAGAAACAGATATAATAATCTTAGTGAATGGTTTGAGATCGAGGTTGCCATTTGTGTAGTTTGGTATGGACTGTATCAGACTGAGTTAAGTCAGCATTTCGATACCCTTCTACAGCATCTTCTAAAATGTAGACAATATTCTCTAAGTCTTTTGCTTCAAGAGCTTGTGATAAGCTTTTTAAGACCTTGTTTAATCTAAAGATAGGAAGGTGAGGTTCCATATTCTTCATAATTCGAGGATGTGCTGTTCCAGTTGTTTCTTCACCAATTAGCAATTCTTCATATAATTTTTCACCTTTGCGAAGCCCCACATATTCGATTGCAATATCTCCATTTGGCGTCTCATTACTTTTAATTTCTAGTCCAAGCAAATGAATAAGAGACCGTGCAAGGTCATCAATCTTGATTGGTTCTCCCATATCAAGAACAAAAACATCCCCACCTTCGGCCATAGCACCTGCTTGGATAACCAAATCTGCAGCTTCTGGTATAGACATAAAATAACGTATGATATTTGGGTGAGTAACAGTTACTGGACCACCATTACGGATTTGTTTTTTAAAACGGCGGATAACAGATCCTGAAGAGTCAAGAACATTGCCAAAACGTACAATTGTAAAAACAGTTTTGTTGCTTGTTTCTGCAAAAGCCTGAAGAATTAGTTCTGCAAGCCTTTTGCTGGCCCCCATGATATTTGTTGGACGTACTGCTTTATCAGTAGAGACAAGAACAAAACGTTCAACACCAGCTTTTTCTGCAGCTTTAGCAATAGATAAAGTTCCAAAAGTATTATTTTTGATACCAGAAAATGGATTTTGCTCAACAAGAGGAACATGCTTATAGGCGGCAGCATGATAGATGGTATTCACCTGATATTTAGCAAGGATCGATTTAACAAGCTCTGTATCAAGAACAGAACCAAGAACAGGTATAATTTCAGTCTCAAAAATTTTCTCAACATCTGTCGCTTTGTGATTATGCAGTGCCTGGATTTTGTTTTGTAATTCCCTTAATTCCATATCAATTTCATACAAGGCGGCTTCTGCAAAGATCGAATAGAATAAGTATTTTAGGTTTTTGCTTTAAAATTTGTCTGCTGATTTCAGATCCAATAGAGCCTCCAGCTCCTGTAACTACAACAACTTTATCAGAAATATTTTTTCCTAATAACTTGGGATCTGAAGGAATCGGAGCACGACACAGAAGGTCTAAAACATCAATTTGCTTTAAATCACTGACTTCCACCTGCCCTGAGGCAATATCTCCAATAGCGGGTAAAGTTTTCACCAAAACCTTATAGGTTTCAAGAGATTTGACAATACCACGCCTTTTTGTCCAGGAAGCCTCTGGAATGGCTAAAAAAACTTCTTTGACTCCATCTTCAACAATAAACTTTTGAATGCGCTCAGTAGGATAAACTTTAAGTCTTTGTATTCTTTGGCCAACAACACATTGATTATCGTCAATAAAGCCAACGACTTCGTAGTCAGACTTGGATTTCAATGCTTCAAGTAATTGTATACCAGTTGTGCCAGCACCATATATGATGACTTTTCGCTTTGATCCGTTATTTTGACTTTGGTCTTTAGGGAGCGGTGCATCTTTTAATAGCCAACGAGCGATTTCTCTGTTGGTCCAGATAAACAAGGAGGTGAGGACCCCAAACATGATTATAACAGACCTTGGGACTTCTACAGCACCGACAAGCAGAATCAGCATCGCCCAAATTAAAACTGTAAGACAAGATGAGAAAATGATTCTGGCAGACAAAGAGTGATCAGCATATCTGGTGACCTGTCTGTAAACTTTTGTATGGTGAAAAACAATAAGTCCTATGATTGGCGCTGATAAAAAAACCCAAAACAAAAGAAGCGTAGGAGGAGTGTAAAACTCTGATAAACGTAAATATAGCGCACACCATAATGCGATAAGCATCGTTAAAAAGTCAATGGAAATAAGTATTATTCTTTTGGATCTGCGACTGAGATTAATTAGCTCAATAATTATTTTTTTATATATAATATCCATGTGAGGCATTATTTGATGGTTACCTGATATATATTATGTCATGCATTGAGAATACAAAAGAATACATGAAAATTTATATATAATACTTATATTTTTAAAATATAAATTTCTTTAATAATATGTTTCTCCACAAATATATATTTACTTTAAGTTGTCTATCCCTTCATATTGCATTCAGTATCTATGATGTAATTTGTATCAATCAGATCTAATCACTTGATAATTTTATTTTATTTTCACTTTTCTATAGGGACCCAGAATGTTGAGAAAAGTATCAATTTTTATAATCATATTATTGAGTATAGGTATAAGTTTCGGTGGATATTTAATGACTCATACAAATGTCCAAGCACAGCACAGAAGCAAATTTTCAATATGCATGAAGAAATGCGCCAAAGAACGGATCAGGTGTTTTAAAAAAGGGTATCGAGGCAAGGGCTTCAAAGGAAGATGCAGTAAATACTATCAAATGTGTACAATAAGATGCCAGAAATACTGGAAATGATATGGCTACACTGCTCTTTAAACTGAATAAATATCAATTAAATGTATAATTTACCTATTATTCCATGAGAAATGAGAGGATAGGTATTATTGTGTATTGAGCTTTTTCTGATTTCCCCCTAAAACTTTAATTACCATTAGAAATAGTTATTTCTTTTAGTTGAAATGTGACATTCATCAAAACTAACAATTAAGAACTGAATATTCTCTGTTTCGTAGCTGTTTTAGCATTATATTTTGGCCTTTGTCAGGGAGATAAGCCTTTATGTCTATCGCCTTATTGAAACCGGATAGAAAAATTGTTTCAAGACGTCGGGTGATTACAAATGGTCTACGTGAATTAGTAGGCAAGGATAATGTAATTACTGATGAAGTTGGTAAAAAAGTTTTTGAAACAGATGCATTAACAGCTTATCGCCAAATTCCGCTAGCTGTAATTTTACCCCAAACAACTGAAGAAATCGCTGAAATCCTAAAATATTGCCACGAAAAAAAAATAAGGGTCGTTCCTCGTGGAGCAGGGACATCATTATGTGGTGGAGCTTTGCCCTCCGAAGACTCAATAGTATTATGCGTCTCTCGAATGAATGAAATAGTAGATGTAAATTACGAAGATCGGGTCATAACAGTTCAATCTGGCATCACAAACCTTGCGATATCTCAAGCGGTTTCTGAACAAGGCTTTTTTTATGCTCCTGATCCATCTAGTCAGCTTGCGTGTACTATAGCTGGTAATATTGCGATGAATTCTGGCGGGGCTCATTGTCTAAAATATGGAGTCACGACAAACAATGTTCTTGGTTTGAAAATAGTGACAATTGAAGGCAAAATCATCCAACTTGGGGGCAACTACCTTGATGATATGGGGTATGACTTGCTTCGCCTACTTGTTGGTTCAGAAGGGCAATTAGGAATTGTTACAGAAGCAACTTTACGCATTTTACCAAAACCAATGGGTGCACGTCCAGTATTAATTGGCTTTGCCTCCTGTGAAGATGCTGGAGCCTGCGTGGCTTCAATTATTGGTTCAGGAATACTTCCTGTCGCAATTGAATATATGGATAAACCAGCAATTCAGGTTTGTGAGAATTATGCAAAGGCGGGATATCCATTAGATGTTGAGGCATTGCTTATTGTAGAAGTGGAAGGCTCTGATACGGAGATCGATTATTTTCTTGGTAAAATAGGAGAGATCGCCCGTAAGCATCAACCTATTGTCATGAAGATCAGCGAGAGCGAAGAAGAGAGTGCAGCAATCTGGAAAGGACGTAAAGCAGCATTTGGTGCATTAGGTCGAATTGCAGATTATTATTGCATGGATGGGACAATACCAACAGGTAAATTACCAGAAGTCCTAAAGTCAATTTCTCAAATCTGTGAAAAAAATAATCTACGTGTTGCAAATATTTTCCATGCAGGTGATGGCAACCTTCATCCAATTATCCTTTATAACTCGAATGATAGAGAAGAAGCTGAGAAAGCTGAGCAAGCAGGTGCTGAGATCCTAAAATTATGTGTTGAAGTCGGAGGATGTTTAACTGGGGAACATGGCGTTGGTATTGAGAAACGTGATTTAATGACAGTGCAATTTTCAACATATGACCTAGAGCAACAAATGAGAATCAAAGATGCATTTGATCCAGACTGGTTACTCAATCCAGGTAAAGTCTTTCCTTTAGAAATGCATAAAGGAGACTAGAAAAATGGATATTCTACGTCCCAGAGACGAAACACAACTTTCCAAAATAGTGTCTGATGCCAATCAAAGCAAAACATCCTTAGAAGTTGCAGGAGCAGGAACGAAGCGTTCTTTGGGCCGGCCAGTACAAGCAGACTATATAGTGTGTACTGGCGCAATGTTCGGGATTTCGATGTATGAACCCCAAGAACTGGTTGTATCAGTCAAAACAGGAACTCCTTTGCGTTTCTTGGAAGAAACGTTAGCACGGAAAAACCAGATGCTTGCTTTCGAACCTCTAGATATGGGACCAGTACTAGGCGTCGCCCAAGGAGAAGGAACAATAGGTGGGGTGCTCGCAACAAACTTATGCGGTAGCCGCCGAATTCTGACGGGCTCTACAAAAGATCATTTTTTAGGGATGACAGCCGTAAATGGGATTGGTGATGTAATTAAGTCTGGTGGACGTGTAATGAAAAATGTCACCGGATATGATTTGTGTAAAGGCGTATCAGGTTCGTGGGGAACTCTAGCTGTAATGACAGAAGTGACAATGAAAGTTTTGCCAAAACCTGAAGAAACAGCCACCTTGATTTTTTCAGGCTTGTTGGATGTATTAGCAATTGAGTTAATGTGCAAAGCTATGAAAACACCATATGAAGTTTCAGGCACAGTTCATATTCAACAGCCTCTCGTGTCAGAATTATCAGACAGCCATCTCAGAACCACTGATGCATCATTGACAGCAATTAGAATTGAAAATTTTTCTGAAGCATTACAATATAGATTAAAAGCATTACAAGAAGAGTTAGATTCTTTTGGAATAATTGAAGTCTTGGATCACGAACGCTCAGAGGCGTTTTGGTCTGATATGCGGACACTAAAGCTTTTCCAATCATCACAAGCACCTTTTTGGAGGATTACTACATCGCCAAGCAAGGGCGTTGAAATTGTTTCAGCAATTAAAGCTCATCACCCGGATAGTGTTGCGATATATGATTGGTCAGGTGGTTTAATATGGTTGTTAACGCCTTTTACAGCAGATGCTGGGGCATCAGAGGTTCACAGAGCCGTAATTAATCGTGGAGGAAATGCCACATTAATGAGGGGGGATTTAGCTTTGCGGGCAAGTGCAGATGTCTTTCAACCCGTTGAATCAGATGTAGCCGCAATTACCAGACGCATAAAGGCTGCTTTTGATCCAAATTTTGTTTTAAGCCCTGGGCGCATGTACTCATACTGCTAACATAAATGTAAGAACATTAGGCTGGAATAATGCAAACGAATTTTTCAAAAAAGCAATTACAATCACCTCGCTTAGCTGAAGCCGAGGCTATTTTACGCAAATGTGTTCATTGCGGTTTGTGTACAGCAACATGTTCAAGTTATGTTATGCTTGGCGATGAGCGAGATAGTCCAAGAGGTAGGATTTATCTCATTAAAGATATGCTCGAAGAGCGCAAAAGAAATAATGAGCAGGTTCGTCATCATTTAGACAGATGCTTGTCTTGTTTATCATGTATGACAACATGCCCAAGTGATGTGGATTACATGCATCTTGTTGATCTTGCCAGAGTACATGTTGAAGAAACTGGTCAACGCCCCTTAAAAGATCGTTTAATGCGATCAATGCTGGCAAATATATTACCCTTCCCATTCAGATTTAGATTAGCATTAATAGCTGCATTAATTGTCAGACCATTTCGCAATTTTTTCAAATGGATAGGTTTGAAAGAAATTACAGCAATGTTAGAGCTAGCTAATGTCAGTCCATTTCAAAGAGCTCAATTCTCTGGACCAGGCATGGCAAAACCTCATCGTTTTCGCACCAAACGAGTTGTGTTAATGAGAGGGTGTGCGCAACAGGTTTTGCGTCCAGAAATTAACGATGCAACGATACGCTTACTGGCGCGTCAAGGGGTAGAGGTTATTCTCCCAAAAGAGAGCGGATGCTGCGGCTCACTTACCCATCATATGGGTAAAGAAGAAGAGGCTTTGAATTCAGCGAGGAAAAACATTGATACGTGGTATGAATTAATGAACCATGAGCCATTAGATGCAATTATTATGAATGCATCTGGCTGCGGCACCACAGTTAAAGATTACAAACATATGCTAGCAGATGATCAAGCATATGCAAGACGAGCTCAAGAAATATCAGATATTACGAAAGATATTTCAGAATTTTTAATGAATTTCGAGCAAGATGCCCCAGAAGGTTGGTCATCAATAAAGGTTGCATACCACTCTGCATGCTCAATGCAGCATGGTCAGAACGTAAATAGTGAACCAAGACTATTATTAAGACAGGCTGGCTATACAGTCCTTGAAATCCCTGAAGGGCATATTTGTTGTGGTTCGGCAGGAACTTACAATATCTTACAATCTGACATTGCCCAGGATTTAAGAAAAAGAAAAGTCAAGAATATAGAAAAGATTAAACCCGATGTTATCGCAACAGGAAATATTGGCTGTATATCTCAAATTGGCTTAGGAACAGATATACCAATTGTTCATACAGTTGAATTACTTGATTGGGCATTAGGTGGGCCATGCCCAAAAGGACTGGAAGGTCTAAAACATAAAATTACAAATGTAAGCACTATTTATGATAAAAAAACCGAGTAATTCCTTAATATTCTTGTGTTTGATAAAATAAAAATCAAATAATAAAAGATATTTTTAGTCTCTCCTGAAATATGAACTTAATATTAGGAATATTCAGTTATGGTCATGCTGGGTCGAGTAGGGAGAGTGAGAAATGAATACCCAGCAAAAGCGTGTGTTTCGTATTGAAAAATACATGAATAGTGGACAGGCGAGTGTAAATAGTACTGCGGAATTATTATCACAACCAATTGTAGCGCCTGTTGCAGCTCCTGCAAAACCCAAATCAAGTGAAAACAAAAACTCCGCAAATAATCAAGATGTCATTAATTTGCTTAGGGAAATTAAGTCTGGAATTGACATATTAGTTGAACGTCCTGCAGCTCAAGCTGTTGCACCTGTTCCAGTAGAAAAGCCTGAGCTTAAACTTTCAGAAGAAGAAATTGAAGAAGCACGTAAGTTACGCAATGAATTAAAAGAAATTTATGATGCTATTGAGCGTACTAAAGTAGAAATACTAACGATTCATCAATCTGGCGTGAATGGTATGGAAATTTCCAGAGTGAGTGATGAATTAGGCGCAATTGTTGAGGGAACAGAAAAGGCCACAGAAACTATTCTTGAGTCCGCTGAAAGTATTGACCAAATTGCAGCTGATTTAGTAGCCGCCTTAACGAGCGAAAACCACCAAGGCATGGTGGGGGATATGCAAGACCAAGTGATCCAAATCTTCGAGTCATGTAACTTTCAGGATTTAACTGGTCAGCGAATAAGTAAAGTTGTATCAGCATTCGGCTTTATTGAAGAGCGTGTTATCCAAATGATGGAGATTTGGGGTGGTGTTGAGAGCTTCGCTGAAGTGGAAGCTATGAACCGTGAAGATCGTGCCGGTGATAAGGCACTACTTAATGGGCCAGCCCTTAATGAAGACGAAAATGTTGCAAGCCAAGACGATATCGATGCATTGTTCGATTAATCAAGTTTATTACTTATCATAATAAACTGTATGAACTTAATTGAAATTGTATAAAACTTAGCTTTCTCGTGCCTTTATTATACCTGAAATTTATTTAGGTAATGTATATTATGACTCTGGAAAATATACATTTATAATATTAACGTATGCTTATACGACATTATATCTCTATATACAAACCCAATATATCTTGCAGACACTTTACACAAAAGTAACACTTTGGGTTGCCGCATCCAGAGCAATCAGATAGAAACCAATGCAATAATCAGTAAATTTAAAGGTCATAAGTGAATTAAACTCATTTATGACCTTAAGTTTCTATACAGGTATGGAAAAAAGATAGTTTAAATCAATGGCAAAAAAGCAAAAAGTAATTCGCCCCAAAGCACGCTTGCCCAAAGGTTTGATTGATGTCTCCTCATTTGAAGTCAGAACAATGCAGGAGATGGTGGATACTATTCGTGAAGTTTATGAACTTTATGGGTTTGAACCATTAGAAACACCAGCTTTTGAATATTCTGATGCTTTAGGTAAATTTCTCCCAGACCAGGATAGGCCAAATGAGGGAGTATTCTCATTTGAGGATGAAGATGGGCAGTGGTTATCCATGCGGTATGACCTTACAGCTCCTCTTGCAAGATATGTTGCTGAAAACTATGACTCTCTTCCAAAACCATTCAGACGTTACCAAACAGGTCCAGTCTGGCGAAATGAAAAACCAGGACCTGGCCGTTATAGGCAATTTACACAATTTGACGCTGATACAGTAGGAACGAATAATTTGGCTGCCGATGCAGAGATTTGTATGATGGCCGCAGATTGTCTTGAGCGCTTAGGAATACCAACAGGATCCTATATCATGCGTGTCAATAATCGTAAGGTGCTTGACGGTATTCTCGAAAAAATTGGTATCGGAAGTGATAATGAAACGGATATAGTTCGTAAGCTTACTGTCTTACGTGCCATTGATAAACTAGACCGTCTGGGCCCTGAAGGAGTAGAACAACTTTTAGGGGCAGGTAGAAAAGATGAGTCTGGTGATTTTACAAAAGGCGCTGGGCTAGATGCGGAACATATCGAGACAGTGATGAATTTTGTAAACGCAGGTTCTAATGATCAAAACATAGTCTTGTCAAATTTAGAAAAACTTGTTGACGGCAGTGAAATTGGCAAACAGGGTTTTGAAGAACTCAAAAAGATCAGTGAAATTGTTAATGCTGCAGGTTATGACTCTGATCGTATTATGATAGATCCTGGTGTTGTAAGAGGACTTGATTATTATACCGGCCCAGTTTTCGAAGCTGAACTGACCTTTGAAAGCATAGATGAAAGTGGAAAAAACGTTCGCTTTGGCTCTGTTGGTGGGGGAGGGCGTTATGATGGTCTAGTTGCCAGATTTAAAGGGGTGGAAATCCCCGCTACAGGTTTTGCGATTGGAGTATCTCGTCTCTATGCAGCGTTGCAAACATTAGGGAAAATTGGTTCCCATAAGAGTACAGGACCTGTAATAGTACTCGTTATGGATGCGGAACATTTGAATACCTACCAGACTATGGTCAATCAATTAAGACGAGCAGGCATCAAGTCAGAAATGTATTTGGGAACGTCAGGTATGCGGGCCCAAATGAAATATGCTGATAAACGAAATGCTCCGTGTGTTATAATCCAAGGCGAAGATGAGCGTGAAAAAGGTGAAATTACGATCAAAGATCTATTGCAAGGAGCGAAGCTTTCCGAAGAAATAACTGATAATAAAGAATGGAGAGAAGGACGCCCGGCACAAGTTTCTGTCTCACAAGCAGACTTGGTATCTGCTGTCAAAAAATTATTAAAAAGTCAAATGCACGATAATGCTTAATGCAGGTGATTTAGGGATTAAGATATGACTGCAGAAACAGTACATCAATTCAAATTATTAGAAGATCAAGCCAAGAAGCTTAGAGACGTTTTTACGAGTAGTGGCTATGAGCCAGTATCGCCTGCAATTATGCAACCGGCAGATATCTTCATGAACCAGATTGGGGAAGCATTGCGCAGCCGTACCTATGTCTTCTCTTCTGTAGATGGCGAAGAATTATGCTTACGCCCAGATCTTACGGTTCCGACATGCAGGCTATATTTAGAACGACATCCAAACGCAGATGCTTGTGCAAAATATTGTTACAATGGCCCAGCTTTTAGATTCCAGCCTAGAGAAGGAGATAACGAGCAACCAAGAGAATTTCGACAAGCTGGTATAGAAAATATAGGTGTTAATGATAAAGGTCGCGCAGAAACAGAAGTTCTTCAAACGGTAATTGAAGCCTTAGAGGTTTGCGGTATTTCAGATATATCACTTCGATTTGGTGATTTAGGAATTTTTCATGCACTACTAAATGCCATTCAGATGCCTGACAGGTGGAGAGCACGGCTTAAAAATCGGTTTTGGCGCCCTGAGGCATTTCGTGAATTATTGCAAGAGTTAACAGACCACGAAAAAAACAAAAAAAACGATATAAGCACTATTCTTGCAAAATTAACAGCAGCTGAGATGGATACGGCATCTGAATTAGTAATGGATTTCCTCGAAGCCAAGAGTATTCCATTGGTTGGCACGAGGGATATAAAAGAAATCACAGAGAAGCTAATGGATGAACTTGCAGATATTAAATCAGAACCTCTTCCAAAAGAAACTGCAGTTTTGATTGAAAATTATTTATCGATCACGGCACGGCCAAAAGCTGCAGGAGCACGCATTTCAGATTTGGCATCAGCTGCAGGTATCAATCTGGATTATACCTTACAAGAGTATAACAAGCGCTTGGAGTTATTTTCAGATGCCGGAATAGATATATCAAATGCAATGTTTAGTGCGGAGTATGGGAGAAATCTGGAATATTATACAGGATTAGTTTTTCAGCTTGAAATTCCATCAATGGGAACATCGGAAAAGGCACAAATAGCAGGTGGCGGAAGATATGATAATTTAATTGGAGATATCAATAGTGGACGTCATATCCCTGCAATAGGTTGTGGAATCCATACAGAAAGACTCTTAGCTGCCGCAGAAGGAATAAACTCATGAGTTCTAAAAAATTAGTACTTGCTATTCCCTCAAAAGGTCGACTTAAAGATGCAACTGTCGAACTTTTCGCTAAAGCTGGAATGAATATAACCAAAACAGGTAATGAAAGAGGGTATCAAGGACATGTAGAAGGTTACGAAAACATAGATGTCCTTTTTTCATCAGCTTCAGAAATACCATACCAACTCAGGTCTGGCCGAGTGCACCTTGGAGTAACAGGAGAAGACCTCGTAAAAGAGTCCATATACAATCTCGATTATTATATCAAATTTGTATCAGAGCTTGGGTTTGGCCATGCCGATGTTGTTGTCGCTGTGCCAGAGTGTTGGTTAGATGTGAACTCTATGCAGAACTTAGAAGAGGTTACGGCCCAATTCCATGCCCTTCACGGACGCCGCATAAGAGTTGCAACAAAATATAAGATGCTTACGAGACGCTATTTTTCGAGTAAAGGAATTATTGGTTACCGTGTTGTTGAGAGTCTTGGAGCGACAGAAGGTGTACCTGCATCAGGAGCTGCAGAGCTAATCGTAGATATAACATCTACAGGACAAACTCTAGCTGCCAATAATCTTAAAATTTTAAAAGATGGCGTTATTCTAAAGAGCCAGGCAAACTTAGTATCTTCAAAAGTTGCTGATTGGTCGGCCGGCGCAACTGAGATATATCAGGATATTGCTAAAAGAATTTCTGAAATAACCCAAACTTAATTTTTATCGAGCTAAAAGCACTTATATTGCCACTTCAATCTCCAAACACATCTGCGGTTATCACTGCGATCATAAAAGCATACGCGCTTTGGTGCTCGTATATATTCACAATTATCAGTTAAATATCCTTTATCATAATTATAGCTATAATATCTGGATTTTTTACGTGACAGGTAGCGGGAGCCTCCACCAAACCTGTATGTTTTTTTACGTCTTTCATGAGGATAATGATGCCAGTCATTATCCTTCTGATAATAACTACGCTCTGCTTCATTTGGATGGTCAGCATCGTCAGGTGGATGATCATCATGATGATGCGGTTCTTTTTTGGGAGCCTTTTTCCAGGAGTGTGCCAGTATCAGATAAGGGGCAGTACCAGATGCTTCCAGAAACATATCTTGCTTTAAATTTAAAGGTTGGCCAAATACAACATTGGTTCCAAGTGTAAAAAATAATAAGCATAAAAATGGATAAATATGTAGGCGCATTTAATATAACTCCATCACCGTAAACCATATTTTATAAGATAAGTTGTGATAGAGTAATTTACTATAGAAGATATTCCAACCTAAGAGTATTTAATTTTATAGTTAATTTGCCATAACAAGAAGCGAAATTAATCACTTAATCCAGATTTCAACTCTCTGGTTTTTGGCGCGTCCTTTAAGAGTCTCATTGCAACCCACTGGAAATAATTCTCCATAAGATTTTACGTGCAAACGATCTAAAGAGATTTGATCATTGCTGACTTGTATAAGGGCTGATTGAATACGAAGAGCACGTTTAAATGAGATTTCTTTATTAAGTTCAAATGGTCCTTGAGAACTTGAAAAACCGACAATGTAAATTTTTTTATTTTTATATTGTGGAGTTTGGAGAACTTTAGATAACCTTTTAACATCCGATACTGATTTATTTGTCATGCGAGTTGAACTTGGCTTAAATCTAAATGTGACAGATAATCTCTGAGCATCAATAAACTCTTTTGCAAAACTCTTTGTCAGGTCCATATTAAATTCTTCATTAGCAGTTGTGATTGCAGCTGCTAAGTGATTACCCAGTTGGGAAAAAGGCACACTGTCGATTTTCTGATTCACAAAACCGACTTTTGAAATAACATTTTGTGCATTATCAGACATGGAATATTTAAGTAGCTTCTTTGCATATGGCGAGTTCAGATCTGCGGTTGTATAAAGGTAAAGTCTTCTTGCCAGAGGATATTCTTCTGTTTTTACATTAAACAGAGTTGGTTTCTTTAAGATCCCGCATGTTTCAGATATTGAAATAGCTTTAGAATTCCTCTGATAAGCAAATCCAGTAAAGCCAATTCCATCAGGATCACGGGCAACATTATCTGATAAGTCTGGATTAGATTCAAAACGTTTTGCTTCACTATTAATTTTTAATTTATAAGGTTTTAAAACCAATGAATTAAATGTATCAAATGTTCCAGACTTTACATCTCGGGCATAAATATTAATTTTCCCAGGCTTGCTCCGTCCAACCTCTGACCAGTCCGTAATCTGTCCTGAAAAGATTTGGGCGATCTGTTCCATCCTCAATGAATTAATTGGATTAGAAGGAGAAAGAATAACAATAAGACCATCCAAGGCCAGAATATGCTCTCGTCCTGAGGATTTCATATTTGTATAACCAGCCTTGCCCATAGCTTTTTGTTCTTTTTTCTTTATAGGTCTTGAGGACATTCCTATTTGTGCTGCTCCGCTGACAAGACCAGGAAATGAAGTACCAGAACCATGAGAATGTAATTCAATTTTACTAATAAGCGTCCCATCTTTACCGTTCAATAACATTTGAATTTCTTCTGCACTGGAGCCAATAACTTTTTTAATATTAGTACCTGTTGCTTTCGCATGTCCTTCTATAAGAGCGGGCATGAGTTGCGCGCCTATAGTGTTTGAACCATGAATACCAAAGTTATTTGTTATAGGTCTTTTAGGGCGAACTATTTTCTTTTTCTTTCCTGGGCAGGCACCAGAAATGCATATGAATTTATTAGCATCAACTGTAATCTCACCAAATTCAGTTGATGAAATGATATAGTATTTCTCACTATATTTAACTAGCTTACCTTTTATAACAAACGAACCATCCTTCAGTTTCAATGTAATGCTTTGAGAAAAAGAAGAGGTCATAGTTACCATCATTATAAGAAAAGAAGTGGCGATGACGCATGGGAAACTAAAGCTTGAAGATTTCATGGCTGGACTCACAAACACGTTTTTATCTATTTACCAATTTCTAAGTCTGTTATTGCTTTTGACTTGATTTGCTTTTGAGCATTAAAATCACAATCATTCAAAATGAGACTTGCTTGACTCTTACTAACCTCAACATTTTTTCTTAGATGAATAGTCTGGTAGTTTAGAGTGTTTGTATTTGAATTGTGACAGGATACATTTTGTATCTGGGAAGGTAATCTCGTTTTATAACTCAGACCCATTTTAATCACTCTTCTGGGTTGGTTAGAAGAATGAAGATATGTATAGACTTCAAGCTTTTGGTCTGAAGTTTTAGACAGAGAGCTACTACTACTGATAAAACCATGACCATTTAAAGTATCAGAAGTTTTATCTTCTGCATCCTGATATGATGATGATTTCTGTTCCCAAACATGAGTAGTTTTGTTACTGGCAGGTGAATATTCAAAGGCGTGTATATCAAGATCAAATGCGCTTTCCCAAAGAATAGCCACCTTAGACATCTTATCTATCCCATCAGTCACAGGATACCTTGTGTATTTTTTACCGTTATTAAATGTAAAATGAATAGGCGTTCTGTCTCCAGCAAAACAGTCAAGAACAAATTCTAAGGATCCAGTTTGATCAAATACCCGATTAAATTCGATACCTGAATAGCTGATAGTGATTGGCTGATTTGAATAGCAATCAGAAGAAATATTAATTTGACTTTTCCCTCCTTTAAGAGAGGAAATATCTATTTGAGGTTCAGAACATTTATTGTTGGCACTGCCCAAAATTGGCCCAGTTGTAATCAATGATGCACTGCTATAAGAACGTTTTTTTGAATCGCCCTGATGAGAGCCAGAGTCATTGGAACCAGAAGAGTTTGAAAATCTATGAGAAGATTGATCATTAGTTGTCGTTATATTCTCTTTAGAATAAGACGATAAATTTACAGAACTGATACCTGCCAAATGATCAGGTAATCCTTGTGGTGATTGAAAGAATGAATTGAAGTAGAAAGAGTAAAAAACTCCGCCGACAATAGCCACCCCAAGAATTGAAGCCGCAATCGTTAGGATATTTGAACTCTGTTGTTGTTTAGGAGCTGGTCTCTCCAACCAGCGTTCAAGGGCCTCAATATGAACTTTATCGTCTTTACTTGGCAAGACATGATGCGTTTGATCATCAGCGGGTAAAGCAAGCATATATGCCGGTAAAATATCAGTACTTTGTTCCTCATTAGTCTCAAGAGAACCAATTTCATTATCAATTTCAACATAAGAATCTATTGAAGTATGAGTCTGATCTGTTAAGGTTTCATGACTTTGAAGCTGTTCTACACTATGCTGAGACATATCCTCAGAGTCATCCATAAAGATAGGCTGTTCTAAAATTCGAGAAATTTCCCTAGACTCCGTATCGAGTAAAGGCGTGTCGGTTTGAAAGTCATGCTTAAGGCTAGAATTACTCTCTTCTGAAATCTCTCTCATGATCGCTTTTGTTAAATCATCAGAAAGGAGATCATCAGACTCGAATTCAATTCCTATATCTTCAGCATGAGTATTCTCTTGATCTAGATTATTTTTTGTGCCGTCCTCTGATTGTAGTGTAGGGATTGGATCTTCTGGTGGGTGTTGCCATCCTGAATGAGATGTAGGTTGATTTTGTACAGAATGACTATAATCCGTAAATATAATTGAACCTTGAGTGAGTAAATTATTACGATTATCAGACACTCGATATATCCTTATGCTTACTTACCTTTTAAAGTTGAAAACTTATTGTTCAAATTCTGGTTTTCAACTTTGTTACCTTCTCATTAATACAAGCTATAAAAATTAATTTATCCGAGCATATAGTAAAATTAATCCCATATAACTATCATGCAATATAAGCTGTAAGTATAGTAACAAAATCAGTGTATTCTAACCTTGTGAATAACTATTTTACTAAAAAAAATTATTAACCACTTTCTATTTCATATAACATTTATGTTGTTTCAATTTTATGACATGCAATATATTTTGAACATGCATTAAATGCATTTGCGACGTTATGTAACGCAAGATGAGACCGAATAGAACCTCCATAAATTACCCTTTTCTCAAAAATGGCTTTAAAATGAGCACAGAGCCTTTAGTAAAAAATCTAAAAAAATATTGAATTAAATCAAAGCTGAGGTGTCATTAATTTGATTTTCGAATTATAAGACTTAGTGAGTCAGAGAAAAGCGAGTCGGTTTGAATGACTAATAAAATTGCACAATGCCATTTATCTAAACAGGTTATTATTTTTACAGATTTAGATGGCACCTTATTGGATCATCATACATATGATTACTCACCAGCAATTCCTGCACTAAAAAAAATTCAGTCCCTCGAAATCCCCCTCATTCTTACCAGCAGCAAAACATCATCCGAGATCTTTGATTTGCAAAATGAGTTACAGATCACTTATCCTGCAATCACTGAGAATGGTGGAGGTGTTTGGCTTCCGCAAAATCAATTCCCCGAAAGCAAAGATCTTCCGGTTCAATCGATATCTTACGAAAAAATCCTGACCATTCTAAATGAAATGCCATCCAGTTTAAGATCACAATTTGATGGTTTTTGTGATTGGAGCACAGAAGAGGTTGCACAAAAAACTGGTCTACCATTAGAAGCTGCAAAGAGAGCTGCAACACGACAATGGTCAATTCCCGGGTTGTGGAATGGAACAGATCAGGATTTTGAGAAATTCGCACATTATATAACTTCCCAAAATCTAAAAATAACAAGAGGTGGGCGTTTCACTCATATCATGGGGAACACAAGCAAAGGCGATATGTTGCTTTGGTTGAAACAACTATATCAGAAAAAAAATGTAAATAAAACAATCCTGACCATAGCATTAGGAGATGCGCCTAATGATCGTTCCATGCTGGAAGTAGCTGATTATTCTTTTATCATCCCAAATGTCAAAGGTGAAAAATTAGAAATACTGCCAGAACATGCTTCTGGTAAAATCGCATATGCAAAAAGACCAGGTCCAGAAGGATGGAATGACTCCATTTTAACATTTTTAAACGAGCTTGAATTATAGAAGATTTATAATTGACATCAATTAGGAGAACCAGAAATTGGGAGATTTTTATCAGACAAGTGTTGTCGCAACATTGCATAATTTAACGAATCAGCCAGTTGAACATCTAGAACAACAATTGATTGCATTTAGTAAAACGCGCCCAATGACTCTCATCCTGCCGTCCTTATTTTCAGAGTTAGAGGGGCCTGCACTAGGAGGTATTCTAGAACATATCAGTAAAGTTGAATATCTCTCTGAAATTATTATTGGTCTTGATCGAGCAGATGAAGAACAATTCAAATACGCAAAAAACTATTTTTCAAAACTTCCTCAACATCATCGTATCTTATGGAATGATGGCCCACGCTTAAGAGCTCTTGATAAAAATTTAGAAGACCTTGGCCTCTCACCTCAAGAACCTGGAAAAGGGCGTAACGTTTGGTATTGTCTTGGCTACGCACTGGCATCAGGTAAAGCTGAAGTCATAGCGGTGCATGATTGTGATATCATAACTTATGACAGATCACTATTAGCACGCTTGATCTACCCTGTTGCAAATCCTTATTTCAGTTATGTCTTTAGTAAGGGCTATTACTCACGAATTTCAGACCATAGAATGACAGGCCGGGTGACTCGTTTGCTCGTCACGCCACTACTAATGGCACTGGAAAAAACAATCGGCAAGCATGAGTATTTACAATACCTCTCAAGCTTCCGTTATCCACTCTCTGGTGAGATTGCTATGCGTTCACATGTCGTAGGAGACCTGCGTATTCCATCCGACTGGGGGCTTGAAATCGGAACACTGTCAGAAATAAGAAACAATTTCTCCAGCAAAGTCATCTGCCAGGCAGATATCGCAGATAACTATGATCACAAACATCAACCCCTTTCACAAGACGACCCAAGCACTGGCTTATCCAAAATGTCGACAGACATTGCCAAAGCTATTTTCCGCAAACTGGCAACAGAAGGTATCACATTCTCAAGCGAAACCTTTAGAACTGTGAAAGCCTCTTACAATCGTATCGCCTTAGATCTCATCCAGTTTTACCAAGACGACGCACATATGAATGGCTTAACAGTAGACCGCCACAAAGAAGAGCTGGCTGTGGAACTCTTTGGTGCAAATATAATGGAAGCTGGAGAATTCTTCCTCAAAAACCCACTAGAAACGCCCTTCATTCCAGCCTGGAGCCGGATCTACAGTGCTGTTCCAGATTTTATGCAACAACTCCGCGTAGCTGTTGAAGAGGATAATAATTAACCTGCTAATTTATATAAGTAGAAATCTAGCTTTCTCTATCTACTTTAAGTTGTTTAATTCGAAACATATAAGTTGGGCCTAGAACTTTTAACATAAAGATTTGTCTTTTTAAAAAACCAGAAATGTCCCTCAATTGTCTACGCAAAGTAAACCAGATAGTTTTTGGTTTAGTAGACCTTTGATTTTTCTTTGATCTAGCCTCTTGACCGATAAGACTGTCTTCTCCTGTTGTTACAACAGGTGGATAGACATGATACGTGACAAGCCTACTGTTCCAGTATTCAAACATACAATGATCAATAGCATTTCTGGCTATTCGTAAATTTTCTAAAGCCAGTCGGGCTCCCTCGAGTGTTATAATATAACCGTAGGTCCCATGAACACCTTTCCGAGGGATAAATATAATATCACGATCAGCATGTTGTTGCGTAAAAATACCCTTATTATCTTTTCGATCTCTTGGATTGAGTGTTAGTTTAAGGATATGACTACCGCAAATATTAGGTGTATCTTGTCTCACCCATTTCATCAATTCCGGACATATAATGGCATCATCTTCCAAGACGCATGCTCTTTGTATTCCCTTTTCCACGAACATTTGAAAAAGGTTAACATGACTCATAAAACATCCTATTTCACCTGGCAGCAACTCTCTTCGTGACCACCACATATATCGATTTGGAAAATAATGTTTAATATCGTTATCAGATAACTTGCGTCCATTAACTGCCGGAAAACGCTCATACTCTAAACCTAGCTCATCTAATTTTTTACTGATTATCTCAAGCCGGTCTTTGGAATCATCTAAATTAATTATGAAAATTGGAATTTGTGACATTATTTGTAAATATTATTTGATGTTTAGACTATTTTTCTCAAAATTCTTTTTGATGTTTTAGAAAGTTTAGAAATAATTTTGTTCGTAGTTTTGATTTTTATAAGGTCTTTTTGCGCTGTTCTACATGGATTACAATTGCCACATGGTTTGTTACCGAGAATAGGAGTATGACAAAACCAAGTTAATTCAAGGAATTTTAAAAAATTATGCTTGATAGCATAACTTTTCATATTTTGTTTCGACGTATAAAACAAAGGAAAATGAAATCTATCAAAAACATCTTTATAAAGTTCAGGAGAGGCTGGGCCTAGACGATATATAATATCGCCATGTTCATTATCTACTTTTTGTAAAGTACCGTCCAAGTTTTTATGTAACATACTCGGAGTGCCCTGTTTCTCGACTCCTAGTTCTAAATCAATTAATCCTAGTTCGTTAGCAAATCGTGAGAGCCATTCATACTGAGGGCCTATGTGCCCCATTTTTTGTATTTCTTTAAAGCTGAATGTAATTTTATGATTTGGTGAAAGTTCATTTTTACACTTAAAAATGAGATGATTTAGCTTCACGCTTGGATATGCTTGAATCAATTTTTCTCTAATATTGTATATGGAGTTAAGTTCATTAGATAGTGAAGGTCTACTAGGGTCGATGATGTAATATGGTTGTACTTCTTGATTTCTTACTATTAATAAGTCCAGAACTCTGAATGTAGAATCCCATCCCCCAGTCCACATAATATTATACATAAATATACCTTACTAAAATTGGGAAAAACTAAATTCAAATGAATTTAATATTTCATTTATTATAAATTCCTCATGAGCAAACGATAAAAATATTCGTCCTAAATTATTTGGCATGATAAGCACACCACGTTTTCGCATCTCTTTATGAAGTTTATATGAGGCTTCTTGATTCGCTAGTCTTAATATATCTTCATAGCTTTTTGGAGGAGTGTCAGAAAACCATATTGTAAACACAGTTCCAAAGCCTGTGGTGCACAATGCCACATCTTTACTCTTTGCAACATATTCAAGTTGTGACCTTAAGTAATTACCACTCTGCAATAGTTTTTCATAATTTTGTTTTGCAAGCTGATCAAGTGTTGAAATGATTGCGGAGCAGGCTATTGGATTGCCTGAATAAGTGCCAGCTCTTACAATCTTACCACTTTCAACATCAGTCATTATTTCTTCTGAACTAATCACAGAAGCAGCCGGAATACCACTACCTATAGCCTTACCTAAAGTTACTATATCTGGTTTAATACCAAGTTTCTTTGAAGTTAAACCATAATGAATTCTATAACCCATTAAGATTTCATCAGCTATAATAATTATGTCTTTGTTTTTTGTGATAAACTGAAGTTCATGTAAATAATTTTCATCTAGTAATAGACATCCAGAGTTTGCAAGAGCTGGCTCTAGAATAACGGCTGCTATATCTTCAGAAGAACTTACAAGGTTTCTAAATTCATCAATATCATTAGGCTTGGTCGATAAAAAATAATTATGGTTAATATTCGTAATATCATCAAACCAGCCATTATACCCACCAGCTAATTTTATGATTTTATTTTTTTTTGTATAACCGCGAGCAATACGACATGCTAGATGGACGGCTTCACTTCCAGAATTGACAAAAACAACTTTGTTTAATTTTTCATAATTTTTAGTTAGGGATACTGCTGCCTGCTCTTCGAGTGGGTGAGCTAGTCCTGGCAATAAACATGTTTGCATTTGTTGTGTTACAGATTTCAAAACTGCATCTGGAGCATGGCCTAGAATAGTTGAACCAAATCCTAAAATTGTATCAACATAACAATTACCGTCATCGTCCCATATGTATGCGCCCTGTGATTTAGTACATGAAAAGTGTTTGTTGTTAACCTCTGGTAATTGCCTTCCAGCACTTGATACCCCTCCTACCAGATGTTTTTTCATAATACAAATTCCATGAATATTATTGATTTTAATAAATATTTTAAGTTATATACAAACAAATTTCTATAATTAAATTAGCAGGCTTTGCTAATAATTTATTTGGTGATTAAATAACATGATTAATAAGTCATATTTTAAAGTTATAAAAGGTGCATATGACTTACCAAATAATCCACTTAATAAATGTATTAATGTTATTACGTCTGTAAGGCACAGAAAAAATACTCTTGAGTACAAAAAATGTCTAGGTGAATTTCCTAACTATATCTCTCCATCCTCATGGACAGAAAAGATGCAATGGAGAAAAGTATTTGATAGAAATCCACTTTTCAAAATTTTCTGCGATAAATTAAAAGTACGTGAATACGTACATCAATTCCAAACTGAACTTATTTTTCCAAGATTCATATGGGTAGGTGAAACGCCAGATTTAATACCCTTCAGAAAAATCAATGAACCATATGTTATAAAACCTAATCATCGTAGTGGAAGGTTTATTAAAGTCAAAAACTCTCAAGATATCGATATAAAAAAAACAATTAAAACTTGTAATAAATGGTTAAATAGACCGCATGGTAGGCATCTTGGAGAATGGGGATATCAAGGAGTAAAAGGAAGACTAATAATTGAAGAATATTTAGGTTTTTTTGATAAAGATGTAATAACTTTAGATTTTAAATTTTTTGTTTTCTCAGGCAGAGTTAAATACATACAGGTTGAGTCTAAGTCTGGCAATGAGAACTTTCTTACATTTTTGGATAGAAATGGAGAGATAATACCTCTTAAAAAATGGATTGGCCGTTTAGCTCATGATAAAATGCCTAAACAATTATCTACAATTAATATCCCGGAAAATATAGGTAATATGGTCGATATTGCTGAAACAGTTGCAAAAGATTTAGATCATATACGTGTAGACTTATATTCTGTTGATGAGAAAATATACTTCTCAGAATTAACTCCTTATGACGGATCTGGGCATTCATATCTATTCAGTGAGCGAGAAAATTTTATTGAAAAACCATCTCAAATTTTAAATCATGAATATGGCTCTTGCTGGGATTTGCCAAACCTTTCAGTTAACACAAAAATAATTAGAGCTATTACAGGCTAATAAAATTAATAATAAATAAAAGAGTTAAGTATGTCACTAAAAACGGATTTGCCAGAATTAAATACTTTATGGGTAGGAGGAGTATTAAGCTATATAGAGCTCTTGTCTATCAAATCTGCACAATTTAGGGGACATAAAGTAAATTTATATACATATTATGGTATTAAGAATGTTCCTGATGGCGTTGAAATTAAGGATGCAAGAGATGTTCTTCCTGAAGAAAAATTACTTCAGCATGTAAGTAAAAAAAAACGAAGTTACTCATTAGGATCAAATATTTTTAGATATGAAATGTTAAGAAGAATTGATGTATCTGGATATTGGGTGGATCTAGATGTAGTTTTTGTTAAACCTTTAAAATTTGATAAAAGCCATATTTTTGGATGGGAGTCTGAAAGCATAATTAATGGGGCAATATTAAATATTCCCTCAGAGTCATTGCTTTTACAAAGCTTGCTTAATTATGTATACAAAAGGCCATGCATCCCACCTTGGTGGCCAATTAGAAAAAAACTAAAACAAAGAATCCTCTCTTTCATTGGCAAACAACAAGACGTGCAATCAATGAAATGGGGTGTGTTTGGTCCTAAAGCTATAACGCATTTTGCAAAAGAAACTAAACTTGATCATATGGCATTAGCAAAGGAAGTATTTTACCCAATACATTGGAAGAAAGCAGATTTATTGTTTGACCCTCAATATAATGTCGAGCAGCATTTTACAGAAAAAACTGTTGCAGTACATTTATGGAACGAAGCGATCAAACAATATAAATCAAAACCTCCACCAGAAGGTTGTTTCGTTTATAAGGCTTGTAGGAAACATGGCATTGATTTCTAGCCTTGCAAAGGAATGCTGATGGCTTTTTTGTTCGTAATTGATGCCTCTCTATCAACAACTCAATAAAATATAAAATAATGAAAGCCAATCCTGGCAAAGGTCTGTTAATTACCTAATGTATTATCATTCGATCAAGATAAAAGATCACTTGCATAACTAAGATCTGAAACACACACATTCTGAAATAACGACGCCATAAAGTAGAACTTAGATGCATGAGTACTGACTACGTAAGTAATGCGGTTCAGGATGCGAAAAGGTTCTACCTAACGCAATAACGGATCATCAAAGCCATGTAGCTTCCGGCTGGCAGCAAGCCTATAACGATAGTCAAGCAAATACCGGATAGCCTTTATGCCGATTTGCAGGTGGGTCTCTGTCGCTTCCTGGTAAAACTCACTCGCCATGCCTCTCAGCTTAATAGCACCGAAAATCGGTCGGTCAGATACACAGAGCAAACTTCCATAAACTGTACGATGCCTTAACCCATTAGCTGCAATGGTGGCGGATTCCATATCGATCGCAACAGCACGGGACTTCTCAAATTTCTCGATACTGTCATCAAGAGGATTAAGCTCCCAGTTCCGATCATCAATTGTATACACAGTACCTATTCGTACTCTGTCTCGAAAATGCTCCCGCACCCAAACCATTTTCTCTTCTTGCTCGGTACGAACATTCCACTTAAACAGATTAAGGGAACTTGTCTTTTGCTGCCCCTTATGCTTTCGTTGATACTCTTCAAAAAGCACATCCGAAGCCGCTGTCTGAATGGACTCTGTCACTTCCTGTAATTCAGGTATCGGCACATAAGGAGGAAGCGCTTCATCAAGCACTTTGTCATCGCGAACATAAGTTTGCGCTAAGACAAAGTCACCAATCTGCTGTGTTGTTCTCAATCCCCCGCAATGACCAATCATAATCCATGCTTCTGGGCGAAGAACCGCAAGATGGTCGGTAATATTCTTTGCATTACTCGGACCTACCCCAATATTCACTATGGTCACACCAGGCGCATACGCATCTCTATTGGGATAATTATCATCCTCATCAGTATCATAGACTTTAATTAGCCCCTTTTCTTCGGCCTCTTTGATTGTATCATTAGGAACAAAATGATAAGCTGGCATTTGGCTCGGGCAATTATTCGTCCAGATTTCGACCCACTGATCCAGCGTCAAAGAAATAAGCTTGTTGTCATCATTATGAGAAGTACCATTCATATTTTCAGCAATATAATTCTCAGTCCATTCTTGATCGACACGAAGAGCATTTTTAGCCTTAGAACCTTCTTTATACCAGTCTTTAAGACTATCAACCATGTTCGATACAAACGTTTCATTTAATGAAAAACCTGGCAGGAGAAGCGCTCCTTTTCCAGTCATTACATAGTCTTTGATAATGGTTCGGATAAATTCCCCAATATATTTTTTATAATTTGTCAGCAGAACATAAGGCTGAAATTCATCAAATTTCGTATGGGTATAATGCTCAAGCCTGCCATAGCTGAAATCTGTTCTCAACGCATTATAAAAAGCAAGCGGTCGTAAATCTTTCCGCGTAACATTATTCTCTCCCCCAGATAATTTGTCGATATCTTCTCCAATCAAACTATTAAAATTATCATCTGTATTATCTGGAATTTTATCTTTCTCAATCCGAAATTGATAATCAGCTATTTCTTTATAACGCGTATCCAGACTCTCCTGAAAAGTAGAGGGAATAACCTTATATTTATTAGGTTCGATAAATGTCTTTTTCTCAATCGCATCAACGATATTATCATTGATATTCATGAGGTCCGGCATACAAAACAAATCTGTTATGATGGCAATAATCGTCTCAGAGGCTTTGTTCAGAGAGGGAAGTTCAAGTTTTTTATTATTATCTGCTTTCTCATTGACCTCACTAATATAATCTTTAATAGCCGTCTCATCAAAAGCAAAAGTGATCGGAATAGGGGTCGCGCTTTCCCCGACATAAACAGGAATTTTTGCTCTTTTTTCGATAAGGCGTCCTCTGCGCTCTGCCCAAGGATAAGACCCATATCCAATATTATATTGCACCCGTTCCAGTTCGTGAATGATCTTTTCACAATTAGACTCAAGACCTAATTTTGTAAATGTCGCCCCATAGAAATTCGGAGAACGTTGATAGAAATTCACATTCCTACGCGAACGATTATTATCATGATAGTAATAAGGTCGAATAACGATAATAGGATAACGTTGTTCTAAAATATCTTGAGTAATTCGGCCACAGACATCATATATTAATTCAAGCTGTTCAGGGTCATGAAAGTAGTTCGGCCGTAGGTCAATTTTCCCCTCATGAAATAACTTTATAAGTTCATTAATGACATACTTCCCATGACCCTCTAGCTTATGGACACTTTCAGCATAAATTCTTGCAGCGTCCTTTACAGCCTCTTCAGCACTTTCAAAAGGCCTAAGATGAATAATGGATTTCGTATTTTCTTTCTCGGAAGTATCTGTTTTCTCGTGAATTTCAGTTTGATCAGATGTCATGAATTTACTCTTTATAAAATCAACAAAATTATACATAATGAAAAGCAATATCGTTTTACATATTGGGTCCTTATAAACTTAAATCATGTAACGGCACCAACCCATTTTTCTGTGCTGCCCCATGTGCAGTCTTAAACCACCGATGGCCCAGCTCACATTCAAGCGTAGTCGAATTATACACCAACGGCTGATTATAAGCTTCATTTTCAAGCCACCGTTCGGCGATCCATTCTATACTTTCAATCTCAGAAACCCGTATCGCATCCAAATCCAGGTCTAAGAGATTTCTAAAATAATCGATTGAGTTCCCATCAGTAACCCCTCCTGGGATCTCAAATTTTTTCGTGCTCTCATTAAGAACAGGCTGGATCATAGGGTTCAATCTCACGATCGGTAAATTATCAAAATGGATATTATGTTTTCCCTTAACAGGCGTCTCATCACTGATCATCAACAGAGCAACATAAGTTGCCACATCAGGCGGGTTCTCGACAATACACCGGGCAAGTTTCACCAGGTCAGTCCGCAATCTCTGCTTTTGAGGTTTCTCATAAACCCAGTCATAATCACTATCTGGCGTGCCAGCGCCTTCAAAGGGCAAAAAACGAGCGCCCGTTCCAAGGCTTAACACTCTGATATCACGACGCTTAACGCCGTTCGCTAAAGCCTCGGTAATGCCGGCCAGGATCGGATTATTATACCCGGCAATCGCACCATCCCAGGCCCGCACAAGTTGGTCGCCATAATAAATATGCGCCGGCGCATCAAAATAGTTCACAGGCGCATTCGTTGAGGCATGCACTGCATCAATCAACGTAATATTCTTGGGCGTTGAGATAGAGCCTGCACCACTATGTTCATTGGTGCGAAAAAACTTGGCCCGTGAACGATCATAATCAAACGCTACAATCAACAGGTCCGTCGCCTCACCATCCGCGCGGCCAAAATGTCGTTGAATATCATGGATTTCATTATCAATCAGGCTCTCATCTTGCCCAAACTCAACAAGAATATCCTTAAGGCCGTCTTTCTTCTTTTCCGTAATATATTTCGGTCCAATTTTAATGAGCCGCAAGAGACGCTTATGAAAACCCCGTTTCTTAAAAACCTTCTTGCGAAGCTTTTCTTCACGAAACAAACGAACAATCTGCTGCGGAGACATATTCGCCCATAGCGCCATAGCCACAATACTGCCGCCAGAGTTAGACACAACAAGTCTGAAATTTTTCAGGATTTCGCGCCCCGGCGTCTCGGCCCCATATAATTTGCCAAGAGCAATCGCCTGAATAATCGCCCAGGTCCCACCGCCATCAAGGGAAAGAATATTATAATAAGACATGCCCAAATCCCCCCTAAAGGTCTCTACAGTCTATTATGTTTTTATTCTTCTCGTCTTGAATATGGATATAGTTTGTGTGAGGTAAAATTCAAGCATTTGAGAGCGGCCTGTGTAAGAAATATTGCAGCAAGAATATCTGACTGAAAGTCATTAATTTTGGCTTCTCTCGAGATAAAAATTAGACTATCTTATTTTTCATAAACTTAAGAGTATTTTTTATAAATTTTCGAAGGGGTGATTGATTATGGCGGTGAAACCCTACACAGCAGAAGAGCGGGACATTGAGGTTAAACGCCGGATTAATAAGGTTCGGAAAACAAAATCGACCAAGCTGGATTTGAGTGGGTTGGGGCTGGAGGAGATTCCTGAGGCAATTTATGAGCTGGGATGGTTGAGGGAGTTAGATTTGAGTAACAACAAGATTACCTCTGATAGTGCACAGGCTTTGTCGAGCCTAATCAATCTCACAACACTTAATCTGCAATCCAACTGGATTGGATCTGATGGCGTCAAAGCCCTCTCCGGCTTGGTTAATCTGACAAGTCTCAATCTGCGATCAAACTACATTGGAGATGAAGGGGGAGGCGCTCTGTCTGGCCTGACTAATCTTACAACACTCAATTTAGAATCCTGCGGGATAGGGGCTGAGGGGGCCAAAGCCCTTTCCAACCTGACTAATCTCACAAATCTTGATTTGTATAACAATAGCATTGGTGTTGATCTATCTAACAACCGCATTGTGTTGGAAGGTACCAAAGCCCTCTCTGGCTTGACCAAGCTCACACGTCTTGATCTATACAGCAATAGCATTGGATCTGACGGTGTCAAAGTTCTGTCCAACCTAACCAATCTCACAAGCCTCAATCTGAGATACAACAAGATTGGATCTGAAGGTGTTAAAGCGCTGTCCGGCCTGATCAATCTCACAACACTTTATCTGCAATCCAACTGGGTTGGAGCTGACGGTGTCAAAGCTCTGTGTAACCTCACCAATCTAATAAGTCTTGATTTGTCTGATAACTGTATTGGATCTGAAGGGGCCAAAATCTTGTCCAGTTTGACTAATCTCACGGATCTTAATCTGCGTGCCAACGGAATTGGATACGAAGGAGCTAAAGCTCTCTCCAGCCTAACCGGTCTCACAAGACTTGACCTGTCTGATAACTGCATTGGATCTAAAGCAGAAAAAATCATGTCCAGTTTGACCAATCTTAAGAGCCTTGATCTCTCTAACCAATCACACAGATCATAATCTAGATGTCAATGGAACTGAAGAAATGCTAACTGATTCTGCATTAACTAAACAGGTTTTGTAGACTCATCCCCCTAGCAATGAATTTAACAAAAATTAAACCATAACTAACTTCACAACGCATTGATATTATTGGAATAAAAAAAGTTATGCTCACAATTTCAAGCTGGGGTATAATAGATCTTGTGAATTTAATTTGGTGCAATCAAGTGCTTGTTATCAGCATCCCAACGCCAAAGATGAGTATTGGTTAAATGCGTGCCGCCAATCCAACGATCAATCTGGTTATGCTGCACATGATCTTGCACACTATCTAAAACCTCTTTGCCAAGAGGCGTTAAACTGAGTTCAGATGTAATAAAAGATTTCCGACGTTCTGAATCTTGCAAAACACCTGGTACAAAATCTTCTGGCAAACCATCTATTAAAGGAGAGTCACAAAACTGTAAGCCAGATAATATTTTATAGAAACTCCAGTCCCCTAAAAAGGCGGCTTCTTCCATATTATTACTGCGTGCAAACAACATACCCGTACGCGAAACACCGCGGTTAATTGAATATAAAATCTGGCGTTCTGTCCGAGATAACCCATCATGGCCAGGAAGCTCTTCTAACATACGCTCAAGAGCCTGTCTTAAAACAGGAAAACCCATGGTTTTTTCTAGGGTCTCTTCGAAAAGCTTTTCTGGTGTTCTGTCTCGAAAGGCATTCCATATTCTGGTTGCTCTTTCAAACATGCCAGCAGTAACAGGCAGAGACAGGTTTTTAAAGTTTGTGATCGTTTCGGCAGTTTGCATGCCAAGGTAATTTAAAGCCTGCACAAGAATAACATTCGTCAAGCGAAGCCGAGAGCCAAGCATGGCAAGAATTTCAACAAGCTCTAACTGATCATGAAGATCATGTTCAAACCAAAGTTCAATTTTTTCATAGGAGTTATGATCATCTAAAAAAGCATTGCGCTCTGTCATACCAGAGATAATCTCATCAAAGCTATTAATCGTGCCATCCGCAAGATGTTGTGCGCGGATTTTAATGAGCTCAGCTTCTGAGGGTGTGACAGGAACCGGACCTTCATAAAGCACATCACGCCATGGAACAATTGTGGCTTCAACACCAGCATCTTTTAACAGATTTGCAGCAATATCACCATTGGTAATGAGTAATGTGCTCATAAATTATTATCCTCGGCCACGATAAGATGAAACATTTTGTTCAGGAACCCAAACACCATTGGGCAGGTCTCCAGATTGCCAGAACACATCGATCGGAATACCACCACGAGGATACCAGTATCCGCCAATACGAAACCAATGAGGAGAGAGCAGGTCAACGATTCTTTTACCGATGGCAACAGTACAATCTTCATGAAAGGCACCATGATTCCGGAAAGAACTTAAATAAAGCTTTAAGGATTTAGACTCAAGCAGCCACTCTTTAGGGACATAGTCTATGACAAGATGTGCAAAATCTGGTTGTCCAGTCACTGGGCACAAGGATGTAAATTCCGGGCAAGTAAAACGAGCCGTATAAAAACTATCAGGATGAGGGTTAGGGACTTTCTCAAGTATAGCCTTTTCTGGAGTTTCAGGAACGTTACTTTTTTGCCCTAGATTTGTTAAATCTGAATTCATAATGTTTTTTAAGATTTCCTAATAATTTTAACCTGTTGTAGGGCCATTATAAATACAACCCTCATGACAAGAGTCTCTGGCGATTTCAACCTCATATAAACCATTGAGTTTATCGGCAAGCTTATTCCAGATCCATATTGTCAGATTTTCTAACGTAGGTTTTTCTAAACCGTTAATATCATTCAAATAATGATGATCTAATTGATTCCTGAGACAATCAAGTGCATCACTCATATCACCAAAATGCATAACAAGTCCTGTAATTGGATCGGGTTCACCTTGAATTGTTATGCGCACACGAAATGAATGTCCATGAACACGAGAATTTGGGTGTCCATCAGGAGCGTCAGGTAGCCTATGGGCTGCTTCTATATAGAATTCTTTATAAATTTTCATTGCGCGTATTTATGTGATTTTAGTCTGAAATTCCAGCGCATTTTTGCATTTCAATCAAATAACAGCTTAAAACATAAGGTTTAATAATTTACTTGAAGCTATTCTTTTGCGAAATGTTTTCCAAACGATGTAATTTACTCATAATTCTAAATTAATAATTTGGATGAGCGCAAGTGTGGAAAAATATTGGTTTCATGAGAAAAATCAATAAAAAAATTGGCTAGAATTCTCTATATTTTGGCATGGAAAAGTTGCACGTTTACTTAGTATATATTATTCATATGGTATAATTGAATGAGTTTGCGTTTTTTCTATCTTGAATATGATTGTGGGTGGGACCAATTGGTTAATATGCCAAAAACATAAATCCAATATGATGAAATCTGCAATTAGTAGCATGATGGATGATTTAGACCAGACTTTTACAAAAAAACTGCGGTATCATGTTTTATTGAGTAAAGGCTCTAAAATTCAGAATCCTATGTAAAATATCAATTTAGTAAATGTTCCTTGGGGCGCGACTAAGGGATAAAGGCCACATATATAATGAATAATAGATACGAAAACAGTTATGGTGATGAAGCTTATAATTCTCAAGTGGAATCAAACATCTCACCAATTGAGCAATTAGTGCATATATTGCGGATTGTGAAGAGGCGTAAAAAGCTAATTTTAGCCATTTTATTTTTTGGTGCTTTAGCTTCGGTCTTCTTAGCAAGTAAAGTCGTTCCTTCTTATAAAGCAGCAACAACCATTATTGTGGATACGCGTAAACCAGATGATCCAATAAGACCAAGAGAGGGTGGGCGCGCTGAACCTTCATTGATTATGTTGAATAGTGAACTACAAGTTATTGGCTCATTACCAATACTTAAAAAAGTAGTACGCAAATTAGAACTTCATAATGATGATGAAACCAATAAACCAGATTTTGTAGAAGAGCTAATTAAGAAAATAAAAGCTTTTATTAAAGGCAATAAAAAAGAAAAAGTTCTTACTGAAGATGATAAAGTACAATTACTTGCAAAAATAATTCAAAGAAAAATAGAAATTCAGAATATTCCAAACACATACTTAATTCAAATTACATACGATGATATAGACAAGTATAATGCTCAGAATGTTGTTAATGCCATTGCAAATGTATATTTAAAAGAGCAACTTGAGACACGGTTTGAATCAGCAGATAGACAAAGCACATGGCTGAGGCAGAGATTATCAGAATTGCAGCAAAAATTAAGAGACTCACAAAGAGAAGTACAGGATTTTAAAGAAAAAAATAACTTGTTAAAATCTGAAGGTGAGACTCTAACAGATAAACAGTTTAAGTCTCTCAACACACAAATTATTAATGTAAGAACACAAGTAGCAGAACTAGGTCTGAAATACGATCAATTAAAGCAAATTCTAAAGGGCGATGGGGGGATAAAAGAACTTGTAAATCTTGTCCAATCAGAGAGTTTAACCGGTCTGAGAAGAGACTATACAAACGCGGAAAAGCGCCGGGCTCAATTAATAAGCAGATATAGCTCAAAACACCCAAGCGTTCGCGGTGCTTCTGCAGAAGTTGCTAACTTAGATAGACAAATTGCAAATGAAGCAAAACGTATACTAAACAAAGCCAAAAACGACTATGAAGTAGCAAAAGTTCGTTTGAAAACTTTAGAAGACAGTCTGAAAAAAAATACAAAGAAAACAAGCATATCTAAACAAGCATCATTCAAGCTTAAAGAACTTGAACAAGAAGCTGCTGCAAACAAAACTCTATATCAAAATTTCTTAACGCGTTTTAAAGAAGTATCTGAGGAAAAAACACTTAAGTTTTCTGACTTCAGGGTTGTATCAAAAGCTGTTTTACCCACTGAGCATGATGGCAATAAAAAAATCATCAAATCTATGGTTATGGGCATTGGTGCATCTGTAATGCTCGCTTTTGGCATAGTATTCTTGCTAGAATTTAGAGATCAAACCTTTAGAACAAGACAGGTAATTGAGAATGCTCTTGGTATTCCTTTTATTACGTCTTTGCCATTAATTGAAAAAAATGAACTCGTAAGTGGCAAAAATAAAATTCCAATAAAGGATTTTATCATCAAAAAACCAGTATCTGCTTTTTCACAATCCCTGAGTTCTGGTTTCTTCAATATAAAACAACATGCTGGCTCTAAAACGAAAAAAGTCACGACTATATTAGTGACATCAGCTATACCCAATGAAGGAAAAACACTTGTTGCTGCAAGCTTAGCAAGACAAGTCGCTAAATTTGGAAGACGTGTTTTGGCAATAGATGCTGATATGCGCAAAGCATCTCTATCATCTCATTTTTACAATGATTTTCATGAAAATGGATTAGCTGACGCCCTAAATGGTAAAGTTGATTGGAGAGAAATTATATGTAAAGACGAGGAAACAAACTTAGATATTCTCCCATCTATATTAGGTGATTATAATTATCTGGATTTGCTTGATAGTGATATGATGAAAAAAATCATAGACGAAGCCAGAGACGAATATGATTATGTCATCATTGATACTCCACCTGTTACAGCAGTTGCGGATGTTCATGCTTTAACAAAATTAGTTGATGCAATTTCTATTGTTATTGAGTGGGGTGGTACAGATCAGCATCTTGTCAAAAAAGCGCATCAAGATCTTGCAAAGAATAGCGATACACCAATAGGTTTCATCTTAAACAAAGTCGACATGAAACACATTGGCGATTATGACGAATATCCAGAAACTTATAGCTACGGCTATGGTTATGGCTATGATTAATGACGAATTAAATTTTAATCATAGAATATCACATAACCCATAAAAATGGGTTTGTGATATTTTTTTTATTCCATCGATATTAAAAATAGGCGACCCTTGTTGTATAGGGTTGTGTCTTATTTAATGTCTTCTCACAGTTATAATTTCCTAAGGTTTAATTTCTTTATACGAAATGACTCTTGCACGAACACGAATATTCGTGCGGCATATTAGCGATCAACATCAAAAGACTTGATTTTTTGATCTGTGGTGAGTGATGGTCTTGAGGAGTATTTGATTTATTTAAGCAGCATTAAGTCTATAAAGAAAATAACCATTTGGAGCCTGATATTTCTACTTCTCTTAAATCGCGTGTTTTAAAAGGGGCAAGTTTTTTGCTCTCAGGCTATGCCCTTGGACAGATCTTTCGTTTGGGGGCAAACCTTATTACAACTCGCTTACTGGTTCCAGAATATTTTGGTATCATGGCAATTGTCCAAACAGTTTTGATTGGTTTGGAGCTGATGTCTGATATGGGAATTCAGCAGTCTATCGTTCGAAGCCAGAACGCAGAAAAAATCTCCTTTAGGCGAACTGCTTGGGTTTTCCAAATAGGTAGAAGTCTTATTTTGGCTTGCTTATGTGTTCTTTTGGCTGCAGGTTTATCATTTGCCCAATATGTCGAACTCATTTCAAAAGATATCGTATATGGCGATGCTAATTTACCAATAGCATTATATATCATAGCGATAAGTGTTGCGATCCATGGGTTTCGATCCATAGATCTTTTTATGGCCGAACGTCGTTTGGAATTTGCCAGATTTAGTCTTTTTGAATTATTGAGCCAAGTTAATACCGTTGCCGCAATTATAGTCTGGGCACTCTTTGATCCAACAATTTATGCTCTGGCTGGCGGAACAGTTGTGGGGCAGATCGGTAACTTAATTCTATCTCATGTTTTATTCCCATCGACAGCTAATCGTTTTGGTTGGGATCGAAAATCTGCTTCAGAACTATTTCATTTTGGAAAATGGTTACTCTTATCGTCTACTCTTGGATTTATTACATCTCAAGGTGACAGGATTATATTTGGTCTCATTATGTCAACAGCGGATTTGGGACGCTATGCCGTTGCAATCGCACTCAAAGAAGCCGTGAAGATGATCTTTATAAAACTAAGACAAGTATGGCTACCATTATTGAGCGAAACAGTACGAGAGCAGCCGGAAAAAATTTCTGATTACTATTATAAGATTAGAAAATTCCAGGACATGCTAATTTTTACATGCGCCGGTTTTTTGATAACAACAGGTGATTTAATTATAGATGTTTTATATGACGATAGGTATCAGGCTGCAGGTTGGATGTTGCAGCTTATGTCAGTTTCTATCATCTTTATCGCTTATGATACAAAAAGTACTTTGATGTTAGCAGAAGGTCGTTCAAAACTCTTTTCATTTATGATGGCTCTTCGGGCATCTGCAATGATTATTGGTGTTCCGCTTTTTTATGAGTTTTACGGTTTAGTAGGGGCTTTACTGATGGCTGCGTCAGTCGAGATGTTTGGTAATATTGTAGCGTTTAAGTATTTTCATAACAAAGGTATATTAAAACCCCTTAAAGAAGTTATGTATGTGTTCTTTATATTCGTAGGTGTGTTATTGGGTCTTTTTGTCAAATATCTATATTCCCTGATTTTTATTCCTTAAGGGGCCATTTGGAGAGATAACGTAATATGAAAATAACTTTTGTAATTCCTAATGCGAATATGTCTGGTGGAATACGTGTCGTAGCGATATATGCAGAAAGACTTAAAAAATTAGGTCATGACGTCCTGATTGTTTCAGCACCTCCACAAATGCCAAGTTATAAACAGCAATTAAAATCTGTTCTCAAAGGACAAGGGTTAATTGTATTACCGACCAAACAAGAGTCGCATGTAGATTATATTGATGTTGAACACCATGTAATAGACAAGGTGCGTCCAATCACAGATGAAGATGTTCCTGATGCTGATGTAGTGATTGCAACTTGGTGGGAAACTGCAGAATGGGTTGCCGCTTTATCTCCTCAAAAAGGCGCGAAAGCCTATTTTTTACAGCATTATGAGACTTTTGATTATCTACCCAAAGATCGTGTTAATGCGACTTGGAAATTGCCAATGCATAAAATTACTATCGCTGAGTGGTTGGTAAATTTGGCAAAGGGTCAATTTGGTGATGCGGATGTTTCCTTAGTTCCAAATAGCGTAGATACTCATCAGTTTTTTGCACCAGAAAGATCTATGCAACAGGTGCCAACTGTTGGTGTGATGTATTCAACAGTTCCATTTAAGGGGTGTGATTTATCACTAGAAGCCTATCATTTAGCAGCTAAGAATATCCCCAATTTAAAATTGATGGCTTTTGGAACAGAAGAAATACATCCAGATTTACCTCTTCCAGAAAATTCAGAATATTTTCAAAATCCTGCTCAGACTGACATTAGAAACATATATGCTATGTGTGATGCATGGTTGTTTAGTAGTCGTTCGGAAGGCTTTGGGTTGCCGATATTAGAAGCTATGGCATGCCGTACCCCAGTTATTGGTGTTCCATCTGGAGCAGCCCCTGAGATGCTTAAAGAAGGTGCCGGTGTTCTTGTAGAACCGAATAACCCTGCCTTAATGGCAAAAGCTATTGAGGCATTCTTTACACAATCTCATGAAGATTGGAAAAACATGTCAGATAGAGCGTTCCAACGTGTTCAGGATTATAGCTGGGATGATGCGACTAAAAAGTTTGAAGCTGCCCTGGAATATTCAATCAAAAATCAATATTAGGACCTGCTTTATTTAAAAGAAAATCTCACTATTCATTTCGACTCAGTAATGGGAAGCATCTTGAAAGGGCGAGTAACAATACCCCGACAGAGCCGATCAGAGATACACTGCTAATCGTACCGATAAATAATAAGTATCCCATAATTACTGCGATGAGCACAGAGCATAAAGTTATCCGGTGTTCAAAACGTATGGGTTTTCTACGTTTTACAAAACTTAGATATTTATAAATAGAGATGATAGCTAATGAGTACATCATCACAAACATTGATAATCCAATAATGCCGTACTCTAGTGTAATTTGAAGATAGTAATTAACAATATCAATTATACCTTGGCCTTGAATAAGGTGATCAAAATTACCGCTTCTTACATAATAAATATCTCCAAAAATTATATTCTCAGAAATCTGCTTGATAGAAGCGACAATAAGATTGTACCTATAATAAAATGTGCCGATATTTTCTACATTCTGCACACTCTTATTAAAATCTATACCAATTAGGAAATACGCAGCTATTGCCAGGAGGGCACCAAAAATCATGAGATATCGAACAGCTGAATTTTTTGAGGAAACAAAAATATAGACAATAAACATAAACATTGTAGCAAGCATCGCGCCGCGGATACCCGCACAAATTAAACCAAGTGTGAGGCCAGCCCGTAAGGCCCAGATTTTCCAAAAAGGTAGTCTGAAACGTTTTTTGATAAATTCAACTGATATATAAGTTATCGCGACTATTATACCTAGACCGCCCGGTCCTTCAAGAATACCAGCGACTCTCATAAAACCAAAACGGAATTCTGGTATGGAAAAGATATTAAATTCTTTATGAAGCTTATAAAATTCCCATTTAAGAGAAGAGCTTACAATTCCAATAGCAGTCATGATCAGCCCTGCAATAAATAAGCAGAATAAGAATTTTTCTACTTTTTTATAAGTGAGCATTGTACGGCTTATTGCAAAATAGGGAATAAGATAGACAATTATATTGTCTACAGTGAGCCGTAAACCACTTGTAAGGTTTGAGCCTCGTAAGGACATAAGAGAGATATATAACACAAAGAAAACTATTATAATATCTAGCAGATTAAAGTTAACCTTCAATTTTTTATTTTGAGCATTTTTGATCAAAACTGGAAGAAGAAGGGTAAAAATTGCGACTTTAAACGGTGTCAAATATAACAGCTCAGAAATACCGGGAGCTGACATCTGATATTCTATATATTCAGGAGCCGCGGCAAATGTTAATATAAAAAACGCTACCTTGTCTGAATATTCCTTTGGGGAAAAATAAATCAGAAAAAAAGTAAAAATTATAAGTGTGACTAATATATTAGCGATGAAAAGTGATGGGAAAACCATCACAATCCATACAAGAAAAGCTTTCTTAATAAGAGGGTCATACTCTGATTTTATTCGGCCAATATAAGCTGCAAAGATGCTAACTAAAGCATATACCGAACCGGCAATTGATGCACCCATAAAACGTTTGTGCCCTTAATAGTAATTTTATTTATATGACAAAGGAAAGGTGTTTAAATACATGATTATGTAAAAACATCCTATATAATTCTAAGTTCTGTTTAATAAATCAACCAAAACGAAACTTTGGTAACATATGATAGCTTACGGTCCCAAAACGCCGACTATGATAGACCAATGGCTTTTTCTTATTATCATTGATATGAATTTCATCAACATCTCCCAACACAATAGCATGATCTCCGGCAATATGTAATTCTCTCAAATTACAAGCTAAAGACGCCATGGCTTTTGATAATACAGGAACATGCATCGATCCAACATTTTCGGTTCGTACTCCAGGAAATTCTGTCGCTGGTTCTCGTCCTTTTGAGGCAAAAAAATTAGCAATTGATTTTTGATTGGCATTAAGCAAGCTAACACTAAAACAATTTGCCTGCTCAATCATAGAAGGCAGTCTATTCTTATGGTACAAACACACTAAGATTATAGGTGGAGTTAGAGAAACAGAGGTGAAACTTGAGACTGTAAGACCATACATCAATCCATCAGTTTGGGTTGTGACGACAGCGACACCACTGGCCCATTTGCTCATAGCATCTTTATACGTACTTTCTAACATCTTACACCCCCATGAGCTTATATTTTTAAGAGTTTATATCACACAATTATAACAGAGTATTTCTTTTCATAATGAAATTAATAGATAAATTATAGCGGACAGTCATAACTGATATGTATGACAAATATTATTACTTTTGTGAATAAATATCCAACTAATAGGCATTCTTATTAATAAATCCGTAGATTGGAGTAAGCAATATAATTTTTATATCTAACCAGATTGACCAGTTTTCAATATATTGTAAATCAAGTTGAATACGTTGTTCCATCAAGCTAGGATCTTCTGTACCACCTCGCAATCCATTAATTTGCGCAAGGCCAGTTATTCCAGGTTTTACGCGGTGTCTATTAGCGTAATTTTCTATAAATTCGCTGTAATAAGAATTGTGTGCAGCAGCATGAGGTCTAGGCCCGACAATTGACATTTCACCTTTTAAAAACATTTATCAGTTGTGGCAATTCATCAAGGCTTGTTCGCCTCAAAAAATGGCCAATAGGAGTAATTCTGTCATCAGATTTTTGCGCCTGTTTAATCATATCACCATTTTCACAGACCCTCATAGTCCGGAATTTTAGAACTTCTATAATACGATGATTATAACCATGTCTTTTTTGTTTGAATAAAACAGGTCCAGAACTCGTATTAGAAATAACTAAACTTATCAACAACATGGCTGGGGCAAAAATGACAAGAGCTATGCTTGCTAAAAAAATATCTGAAACTCTTTTTAAGAAAAATCCCCAATCACTGATAGGCTTCTTATCAATATTGATGACCTTTAAACTTCCTACAGGTTCCATGTCTACCAAGGGAATTTCAACACTGGCAAAGTCTGGTACTATTTGAATATCGACAGGAAGTAATCTAAGTGTTCTGACAATTTGTTGTAGTAATTCTTTTTCAGCTCCTGGAAGGGCTACAATAATTTGATCAAGTTGATCCATTTTGCCTTGATGTAAAATTTCATTAAAATCATGACAAATTTGTACAGTCTCATGATTTTTCTAAATTAATATTTTCATTATTGGATATTAGATTGTGTAACGAAACAAGACGAAACTGATAATTATCTGTTGTAAAATGAGATAAGGCATTTTCTAATGTATAATCCATGCCAATCAAAGCAATTCGCTTTTGAAATCGACCATTAGCAATACATGTTTTGATATATTTTATAATAAAAATTCGACTAAGAAAAATTAAACTTAAAAAAATAAGAAACCAGGTTGCAAACCAGCCACGGGAGTATACTTCACTTGTTTTTGTCAGAAAAAGAATAATAAAAACACAAGAAAATGCTGCAATTATATTGTAAAAAAGTAATTTATTCTTCTTTTTATGATTGATGATATTATCAATATTATAAGAGTTATTCTTTTTCATTATAATGTAAAAGAATAAAACACAGCATAAAATTGGCAGTGTTAAAATAGAAGTATCATCAGGCAAATTTAGAAAAAGTTTTAAATAGAGATAATTTGAAATAAGAGCTGAAAAGATCAATATAACAATGTCAGAAACAGCTATAATATCCAAGAGAATATTTTTTGAAATAAAGGGATTCGGGTTAATTTCTTTGTTATTTTGATTTTGACCAGAAGTTGTATTCTCTAATATTTTCTTAATAAAAGAGTTGGATTTGTTGCAAAAGTTAATCTCAACGTTTTTGTTTAACATATGAGCCCTATGTATTAACACAAAATATACATTGGACTAAAAGCAATAGATGTGCCAGTTAAAGTATTAAATTAAAATAATGATTTTTTTCAAGTAAATAATTCTTTTTATAAAGAACTATGCATTTGTTTATTATGCAGAATCATTGTAAAATCTATTCAGCGTGATTTAGTATAATATTATTTGGTTAATAATTGCATTAATGTATTTTTTACATGCTTGATGGCATGATAAAAATTTATATATTATGGAGAAATAAGATCATCGACAATGTCGTACAATTATTTTCATCTTCTATAGAAGTCTACCCTTTTGAAAAGAGTGATGAAAGCAAATCAGACCCTGTTTGGTCGTCTATGGCTTGGTTGGCTTGCTTTATTTTTGGTCTTTTGTTCTGGGGAGTCATAGGTACTATTTTATTTAAATTTATTACTTAATTACTATAAGTATTGTCTCTACCATGGGACTTATAATATTTTGTCATAAGAACTTGATATAATCACATCATATTTAAATCCATTTTATATTTATGTGTGAAGATAGTTACACTAAAATTTTTATTTTTAAGAAACCGCATTTATTTCATAAAATCTTATTTATACTTATTTCTAAGATAGCTTACAAAATAACAACTTGTTCATTATGTTGTTAGAGATCATACAAAATATCAACATGAAAACTCTATATGAAGATATTCGACGGTCTGGAAGATTATGAAATTCCTACCTATATCTAATCACGAATATTTACAGGTCAATTTAAGGAGAATGTTAGTTTCGTAATTATCAATTCACATCAAAACGTTCAAACGTTTTACTCATGTTTTAAAACAGAACTCTGATTAAGCTGTTCAAGAATTTAATATTGTTTTGATGATAAGGTTTTCAAGCAATAACCTGAAATTGATTTATCATTTTAGTTGTATGTTATTATTATCCAAAACCAAAAAAAATGAAATTACGTAATCATTAATAACATACTTGAAGAATACTTTAGGACACAATTAGGAAATACATATGTCTAGTCAAAATGGCAATTTAAATGAAGAGCCAGACACTAAAAATAAAGTAAGTGAAAAATCATCTATGATCCCATCATCATACGTATGGGCGTTTGTTTTTGCTATCGTGATTGCTGGGTGGATGTTATCTGGTCCTTTAATGAAAGGGGAAGATATTATCCCTAAGAAGAGTGTTGAGAAGTCTGATGCAAAAGCATCATCTGGTAATAAGCAGGAAAAATTATTTAGAGTTCAGACAGAAACATTCTTATCCATGCAGCGTAGAGCAAATATTATTGTTCGTGGCAGAACAGAGGTTGAAGCGCGTGTTCAAATCAAGGCTCAAACTGCCGGTGTCGTAGAAAAAATTGCCACTGTTAAAGGAGCATGGGTCAACAAAGGTGACACACTATGCCATATAGAGACTGCTGAACGAGACTCTACACTCCTCCAGGCCAAGGCACAAGTTGCGCAACGACAAGCTGATTATGATGCAAATCAGGCGCTGGCCAAACAAGGTCATACCGCTCAACTAAGAATGACAACATACAAGGCCAGGTTGGATGCCTCAAAGGCTGAATTAAAAAAGGCTGAAATAGATTATAATCGTACCAAAATACGAGCACCTTTCAGAGGCTTTGTTGAGGATCAACATGCAAAAGTTGGCGATTATTTAATGGTTGGCATGCCATGCGTCACACTTGTTGCACTCGATCCACTAACAATTGTTGGCTATGTCTCCGAATTAGAAGTCGTGAGTTTACAAGTTGGAGCACCAGCCTCCGTCAAACTGGTCACTGGGGAAGAGGGGCAAGGGAAAATTAGTTTCATCTCAGCATCAGCTGACCAGGCAACTAGAACATTTCGTGTTGAAGTTGAGATTGATAATAAAAATGCGAAATTACGCGATGGCATAACAACGGATATAAATATTCCACTTTCAGAAACCAAAGCGCACCTGTTTTCACCTGCAATCTTGGTATTAAACGATGAGGGGCAAATTGGAGTTAGAACGGTCGATGAGAACAACACTGTAATTTTTATGCCTGTTCAACTTTTGTCAGATAATGAAAAAGGGGTCTGGGTTTCGGGGCTTCCAGATAAAGTACGAGTTATAACAGTTGGGCAGGAATATGTGCTAAACAATCAGAAAGTGTCGGTTACAGAAAATTTCGTTAAAAAGCCTAAAAAGCGACAACAGGATAATAAAAGTTAGTAGATTGTGAGTACCCATGCAGTGGTTAGAAAAGATTCTTACTCGTCCAAGGACAGTCTTAACAATCATGATTGTTATGACTGTAGCGGGTGTTTTTTCATATATCTCCTTGCCTAAAGAAGCAGATCCAGATATTGACCTGCCAGTTTTTTATGTCTCAATACCTTATGCTGGAATTTCTCCCGAGGACTCTGAACGTTTACTCGTGCGACCTATGGAAACACACCTGCGTGGTCTTGAAGGCTTAAAAGACCTTTTAGCAATTGGAAGTCAAGGGCATGCTGGGATCGTCCTACAGTTTAAAGATGATGTGGAACATTCAAAAGCCGCCGCAGATTTAAGGGAAAAAGTTGATCAAGCCAAAGCTGAACTTCCAGACGATGCTGAAGAACCTATCATAACTGAAATAAACTTCAGTCTCGTTCCTGTGATTGTTGTCGTACTGTCAGGTGACGTTCCAGAAAGAACGCTTTATCAGCATGCCAGAAAATTAAAAGACGAAATTGAAGCTATACGAACCGTATTGAGTGCTGACCTTGCAGGTCAAAGAGAAGAGCTCCTGGAAGTTATTATAAATCAATCAAAGCTTGAGTCTTATAATATCAGCCAGACAGAACTGATCCGTAATGTGAGCAGAAATAATCAACTTATTGCTGCAGGATCTCTGGACACAGGACAAGGTCGTTTTAATGTAAAAGTTCCTGGATTATTTCAAACTGCTGAAGATGTCTATAATCTCCCAATAAAAACATCGGGCGATAGTGTTGTTACACTGAAAGATGTTACGCAAATTCGTAGAACCTTCAAGGATGCAATTGGCTACAGTCGCATTAATGGCAAAAGAGCGATTGCGATCCAAGTTGTTAAGCGTATTGGAGCAAACATTGTTTATAACAATGACGAAGTCAAAAAAGTTGTAAATAAATACACAAAGAACTGGAGCGAGAACATAAAAGTTGATTATGCCCTGGATCGCTCTGTTTTCATTTTTGAGGTAATCGGCTCATTACAATCCGCTATCATGACAGCAATTGCACTGGTTATGATTGTTGTTGTGGCGGCGCTGGGAACACGTTCTGCACTTTTTGTCGGATTAGCAATTCCAACCTCATTTATGATTGGGTTCCTGTTAATCGGTTTGCTTGGCATGACTGTAAATATGATGCTGATGTTTGGCATGGTAATTACAGTTGGTATATTAGTTGATGGTGCGATTGTTATTGTTGAATATGCTGACCGTAAAATGGCGGAAGGATTAAAACGCGCCGAAGCTTATATTCTAGCAGCAAAACGAATGTTCTGGCCCGTTGTTTCATCAACTGCAACAACTCTGGCAGCTTTTTTACCAATGCTGCTCTGGCCAGGAACACCTGGCGAGTTTATGAGTTACCTGCCCATAACAGTGATTATTGTTCTATCCGCCTCACTCTTAACAGCGATGATTTTTCTCCCAGTTATTGGTTCACTGGTGGGAAAGACAGAAGCTGATATTCAGGCAGCAGAAAACGCGCGCCAGCTCTCTGGCTCTGGCCATGTAAACTATAATAATATAACGGGTCTTTCTGGAGTTTATGTAAGGTTTCTGCAGAAGTTAATACGACGTCCATCCCTTGTCATTATCACCTCCATAGCAATTGTTTTTGGTGTGTTTCATCTGTTTCAAGAACACAATAATGGAGTGGAATTTTTCGTTGATACTGAGCCAGAACAGGCTTTTGTATTCGTCTCGGCTCGAGGGAATTTGTCAGCAAAAGAAAAATTAACTCTGGTTGAAAAAGTCGAAAATATTGTCCTGGATGTTAAAGGCATAAAAGCTGTCATTTCAAATATTGGTGAAACAGGAGGAGCGCCTGCATTGAATGGTGCTGGTGTAGATACCCCTGTAGATGAAATTGGTCGTATGACAATTGAGTTCGCCCCTTACAATACACGCCGTAAAGGCAAGGTTATTTTACAAGAGATTCGAAAGCGGACAGCAGATCTGCCAGGTCTTGTCATTGAGGTCAGAAAAGTCGAAGATGGCCCTCAAACAGGTAAAGATATCCGCCTTGAAATAACCTCAACAAGTTTTGAAACCACTAAAAGCACAACACGTAAAATAAGAAAATATTTAGACAAAAATATTTCTGGTATCCGAGATATTGAAGATACGACACCCTTACCAGGTATTGAATGGGTCATGAAGGTTGACCGTAAGGAAGCGGCTCGTTACGGGGCAGATATTCTGTCAGTAGGGACTATGCTGCAATTGGTGACAAATGGTGTTCTTATAGGAAAATACCGTCCAGATGATTCTGATGATGAAGTTGATATACGCTTGCGTCTTCCAAAAAATCAACGCGGAATTGATAAACTTAACCAATTGCGCTTAAGAACAGAAAAAGGGTTGGTTCCAATAACGAACTTTGTTGAGCGAAAACCTCAACCAAAAGTCAGTTATATTTCACGCAATAATGGTCGTTATGCCATGATGGTAAAAGCGAACACGCAAGATGGTGTCCTTAAGAATGATAAAATTGCAGAATTAAACAAATGGCTAAAAGCAGAAAGCTGGCCTTCGGATGTCAATTTCAGATTTTTAGGGGCGGATGAAGAAGAAAAAGAATCTGCAGAGTTCCTAGGAAAAGCCATGCTCGCAGCACTATTCCTAATGTTCTTGATATTGGTCACGCAATTTAACAGTTTTTACCAGACAATGGTGACACTCTCTACAATCGTGCTGTCAGTGGTTGGTGTATTGATTGGGATGATGGTCACTGGTCAGACATTCTCTATCATTATGACAGGGACTGGTGTAATAGCCCTTGCTGGTATCGTTGTGAATAACTCAATTGTGCTCATTGATACCTTCAATCGATTACATGAGAATGGGGTCAATAAGATTGATGCTATTTTGAGGTCTTGTGCTCAAAGATTAAGACCCGTACTTCTAACAACGATCACAACCATGTTAGGTTTACTGCCTATGGCCTTACAGATCAATCTCAACTTCATAAACCGAACATTAGAACTTGGCTCCATCACGTCAATTTGGTGGGTACAACTATCAACAGCGATTATCTTCGGTCTAGGGTTCTCGACATTGCTAACATTAGTACTAACACCAGCCTTGCTCGCCCTGCCAACAGTCTGGGCACAACGCTTCTGGCCCAAGTCTAAACGGTGATGATAATCAGATGATAAATGATCCAGTATTGGTATCGAAAGCGGCGGAGTAATGCAACATTTTATTTCATTAATCTAAAACGGACACTCCGCTACTCCGCTAAAAACTCAACCCTCTCACCAGTCTTTGGATGATAAATCGTAATACGCTCTGCATGCAGTTGGAGTCTCTCAGAAGCCTTATAAGCCTCATCATGGGCATAGATATTGTCACCTAAGATCGGATGCCCTAGGCTCAACATATGTACACGTAATTGATGAGAGCGACCGGTGATTGGAGTTAGCCGAACCCGTGTATAATTTTCTTTATAGTCTATAACGTCCCAAACGGTCTTGGCAGGTCGCCCATGTTCATGATCAACTTTCTGTCTTGGTCTATTCGGCCAATCGCAGATTAAAGGGAGATCAATCTCACCATTCTTTTGCTCAAGATGCCCCCAGACATTGGCAATATATTTTTTATGAACAGTTCGCTTCTCAAATTGTTTTCCCAAATGCGCAAGGACAGACTTATTGCGCGCCATAATAATAATGCCAGAGGTATCCATATCAAGTCGATGAACAATGAGAGCACCTGGATAGTCTTTTTGTGCCCGTTGTTCGAGACAATCAGAATGTTCTACAGCTTTACCTGGCACGGTTAAGAGGCCACTTGGTTTTGAAAGTATCAAAAGCTCATCATCTACATGAATGACTGTGAGGCAAGGGCTAAGGGGAGGGGAATATATAAACGGTCTAACCATATCTCATTCAAGAATAATAAAAAGCTGCGATACATAAGTATCGCAGCCATTTGTAGTATAATGTCAGTAGAAGTAAAGGTGTAAATTATTTACATCTTCCAAGGCGCTCACGACCAACTTCTTCACCATATTCATTTAATTCAAAACGAATAAGACGGTTTCTTCTTTTGTTACATGCTTCAACAAAAACACGAACATCTCTAAAGCGACGGCCTTCGTAATCATTAACTAGGTCGTCAATACGTGGTGGAGGCGTACAACGGCCCACAACTTTTCTAAGGAAGTTCTCACCATATAGGTCAGCAGTGATTTCGATTTTGTCTTCTTTATAACAACCCGTTACAAAGTAACCATCAACGCCCCTGTTATCAACTTTAAGACGATTAAAACCACGTCTCTCTAGGAAACTGATAACATCTTCTTTTGACAATGGAGGCTCACAGTTGCCGATTTTTCTTGAGCGCTTTATTTCGCCCCAACGATTCATAAGCACCTTCACGCGCTCATTCTTTTCGTTACAAGCTTCTGCTCTATAGCCAGGAAGTTTATTGTCTGTCACAAGGATACGGTTATAGCCGTCTTTTGCTAGAACACCTGCGATATTTTTAGGATTGATCAATCCAGGACAAGTTCCGATGCGTCTTTCTCGACGAATTCTTCCTCGGCGACCAACTGTAACCTCAAAACGTCTCTCACGACGACAAGCTTCAACAATAAAAGGACCACGGCCTTCTTTGATTAGTTTGATACGATCATACCCTTTATCAAGTAGACTTTCACGAACATCAGCATAGCTAAAGCCTTTACGACAACGGCCAATAACTTTACGACCTTTAGACTCGCCATATTTGTCTACGACCAATCGAATTCTCTGCTTACGATCACAAGCAGAGAAGATATAATTATCTCTCTTACTGCCTTCATAAGAAATCCGCTCTAGACCGTCAGCTTTCAGTTCGCCTGCAACTTCTTCAGGGCTTAGTTCAAACCGGCATTCACCAATTTTTGCATCTTGTCTAACTCTTAGACCAAGGCGCTTAATAGTCAGCTTATAACGAGTCTTTCCGTAACAAGCCTCGGCTCTTATTTTAGAAAAACCCTTCTTTGTAATTCTGATTTCGCTATAGCCATCATTTCTTAGCTTCTGGCGAATTTTACGATCTCCACCTAACTCAATAGAAATTTGGGCCATACTTGAAGGTATGATTATAAATATTGATAAGATGCTACAAATGAGCAATTTATAGAGTGACTTTAATGGCATCTACGTCTTCCCTAGTAATATTTTTTTACTTAATCAAATTCAATTTAGAATTCGGATTTATCATATGAGTTTATCATAAAGATAATCAATATTATAGAGTAACATAGCTAAATGAACACAACATGAGTGAGACAAAGGCTAACAGTTTGGTGTTTACAGCTTGTAGTAATATGAGAGGAAGAATAAATGGCTGGGGCGGCAGGATTCGAACCTACGAATGCCGATACCAAAAACCGGTGCCTTACCACTTGGCGACGCCCCACTAGAATAGAAGTGTGGTTTAGCAGTGTTTACTCAGCTGTGCAATACCTTTATACAACTTATTTTACTTAACGAACATAAAAAGAACACTGAAAAATATGGGGTGAAAGAAAAATAGAAGCACACAATTTATTTTGTCATAATATTACCCTGAACGCTTTCTGCGATGATTTCTTCTATATTATCCCCAGTGAGAGTTTTTAAAAAAGCAACCAAAGCAGAAATTTCTTTTTTATTCAGGTTCATAGGCTCTATGCGATTATCTTGACCTTTATGAGGAGCTCCACCTTTATTGTAAAATTTGACGACATCTTCTAATGTTTTCATTTGGCCATCATGCATATATGGAGCCGTCAAAACAATATTGCGCAGAGTAGGGGTCCTATAACGCCATTTATCCAATGGATCCTGAGTTACTTCATAGCGACCCATATCACGTTCTTGCTTTGTTTTTCGTTTCTGGTCCTGTTCCCAACCATGTCCAATGTCGTGAAAGGCCTGATCAGTAAAAAGTGCAAAAGTTTCAGAAATGCTATGGCAGGTTTCACACTTGGCTTTGCCTGTAAAGAGTTTGAACCCAAGAATTTCTTGTTCATTCAGAGCGTCTTTTTCTTTACCAAAATGCCAACGATCAAAACGTGAATTTCCAGAAATAAGTGTTCGCTGATAAGCTGCCAACGCTTGGCCAATACGATCAACGCTTGGTCCGTACCCAAACACTTTTTCAAAAAGATTTTGATAATCAGGAAGCCATTTAATTTTTTCTATCACAAATCCAGCCGAACGACTTGCCATTTCTTTAGGGTGTATGAGGGGAGAAAGAAATTGTGTTTCAAAACTTGTTTCCCTGCCATCTTGGTGCAAACGGTGATAAAAAGCGGTATTATAAAGTGTTGGTGTATTTCTTTTGCCTATACGATCCTTAAATCCTTTAGGCGTTTTTAAGGTATTTTGTGTGAAGCCAGTAGTTGGATTATGGCACGTGGCACATGAGATGGAATTATCTCGTGATAATCTTTTATCAAAGAAAAGCTTACGCCCTAATTTAATTTTTGCAACATTGGGAGGGTTGTCTTTTGGATGCTCAATTTTTGGCAAGCCAAGTGGTGAAACAACACTTCTTTTAAAGGCATTTTCATAGGACGAAAGTTGTTCAGCTATGCCTGGAAAATGGGATGATATAAGAATAAATGTGCCAAGTGTTAAAGATATTATTTTCATCTGTTTTATCAATGTTACTTTTAGAAGAAAACTATAATCTTTTTCTTTTATATAAGTATAACGCTATAAAGACAAATCAAACATAAATCTTGTCATAATTATGCATTTTATTCTAAAAGCGAAGCTTTAGATTTATATTCAGCAAACTGATTAATGTATATGTGATTTTTCTATACTCTGTGAATAAATGATACTATGAAATGGTATTTAATGTCTGGTTCACAATAAACAACCAAATTAGATTAGCTAATTAAATTATAAAAGATCTTATTATACCGAGACTTAAATTTGAATATAATGAAGGGATTAGGTGATGAATATCTACGGTTTAGAGTTCCAGCTATATGAATGGGTCATGATCATTTGTGCTGGATTATTTGTTATTGCAATAATTTCCATTGCCTTGCCAAGATGGATACAATCAACTTTGCTAATTCTATTGCTCATTGCTGTCGGTGCTGGCGCATATGTTGCTTATCAGGATTTATACAGTAAAAAAGCGAGCCCTGTTAAAGAGGCAAGAAAGCAAAATACAAAGCCGGGAGTTGCTTATAATAAAACGCAGAGAAACAGGGGGATAGTGAAACAGTCACGTTCTCGTGCAATACGTCAAGAGGTCCCAAATGAGGCCGTTGGTGCAGAAGAGGCTCCAGAAGCTGCAGCAGAACCCTCAGAAGAGTTCGAGACAGTTAAAGTCTTATATGGTACGGATCGTGAGAAAAAAGAAGGGATAAAGCGTCTTAATTTCGGAGATGGTCGTGGCAAAAAACTGACCTTAGGAAGTTCCGTGGTCACTATTCCTAAAAATATCCATAAAACTGGTGAAATTGAGCGTCCTTTTGAATTTAACTTTCTATGGATAAAGTATCAGGCAAAGGAAGATCCAAAAAAACATTTTACAATCCATAAAATTGGTGAGTTGAACCGTGATGAATTCATCAATCTATCAAGGCAAATGCTAAGCAAATCCAAAAGATTTAAAGACCAGGCATTTGTTTTTGTGCATGGGTATAATGTTGCATTTGATGTTGCATTATATAGAACAGCTCAAATGGCATATGATTTAGGGTTTGACGGTGTACCTTACATGTATAGTTGGCCATCTGTTGGAGGGCTTGTAAGTTACGAATATGATCAGAACAGCGCGCAACAAGCAAGGCCATATTTGCGTAATTTCTTGGATATTGTAACGAAAGAAAGTGGTGCCAAAGACGTACATATTATAGCCCATAGCATGGGAAATGCTCCTCTGATGGAAGTTCTAAAAGAACTTAATCAAAGAGGAGAAGAAGAACGTGTCTCAAATATAAACCAGATCATACTTGCAGCACCTGATATTGATAGAGATGTCTTTGAGAACTTGGCAAAAGAGATTACTGATCTCAGCCAAGGGATCACTTTGTATGTATCTTCTGCCGATTTGGCAATGAAAGCCTCGCGCACTTATTCAGGGACAATCCGCGCAGGAGATGTCCCAGACGGTGGACCTGTGATTATTGAAGGTATCGATACAATCGATGTTACAAAACTCAGCACATCAGTTTTTTCACTTAATCACTCAATATATGCAGATAGTGGAAAAATCTTAGGAGACATCACAAAACTAATGCTCAGCCAGGTAAGACCTCCTGATTTAAGAACCCCAGAATTAAGCAAGATTAATTCTCAAGAAGGGCAAATCTTCTGGAGATATGATGGTGTCGTAGAGTAAAGAAGAAAATTACAGCATATATAAAACAAAAAAACGGTGATCATGTTCTTCATGACCACCGTTTTTCTTTATATGATTCACTGGACACTCTTAATAAGTCATCATTGGGTCGAGTTCTTTGGCACTTGCAACCCATTTTTCAACTTGTGCAAGACCTGGAACCTGGCGAACCAGTTTCTTTTTTCTGCTCGCATTTGCTTCACTCATTGCTTTATGAAGATTTTCAGGTTTGCGTTTGCGCAATTCTTTAACAGTATCAACACCAGCCACTTCTAGAAGTTCTGAATATTCTTTTGCAACACCTTTAACACGCATAAGGTCAGCCATATTCGTCCACTTCAAAATAAGCGTTTCGTCAATTCCGCTTTCACTTGCAAGATCCTTGCGTCCCTTTTTTTTGCACGCGCGATCCAGCAAGTGTTTTGTATTTGTGATACCAACATTGTTGAGTATCTTTCTATACTTGGCTCCAATGCCTTCAATAGTATCAATTTTATATGTCATTTATTACCTCCATTATCCAAGGTACGAAAATCAATCCGCTCAATAAAAAGCGATTCGATTATTTAACTTTGACAGTTTACAAGAGTTGACTCAACCCAGGAATCGATTCTGCAATCTCTTTTACTGTCTCTTCACCAACTTTTTCTTTCGCAAAGGCAAGAATTTCAGATCCAGCATCTTTAGCTTGCATCATATCAAGTCCTTCGCCTTGTAGTTTAGAAAAAGTATCCATTAATTCATTACCACCCATGAGGCTTCCAAGAGCACCCGACAAAAGTCCACCTGCGTCGTTATCATTAGAGGATTGATTTGAGAATTTTTCGAGGAGTTCTTGTGCACCAGGAATGGTATCAGTTAGTGACTTAAACTTATCGGAAGGAGCATGGCTTTGGAACAAATTCAAAACGATGCCAATAACATTCTCGGCAACTTCTGATTCAATACCTAAACGCGATACTATACGATCAATGAGTTCTTGCATTCTTCTAACCTTTTTTTGACTATATCATTTTTAACTCACTTATACAAAAAAAATTGTATGAAATGATTTATAAGGTCTTGTTATAGTGGAATGATGCCACTTTCAAGAGTCCTTTATTTGCCAACAGCACTCCATATGAATACAATAGGAAAAAAAGAATCTGTTAGAAGATATAAATTATAAATACATTAGGACGGGGAAGCTTATGAGCGAAGAGAACACAATTTATATTGGCACGAGCACGAAGAAAGAAACTCTTCAGCTCAAACTTGCGAATCGTCATGGCCTGATTGCAGGAGCGACAGGTACTGGTAAAACAGTCTCACTACAAATTCTAGCCGAAGGGTTTTCCAAACAGGGTGTTCCTGTATTCTGTGCAGACGTAAAAGGAGACCTGTCAGGTCTGGGTGCTGCAGGTGTTACAAAGGATTTCCTTGAAAAACGCGCGGAAAAAATTGGATTTGAGAACTACACCTATGAAGCATTTCCTGTGATTTTCTGGGATTTGTTTGGAGAACAAGGCCACCCAATAAGAACAACAATAGATGAAATGGGTCCGCTACTTCTATCTAGACTAATGGATCTGAATGAGACACAGGAAGGTATTTTAAATATTGCATTTCGTGTTGCCGATGAAGAAAAGCTGCCTCTTCTGGATTTAAAAGACTTAAGATTATTGCTCGTCAATATAGCAGAACGAGCAAGCGAGCTAACAACAGAATATGGAAACATTTCTAAAAATTCTGTTGGAGCTATTCAAAGGCGCTTACTGGTTCTAGAAGAAGAGGGTGCTGAGAAGTTCTTCGGGGAACCTGCATTGGATATTAATAATTTTATGCGCAACACCTCTGATGGTTCTGGTTTTATCAATATACTTGCCGCAGACAAATTAATGCGCTCACCAAGACTATATGGTACCTTCCTACTATGGATGTTGTCAGAACTCTTTGAAGAACTGCCAGAGGTCGGTGATCCAGAAAAACCTAAATTGGTATTTTTCTTTGATGAAGCGCATTTATTGTTTGATGAAGCACCAAAAGCTCTATTGGAGAAAATCGAACAGGTTGTAAGGCTCATTCGCTCAAAAGGTGTTGGCGTGTATTTTGTAACCCAAAACCCTCTGGATGTTCCTGATACGGTCTCGAGTCAGCTTGGTAACCGTGTACAACATGCATTAAGAGCATTTACACCAAGGGAACAAAGAGCTGTTAAGGCAGCTGCAGAAACTTTCAGACAAAATCCTGAGCTTAATACAAAAGAAGTCATTATGGAGCTAGGCGTTGGTGAAGCGCTTGTCTCCACTCTAGAGAAAAAAGGCATGCCCTCTATCGTTGAGCGTACATTAATACGCCCTCCAAGCTCAAGACTAGGCCCTTTGACTCCGGATGAACGTAAAAAAATCATCACTGATAGCCCTCTATATAATGTCTATGAAAATGAAATTGATCGTGAATCAGCTTATGAGATCTTAAAACAGAAACAGGCAAAGATTGAGGCTGAAAAAGAAGCTGAACTTGAAGAGCATGGCGATTATGAGCGTCATGGCTCCTTTAGAGTCCCTCGTTCAAGGACAACCAGAAAACGATCAACTCGTTCACGTCGCTCCACATCAAGAAGACAAACAGCTTCAGAGGCATTTACAAAATCTATGATGCGATCTTTAGGAACAGCGCTGGGGCGTGTTCTGGGAAGTGTGCTTAGAAAATCACTCTAACTACATCAGATAGTCATCATAATATACATAACAAGGAGCAGGGCATTCATACTGCTCCTTTTTTACATATAAAAATAAATGAGTGTTGTGCTCTCTAGCCTATCTGATAATTGCATAAAACACACATATACAATATTATAAGAAATTGTATTTATGAAACTTTGAATTACTTTTAAAAAGCTTTACAAGAAACTATATACTAATTATTGGTTTTGTATTAAAATTATATCTCGCATTGAGATTGCCATACATACATCTATTATTTTCTGAATATTAATATATTATTATGACAGGTCAGCTTAATGGAAAGCACGAATAACGATCTAGAATTCTCTATCGCCAAGTCTCTCATAACGGTTTCTAGTAGCCAAAAGAGTTGGAATTCAGCATTAGATAAGATTGCAACATATTTTCATGCAAGCGCAATTCAATTGCAGGTTATTTCAAATAAAACAAAAAAAACCATTCTAGATATAGAAGTGGGCTCAGACCTTCCTGATATGAAAAATTGGTCAGGATTAAATAACACACTGACAAAAACGATTATTCCTTTCAATGCATCAGAGAATTCACACAAAACAATAGAGGTTTGCATTCTAGAAACCGATTGTAAAAGCACATTCTTTGCGCCCTCTTGTCATAAAGTTCCAAGTGTCCCGGGTATAGAGCATGCCTTTGTTGTTGTTTTAACACTCCCAAGTTTCAATGTGACAGCGATTTTAGGAATTATACGAGCTGATAAAGACCGTATGTTCACTCCCGAGGACTTCGATAAATTTACACGTATAAAATTATTGTTTCAAAGTGCTGTAAAGAATTTTGTTCGAGATTATCGAAATGAACTTAAAGTCCAATCATTTCAAGGTATTATTGATCGGGAACATCTCGGTATTATCATTGTCAATGATCATTCTCATTTTATGATGTCCAATGACGTGGCTGCAAATATTGTTAAAACACAAACATTGTTTTGTATGTCCCCTAAACGAGAACTGATCGCATGTGATCCTGAAATTGAGGAAAAGCTGAACAGCTATATCAATAAGGTTATGAGTACCCAGAGCCTCTCTCAAGACGAGCCGGGGGATCTTTTTTTGCGCGTGAAAAATAAGCCCCACGCCAATGGCTATGTTCTCGTTGCGCGTCCAATTCATATTAATATCGATGGCTCCAAACAAGACAGGCTTGTTCTAATCCAGATCATAGACTTAAATAAAGACTGGCAATTGGAACAAGAACACTTGCGCAAAGCTCTACAGATTACAACAACAGAAGCTTCTGTTTTAAAGCTTCTCGCCGAAGGCCAATCGCTAAAAGAAATCGCAACTCTTAAACAGCGCTCATATCACACCATTCGCAATCATATCCAAAGCGTCATGAACAAGACCGGTTTGCATCGCCAGACTGATTTAATCCTCTTAGTTTATTCCGTAATCCTCACCGGACGCTCCACAAAAATTGATAATTTGCAAAACGGGAATGTAATACTTAAATAAGTTTTGGAGAATCATATTACACATTGGTTTTTTGTAACTTTATATAATAACATATAGACTGGGAGGTCTAAAATGGCTATTCTTAAAAAAGGTGTTTCTGGTGAACCTGTAAGACTGATGCAGGAAAAACTCGGCATTGAAGCGGACGGAATTTTTGGCTCAGGAACTGAAGCAGCCTTAAAAGAATATCAGGAAAAAGAAGGGATCGCAGTAGATGGTATCGCAGGTCCTGACACTTTCGCTCATATGGGCTTAATTGAATTGATCCTGCTAAGAAACGGCACAAAAGGCGAAACAGTAAAAGCCCTTCAGGAAAAACTTGGCATTGGTGCTGATGGTATCTTCGGTTCAGGCACAGCTGCAGCAGTCAAAGCCTACCAGGAAGAAAACGGCCTCGCAGCGGACGGCATTGCAGGGCCAAACACATTGGCTCACATGAAAATCCTGGGTGTCGAAGAAACACACATCGCATCTTCGATCACATCAGCAGGAAAAAGCGTCTGGGATTCCATCACAGGTCTTTTTGATTAATCTATTCTTTATGGTCGGGGTAAATCTCCGGCCATATACACTTTATGTTCTCACACTGTTCTCTTTCCCATAAATATTCCTTTGCTGGTTTGCTGGTCCATGCTTGGTGCATGCCCAGAACCCTTCTTGCCATTCTCTCTAAACATCAAAATTCTGATAGGCTGGCATGAACAATGGGAGAAGTCCCCTCTTGTAACGAATGGGTAGTGAGATAAACTTTGAAGTTTGGGTGTGTGTTGCTTTACCCCCATCCCCTTTGCTTCGCAAAGGTACTTCCCCCGCAAGCGAGGGAAGAAAAGGGTTGTGCCTTTGTTTTAGTTCTTTTGTGATATCAAGAGATTTGGATAAATATTTAAGGGATGAGTTATTGAGAGACACACTCCCTTTCTTCCCCAATGAAATGGGGGAAGTCCCCTCGTGCAACGAGGGGGTAGGGGGATAAACTTTGAGGACTTAAGGTGTTTGTTGCTTTATCCCCATCCCCTTTGCTTTGCAAAGGTACTTCCCCCTCGAGGAGGAAGAAAAAGCTGTGCCCCTCGTCAGGTTCTTTTTAAAATAACAATAAAAATGTCAGTCTTGTTTCAAGTGCTGGTCATGTATGATGACTTCGCGGTGTGGGTACGGGATAGCGATATTATTGTCCTGAAATGCGTCCCAGATTTCCAGGAAGGCCTGACCTCGAATATTGGTTAAGCCTTTCTCCGGGTCTTTAATCCAGAATCTGAGTATAAAATCTATTGACGAGTCACCAAAGCTCATCACATGGCAGACAGCTTTGGGGGTCTCCAGAACGCGGTCAATTTTGTTGACAGCCTCTACGGCTATTCTCCTGACCTCATGGGGGTTTGATTTATAACTTACGCCAAATTTTATATCCAGACGGACATTACGGTTCGAATGGGACCAGTTGATCACTTGCTGGGTAATAAAATCTTCATTTGGTATGAGATGTTCAACACCGTCTCTGGTTATGACGGACACATAACGGGCATGCAATGTAGTGATCCAGCCGAATTTTTCCCCCAACGCAATTACATCACCGGGCTTGATCGATTTATCCATCAGGATAATGATACCACTGATCAGGTTGGAGACAACTTTTTGCAGACCAAAGCCAATGCCAAGGCCGATAGCGCCTGAAAATATCGCCAATGTACTCAGATCAATCCCTGCGGTTGTCAGGGAAATGAGAACAGCAAGACCGAGCAATATAATCTTTGCAATTTTGGAAAGCAGCACCTGAAGGGATGGTGTTAGATCTGCATTTGTTTTGAGATAGTTTTCAAAAGATGTTGTGAGCGCAAACGCAACCCATATTAAAGCCCCACACAACAGCATGAGCTGCACAATATTTAACAAAGAAATCCGGTTATCGCCAAAGGACACTGCCGCTAAATCAAGCATTATAAAGGTTTCATCAAGCAAACCTAAAATATTGAGGGCCGCGATTGACCAAGCCAATGTTGCCACCAAATTGGCAAGCGTCCGGTTGCGGATAAGACGGCTAGCAATGGTAATAATAATCCAGGCTGTGACGAGATTGGCCGCAATTGTAATAAAATAAGCCCGACTGGGCCAGGTCACCGATTTGATGATAAAGGCTGAACCCCACAATGAAATGGCAAACAAAATTAAATGCATCCGCCGCAACAGCAAGGCAAGGATGCGTAATAAAGCTGGTTTCCCCTGGATTTTACGTATACGGCTCTCAAACCAGGATTTGACGGGTCGTGCGAGGAGTATTGCGAAGACATAAAGCCCAGCAATAATCCCAAACTGGATTATAGACCAGACATCGTTAAAAGAATTTAGATAATTCCCCAGCCTGCTTGTCCAGTTTTCGTAAAGCGTTGTGAAAGACTCAGGGTTAAGGGCTTTATTTTCAGGTGTTTGATGTGGCTCCATGAATCATAACATAACTTTACCTGCAAGATTTGCCAAATATTTCTGAAATTTTTTTGAATGTTTTTAAGAGAACGCTTTGCGGGGCATGCATGGGGCAAATCCCGTCCGCAATAGTTTGTGTTTGAGCCATTGCCTTCATAAAAGTACATTAAGTTTTGATTGCAAAATATAAATATGCATTCAAATACACATTTTCTCAATCTGGATACAAGTGGGGGAAGTAACTATCAAGAGTAAACTGTTCACTGGTTTCATCTTGTAACTTACCACCATCTTCTTCAAACTTTCGTAGCAGGGAATGAATGAATCGGATCGCTAAGCATAGAGAGTGTAGTGAATCTGACCCTCGAATATCACCAAGATTTTCGTAGAGTGGGGCAAGAGACACAGGACATCCCCAATCATTATTTTCAATCTTTTTCGGAGCTCCAATCTTACATTCAATTTTTAATCGAGTGTTATCTTGTGTAATGCCGATGATAACAATTTCGGTAACCCAATTTTGTATATGTTCCGTTTGCATGAAAAACCTATAAATCTTGCCAGGCTGTGATTGTTACATAGTCAGGACCGTTTGTGTCATTCTCTCTAAACTTAAAACATGTTGATAGAAAGGCTCAAACAATGGGAGCGGGCGACATGCCCTGTGATGATATTGTGTGTTTCCCTTCCCTTAAAGGGGAAAGAAAGAGGCCTGACCTCAACATAGACAGGACACCTTAATTACCAGGATTGATATCCTTAATATCCTGGCCCTCGCCGCGGAAGATTTTTTCTTTGGCAACAGTTTCTGCTTCAGGATAGCGGGGTTTGGATTTTATTGGTGTGGAAGGTTTTGGGGTTGCGTCTTTGACGATGTTTTTTTCACAGCGTTTTAAAGTTGGGAAGAATTGGCATCGAAACCCAAGAGAATAATGGATGTCAGCCCAGAAGGCTGCGAAAATGGTAACGATGATTCCTGCCAGGATCTGGATTAATAAAGATTTCACGCCACCACCTCTATTTCATAAGTTTGTATATAACAGGCATTGTGATTTTTGATTCAACTTTTAAGCCTGAACGAAGCTGGCATGCATATTCCAGAACAAGTGAATTTCTATTTGGATTTGTAAAGAGCCTGTCTCTTTTTAAATCGCGTTCAGAAATTTCAATGTCCCATACTTTCGCACAATCTGCATCGAATATTTTATTGATCTGTTCAACCAATTTTGGGTCTGAGGGAAAAAACTGTGAAAGTTCATTTCTTTTGGCTAATTTTTCAAATTCGCCGATATATAATCTGTTTGGATTTGATGCGATTACATCCATTTCCATGAAAACTTTTCTTGATTTTTTATCGGCGAAATAGAATTCATATGCGGATAATTCATCATTTGCATCGCCCACTTCGAAATCAACTTTTTTAAGACATGTGCTTTTGAAATGCGCTGGATATTTACGAATGAACTTATCAACGACTTTTGCTGCACTTACTAATTGTGATCGGTAATTTCCAGGAACTTCGTTTGCACGGCTATTGCAATCTATTATGTTTCCAAGAACATCGGCATGTGCATTTGAGGTGTATATTAAGGTAAGAAAAAGAGTAGAGAAAAAGAATTTCAACATATTTTCCATAATATTTTGCTTCATTTAATTATTATCATATACACCATATATTTATGATTGTTGGATGACAATTTAAATGCTCCGTCTAAAAGTATTGAGGTATAAACTGAGCTTAACGCTTTTTTCACTATAAAATTTTTTCGAAAAATATTTAGGAAATAAGTCCTTGACACGTTAGGAATCCAATGCTATGTTACTACTAATAATAAGCGAGTTCCTACAGAACACGTCATTTTCCTGACAATTTAACTTTTTGAAAGTTTGATGTTTACATCGGGCTAATGCCGCTTTTGCCAACAATTAGGGCTTCGTCATGGCCGCAGGTGAATTTGTCTGAAAGTTTATCAGCAACATATTGGGCCATTTTGTTGGCCTCTTTATTGGCAAGGGCATCTATATAGGCCATATGACAGGTGACACGATCGTCAAATTTGCTGACAACAAGAACCTGGCCTTTTTTGCCTTGGCCATCTGTGAAATATCGGACAATTGTTGCAATCGGCTGCCAGCCTTTATTTGTGTTTTTTAAGCGCCATTCGAGCTTTTTACCAAGCGTATTGAAAGGGCTTAAGGATTTACCAAAGTCATTACTGCCAAATGTGATGGAAAACCTTAAATCGCCCTCGGCAACAATAACATCTATGTTGTTATAGCCCTGGCATTTCCACTTGGCCCATTCGCCATCTCCAGGTTTGGCTTGGTCAATAAGAGGACATGTGTCAAGATCGATATCTGTGTAAACGCTTTTATTTTCGCTCGCAAAAACGGAATTTGAAAGGAGGCAAAAAAAGAAAATGAGAAGACATCTAAACATAGAGGACCTGAATTTTATTAAAAAAGTGAAGGGAAAAGTGATAAAATTTCCCCTTCTTGAGCAAATAACTTTTGGCTAAATTATTTTTTCGCCAATTTGATTGTCACGCTATCTAAATCATCAGCACCAGGTGTTTTAATGGTGATTGTCTGATTTTTACTGCTGAACGTAAGGTCCATTGACCCTTTAACAGCACCGCTGATTGTTAATGACAAACTTTTATTTTTTGCTGTACCGGTTAAATCACCCTCAGCATTAAAATTACGCTCTTCCCACTTTCCTGTGATTTTTCCATCAGCGAAAGAGAGCTTGCAACGCATTTCGATTTTGTCGTCTTTGCTTGTGCAAAGAATATTCATGCCAAGATCTTTTGCATCGCCTGTGTAATAGCCTTTGCACTCGATCGGATCTTGTTTGCCATCTTTAAGTTTGACTGTGCCTTTGCCAAACCAAGTTCCAAGCAAAGGTCCGAATGGTGCTTTTGCATGAGCGATTTGACTGCTCATAGTTGCTGCAAAAATGATAAATGCAATTGCTGCCGCACACTTTTTTATTTTTTGATACATCACTATCTCATTTAGATTATTTGAAAAACTGTAAACGCAATACTTAAGCTAGAGAATCTAGAACATTATTTTTATATAGATTTTATCTCATTTCAAAGACATTAATAGCCGCACCGTTCACGAAATGTTTCCTTGTGTGTAAGTCTATGAAAATATTTGCAAATTATAGGTTTATAACCATACCGTCATAAGCGGGTTCGATATGTGAAGGAAGTTCTTCAATAAGAGTGTTGTAATCAAGATCCACATGCATATTTGTTAAAATTGCACGTTTAGGTTTCATACGCTCTATCCAGTTTAGAGCATCATCAAGATTGAAATGAGTTTTATGTGGTGTTCTGCGAAGACAGTCCACAATCCATATATCAAGATTTTCTAGGAACTCAAGAGACTGTTCTGGAAGATCATGGAGATCACTGGAATAAGCAAGATTGCCAAAACGATAGCCCAAAGAATCAATGTTGCCGTGATGTTGTATAAAAGGTGTTGTTGTAATATCACCACCTGGTCCAGAAATTGTGACTGAGGTGCCATGTTCAATCTTATTGGCATTGAGAATAGGTGGATAAAGACTGTTAGGTGGTGTGGTAAAGCAATAGCTAAAACGTTCTGTTATGATATCAAATGTATGCTTATCCATATAAACATCGACACGGCGTTTCTCATTCATGGCAATTGTGCGAAGATCATCAATACCGTGGGTATGGTCAGCATGATCATGGGTATATAAAACACCGTCAACCCATCCGATCTGAGTGCTTAAAAGCTGTTCGCGAAGATCAGGAGAGGTGTCAACAAGAACAGTTGTCTGTTTATGATCTGTAAGTGATTGTACAAGTAGAGAGCATCGTCGCCGTCTGTTTTTTGGATTTTTGGGATCACAATTGCCCCAATCTCCACCTATACGCGGAACACCTGCTGAAGATCCGCAGCCTAAAATTGTAAATTTCAGGCTCATGCGGCAACCTCTTGTGAGAGTGTTTTTGGTGTTGGAACTTTAGAGAATAATCTAAGGAAGTTTTGGGTTGTTGTCTTTGCCATTTCTTCAGGTGAGATATTTCGAAGATTAGCAACATGTTCTAAAGTATGGCGGGTAAATGCTGGTTCATTCTTTTTGCCACGATGCGGAACAGGGGCCAAATATGGAGCATCTGTTTCAACCAAAATGCGATCACTTGGAGCTTCAATTGCAGCCTGATGAATATCTTTAGCGCTTTTGAAAGTCACGATACCTGAAAAAGAAACATAGGCGCCAAGTTCAACACCACGAGTTGCCAGATAGGGTTTAGATGAAAAGCAATGGAGTAGGGGCTTAAAAGAGCCAATTTCCATCTCTTCTTCTAAGATTTTTATCGTATCATCCTCTGCTTCACGAGAGTGAATGACAAGTGGTAAACCCGTTTCTCGTGCTGCAGCAATATGAGTTCTGAAACCTTGTGCTTGCGCCTCACGAGGAGAATTATCATAATGATAATCCAAGCCAGCTTCACCGATTGCAACGACTTTTTCATGTGAAGCAAGTTCGACGAGATGTTCAGCAGTAATATCTAATTCCTCGTGTGCATTATGTGGATGCGTGCCAATACTGCAAAAGACATTGTCGTGAGCTTCAACAATTTTTTGGAGTTTATCAAACTCACGAACACGTGTTGAAATAGTGACCATAAGTTTTACGCCAGCGTCGTCTGCTCTTTGAAGAACAGTTTTTAAATCTTCACAAAGTGGCGGATAGTCCAAATGGCAATGGCTATCTACGATAAACATGTGGGTCACCTTTTATATATTTAGTCGTCTTCAGTTTCTTCCACAAAACGCGGGAAAACAGGAGACGGTTTGTTAATTTCAATGCCAGGTTTTAATCGTCCAGCTTTACCAAGAGCCGCAAAATTTCTTTGATCTTCAGGCAAGCCAAAAAGATCTAGAAGCTTGTTTGCAGATTCTGGAATTACTGCAAGAGCAAGAACGCCAACTTGTCGAATGACTTCTGCAGTCACATAAAGAACAGTTTCCATACGTTTAGGATCTGTCTTTTTGAGAGCCCAAGGTTCTTGTGCTGCAAAATATTTATTGGCCTCACTGACCACACTCCAGGTTGCCTCTATGGCTTTATGAATTGCCATATCATCTAGAGCTATACGCACATGATTTATAATTTCATCTGCAGCAGTTAAAATATCTGTATCTTCGTCAGTAAAGTCTCCTGGTTCTGGGAGGGCATTATCACAGTTTTTTGCAATCATCGAAAGTGATCGGGAGGCGAGGTTTCCAAGGTCATTTGCAAGATCAGCATTTGTCCGATTGACAATTCCTTCGTGACTGTAGAAACCATCCTTACCAAAGGAGACTTCGCGCAATAAATAATAACGGAACTGATCAAGACCGTATGTTTCAATAAGATAAAACGGATCAACAGCATTGCCAGCAGTTTTGCCCATTTTGGTTCCATCTTTACTAAGTACAAAACCGTGTCCAAAGACGCGTTTTGGTAAAGGAAGTTTTGCCGACATTAAAAAGGCTGGCCAATAAATAGCATGGAAACGGATGATATCCTTACCGATAATATGAGCATCAGCGGGCCAGAAAGATTTATAGTTTTCTGTCTCTTCATCAGGAAAACCAAGACCTGTCAAATAATTGGTCAAGGCATCAACCCAAACATACATAACATGTTTGTCATTGCCTGGTACTTTCACACCCCAGTCAAAAGTTGTTCTAGAGATTGAAAGATCTCTTAAACCACCTTTAACAAAGTTGATGACTTCATTACGTCTGCTATCTGGTCCAATGAATTCTGGGTGATCTTCGTAGAGTTTAAGAAGAGGTTCTTGATATTTTGAGAGTTTAAAGAAATAGCTCTCTTCTTCGACCCATTCAACGGGAGTGCCCTGGGGTGAAAGTTTGCTACCATCTTCTGATTCTTTAAGCTCACTCTCATCATAATATGCTTCATCTCGTACAGAGTACCACCCCGCATAGGCATCAAGGTAAATATCACCATTATCTTCCATACGTCTCCAGATTGTTTGTGAAGCCTCATGGTGACGTGGTTCAGTTGTGCGAATGAAATCATCATTTGAACAATTCAATGATGTAACCATTTTTTGAAATAATTCAGTGTTTTTATCCGCAAGCCCTCTTGGACTGATGCCTTCTTTTTTTGCTGTTTGGAGCATTTTAATACCATGCTCGTCGGTGCCGGTTAGGAAATAGACATTATATCCATCCAAGCGCTTATAACGGGCGATTGTATCGGTTGCAATTGCCTCATAAGCATGTCCTATGTGTGGAGCACCATTTGGGTAAGAAATAGCTGTGGTTATATAATAATTTTTGTGATCTTGCATTTTGATCACCTCCTGTCAAAAATACGCATTTTGGGTATATTTGAACTTAAACTTTTTGAGCTAATTCATTGATTCTACGAAATGTTTCTAAAATAAAATTTTTGCGATCTAGATTTAGCCCAAGAACCTCTCGTTTTGTTTGTGCAATGGTTTCCCACAACTCAGCCCAATGTGCAAGTGTCTCTTTTTTCACAAACCTAAGAGCAAGGTGAATTTCTTCTTCTGGGGCTTCACCAGAGCCAGCGCCTATATGAATGAAGCGCCTTAAAAGATCACTCAAAAGTGTGCAAAATGTCTCAAAATCAGGAAGTGCCGCAGGAGCTGCCAGTTTTTCTGACAAATCATAGATCTCACTATAATCTAATTTGGGTAGAGTTTGAAAGATTTTTATAAGTTTTTCATAGGTTTCAAAACCTTTACCCTCTAATAATTCTATAGTATTGCGTACACTACCGCCGGATATTTGACTTAAAGTATGAATTTTTGAAAGATCTTTTTCTGTTTGACCTATCGACTGATAAACTTTTTCTACAGCATTGCGTAAATCTTCGTTATTTAAAGGCTGGAAATCAATTTTACGACAACGGGAACTAATGGTAGATGGAATTTTACCAATAGCTTCAGTAATCAAGAAAAATATACAATTTAAAGGTGGTTCCTCGAGTGATTTCAATAGGGCATTGGCTGCATTGAGATTCATTTCATCTGCACGGTCCAAAATAACCACACGCCATCTGCCCTCGACTCCAGTCATACCAACAAAACTTTTAAGGCGCCTAACTTCATCCACAGTGATAACTGAAGTAAATTTACCGTCTTTATAGGCTTTTCTTATTAAAAGCAGATTTGGATGTGATAGAGCTTTTATTTGACGATAAACATCTGAGTCCGCTGAAGGACTTGATAGGGAAGGGGGCTGATTACTGTTTGTATCATGATTGAGTATGATCCGCACGATATGATAAGCAAGTGTGGCTTTTCCAATTCCTGTCGCTCCAGATAAAATCCAAGCATGGTGCATGCGACCACTATGCCACGAGTCTAGAATTTGTTTTAATTGCTGCTTATGTCCAAATAACTTTTCTGTCTCACGAGGGTGAGGAAATCCCTCAAGTCGATCTGCTTCAGGCATAGGGCCTTGCTCTTCAATTTTCTTTGGCTTTCGTGCCATAAATACATTTATCCCATTATTTTTGATTGCAGACTATGGCATGAAATAATATTGATAGGCAATATTACGGCATTTGGAATGAGCCTTTATTTAGGAGCTTTATTCCATAATTGCTCTACATAGGGCGTTAAGTTAAACTTTGCGAAAAAAGCTCTTGAAGAAGAATTAAAGCTCCAGATAGTTGTCGTGATTGTTTCAATACCAATCTCATTCGCTGTTTTAAGTAGAGCTTCCATAAGAGCGCTTCCTACTCCCTTGCGTTGGGAATTAGCGTTTACACTTATATGGTGGATATGGATCCTATTAAACTCATATGTCAGGGCTTTCTCAGGTTTGTTTAGTTTTTGTGCATAAAGATACCCTACAGGAGTATTTTCAATCCAAGCGATATAGAAAATATTGTCGTCATTTTGAAGTAATTTTCTAACATCTTCAGGATTGATTTCATTTGGTTTGAAAATATTTGGCTGTGCATCGACATGAAGTTTATGCACTTCATAATTTAGTTTTGAAATTATATTGCAATCTTCATTTATTGCCCTTCTAATAATCATGGAATCCGTTTGAGATTTTTAAATTAAACATAAGACATTCTGTATAAAATCTTGTGGAATAATACAGAATAAAATTAATTCCAGAATTCAATTAATTCTCGCAAGGCTTGCTGATTATGCTCTGCATCAAACTGGTCTTTAAGACATTGTAGTTCGTTTTCTGGCATATTCCAATTTAGGCTTGTCAGATTTCTATTTTCAAAAACGGTTGTTTGGAAAAAGTTAGGTTGAGTGGTTTTTTCCTGATAATACTCTTGTAAAAGTTTTAGTTCTTGATCATTTCGAACAAGCATAGCAGTTTCAAGAGATGCTCTACGTGCTTCAAAAGGACTGGTTAGCCAACTGAATGCTCTTGAGAAATTTAAAATAGAATTATCATCTTCTTCTATTTTCTGATTTGAGCGCATAAATGTAGTACAATAACTTTTTCTTGCTTGTTGAGTGCGTTCCTTAAGAGCTTTGGGCTTTATTGCTCTAATTATCATCTGCCTCCTTGAGGCTTTGTCTTGATCCTGGCCAACATCATTTAAGGTTGGAAAAGCTCTTATCTGCACTAGAATAACTCCGGAAGTATTTTGAGTAATCCATTTTATGACTTTCTCATTTTTGAGATATGCAAGAGAAACATTTACTCCATAATTGTCATAGTAACCAGCATCTGCTACACGCATTGCAGGTTTCGTTGGTATTTCAACAGCCGGAGAGATATATGCAAAAGATGCACTCATGCGAACTGCCGTTTTGAGATGAAATGTTTTTTGAGAACCAGGAAATAATCTAAAAAACTCAACGGCACTTTGCTGGACGTCAGCTTTTTCCTGTTTAGGAGATTTTGCTCTAAATGAGCGATAGTATGCTTTATCTCGTCGGATAGTATTGAGACTTAAATTACTGATCCACATCGGTTGGCCAGTTTCAACGAGCATAGGTGATAGGATGATTGATGGTCGCCAACCCTGCCTTTCACCTTTGCTTAGTGAAGCAAAGGAAACATCTAATGTTTTCCATTGATTTTCTAATTCACGCCCTCTGTCTGAAGTTTGTTGGAAAGGTAAAAAAATGTGACTGAAATCTTTTTGCACAAGCTGACGTACTATTGGAGATAGGCTATCACGAGGAATTGGGGCAAAAACATCATTGATATGCTGACTAATTTTTTTATTGTTGTTTCTTTTTTCTATGCCGCCAATATCATTTTCAAGTGTTTTTAGAATTGATTGGTCACGATCACCATTCGGGGTACGGTTGGCAATAAAGTAAGCTGCACCAACCATTCCACCAGAAGCACCTGTTACAAGTTTTACATGATCTGTCAGATTCCTTAGCTGGCCATTAGATTTACTTTCTTTGCGTAATTTATCAAGAACAATAGCTGTCCAGAAAGCAGCTCTATAGGCGCCACCGGAAGTTGTGACAATAACAAGTTTTGGTTTCTCTTGCTGAGTCCTTGATTTCCAGTTTTCTAAACTCAAGATTGGATCAACAAGTCCTCTTATTGGACGATTTGATTGAATGCTGTCAAAATAATTTACGAGGTTTTTTTCTTCATAATAGGAAGATTTATCTCTTTTTTGAATGCCATCAAAAGAGTATTTGAATGGTATACCATTTGAGAAAGAAACATATGCAACAAGAACAATAAACACAATTGGTCTAATGTATTCCGGTATAAGAAGTATGATGACATATATCAGAATAATACAACCTAAGATCCATCCAATCGCAACAACAGGAAGAAGCTTTGGAAACACAGCTAAAAACGTTAGGCTTACTATGCTGATAAGAATGGTGGTTTTTAGCATACTTATTTTAAGAATTTTTGTTAATAGATGTGTAATGACAACAAAAATAGCTAGCAGGACATAGCCTGAGACTGTTCCTAAAATAGCTCGTAGAATTTCATAATTATCAAGTAAAGGTGTCCGTTCATTAATAGACAGATAAGCAGCAAACAGTGGGATTAGAGAAAAAACAGCTACTCTGGGAGCTAAAAATTTGAAATGCTTTGTAATATTCTTATAATTTCTAGCATGTTCAGGATTTAGATCTAGGAGGGCCGCAAAAGCCCAAATGGAACCTATCATAAATGTGGCTGTCAGTTGAGTAAGAAATGTTGGACCACTTACAAAAAATGCAATGAAATCATACGTACTATTGTCAACTAGACTTTGACTATCGCGTAATAGGTATGGCAGCCCAAAATCTCTTGCGACCCAACCTGTAATTGTTAGGCAAAACCCGCCAAATACAATAAAAAATAAAAACCAATGTCTCGCAACACGTTCTAGCAATGACCACATGATATTTAATCCTAAATTCGGAAGTCGTGTTAAGGTGCCTTCATTAAATCTTCAATCCATCCTCTGCGATGAGTAAAGTTTAGTAGCAGAGCGAAAACGAGTTCATAAAAAGCTAACCAGATAAAATGTTTTCCTAATGAGAAAAGCAAAATTATAGGAATAATAGGCGCTAGCAAAGGAAAAACATTAGAAACTTGTACTTTAAGAGGAGCAAATGCAGAAGGTACATATGCAGCCGAAATAAATATATAAAACACACCTGCAATTGCAACGAAGTCTTTTGCTAACTCTGTTACTTCTATTTTCATCAAACCTAGAATATTTTCAGGATACCAGATAAGGAAAATGGCAAGTATCAGATTAAAAAAAATTCTTAAGCGATTGCTCCATTTAAATGCTGTCATTTTTTTATTCCTATATATCAATCCTATAAACTGAGAAGGTAATGAACAAGAGCAAGGCGGTCATCATCATTAAGTTCATTCACGCCATACTCATGACCTTTATTACTATTTCCTCTAAGAGATGTATCATAACAAAACCCTTCGCCTTGATATGTTGAAGGTTCGCATGGATTTGAAATATATCCGCCTTTTTTGAGATCAAGTATATTGGACCCACGAACATAATTTTTAGGACGCTCTTCTACTGGCTTTAATAAGTCAAATAAAGTTGGAACTGAACCATTATGTAAATATGGTCCGGAAAGCCAGATACCATTAAGTGGTTGAGAAAGATAAGCTTCATCATTATAAAAGTGTTTAAATGTCCATCTCATTTTAACGCCACTTCTATCGCGGCCTTTTTTGCGACCATTATAGCTTCCGTCTTTATCATATAGATTATATGCTTTAGTAGCTTCTTCGGTCCACATTTTAAGACGGTTATCATCTGTTCCAATTTCAGAAATAGGAATAAGGCTCATTACTTTTTGTCCATCTCGGCCATGGCAGTCGTTACAATATTGTTTAAATAGATTTTTTCCTCTGACCAGTAGATCCTCATTCTTTTTAAGAGGTGATGGGGGAGATTTTATTGTATAAAGATGCTTTTGCAATCGATCAATAAGGGCCTTATCATAGTATCTAGCTACAGTACCATCACCTAGGGCGGAGTTTAAGATTACTTCCCAAAGGTCACGACTTAATCCATCCCAGTGCCACATCTTGATTTTTTCACCTGGGCGAAGCTTTTCTTGGATTTCTTCTTTTAGTTTGGCATTCCATGCTGGCATAATATCTGAATTACCAACAGTATTATCAATTGGTTGTTCCAGATAATGGAATTTAACAGGGTTAAACGGATCAACCCGACCTGGCCCCCAAGCTGGGCGGCTCCAGGTCCAAGCGTAGCGTTTGGTTATAAGACGGTTAATTTCATTGCGGACGTAAGGAACCATTAGGCGATATGATATAAGTTCATACCAAGGTGTATCTGGAAATTTCTTCTCTACAGCTTTGGCAATATTTTTTGCTGTAAACTGATCCGATGAGCCACAAGCAGATATAAATCTTAAATATCTTTGAGCATCCAAACCTGTTGCTGTACCACCAATAAATGTTTTGGTTTTGGAGTTGGGCGACGTTCTGTAGTTTTGAACATGGCAAACGGCACAATTAATAGCTACTAGATCCGAACCTAAAAAACGTGCTTTAGAAAAACCTATTGGTAAGTCTTTTTTTGGGTCTTTATTTTTATCATAAATAAAACCAAATTCTTTATATGTTTTATTTTTGCCTATTATACGATGACAAATATTTGGCATTACAGCCCAAATTTTATGGGGCAAGCCTTCAGTGAGATTATTGCCAATTGATCCATATTTGAAAAACTCTTTATTGCCAATTTCGGTGTCTGGGAAGTCTTCCAAACCAGGGTTATTATACTGCCAATATGCAAAAGCAGAAAATCCAATAACTGCGATCAGCACGATACCAAATAGGGTTCGAGATATTACACGTGTTATTGATATGTTAGAAGGCCGTTTTCGTTTTCCGTCTTTTGTAGCCATTGTTAAATCCCTTAAACGCCCTGTTTAATCTCAAATTAAAAACTTAACAAATATGTTAGAAGGTCTTGTTTTTCATTCTTACTTAGATTTGTTCCATAGAGATGTCCGTCTTTTAAGTTGCCTTGCAAGCTGGTATCAAAGCAAAAGTTTTTCGAGTTTTTATCTGATGAACTACATTCTGGGGCTTCAAAGCCTCCTTTGCTTATATCCAGTTTAAGATTACCTCTAACAAAAGTTGAAGGCCTGTTATCGGGCTTTTCTAACAAATCTTTTAATGTTGGCACAGAGCCATTATGTAAATATGGTGCTCGTAACCATAGATAATCTAATGGTTGGTTGGCATATCCATTGGTTTTTTTGAATTGTCTAAACCGATATTTCTTGTTGCGCCATTTACAAAAAAGTTGTTCTTTCTGATATTCTTCCATTTTAGTGGTATAACTATCTAGACGGCCCGGGTCAGTCTGGATATGACTAATATGTTCAATTTGACCTAAACGATCACCTTTAAAAATATAACCCTGATTACTCTGATATCCATGACATGAGGCACAATTTTGCATGTAAAGGTTTTTGCCACGTTTTAGTTGTTCAGGATTCAGTTTGGAAACGTAAGGGTTTTTGATATTCGGTTCTAAGGTTTGTAACCACTTTGCAATTTTTTGAATTGAGTCGTGGTTAACTGTATCTTCTGTAACACCAGCGCCAATTGCTGCACTTAAGTTTCTTTCAGCCAAGCTTGAATTATTACCATCCCAATGAAGGTTCATCATCTGATCCCCACGAGGTTTTTGCAAGAAAATGCTTGGAAAATCAGATACACCAAAACGTTCTTCTTTAGGAAGACAGAACGCATCAATATCAAACTGTATTAATTTGTAGGGGTTAAAAGTATCTACACGGCCAGGCCCCCAAGAGGTTGCCTTATCAAAGGTTAGTGGTTTTTTGAGGTAGGATTGATTATCTGCAATATTTAAAACACCCTGATGTCTAAAACATGGGTTATCTTTTTCTAATTTTGGAGGACGGCACACAAAATTATCAACATGGGAAATGCGTTCTAACGTATCTCTGTCCGGTTTTAATAATGGAAGAAGGCGATTTCGTCTATCGAGTAAAACATTACGAGTATTAGGGACAACAGTCCATTGCCACAAGATTTTATCAAACCATGATAATTTACCACCTGCTTCTGGACTTTGAATTGCTTCCTGAAATTTTTTACTTTCCCAAGAAAAATCTTTATCTTCAACCATGCGGAATAACGCTAAAAAGAATTTTTCCAATTCTACGGTGTTAGCTGGCATACCAGGTATAATTCTAGGTTTATCTTCTCCAGGTAAGATAACTTTACCTGTATGACAGACACTACAATTAAACCATGCCACATCAATTGAGCTACGAACACCTTGGCCAAAGCCTATGGGTAAATCTTTTTTACGGTTTTTACCTTCTTCATAAATAAACCCAAAATGACTGTAATCTTTTTCTTTCCCAAATTCTTCTGGGAAAAGTTTTGGCAATGCAACAAAGAGACGATAAGGTAACCCATTTGCAAGTTCAGATCCAATCGACCCATATTTAAAATGTTTGACATCATCCTCATAAGTTATGCCGTAAGTTAGATAATAACGATAAGCACCATAAAGAATCCCAGCAAGAGTGAATGTTCCTAATAATAAAACAACGAGCAACAGAATAAATAACCATGCACGAATCTGAACACCTTGAGCAAAACGTTTTTGTGTTTCAGTTATTGGATCCTCAAAACTTATCATTTATCTCTATCCTGCCGTATATTATTTCTAATAGCTTGCTTCTGACGGGAGTTTTAACTCAGGTTTAACATCATATATTCTAGTGATATTTTTTAGCATTTTATCATAGTCATTATCATAACGAGACAACTCGTAACATCCCAATGGATTTTTGGGAGCATTCCATAGACATTTATTACAAAATGTACAAGGACGTGGCGGTTCATCCAGACCATTTTCCCAATGCTTAGTAAGATCTGGATTGGCAATCAATGAGCGAGCAATTGATACGCCATCAAAATAGTTTTCATTCAGATATTCCTCAATCAATTTTCGGCTTTGATATCCACCTGTACAAATAACTGGTATCGAAACAGCCTGTTTGATTGCTAATGCCTCTTGAGCATTGATACCTTCATTCCTACGTCCTCTTTTGTGACGGCTCCACAACCAATGAAATATTGGGCGAAGATTAGCGTAACGGAAAAAAGCGTAGTTTCTTAAGGTGGCGCTTCCTGAAGACAACATTGCATCATAAGTTGATGCAAGTGTATTAAAATGGAAATCTCCGGGAGGGTTTAGAGGGTGGGGGAATAAAGATCCTATAGAGACATGGATCGCGTCGGCACCAGCAGACTCAGCCCACTTGACAACTTTTATTGTTTCATCAAGTGTATTGCCTCTTTTTTCCCATGGCAGCACATTATTATAATCGATCGCAGAAATTTTAATCTGAAGGTGATAATCTTTACCAACTTTTTGACGAATTGAGTCAATAACATCTAGTAGAAAGCGAGTGCGATTGTATAGACTACCACCATATCTGTCTGTCCGGTCATTAATGGCTGATGAGAGGAATTGGGTAAAAAGATAACCATTAGCAGCATGGAGTTCGACGCCATCAATACCAGCTTCTTTTGCACGCCATGCAGCTTTACCGAAGCTCTCAATCACATGTTCAATTTCAGCTATAGACATAGCTTTTGATGGAAATCCGTGCAGAGTTTCGTTTTTGTTAGTTGAACTGAGACCTGGCCTAATCTGGTTATGAACACCAGGAACGTCAATTTGACGTCCTCCATGGCTGAGCTGCATGATATATTTACAATCATATTCGTGAACTGCTTGCGCTAATTTTGCCCAAAGTGGAATATATTCATCTGTATGAATTGTTGCGTATCCTGCAATAATACGCCCACTCATAAGTACTGGGACATAAGAAGAAATCACTGCACCTACACCACCTTTGGCAAACATACATTCCCAATTAATTCGTGTTTGAGTTAATGATCCATCTTCGTTATCAAATCGCCCAGATATATTTGATCTGAATATCCTATTTTTAACTTCTAGGTTCCGCATCTTTAAAGGAGTAAATACAGAAAGGTTACTCATGATATTTTCTCCGCTGTTTTTGTGTTGTTAAGGGACAACCATAACGTTTCAAAAACCCTTAGTATGTATTTATGTGCGGGGCAAAAAGACCAATGTGATGATGCGAATTCAAAACCTGAATTGGCATCAGAACCAAGGCTTTCTTTCATGCGAATTAAAATTAGTGAATCTTTTGGTATTACAGAATCTAGAAAAGGAACAGAGAAATCCTCTTGTACTTGTCGTAAAGCAGTCACTGGAGCTGTGCGTAATGTGGCCCAGCGGAAACTAGTATCTTTTCCAATGAAATTTAAACCTTCTTTTTTTACTAAGGAACGAAAATTTTGAAGGATAACAAGTGAGTTATCTAATGTAACTGAAACAGCATGAAAACCATTTTCATCGCCGTTCAAAAGTTTTAATAGTTTATTTTTTGCTCTTAAATCTGCACTTGTTAAGCGAGATAAAATTACTCCAGGGAAACGTCTGGCATTTGATAATGTTTTATATAATGAAAAAATATTTTGGAACTTTGTGTGATCATACATTGTATTTTCAAGAAATGGGCACACCATAAGATATGCAAGAGCAGAGTTAGCTTCCTGCTCATTTTTACCGGTCGATATATATTTAGCAATGGTTGTAAATGCTGAATGATCCCATGATTGAGTATTGGAAAATTGATCCAAAGTCATTTGTAACTTAAGTTGATTGCTTTGACGCTTTTTATCGTTTCTGGAACGCATTGATAAAAGCATATGGTCATTATATTTGAATTGCCTTAATATACCTGAGATAATGAGCTTATTTATGAGAGGACCTTGTTTAGAGAATTTTCTGTCAATAACAGGATGGCCAAGAAAATATTCAGCTTCTTCGCGATTTTCAACAATTATGAGAGATGATAATCCCATTAACCGAATATGACGAGCCATAACAGCCTCTTGAATATTATTATAAAAAATTCACTTTGAATATTTCAAAGCGTGAGTGTCGTTAATCTTTAGGCCATGCAAAAAAACCATTTTTTACCCGACTGACTTTCGAAGCAAGTTCCGGTATATGTCTTGAAATTACAGATTTAAAACTATTATCCTGTATCCATTGCATTCCTACAGAGGTATACATTTTTTCAGTAAAATCATCTGTATAGAATCGATCGCTTTTAATGCGGCGGTTAGCCATAAGAATAAAAATACGAAATGCTGTTTCAGCAAAGCCAAATCCAGGTGGAAGAGGTTCTGCTAATGTGCCAACTAATAAATCAACATCCTCTACATTGTCATATACGTCTGCTAATTCTTTTGCTGTTTCTTTATCACCAGTGAGTTCTTCAAATGTTGAAGGAACAGACATTCTTAAAAGACGACGCATATCACAATAACGTGGAATACCTCTTTCACGATCGCGTAAAATGTCGATTGTTGCAACATCCACAACATGCCCAGGTTTTTCAATTGAGTTTGGTTGTTTTTTTAACTTCCTTAAAACGTTCGGGAAGTTGTGCAGCCTTAGGGCTCCTGGGTTTGCTATACCTAAAGAATAAAAGACATCAGAAAACGATGAAAGGTTATAAACTTGTCTTGTTTTCTGACCTGCAACATCCTGTAATGATAATGTTTGTATTGGTGTATTGTTATCGAGTTTACATAGATCGAATTCATCTGGCATCAGAGAATGCATTCGATAGACAGCAACAAATTCCTCAGTGATTGAGTAGGGTGCAGCATGGTGCTCAGCAGTAGTCCCTGGTATTCCAGTTAAAATTTCGACGTTCCAATCTCGCCCATAGGCCTTTTCATAATTTTCGCCTAGCATACCCCACCAGTTTCCACGTAAAGCATAACGTGTTCTGGGGTTGTTCAATAGAGCTGGTGTCCATTCAACTGTATGGATTTTTGTCATTAAAGCTGAATTTATTAAACGTGCTTTATGAAAAATCCACTCATCTTTTTCAGAAGGGAAATCAATTTTTAGTCGAGTTGCTATTGCATTATGTTCTTTCACAAAAAGGACTGTAAGTAGCGAAAGTCCTATCCACCAGTTGCCATTAACACCAGTTAATTCAACATGATTTTTAGGATCAATTCCCAAAAGACCATTGTCATCCAGATAGAGCTTACCATCCGGCACAAGCTGACCTGTGATTGGGTTTGTTCTTACTTCTAATAAACGTTCTTCTGTACTGCCGTAGATCTGAGAACCATCCCACCAATGTGTTTCACGATTTCGGTATGTTGCTGGCATGCCTTTATCAACATCAGATTGGATATCATCGGCAAGAGTTGCTCTGACACTTATAAATCCAGGTTCATGACCTTCTTCGTTCCAGTTATCATCATCTGGGATAGGCACATTAATCATGCGATTAGGGTCGTTGGTACCATGACTAAACCAGTCATGTGTCATAAATTGTAACCAAGCAGCCGCAAATACATTCAAATAGCCAACTGGAATAAACTCTTTTCTAGCAAGTAATTTATTAGATATCTCTCGTGGATTAGGAGTTAGTAAATTTTCACCTTGTTCAGGATATGTCTGGTCTATAGGAACATTTCGACCAAAACGCATATAATGCATGCCCATTGTTGGGTCACTTAAATCATTAAAAGAGCCATCTGCTGTCCTGAAATTACGAACATCAAATTCTCCCTTTTCAGGTACTGGGATATTCCCTCTTGATGTACGATATAAATTACGCCATCTTAAATCGTGTCTGAGAGCAAGAACGTTAAGGATGGACAGGAAGAATGGCAATCTATACCATGCTATAAAGCGATTAAGAAATCGAAAAATTAAGCTTATGACCGAAAACATTGTATTACTTTCAGTTTAAAATCATTTTATTCAATAATATATTTCAGTTATATGCTATTCAATTGAAACTTAACAGTATGTTAACGGAGGAAAAATAGTTTCCTAAGCGGCTAGTTGCTATTTTGCCGCAGCTATAAATAAGACTAATCGACAAAGTTATTCTTTCATTGCGTTTATTTGTGCATCGATTTCACATGAAAGCCAATCACCAAAGTCATTAATGACTTTAACTAACTCCCATTTGTCCCGTGTAGGATTTAGGGCCAAATGTAGAACTTCTTTCATATCAGCTTCTTTATCAGGGTAGTATTTTGAAAAAGTTTCATAGCAGGGGAATAAGTCACGTGTATAAGTATTCTCACGTTCCATGCATAATTCAAAGCCAGACCGTAAAAACCTTTTCATAAGCCATTGACAAATATCCTGTATTTCTTCGGGTTCATATTCATTAATTAAATATCCATGGCTTTGTTTTATGTCGTTTAAGAGGTGTGGCATATGAATTATAAGATCTTTACCTGGCTTTAGTTTTGTATATTCAACAGGTTGTCCATATACACATACAGATTGTTGCATGAGGATATTTATATTATTAAGTTTTCCAATTGGTCGAACTAAGAATTCTGCTCCATTTAAAAAAAGATACTTATTCATAAGATCTTGTTCGAAGTCAGTTATCCAATGTTGGTTGTCCTTTTCATGTTCTTCTTTAAGAAGAGCAAATGTATCTATATCCGAGACTTCTTCAATCGCTTGGCCACGAGCAACAGAACCTCTAAGATAAACACAAACTAATCGATCAGAATATTTCTTCTTATAAATCGAGATAACATCTTCAATAATAGGTAGCCATTTTTCTTGGATTTTATCTGTTGATGCAGGATTAATTAGATATCCATCCTCATCTAAATCAAAGTATGAACCAACTGATTTTATAGTGTTGTGTTTATTAAAGTTTAAAAGCATAAAATTATTCTGATATTTTTTGTTGATCAGAAGCCCCCTGAAATTGAAAAATATTTCTTAAAATTCCAGGTGCAACCATTGACGCAGGATTTACGAGTACTTGTGGTGAGTTCATAGATCCTTGAATGGCAAATGTAATTCCTAGAATACCATGTCTTCCTAACAACTGATCTAGAATCGGTATCCCTTTAAACACAGTATTTAGAGCATAAAGTGGTATATATGTGCCCCCTAAATCAAGTTGTTTTTTCTCAAAATTAATTTTACCTCTAAGTGTTGCCCCCATAGATGGGCCGTTAATAAAAGAGTCATGCAAAACAAACTGCCCATTTCCAACAGAGAAAGGAACTTTCATTTGATCAAAAGTTATACGCTGCCTATTATTAGTTGTTCGTCTTTGTTGTCTATCAGCGTTGACAATTCCAAGCCCTGTTTCATCTGGGCTTCCAGATAGGACCTCTTGTACAACTTCATCACCTAGAATATTAAATTTACGCACCCAGAGAGTACCTGATTGTTCTGCGGCTCCTTTTGCATCTAAATTTACTTCAAGAGCCGCCTGACCGTCTTCTATATTTGGATAAAACCCTATCATACGAAAAGCATGGCCAGCATTATCAGTTTCTGCTCTTAAAATTCTATTCTCATTAGCATCATATTTAAGCTTAACAATTAGAACCTTGCTATCATCATAATATCCTTTCGCTTCAAATGCGGTTAATCTCCCCTCGGTTTTGCGCAAAAATAGTCGAAGGTTATTTACTTTTGCATCTGAATACCCAAGGACTGTGCTTATATCTACATTAACTTCTACATCTGTTTTGACTTTTTCTTTAGGTTGGTTTTTGACGACTTGCCCCGTTGAGAAAATAGATTTGAAAAACTGTCTCCCATCATATGCTGATCCTTTCACATCTATTTTCCATTTATTATTATTTTCTTTTTGACCATAGATTTTGAGGCGTGTGACGATGTCAACAGAAAAATCTGGGAAGCTGAATTTATACAGATCACCTTCTTCATTAAGAAACATTTCCCCCTTAACAGCAATGTCATCTCCAATGATTTTGAAATTGCGTAACTCTGTAGAACCTGTATTAAGTTGGTTTATATCAAATTCAATCGCAGCACGTTTCCCAGGAGGTTTGCTCCATCCTAAATTTCCAAGAATTAATTCTGCTTGGCTTAAATTTGCTTGTAATTGTATTTTTCTTTTGCCGTTTTCGGTAGAACGCATGGTTAAAATTGTTGGTATATCTCCACGTACAAGATGACGGATCGGGATGCCAAGTTTTTCTAGTTTTTCGCCATTAAGATTGGCTGTTAATCGAACTCCAGGTTGTTTTCCAACATTGCCTTTGAAAATTCTTTGCCATGCTATTTGAGCCGGAATTGAGTTAACGTAAATATTACCCTGAGCATTAATAGCTTTGTCAGTTATACCAAAGGTAATAGTTCCATCATTCACCGACATGTCTCCAGTAATATTAGAAATCACAGCTTTACTTAATACAACTTCTCCATCCATTTTAATGTGTTCAAACTTAAGGTCACTTAATAGAGGGAATGTCATAGTCATATGACCTGTTGTAATACCCTTGATCATATTAGTGGACATGTCAGCTTTCTTTAAATACTCAAGAGGCTTATGATTTAAAAGTTCTAATAATGCTTCTGCATCTCCAGATGTTTTGAATGTAATTAAACTTTCAGGAATCTCTTTACGTAAATCAGGAATTGCAAAACTTCCGCCTGCGAAAAGAACTTGTTTTCCAGTGGATAAGTCAATATGTGATCTATCTATTTTTATCTCTAGCTGACGACCGGTTAACATTGCCTGAGCGGTTTGTGTTTTCAAAGGTGGTAAACCTGGAATAATATGTGTTTCCATGTCTTTCATGTTCAGAATATAAGAGACGACACTTTTAGGTATATCAGCATTATTGTGTTCGACTGTGTGTAATAAGCCACCAGGAATAGCTGCCTTAATTGACCCGCCAGTAATTACACCTTTTGTAATACGTTCACCAATCCAATTACGTGCTCCAGGGGCTAAAAAACGAGGCCAAATTTGTTTAAAAGTTGATATGGACATAGGAGTAAAGGTACCATCAAGGTGCACTTCAGGAGATCCAATGTGATCAATAATATCACCTTTTAGTTCAACAGCTTCTTGTCCAAGTTGAATCAAAAACTTATTAAGGTGAATTCTTTTTTGTTGAGGTATTATAAAGCCTGATGTAACCCATTTATCTACTTTTCTGGCAGGTAACCCAAACTCTTTCGTTGCTATTACTGCATCATTGCTTTCAAGCAGAAATTTCCAAAATTTAAGGCCATTTTGGTCTAAACCAGATTGGATGCCACCAGTTAATTTTGCGTAGCTACCACCCCAATATAAAGAAGATTGTAGAACTTCAATTGCCCCTTTTTCTTTTGTATATCTGAAATGCAAATCCCCTTTATCTATGGATAAAGCATGTTCTGGTCCGGCTCCAATATGACCCAAAATACCACTAGACAATTCTAATTTTGTTTCTGAGTATAAAAGTTCGCCTTTTGAAGATAAATCAAATCGTCCTAAGCCTGTAATAGGAATGTTAATAGATTTTAGTGATTGCATATTAGGAAATTTATCAGCCAATGAACTTGGAAGGAAATTATCTAATTGCACCCATAAAGTAAGCAAATCTTTACTTTTGTTTAATTCAGTATGAAATGCGAGGTCTGATGAACCTGATTTTGATGCTAAGCGCATTTGGCCTGATACAATACTATTAGTTTGGGTGTGCGCTAAATCAATCTCAATATCAGGCACATGAAATTCAGTAATTTTATTATTAGATTTCAAGTAAACAAAAGCATCCCTCATACCAAATCTTGATAAATATGATGTTGCTGTATTTCCACTTCTTGTATTTTCAATAAAGCCTTTTAATGTTTTAGCAACATCAAATTGCTTTTCTTGAGCAGCAGCGAGAGTCTTGCCAATTTGATTGCTGATACTTGCATCATCCCATGCAGTATTATTTTTTCTGTCTGAAGAGAGTTTACTTTTTATAACTTCATTACTACGCTTCGAGAATGCTATACCAATATTGCCATCATCATTGTGGGTAAGTATGACTTGCGGCTGGATAAATGAGACACTTGCTGGAGCTACACGACCAAATAATAGCGCCCAAGTACTAAGTCCAATTGATGCTTGAGGTGCTTGTGCAATAGTTATTTGACTATGATCTAGTACACGAATATTCTTTAACCTGAAAACTATACCAAATCCATTTTCAGCTTTCTGTACAACGGCATCATCAATTTTTATTGTAACATTGCCCATTTCACGTTGAATGGCTGTCTCTAAGGGTGGGACAAGAAATGATAACGAGACGGGTCTTTGGCTTATCCAAGTGTAAGATAATGCCAATGCGAGAAATAATATACAAGTAACAATACCCAGAGATTTGAGGCAAAAGAATGCATAATTTTTAGACGCCCTTCCGAGTTGGACATGTACAGGCTCTTGCTCCAACTTTACAAGACGTCGGTTGTTATTGTTATTTGAACGGCGTGGTATGCTTGCCGAATTATTTTGCCGTGGATTGTATTTCATGAATGCCTTAGCCGACTTTTTAATGATATATTTTTAGTTGCTATTGTTCAAATCAGTTCATTTTTCCAATTACACTAATAAAGTTGATGCATTGTACTTACATTTTAATTATACCTTGATATTTAAACAGTTTTTATAATCCTCGCTGATTTACTGTAGTTATTAAATGAGACATTATTCAGATTGATATATCTCTGGCAAGCAGAATACAATAGATAACAGACAGCTGAAAAGAAACATCAGATGCGTTTTATGTTAAATAATATGGAAATTAGGTATTTTACTAATATAATTAAAGCACTTTCTCTTTAGATTCTGAGATATAATAGTGTTTCTGATTTTTGTAATATTGAACGAATTAGAATAGGGTAATCTTATGATCGAAGAAGGTGATAAACTTCCAAAATTTAAATTATCAGCAAATGGAAAAGAAACAATAGATTCGAAAGATTTAAAAGGTCAATTCATAGTATTATATTTCTATCCAAAAGACGATACCAGTGGATGTACTAAACAGGCGATTTCTTTTTCCGATTTAAAACAAAATTTTAGTGATTTAGGTGCAGAAGTTGTCGGAGTTTCACCAGATAGCCCTTCCAAACATGATAAATTTATAGATAAACATTCCTTATCAATTCGTTTAATTGCCGATGAAGATAAGGAGCTGATTGAAGCTTTTGGTGTTTGGGTAGAAAAAAGTATGTATGGTCGCAAATATATGGGGGTTGAAAGATCTACTTTCCTTATTGATAAGAAAGGGAAAGTTATAAAGATCTGGCGTAAGGTTAGAGTACCTGGTCATGCTGAAAAGGTGCTTGAAACCATAAAAGAATTTACATAATTAGAGGTGCGCACTTCTTCAGTTATGGAAAATCCAAGTAGTTTAATAGATTTTGCATATAAAATCGTCAAAACTAGAGATTTATGCAAAAAAGTATCTCTAGCTAAAAAGGCATACTACGAATGGAATAACAGGTCATTATCCCTGGGCGTTTTAAGTACAAGTAAACGTATGCCAAGTCGCCCTGGACGGCCTGAAAACCCTAAACTATTGTCACCGAAGCTTATGCCTAAACGCTCTATGGCAAGCGAGACCGGCCGCATTGCTTTATTACATTCTATTGCACATATAGAATTAAATGCGATTGATATGACTTGGGATCTGATTGGACGCTTTGGCTGGTCTAAAATGCCATGTGTATTTTATGATAATTGGGTTCAAGTAGGTTTTGAGGAAGCAAAACATTTTGATTTGCTTAATCAACGACTTGCTCTTTTAAATACAAAATATGGTGATTTACCAGCTCATGATGGTTTGTGGCAAGCTGCTCAAGATACAGGTGAAGATTTGCTTGCACGTGTTGCTATTGTTCCATTAGTTTTAGAAGCAAGGGGACTGGATGTAACACCAGCAATGATTGAGAAATTCCAAAAATTTGGGGATAATTCTTCCGCTGAGATATTATCCACTATTTATAATGATGAAAAATATCATGTAGCTTATGGGTTTAAGTGGTTTCGTTATTTGTGCGAAAAAGAAGGAAGAGAGCCAGAGCCCACTTTTCAAAGGTTAGTACAGAAACATTTCCGAGGGAAAATAAAACCTCCATTTAATGATGCCGCCCGCTCTCAGGCAGGATTAACCCCAGGGTTTTATAAACCTCTGTCTGCATTAGGAAGCGTTGGATAGTTAGGTGAAAAAATCAATTCAATAAATTCTTATTTATATTGATGTAAAAAAGACATAAATAAAAAATTTATTCACAAATTTCCTAAACGGCATGCATTAAATTTATATTTTTATATGTCTGAATTTTTTTAGTATTTTAATAAAATGGCTAAAAAATAATATTGTCTAAATATAATAGCTTTATTTTGTGTTTTTGGATATGAATTCTTGTATAAATAAATATTATACTAGATTATTAATGTTAATTATATGTAGTAATATTTAAATAGTTAAATAAATGAGCGTTAAGGCTAACGGATGAACATCGATGAAATTTTTTGTGTTTGATGTATATTTGTATCAACTTAATAAAATAAGTAATTATCAAACTCAATAATGTTAAGTGAAAATCACACTTCTAATTTGACAGAAGTATGATATTACTTGACGATACACCTGAAGGTCTTAAGGATGTTTTCAAGAAAAGCATATGCTTCGGATATAGAGAATGCCCATGAATCAAAATCTGGGAAAAAAACAATTGACCAAAAACATACTAATAAAATAGTACAACTTTCAATCGCAGAACTTCAAGGTACGGGTACGGCAACAATGGTTCCTTCAATTATTGGCACAGATTTATCTATTACAGGCAACGTAATTTCAAAAGGTGAGATTCAAGTAGAGGGTGAAATTCAAGGTGATATTCACTGTTCATCGCTTATAGTAGGCGAACAAGCACAAATTAATGGTGGTGTAAAAGCTGAAGATGTTGTCGTCCGTGGTAAAGTTATGGGCTCTGTAAGAGGCCTACGAGTTTCATTACAATCATCTTCATATGTTGAAGGTGATATTTACCACCAATCTTTATCAATAGAGCAGGGAGCTTTCTTTGAGGGTAAATCTCGCCGCTCAGATGATCCTCTTTCTGTACCACAGCAAAATAATTCCGCTGTTGTCACGCCTCTAAAACGCGATGCTTCTAAATAAATTTATATCGTTTTAACTGCACGAAATATAATAGTATTTTGTGCAGTTTTGCCTCAATCATTTTGATATAAATACAAAAATGCATTTTTTGTTTTATTAAATCCCATACATTAGATTATAAAGGGAAAAACATCTCAATAATCATAATAGTGTGAGGAATTAGATGAGAATATTTTTAAACTTAGATAAAAAACTCGTTATTTTAGCAATATTTATTTTGAGTCTCCTTTCTGTTAATTCTGCTATATCTCAAGAACTAACATTTGCGAAATTGTGGGTTTCGCATCCTTTAAATAATTCAGAAACAGCTCCTGCGAGAATGCTGAAAGATACGGAGTTTGGGGGTAAAATTATCCCTAAAGGGGCTCCATCTTTTGCAAACCAATGTGCCATTCGCATGGCAGTGGCACTTAGGGAGGCAGGAATTAGTCTATCACAAATCGGCAACCCCCGAGTTTCTTGGTTTCATTCAAAAGATAAAATGTTTGTACTCGTTGCTCAAGAACTTGCAAATGGCTTAAAACCTGGAAGAATACCTGGATTGGGCACTTTAGAAAAAGTAAAGGACCCTAAAAATTTTCATAATGAACTTTATGGACGTAAAGGAATTATATTTTTTAAGGATTATTGGAGAAGAACAGGGCAAACCCAACCTACTGGTGATCATATTGACGTATGGAATGGATATAGAACAAGTGCAAAATGGTTGATGGAGTGGTTCTCCTGGCTAGGTTACAATGAAAATTATGGAAAATCCAAAGAGATTTGGTTCTGGGAGGTAAAATGAAACCTATTCTAATAATATTTGGACTTGTTATAGGTGCTTTAATTGGTGGTAAACTAGGAACCCTCTTTGGAGCTGAATATGTTGCTCAACAGACTTATGAAAGTCCAGATGAGCAAGGTGATCTTTATTTCCTCGTATTTGTTGGCAGCGCTGCTCTTTGTGCTGTTACGGGGGCCTTTCTGGGGTGGTTACTTGGCTTGCTTTTTTCAGGTAAAAAAACATAGTTTAAAGACATAGTATTTCTATTTGTTTCCTTTTGTTGATATCGAACAAATGATCTGAAAGGGTTCGTATGATAGGGCTATTACTTGCCGCATCAGGGGGTGCAGTAGGAGCTGCTGGAAGATATTTGATAGGCATTGCAGCTCTACGCCTTTTCGGGTCAGGATTTCCGTGGGCAACTTTGACAGTCAATATTGTTGGATCCTTTTTGATGGGTTTAATAATTGTTGCATTGACCAACCGTTACGAAAATGAATCTATACGGGTTTTCTTTGCTACTGGAGTTTTAGGTGGATTTACAACCTTTTCTGCTTTTTCTCTTGATTTTATTGCTTTAATGGAGAAGAAAGAGCATTTCCTTGCTGGATTATATTTGTTTTCATCTGTAGGAATATCTATACTGGCTCTTTTTTTGGGATTAAGCATTGCCAGATCCTTTATACATTAAAAGGAATATCTAACTTTCGCAATGACTGGCGTTAAAACACAATCTGTACAAGATGATGAAGATGGTATGAGGCTTGATCGCTGGTTTAAGGTCCACTTCCCAGATCTTAGTTTTGGTCACTTACAAAAGCTTTTACGCAAAGGACAAGTAAGGGTAAATGGGACACGCGCCAAAACCAATACACGCCTTGAGTCTGGCCAAATTATCAGGATACCACCAATACACAATAACTTAGATCCTCCAAATAAAAAAGACCTAAAAGTTCAGAAAAAGCTTTCAAAGCTAGACATAGAATTTATACAAAGTCTTGTTATTCATAAAGATGATGATTTAATTGCACTTAACAAACCTTCAGGGTTAGCAGTTCAAGGTGGAACCAAGACAGAACAACATATTGATGGAATGCTTGATGGACTTAAATTTGGTTATGAAGAGTCCCCAAGGTTAGTCCACCGGCTTGACAAAGATACAAGCGGAGTTTTGCTTATTGCAAGAAAACGCACTTCGGCAAATTTCTTAAGCAAAGCTCTTTCTGGACGAAAAGTGAAAAAAATTTATTGGGCACTTGTAAATGGCGTTCCAAGATACGAAGAAGGAGAAATTAATGTTCCTCTCATCAAAACTGGTGGTAGAGGCAATGAAAGGGTGCGTATTGCAGAGCGAGATTCTGCAGATAAAATGTCAGCTCTAACATATTACAAAGTTATTGATATTGCAGCCCAAAAACTTGCTTGGCTTGCCTTGATGCCAATTACGGGACGTACGCATCAGCTTCGAGCACATAGCTTGGCTCTTGGTCATCCAATTGTTGGAGATGGTAAATATGCGGGTCAAGATGCACATCCAGGTGGAGAAATACCACAAAAGCTACATTTACACGCAAAATCCATAGAAATTCCACATCCCCAAAAGGGGGTATTGAAATTAAATGCTGAGCTATCTGATCATATGAAACAAAGTTGGAATTTATTAAACTTTGATAAATTTAATTCAAGTGCTTCAGATTTTAGTTAAAAAAATGCTACACTATTACTCGAAGTAAATACATAATATTACTACTTATTCAAAAAGTTAGGCCTTTAAATTATTATTGTAAGAATATATACTCGTGCCCATAATTATAGCATGCAATTTTAAAGTAGTGTTGGGAGTGGGCATGTTGGGTTCTCTAAAAACAAGATCTGTTTTTTTATATATTAGCTTATTGTTAATTTTATCCTCATTCGTTTTTGCTTCAAGAGCTAGTTCATTTGAATTTGAAGATGATGACTTTTTCGGAGATAGCAGTAAAGCTTCAAAAAGAGATACTTTTGTCAAACCTCCTAAATATAGACTTAGAAAAGGTAGACGTAACAGAGTCATAGCTAAAGTCGACTTGTCAGAACAAAAAATGAAAGTATTCATTAATAACCGTTTCTGGCAAGAATGGAAAGTTTCTTCAGGAGGTATCGGGCACAGAACTCCAACTGGCAGCTGGAGTCCAACAAGGTTACATGAAATGTGGTATTCCACACAGTACTTTAATACACCTATGCCTCATTCGGTTTTCTTTCACCAAGGTTATGCAGTTCATGCTACAACTTATATTGGAAGTTTAGGAAGACCAGCATCACACGGTTGCGTTAGATTACATCCAACCCATGCAAAGTCATTCTTTAATCTGGTTCAAGCTGTTGGTATTCATAAAACTCGTATTATTGTTAAAAAATAGTTCTCGCAAATTACTCCATACAGAAGGAAGAGGCGAGCTATTTTCAGCCTCTTTCAATGAATGATTCAAGTTAATCTTAATCCAAAGTATGATAGGGATATCCGTTATTCATACTTCTATTTTACCAGCAATTATTCCACCTTATCATAATGCAATAACATCTCTACTGTTAGTATAAAAGTTAGCTCTAATTCAGGAGGATTGATATGGCGCGCAACATAATCGGAATAGTTGGTGTCGGACTAATGGGCTTTGGTATTGCAACAAATATTATCAAGTCTGGAAGGTCTCTGGCATTCCTTGAACATTCAGGAAATCAACCTACAGATGCTTTGATTGAAAAAGGAGCTTCAAAATTTCAATACCTTGCAGAGCTTACTCAAAAATGTGAGACCATAATTTTATGCTTAACAGGCACACCACAAGTAAAAGAAGTATTAACTTGCCAAAACGGTCTCCTCTCGACCTTACAACCAGGTACAGCAATCATTGATTGTTCAACATCAATTCCAAATGAGACCGTTAAACTAGCTAAATTAGTTATTGAAAAAGGGGGAAGTTTTTTAGACGCCCCTATGACACGTACACCAAAAGAAGCCCTTGAAGGGAGATTAAACCTGATCGTTGGTGGTAACCAAAACCTTTTTCAAGAAAAGCTGCCCTTATTGGAAACTTTTGCAGAAAACATTACATATGCAGGAGCAGTTGGGTCTGGTCATAGTTTAAAACTCCTGCACAATTTTATTTCATTAGGCTTCTCAGCTGTACTGACAGAGGCCATTGCAACGGCAAAAAAGTCCGGGGTTAAAAATTCTGTGTTTCATGAAATTATTGAAAATGGTGGAGGAAAAGGTGTCATACTTGATCGTTTAACTCCTTATATTCTTAAAAATGATACATCAGGTTTTCAATTTTCCTTAGCGAATGGTAATAAAGACCTAAGTTATTATTTGCAGATGATACAAGATCTGGAAGCTCCAAGCACAGTTGCTAAAAGTATTGCGAGCATTTTTGCCAAAATGGTCCAGAATGGGCATGAGGAATGTTTTATTCCTGAAATAGCAAAACTCTTATTAGAAAATGAAAATGTTGATGAATAAATTGTACATTAGGCACTAATTGTTATGATATTACATTAATAGGTTTGCCTTCTAAAAATGACACTATATTTTCTATCGCCATATCAAATGCACGTTGTTGTGATTTCATACTGGCCCATGCTGTATGAGGAGTGATCAATAAATTTGGAATAGAATGATCCAATAATATATTTCCTTTGACAGGGGGTTCCTCAGTCAACACATCTACGCCAGCTCCTGCAATCTGGCCCTCAATGAGTGCTTCTTTTAGGGCAGATTCATTTACGACTCCACCTCGAGCCGCGTTAATAAGAAATGCCGTAGGTTTCATTTGTACAAATTCTGATTTATCAATCAGGTTTTTCGTTTGATTATTCAAAGGGCAATGTAATGTAATGATATCTGAGTTCGCAATTACATCGTGGAATGAATAACGGTCTTCTGATGGGACTTGTCCTTTTCGTGCGGCGACATGTACCTGCATCCCGAAAGCTTTTGCAATATGCTTTACTGCTTTTCCTAATTCCCCATAACCAATGATGCCAAGAGTTTTTCCTGATAATTCTGTAATATTATAATCTAGTAAACAAAATTGCTCGCTTTTATTCCAACGTCCTTCTCGGACAGCTTGGTTATATTCAGGAAACCTTGTAGCGAGATTAAGAATCAACATGAAAACATGCTGAACAATGGAGGGCGTTCCATAGGACCTGACATTAGAGACAATTACTTGTTTTTCTTTTGTCGCAGTGATGTCTACATTATTATAACCAGTTGCTAACAGAGAGATCATTTTAAGTTGTAATGCTTTCTCTATAACTTCTGATGATAAAATAACTTTATTGGTAATTATAATATCTGCATCTCTGGTACGTTGTAAGACTTCAGATTTGTTTGTGTTATGATACACTTTGCAGTTAGGAAAATGTTCATAAAGTTTCTGGAAACATCTCTCATCTATCGATAAAGATCCTTGGTCTAGCAACACGACATTAGGTTCAGATTGGTTCATGATACTATTATCCCAGTGCTATTTAATACAAAATTTAAGTAGTTAATTCTTCTATATCACATTAGCTATGAGATGAGTAAGGGTTATCCATACACGAGTCGAGGCAACCATAATATCAGCTGCGGAAATATTATACACAATGCTAATCCAACAGCTTGCAAAAATAAAAACGGTAAGGCTGAACGGAAAATTGTTGCCATACCAATTTCAGGAGGTGCTACACTTTTTAAATAGAAGAGGGCATAACCAAATGGAGGCGATAAGAAAGACATCTGCATGTTGACCATATAGACAACTCCAAACCATAACTGCAATGTTTCTCTTGCTTTGTCCGGATCTGTAATGCCAGCAGTTGGTCCATCAAAACCAAACAAACCATTAAATTCCATTTGTAGCAGGATTGGCATAAAGATAGGAACTGCTAATAACAAGATACCTACCCAATCTAAAAACATACCAAGAATGACAAGAATTATCATCATTATTAGAAGTATTCCGTAAGGTCCAAAACCAGTGCTTGTCAAAAGATCTGAAACAAATTGCTGTCCTCCTTGAAGGACGTAAAACCCAACAAAAATACTTGCGCCAAAAATAATCCATAAAACCATAGCAGAGGATTTAAGGGTAGTTAAGGTTGCTTCTTGAACAGCAGCCCAACTCAATCTTCTATGCATAGCAGACACGAAGATTGCTCCAAATGTTCCAAGTCCTGCTGCTTCCACGGGAGTGGCAATTCCAGCAAATATAACTCCAAGGATAAGCATGATGAGAAGAATAGGAGTTATAATTCCTTTAATCAGAATAATCTTCTCATAAAAACTTATCCGTTCTTCAACAGGTAGTGCCGGACCTGCTTTTGGATCAATATAACATCTAATTGTAACATAGCTGATATATAGCCCTGACAATACTAAACCAGGAATAATAGCTCCAATAAACAGATCTCCAACAGATTGTTGCGCAATCACAGCAAATAATATTGCCAGAATAGATGGTGGAATAAGAATACCTAGTGTTCCACCTGCAAGAATAGATCCGCATGCAAGTTCTGGATTATAGCCTCTTTTTAACATTGCTGGTAAGGCTAGGATTCCCATGGCAATTTCTGCAGCACCGATGACACCACACATTGCAGCTAAAATAGTTGATGAAAAGATTGTTGCAGATGCAAGCCCACCTCTTAAACCACCTAGAACTTTATAAGCAACATCAAAAAGGTCTTCTATAATTCCTGCGCGTTCCAACATTGCGGCCATAAAAATAAATAAGGGTATGGCAGAAAGTTGATAATCTGTCATAAAGGGAAATATTCTAGATGGCAGAATATTTAGTTCATTAACAGATCCAAATATAAAAAGAAAAATACACCCTAAACCCCCTGTTACAAAGCCTAGAGGTAATCCAGCCATTAACAGAATCGCAAGACTGCCAAACATTAGTATTGTCAGCCATGCGATATCAATTTCAATTCCCACTTATCCAGACTCCTTTTGCCTTAAGTAAATTATGTCTCTCATTAACTTTGCCATTCCTTGGAGAAGTAGCAAAAAGGCACCGAGGACAATTGTTATTTTTACAGGCCAGTATTGTATCGCCCACTCTGTAAAAGATGTCTCCAAGACATCAAATGAATCTTTTGCAAATAAGAAACCTGTTACTAAAAGAGTGGTCGTGAATATAAAAAAGAAAATAGAAGTGACTAGATCAATTTTTGCCTTTGTTCGGGTTGAGAATTTTTCATATATGACATCTACTCGCACATGAGAGTCCTGATGATAAGCATAAGCACCTGTGAGCAGATATTGCATGCCAAACATTAGAAACATACTTTCATGAGCCCAATTGGTAGGTGAATTAAATACATAACGGGCAACAACTTCATAGTAATATACGAAAACAGCAATAATCACCCAATAAGAAACAAAGTTCCCAGACCAATAACTAATTTTCTCAATCAGATGAATTGTAGGTGATGTGATTTGCGCACGTTCATCTTTCTTGGCGCCGCGTTCCATCACAATAAACTCTTTTGAAGTATCTATTACAGATTCAGTTTTGAGGCACCTTCTAACAAAGGCGGGAATTAACAAAGCATCAATTATGAGCAGGGTGACTATAATTGCAAACATACCCCCTGATAATGCGCGCCATTTGTCATAGACGAGATTGACTTTTTCAGCCTCTTTTTTCGCGAGGGTTAATTTCTTTTTCGCTTTCTCAAGTCGTTCCTTAGCGCCACTTCTACCTCTTTGAATATTTTTTGTTTCTTTTTTTACACTGAACTCAGCAATTTTAATTTGATTTGCATAATCTGATACAGCATTTCTCGATGTTACACTTTGTGTGTTTCCATAAAGAATAGAGACAAACAAGAGGATGTAAATAAATCCAGTGAGATAACTTTTAAGGTAGAAACGGTGTAAGCCAGTAAAACCTCCCCAAAACCAAAGTAGATATGCGGCACCATTGGACACAGGTTGGCGTATGTTACCATTCCTTTTTTTATTTTGTTCAATAATGTATATTGCAACTAATGGAAAAATAATTAATCCAGACCAATACATCACATGGGGAAGAACAAAATTTAAACTAGGTAATCGGACCCATTCAGGTAGCAAAACCTGAAAAATTCCAGCTAGAGAACTTAAAAGAGTCTCAATCAATTTTGTATACTCTCTGATGAAATGAAAATTTTTTATCTACTTGGGCGTATCTGACGCCCAAGCTATTGTTATTAAATTTTGATAATGAGCTTATTTAGCTCCATTTCAATTTTTGTCCTTTTATCTGGTCTGATGTTACATAACCAAGGCTACCTGACATCATATAATCGAGTTGAACTTTAAAGATCTGGGCTGCATCTTTATCTTTATTCGCCCAAGCAAACCAACGTGGTACCGCTAGTTTGGTAAAGGCTTCCACATCTTCTTGTGAAAGACGTGTTACGGTTGTTCCAGCAGCTTCAAATTTCTTCCATGCATCCTGATCTGCTTTTTGAATTCCAGCATGGTGAATGTTAGAATAAACAGCAACTTCAGCTTCAACAAATTGTTTCATTTTTGGAGACAGTGCATTCCAATGCTTCATGCCAACAGTGAGATCCATAACATCAACCGGTTGATAAAGTGACATAAATCCTGGAGGACCCATTGAGATATATTTTGTTGCTTTATGGAAGCCTAATGCATAGTTTATCGCGGGTCCTACATAATCAGCAACATCAATTGTTCCTTTATCTAACGCCGGAAAAATTTCAGAGCCTGGCAATAATGTAGTTTTCGCGCCAGCTGCTTGGAAGACTTCTGCAACCATACCACCAGGTAAGCGCATTTTACGCCCTTTGAAATCATCAATCGATAGAATAGGGACTTTAGAGTGAATGATATTGGGACCATGATGAATATGTCCAACATAATACATATCAAATTTCGCAAAGAGCTTACGTGCCATTTCACGTCCGCCCAAAGAATAGAAAAAGACATCCCATTCATGCGGGTTTCGCATACTCAATGGATAAGAACTTAAAAATACAGCTGCTGGCATACGACCAGCCCAATAAAGTGTAAATGGATTCATTGCTTCAATGACACCATTTTTTACAGCATCAAAAAGTTGGAAATCACCAACCACATCTTTAGCTCCAAATGGTTTGAAAGCTAGTTCTCCACCTGTTCGTTCTATGATTGTGGCACACCATTTTTTAAAAATATCTAGACCTATACCACCAGGCCAAGATGTTTGGATTCTCCAAGTCGTGGTTTTAGCAGCTTTAGCATCACTGATAAATGGTTTTGCTAGCGTACCAGCAGCAGCAACCGTTCCAGTCGCAAGGGCTGTTTTTTTTAGGAATTGCCTTCGGGAATTATTTTTAGTCATAGGTTTTTCGGATGATATCTTCTTGTCGTCTGTTGTGCTCATTAGGTTTCCTCCCTAGATATGAACGCTGATGCTCAGCCGGTCAGGAAGCTTTTTGAGTTGGTACAGATAACGTTTTTTATTGTTATTAGAGTTATTGCCAGCCACCCTAACGGCATATTCTTTCTATACTTACGATATGCAAATTCTTTCATTGCAAATGGCAATGGCTGCAAATATCTAGTTCACATAATCAGTGAAAAGTCAGGTATTAACAAGTACGACATTAGGTTTAATTCTAATTGCAAGTATTGGCTTATAAAACGATATCTCTTAATTTTTTAATATTCATACATGTGATTAATACAATCATAGAGTATTAGTTTGAACCTTTTCCATCATTGCCTCGACGAATTGCTATCCTAAATATTTCGTTATCAATTCTTAAATATAAAAAGGATACATAGTTTATGAAACGTTTATCATTTGTTGAGACCATTGCTTTATTTTTCGCAGGTATCGCAGGTTTGGCGTCTGCTGTCCAAGCCTATATATCTTTTGAAACCAGAGGAGAGGTCTCACGTGCTATTGTCTTCGCAGAACGGCTTGATGCATGTTCTCAAGTCCTGGCTGTAATTGACCCTTTTATTCGGAAAGCAAGTACAGAAGCTCGAGACACACTTGTTCGAGGTCCTAAAGCAGATAGATATTCTTTACCAAGATATTATTATAAACTGTCCTCAGGTAACCAGGCTTTTGAAGCAAAACATGGCCCATCAGTTGAAAAGTGGCGTGTTTCTTCAGCAGCATTTTTGATTGTTAATCCACAAAATGCGCATGAAGTTATTAAATATTTTGATAAGATCATTACTCGCGAAATAGAAGAGGGTAAATTCATGAGCCAAGTTGAATTGATTAAATGGCTTGAGAATTTAGATAATCAGTCTCAAAAACTATTTAAAGTTTGTAGAAATCTTATTTAGTAAAAAAAACAAAAACTTGTATTCTCAATCAAATAGAAAAGAAGTTTTTTTGAAGCCGCTATAACTTATGCATTTCTATGCGCATAATATATATTATGTTAAATAAAATATATTGATCCATTAAGTTCAGAATATACCAATTGTCATATTTATGACAGACTTCATAATTGATATCTTCTATTCTCTCATTTCATTTAGAGGTCTTATTCAATGTCAAATAAAATGCATCCTGATAATATACGCACTCTATTTTCAAGAGCTATGTCAGATATGTATCGTAAAGAAGTCCCTCAGTATGGAGACCTTTTAAAACTCGTAAAAGATGTCAATATTGAGGTGTTCAGTACAGATCCACAACTTAAAAAGCAAATGGAAGATGCGGATGAGTTAGAGCGACTGGATATTGAACGACATGGTGCTATTCGCCTTGGCACAGATAAAGAGTTATTTAATATACGTCGCATGTTTCATGTCATGGGTATGTCTCCTGTTGGCTATTATGATCTTTCTGTTGCAGGTCTTCCAGTGCATTCTACGGCATTTCGTCCGATCAGTCATAACGCCTTATCGCGGAATCCATTTCGTGTGTTCACATCATTAATCCGCCTTGAATTGCTTGAAGATCAAAATCTGGCAAATGAAGCGTCTGAAATTCTAAGTCAGAGAAACATTATTACAAACCGTGCAATTGAATTGATTAATATTGCCGAAGATCAAAATGGTTTAGCAGATGATGAGGCACAAGAGTTTGTCAATGAGGCTCTCGAAACATTTCGCTGGCATTCAGAGGCGACAGTAACACTTGAGACTTATCAGCGATTACATGATGCTCATCGTCTTATAGCAGATGTCGTTAGTTTTCGTGGACCTCATATTAATCATCTTACACCAAGAACTCTCGATATTGATGCAGTACAAAAATTAATGCCAGAACGCGGGATCACGCCAAAGGCCATTATTGAAGGACCTCCTTATCGCAAGGCCAATATACTTTTGCGTCAAACATCCTTTAAGGCTTTACAGGAAAAGATCTCCTATAAAAATAATCATCAAAATATTGAAGGATCCCATACCGCTCGTTTTGGAGAAATTGAACAACGCGGCATTGCGCTTAAACCCAAAGGACGAACTCTTTACGATGAATGCCTAAGCAAAACGCGCAAAGATATTTCTGTTGGTCCTCAAGGAGAAGGTGCAGATCTCTATATGCAGACACTGTCGACTATGTTCAATGCCTTTCCAGATGATTATAATAAATTGCGCAAAGAAGACTTAGCTTATTTTCGTTATAGATCTCTGAGGAAACCTAATAGTGATTATAAAGCAAGCCACATAGATGAACTGATAGAAAATGAATATCTTACCGCTGATCCACAAACATATGAAGATTTCTTGCCTGTTTCAGCTGCCGGGATATTCCAGTCTAATTTAGGGTCAGATGAACAGTCAAACTATTCTCAAAAAGCAAATCAAAAGGCATTCGAAAAAGCTCTTGGTGTACCGATTATTAGCGAACTCAGCCTGTATGAAAACACAGAGCGTGAGAGTTTAAAAGCTGCCCTGATAGACCTTGACCAAAATCATCTTTTATAAAAAATATGATTACAAGACCCGCAAATATTGCTTCAGCCTCTATCGAAGGTCGTATGCTCCCTCATCTTGCTTATGATTTATCATGATTGTATGCTCCGTTAAAATTGAGTTTTAGAGACAGAAATAGAGGTAAAAAATGGCGGAAACTATAGAGTATTATTATTCATATCTCTCTCCTTTTGCTTATTTGGGTTTCGATTTATTTCTTAAGCTTGCTGACAAATATCAATTCAATATCAAGTATCGTCCAATGAAACTGATGCAGGTTTTTGAGAACACAGGAGGAGTTCCTCTTGCGAAAAGACATCCTTCGCGTGTCGCCATCCGGAATATGGATTTAAAACGTTGGCGTGAGAAACGTAAGGTACCCGTTACCCTTCAACCAAAGTATTTTCCAATAAACCCAGAATTGGCTGATTGCGCTGGTATTTCAATTCTCAATCTAGGCGGCGATATCCAATTATATTCATCTCTTGCTCATAAAGCGATCTGGACGGATGATAAGGATATTTCCGATGAAACGGTTGTTATAGATCTTATTCAAGCAGCAGGCCATCACCCACAACAGGTGTTAGATGGTCTTGAGGCTGCCAGACAGGTTTATGAAGACAATACGAATCTAGCTATTAAATCAAACGTCTTTGGCTCTCCAACTTATATTTTAAATGGCGAACTCTTTTTTGGCCAAGATCGTATTGAGCTTTTAGAAGATGCGCTTTCATCCGGCCGACCTCCATATTCTTCGGACTTATCAGAAAGCTAAGATCATGACACAAGATATTACGCCAATCAAAGTTGAAGTCATATCAGATTTCATTTGTCCTTGGTGTTTCATTGCTGAGCGTCGTTTAAAGCAAGCTGCAAAAGACGCGGGCCTTTCAGTAGCTCTTTCTTATCGCCCATTTGAGTTAAATCCAGAGATGCCCACTGAAGGCATTTCACGTAAAACCTATCGTAGTCGCAAATTTGGAACCTGGGAACGGTCCCTTCAACTGGATCAGCACACACAACAAGCTTCTAAAGATGATCCTCTCACGATCAATTATGACAAAATGCTTGTGACACCAAACAGTCGTAAAGCGCATCGGTTGGTTCTCTACTTTAAAAATAATAAATCAGACAAAGAAGAAGCAGTTTCTGATGCGATTTTTGAGGCTTATTTCACTCATGGCAAAGATATAGGCAAGACAGAAATTTTATCACAACTGGCGTCTCAATTTGGTTTTGAACAAGATGAAATAACATCATATCTCGATAGTCATATAGGTGTTGATATCATCATTCAAGAAGAAACAGAAATCGTTCAAACTGGTGTTCAAGGTGTTCCTGAATTTCGTATCGGGCAGCTCCGGATGAGTGGTTCTCAACCAAAATCAATTATGATATCTTTTCTTGAACAAGCAAAATCAGAACAATAAATAAAAGGGCCTTTGATGATAAAACTCTATTCTTGGGTTACTCCTAATGGTCGAAAGGTGTCCATTGCTCTTGAAGAAATGGACTTAGACTATGAGGCCATTGCCATAGATATTACCAAAGGAGATCAATTCTCTCCTGAATTTCTAAAAATCAACCCAAATAATAAAATTCCAGCACTTCAAGATGGCGACCTCACGCTTTTTGAATCAGGAGCCATTCTTCTGTATTTAGCTCAAAAAACAAACAGTTTCATGCCAACCTATGGCAGTGATCAATATTGGTCGATGATGCAATGGCTGATGTGGCAGATGGGTGGTTTTGGACCGATGCTCGGCCAGGCCCATCATTTCCTACATTATAACAGAGGCAAATCCATTTATTCAGAACACCGTTATCATAATGAAACCAAAAGACTTTACGGTGTTCTTGATAAACATCTTACAGACAATGAATTTCTTATCGACACTCTGACCATTGCAGACTTTGCCATTTGGCCATGGGTTTCAAGATTTCAGTATCAAAAAATAGATTTAAATGAATATCCGGCTGTAAAACGATATTATCTGCAACTTGCTCAGCGCCCTGCTTTCATCCGTGGTTATGCCCAACCACTCGATACGGACCCTATTCCAATACCAGACTAAATTTCATGGGATTAATAAGCTAAGAATACCCAGCTCTCTCGAATATGACATAAATATAGCACAGCACCGTTACGGTATCAAGGACTTATTTCCTAAATATTTTCTTAAGATATTTTTATAGTTGATAAAGAATTAAAGTGTTACTTCGTCCAGTTTTCAATTTTTAGCTTTGGAACTTTTTTAAAGTGTTTTTCATTATTCGTAACCAGAGTAGCTTCTAATGACAAGGCATGCGCTGCAATCATTGTATCATTGACCCCTATGGGATGCCCCTTGGTTGCTAGGTTTTTCTTAAGCTCAGCAAAGCGTTCAGCTTCTTCCATCCCCCATGAATAAATTTTGTTTAACCGATCCATAACTTCTATGATTGCTTTTTTGTAAATTATCTTTTTAGCTGAGTTTTCAGCACCAAACATGAGCTCACCATAGGTAATTACTGAGACACAAAGGATATTATTGTTTTTTGTTTTGTCTGTCATGTTTTGAATAACATCTACAGGCTTCCTTTTGAGAAGGTAGCTGCAAATATCAGTATCAAGCATATAAATCATTCGTCAAATTTTACTCTGTCTGTCTCATATAAATCGGGTCTTTCTTTCAAGAAATCCTCATCGACGAGTGGCGGCGTATCTAGCAATGACTCCCAGCTTGGTCTGATAGGCTCAATGATAAGTTTATCGCCGACTTTTTTAATCGTGACTGTTTTAACGTCAAACTCCATGTCCTTGGGTATTCGGATTGCTTGATTTTTTCCATTCTTAAAAATGCTTGCTGTTGTCATATCATACGCTCCTCATTAAACATATGCTGGCATATGTCACGAATATATATTATGAGTTTATGTCATGTCAATCACACAGTTTTCTCTGAGGAAGTATACATATCGTCCAAATGTCTTTTATCGACCTGAGATTTGTTCTTTTGAGTCTTAATCTGCTTGATCGTATGAAGAAAGATATTCACTTCATTCTCAGCCATCAAAATTTTAAACGCACTGTAGATTTGGTTGGCAAGCAAATCATATCCCATATCATTAGGATGAAGACCATCATCCATAAGGTCTTTTAAGTTTCGGTTCTGCCAATCATTGTAAACATCAAGAAATGGTATGTCGTATGTTTTACAAAGTGATTGCAGCATTTTATTATATGCTTCTATATCTTCATTTCGATAATCATAGGCCTCAAACCCATAGGTGTCTGGATCATATTTTAAAGGCATAAAATCTGGATCAACAGGCAACAGACCCCAGACAAGTGTGATCAACTGTTGTTTTTTAACAGTGTCCAGGATCTTGCGCCAGTTCATCTCTGACCAGTTTAAACTTTGGGACGTCCCATAACTTTGACCATTCCTGATAATGAGATCCTGCATATCATTAATGCCAACACCAATGATCAGAAAATCCGGTGTTCTCTGGCACACTTCACCAAATATTCGCCTTTGCACATTGGCACTATGATCATTTCCAATACCCAGATTATTCACCTGATAATGCATCGGTTTTTCTTCAGACAATTTTAACGCTAGCCTGCCCGGCCACCCCAGCCCCTTAGAATCCAGATAGCCTTCAGTGATACTGTCACCAATACAAATAATGCGTTTGGGCTTAATAAGATGTGGTTGCATTTACGATGTTCTTGTCATGGAATATGTAAAATGAATAAATAGCTATGATTCATTTATAAGCAATAGATTTTTAAAAAGTTAAGGTCATTGCAATTATATTTCTGGGGAATAAAAATCTTAGAAAAAAATGCGAATAATTGTGTTGTATAAAGATATGTCTCTAAGGTGATGAAAACATGAATTGTTAACTTAGTTCGATCTCAATTATGCCATAACCTTAGCATAGGACCGTTACGGTGTCAAGGACTTTATTCCTGATAATTTTTCCGATTGGGGTTTATGGTTGATGAAGTGTTAAAGCCATAAAATAAATCTGGTTGCGACGTCAAATATTAATGCTTCGTTAAATCTGGTTGTAACACCCCCCCCTCAGCAACGACAAACTCATCCCTCTCTAAGAATCTTATCCATCGTTTTGCCTTTGGCCAACTCGTCAATGAGCTTATCCATATAACGAATTTTTTGAATCAAAGGATCTTCAATCTCTTCAACCCGAATACCACACACAACACCTTTAATGAGCGAACTATTGGGATGTATATGCGGAGCATCAGCAAAAAATTCCTTGAAATCTTTGTCTTGCCTGATCCCCTGCTCTAATCCCTCCAGATCATACCCCGTCAGCCAGCAAATAATCTCATCAACCTCCTCCTTCGTGCGGTTTTTTTTCTCCGCCTTCTCAACATATAAAGGATAGACTTTTGAGAATTTCATCACTGATAAATCTGATTTTGGCATAACCATTCCATTCTTCTAATCACATTTTGGAACATGAATTCGAATTAAACATAACCACATACCGTAAAAACCATATTATGACTAAAAAAACAGCATTACATATAACAAAAGTGAGATATAATACCTTTAAATATAAATAATGTTCCTTAGCTGATTTCTGGCAATTCCTTGCGGGAATATAAGATTATAAAATGTAAAGGACAAAGCTGTGTTTAAGTTCTTATCTGTTTTAGGTTTTACCATCCTGTTTTCAATTTTTTTGAATGCTCAGTTTAAGCTTTCTGAAACGAGTTTCATGAAAACGAAGATTTCTATACAAACTATAGAAGCAAGTGAACAGGTGTGTTGTAAAAAAGGGTCTCGAAACTTCTATTCAACAGCTGAATCTTGTGCTCGATATGGAGGACTTCAAGCAGCCAGAAAACTGTGTATTATTGCACCTTCTCCTCCTCCCGAGCCAGTGGCAGAACGCATCTGTTGCAAAAGGGGATCACGAGATTTCTATACAACAGGCAGAAGATGTCGAGACGCCGGTGGCCGTATTGTACCAGAAAGAATATGTACACGCCCTGCCCCAGACACAGAGCGTGTGTGTTGTTTAAGAGGAGGACGAGACTTTTATACAACCCGCAGAAGATGCCGAGACGCTCGTGGACGGGTTATTCCTTTAGGACGCTGTGAACGTCCTAATCCTGACACAGAACGCGTGTGTTGTTTAAGAGGAGGACGAGAGTTTTATACAACCCGCAGAAGGTGCCGAGACGCTCGAGGACGGGTTGTTGCTTTAGCACGCTGTGAACGTCCTAATCCTGACACAGAGCGCGTGTGTTGCTTAAGAGGAGGACGAGACTTCTTTACCACGCGCAGAAGATGCCGAGACGCTCGTGGAAGGGTTGTTGCTTTAGCACGCTGCGAACGTCCTAATCCTGACACAGAGCGCGTGTGTTGCTTAAGAGGAGGACGAAACTTCTTTACCACACGCAGGAGATGTCGCGATGCTGCAGGACGTGTTGTTGCCTTGACGAGATGCAGGCCGTAAAATTTAAATGGAAAGTTTCTGTCTGAAAAATCAAAAAAATAATCCATTTCCAAAGCCTGTCTTTGCAGACAACAACAAACTATGTGCCTGAGGAAAACAGCGTTCTGGAAAGACGAAATCCGACAACGTTGTCATGGACGTCAGAGTTATCCCAGTAGCGGGTAGCAGACCGCAGATAAAGTGGATAGCTGCCCCAGGACCCACCTCGCAAAACACGACGGCCAACATCGCCTCCATGGTCTTCTAACCAGGCCTGCCCGTCACTTGGCGCATTTTTATAACTGTCATGCCAGGCATCCTCACACCACTCCCACACATTGCCATGAACATTATAAAGACCCCAAGCATTGGGTTCATAGCTATCAACTGGAACAGGTTTTGCAAGATATTGTCCTTTGGCACCATTCCCATAAGTATAATAGCCAGCATAATTGGCTTGTTCTGTAGATATATCCTCTCCCCACCAAAAAGGGGTATGTGTTCCAGCGCGAGCCACATATTCCCATTCTGCTTCTGTTAAAAGCCGATATTCATGCCCCGCTTTCTCAGACAGCCAGTTTGCATAGGCCCTAGCGTCATTCCAGTTGACATTGATTACTGGACGATGATCACGCCCCCAGCCTTCATCATCTGCTTTATGGCTACGGCCACTTTGCGCAACAAAATAATCCCATTCGGCAAAAGTCACGGCAAACCGTCCCACAGCAAAGGGGTCTGAGATGATAACCTCATGTTGCGGACCTTCTTCTTTACCCCTTTCCAGTTCACTCTCAGGCGATCCCATCATAAAACGTCCAGGTGGGATAACAACCATCTCTGGAGCAAATGAGGCGTCCTGAAACCACTCTTGCTTGCCTTTGCCTGGTGCCATCTGGCGTATCTCAGCATTGCTGCCAGAACCAATTTTTACTGCAACAGATCCTATTAAATGAACAGTATGGTCTTGTGAGACTAATGTTTGCTTTAAGTTTATTTTTTCTAACCTGCGAATTTGCAATATTGCCAAAGCAACATGCGGTCCATCAGGGAATTCTTTTAAATAAAGCCGGTAATCCTCAATATCGTCGGACCCATCAATCTCGATCCAGAAACGTGCTTCTGCTGAGGCTCTGGCTGTCTCTGGATCTGTTATAGAAATATCTGTAATGTTATCTAAATCATTATAAACAATAGAAAAGTCTGGATCGTCTTTATTCAGTAATTTGTAGTTGAGCGTCGTAAAGACCAATGGAGGGCGGCAATCTTCTAGGCAAAATGTTTTTATTTTTCCTAATTCCAGTGCCCTGTTTGCTTCTGCTTCAACCCATTTTGACTGAACAGACTTTTTAGACCACAAAACAATAACTTGTGTCGCATTGGCGATTTCTTCCTCAATCTTGGTGCTGAACCGCTCCCCTGAATACAACTGAAAATCCCACCAAACCGTCAACCCCTTATTGGTTAAATACTCTGCCAATGATTTTGCAAAATCAAAATCATGTCTTGAATAACTTATAAAAATATCTGCCATATTATGAAAAAATTACTTTTATTATTTGCCTAACTGATTTTACCACAATTATGTCGTAAAATATTCTGAATGAAAAGAGGTTTGATATGTTCCTACGCAATAACACACAGCTCCTGGCACTGTTTTATTTATTTTTCATAATCTTATCTGCTCCCCTAACCTCTTCAGCCCAAAGTCAATCTCTTTCAAATAAAGAGCTCCTCACCGCCATGCAACAAGGCGGCTACACGCTCTATATCCGTCATGTTTCAACAGACTGGTCACAATATGATAATGTGCAAATTTTGCATCATGGAGACTGGGAAAGCTGTAATCCAAATCAGATCAGACAGTTGTCAAAGGCAGGCCGCAAAGATGCAAGGACAATCGGCAAAGCGATCAAAGCTTTGAACATCAAAATATCCGCCATCTATGCCAGCCCCTATTGCCGAACCGTTGAAACCGCCAGCCTGATGGAGTTGGGTGTCGATATTCAAAAGACCTATGACATCATGAATATGCGAGCAGTCGATTATGTTGGTGGCCGCGAGCATGTCATTAAAACAGCGCAAAAACGCATTTCTATCCCACCTATAAAACCTGGCACCAACACTCTTCTTTCGGCACATGGCAATGTTGCAAGAGAAGCAACCAGCGTCTATCCACAAGAAGGAGAAGTCCTTGTGTTCAAACCATTGGGCAATTCAAAGTTTGAATTTATGGGCCGTATTCCAGTTGAGAAATGGGATGTGTTGGTTAAATTAGATAAACAATAAAATACCTCACCTCTTCTCTTTGTCATCTCAGTTTTGTTTCCCTTTTCTTTTTTCATAGGAATCAAGAAACGCAGCTGTAATTAATGTAAAGACCGACCACCCTATGGCTAAAGGAAACAAGACCTGAACTGGCGGCCCTCCATGAAAAAACAGTGTTGCTATCATCCATGCAATACCAAAAGCGATGATTGGAAACACAGTTCCCCATAAAAATCTTTGATGAAATGATTGCATAATAAACAGTGCATAAATGCCCGCGAGAGATATGGAAAATATTGGAGATGTTGTTGTGAGTAAAATACGGCACTCACCTGATTGATAGGCACACGTTCCAACAATTAGATTTAAAAGAAGGTTGAATAATATGAGCAGGATAGGAAAGAATAATATAGCGAAATATGACACATATATTTTAGACTGTTCTGTTTCATGATTACCTGATGAGGGGGGATAAATAAAGTAAGATATACCTGCAATGGCGATACTCCAGATCAGGCTTACAGGAGCTATTATCCAAAATAACCCCATTAGGAAATAGATCATACTACCAGGGAAGATTTTTGCTCCCCAGAATAGATTATCGCCATCACTACCACTATGAATGGTTGTAAAGTCTAAAATCAGAGGGAATTCCATAAAGGCCACAGCACAAAGAATTGGAATTGCCGCTGCATAAATAAAGCATTTATGAAATGTTTTGAGTTTAAAGAGCAAGAAAATGCTGAGTGTTGGATATATGAAGAGAAGATGAAACACAGATCTCACAGGCCCTAAAGATCTCCAGTCTAAAAATATTTGCCCTAAATCATAGCCAAATAAATGGCAGCTGTTGGCCTCAATAGCACATCCGGCAAAAGCTCCTGTAATCCGGATTAAAGTTGAAATCACCACCGGGATAAAAGGGACAGACAGGAAAAATATGTAGAAATATCTATTCATAATGTTGCTTATGTCCAACGTTCAATTTGATACTGCTATAAAAGCAGGATGGCGTCATTTATTACCAATCATAGCCTGAACGTATAAAATGACAAAGAAACATATGTTGATCTTCAAAATTATCAGCTGTTATCACGACGGACTTTATTCTATCCATACGTATAGCCGATAAATCAATGATTTCACATTGGGGGAACATGTGTCTAAACAGGCAATGATAGCAATCAAGCGCTTTGGGTTGGGGCCATCTGAAAAGGATCTGAAGTCAGCGCGGTCTGACCCTCAAAGTTTCATTCTGGACCAGTTGGATAACAAATCCTTTCTAAACATAAAGACAGACCTTCCCTCCTCTGTTGAAGCCTGGCAGGGCTTACGCAGATTTCAACGCGCACGTAGAGCCGCACGACAGGGCAAAGCTCAAGAGCAAACACAGGCTAATGCAATGGTCGATGTCGCAAAAAAGCGACCAAGAGTTTATCGTAAAGAAGTCTACACACATTTTAATCATGCCCTAAACACTCAGACCCCATTTGTAGAACGTTTATGCTGGTTTTGGACCAATCACTTTTGTGTTTCATCAAAAAAGAATGGCCTTGTGCGCAATATGGCCGGAGGTTATGCCCGTGAAGCTATTCGCCCGTTTGTCCTAGGTAACTTTAGAGACTTGCTCCACAGCGTTATTTCACATCCAGCTATGCTGATATATCTGGATAATCATCGCTCCATAGGACCAAATTCGAAAGTAGGCATAAGAAGAAATAAAGGCTTGAATGAAAACCTTGCCCGCGAAATTTTTGAACTTCATACACTCGGTGTAAAGGGCGGCTATTCACAAGAAGATGTTGTAAATCTTGCCCGTGCCTTAACTGGATGGGGTATCGCCGGTTTTAAATCACGACGGTATGAGCCTGGACAATTTGTATTCAGAAGAAGAGCACATGAGCCTGGCGCGGTTACGATTTTAGGAAAGACATATGATCAAGAAGGAGCAAACCAGGCTAAAGCTGTGCTGGATATGCTAGCCCGTCACCCTTCAACAGCAGAGCATATCGCAAAAAAACTTGCGATACATTTTATGAGTGATGCCCCTCCTCCAAACTTGATCAGAAAACTTAAGAATAGATTTCTAGACACTAACGGTGACTTGAAAGAGGTCGTGAAAACACTTGTCCTCTCAGATGAGAGTTGGTCAACACCACATACAAAGCTCTTGCCACCCTTAGATATGATGATTGCCATCTCTAGAGCGCTGAGTGTTAAACTTCCACAGAGAATTGTATTAAGAACTTTAAGAACATTTGGACAACCCATGTGGGGCGTGCCATCTCCTGCTGGCTGGCCTGATAATGCGAATGCCTGGGCCAGCCCAGATGCCTTGCTCGAACGCTTGGATTGGGCATCAAGAATTACTAACCTTTCAGGCAAACACCGGCAGGGAAATATTTTAGAATATGCTCACACCTTTTTGGGCAACACAATATCTGAGGCCACACGCGAGGCTTTACAATCAACAAAAAATCGAAGGCAAGCCCTAAACCTTCTTATAATGTCAACTGAGATGCAAAGGAGATAATCATGGAATGTACACCAATGACCCGTCGTCAAATGTTGGCAAGTAGTGCGGCTTTTGTGAGCTGGGCTTACGGTACAAAATTCTCATGGGGTGCATCTGGACGAGATCCAAGATTCGTTTTCGTTAATCTTCGAGGCGGTATGGATGGCTTATCACTGCTGGCCCCCTTTGGTGATCCAGCTTATGAGACAATTCGCGAAGGTTTGATTGTTCCAACGCAAGGGGAAAATAAAGGCTTTCAACTTGACGATATGTTTGTGCTCAATCCAAACATGCCTTATCTTGCCAAACTATGGCGGCAGAAAGAAGCAATTTTATTTCATGCCACAGCATCTCCTTATAGAGAACGATCCCATTTTGATGGCCAGGACGTTTTAGAAAGTGGTCAGGCATCAGCTGGGCATAATCGAACAGGATGGCTTAATCGTTTATTGAGTGAAATCCCAAAAGGAGAGTCTTTGCAAGGTCCTGGCGGATTAGTCCTTGGTGCCAGCACACCATTGATTATGCGAGGACCAAATAAAATCATAAACTGGATGCCACCAGGGTTCCGTGAAGTGAAAAATGAAATGGCTGAAAAAGTGCTGGCCATGTATAATCATAGCGATCCTGTACTTGCTCGCATGGTAGATGAAGGTTTGAAAATGCGCTCACTTATTGGCAGCGAGAAAAGCCTGCAATCTGACATCATGACAGGTATGGGAGAAGATGTGAAAGGGGCAGCTAAAAAATTCAAATATCTTGGTGTTGCTGCGGGTAAACTTTTAGTATCAGAAGATGGTCCTCGTATTGCCTCAATGAATTTGACTGGCTGGGATACACATCAGGCGGAAGGTCCGATTAGTGGGCGTATGGCGCGTTTGTTAAAAGCACTTGATGGCGCCATTGAGGGTTTACATAGTCAATTGGCCCCAGTTTGGAAAGATACTGTTATTGTTATTGCAACAGAGTTTGGACGAACGGCTAAAATGAATGGAACAGGCGGAACAGATCATGGTACAGCCACAACGGCCATAGCTCTTGGCGGTGCACTTAAAGGCGGCCGCGTTATTGCAGATTGGCCAGGACTTGGCCAATCTTCACTTTATGAAGGAAGAGATTTAAAACCGACAACGGATCTACGAGCTATTTTAAAAGGATTGCTCCATGAACATCTTGAGGTGAACAAACGCATCTTAGCAAATACGATATTCCCAGACAGCTCTAACGTGAGAAGTCTAGCTGGGCTTATCCGATCTTAACTTTGTCTTCGCTGAGCATTTGTGGAATCTTTATGATCAAATTTTTAAGCTGTTCGCTCTTTTCTTGCGTTATATTTTCACACAAGCGTTGAATTTCTTCTCGAATGTCACCTAGGTATTTGTCTGCATCTACTGTGTTACCACCAGCTTGAACGCAACCCATACTCCATTGGCCAAATATTCTATCTGGCAAGTTGCCTCTATAAAGCACTTGAACATCTGTATGACGAGGATCCTTGGCTATTTTGTCAAGCAAAGTTTCCACTTCTCTTTCTTGTCCTTCAAGGACTTGCAGGAAATAATTATCGACAGCCATTAAAATACCACTGATATTCATAGTACGGTTTGTTTGAGAAGCTTCTATTGCGATATCGCGCACAAGCATAGCATCATTTGGATCCGTACGATTGCTGATGTAGATAAGAAAAATTTGGCTCATTTTAAGCAGCTCCCTGTTTCGCATCCGAGTGTTCAATCGGCAGGTAGATATGAAATGTGGTCCCTTCACCTTGCGATGTTTCAAAAAACAAAGCTCCACCACTTCGTTCCACTATCGAGGAATGTGCAAATGAAAGCCCCTGCCCTGTTCCTTTACCGACATCTTTTGAGGTAAAGAAGGGATCAAAAATACGATGCTGGATCTCAGTAGGAATCCCTGCGCCTGTATCCTCTATATGTATACCGACACTTTTTTTGTAGATAAAAGAGCGGATTGTAATTGTCCCATGTTTTGAGGTATCTTGAATGGCGTGTGTCGCGTTAATGATCATATTAATAAGAACCTGACCAAGCTCACCATCATAACACATGACTTCAGGCAGGTTCTCACCAAGTTCTGTATTGAGATCTAAATGATTTTTCCAGTTTCCTCTCGTCATCAAAGCAGCATTTTCAATAGATGCATTGACATCAGTCAGAACTTTATCTCGGTTGTCCGCATAAACAAGAGAGCGCATTGACCGCACGATTGTTGCAATCGTATCAACACCCATTAAAGATTGTGAAATTGCAGCTGGCACTTCTTCTGCAAGAAAATCAACATCTTTTTCTTTAGAAAAATCTTGAATTTCATTATAACGTTTTTTTAGAATCTCATCATTCTGGATAAGTTCGCTCAGACTTTCATAGCGCTCTACAAGCTCTATCAAATTATCCAGTTGCTCGGATATAAAGTGGAGGTTATCACCTATAAACTGGACCGGAGTGTTAATTTCATGAGCGATCCCCGCCGCAAGTTGACCTGCAACCTCTAGCCTGTTGGAAACCTCTTGAGTGACGTGTTTAAATTTGTACTCTTCTTCCATTACAATCCTATGTTAATGTCAACCTAGCAACTAACTCAGTTTGTTGTCCTACTATACTAATAATCTGTAAAAATACTGTATATCAATTGCTAAGTAACTCGAGTTATAAATTTACAAATTTCTAACCATGAATGCTTGTCTATTGACAGCCTTCTTAACCAACCATTGTGTTGTGACAAAAAGCCTCTTAGCCCAAATGGCTATGTGGGAAAATGCGATTAGATAATTTAAACTCTACTTTTCACATTCGGCATAATTAGTTCAAGACTTCGTGTCTAAGAAACACATATATGCAAAGGGGGATTAAATATGGTTATCAGACAGTTAGCTGGAACTTCGCCTGGCACACCCCTGCTTGCATTGTCCGCAGTTATCCTGGATACAGAAGCTACAGGGCTTAATCCACTTAAAGATCGTGTTATTCAGATTGGTGCAGTAAAAGGCATAAAAGAAAAATCAAAAGATCTTCAATCTTTTGAGAGTTTTATCAAAACAGATATGCCTATTTCACAAGGGGCTTCAAATATTACTGGAATCACATCAGAAGATTTGATGGGCGCACCGGACTTTGTTGAAATTATAACACCATTAAACGACTTTATTTCCAATAATATTATTATTGGTCACCATATTGATTTTGATATCGCTATCCTGCAACAAGAATATCTGCGTGCACAACAGCACTGGCCTTCCCTTCGTAGTCTTGATACCGGAAACTTGTTTCGTATTGTCGTGCAAGAAACACCAGACTACACGCTGGATACAGTGATGGAATTTCTGAATATCGATCCTGAAAAATTTGGGAAAAGACACTCAGCACTTGGCGACGCTCTTATGACGCGAGAAGTATTTTTAAAGCTAATACCACTCTTGCGGGATAAAGGCATACGAACCTTAGCAGAAGCTGAGGCGGCCTCAAAATATTTGGTTGATCGCTTCGATCAGGACCGTCAGAAAAAATCAAGATCAGTTGTAATTGATGAGAACGAATTACCCATCAATACTGCATACGCACGGGTTGATAGCTTTCCTTATAAGCATCGGGTGAAGGAAGTCATGTCCAGTCCAATTGTGGTCTTAGCCTCCCAAGATACGCTGGAAACCGCACTTAATACATTGTTTGAAGAGAAAATCAGCTCAGTTGTTGTAAAGTTAGAAGACAGTGCCTCTTTTGGTATTCTGACAGAACGCGATATTTTACGGCGCTTTCACAATGACCCAAACACGGCCCCTCTGGCAAAGTTGGGCGATATTGCTTCACACCCTGTCCAGATGATTTCGCAAGATGCGTTTATCTATAAAGCGATTGGTTTGATGTCACGGCTTAATGTGCGGCATCTTCCAATACAAAGCCAAACGGGTGAAATTATTGGAATGCTTACAAGCCGGAATCTCCTGGGTCAGCGTTCAGGTGAAGCAATTTCCTTAGGCGATAGTATAGAGAATGCAGATTCAATAGAAGAACTTTCTAGAATATGGGCAGAACTTCCTCTGATTGCACGTTTCTTAAAAGATGAAGGATTAGAAGGATATGAAGTTGCAGCCGTCATCAGTCATGAACTGGTTGCTTTAACACGCCGTGCTGCACAGCTGGCCCAACAAGAAATGCTAGACCAAGGGAAAGGCAAGCCCCCTCTTCCATTTGCTGTACTCGTTCTGGGATCTGGTGGACGTGGGGAAAGCCTGCTGGCAATGGATCAAGACAATGCTATCGTCTATGCAGATGGGGGTAACCAAGAGGCTGCGGATAAATGGTTTGCTGAATTTGGAGAAAAAATGAATGATACGCTGCATGCAGTTGGCATACCAAATTGCACAGGTGGCATCATGGCAAAGAATTCAGAATGGAGAAAGTCTTATTCAAACTGGCAGAAACATGTTGATAGCTGGATTGCTCAATCTAATCCAGATGGGGTGCTGAATGCCGATATATTCTTTGATGGTATCCCTGTTTATGGTAATTTGGATCTGGGCACATCTTTGCTTGAATATGCGCATAAACAAGCGCACGACTCTCCTCAATTTCAATTTTTCCTCGCAGTGAATGTGCAACGTCTGAGATCAGCACTTGGTGTTTTTGGAACGTTTCGTACAGTTGATGATAATCGTATTGATCTGAAAGCTGGTGGACTTCTTCCACTGCTTTCAGGCGCTAGAATTCTGGCAATTCGTCATGAGCATTATCATGATCATTCGACACGGGCGCGCCTTGAGGGGGTCTTGTCTGAATCTGATATTTCCAAAACTGATATTGAAGAAATTATGCTGGCGCATGCTTTCATGCTGGATTTAATTTTAAGACAGCAGCTGTTTGATATCTCTGAAGGGCACCCCCCTTCGGCAAAAGTTATGCGCAGCTTATTATCAAAACGAGAAAAACGTAAACTACATCGTGCATTAGAAAAAGTATCAACAATACAACATCAGGTTGGTGGAGCTTACCTCCCCTCATAGCCGATAGTTCATAAGACTTTCTATAAGCTGATACTATTGTCTGTATTCTCTTAAAAGGCTTTACGGCTTAATCAGTTCGATAGATTAAGTGTTTTATAAAAACGAATTCAAACTTTAGTTCAAAGAGGAACGTGTTGATGCAAGAAATTTTACATTTGATTGGCGGAAAACATGTTGTTGGAGTATCTGGAAGGTATGCAGATGTGTTTAATCCAGCCACAGGAGAGGTGAATAAGAAAGTCGTGCTCGCGAATTCAGATGAAGTTTCAAATGCCGTTGAAGTTGCAAAAAAGGCTCAACCCGCATGGGCAGCAACCAATCCTCAAAAACGAGCCCGTGTTCTTATGCAATTTGTACATCTCCTCCACAGAGACATGGATAAATTGGCAGAAGTCTTATCCAATGAACATGGCAAAACAATCCCAGATGCCAAAGGCGATATCATTCGTGGTCTGGAAGTCGCAGAATTTTGTATTGGCGCTCCACATCTTCTAAAAGGAGAATATACAACTGGTGCAGGAACTGGTATTGATCTTTATTCACTTCGCCAACCCTTAGGAGTGGTTGCAGGCATCACACCATTTAACTTTCCGGCGATGATCCCAATGTGGAAATTCTGTCCTGCTATTGCTGCGGGCAATGCCTTTATCTTAAAACCTTCTGAGCGTGCCCCTTCAGTTCCTGTGATGCTTGCAGAACTGATGTTAGAGGCTGGTCTTCCCGAAGGAATACTTAATGTAGTTCATGGAGATAAAGAAGCTGTTAACAGTATTTTAGATCATCCTGATATTGAGGCGATTGGCTTTGTTGGCTCAACGCCGATAGCCGAATATATCTACGCAACAGGGTGTGCTTCTGGCAAACGTGTTCAATGTTTCGGGGGCGCAAAAAACCATATGATCATCATGCCAGATGCGGATATGGATCAAGCTGTTGATGCACTAGTTGGTGCGGGGTATGGCGCAGCTGGAGAGAGATGCATGGCCGTTTCGGTGGCGGTTCCTGTTGGAGAAGAAACAGCTGACAAACTCATTGAAAGTCTGGCACCTAGAGTAGAAGCTTTAAAAATCGGGCCTTATACAGCTGGTGATGACGTTGATTTTGGACCACTTGTAACACAAGAAGCGTATAACCGTGTCAAAGGACTTGTCGATAAAGGCGTGGAACAAGGAGCTAAGCTTGTCGTAGATGGGCGTGACTTTAATCTTCAAGGATATGAAAACGGTTTCTTTATTGGAGGATGTCTGTTTGACCATGTCACGACAGATATGGATATCTATAAGGAAGAAATCTTCGGTCCAGTTCTATCAACGGTCAGATGCGATGATTACGAACAAGCCGTCAATACGATCATGAACAATCAATATGGCAATGGTGTTGCAATCTTTACTCGTGATGGTGATACGGCTAGGGATTTCACGCAACGTATTAATGTTGGCATGGTTGGAGTCAATGTTCCAATTCCCGTTCCTCTTGCCTATTATACCTTCGGGGGTTGGAACAAATCCGGCTTTGGAGACTTAAATCAGCATGGAACAGATGCGTTTCGTTTTTATACGAAAACCAAAACCGTCACGTCTCGCTGGCCATCTGGTGTGAAAGAAGGCGCGTCATTTACAATTCCGACTATGGAGTAGATTATATTATAAAAACTCAAATATGAGAAAAGCTCCACTGACAACAGCTCCAATTATTGGCACCCAGATCGGGCAAACAAAAATGTCTTTGGGGGCAGGATCTTTCCTGAGTTTGATACGAACCAATGCTATATTAACTAAAATAAACACGATTAATGTCACCCGGGATGTCATTTCTGCAAGCGCGTTTAAAGGAAAGAAAAGTGCCAGCATTAAAATGATAAAGATTACAAAAACAGTTGCAATCAGCGGTGTCTTTGTCGTGCTGTTGATCTTCGAGAATATGTGAGGAAGATTATTCTGTTTTGCCAACCCATACATAACTCTTGAGGCCATAATAATCTGAACAATAATACCATTTAACGTTGCTATAATTGCAATCAAAGTTATGCTGATTGGAGATAGTCCTGTTACTTTCTCAAAAACCAATGTTAAAGGGGCGTCTGAATTTGCTAAAGCGTCAGGCCCAACGGCTATGACTGATATCGCCGCAATCAAGAAATAAATTGTTGTTGTGATAATAAGGGTTAACAGAATTGCAAGCGGTATCGTTTTGCCTGGAGATTTCGTTTCTTCAGCGATATTAACGATATCCTCAAAACCAATAAACGCAAAAAATGCAAGAAGTCCTGCCCCCATCACACCTGCCCATACCTCAGGTTTATCCAGTGTTGGGAAAACAGCAGAGAGTTTTGTTAGAATATTTATATCCTCAGAAAAACCCGCACCAATAATGAAGATCAAACCAAAAATTTCTATAAGTGTAAATAATCCAGCCAGGAGGACTGATTGTGTGATTCCCCAGGCAGAAACACCTCCTATGACCAATAATATCAGGATTATGATAAGTTGATTGGGTAAGGCGACAAACTGTTTGATGTACCCTGCACTTCCAATACTAATCGTTGCTGCTGATAATATACCCGCACTCATGACCATTAGACCCACAATAAGTGCAAGAAGATTTGATTGAAAACCTGATTTTACATAAGCAGCCTCTCCTGCGCTGAATGGCAATCGTCCAACAAGTTCCGCAAAAGAACATGCTGTAAAAGCCATAACAAATGATGCAATTAAGAAAGATGTCGGCGCAAAGAGACCAGCTTTTGCAGTTGTTGCTCCAATTAAAACATATATACCAGCCCCAATCGTGACACCTAATCCATAAAGAACAAGATGCGTTGTTCCTAGGGAACGATTTAACTTATTTTGTGTCATAAAATTATTCTCATTTACACACTGTCGTTTATATTGATGAATATCTCATGATTTTTTAGATCTGTATTGATCAAAATCAAAGTCATCATATTTGATTTATGTAACAAACATTCTAAATGCTCATACAAAGGAGAGTTAGAATGTGTTACAAAACTATATTAGTTTGTTTGAACGACATAAAAAGTGCTGATGAACTCCTCAAAGTTAGTATCGACCTAGCACATAAAAATTCCGGGCACCTGATTGGGTTATACGTTAAAACCATTTTTGATGTATCTCCACATATTGGCCAAGGCGAGATACCAGGTGCATTATTCCAACAACATGAAGAACAAGAAGAAAAAATATCAAAAGAACTTGAAGCAAAATTTCGTGATAAAACAAACTTGGCAAATATTTCTGCAGAATGGTCTTCGGTGAGAGCTTACAGTCCAGATATTAAAGGGCAAATTCTAAACCGGGCAAGATGCTGTGATCTCATTGTAGTCAGCCAGGGAGATCCTTCAGGACCTGATACTGGACAGGATGTATTAGCTCATAATTTGGTTATAGAGGGAGGGCGACCTATTCTGGTCATACCTCGTGATAGAGTTATACACTCTGTTGGGGAGTTCCCATTGGTTGCGTGGAATGCAAGCCATCAAGCAAGCCGCGCAGTGTTTGATGCTTTACCATTTCTGAAACAAGCTAAAATGACCAATATTACGTGGATTAACCCATCAGGGTTTCCAGATAGTGATATTGAAATGGCAGGAAGTGAAATTGCCACTAGCCTTTCAAGACATGATATTAAGGCAAATATTGTACATAACACACATCGGCCTACAAATATTGGAACTGCTCTACTTGATATGGCGAAGGAAAATGGATCAGATATGATTGTTATGGGAGGCTATGGTCATTCCCGGTTAAGTGAATACCTGTTTGGAGGAGCAACTTATCATATACTAAAACACATGACTATACCGATATTTCTGTCGCACTAAGAACCAAGATAAGTAATGTGTATCATTGTTTTTTAGTGAGGTACTGTGATATAAGGATTCAAAATACTTTCTTGAACTTATTTAATAAGTATAGCCACTAAACAACGAGATTATTATGAGCTTTTCTGTAGGTACGAAGCTGGAGATGACCAGATGCCATCATTGTGCAATTCGTCACCATTCTGTTTGTGGTGCCCTAAAGGAAGAGGAACTTTTTGAGCTCAATAAAATAGCTAGACAAAAACATTTTAAAGCTGGAGAAACAATCGTTTCTGATACAGAAGCGGCTGATTTTTTCGCAAATATTGTTTCTGGTGTTGTTAAACTTAGCAAAACTATGTCAGACGGCCGGCAACAAATCGTTGGCCTTTTGTTTTCACCAGACTTTCTAGGCCGCGCTTACAGAACACACCATACTTATTTTGCAGAAGCGGCAACGGATGTAACCTTATGTAGCTTTCCCCATAATGCCTTTGAAACAATCTTAAAGAAATTCCCGGAGCTGGAACACAGGCTTTTTGCCCACACCTTAGATGAGTTGGACTCAGCCCGCGAATGGATGTTGCTTTTAGGAAGAAAAACAGCTGCAGAAAAGGTGGCAAATTTCCTGTATATTCTAGCGAAAAGATCTCATCTTCAGGGATGTTCCAGTCCAAACGAAGATACTGCGTCTTTCGCAATACCTCTTACAAGAGCAGATATGGCGGATTATTTAGGATTAACTATAGAAACTGTTAGTAGGCAGATGACAAAATTAAAGAAAAATAATGTCATTTTGATGCAAGATAATCGATATATAAATGTGATTGATATGAATTTATTGTCCAGCCTTTCTGGTCATGAAGAAATTTAGTTTTATCATAAACGCTTCGTAATTTTTAACATTTATCTTTTCTGGTTTCTATCATTTTGATACTTAGAATATTCAAATCATCTTGGTTTAATCGCTTGCGAGCTAAAGGAATAACAACCACATTTTCCCATATGAGATGTCTTTTATAACATTCAAAAAAAGATCTTAACATATACCCTGTCATATTTGGGTTTGGTACAGTTTTTCCATTCGATAAAAGATGAAGGCTGTCTTCTAGTTCGTAAGCAAAACTTTCATCAGTCGCATGTTCCATAGCTAAACAAGATAGAATTTGTTCTATATTATCATCTGGATGTGCTCTCTTTTCTAACAATGGAAACAAACCTTGTTCTTCATCAAGTATATGAACCGGTAAATCCTTTTTTAAAGAAGTTAAAGAGAATTTACACAACTCAGGGTCCACCATATTGGGGAGGCCATCTGCTATAGATTCTAAAAATCCACATAATCGCTTTTGTAGCTTATGTTCATATTCAATAATATCTATTGGATTGCCGCCCAACTTAAGAAGATTTGCTTTTTTTTCTATACTATCTTCAAAAACACTTTTTTCTGTATCGCCCATTGCATCTCTCAATTTGAGATTATTTGCTTAAAATAACTTATTGAGGGTTAAACCACTCAATCTGGGTTTTACTTTACACCGCTGTTTTTATGGTTCTTTGACATAGATCAAAGTCCTCATTTGGTATCATTGGCATAACTCTGTCTGATGGGTATTCAGATGGGGATATTATGACGTCACTAATTCAGTTTATATTTTACGGTCTTGCGGCACTTGGCTCACTAGTGCTCGCAGCCAAAGCAGAAGATGATTTATTCAGAGCACATTCTTGGATGCTCGTCTTTATTTTTCTCATAGTTATTATCGTCCAGGCTATACGTTTTGACTTTAATAAGCCAAAGGAAGATGAGAGTAAATATTCAGACGGCGTTGTCCGCGCTGGGTGTATTGCAACAATGTTCTGGGGAATAGCTGGCTTTCTTGTTGGAGTGATTATCGCATTCCAACTTGCTTTTCCTGAACTCAATCTCGATATCCAGTACACGACTTTTGGACGGCTTCGCCCACTACATACATCTGCAGTTATATTTGCATTTGGGGGAAATGCCCTTTTGGCTACAAGTTTTTATGTGGTCCAAAGAACAACAGGCGCGCGTTTAGCATTAGGAGACACAGCCTGGTTTGTTTTCTGGGGGTATCAACTTTTTATTGTTCTGGCTGCCACAGGCTATTTGCTTGGCGTGACACAATCAAAAGAATATGCTGAACCTGAATGGTATGTTGACTTATGGCTGACTATTGTATGGGTTGCGTATCTTGCTGTATTCCTAGGCACAATATTAAAACGTAAAGAACCCCATATTTATGTCGCGAATTGGTTCTACCTGTCCTTCATCGTCACAGTAGCAATGTTGCATATCGTTAACAATCTCTCGATACCTGTTTCTCTATTTGGTGTAAAAAGTTATTCTGCTTTTGCTGGTGTACAAGATGCATTGACGCAATGGTGGTATGGACATAATGCAGTAGGCTTTTTCTTAACGGCAGGATTTCTGGGAATAATGTATTATTTTGTTCCTAAAAGAGCTGAACGCCCTGTGTACTCTTATAGACTATCTATTGTTCATTTCTGGTCTTTGATTTTCCTATATATCTGGGCTGGACCGCACCACTTACATTATACCGCACTACCTGATTGGGCACAGACATTAGGCATGGTCTTCTCTGTTATGCTCTGGATGCCAAGTTGGGGTGGAATGATCAATGGACTCATGACGCTTTCAGGAGCATGGGACAAGTTAAGAACAGATCCTGTCCTTCGTATGTTGGTAATCTCTGTTGCGTTTTACGGCATGAGCACTTTTGAAGGCCCTCTTATGTCAATCAAAGCTGTGAATGCATTAAGTCACTATACAGACTGGACGATCGGACATGTTCACTCTGGTGCGCTTGGTTGGGTTGGTATGGTGAGTTTTGGTGCCATTTACCACCTTGTTCCGCGTCTTTGGGGGCGAAAAGAACTATACAGCCTCAGTCTCGTAAACTGGCATTTCTGGTTAGCAACTCTCGGTATTGTGATTTATGCAGCGTCCATGTGGGTGAGTGGCATTATGCAAGGCCTGATGTGGAAAGCCTATAACTCTCTTGGGTTCCTAGAGTATAGCTTCGCAGAAAGCGTCGCAGCAATGCACCCGTTCTATGTAATACGGGCTTTTGGTGGAGTGTTGTATTTATTAGGTGCTCTGATCATGGCGTACAACCTATGGCGGACAATCCAAGGTGCAAGTCAAAAAGAAATCTCAGTAGATGCCGTTGGAATGGCTAGAGCTTAATTGGGAGATACAAATGATAAAGCATAAATATATTGAAACCAATGCAACACTACTTCTTGTTTTAAGCCTGATCGTCGTATCAATTGGAGGTATTGTTGAGATTGCGCCTCTCTTTTATATAGAGAACACAATAGAGAAAGTTAAGGGCATGCGCCCTTACTCCCCTCTCGAGCTAGCAGGAAGAAATATTTATATCCGGGAAGGATGCTATACCTGTCATAGTCAGATGATCCGTCCTTTCAGGGATGAGGTTGAGAGATACGGTCATTACAGCCTTGCAGCTGAAAGCATGTATGATCATCCGTTCCAGTGGGGATCAAAACGTACAGGGCCTGACTTGGCGCGTGTTGGAAACAGATATTCTGATGAATGGCATGTTCAGCACCTTATTAATCCTCGTTCTGTTGTCCCAGAATCCATCATGCCAGCTTATTCTTTTTTGGCGAAAACTGAACTTAAGACAAAGAATTTCTCTAATCACTTGAAAGCCAACCTGGCAGTAGGCGTCCCTTATACAAAGGAAATGATTAAAAAAGCTGAGAGTGACCTTATCTTACAGGCAAATCCAGATGCGGATGGAATTGAAGAATTTCAAAAACGTTATCCAAAAGCTCAAGTCAGAAGTTTTGATGGTAATCCCTCCAAACTGACAGAAATGGATGCGCTCGTCGCATATCTTCAAATGCTAGGCACTCTTGTGGATTTTAATGCCTACAAAGCAAAAGAGAATTTGAGGTAGGTCATGGATTATTCAACATTAAGACAATTCGCAGACAGCTGGGGACTCCTTTATTTGTTCCTATTGTTCTTAATTATCGTCGTGTTTGTGTTCAGGCCAGGCGCTAAAAAACACTACGATGAACAAGCTAAAATTCCACTCAAAGAGGATAAGTAAGAAAATGGCTAAAATTGAAAAAGATGAAGTCAGTGGAACTGAAACAACAGGTCATGAGTGGGATGGTATCAAAGAACTGAATACACCTTTACCTCGTTGGTGGTTATGGACATTTTATGCGACTGTCATTTGGTCTGTTGGGTATTGTTTCGCTTACCCTGCTATACCACTTGTGAATAGCGCAACGAAGGGTTTCCTGGGTTATTCCAGCCGTGCTGAGGTTGTCAAAGAAATTGACAAAGCGAAAGTTTCTCAGAACCAATATCTGCAACAAATTAAAACCAGAGATCTTGAAAGCATACGCTCGAGTAACGAATTGTATGCGTTTGCACGCGCTGGAGGAAAATCAGCGTTTGTTGTTAATTGTGTGCAATGTCATGGTTCAGGTGCCTCGGGCTTTAAAGGATATCCAAATTTAAATGATGATGAATGGTTATGGGGTGGGACATTAAAAGATATTTATCTCACAATTGCCCACGGTATTCGTTTTGAAGAAGATGAGGATACCAGAACATCTGTCATGCCTGCTTTTGGAACAGATGAAATTCTTACGAAAGAGCAAATTGCTCAGGTCGCAGAATATGTTCTTTCTTTATCTGGCAATCATGCAAGCACGAGTGCAGTTAAACAAGGGGAACCAATTTATGTAGAAAATTGTGCCGCCTGCCATAAAGAAGATGGTAGCGGAGATAGAGAACAAGGGGCTCCTTCATTAAAAGATGCCATTTGGTTGTATGGTGGTGACAAAAAAACAATTATTAAAACTATTACTTATTCTAGAAATGGTGTCATGCCTGCCTGGAAACACCGTCTTGATGATGTAACAATGAAGAAACTGGCAATATATGTTCACTCTCTCGGAGGAGGAGAATAAGTGAATCGGTGGTAAAACCAATGGAAACAAGAGCGACGGGAGTTGACCCAGTCGAAGTTGAAGCGGTCAATTCAAAAGAAAAGCGAAGCCTCTATAAGGCACGTGAAAAAATACATCCGAAACGAGCGTTTGGGACTTTTCGTTCTTTAAAATGGTGGGTGATGTTAATTACCCTTTCCATTTACTATATTACGCCCTGGCTACGCTGGGATAGAGGTCATACTGCGCCTGACCAGGCGGTATTGCTTGATCTTGCAAACGGTAGATTTTACTTCTTCTTCATCGAGATTTGGCCGCAAGAATTTTATTATGTTGCGGGTCTGTTGATTATGTCAGGTATTGGCTTATTTTTAGTAACATCCTCAATTGGCCGTGCATGGTGTGGATATACTTGTCCACAAACAGTCTGGGTCGATCTTTTTCTAGTCGTAGAAAGATGGATTGAAGGTGATCGAAATGCCCGTATCAAATTAGACAAAGCACCATTTTCAATAAGCAAATTTTTGAAACGTCTTTCAAAACATATGATTTGGATCCTTATAGCAATAACTACAGGTGGTGCATGGATCTTTTACTTTGCAGATGCCCCTACGTTAGCCTGGGATTTTATTAATTTTCAGGCTCCTTATGTCGCTTATTATACCGTCGCAATCTTAACGGCTACCACATATATTTTTGGTGGATTGATGAGAGAACAGGTTTGCACTTATATGTGTCCCTGGCCACGAATACAGGCCGCAATGCTTGATGAAGACTCTCTCGTGGTGACATATAATGATTACCGTGGAGAGCCCAGATCAAGGCATCAAAGCAAAGCTGAAAACCAATCACAAGTTGGAGATTGTGTTGACTGTAATCTCTGTGTTGCCGTCTGTCCCATGGGAATAGATATTCGCCAGGGACAACAGTTAGAGTGTATCACTTGTGCTTTATGTATTGATGCCTGTAATTCAGTTATGGATAAGGTTGATAAACCAAGAGGGCTGATATCTTACAGTACATTAAAAGAATATAATAAAGCAAAATCAGGCGAAGACACATATATTACCCTGAGGTCTTTTATTCGGCCTCGCACTTTGATTTACACAGCACTGTGGTCCTGCATCGGATTATTCATGATATATATGCTCGTCACAAGACAGCATTTAGATATCAATGTTCTTCATGATAGAAACCCTATCTATGTACAGCTTTCTGATGGATCAATTAGAAATGGCTTTACGATAAAAATACTTAATATGGATCTAAGAGCACGAAGCTTTATCCTTCAAACAGAAAACCTTCCCAATGCAAAGTTATTTCTGTCAGGTTCTACAAACCCGACGCAGACAGGAATCAAAATCAATGTTGAACCAGATGCTGTTCGCGAAGTGAAAGTATATGTCACGCAAAGTAAATCTGACGATACAAAGGAACGACAAAAATTTCGTTTTAAGGTCAAAGAAGTTGGCGGCTTAGAGACAAGTTTTTACAATGCAATATTCAATAGCCCAAAACCTCGCTAGCTATGAAAGAACTTACTATGAGTTATATTCAACATAAACAATCAAATAATTCAAATCCGTCAAAAGAATTCACAGCCAAGCATATGCTCATTATTATGCTCCTTTTTTTCGGAGTTATTATTTCTGTCAATTTAACCATGGCAATGCTCGCATCTGGAAGCTGGACAGGGCTTGTAGTTAAAAACAGCTATGTTGCAAGTCAAAATTTTAATAAGACACTGGAACAGGCTCAGAGACAAGTCAACCTTGGTTGGACAGCCCAGATCTCACAGAAAAACGGTCTTCTTACATTCATCATAAATGATAAATCCGGAGAGCCAATTAAAGACTTAAAAGTCACCGCTTATATCGGACGTCCAACACATGAGCAAGAGGATAAGAAGATAACCTTAACAACTGTTGGCAATAAATCTTTCGCAAGTCCCTCACAACTAGAACCAGGATATTGGAGTATCAAAATAATAGCCTCAACACCCTCAGGCGTGGTTTTTCGTCAAGATAGTAAACTCTATGTCAAAGGAGAAAAATAATGTCCTGCTGCACAATGATGGCATACCAAATGTATGCGAGCGATAGTTATAATGTTACAAGAGGTGCAAGCAATGACAATGAAAATGAACCAGTTACAACCTCTCATATAAATCTGCTTGTTCCTGATATTCACTGTGCAGCATGTATTCAAAAAATAGAAAAAACTCTAAACAACACGAAAGGAATTTTAAGTGCGCGTGTTAACCTATCCACCAAAAGAATTTCGATAGAATGGTATGATAATAAATTAAAAAAAGAAAATATTTTAAAAACAATCGAAAATTTGGGTTTCAAGGTTCAAGACGTTTCTGATGAAGATTTATTTAGTAAATCTAAAGATGAATCAGGTCAGCAACTTTTAAAATGTTTAGCAATTTCCGGGTTTGCTGCAGCAAATATCATGTTACTTTCTGTCTCTGTGTGGTCAGGCGCACAAGAGACGACACGTCAGTTGTTTCATTGGTTTTCTGCAATGATTGCATTGCCAACAGTTATTTATTGCGGACAACCCTTCTACCGTTCCGCTCTCAATGCTTTGCGGAACTATCAAATGAATATGGATGTGCCCATTTCCTTGGCTGTGATACTTGCTGCGGCGATTAGCTTATATGAAACAATAAATAATTCAGCTCATGCTTATTTTGATGCCTCTGTAATGTTATTGTTTTTCCTTCTTATCGGGCGGTATCTTGACCATATGATGCGCGAAAGAGCTAAGTCTGCAATCTCCCATCTCTTCTCGCTCCAAACCAATTCTGCTCGTATTGTAGAGGAAAATGGAGACCACCGATTATACCCTTATCATGCTTTAAGAACAGGGATGAAAGTTTCTGTTGCAGCAGGTGAGAGAATTCCTGTGGATGGTGAAATTATTCAAGGAACCAGCGATATCGACACTAGCATGGTGACTGGTGAAAGTGAACCCAAAGTGGCTTATGTTGGGAGTAAAGTCTTTTCAGGAACAATGAATCTCACCGGACCTTTGGAAATTAAAATTACAGCACTTGGATCAGACACTCTCTTATCTGAAATGATAAAATGTATGGAGAATGCAGAAGCAAACAAATCTAAATATATCAAACTTTCAAAAAAAGCTGCAAATATCTATGCCCCCGCCGTCCATATTCTGGCTTTGCTTTGCTTTATTGCCTGGATGGTTTTAACCAATGGGAATTGGCATACATCACTAATTACCGCGATATCTGTTTTAATCATTACATGCCCTTGCGCATTAGGCTTAGCTGTTCCAGTTGTGCAGATTGTGGCCTCAGGCGTTTTATTTAGAAATGGCATTATGCTCAAAGATGGGACTGCCCTTGAAAAGCTTGCACAGATTGATAGTGTTTTATTTGATAAAACCGGCACCTTAACTCTTGGTAAAGCAAAACTGATTTCTGCGAAATATTTATCTGGTCGAGAGCCAGATAAATCTAATTTTTCCATAGCGGCAGGCCTTGCAATAAAAAGCCAACATCCTCTTTCAAAAGCTTTACAGTCTTCTCAAATGTTAAATGATATTATTCCTGAGAGAATAGATAATATTAGAGAAATTCCCGGCTATGGAGTTGAGGGATATTTCAAAGGTAAGATGGTTCGACTTGGGAGCCGTTATTGGTGTGAGCAAGAAGCACCTGAAAATAAAGAGGCACAAACCATACAATATTTGGAGTTATGTTTGAAAGTTGAAGGAAAGGAATTGCTTGTATTCCATTTTGAAGACTGCCTGCGACCAAATGCTGAGAGTGTAATAGAAAAACTGGAAAAAAAATCTATTGATGTGGGTATACTTTCAGGAGATCGTGAACAAGCTGTAAAATATATTGCAAAAAAATTAAATATTAAAAATTGGTGGGGCAACCTCAAACCACAAGATAAAGTCAAACAAATTAATGCATTTACAAACGACTCTGAAAAAAAAGTTCTTGTTGTAGGGGATGGTATCAATGATGCCCCTGCTCTTGCAACCGGCTTTGCATCCATGGCCCCTGCTTCTGCAAGTGATATTGGGCGGACAGCATCAAATTTCGTTTTTATGGGAGATTCTCTAAAGCCTGTAAGTTTTGCACATGATATTGCAAAAAAATCAAAGAGTTTAATTTTACAAAACTTTATGCTGGCACTGGTCTACAATATGATTGCTGTTCCTATTGCATTTTTGGGTTATGCGAGCCCTTTAGTCGCTGCAATTGCTATGTCATCATCATCAATTCTGGTGACACTAAATGCACTACGTTTACAGTTTTATCACATGGAGAAAACAGATGAATAATCTTCTGTTATTAATACCAATTGCACTTCTTTTGGGCGGTCTAGGTCTTATTGCTTTTATCTGGTCCCTTAAGTCTGGACAATATGATGACCTTGAAGGGGCTGCAGAACGAATTTTAATTGATGATGAATGATGATCTAATAAGTTCGTATAAGAAGTAGTGACATGTATTTAAGCTTGTTGCGATCAACTTGAAAGATGGCTATCACACTTAAATATAGAAGATGTTGATTTTGTTGATAAAAGTGGTGAGCCCAGATGGATTCGAACCATCGACCTACTGATTAAAAGTCCTATTAGTATATGTTTTAATTCAATGAGTTAGCTGACAACTGAATTAAAATATAGCTATGATAAGACAATAAGTTACATAGATGTTTGACAACCCATATTAGTATTAATAATCAGTCATAATAAATAATATTTCATAAGATATTTTTCTTTGCGGAAAAAATATTGAAAAATCCTGTTTTAGGTCCTGCTTCAGGTCCTGTTTTCTAAAACAGGAGTTTGAGGAAAAAGAGTACAAGTTTTTCAAAGCATTAAACGTCTCCACACACCCTGACCACCTCCTAACATCGTGGATTTTATAGAAGGTGGTCAGGGTGTATTCGACGTTTCAAAGGTTTTTATAAAATATCAATAAAAGAAAAAACAAGGTGCAAGAATACTTATTATTGTCGGAGCGATAAGCTATTTCCTCATTACAGGTAGTCTCGATGAAAATACTGCTAATAAATTAAATGAGCTTCAAATAAAATTGGGTTTACTGGGTAATACGAAAGCCATATGAACACGCAAACCTCCAGAAAATGTAATTCAAAATGTCATTATTCGCGATTTGGACCAAGAAGATATTTCTTTACTAGTTGGGGGAAACAAAATTTAGCGAAGATGATGTAACGCGATTTATCCTAGCCCATCGTTTTAATGAGACGCCTAGGGCCTGAGTTTTGGTTTGCTATTTTTTTCTATTCAAAAATATAATAAACTTGATTAGCTCAATTTTGATACATATTTCAATCCATCCATAAAACAGTAGCTTATACGTTTTTCTATTGGCCTTTGTTCTATGTCATGTGCAACTCTATCTATAAGTAGAAGTGGCGCTTTCTCTTCAATCATAAGTGCTTTAGCTTGACTCGCAGTTGCTATAACAGGTGTCAAATTTTCTTGAACAGAAGAGATCGTTATTGAAAACTTTTTTTGAAAATAGTCATAAAGCGTATTAGGTAATTGTCTTTCATCTTGTATGCCAAAAAACATATCTAATGGTAAAAAAATTGTTTCCAAAATTATTGGTTTCTCTTGATATGTTCTAATACGATAAAGTTCTATAATCTTGTCTGTATCACTCAAATTAAGTGTGTTAGAAATTTTTTTGGTGGCAGGTTTAATTTTAATAATTGCCTTACTCGATGAAGGACTTACAATTTTACCATTATTTTCGTATATGCGAAAAAATTTAAAAAGAACCTGATTTGAAGTATGTTCAACAACATAAGTTCCTTTCCCCTGGCGTCTCTCCACAAGAGAAGTATCTGCAAGAGAGTTAAGAGCTTTTCTAACGGTTCCTTGACTAACCCCTAGCTCAGCAGCCAAATTCATTTCACTAGGTATAGCTCTGCCTGGAGCCCATTGTCCAGTATGGATCCTTTTTACAAGGATATCTTTGACTTGTATATATAATGGTCTAGCATCTGGTTTTGCCAATGTATTTAATATAGCCACTTAGGTTTCCTGTAAATTTTTATTGCCAATATGAATTAAGTCATTTTCACTTATTTTCTCCAACATTCATTAAGTCACATCTCATTTTTGCATTAGCATTTAATGAAAGCAACGTTTTATATTCCAGTCTAATATTGGCAATTAACCTATAGTATAATTTATCAGCTATTTCAAGTCTTATATAAGATATATAACTAATAATATATTATATCTAATAAAATAAAAACACTGTGAGAGGATTTTTATGTCAGAACCACATTTTCTTGTGCATTCACCAAAAGACAATGTAGGGGTCGTTGTTATCGAGGACCTTAGGGCGGGTACTGAAATGCTTGGAGTAATTACTGAAACTGACTCAGCACTTAATATTACAGTTTTGAATGACATTCCTATTGGCCATAAAGTTGCTTTAACTGATCTCAAAACAGGTGATACCATTATCAAATATGGTGAAGATATTGGCAAAATGGTTGGTGATGTAAAAATGGGTGAACATGTGCATGTTCATAATTTAAAAACAAAACGCTGGTAGGGGTAATCAAATGAATGAGTTGACGTTTAAAGGATATCGGCGAGAAAATGGCAGGGTCGGAGTTAGAAATTATGTTGTGATATTGCCTGTTGATGATATCTCAAATGCGGCATGTGAGGCTGTTGCAAATAATATTAAGGGTACGATGGCTCTACCCCATTCGTATGGCAGATTACAGTTTGGAGAAGATCTGGAATTACATTTTAGAACTATGATTGGAACTGGTTCGAACCCAAATGTCGCGGCTGTTGTTGTCATTGGAATTGAACCTGGCTGGACACAAAAAATTGTTGATGGTATTGCGAAAACCGGTAAACCTGTATCAGGTTTTTCAATAGAACAGAATGGCGATATTGCCACTATTGCAGCGGCTTCATGGAAAGCTAAAGAATATGTGCATTGGGCAACCGAATTGGAACGTGAAGAATGTAATATCTCAGACTTGTGGGTCTCAACTAAATGTGGTGAGTCAGATACGACAACAGGACTTGGTTCGTGCCCAACTGTTGGTAATATGTACGATAAATTGATACCCAAGGGAATCCATGGTGTTTTTGGAGAAACCTCTGAAATAACCGGGGCAGAACATCTTTGTAAAGCCCGAGCTGCAACTCCTGAAGCGGGCGAAAAATTTATGGCTATCTGGCAATCTTATACAGATGATGTGATTGAAGCTCATAAAACTGACGATTTGTCCGAGTCACAACCAACAAAAGGTAATATAGAGGGCGGTTTAACCACTATCGAAGAAAAAGCCCTTGGTAACCTTGAGAAAATTGGTCGAAATTCAAAATATATAGATGCTCTTGAACCTGCTGAAGCTCCAGCAAAAGGTCCTGGATTATATTATATGGATACCTCTTCTGCAGCTGCAGAGTGTGTAACACTCATGGCTGCAGGAGGTTATGTCGTTCATACTTTTCCTACTGGTCAAGGCAATGTAGTAGGTAACCCAATCATACCCGTTATTAAAATTTCAGCAAACCCAAGAACCTTGAGAACTATGGCAGAGCATATAGACGTTGATGTCACGGGTATACTAAAACGCACTATGACACTTGACCAAGCAGGAGATGTTTTAATCAATCATATAATAAGAACCGCAAATGGTCGTTCAACTGCAGCTGAAGCACTTGGACATAAAGAGTTTTCAATGACTAAACTCTATCGTAGTGCTTGAGTTTAACTTGTCTCATTATCAAATCATAAGGGAGGAAAGTTTATGAAATTAAACGTTATAAAAATGATCACAATAACTATCTTCATGATAGCATCTTTTGTGGGTGCAGCTTTTGCTGATAACTACCCCAGTCAGCAAGTGAACTATGTTATTCCATTTGGTCCAGGCGGTGAGTCAGATATAACGGCCAGACACCAACAACCATTTTTCAAAAAACTATTTGGCCAAAACCTGGTAATCTCATACAAACCTGGCGGTGGTGGTGCCGTAGGATGGGCACAGTTGAATAAGATGAAAGGTGATGGTTATAATATTATGGGCATCAATCTCCCTCATATAATCATTAAACCTCGTCAGAAGAATGTTGGTTTCACAACTGGAGATATCACTGGCGTATATATGTTCCATTACACCCCAGATGCGATCGTGGTAAAAGAAGATAGTCCAATTAAATCTCTTAAAGACTTAATAGATACAGCTAAAAAATCTCCTGGTGCCCTAACATTTTCTGGTTCAGGTAAGGGTACCGCTAACCATCTGGCTCAAGTAAACTTTGATAAACTCGCGGGCATTAAAACAACATACGTTGCTTTTAAAGGTACAGGTGCAGCAGTTCAGGCGCTACTTGGTAATCAAGTTAAAGCTGAATGGGGATACACATCCGTTGGAGCGAAACATGCCGGTAAAGTGCGCATGTTAGCTGTTGCAATGGAGAAGCGTCATCCAAAATTTCCTGATGTCCCAACATTTAAGGAGCTTGGTTTCAACCTAGTATCAGGTGCATATCGTGGCATCGCTGTACCAAAATCAACACCGGAAGATGTTCGCAAGAAACTATCAGAAGCTATTGGTAAAATAAATGCAGATCCTGAGTTCCGCAAACGCATGTTAAATGATGGAATGGCTCTGTTAGATGTAGACTATGCTGGGATGAAGGCATTCATTGATGAGAAAACAAAAGATTATGTAGATGCAGCAAAATCTGCAGGTGTTTTGAAATAATTTCTAACACCAATCCATAAAACAGTTCTGTTGGAAATTGTCTCAACAATTTCCAACCTTAAGATAATAATCATGATATTCACCTTATTATTCTGACTATCTGAATATTTATTGTTCCATATTTGTCTGGGAGACGACTTAATATGCCTGGCTTAGAATATATTCTTGCTTCGCTGTCACCATTCAATATTTTACTTGCCTTAGCTGGAGTTATTGCAGGTACAATCATAGGTTCATTACCAGGGTTAACGGCAACAATGGCTATTGCAGTTCTTGTTCCTATAACTTTTTCCATGGAACCAGCATCAGCATTAATCCTAATGGGTGCAATTTATACTGGCGCAATATACGGTGGAGCTTATTCCGCCATCCTACTCAACACTCCTGGTACACCCTCTGCCATTGCAACGACTCTTGACGGTTATCCCATGGCGAAACGAGGTGATGGTGATTTGGCTGTCACACTTGCTTGTATATCATCTGTAGTAGGTGGTCTCGTAGGGGCATTATTTCTTTTGCTTCTATCCCCTCCTCTAGCAGAAATAGCATTAGCATTTGGACCAGTTGAATATTTCTGGTTGGCAATTTTTGGCTTAACATTAATAGCAGCTCTCTCACAAGGGAATCTGATCAAAGGGCTGATTGGCGGTTGTTTTGGTTTATTACTGGCAACTGTTGGCGTAGCTGAAGTAAGTGCAGATATAAGATTAACGTTTGGATCAGAAACACTTTTAGGGGGCATTGAAATAATATCAGCCTTGATCGGCTTATATTGTATTCCTGTACTTATTGATCTTATTGCAACTCCAGACAAACACCTAACAGTAAGTAGTAAAAGTCGAGGTTTACGTTTTTTCGAAGCGCTTTATATTTCCTGGAAAGGAAAGTGGAATCTTATTCGTAGTTCAATTATTGGTACCGTAGTTGGTATATTACCTGGTGCAGGAGGCTCAATCGCAGGCCTGGTTTCATACACAGAAGCTAGAAGAAGCTCTAAAGACAAGGAAAATTTTGGCAAAGGCTCACCTGAAGGTATACAAGCCACAGAGTCAGCAAATAATGCAACCGTTGGCGGGGGGTTTATTCCAACACTGGTACTTGGGATTCCCGGTACGCCTCCTGATGCTGTTATCTTAGGTGCTCTACTCGTGCAAGGTGTTCGTGTTGGACCGAATTTGTTTTCATCTGAAAGTTCGATTGTCTATACGTTTATCTCAGGCCTTTTTTTAGCAACAATTCTAATGCTACCAACTGGGCTTCTAATCGGACGTTATGCTTACCGAACAATTATTGAATACCCAAAGGCACTCCTAATTGCATCAGTGTCATTTATGACTCTGATTGGAACTTACTCAATTCGTAACAATATTTCCGATGTATTTATCATGGTAACGCTAGGTGTGATTGGTTGGGTTTTAAATCGATTTGGATTCCAACCATCTCCTATCGTTTTGGGTTTGATCCTAAGTCGAATTGCGGAACAAGGCTTTGTCCAGTCTTGGACTATTGCTTCTGCTACGGGTGATTATTTCACTATGTTTTTTGGTAGACCAATCTCACTAGGAATAATTGCTGCCATTATACTTTCGTTATTTGGTTCATACTTGATGCGGAAACTAACAATTCATAAAAAACAGGAAGTAGAAGAGAATGTCTAAAAATCAATATGGTATTGGAACACCGATTATGGGCATTACATTTATACTTATCGCTATTATTACGCTCTGGGATACTACAAGTTATACCGACCCCGACTCGTCTGTGTTTCCTCAAACTATTGCGATAGTAATGATTATCCTATGTATAATTCTTATTTTACAATGGTTTATTTTTGGACATTCTGAAAAGGTCGATTTCTCAGGTAATAATTTAAGGCGCCTAGGTCTTGTATTTATCTTAATAAGCTCATCCTTTCTTATGCCTTGGTTGGGCTTTCTACTAACAGGTCTAATTGTTTTTTTTACACTAACAATATTGGCAATGTATGATCAGTGGACTCCATACCGTTTAATCTTCTACCCAGTTTCCGGAGCTGCAATTGTTGCAGGCTTTTATTTTATCTTTAAAGAGCTTCTTTCAGTTCCTTTGCCCGTTGGAACCCTGTTTGGAGGGTAAGATTTTTCTTCCTTAATTACTGGGCATTAGAGACAAGCAGGAAAAGTGGATGTCAAAAATTATAATTTCAGAGTTCATGGATTTAGATGCAATCAATAACCTTCGTGATGACTTTGACGTGCATTATGATCAATTACTATGCGAAGAAACTGAAAAACTATCTCATTTGATGATTGATGCGGATGCCTTAATTGTTAGAAATAAAACACAGGTCACAAAAGAACTCATAGCTCATGCCCCAAAACTATGTGTTGTTGGCCGATTAGGCGTTGGTCTTGATAATATTGATCTAAAAACATGTGAAGAGAATAACATTAAAGTTTATCCAGCGATTGGTGCTAACGATATTGCAGTTGCAGAATATGTTATAAGCTCTGCCCTTATTTTACTAAGAGTAGCTTACCATGCAAATCAAAAAGTTATCTCAGGAAATTGGCCAAGACAGGATTTAATCGGATTTGAGGCCTATCAAAAAACTATGGGACTCATTGGAATTGGCTCAATAGCCCGTCAAGTAGCCAATAGAGCAGAAATACTCGGCATGACTATTACTGCTTTTGATCCCTATGTTGATGAAAGTAATGAAATATGGCAGCGAGTTGATCGCTGTCACACGATAGATGAACTGTTATCTACAGCTGACGTAGTAAGCATTCATGTTCCTCTTAATAAGGAAACCCACAACTTAATCAATGAATCAACTCTAAATAAAATGAAAAAAAATGCCATACTTATCAACACATCAAGAGGTGGCGTGGTCAATGAAGTATCTCTTGTCGAAGCCCTAAAGAAAAATTCTATATCTGGTGCAGCATTAGATGTCTTTGAAAATGAACCCTTGTCAGAACACGATGCGAAAAAGTTTATAGGATTGAATAATCTTATTCTCACTCCGCACATTGCTGGAGTTACAAATGAGTCTAATGTGCGCGTGAGTGCTGTCACAGCAGAAAATGTCCGAAATGAATTAATGAGCAAATTATGAATCAGAAGATGTTTAATAAAGAAGAATTAGAAAACCTACTAAGTGATATTCTGGTTGTCCACAATACGTCAAAATCAAATTCAGGAATTGTAGCCCATGCTTTAGTTCAAGCACAAATTGATGAACAATATGGTCATGGTCTCTCTCGTATTCCCTCTTATGCATCCCAGGCAAAAGTTGGCAAAGTAAATGGTTATGCATTACCAAAAAGTTCAGAAGTTTCCCATTCCGCTGTAAGGATTGATGCTGAAAATGGCTTTGCATATCCTGCAATGAAATTAGCAAGAGAAGAGTTAATTCAACGCACAAATAAGCATAGCATAGCCATCGCGACAATTCACAACTCTCATCATTTAGGTGTTGCCGGCTATCATGTTGAGAAACTTTCAGAACTTGGACTCATAGGACTTCTTTTTAGCAATTCTCCAAAAGCCATGGCTCCTTGGGGGGGGGCTAAAGGTACTTTTGGTACCAACCCAATCGCATTTTCAGCACCTCGGAAGGGTAATATCCCACTTGTTATAGACCTATCTCTAAGCAAAGTCGCGCGTGGTAAAGTGATGGTCGCTTCCAAAAAAGGAGAGAGTATTCCAGATGATTGGGCCTTGGACTCTGAAGGCAACCCGACAACTGATCCACACGAAGCTCTTAAGGGCACAATGCTTCCAATGGGTGATGCCAAAGGAGCAGCCTTAGTACTGATGGTTGAAATTCTAGCTGCAGCGTTGTCAGGATCTCAATTTGCTTATGAAGCTTCATCATTATTTGATGCTGAGGGCCCTCCCCCAAATTTAGGTCATACATTAATAGCAATTGATCCACACTCATTATCTGGTGGAACTTTTTCTGAACGACTAGAAGTTTTGTTAAAGGAAATTTTATCAGAGGCTAATGTACGTCTGCCCGGTGAACGTCGTTTACAAGCACGACAACGTGCTGAGAAAAACGGAGTAGCGGTGCCTTATGAACTTTGTAAAGAAATACAATGGCTTGACTAAAATAAATAAGATCAACGTTCCATAAGGAAGAACCGAGTAATGCCCTCAAAAACACATATCAATTTATCAGACAAGATTTCAGACGAAATCAAAACAACCACATGCTATATGTGTGCTTGTCGTTGTGGTATTCAGGTCCATATGCGAAATGGTAAAATACGTTATATTGATGGTAATCGTAATCATCCAATAAATAAAGGAGTCATATGCGGTAAAGGTGCAGCGGGTATTATGCACCATTATTCCCCAGCACGTTTAACCGCTCCATTGAAGCGCATAGGCCCTAGAGGTTCAGGTAAATTTAAAGAAATCAGTTGGGATGAAGCTTTAGAATTAGCAACAGATTGGTTGGCTGACGTCCGTCATAAAGATCCATCTAAACTCGCCTTTTTTACAGGACGTGATCAAAGTCAGTCTTTAACCGGCTGGTGGGCAATGCAATATGGAACCCCAAACTATGCCGCACATGGCGGTTTTTGTTCGGTTAATATGGCCGCAGCTGGTTTGTATACGATTGGAGGTGCATTTTGGGAATTTGGTGAACCTGACTGGCAACATACGAAATATTTCATGCTCTTTGGTGTCGCTGAAGAACATGGCTCCAATCCTATGAAAATGAATCTTGGTAAGTTGAAAGAACGTGGAGCAAAATTTGTTTCGATAAACCCTGTTCAAACCGGCTATTCAGCAATTGCTGACGAATGGCTTGGGATTTGCCCCGGCACAGATGGCCTTTTTGTTGGCGCTCTCATACATGAATTGTTTCGAACGCAACAGATCGACTTTGACTACCTTTTACGTTATACAAACGCGCCTTGGCTGGTCATTCAAGATGCAGGGCATGAACAAGATGGCTTATTTGTGAGAAACCAAGACGGTTGCCCTTTAGTTTATGATGAAAAGACCAGTAGTTTTGTAAGTACTAACTTACCAGAAAATTCGCCAGCTCTTGCAGGGGATTATACTCTGCCAAACGGACAAACAGCTATTCCAGTCTTTCAACTATTAGCAACCCGCTTTCTCACTCAAGATTATTGCCCTGAGAATGTTGCTGAAAAGATCGGCATAGCTGCCAAGACTATCAAGCGTATTGCTCAAGAGTTAGCACACACAGCTTTTCAGGAAGAGATTACACTTGATATTCCATGGACAGATTGGACAGGCCGTAAACATGATAAAATGATTGGTAGACCCGTGAGTATGCATGCGATGCGGGGCATCTCAGCACATTCTAATGGTTTTCATACATGTCGGATGATACATATTTTACAAATCTTGCTAGGGAGCATTGATTGTCCTGGTGGCTTTCGATATAAACCTCCTTATCCTCGACAAACACCTCCATGGTTAAAACCTTTTGGCAAGAAACAACATGTTAATCCAGATGAACCTCTTGGAGGCCCTCACCTCGGTTTTCCGACATCTCCAGAAGACTTACTTGTAGATAAAGACGGAACTCCCTGTCGAATAGATAAGGCCTTTAGCTGGGATGCTCCATTATCAGCTCATGGTCTTATGCATATGGTTATAACGAATGCAGGACAGGAAGATCCCTATCCAGTAGATGTCTTATTTATGTATATGGCGAATATGGGTTGGAACTCATCCATGAATATTCCTGATACTTTGAAATATCTCACAGAAAAAGATGAAACAACTGACGATTACAAAATCCCCAAAATAATCTATTCAGATGCATTCTATTCAGAAACAATACCTTATGCAGATCTTATTCTTCCTGATACAACCTACCTTGAAAGGTGGGATTGTATTTCTTTACTAGATCGCCCTATTTCTGAACCCGATGGTCCTGCAGATTCTATCCGACAGCCTGTGGTTCAACCTGACAGAAATGTGAGACCCTTCCAGGATGTTTTAATCGATCTAGGCTCTCGGTTGAAACTTCCTGGATTTATCCATGAGGATAATTCTCCCAAATATCCTGGTGGATATGCTGATTATATTGTTAATCATGAGAGAAAACCAGGGATTGGTCCGCTTTCTGGATGGCGAGGTCAAGCTGGAGATAAATATGGAAGCGGCGAGCCAAATCCAGACCAGTTACAAAAATATATTGAGAATGGCTGTTTCCATTTTCATGAATTAAAGCCGAGTCAGAAATATTTTAAACATGCGAATTTAGACTATATTAATTTTTCCGTTGAACAAGGTTATCGGGCACATATCACTCCAGTGATCTTCCAGATCTATAGTGAAGAACTCCAAAAGTTTCGACTTGCTGCACAAGGACATGGTACAATTTGTCCACCAGATCATCATAAAGAACGCATTAAAACTTATTTTGATCCTCTTCCTTTCTGGTACGCACCCTTTGAACAAGCTGCAATCGATGAAGCTGCTTACCCTATGCATGCAATTACGCAAAGACCTATGCATATGTATCATTCCTGGGGATCACAAAATGCTTGGCTGCGGCAGATTACGAACGAGAACCGTCTCTACATACACAGGAGAAAGGCAAAAAGTCTTGATCTAAATGATGATGATTGGGTTTGGTTGAGTAGCCATATCGGACGTGTGAAATGCCAAGTCAAACTCATGACAGGCGTCAACCCAGATACCGTTTGGACTTGGAATGCAATTGGTAAAAGGTCTGGAACTTGGGGATTAGATGAGCAAGCTCCAGAGGCAAAAAATGGCTTTTTGTTAAACCATCTCATTTCTGAACTCCTTCCAAATAAAGGTGGGTATCGCTATTCGAATAGTGACCCAGTCACAGGACAAGCAGCCTGGTATGATTTGCGTGTTCATATCGAGAAAGCAAGCCCAGAACATAAAGAAACGCTCCCTCGTTTTGAGACTATCCCAACCCATAACACATTAGCGCCCTCACCTGAAATACTGGATTTTGGTCGTGAATTTAAAGAGGTTTCGCAATGACAAACCTTCCTGAGACAACAAAAAAGAAACTTGGTCTTGTGATTGACCTCGACACATGTGTGGGATGTCAGGCTTGTGCCACAAGTTGTAAAGAATGGAATACAAGCGGCTATTCAGCGCCTCTGACAGATGAACAACCTTATGGAACCGATCCACATGGCAGTTGGCTTAATCGTATTCACAGCTATGAAGTTGCTGATGACGAGCAAAGCCAGACAGTTCATTTCCCCAGATCCTGTTTGCATTGTGAAGAACCCGATTGTGTAACCGTCTGTCCGACTGGGGCGTCTTATAAACGTGAAGAAGATGGAATTGTCCTGGTCAATCCTGATACCTGTATTGGTTGTAAATTATGTTCTTGGGCATGTCCGTATGGGGCTAGGGAATATGATTATGATGATGGGGTAATGAAAAAATGTACACTTTGTGTAGACCGAATCTATAATGAAACTCTGCCAGAAGAAGACCGTATACCTGCATGTGTTCGGGCCTGCCCGACAGGCGCTCGTCATTTTGGCGATCTTGGTAATCCGAATAGTGATGTTTCTAAGTTGGTGGAAGACCGTCAGGGTTTTAATCTCCTTGAAGACTTCGGATATAAACCAGTGAATAAATATCTTCCACCACGGCCCCGTAAAAACAAGCCACAGACACAACAATCATGCACAAAAACCATTTCCACAAAACAGAACTCTGCGATGGAATATATATTTTCTCTCGCTGATAAAGTATTATCCCGCTAAAAGGAAAGAGATATGCACCCTGCTTATTCTGTAATATTTTTTACAACTGCATCAGGTGCAGGGTATGGTTTACTGATTTGGCTCTGTATTTATGGAATGCTAGATCTCATTCCTTTTGAGTTCTGGTTCCTGTTTTTTGGCTTTGGGATTGCTTTTGGACTGATCACACTTGGTTTACTCTCCTCTACATATCATTTGGGGCACCCTGAACGCGCTTGGCGTGCGTTCAGCCAATGGCGCAGTTCTTGGTTATCGCGTGAGGGTGTCGCGGCACTAGCGACTTACATTCCATCGGGACTACTTGCAATTGGTTGGATATTTCTAGACACAGCTCTAAATATCTGGTCCATATTGGCTATATTTTCCATTCTACTTGCCCTTGGAACGGTCTATTGTACTGGAATGATTTATGCGTCTTTAAAAACGATCAGACAATGGAACCATATATCTGTTCCTTACATTTACATCATTCTAGGTTTAACGACAGGATCTGTTGTGTTGAAACTCTTGATAGGAGTGTTTGATATACAAAACACGAATATAACCAGTATTGTGATCACTCTCTTGTTGCTCAGTTTTGTGACCAAAATTTATTACTGGCGTATAATTGATAATCAAGACACTAAATATACCGCGGAAGACGCTACAGGCTTGGGACATCTTGGAAAAGTTCGACCGCTTGATCCACCCCATTCACAACCAAATTTTGTTATGCGCGAAATGGGATATAAAATTGCGAGAAAACATGCAGATAAATTAAGAAGATACGTTATCCTCTGCTTATTTGCCCTTCCAATTATTACACTTAGTATTACGCTGCTCGACATCTATAGTTTGAATTTAATATTATCTTTCTTCACTCTTTTGTCTGTGTCTATCGGTATTATTTTAGAGAGATGGTTGTTCTTCGCAGAAGCAAAACATATTGTAACACTCTACTACGGTGAGGGCACTGCCTAGCGTACATTGATTGCGTATGCAAAACTGATGGCATAAACCAATGAATGATTAATATTGCAAACTCATAATTGCAAAATTAAATGTAAAAGATGTTGATTTTGTTGATAAAAGTGGTGAGCCCAGATGGATTCGAACCATCGACCTACTGATTAAAAGTCAGTTGCTCTACCAACTGAGCTATGGGCCCTCTCTTTTGAGAGTTTGTGTTTATATATAGTTGCTCTCATTGTCAACAGCCAATAAACAGCAAAAACACTAATATTATGGTATAAAATAAATCAATAAATAGTTTATTTCACACAAAGACATAAAAGATTTATGCTTTATAAGCTCATATGCAAGCTATAAACCCGATTTTTCATCATTCTTAAGCAACAAAACAAAATTATGTCTCAGCAAAAACAGAAAGCCAGCATGCGAAACAGTACAGTTTTTGCAATTGTTCTAATGTGTAGTGCCACAATCATATTTTCTGCTTTGGATGCCACAGCGAAATATCTTGGGAGTATTTCGGAGGTTCCAGTTTCTCAGATCATTTGGATCAGATTCTTATGCCATATTATGTTTACAATGATAATACTTGGTCCCCTTACCCTGCCCTCTCTGGTTAAAACTAAAAAAATTGGGCATCAAATTTTACGTTCATTGTTTATGTTAGGGGCAACTGCATTTAATTTTTTTGCTCTGAAATACTTGCAGTTAGACCAAACAATTACGATTTTCTTTTTATGTCCATTGATCGTAGCGGCCTTAGCTGGGCCATTATTAAATGAATGGGTTGGCCTGCAAAGGTTAATTGCAATAATTATCGGTTTTATTGGGATTATTATTGTTATGCAGCCAGGATTTGGTGGAGTACATCCTGCGGCTATTCTGTCTTTTATTGCAGCGTTTTCTTATTCTTTGTACAATATTTCCACAAGATATTTAGCACCATATGATAAAACTGAAACAACACAGTTTTATTCTCCTTTAGCTGGTGCTCTATTATTTGCACCTTTTGCACTTCTTGATTGGCAATGGCCTGAAAATTACATCACATGGCTTTTATTATTGTCTTTGGGAATAACAGGTGGATTGAGCCATTGGCTGCTTATTATTGCTCACAAATATGCCCCAGCGCCAATTCTAGCACCTTTTGTCTATATAGGATTATTGTCTATGACTGTCATTGGATATTTGGTTTTTGGGGATATTCCAACATTTTGGACATTGGCTGGAGGTCTGATTATTATACTTTCTGGACTATATCTGCTGTATAGGGAACAACGACAAAAACATGTCTCGGAGAGTTACAGTTTAGAAAAAGTATAAGTCTTTGATATTATATAATTCTTAAGCTGCTGAGCGTTTGGATTGTGCTGGCGCAACTATATCAAGATATGTTGTTGGTTGTGGCGCATGAGCAAGGGGGTCTTCTTTACGTCTTGCACTGCCCTCAAAAACAGCATCTAATTCCATACCCAATTCTGTGTGGACGACATCTCCTAAAACATATGCTGTTGATTCTAAATTCACTTTATCAGCATAAACATCGCCTTTAATGCGCCCTGCAATAACAACATTTTCAGCAATAACTGAACCCAGGACATTGCCTGATTGGCCAATGATTGCGAAGGTGCAATACATATCACCTTCAATAGTCCCATCAACAGTAACATAGCCTTTGGACATTAAAGTTCCTACAAATGAAACATCCTCGCTGATAATTGTATCAATGTCATCTTTTGAATGCAGCAGTGCCGGACCAAAAGCCTGCTTACTTTCCTTCAGCTCAACAGGCTCAATATCAACATAATCGTCCTTCGTATTACGCTTGGACATTCTTTCAAACATAGAAGTTCAGCTTTCCAAAAGTTCACTTTACTGCTTTGTCACAATCCTTGATTAATATCGTAATGTGAATGAAAGTTATAATCCAGTCAATTATGGTTTTGTATTTGAATTTGGAAAAAAAATATTTTTAAGTACCTTAGGGTCTATAAACTCAACCAAACTATATATAAAATATTGTGAGTATTTTTTAATATTATTACTGCGTGCTATTATTTTAACATAATAAATGCCTGTATTCACAATTATGTCTATAAACAATTGAAATAGATTGTGATAAGGCCATACTTGTATTTGCGATGTATTTAAGAAATATGTATATACATGCATATTTTACAGCGTGCATTATAGGAAAAAGTCTACCAAATGCATTTCTGTATTTGACAGTTGCCTCAGAATTTACCATGTTCTTTCGCCAAAATGTAAGTGAAATTTACAAGCAAATCACAAATAAAGATAAGATTTCGATTTTAATCGTATCATAATTGGATACAAACATAATGAATATTGTCATTGTAGAATCAGCAGCTAAAGCTAAAACGATAAATAAATATCTTGGAAGCAATTATAAAGTCATTGCATCTTATGGGCATGTGAGGGACCTGCCCTCTAAAGATGGTGCTGTTGAGCCTGATAATGAATTTGAAATGCATTGGGATGTTGATTCCAAGTCATCTAAAATCTTAAAAGATATTACTCAAGCTGTTAAAAATGCGGATAAACTTGTACTTGCAACTGACCCGGATCGTGAGGGAGAGGCAATCTCGTGGCATATTTTACAAGTTCTTGAAAAGAAAAAAGCTCTTAAAAATGTAGAAATTGAGCGTGTTGCATTTAATGCTGTCACAAAGCAGGCAATTTTTGATGCTTTAGATCAACCCCGCGATATCGACATGCCGCTTGTTTCAGCGTATCTAGCTCGCAGGGCACTCGATTACCTTGTTGGATTCACACTCTCTCCCGTATTATGGAGAAAACTGCCAGGCTCTCGATCTGCTGGACGTGTTCAGTCTGTAGCCTTAAGGCTGATCTGTGAACGTGAGTTGGAAATCGAGATTTTTAAATCACAAGAATATTGGACCATAGAGACTGAATTAAAAACAGCTAAAGATGATAAATTCCTAGCACGCCTCTATAGTGTCGAAGGAAAAAAGCTTGATAAATTCGGAATTCCAAATGAAACAGCTGCGATAGAATTAAAAACAGCTCTTAAAGGGGCTTCATACACTGTCTCTAAGATTGAAAGCAAAGCTCAAAAGCGTAATCCGTACCCTCCTTTTACAACATCTACACTCCAACAAGAAGCTTCGAGAAAACTTGGTTTTGGAGCGAAACAAACGATGCAAATTGCACAGAAGCTTTACGAGGGAATTGATATTGGTGGCGAAACGCAAGGCTTGATTACCTATATGAGAACAGATGGCGTGCAGATTGTACCGGAAGCTGTGCAAGCCTGCCGTTCGGTTATCGGTAAAATGTATGGAGATAAATATATCCCAGAAAAGCCTCGGATGTATAAAACAAAAGCTAAAAACGCTCAGGAAGCTCACGAGGCAGTCAGACCAACTGAATTAAGCAGACTGCCTAAAGATATTGAGAAATTCCTGAATAAAGATGAAGCAAAACTCTATCGATTAATCTGGCAAAGGACAATTGCCAGCCAGATGCAAAGTGCTGAATTTTTAAGAACCACAGCAGATATGTCAGTAGAAGGCAAAGATGGAAAAAATTACGGTGTCAGGGCCAATGGTTCTATCTTAAAGTTTGATGGCTTTCTAAAACTTTATGAAGAAAGCTTTGATGATAAGCAGGACGATGATGATAGTAGACGCTTACCTGCCTTGAGCGAAGGAGAGAATGTTTCTGATCAAAAGGTTGAATCAAAGCAACATTTCACTGAACCGCCCCCACGTTTTACTGAAGCAAGTATTGTAAAGAGAATGGAAGAGCTTGGTATCGGGCGTCCTTCAACATATGCCTCTACTTTAAGTGTGCTTCAAGACCGTGAATATGTACGACTCGATAAAAAACGCCTTATACCTGAAGACAAGGGGCGTTTGGTTACGGCATTTCTTGAAAATTTCTTTAAACGATATGTTCAATATGATTTCACAGCGGGTTTAGAAGAACGTCTTGATTTAATCTCAGATGGAAAATTATTCTGGAAAGAAGTTTTAGAAGATTTTTGGAAAGATTTTACAGGAGCTGTAAATGATATCAGTGATTTGCGCATCACTGAAGTGCTGGATACGCTTAATGAAGTCCTTGGGCCACACGTATTTCCTGAAAAAGAAGATGGGACAGATCCACGCCAGTGTCCTGCATGCGAAGACGGACGCATTGGTATTAAGGTCAGCAGTAAGTTCGGGGCTTTTATAGGCTGTACACGGTATCCTGATTGTAAATATACGAGACAGCTCTCAACCAATGGTGAAGAAGATACCTCAGCCATTCCGGCAGAAGGCAAAGAGATTGGGCACGTTCCTGAGACAGGACTGGCAATTACTCTCAAATCTGGTCGTTTTGGACCTTATCTACAAATAGAAGCAGCTAGTGAAGATGAAAAGGCAAAGAACGTATCCATTCCAAAGGGCTATGATGTCACGCAAATGACTCTCGAATATGCTCTAAAGCTAATTGCATTACCAAGAATTGTTGGACAGCATCCAGAAACAGGAAAGGATATCCTTGCTGGCTTTGGACGTTATGGGCCTTATGTTCAGCACGAAAGAACTTACGCAACATTAGAAAGCCCTGAAGATGTTTTTACAGTTGGTCTTAATAGAGCTGTCACTCTTATAGCAGAAAAGAAGACTTCTGGTAGAGGGGCGAAAGCAGAACCTCTTAAAACGCTAGGAGATCACCCAGAGCTTGGCGGTCCTATTGAAATTATGGACGGAAGATATGGACCTTATGCGAAACATGGGAAAATAAATGCGACGCTACCAAAGTCTTCAAGCCCTGATGCCATTACCTTAGAAGAAGCCGTTGCATTAATTAATGCGAAAGCTGAAAAAGCTGGTAAAACCAAGAAAAAAACGGCGAGCAAAAAAACGACGAGCAAAACTAAGAAGGCAGACGAAAAAAGTACTAAAGAGGATGCGAAAGAAACAAAAACGAAGTCCACAAAAACAAAAAAAACAACGACAAGAACAAAGAAAGCCACAAAAGCAAAAGCTGCTGGCTAGAGAGATATGATCCGTGTCCGCGAAAAAAAGTAGCCACAAGAAGGCAAAACCTAGAGGGCTACCTTCGAAAGAAGAAATCATTGCATTCATACAAAATGCCAATGATAAAATTGGTAAGCGTGAAATTGCCAGAGCCTTTAATATTAAAGGGGATCAAAGAAAAGATCTAAAAGCACTTCTTAATGAGATGACAGAAGAAGGGCTTATTGCAGGAAATCGCAAGCGTTTTGAACAACCTGGTAAACTTCCATCAGTTGCAGTACTTGATATTATTGGGCTTGATGAACATGGAGATACCTTCGCTAAGCCTGTCTATTGGAACTCCGAAGAATATGGAGAAGCTCCAAAAGTTCTTATGAAAGATCGGCCTGGACATAAAAAATCTGAAGGAACAGATCTACCAGGAGTCGGGTCTCGTATTCTCGCTCGTATTACTAAATTTAAAGCAGAACATCCCAACCATTATATATACTCTGCTCATATTATAAGGAAGCTCAATAAAAATACACGAAGGCTATTGGGCATATACAAGGTCGTTGATAATCGCGGCGGCATCATAGAGCCAATTGATAAAAAACAACTCCGTGAATGGCCTGTCCCTAAAGGCGATGAAAAAGAGGCAACGGATGGAGAGTTAGTTCGCTTTGAAACACAAAAAGCAGGACGTTTTGGTTTTGAAAAAGCGAAAATAATTGAGTGTTTAGGAAACCCTGATGACCAAAGAGCCGTTAGTCTGATCGCTATTCATGCTCATGGCATTCGAGATAGTTTCTATGATGATGTTTTAAGCGAAACTGAAGAATTGCAGGAGTGTGAACTAGGTCACCGTGAAGACCTAAGGAACATTCCTTTAATTACGATTGATCCTGCAGATGCAAGGGATCATGATGATGCTGTATGGGCACAAAAAGATGATGATCCAACAAATTTTGATGGTTGGATTGTCTATGTTGCTATTGCGGATGTTGCTTCTTATGTATGCAATGATACTGCAATAGATATTGAAGCTAGAAAACGTGGAAACTCAACATATTTTCCAGACCGCGTTGTGCCAATGCTACCTGAACGCATTTCAAATGATTTATGTTCATTACGTTTTGGAGAAGATCGCCCCTGTCTTGCAGTACGAATGGTATTTGATAAAACAGGTCATAAAAAGGGGCATCGTTTTATCAGAGGGTTTATGCGTTCTGCAGCTAAGCTCTCATACGAACAGGCTCAAAATGCGATTAACGGTAAAATAGATGAGATTACAGAGCCTTTAATTGAGCCAATATTAAAACCTTTATGGGGCGCATATGAAGCATGCCAAAATGCTAGAAACAAGCGTGCCCCTCTAGAATTAGACCTTCCAGAACGAAAAATAATACTCAATAAAGCTGGTAAGGTTTCTGAAATCCGTATTCCAGAACGCCTTGATGCACATAAATTGATCGAAGAATTTATGATTCAAGCAAATGTTGCAGCTGCGGAAGAACTTGAGAAACATAAGATACCCTTTATCTATAGGGTTCATGATGCTCCTTCCGAAGAGAAGGTTATTGCCCTATCAGATTTTCTTGCCACCATAGACCTGAAAGTTGCTAAAGGCACCACACTTAGACCAGATCATTTCAATAAAATTCTACAAGAGACCAAAGAGAGTGCTTACTCTCACATGGTAAGTGAAATAGTTTTGAGAACACAATCTCAAGCAGAGTATACCCCAGAAAATGCAGGGCATTTTGGATTGAACTTAAGACGTTACGCTCATTTCACATCCCCAATTCGTAGATATGCAGATCTTATTGTTCATCGTTGCTTGATAAGAGCACTGGGGTTTGGTGAAGATGGTATAACAGATGCTGAGATTGAAACCTTAATACAAATTGCTCAAGAGATTTCTGATCTAGAACGTAAATCAATGGCGGCTGAAAGAGATACAATTGACCGTTTGGTCTCTTCATATTTATCTGAACATATTGGAACGAATTTTTCAGGACGTATATCTGGCGTCACACGCAGTGGTTTGTTTGTACGCCTACTAGAGTCTGGAGCTGATGGTTTTGTACCTGTTGCAACAATGGCGAATGATTATTATTTTTTTGATGAAGCGCGCAAATCATTAGTTGGTGAAAAAACAGGGCTTAGTTATCGCTTGGGTGAAATGGTAGATGTACGTTTGGTAGAAGTCATGCCCAGCGCTGGGGCGATACGCTTTGAATTATTAAGCCAAGGTAAGTCCATTTCTAAAAAAGGGGCAAATACAAAGAAGAAAACCACGAAAAGGACAACTTTACGTAAAGTGAAAAAACTTAAAAAGTGAGCTCTAGATGGCCATGAACAACGACAAAGACCCCGATTTACAATATAATTTCTCTCATGGAGATAAAAGGTCGATAGTCAAGGCCATGTGGTATGGAAGTAAAGGACAATGCCCATCATGCGGAGATGGTGCCCTTTTTTCAAAATATTTAAAAGTGAATAATAATTGCCCAAATTGCCAAGAAGAGCTATTTCATCACCAGGCAGACGATGCCCCACCCTATTTCACAATTTTAATTTTGGGACATATCATTGTTCCAATAGTCATTGCTGTTGAGTCGACATGGCAACCTCCTTTATGGTTGCATGCCCTTATATGGTTTCCAACTACAATTGCTCTCTCTCTTGTTTTTTTACAAATAACAAAAGGTGCAATTATTGGCCTTCAATGGGCTCTTAAAATGCATGGATTTGACAATGATTTAAAAAAAAATCAGCACATGAACTGACAATAAAATAATCATTCTCATGCAAAGTGTTGCTTTTTTACAACTTGCAACAATTTCTCAATTTGTACTATTGAAACTAAAACTTCTCAATATTACATGACAAGCAATGTGTGTTTATCAATTACGAAGCATATGTTTTTAAATGTTAAATTTGATAAATTTATTTTTTCTATAATTTTTTTTCAAGCAACGCATATAATTTTAGTTGAATTGATTTTTTAAAATTACATTTTAAGTTGTGTAAAAACAAAGACTTTATCCGTCAGTTTTATCTAGAAAAAATGAAAAAAATTCTTTATTTTTCATAATAATATTTTCTAAATTTAAATTAGGTGAATTCATGAATTGTTTTAATAATATCATCTTAAAGTGCGTTTTATTTTTCTTGTTATTTCTTGTCTCTATACTTAGTCCAAAGAGCTATGCTGATAAGTCTCAGCATGAAACAATCAAGCTCGCCCAAAATATTTCGGCTCCAGGACATATCATCAACTTAAACGATAACAATAATTCGACCACAAGTAGTTCTACATTTATTGAACGCGAAGACATTATAAAAAAGGAAATGAATGAATGGACACTAGGATTGGCATCAGGCCGAAGAGAGAGTACATCAACTCGTTTTGCTGAAGAGCTCTCAAGTGTTTTAGATGATGGAAATAAAATGTATGTACTGCCAATTATAACGCGAGGGACAGCCTCAAATATTGAAGCGCTATTGTATATGAAAGGCATGGACCTGGCGGTGATAAATGCTGATATTTTTGAGCATTATAAAAAGCAGATCACAAACATTGAAAACCGTATCAATTATATCACACAGCTGTTTTTATCTGAAGTTCATATTATAGCCAGACCAGAAATTAAAAAAATTGAAGACCTGCGTGGAAAGACAATAAACTTCAATTCCAAAGGAACTGCTGCATCTTTTTCTGGGCCAAAGATCTTCGATCTGCTGGGCATTAAAGTCAAAGAAAAATACCTTCCACAGGCTTTTGCAATTAAGGAAATGATGGTGGATGATGAAATCTCTGCAACTATTTATGTAACTGGAAAACCAATTAATTTCTTAAGATATAACAATTGGCCAAAAGGTTTCCATTTGTTACCGATTGAATATAATGCAAAGCTTCTGGATCAATATTTACCGACCACGATAAAAAAAAGTGATTACCCTGATTTGATTACCAATAAAGAAGGCATCACTACAATTGCAGTTCCAACAATTCTTGCTGCATATAATTGGAAAAAAAATACTAAGAGATATCAGAAGGTTAAACGTTTTGTGAATTATATATTCCAAAGATGGGAGACATTGCGCAAACCACCTTTTGACGAAAAATGGCGTGAAATAAATCTTAGTGCAAACATCACGGGTTGGAAAAGATTGCCAATAGTAACAGAATATTTAAAGCGTGTTCAGAATGTAAAAGTGAGTACCAAACCCAAAAATGTTGATGTTCCTAAATACGCTAATGTTGATACCAAATTAAAACGTGCCTATGATCGTTTTTTAAAAAGTTACGCAAAGGCAAATGATATAAAAACATTCACAGCCAAACAAAAAGAAACATTGTTTGTACAATTTTACAAATTTTGGAAAGAAACTGGCCGTTAACCATCTTGCTTAATGAACAATTAAAGGATTGTGTCTTTAAATTTGAGGCATAGACTAATTCTTCATATTATTGCAGGTTTGAACATAGATATTCTGGAATATTACAAAGTTGTGCCATAATAACGTTACAACTTTTTCATTTAATGTGATAAATTGAATTTAAAATCTGAAATTGTTTATTGGACTCAAGGAGTTCATAGTATGAGAACCATTAACAAAACAATAAATACAAAAATCCTTTTAAGCGGCCTTATATTATCATTGATTTTTGTCGCTACGACAAAAATCAATTATGCGAATGCCAGCACTAATCAAAATTTATGGTCAGCTGAAGTAAAAAAAGAAAAGGGGTTCGAGGTATCTAATTTGGTTGGTGAAGCAGGAAAACAACTTAAAATTGATATCAGACTTCCTTCTAGAAAATACGATAAAAACAGTTCGATGACATTTTACGGACTACCTGACAAGATTATTCTATCTTCAGGAGTGCGCAAAGCAAAAATATGGATTGTTCCAGTAAGAAAATTAAAGAAACTCACTTTAATTGCACCAAGTAACTTTAGAGGCCGGTTTGAATCTGCTGCAATATTAAGGCGTCCAAATGGGAAAGTTATTGAGGGGCAGAGATTTATAGTCGATATTGTAAAGCAGACTGTAAAGAAAAGACCCAAAAAACCAATTAAAGTTGTCAGAAATATACCTGAAAATAAAATCAGGGATACAAGCAAAGTTGTTTCTAAAAGACCTAAACAGAATCAAAAAGACGAAAAAAAGGTAGCGGCTTTATCTCCTAAACATCAAAGCCCAGGCGCAACAAAAGAGCCCCCAGTTAAAGCGAAGAAAGTAAAGCGAAGCAAAATTAATCTACCAGTAGAACTTGTTTCGAGTTTGCTAAAAAAAGGGAAAGCTCTCCTAAAAGATGGTAATATTATAGCAGCAAGAGAAACTTTTAAATTTCTTGCATCGCGTGGTCATTCTGAAAGTGCTTATATAATTGGAACAACATATGACCCCGAAGAGTTTAAAAATTTTGATACCCAGGGAATAGAACCAGATCTTACTAAAGCCAAAGAATGGTATTCAAAAGCAGCTGATATGGGTAACACCAAAGCAGCACAGATAATACAAAACCGCAAAAATGCTGGGCTTTAAAAACGTGATATGCTAGGACAAATACCTATATCTATATATCAAAGATATAGGTATATTCGTTAAACTCCTTACTTTTAAGAGATTACTAGTGTCTCAATTACTTAGTGATAGTTGCCCTTCCCCTTTTTCTGATATACCACAAGATGCCAGCTCTCTTATCATTATAGATGACCAAGGACCTTCCTCACGCTTTTTGATGGGACTCAGAAATAAAAACCTTTCCTTTATGCCAAATAAATATGTTTTTCCAGGAGGTAAGGTTGAAACAGATGATTTAAATTTAACGACGACAGATGATTTAAGTAAGAGAGATAAGCTCTTACTGTCTATGAAAACGAGTACTGCAATCTGTGAACAAATGATTAGAGGTCTTGCCTTAGCTGCTATTAGAGAAACATATGAAGAAACTGGTAATATAGTTGGCAAACCAAACATTAATGAGAACATTCCACAGAATTCAAGCTGGAATGCCTTTTATTCTCAGAATGTAATACCATCATTATCTTTTGTTAAGTTTTGTGGACGAGCTATTACCCCAGAAAATAATGTAAGGCGGTATGATACTCGTTTTTTCTGTACTCATGCTAAATATATTGCAAAATCTACTCTATTTCGCGCAGGAGAATTTGATCATATCAAATGGCTTACATTTGAACAGACACTGCAACACCCTTTACCAAACATTACAAGGAATATTCTTCAAAAGGTTTATGAAGGGTTATACCAAGGTGATTTATTCTCAGACAAGTTTCAAGTTCCTTTCTACTACACACAAAACAATAATTTCAAAAATGAATTACTTTTGTGAAAACAAGTCAACAACTTGAGTAAAGTTAAACTTTTATACCTATAAAATTAGGTTATTGAAAGTATTAAACTTTTATTCCTAATATTAGGCTCGATATTAATTTAAATCACTTAATATTAATTTGTTTCATCTAATATATGACCTAGTTAAGCTGGAGTTAATATTCACATAGACATTTTTGGGTCTGATCCTATGTTTTCCTCTTCACTGCGTTGGAGTTTATCAATACCAATTTTATTGGCAGTATTCGTATTTGCAGGAATCTATACCTCATTCTGGGCAAACCGATATATTTTCGAGATTAAACAGAACTTTAATCAAGTAGGTGAAGATAAAGCTTCTATAATATCTAAAGCTGTTATATGGAATCTATGGGACCAAGACCAAGATGCAATCTTGAAAACGTTAAAAATATTAAAAGAAAATAAAAACTTTGTTTTTGCTGAAGTATTCGATCAAAAAACTAGCTTTTTAAGAATGTCTGTTAAGGACACATGGAATAAATCTTGGAAGATAATATCTAAGCATTTAAGCTCTACAAATAATGAACAAATTCTAATCGAAAACAACCAAATATTCATAAAAAAAATTGTTCACCCGCGTTATGGTACGATCGGTCATATAGCCCTTGGTTTTTCAAGGAATAATATAAATCAGAGATTAATTAGTGTTTATCAAGAGGCTGCACTTATTGGAATAACAGGATTTGTAATTTTTGGCGCGTTTGTTTTCATCGTAGCTTTGTCAGTGGCCCGCCCTATAACACGTGCAGCTGAAATGATTGATCAGGTTGCAAAAGGTAATCTTGATGTTGCTCCTATAGACTTAAAACGCCAAGACGAAGTTGGCAAGATATCTAAAGCTGTTGAAGTTTTTGCCGCAAATGCCACCCAATTGATTGAAGTTCAAGCACGGGCTGCTGCAACATCAAAAATTGCAGAAATGGCACACGTCGACTATTTAACAAATTTACCAAATCGCAGGGCTCTGGACGAGAAGCTCTATGAATTCTTACAGCTTTGTATCCAAGACAAATTGGAACTAGCTATACTTCATATTGATCTAGATAATTTTAAGCCTATTAACGATACATTAGGCCATGCTATTGGTGATAAAGTTCTTCAAGAAGTTTCTGATCGTTTATTGAAATCTGCACCAGAAGGTTCATTTGTTGCACGTGTTGGCGGGGATGAATTTGCAATTTCAATCATAGGCAAGAACATCAGTGAAATAGCAGAAAACACAGCGAAAAATCTCATACAAGCAGTAACTATGAAAACCAATTTTGACGGTCAGATGTGTCGAGTTGGCTGTAGTGTGGGTATTGCAATTGTGAATGGTCCTCCTTGGGATGCAGCTCAAACTTTAGTTGATGCAGATATCGCTCTTTATAGAGCAAAGGCTGAGGGCAAAAACAGATACAAATTGTTTACGGATGAGCATAAGAAAGAAATCAAAAGGCATAAGGCCCTAACAGATGATCTTTTGCGTGCTCTAGAGAATTATGAATTCATACCTTACTTTCAGCCTCAAGTTGACTCTAAAACATATAAAATTGTAGGTGCGGAAGCTTTAGTCAGATGGGATCATCCAGAGCATGGCATACTTGCACCTTTTAAATTTTTAGAAACAGCGGAAGAACTTGGTATTATTAGTGCTATTGATAAAATAGTCTACGAAAATTCTTACAGGATATTCTCTGAATGGGGAGAGCAAGGCATTAAACTTCCAAGTTTATCCGTTAATGTTTCTTCACAATGTCTATATGATGAAAACTTTATAGATCAATTTAAAAAGACAGATCCAACAAAATTTAAATTAAATGTTGAATTAGTTGAAACGATATATCTAGATGATGCGAATGATTTGACAATTGCAATATTGGATAATTTGAGAGACCTGGGAATTGGAATTGAAATTGATGATTTTGGGACTGGGCATTCTTCTGTCGCTGGTCTTTTAAAGATCTCACCTGATCGTATTAAAATTGACAGACAATTTGTGACACATATTTTAGAAGACAAATGTCAATTAGAGGTTTTAAAACTTTTTGTTCAAATAGGTTCTACCTTAGGTATTAAAGTCCTGGCTGAAGGTGTGGAAACCATAGAGCACGCCAAGTTACTTCATAATCTTGGTTGTGATATCCTGCAAGGCTATTATTTTTCTGCACCAGTAGCAGCTAAAAGTTTTAGAGAAATGCTAATAGCAGATCAGAAAAAACAAAATACTCTAATGACAGTTATTGGTGAATAATATTACTTTGAACTTACGAGACAAAATTAAATTGACTCTTCTCGACCATATCTAACTATTGTTTTTATTTTTCAAAATACTTCTTATAAAGCATATCATAAAAACCATTTTCTTTAAGCTCCTTAAAAGAATTTCTTAATCTCTCTTTTAAGATTTCTGGAAAGTATTTATTTGCCGCGATCCAATTTTTAGAATTTCTCAGAGGTTTTCCAATCATTAGACGATCTAAATTATGGCCTGCTTTATTCCATGCATAAACTGCACGAAGATCTAGTGTAAACCAAGCATCACTTCGACCTAAATTTATGCTGTTAACCGCATTCTTAATGCGTCCTATCGTTCTTAGATTACTGAATTTTTTTTCTTTCAAAATCTTTTCCCTAGGAGTGCCAATCAAGACCAAAACCTGCTCAGCCTGTATAGCTTGGTTATAAGAGTTAATCTTTCGTTTTGTTGAGGCAAATACATAATGGTAAGTTAAGGTCTCCACGATCCATGAATAGTTAGGTTCACGGGTTTTTGTTTTTGCCAAACCAAATATAATTGAGTTTGAGGATTTCTTTACAAATTCTTGTGCTCGTTTCCAGGGCATGTATTTTATTTGAAGATCAACATTTGCTCTTTGTGCAATCTCAGAAACCAGTTCATGTAGAAAACCCGGTTCCTGAGAATCTTTACCATTTGTAAATGGAGGTAAAACTGAGGTGTAAGCTGTAACTTTTATCTTTTCTTTTGCATTAACCAAAAATGGAAAAAGTGTCAGCGATATCACTAGTGCTATCAATGCTTTCATTTGTCAGTTACAACCTAAAGGCTAAATTTCCCAAAATATTTCTCATAAATTTTATTATAAGTCCCATCAGACTTCATTGATGCCATTGCCTTATTAAAACGCTCAATAATACTCTTTGAGATTGATTTATTTGCCCCTAGCCAGTTATGTGTCACTTTCAAAGATTTTCCAATTATCAATTCGCTTTCTGGATAACCATTTTTACGCCACATATAAGCGGCCCGATGTGTTAGGGTAAACCAAGCATCCGTACGGCCACGATGTAAACGCGTTACGACTTTTTCAATATCTTTAATCGTTGTTAAATTTTCGAACTTTTTAGCCTTTAAGATTTTCTCTCTTGGAGTTTCTAGCATCGCAGAAATATCTTTAAGTTTTTTAGCCTCTCCATATGTATTAATTTTCTTTTTAGTGGACATAAAAGCATAGTTTGAATCAATTAATTTCACGACCCATGCATAATTAGGCTCACGTCTCGAAGTTCTTGACATCCCAAAAACGAGTGAATTTGGTGTCTTCATTGCTGTTAATTGAGAGCGTTTCCAAGGTAAATAAATTATATCTAACTCTATGTTTGCTCGTTGAGACATTTCTTTTACAATTTCGAATGAAAAGCCTGGATTTTTAGACTTAGGGTCCATAGAGAAAGGAGGAAGATGAGCTGTATAGGCTTTCAGTCGTATGACTTCTTCTGAGTAGGAAGGTGTAGTAAATCCGTAAAATAGAAAAGTAAATATTAATAAAAATCGCATATCATCCCTCAATCAAAGTGTTCATATCCGATGTGATGGTAAAGTATTACGATTAATATCAAGTATATGACTTGTATAAATGGTGTATTATACATTGAATAGATAATTTCTAGGTGTATCAATTTTAATAATTTAAGAGTATGTCTATTTAAAACATTTAGGGCTGATAAACCAACAGTTTGTTATGTAAAAGCAAATCAAATTGGATGCAATATGCTTAATATTAAGTATCTGAAAGTCCATTCAGGCCTTGACAATATTTAATATCTATTCTACGCAAGTACACCCAAACTCTCCACACATTGCTCATATAAGTTTTATCGAGCTTTTGATGTATTGTAATATTGAGGATACTGATGGCGAAACCAACAACACAAAAAATTAAACTTGTTAGTTCAGCAGGCACAGGTTTCTTTTATGTAACTAAGAAAAACGCACGTACAATGACTGAAAAACTAATTGTACGCAAATACGACCCTGTCGTTCGCAAGCATGTTGAATTTAAAGAATCAAAAATTAAATAATAGTATTGCCTGACCATCCAAATAGAGCCCGACCTTCATCAATATAATGCAAGTGCTGCAATCAAATATTAACCTTTGTGATTGATATTTATAAATATAGGGCCAGCCCTGTATCCACTCGGCAGCGGGGTAGATCCGATATGAATAACAGGACTGACCATCAAGTCAAATGTCCAAAGAGGGCGTAGTCCATCTGACTTGTTGGCCAGCCAGATAATGGCGCTAAAGAGGAGGCCACTCAAGCCTTCATCTAGCCGACCAAACCCTACGACCTCAGGAGATGCGGCGGACCTGAGAAATCCGCAGGGTATTCTTTATAGGAAGCAAACAGGAGATTATATTCAGAAATTCTGAACGTTATACCCCGTTTTTGCCTCTCATTTCTTGCATACTAATTCTCTTTTTCACCAGAATTAGCACACGTCAAACTATATATAACTCTATATAATAGCAGATTACAATATATCCACTCGTTTATATAGTCATAAATATAATTTAAGTTAATAAATAAAAATTTTCATTTAATTATAATTAAGCAACAAAACTCATTTATGTGTCAATAATTCAACATATTAATGCGTCCATCCGACGCACAACAGATTAAGGGACTACTTATCCACAATTATTTTGATAAATAAAGAGTTTTTAGGGATATATCTTACTTTTTACGAAACTAAATTGTTTTTACGGCAAATTTAAGAACTATGCCGCTTCGGAAACAACCCTATTCCGTCCATCTTTCTTTGCTTTATATAATGCTTTATCCGCTTTAGACAGAATAGTTTGAGATGTTTCGCCTTCGTTCTCTAAAATAGCGATACCTATACTCATGGTTATATCAATTTTAAGGTCATTGTTTATATAAAACGAACTATCAGCTACTGATTTTCTAAGACGCTCTGCTACAGAATGAGCTTTTGCAAGATCTGTATCTGGCATTATGACAATAAACTCTTCTCCACCATATCTACAGATCAAATCCATACCTCTTGATTTTTTAAGTAAACGATCTGCAAACTCACGTAAAACCTTATCACCAATATCATGGCCATATGTGTCATTTATAGATTTGAAATAATCAATATCAGAAATTAAAATCGCAAGAGGTTTCTGTTTTTCTTTTGCTTCTCTTAGCAATGTTGTCATATGTCGTTCCATATAATGACGATTGTATAACCCAGTAAGAGCATCTGTTATTGCCATTTCAACATTTTCTTCTATACGATTAGATAAATAGTCAGAAAACTGTTTACGTCTTATTTGTGTTCTTACGCGTGCTTGAAGTTCATTTTTCTCAATGGGACGAGCCAGATAATCATTAACACCCATCTCCAAGCCTCTGAGTAGCCGTGCATTTTCCCCGGTATCAACAATTGTTAGAATAGGCAAACGACGCGTACGATCCAAGGAACGCACCTGAGAACATAACCTTAAACCATCTGCATCTTGTAAATTTAAACTTACGATGAGCAGATCAAAGTTTTCAGTCGATAAATTATGCAAAGCATTTTGGACATTATGCTCTAAAGTAATATTGTGTGAGTCTTGAAGAGTATTTTGAATTATTTCGATAGAACGATTACTGTCTTCAACAAGTAAAATTTTTCCATTTTTACAAGTATTTAGCAAAGTATTTGTTTCATACTCTGTTAATCCCAACTCCTCACTTGTATTCGCCCGCATAATCATTTCATCTGTTAATGTTTTTAATCTGGACAGATTTTTGACACGAGTAATAAGCGCAATATCATCAACAGGTTTTGTTAAAAAATCATCAGCACCGACTTCTAGGCCTCTAATTTTTTCACTTGGTTGATCCAGTGCAGTGATCATAATTACAGGAATATGCTGAATCTTAGGATTTTTCTTGATACGATCACAGACTTCATAACCATTCATAACCGGCATCATCACGTCGAGTAGAACTATATCGACTTTACCAGCCTCGCATAATTCAAGCGCATCTTTACCACTATTAGCCGTAATCACTTCAAAATATTCGGCTGTTAAACGTGCTTCTAGTAGTTTGACATTAGCTAAAATATCATCAACAACCAAAATTCTTGCCGTCATGAATATCCCTCAATTATTCTGCTTCACCAATAAATTGTCGAATAGTATCCATGAATGTTGCAACAGATATTGGCTTGGAAATATAAGCCTCACATCCCCCTTCACGTATACGTTCCTCATCACCTTTCATCGCAAAAGCCGTAACTGCAATTACAGGAATGTGGGCGAGTGCTTCATCTTCCTTTAGCCACTTTGTAACCTCTAGGCCTGAGACTTCTGGAAGCTGAATATCCATTAAAATAAGATTTGGCTGGTGTGTTTTAGCTAATTTGAGTGCTTCAATACCATTTCTGGTTTGCAATGTTTGATACCCATTTGCATCCAGCAAGTCATGAAAAAGCTTCATATTCAGCTGGTTATCTTCTACTATTAATACTGTTTTTGTCATTTCCGACCGTCCTCCTGGTTCAGAGGAGCTGTTTCCTAGATGAGTATCAAAGTTTTTCACACTAGCCACCTTCTAGCACACGAACTATATTTATGATATGTCTATTCTTCTTTTGTATTGAATCTTAATCTGGTAACTAATTCTTTAATATTTTGATTTGTTACATAGTTTGTGTAAAAAAAAAGTTATCATATCTGAATATGCATCCAAAAAATCACTAACATTGATAAAATATAACAATAAACACTCGGCTACTTGAATATGACTGTAAATTTAGAGATTTCCGAAGATATTGCGCTTCAAGCGCTAATATTTATATCTGAAGACAATAAAAGATTAGCTCAATTTTTAGCAACTACAGGTTTTAACGCCAAAAACATAAGAGAAAATGCCGCTTTACCAGATTTTCTTGTTGGAGTATTGGACTATTTGTTGGGAAATGATTCTCTTTTAATGGCTTTCTGCTCAAATAAAAATATTGACCCCAAAATAGTAGAGCCTGCCAAGATATACTTGGAAGCTAATTGTCTTTAGATACTTTTTTAAATAAAACAAGTGTTCCAGATAACCTAATAAAGATATCAGTAATATTCTTATGTTAGCTTTGATTTAACTTTTGGTTAAATAGCGAAGTTGCAATTCTTTATGAACAGCCTTGATGTCATCAGAGCGCCCACTCTAGAACCGCATTCATTACAGACAAAACAGATAACGAATATTCTCAATAAAGGAGATTCGCTTCAACTCCAAGTCATTGAAAAACTAAATCGTCAACGAGTAAAACTCGATGGACAAATTGGTTCAATCTTAATTGAAGTCCCAAATACTGATTTACTTGAAGAAGGTAGCTACTGGAAACTCCAATCAAATGGTCGTGGGAAATACCACTTGTTGACAGAAATTCTGAACAGTGAAAATTTTTCAAAATTAAATAATAAAGTAAATCAATCTCAATTATCAGTTCTTGGTAAGCTATCATCTGATACAATCGAATTTAAAACTACTTCAGGTAAAATTTTATTGAAAGTTGAAAGCCCACAAACCTTTCTTGATAATTCCAAATGGATATTAGAACGGGATTTACAACATAACTATATTCTAAAATCAACCAATCATAATGCAAAAATACCTGGTGAACAAAAATTAGTATTTCCAGCAACATTTATTCTAGACGTCACTAAATATTCTAAAAATAAGACCCCATCATTCCAGATTAAAAATGTAAAACAAAATTCTCTTGATAACCAACAGCGCTTATTGCAATCAATAAACGCCTTTAGACAAGAAGCCGCGCAAAAACAAAATAGTCTTGCTGGCCTTTATTCAAATTTATCTAACTTGATAACTACAGATAACCTCAGCGCCAAACAACCTAATGACATACAGACATTAAGGACATTAGCTCAGCAAATACTAGGTTTACGCCTTGGCTCTAATATAACGGCGAATGATATCAAAAAAGCAATTCAAACAAGTGGTATTTTTAATGAAGGGCAACATCTGATTGCTCATCATAAGTTTCATTCCCAAGATGCAACAAAAAATCTCAAGCAACTATTGTATTTACTAAAAAATACAATACCAATAGCAACTGAAAAACCCTCTTATGATCATTCTCTTTTGTCAAAGCCCCCTGCTCTTCCAGAAAAAGAAGGGGCAATAAATGGACAAAAACCCCTACCTCCTTCATCTAATTTAAAGGACTCAAATTTTCTTAACAAGCTAGCAGATCAAACAACACAAGCACTATCTCGTATTAAATTATTGCAGCTAAACTCACTGTCACAATACAATACATCTACCCACGAATTAAACTCAGAAAATATACGCGTCGTTCTCAATTTAGAACTACCTATATCTATTGCTCATGATCAAACAGCTATAGTTGGATTGAGAATTACTGATGATTCAAACCAGCATACTGATCAGAGCAAATTCGTAAAAAATTGGTCAGTTGATCTTGCTTTAGATACCGAAGAAACAGGAAACATCAACGTACATTTAAAATTAAAATCGAACACATTTAATATAACGCTTTGGTTAGAGAATAAAGAGTTCGCGGCGCAACTCAAAGCAAATTCAGAAAAGTTTATTGCACGAATTTTAGAAGAAGGTTTTGAAGTACAACGCTTTGATATTCAAGTTGGAAAACGGCCACAAACGAATGCTCATTACCGACAACAGGTTGGAAGTTACTTAGATCACAATATATAGGGCCTGAGTGTATGACGGATCCAAAGAAATTAGCAGTCGCATTACAATATGATTTTAAAGATGCTCCCCGTGTTACTGCCAAGGGACAAGGGCAAATTGCTGAGATTATAATTGCAGAAGCAGCGAAAAATAATATCCAGGTAGAGGAAAATCCAATAATGGCACAAGCCCTAAGTCAAATCCCACTGGATGAGGAAATCCCAGAAGGGCTCTACCAAGGTGTTGCTGAAATTTTGAACTTCATTTTACAAACTTCTCAGAACCTGAATAAATCAAAAAGTTGATATTTTTTTTATCAGTTAGTTTATTACATTGTCAATCAATACAATGTTCCCCTTGAATATACATACTCTTTATATCAATAATACAATCATTATCGAGAATAGAAATAGTGAACTACGAGTATGGCAAATAAAAAATTTAGGATCGGTATAGATCTTGGAGGAACAAAAATCTCTGCTATTGTCTTATCTCAAGAAGGGCAAATCCTTAGACATATCCGGCAATCCAGCCCACAAAATAATTATATAAATTCATTAGAGACTTTATCTGATGTAATCCTATCACTTATGTCTGAATTTGATGGAAGTGCGACCGTTGGTATAGGCATGCCAGGATCAATTTCCCCCAAAACAGGGTTTGTCCAAAATGCAAACTCGACTTGGTTGAATGGCAAACCGCTTGACAAAGACTTGATGGCGAAAACAGCATGTGAAATTCGTTTTGCAAATGATGCAAATTGTTTTGCGTTGTCTGAAAGTATTGATGGTGCCGCCAGTGAGGCAAAAAGTGTCTTTGGTGTTATCATTGGAACTGGCTGTGGTGGCGGAATGATAGTCGATAAGAAAATTATTAATGGTCCTAGAGGTATTGGTGGTGAGTGGGGACACAATCCCCTGCCTTGGCCCAAGGAGGATGAAATACCTGGCCCAAAGTGCTGGTGCGGGTTAAATGGTTGTATGGAGACCTGGGTTTCTGGCCCAGGGTTAAGTAAAGACTTCTATAGTCTCTCCGGAGAAAATTTGAAAGTTGAAGAAATAGATAACCTTGCAAAAAAAGGTGATGCCAATGCAAAAAAATGTTTAGAGCGTTTTACATCAAGGTTATCAAGAGGTCTCGCATCAGTAGTCAATTTATTTGACCCAGAGGTTATTGTATTAGGTGGCGGATTATCTAATCTTCAATTTCTCTATGATGCTCTGGAAGATGGAATATCTCCCTATGTGTTTTGCGATCATAAATATATTGATATCCGTCCTCCAAAATATGGAGATGATAGTGGTGTTAGAGGCGCTGCTTGGCTATGGAATGATTAGCAACTCATAAAACAACATTTAATTTCTTTTAGGAATGCTTACGGCTTTTTGCCATGGGGTCCACTTTGGTTTCCATAATAGACTTATGATGGCGTGCAATATTGAGAAGCCCAAAAAACGTAATAGAACATGCAAAGGCATGACCGTTATTGCATATAAGAGTTTTTTTACTGACCCAAGACCTCTTTCTCCTAACTGTCTAAATTTGCGATCTAGATAAGGTCTAAAATATGGAGATTTATATGCATATCTAAGGATAACAGCTAGGATAATAGCCAAGACGACTATTGGAAAAAATAAGAAGCTTAAAAACCACCAGACTATTGACCATAATATGCCAAAAATAAAAAGTATTATGCTTATCAGAAAATCAATAATGATCATACTAAACTCTAATTTTTAGATCTAACTGCCTATGGATATAAGCTATTTTTCTGGAAAGTATATGAGTTTTCCTAATAAAATTTGCTAATTTCTCAAGAACACTATTTTTGCTATTATTATGACAGGAGATTGATCGATACATCTTATTTTATGTGATAAAATGAGTATGTTTTTCTCAATTTAAATATTTAACAATTTGTAGTTTTTTGTTTTTCATTTGTTTGAGTTTAACAAATAATCAATATTCGAATTAAGATTATGAGACCTATTTATACAACTGCGAAGTACCAAATTGGAGAAATTGTAAAACATCGAATATACCCGTTTAGAGGTGTAATTTTTGATGTGGATGCTATTTTTTCCAACACAGAGGAGTGGTGGCTTGCAATTCCTGAAGATATGAGACCTGATAAGGAACAACCTTTTTATCACTTATTAGCTGAAAATGAAGAGCTTGAGTATATTGCCTACGTTTCAGAACAAAACCTTCTACGAGATACCAGTAACACACCTCTGAGACACCCAGATATCCCAGAATTATTTCATGGCCTTGAAGACGGTGTATATCGTCTAAAAATAATGATTGATGAGCATTAAAAATGGCCGCTATATCATAAAGAGCAGCCATATTTAATGTTTATAAAAAATGTAAGTTAGAAAATCACTGATAGTTAATTATTTTTTCTCAGCTTTTTTCTTTTTCTGCTCTTCTTTATACTTCTTTTGTAGCGCAATACGACGTTCGCGGATTTTACCTAGAAGTTCTCTACGAGCAGCATGGTATTTTTTGTTATCAATTGCTTTACCGGCAAGAGCTGTACCAAATCCATTTAAAGGAACAGGAAAACCAATTGGCTTACCCAAGCGATTGATTGCAGCAACAACCATACGCTTACCTTTTTTCATTTTATCAATAAATGCTTTGTCTGCATTAATTTCAGCTGTACATCCGCCAGGGGTACAAATAGAGAAAGGAAGCTTGACTGGCTTATCTTCATCAATTTTAACTTGTACGCCAGGAGGAATTGCCATTCCTAATGGTACCATAATCATAAAGCGCTCTTTGTCTTGGCCCTGGATCTTACGAATTGCAGCAGAAACAAGAACTAAGCCAGTATTACCATCAAGTCTTTCATGGTGAGTAAGGCAAATTTCTTTTTGCTCAGGCTTTGCTTCTTTAGACTTTCTAAAAGTCGCCTTATCGCATAATTTCACCCAAGAACTTTGTGGCTTCTTAGCTTTATCTTGTGCTTTCACAGTATGCGAAGTCGTTCCGAAAGACACAGATGCCACAAGAACAAAAAGACCTGCTAAAATTGGGAATTTTCCCTTATTTTTAATATTCATCATTGTTATCAACCTCTCATCCCCGTCTCTGACCTCATAAATAACTTATTATGAGGTTTTTTCTACGTAAACGGTTTAGTCCATAAATTCTTAAATCAGCGTGGAATACATTTCAATAGGACATTCCAGCGATTACACTCAATAGTGGTTTTCCTTAATCTTATCTATTTAATTTATTTGTGTCTTGTCTACCACTAATCTTCCCATCGTACCGCAGAAAATAATATTTTGCCTGTTCGAATCGTAATGATTATAAACAAAACAAATAAGCCAAAATCATGAACTCAAGAATTTATGACTTTTTTTATTGTTTTAACCACATGAAAGCATTTATGACAAAGTCATATCATATATACAACTTGATTGTCTAAATTTACAGGAGAAGATATGAGACATATGGCAAAAGGCCCACACAAACTCTCCGCTAGCAAGCCAACTTATATCTCAGGCCTACTTATAATGAAAGTGTTAGTCCTAGGTATTCTGCAGCTATACACAGTAGAATATGCACATTCCAAGTCTATTCACGGTATAGCAATGCATGGACAACTCAAACATAAATCCGACTTCACACATTTTTCTTATGTAAACCCAAAAGCTATTCAAGGTGGACGACTTAAAACAGCTTATGTAGGAACTTTCGATAGCCTTAATCCATTGATTCCTAAAGGTGTTGTTGTCCCTTTTATTCGCACATATGTTTATGAAAGTCTGTTAGCAAGAGCTTTTGATGAGCCATTTTCTTTATACGGATTACTGGCTGAGAAAGTCGAAGTTTCTGATGACCGGAGTTGGATTAGCTTTACAATTAACAAAAGCGCAAAATTTTCTGATGGAAAGCCATTGACTGTTGATGATGTGATATTTTCTCACGCTCTATTAAGAGATAAAGGACGCCCAAATCATAGAACCTATTACAGTAAAGTAACAAAAGTTGAAAAAATAGGCACAGATACAGTGAAATTTACCTTCAATAATGATGGTGATCGAGAAATGCCACTGATTATGGGGCTGATGCCAGTTTTACCAAAACATCTCATCACAGAAGAAAATTTTGAGAAAACAACCTTGGAAAGCCCTGTAGGTAGTGGTCCTTATATTGTAAATAGGATCGTTGCCGGAAAACAGATACTCTTTAAAAAAAACCCTGACTATTGGGCAAAGGACTTAGCCGTAACGAAGGGCCATTTTAATTTTAATGAAATTCAAATAGATTATTACAGAGACAATGATGCCCTCTTTGAAGCTTTCAAGAAAGGGCTATATGATGTTCGTTTTGAGAGAAACCCTGCAAAATGGGCATTATCCTATAATTTTACAGCAATCAAAAAGAAACAAGTTTTAAAAAATGAAGTGATTCTCTCTATTCCTTCAGGGATGGATTCTCTTGTCTTTAATACAAGACGCAAAATTTTTAAGGATAAACGAGTACGACAAGCCTTAAGCTATGTATTCGACTTTCAGTGGATTAATAAAACGCTTTTTCATAATTTATATCAAAGAACGCAAAGCTTTTTTGATCGCTCCGAACTCTCCTATGTTGGTAAGGCTGCTGATGATTATGAACGTAAATTGTTGGCCCCTTATCCTGACGCAATAGAGCCTAAAATTCTTGATGGAACCTTCCGTCAAGCAGTTAGTGATGGTACAGGACGAAATAGAAAAAACCGCCGACTAGCACTTAGATTGTTAAAAGAAGCCGGATATATTCTGAAAAGTGGTAAACTTGTTAATAAAGAAACAGGAGAACCTTTCACATTTGAAGTTTTAATAGCTAATCGCTCACAAGAAAGATTAATGTTGACATATGCGCGGGCTTTAAAAACCATTGGAATTGATATTCGTTTGCGCCAAGTTGACTCAGCACAATATGAAGCTAGAAAAAGATCTTTTGATTTTGATATGATTCAAAATCGCTGGTCAGCTTCATTATCTCCGGGAAATGAGCAAACTTTCCGTTGGAGTGTAAAATCTGCTGATACAGAAGGCACTTACAATTTCCCAGGTGTTAAATCCCCTGCTGTTGATGCCATGATTAAAGCAATGCTTGAAGCTAAATCACGCGAGAATTTCGTCTCCGCAATAAGAGCACTCGATCGTGTCTTGCTTTCCGGGTTTTATGTCATTCCTTTATATCATGCGCCTGGGCAATGGGTTGCTCAATGGAAACATCTTAAATGTCCAGAAAAAACATCTTTGTATGGCCACAGAATAGATACGTGCTGGATTGAACAATAATTTAGGATATTAAAATATAAATTAATAACATTTAAATAGAATCAGTTAGGTGTAAGTATTCGAGCGAATTGTTTTAATTCAATATACGGTTATATTTACATGGTTGGAAATCAAGCTGTTCAAGACTTAAATAATGAAATTTCATTATTAGACAAACAAGATATTTCATCTGTTTATTCAAGTCTAGAGAAATACACTTTAGATCAATTACTCCATGAATGGGTCAAAAGAACTCCAGATGCTCGGCTTTTTGCTGATGCACCGAATCGAACTGATTTTGCTCTTGGTGATCCACTTAATTTAAGCTTTGCAGACGTTTATCGCATTTCTGGTGAAATAGCAGAGCAATTTAAAGCTCATGGTCTCAATCCTGGCGATGTTCTGGCAGTTCAACTTCCTAATACTGTCGAACTTCCTGTTATTATTCTTGCGGCCTTACGCGCTGGGCTCATCCCTACTCTACTGCCGATCTTATGGCGCAATCATGAAATCGATATGGCATTTCAGCTTGTTCCAGCCCGGGCTCTAATTACAATTGGGGAATTTTCTGGATATTCCCACAGCCAAATGATGTGCGATCTAGCCTTTGATCATTTAAACGTTCGCTTTGTTTATGGATTAGGCCCCTCACAAGCAGATGGGGTGACATCACTTAACGAATTCTTCGGTGATCCAAATCCGCCAGTTTTTGAAAATGAACCTTCTGGCAAACCTTTTACACCACATTCTAATCAACCAGCTCTTATAACTTGGACCACAAGGCCCGGTATTGGTGTTCGTCCTATTTATCGAACCCACCGTGAGCTGATTGCATCAGGTCTTATTCATGTGCTTCAACTTGGATTGCAAGCAACAGATCATATGGTCAACCCATATCCACTCACAGGCCTGATTGGTTTATCCGGCATGTTTATGCCATCGCTTTTGGTTGGCGCTTCAATGACACAGCACCACCCATTTAATTATGATGTTTTCCTTAATCAAATTCAAAATGAGAAGGCAAACTATACTGCCGCTCCTGCAGCTGTTCTCAAAGCCTTTATGGAAAACAACGTTTTCAATTCTCAGGCTCAAACATTAAGCCGGTTTGGCTGTGTTTGGAACGCCCCTCATGATTATACCAATCAGTATATCAAAAGCGTTCCTGATATTCCTATTTTTGATATTCGCAATTTACACGAAACAACAATCTATATTTCACAACGTCAAAGCCCAGACCAACAAGGACACATCCAACTTGGAGATCTCACGTCCACTGATTCATCCATTTCTAAAAGCCCATTGCTCGAAACACGTTTTCGTGGACGTATGAGCTCTCGCAATGGAGATGATGCCAAATATCATGGCGTCCTTTATGTTCGCGGAGCTTCCGTTCCGCTTGGGTCTGGTTTGCCAGCAAAATCCAGGCCCTCTCAAGAGAGCCAGGAAGGCTGGACGAATACAGGCCTTTCCTGCTCCATTGCCAAATCAAGCCAGGACATGAACCGTGTTATTTGCGAAAATGATCCTGACATCATTTATCATGGCAACCTTATGATGTTCGCGGACGATCTCGATAAGCTTTACTCAGGCTTTGATGGCTTCTTAGAAGCTGCCGTCATTCCACAAAGTGATGACATTATGGGCTCTACTCTTGCTGTTGCTGGTGTTCCATTAGATGAAAACACCCCGCCAATGCTTGATGATCTGATCGCTTACCTGAAATATCTCGGCGTTGCTCCTTATAAATATCCAGAAAAACTGACTATTTTGGACCGCTTACCACGAGATCATGAAGGCCAGATACTCCGTACTGACATTAAGCCATAGCTCTTAAAACTGCATTTGAACAAAACTGCTTGTCTTTAAGGCCATGACATCCATCAGACAAACCCTATTATATATGGGCTTAAAAGCGCGTGCATAACTTTTTTTATGTTTTTTATCCCAAACAATTCAATGACTTATAATTTTTTATAGTTAGTAATTTGTTAAAGTTTTGGTTTGGGTGGCTCGGATATTTGTTGTTTTAAGATATATCATTTGTATTCATATTAGGTATATATGAATATAGAAGTTTTAACATGGCGAACACTAGCCTAACACTTATTGATCACTGGGAACAGTTTATCAAACACGAAATTGCGACGGATCGTTATGGATCTGCCAGTGAAGTCGTTCGAGATGCTTTGAGACATTTGGAAGAACACCAGCAGGGTCTTGAAGCTTTGCGCAGCCATTTGGCAGAAGGTGAACAACAGATCTCTCGAGGCGAAGGCATAAAAGATTTTTCAATGGATGACCTCATTCAAGATCTTGATGGCGAATAAAAATGCCAGACTTCATACTAGCGCCTCGTGCAAAAGAAGACCTAAAGCACATCCCTCCTCTAAAATCTGGCAACCCAAATGGCCCTATCACACAGACGCCTGGAAAAAATGGCAGCTCGCCCGGGATCGTGGTGAAAATCCAGAAATGCCGAAGGAGTAAGGACTCTTTCTTCCCTCAATTGTAATAGGGGGAAGTCCCTTGGATTGCTTTGCAAGACAAGGGGATGGGGGTTAAATACGGCAAACTCTGAACTTTGCGGCTTTGCCCCCTTCCTTTTTGCTTTCGCAAAAAGATACCCTTAAGCATTGGCACCCCCTGCCAAAAGTTTGGCACCCAAGGTCAAGACCTCTTCGCGCCCATGATTTAGTCTTTGCCTTGTTACAAACATACAAGGAACAATGGAGATTAAAATGATTATCAATTGGTTGGTTTATACATGTCTTTTGCTGGGCCTCTTAAGCGCGCTCGTGGCCGGGGTCTTTCAGTCTTTTTCTGACTTTGTGATGCGAGGCCTCATGCGCGCGGAACCTGCTGGTGGTATTGAATCAATGCAGCATATCAATCGGACCGTGTTTCAATCTGCCTTTCTGGCAACCTTTCTAGCGCTTGTTCCTATCACACTGCTCTTTGCAGCCTATGCCTGGATCTCGCTAAATGGTCTTGGACAAATATTCATTCTTGCAGCTGCTGTCATCTATTTTGTATCAGTATTTCTGGTGACCATCCTCGGCAATGTTCCCATGAATGAAAAATTGGCAAAAATGGAGTATAAGAGTTCAGAGGCCAAGGCCTATTGGGCAATATACACACAACCTGGACCAGATTTAATCATGTTAGAACTCTTGGTTCAGTTGCCACCGCGATTTGCTTCCTGATCGCTGCGATAGAGTTGGCCTAAACCAGGACTTAAGACCAATGTCTAACTATTATGAGCGCTTATAGTCACCATTACATGTCTTTATTTCCTGATCAGATAGAATTTATGCTACATATGCCAGCATAACATAAGGAGACCACATGACATCACGTGTCTGGATGATCATTTTATCTGGCGGTATAATATTGGGTATCGCCCTTGGATTCCGCCAGAGCCTGGGCTTGTTTCTGCCCCATTTGTCAACAGATCTTGGCATTGGCCGGGAGAGCTTTGCGCTGGGAATGGGACTGCTTAATCTGTTCTGGGGTATAGGCGCTCCTTTCACCGGCGCTCTCGCTGATCGTTATGGCTCGTTCTACATTATCATTATCAGTGCGCTCCTGTATGCTGCCGGCCTTGCGGTCATGACTATGAGCGGCCAAGGCGAACAATTGCTGACCAGTGGCATTCTTATGGGCCTTGGCTTAAGCGGTGTCGGGTTCTCAGTTATTCTTGGTGTTGTGGGGAGAAATGCCCCTGAAGACAAACGCGGAATGGCGCTGGGAGTTGCCTCAATGGGCGGTTCTATTGGCCAGTTTTTGGCCCTACCCTATGTGCATATTTTAATCGAAAACTATAATTGGTCAATGACTCTGCTTATTCTTGCAGCCTGCAGTCTGATTATGGTGCCTCTTGCTTATAGTTTTGCAGAAAAGCAGACGGCACAACAACAGAACATCTCTGACCAGACCATGAAAGAGGCATTTTATGAAGCTTCGAATACTAAAGATTTCTGGTTGTTAAATCTTGGCTTTTTTGTCTGTGGGTTCCAGGTTGTTTTTGTGGCCGTACATTTTCCAGCCTATCTGTCTGACTTAGGTTTTCTGCCCTGGGTCGGTGTTGCAGCATTAACAATCATTGGGATTGGTAATATTATTGGTAACTTCTTTTGCGGAGTATTGGGAGATATTTATCCGCGCAAATATCTCCTCAGCGCACTTTATATGATGCGATCCATCATTATTGCATTATTCCTATTATTTCCTGCCTCTCAGACAAGTGTTCTCATCTTTAGTGCTGGGATTGGTCTATTATGGCTGGGGACCGTTCCCCTCACAAGCGGATTAGTGGCAAAACTATATGGAACCAAATATATGTCCATGCTGTTTGGGATAGTCTTTTTCTCCCATCAATTTGGAAGTTTCCTGGGTGCCTGGCTCGCTGGACGATTATATGATAGTGTTGGAAATTATAACGCGATGTGGATGATCTGTATTGCACTTGGGATTATGGCTAGTCTTGTTCATTGGCCTATCTCAGAACGACCGGTTCCACGTTTGGCGACCATGAAAGGTGCTGAATGACCTATCAGACTGCAATATTTACGTTTTTTGGGCTTACTCTCATCAGTTTAATGGCCATAGCTGGCTATATCTGGTGGGAAAGAGGCCTTGTTATCTTACTGAATATGTCTTTTACAGGTTGTTTCTAGGCTTTTTTGCTGCTCTATTTACACTATTATCAAGAAAATCACCCATTTTCCACTCTAGAACTTCTATCATTTCCTGATCTAAGCTATACTCTATAAAAATTTTACTTATTCACTGCTCCAAAAAGAAGGGTAGTTAGAAACAATATTGAGGAATTTTGTCGTGACTATTGAATGGCAACATGATTTACGCAAAGCGTTAACCGAGACAGTTGATGAATCAGGAGAAACACAATTCGTCGTAAATCCTGAAATAATTGACTATTATTTACAAACTTTATCCAACCTCACTCGGGATCATGGCGTTCATATTGAAAATGATGAAGACCGCACAGAGATTGAAACAAAGTTAAAACAACTCATCGGCGTCATGGATATAATCCTGGAAACCGCTGAAAGTGAGCTCGACCTAATTATCAGAACAGCTTATGCTCATGGCCTCAGTTACCAGATGACATTCCCAAATGCGCAAGAAAACACGATCAAGCTCTATAAAAAAGCCCTTGCTTTAGATTCAAACCATAAAATGGCAAACTTCCTGTTGGGCATGTTTATGTTTGGAACCAAAGAGCATCATCTTGACTCTGAGCCCTATTTAGAAACCGCATTAGAACTTGGTGTTGACTCATGTCGTTTCACTTTAGGTATGATTTATCTTCGCAAAAATGAGTTCGAAAAAGGCAAAGAGTATATTACAAAATTTGCCCAAGATAATCCAGATAATCAACATGCACAATTGGTTCTTCAAGCTTTAGAAAAAGGCGACATGAATTTCCAAGCCGATGGCTAAATCATCATGTTTATAAATAAAATAAGAATAAGAATTTTTATAAGTGTTATTTTACTCCTTTCTGCATGTGCCCCAAGGGAACTTCCTCCTATTGAAAAGCCAAAAGCGATTTCTCTTGGCAAAGGACAAAACTCTGGCACAATTTTCTTAAACCGACAAAATGCAAGACAGCTCGGGTTTGTTACGGCAGATATTTTGTTGAATGGTGAGCGAGTTGGAAAAATAACCAACGGGCAATGTGTTCGCCTCACTGTTCCTGCTGGGTCCCATAATCTTCAATTAACCGAAGGGAACTTTGGGGCTATTGGCGCGGCTCTTGGCAATGCCATTGCAAAATCCATCGGCAAATATAATGTCAAAATCACTAAAGGCCAGCAGCTTCATTATTTTGCCCAGCCTGTTTATGATAGCCCGAATGTTGGTTGGCTCTTTCAAACAACACAACAAACATCAGGCCGAAAATGTTAAGTTAACAACAGGTCTTTTGCGTCTCTTGTGGAGTTCCGCAACACTCTTCAGAATGGTCTGTCATTTTAAAGTCATCCGTTGAGTTTGTTCGACTGCCATCACCATAATTTGTAATTTGGCCTTTCGAAAAGAATGTTTCCCAGGCAACCCCATCAGGGTCTTTGATCCACGCCTTTTTAGAATCCGCATAACAACATTGTACGTCTTCTTGATCAAAAATCGGACGGTCAGCTTTGACAAGGCGCTCTCTGATTTCTGCAAGTTCTTCTTCATCTTCAGCCTGCACACCAAGATGATCAATGCCCTTTTTGAGGCCTCGTGTTGAGATGGCAAAATTCACTCTTGGATCATCCAACATCCATTTGGCGTAATCATCCTTTTGCAAAGTTGGTTCGCTGGCAAAAAGCTGCGAATAAAAGCCAACTGATTTTTCCAAATCTTTTACAATCAAATTTATATGTAATCGTTTCATCGTTTAACACTCCTTTGTACAACAGTCTGGAAAGACTTTTTCCATCATTGTGTTAATATCTTCGAGCTTACACCCGCAACAATCATTCATAAGATAAAATAACAATCCTCTCATGCCTTCATAATTTGCGCGATATCTGATATTCCGCCCTTCCCGTTCTTTAAGAACAAGTTGTGAGCGTTCTAAAATTGCCAGATGTGTTGAAAGCGTGTTTTGAAGAACACCCAGCCCATCAGCTATGTCACGCGCATACAAACCTTGAGGCCCTGCTTTCACCAAAAGACGGAACACATCCAACCTGGTTTCTTGAGACAATGCGTCAAGCGCATGTATTGTTTGTTTCTTATCCATATTTCGAGAATAGTCGATATATCGATATAATACAAGTGTTAGAGAAATATTTTTTGCTATGATCTGATTATAAGGGGATCTAAAACTATGAGGATAACTTTTTTATCGTATAAATATCAGAAGGTTACAAAATTACTTATGATTAATTTTTTCTTAAAAAAACTATTCAATAAGCTTTACCTGACTGAAACAACCGCAAAGGTGTCATCAGTGTGATGTAAAGATCAAAGGAAAGCGACCAGTTCTCAATATAATATAAATCATACTTCACACGGGCTTCGAGCTGCTCGATTGTTTCCACTTCACCGCGCAACCCGTTAATCTGTGCCCAGCCTGTAATTCCAGGCTTCACCTTATGCCGGGTATAATACCCATCAATCAACTCCCCCCAGACTTTTTCCTTTGTATGCGCAAATACAGCGTGAGGCCTTGGACCAACAAGAGACAGCTTTCCCGTTAAAACATTCCAAAGCTGAGGCAATTCATCAATTGAAGTTTTTCGGATAAAATTACCCACCTTGGTCACGCGTGGATCATTTTTGGTGACAACAGATTTAGCATGCGGATCTGCTTTCTCATGATACATGGAGCGGAGTTTTAAAACAGAAATCACTTCATTGTTAAAACCAAACCTGTTTTGCCGGAAAAAGACAGGCCCCGGGCTTTCAATTTTAATTGCCAAAGCTGACAGCGCCAGAAGCGGTGAAAATAAAATTAACCCTAAGCTGGCAAATATTATATCAAAGCCACGCTTACAGATCGCATTCCATTTCGCAATCGGTCTTTGAGAAATCTCAATTATAGAGAGCTCTTCATTAAGACAATCTGCTCTATTATGAAAAACGCTCTCGCCTTTTTTAACACTCATGCGGATTTCTATGGGCAACACGAGCAGCTTTTTTAACAGCTCGATCATCCGCACCTGCGCACTCATAGGCAGGGTCATAATCAACATATCAAGCCTGGCAATCTGAGCAAACACCGTTAATTCATCAAGCGTGCCCAGAACAGGATACCCCTCAATCGTTTCTGGGCATCTCATATCTGTCCGATCATCAAAAATCCCGCATATTCTGATATCCGTATCTTTGGTCGCTTTTAAATTTTTGATAAACTCTTGCGCACGTTCTCCGCTGCCAATAATCACAACGCGGCGTTCCAGGCGACCACTTTGAAACCAATGATCCACGAAGCCAGACAGAAAATATCTAAATGAAAAAATGCAAGATAAGCTGATAAGAAAAGTGATTGTGAACCAGACACATCTTGTTTCAAGAGACATATCCACCAGATACCCCAGACTCATCAGCGTGATAGACGCATGCACAAGAGACGTAAGAATCTGTAGGGAACAAGATGGCAAAGAGCGCAAAGAAGAAATTTTATAGCTATCAAAAAATTTTAAACTGAGGATATAAACACAACTTGCAAGACATGCCGTGAGCACCATAAAAGACGTTGAAAGATCCAGCAGACTATAGGCCACCGAGATGGCAACGCCCATAAATATTAAAAATTCACTAATCTTAACAGTGATTAACAATCCAGAAACAGAGATGGCTTTTTTACGAAATTTATCAGCCTGCGATCGCGCCGCCTCGCTTAAAACGACCTCAGAGCGTGGCTTTTCACGAAGATTCTGATTGTCTTCAAAATGTTCCATGTCCTGCCAATGATAGAGAAAGTTAACACCTAATGACCTTATGATCGATCATATCAGACTTGTGTTAAGGAAGGTTTGAGGCGTGGGAAAAGTGCGCACACTCTCTTTCTTCCTCCGCTTGCGGGGGAAGTACCTTTGCAAAGCAAAGGGGATGGGGGTAAAGCAACAAACACCCATCGCGGGGAAGGATATGCTACCCTTCCCCCATCATTCAGGCCAGCCTATCAGCGATTTGATGAGTGCAGAAAATGGCAAGAACAGTTCCGAACATGCGACAAGCATGGTCCGGCAGGTTCCATCCTGTCGGGTTTTTGTATTATCCAAAAAAACAAAAATATGGGTGTGTTAGCGTAAACGTAACGCACCGATCTCAACCGCCCAATGGTGCGTAATCAACCCGAATAAGATATGTTCATTTGAACCACACTCCCCTTCGAAACGACTATAAAGTAATAAAACCCCAGGAGGAGATGGACTATGAAAACCAGATTATCCATAACTGAAATATCTTCAATATTATCAATGGCTGCCGCGCTTCTATTTTTTGCACTGCCAGCACAGTCCGGTAACCTGTCGCAAAAACCCAACAGTCAGAAACACCCGGCCTGTACCTGCTGGCGCACGGCTGATTGTCTCTTATACACACAAACATGCAAAATAGGAGGCTGCGCCCGAAATGGGTCCAACACAGGGATATGTAAAGAAAGTTCAGGAGGAGGGTCAGGAAAAAACCCCCAACGTGACGATCCTCATTATACAATTGAACCTGGAGGTGGTATTCAAGGCAATCCAAGAAAACGAAAGTTTCGAAATTAATTTTCTCATCGCGGGGTTGGGCATGTTGCCCAGCCCCCATCGTTCCGGCCAGCCTATCAACGTTTTAATATGTGGAATGAATGGCACAACCCTTTTCTTCCTCCGCTTGCGGGGGAAGTACCCATGCAAGCATTGGGGGATGGGGGCTAAAGCAACCTAACACCCAAGGCTCAAAGTTTGCCGCATTTAATCCCCCTACCCCCTTGTCTTGCAAGCAATCCAAAGGACTTCCCCCGATTACAATCGGGGCAGAAAGAGGCCGTACCAATCCGCTCAAATATTCGAGGGGAAGGGTATGCTACCCTTCCCCATCGTTCAGGCCAGCCTATCAACATCGGATTAATATAGAATGAATGGCCCACAACATTCCTTTTCTTCCATCGGTAGGCCCTTACATTCAAAATTGGGAGAAGAAAGGCCAGTTGTCGTTTCTCAATAACTCATTGCTAAATATCCGCCATCAATCTAAAGACTTTTCGAGACAGACAAAATCAACAACATAACGTCCGCTTGCGGGGGAAGTACCTTTGAAGCAAAGGGGATGGGCGAAATCTATAATTCTCTAAACCTTTGTTTTCGCAAATCTCGATACACATAAAATCCGCTAAAACAAAGGCATCTGTCATATTCTTCCGCGAAATCGGGGGAAGTCCTTTGGCTTGCTTGCAAGACAAAGGGAAGGGGGTTAAAGACGGCAAACTCGGATTCTGGTGATAGGTTGCTCCCCCATCCCCCTCACCAAAGGCTCGGGGACTTCCCCCGCAAGCGGAGGAAGAAAAGGAGCACGCCTCACCCCATCCCAAACAAACGAGACCAGAACCCCGCTTTTGCCTTGGTCTCTGTTGTGTCAACCGCAGGGGCTTGTTCTGTCATGTCCTGCTCACCGCCCTGTTGCTCTGCGAGAGAGGCCATAAACTCTTCAAGCTTGCCTTCTTTTTCAAGAATTAACATCATTAGGTAACTTGCAAGGTTTCAATATTCGGATGCCCCTCAGGCAAACTCTGTTCCAAAATCGCCAGCGCCCGTTTCATTAAAGGCCCCGCCTCCTCCAGACGGTTGGTGTCCTTATAGAGCCCAGCCAGGTTGTTGAGACGGATGGCCACATTGGGGTGGTCCGGTCCAAAGCTTGTCTCATCAATCGCCAGCGCCCGTTTCATCAAAGGCTCCGCCTCCTCCAGACGGTTGGTATCCTGATAGAGCTGAGCCAGATTGTTGAGATCTGTGGCCACATTGGGGTGCCCCGGCCCAAAGCTTGCCTCATCAATCGCCAGCGCCCGTTTCATCAAAGGCTCCGCCTCCTCCAGACGGTTGGTGGCCTGATAGAGCCCAGCCAGATTGTTGAGATCACTGGGGGGTGGTCCGGTCCAAAGCTTGTCTCATCAATCGCCAGCGCCCGTTTATACAAAGGCTCCGCCTCCTCCAGACGGTTGGTGGCCTTATAGAGCAGAGCCAGATTGTTGAGAGAGGTTGCACACATTTGGGTGATCTTCGCCATAAGAACTCTCAAATATCTCAATAACCCGTTTCATCAAAGGCTCCGCCTCCTCCAGACGGTTGGTGGGATAGAGCCCAGCCAGGTTGTTGAGACGGATGGCCACATTGGGGTGGTCCGGAGCTTGTCTCATCAATCGCCAGCGCCCGTTTCATCAAAGGCTCCGCCTCCTCCAGACGGTTGGTATCCTGATAGAGCTGAGCCAGATTGTTGAGATCTGTGGCCACATTGGGGTGCCCCGGCCCAAAGCTTGCCTCATCAATCGCCAGCGCCCGTTTATACAAAGGCTCCGCCTCCTCCAGACGGTTGGTGGCCTGATAGAGCCCAGCCAGATTGTTGAGATCACTGGCCACCTCGGGGTGGTCCGGTCCAAAGCTTGTCTCATCAATCGCCAGCGCCCGTTTATACAAAGGCTCCGCCTCCTCCAGACGGTTGGTGGCCTTATAGAGCAGAGCCAGATTGTTGAGAGAGGTTGCAACATTTGGGTGATCTTCGCCATAAGAACTCTCAAATATCTCAATAACCCGTTTCATCAAAGGCTCCGCCTCCTCCAGACGGTTGGTGGCCTGATAGAGCCCAGCCAGGTTGTTGAGACGGATGGCCACATTGGGGTGGTCCGGTCCAAAGCTTGTCTCATCAATCGCCAGCGCCCGTTTCATCAAAGGCTCCGCCTCCTCCAGACGGTTGGTGGCCTGATAGAGCTGAGCCAGATTGTTGAGATCTGATGGCCACATTGGGGTGGTCCGGCCCAAAGCTTGCCTCATCAATCGCCAGCGCCCGTTTCATCAAAGGCTCCGCCTCCTCCAGACGGTTGGTGGCCTGATAGAGCCCAGCCAGATTGTTGAGATCACTGGCCACATTGGGGTGGTCCGGTCCAAAGCTTGTCTCATCAATCGCCAGCGCCCGTTTCATCAAAGGCTCCGCCTCCTCCAGACGGTTGGTGGCCTGATAGAGCTGAGCCAGATTGTTGAGAGAGGTTGCAACATTTGGGTGATCTTCGTCCATAAGAACTCTCAAATATCTCAATAACCCGTTTCATCAAAGGCTCCGCCTCCTCCAGACGGTTGGTGGCCTGATAGAGCCCAGCCAGATTGTTGAGATCACTGGCCACCTCGGGGTGGTCCGGTCCAAAGCTTGTCTCATCAATCGCCAGCGCCCGTTTCATCAAAGGCTCCGCCTCCTCCAGACGGTTGGTGTCCTGATAGAGCTGAGCCAGATTGTTGAGACCTGTGGCCACATTGGCTGTGGTCCGGCCGAAGCTTGCCTCATCAATCGCCAGCGCCCGTTTCATAGAGGTTCTGCTTGGATAATCAGCACGGGACCTAAGATAGAGTCCATATTGATTGAGCAAAGTTCCGGTCTTCCCTGCACTGTCTCCTTCATCAGGCGCATACTCCAAAACCGTTCGTGCATGGGGTTCCAGCCTTTGCACCTGTGGCCAGAAGCGGACATCATTATCCCCACTTGGAAACGCATCCGCCACAAACCCCGTCACCAATGCCTTCAAGGCCTCTGCCTCCGCACTCTCCTCCGCCTGATCCCGAATAATCTCCTGCACCAGACGATGCAGCGAGAGGCCTTGCGTTCCATCCGGCAGAGCAACCGTTTTCACCAGCGAGACATCAGACAGAACTGTCACAATTTCAACCCGCTCGTCTATGGGCAGATACTCCTCCGGAAAAATATCCAGCGGAATCTCATCCGGCGCCAGATAGGCAACAGGCCCAAGCAGTTTCGGGATGTCCGGACAGGTGGGAAGCACTTTTTCAAACGCCAGGTTAAAAGTATTCCAGACGCTTTCCGGATAGGTGGCATCTTGCGGCTTCTTCTTCCAAAAGCTTTGATAAGTCTTCAGATAATCCGCAAAACCCGTCGCCCGGCACCAGGCGGCCGCCTGCTCCAAAGCCAGCGGCAGATATCCCAAAACCTCAGCCAGCTCTTTCGCGCCATCTCTGTCAGTGCTGCCTGTCAGTTTCAACAAAAATGCAATCGCTTCTTCTTCGCTAAACAGCCCCAGATCAATCTTCTCCGCAACCCCAACCCAGTTATCAACCCGGCTGGTAATCAGAATATGAGAATGCGTATCGGCTTTTGGTGTAAGTTGATCCAGATCCGTTTTTTGATCAACGTTATCATAAATCAGCAACCAGGGCTTCTCAAACCCGCTTGTCTCAAGGGTTTGCAAAGTGATCTGCGCCGCCTGCTCCCGGTCTTCCACCGTCTCCAAACCAGGCACCAACAACGCCCCCAATTCGCCTAAGGAATTAATAATATTCGCCCGGCTGTCTGCCGCAATCCACCAGATGCCGGCATAAGCCTCTCTATTCTCCCAGCCATATTGCTTGGCCAAAACCGTCTTGCCCACACCCCCCATCGCCGCCACAGCAGCCGTAACCGCCGCCGTCTGCCCGGAAAACAGCGTGGTTTTCAGTTTTGCAAGATCATCTTCCCGCGCTGTAAAGTTTCGGACCGGAGAGATTTCAGGGTGGAGGATGGTTTTCGGGGTTTGCCAGAGAGTTTGTCCGTTATGAATATACTGCCCAGCACCTGGTTTCACCGTATGTAACAGCGCGTCTTCTATGATGCTCTGATTATCAAGGGCCCTTAAAGGAATAAGATCAAGATAAGCCACATTGGCAAGATATCCCAAAGGCCTGCATTCTGAAATTTTTAGTGGAATGAGGCGTTCGTTTTTGTTGAATGGGTCTCCTGTCAAGGCTGTTAGGGCTTCTTTGAGACAATACTCACTTGCAAAATAATTTTGGCTATAAAGTGCAATCACCCGCGCCTGAGATGACAAAGCCTCATGGATTTCATTTACGAAGTCTTTTTTGCCAAAATCTTCATATTGGATTTTCGTTTGATATCCTTTGTTTTTAAGCGTTTCATTAACAAATTTTGCAAACTCGACATCCTTGCTCGAATAAGAAATAAAAAAATCAATCTGCCCCACACCACACCTTTAATTTTATAAAAATCATCTTTGAAAATATATGTAAAATAACACAAAAATGCAGATCTGTTAAAAGGATAAAGTCACGATTGTAGAAAAGGTTATGGCAATAATGACGTAAATCAGTCGTCGCCCTAGATCTTTTTGTGGGATCTGAGAGAAAATAAAATAACTGGCCTGCAACAGACAGCCATACCAGAAAAAGAGAATAAACACCTTGCCATAATTCTCCAGACTATAGACAAACTTGCCATCTTCATCTCTCAAATCATGCCAGATATACCCATATTTAAATTCATTCCCCATCAAAACAACAGCATATAAAAACATTAAAAACGTAATCGCAGCAAAATCATAGAAGGCTTTATGAGTATGCGCAGTCAGTTTTTTACATGTCGAGGTCAGCTCCACACACAAAACATATAACAAACACCAAACAAATATCACCGCTAAGGAATAGATGATATCTTCTTGAAGCTTTGTGACCAGAAAGAAGGTAACAACGGTTGCATAAATGGGGAAACAGAACAAAAATATCAGCTGCGTCCCTCGATAAAGCGAGATAACCGTCGAGAAAACACTATGGGTCTGGAAAATCCTTATTCCGGCAGTGGAAAATATAATAAATAGATATAATAAAAAACTCTCATAAAGCTGGAGAAAAAAACCAGCCTTATCGCCAAGTTTTAGAAAATTAAAGGTTTCATCTTTATAATATGAAAGATTAGCCAACACCCAGCCAAGACTTGTATTATAAGTAAACCATTGCAAACTAGACAACAACGTATAAACAATTCCAATCAGGCCGAACAATATAATCAACCTGTTTAAAATGACAGACCATAAAGGCGTTGTTCTTAAGTTTTTAAGTGTTTTAACCGTTTGATCTAAATCATTAAGTCCATTTGTTGGAAGAATTTTAAACGGCCTAGGAACATTAGAATTATTAAAATTGTCCAGCTTGACCTGAACCAGCTTATCCGCAAGCATCGCATTTGTAGCTTGAGAAACAACAAGACTGGATTTTAAGGCATTTTCAGACCAAATGATGATAGCACCATCGGAGTCGTCCAATTGTTTCCAACGCAATTTTTCATGCAAAGCGCCTAATGAAATATATTTCTCCCACCACCAAAGAGCAGAAAGGCTGCTATCCCATACAGACTCAACACCTTTTTGCTTCAGACCGGCCGCAAGCTGCATTGCAATGGCCCTGTCTTTCGGTGCAAATATTATAAACGCACTCGTCATATCATTTTTTTTGTAATAGTTTTATTTATGCAAATGTATTTTGCATAATATTCATTCTTTATATCAGCTTTATGTTGATTCTTAAAATAGTAGATTAGCTGTATGTTTATATAGATTTTTTTGCTTTATTTATCAACTTTTTATCATCAGCTTTCCTTAAATACCTGGCCATCATTTCAAGGATAATCTGTCTTTCTTGACATAAAGCCTTATCTTTCAATGTGATAAAATCAAGCAACCCTTGATGACGTTTTTCGGTAAGTCTTCTAATAAGCTCAGAAGGCTCTTTAAGGCTTTTAAGTTTTAAACCATACTGTTCTAATAAGGCTGATATATTTTTAGACTTATAAACATTAGGACAAACACTATTCCCACCCGTTGCATGAACATGATCTTTAAGTGATTTCTGGATGCCATGATAGAGTGCACCCTTTAAGGTGTCTGAAGGCTGCGCCGTCGGTTTATTCTGCACAAAATCTGTGCTCAGCTTTAAAAGACTTTGAATATTTCCAACCTTTGAATAGAGTCCACGCCGACTTAATTCTTTTGCAAATACGGGTTTTTTATTAGCCTTAATAAATTTCACACCTGCTGACACAAATTTGCGAATTTCTCTCCGATCAACCTCATCAAAATGTTGGCGTTTCTTGTAATATGTTAAAAAATATCGATTTTTCTCAAGGGAACTCAACTTCAAAAAGAGCTTTTGTGAATAGAGCTTTTGAAATTCTTTAAATGATAATTTTAAAGGTAATTCACGCCAGTTTTTTTTATGTTTTGGATCATTAAAACTAACCTCGTAAACCAGTCCCTTCGCCTCACTAAGATGCTTACCCTTTTCAAAAGTTGGATTAAAATCAATCACCACATCTTGCTTTGAAACCTTAAAAGTCACAATCGGGAATCTAAGACGCGAAACACTCTTTAAACCATCAACCCAACAGGCATCATTTTTTGTATCTGCTTGTTTCTTTTTCTCTGATTTTTCTTTTTTGAGTAACTTGGTCTTGTCCGATAATTTAAGAATGCAGGTCGTATCCGCAATATCAAATGCAAATGATGTCGGAACAGCTATATCACAAACACGTTCAATGCCTTTACCATGATTTGGAGGCAACATAATCCGGCAACTTAATTTGCTCTCAGCAAAGACCCTATCAGACGTTTCCCCAAACTCTTTCTTAATAAATTCAATCTTGCCAACCTGGTCCCATAATCCATAAGATAGCAATTTATAATCCAGAATATCTTTTTTATAAAACGAGAGAACTTCCAGTCGTGTCAGCGCCGGATGTATTTTATGATAAAGCAACTCTTTTGTAACATTAATATCTTTGGATAAGAAATCTGAAGCCGTCACATCATTATCAAAATAGGTTTTCCCCTTTTTATAATTACATGGGTCTAATGATTTCGTGCCTGTAAACTCTTTATCATCCTTTGAGTCAACCTTGGTCACTGTCCTTTGTATAAAGTTTATATCTGAATTCGGTGTTCGGCATTTATCAAATTCAATCTGGGCGGTCTTATAGATTGGACTACCTGGTGGTAACATAAAATGTATCAAACCCAGAGCAACTAAGGTAGTTATAAATAGAGTTTTCTCTCGCTGCCGAACTCTTGCATAATCCCCAAGTATAAAAAATGCAAGGACCTTAAAAACATATCGACTGATAAGTATGATAGCAATGACACCAAATATATACATAACAACATATCTTACGTATTTAATAACATAACAATAAACCGATACCCGAAGTACATTATAAGCAAAACATACCAACGTAATAAGAATGGCATTTTAATCGGTTTTAAATTTAACGTTTTTGGGGCATTCATAGATGATTTTGTTTGTAGCCTTAAATGCGGTGCAGTCAGGGCTCTAAGTAACCATTCTCCTGAGTCTCCATACCGTTTTATGATAGCTATCCCATCACTGACCCAACCATAAGTGTCATCAAGCAATTTAACAAATTCACGTGTCATCCCTGGTGGTATAATAGGCCTTTCATGCTCAGTATTATAGGCCGTGACAATAAGTAAGCTTGAAAAAACCTGTTCTTCAATAAAACGTTTTGCAGAAAATGAAACAACTTTCGGATCATCAAATATAGTCTTCCACACATCGATATTAAACGGATCTTTACCATTGACGATCTGTTCATAAATACGATCTGCTAAATCATTAAGATAATCCCAATCATCCTCTTCGAATAAGTCTTCATTGAACTCTTGGTTAGTTTCATTATGATCAACCTTGATATTTTCATATAAAGAATTATCCTCATGCTCAACATGTTGTTTTTGCTCAGAAGATATAGAAAAGTCTTGACCATTTTTAACAGGCTCATCAGGTGAAGCAAGATTGTCATTTACATCAATAATGATTGCATCTTTTGCAGGTTCATCATCATGTTTAAAATTAAAATCGGAATTTTGCGGCTCTGAAACTTCAATCTCTAAGGGCCCTTTATCTTGAGCACTATTCAGACGTCTTAAACTATTATGGTTGTCCTGTTCATCATACAGATGTAGGGCATATTCATAGGCCTCGCGCAAAGCCTTAAAAGCTGCGACATCATTTTGCTGGTCAATTCTTTTTAGTCTTTTGGCATAAGCGCGTTTAACAGAACGTATGTCTTCTGGAGCATCGTTAAGGTCTAACTCGCTCCAAGGCCAATTATCAAAAGACATAATGAGATTCAATTTTATCTAAAACCTCAGAAACTTCACCATACATTTTCTCGATCTCTGAAGGGTTCTGTCGAGACAAACACATTTCAAAATTACGTACAAGTTCCCCAACATACTCTCGGTCATCACCAAGAGTCATTTCATATAATTTGCTCAAACGTGCCAGCAATGCTCTATTTTTCACATCTTCTCTTGGATGAATTTTTAAGCTCTCAAGAGCTTTCATGCGTTTTGCAATTTCCTCTTTGCTCATTTTTCCTGGTGTTTTTTCAATCACCAGTTTCTTTTGTAACCCAGTTGATTGAACGGCAACATCAGCTTCTAATATTCCACTAGGATCATATGTAAAACGCACATCAACCAACTCGACACCGGCTTTTGCTGAAGGAATAGGTACATCTATTTCACCCAAGAAAACATTATCCATAACTTTCGGAGCTTCACCTTGATAAATTTTTAATCGAATATTTCTTTGCCGATCTTCAATTGTGCTAAAGCTCTCAACCCGACTAACAGGCACAACAGCATTGCGTTCAATAATTGGACTGAACAGCCCTTCTTCGATGTGTTTCCCAGCTTTCGTTGCAGTCTCAATCCCTAATGTAAACGGACAGACATCTGTCATAACCACATCATCTAAGGCTTCGTGATTCATACAAAGACCAGCTTGTACAGCAGCCCCTAAAGCAATCACATTATCTGGGTCAATATTTTGTTCTGGCAAACGTTGGAAGAGTTTAGACGCTAAAGATTTGATGACAGGCATGCGGGTTGCACCACCCACAAGGATAAGCTTATCAATTTGCTCAACCTGTAAACCAGTATCATACATAGAGCGCTCAATTGGACGCCTCATTTTCTTTAAAAGAGTATCACAAATATCTGCAAATTGTGGACGGTCAATATAGAGCTCTCGTTTCTCTCCCTCAATGACTATATGCGCAGTGACTTCACGATCCTTACCAAGCTGATGTTTTGCACGTGTAGCAACATCTCGTATATCGGCTTTAATACCTTTATCTTGTTTATTCCAATCTAGTTTAAGTTTTTCTGCAAAAAATTTAGCCAGACAATCAGTAAAATCCTCACCGCCTAAAAAAGCATCACCAGCAGAAGCACGCACTTCCATAACGCCTTCAAACATTTCTAGGATAGAGACATCGAAAGTCCCTCCTCCAAGGTCAAGCACAATAAATGTGCTTTCATCAGTTTTGTTGTGGACACCATGGGCAATAGCTGCAGCAGTTGGTTCATTGATCAATCGTGTGACTTTCAGACCAGCAATTTCGGCAGCAGAAATTGTTGCTTTTCTTTGGTTATCATCAAAATAAGCTGGAACGGAGATCACAACCTCATTGACAGATTGAGATAAATATTTCTCCGCATCTTCTTTTAAGGATTTTAAAATCAATGCAGAGAGCTCTTCAGCACGATATGTTGTTTTACCTAATTCAAAAACATGATCCGTACCCATATAACGTTTAAAATAAGCTGCTGTCTTCTCAGGATGGGTCACAAGGCGATGTTTTGCTGCATCACCTATCAATATATTTCCATTGTCATCAAGACCTATAACAGAAGGTGTGAGAAAATTACCTAAAACATTTGGTATGAGTTTTGGACCGCTCTCCTCCATGACGGAAATCAAAGAATTCGTTGTCCCCAGATCTATCCCTACCGCTTTCATTATTATTCCATAACTCTCTATAAAATCACATAAAAATCTCTTTTTGATACCATCAAAAATGAAATCTTCCACTATAAAAAAATTTTTTTCTATAATTTTAATTGCATGAGTGTCCAAGCTTACTATAGGCTATCGCAAGTTTTTAGGGCTGTTTTTTGTCCATAATAAATGACAAACAGAAAACTCACGTGAAAACTTGATATTTAAAGATGTAGATACAATATACCAACCTCTCATATCCTTCAGTCTTACACACTCTTGAGACATTTATGGGATATGTGGGATGAACAGATGATTAAATAGAATAAATAATTTGGTTTTAATTATTAGGGGCAGGTTTGCACTTTGGTATCATTTCACAATATGGACGGTTTTTTGCAGCCTTATGAAGGTAATGATATGCGTTTCCAGGACATAACGGCTGCCCTTTCCCGCACAAAAAAAATAAATATAGCCCTGCAGGGGGGTGGAAGCCATGGTGCTTTTACCTGGGGTGTTTTGGACCATTTACTTAAATATGAGAAGCTTGGCTTTGATGGTGTAAGTGGAACAAGTGCCGGTGCCATTAATGCGGTCTCTCTTGCAGCAGGACTTATGGAAAATGGTCAGGACGGCGCGCGTGAAAAATTAAAAACAATCTGGGAGAAAATTCACAGAGCTGGCTCTGCATCTTCCCAGGCATTTTATCCAATGGGATTTTTTCATAAGCAGGCACATGCCGTTGCAAAACAGGCAGTGGAGCATTTCACCAAGCATATGTCTCCTTATGAATTTAACCCAATGGATATCAATCCCCTTCGTAGCATTTTGGAAGAGGAAATTGATTTTGAACGGTTACGTAAATTTTCACCAGTGAAGCTTTTTATAGCAACGACGAAAGTATCATCAGGGCAATGTCGGATTTTTACAACTGACGAACTGACAGTAGATGTAGTTTTAGCATCCACATGTTTGCCAACAGTCTTCAAAGCTATTGAAATCAATGGGGAACATTATTGGGATGGAGGCTATTCTTCGAACCCTGATTTGCTCAATTTAATCGCCTATACAAAATCATGTGATACATTACTTGTTCAATTGGCACCACACACGAAAGATAACCTTCCAAAAACCAAAGAAGAAATCTTAGACAACATCAACCGTATCACATTTAACCAACCTCTCTGTCATGAGATCACTGTGATCCAGCGGGCAAAAAGACTTGGGCGCATGAAAGCAGCAAACAAAACCGAACGCCGTTATCAACGCACAAGATTTCACCTCATCGATGCATCTAACGTCACCTCCTCTTTAAGTGACAAAACAAAGTCTTACTCAGTATTTGAGTTTCTATTAGAACAGAACAGAAAACTAATACCAAATACAAATAATGAATCCGGAAAAAGAATTGCTAGAATATCTATTCTCCGCCGGCGCGATCGAGGCAAAGTCCTGGCTGACGGATAATTGGGAGAGTATTGGTAAACGCCCGACGGTAGATTTACACCGAGAGTTTTTTTCGTTTTAAGGGAAAATATAATATTTACCAGTCAGACGGTTGCAAATATTTACATGCCATAATAATTTTTCTTAATTATGGCTAATTAGTTGCCATACAAGTAGACTTTTTATGCAGTTTGAAAAATCTATTTTTTATATACTTTAAAAACTATAAGATACCCACTCACCAATTTTATAAAATAATTTCAATAGCCTAATAATTAAAATGTAATAAAATTAGCCTCTATTCAGTCATGGCCCCCTTTTTGCTGTTTAAATCATTGAAGACGTCTAAGAGAAAAATCTAAAGCACTGAAAAAAAAGATTTAAACACAAAGCCCAAGATAATGTCTGACACGTCTCAAACATATACAAACTTAAACAAATATGATTGGGGATGATTATGAGATATATCACAACTGTTCTTTTTATAATATTCACGATACTGAGTACAACACTTGTTCAATCTGAAATACTTAAAGCTCGATTGGCAATGAACGTCTCACCAATTTCTGGAGTGACAATGGTTGCTCAGAAAAAAGGGTTCTTTAAAAAATATGGATTGGAAATTACAATAAGTAATTTCACTTCAGGCAAGCAATGTCTCAATGCTGTAATTGGAGGAGCTGCCGATATTGCAACAACAGCTGAAGCTCCAACCACAGCTGCAGCAATGTCCAAGCAACCGATAGCTTTTCTCGCTCGCATGGAATATTCAGACCTTAAAACCCTTACTGCAAGCAAGTCTGGGATTAAATCAAAGAAAGGATTGAAAGGGAAAAAGATTGCTTTCACCGCTGGAACAGGTAGTGAAGTTTACACCATGACCCTTTTAAAAGCTGCTGGTTTAACTAAAGATGATGTAACCCTCGTTAATCTACGACCACAAGATATGTTGCCTGCTCTTTCAGCAGGAAGTATCGATGCATACAATACCTGGGAACCACATATTTCTAATGGTCTTAAAGCTTTGAAAGATAAGGCCGTTGAGATCGATACAAAGGGTATATATGCAGAAACATTCAATATTGTTGTCATGAAACCTTATCTGGCTAAAAATCCAGTTTTAATTGATAAATTCTTGCGGGCCTTGATTGATGCCGAAAAATGGATGAAAGATAACCCAGAAGAGGCGATTACCATTGTTGCTGAAACAGTCGGCATGAAGCGTGACACACTAGCAGCAATCTGGAAGGACTATATCTATAAAGTTGTTCTTGATGAAAAACAAATGGATATCCTGAAAGCACATGCTGCGTGGAGATTGTCAAGTGGGAACCATCCTCCAAAAGCAATTATGCCAGACTTTACGAAAGTCATTGACTCTGGACCTCTTAAAAAAATTGATCCTGCTAGGGTAACTGCAAAAGGACTTTAAGTCTAATGATGCAGGATAATAAAAAAGCATCATGGTATGAGCGTGTTGCGCTCATACTATCAGTTCCTTTTTTTCTTCTATTATGGGAAGGGGTCTCCAGGTCGGGCATCGTAAATGACATTCTTTTCCCACCTCCTTCACTTGTGGCAGAAGCCTTAGTTGAGTGGGCCAACAGCGGGATCTTATGGATTGATCTTGGAATGAGTGTATCTCGTGTAATTGTTGGCTTTATATTTGGTGCACTAGCAGGTGTTGTTATAGGAATTCTTACAGGTAGATATAGATTAATTTCAAACCTGCTAACACCAGTCTTTCAATTACTTAGGCCAATTCCCCCAATAGCATTTGTGCCCTTAGTAATATTATGGTTTGGTCTATCTGAGATTGGAAAATATTTTCTTGTCTTTTGGGGGGTATTTTTCACTGTTTGGATTTCTGCTCATATCGGGGTTCAAAAAGTAAATCAAAACCTCATACGAGTTGCTCAAACATTAGGGACACCTGAACACAAAATGATGAGGGAGATTCTTCTGCCCGGCTCATTACCTTATATCATTGTCGGTCTAAGAACCTCAGTAAGTATTTCGTTTTATACACTCGTAGCAGCTGAGTTGGCGGGAACATTTTCAGGTCTGGCATACAGAATAGATATAGCACAGCAAAACTTGCAAATGGGACAAATGATGGGAGGACTTGTTGTTTTGGGTCTTATTTCATTTATCGCTGATAAGCTATTTTCAAAATTAGCAGAAAGAATGGTTTGGTGGAGTTAAACAAAACAGATGATAGGCAAAGCAATTGCACAAAAATAAAGATATAAGGAACATGTGATGAAGTCTTACAGCTTATCAGGAGACATACATGTTGATAATATAAGCATTATCTTTGGTGAGGCTAATAAACAGGTTCTAGCGGTCGACAGAGTTTCATTCCATATCAAACAAGGAGAATTCGTTTGTATTATCGGTCCTTCTGGATGCGGGAAATCCACTGTATTAAATAGTGTCGCCGGGTTTGTTGAACCAACATCTGGTGTTGTAAAAGTCGATGGAGCACTGGTAAAAACACCAGGCCCTGATCGCGGAATGGTTTTCCAGCAGCCTCATCTATTTCCTTGGAAAAGTGTTAGAGATAATGTTGCCCATGGTCCAAGAATGTCAGGTAAATCTGAACAAGCTGCCAGAGAAGTCTCAGAAGAATTAATTGAGATGATTGGCCTTTCAAAATTTGCTGACGCTTATCCCCACACACTCTCTGGAGGAATGCAACAAAGGACAGCTATAGCCAGAGCCCTTGCAAATAAACCACCTGTCCTTTTAATGGATGAACCTTTCGGCGCATTGGATGCTCAAACCCGTCTAATGATGCAGGAAAATTTGCTTGATCTCTGGGCAGAAGTCAAACCGTCAATTTTATTCATCACACATGATATCGATGAAGCCATATTCTTAGCAGATAGAGTCTTAGTTATGAGTGCGGCTCCTGGAAGAATTCTGCAAGATATACATATTGATTTACCACGGCCAAGAGACACAGAATCTTTACTAACCGAACCATTCATTAAATTGAAAAAAACTTGTCTAAAGCATATCAAAGCAGAAAGTTTGAAAGCCTTTCAATTGCAGAACCAAGTATAGGGAGATGTGATGCAAGAACGTCATATTTTTAACCTTGGAAAATTTCAGCTACAAAAAGGCATAACCGTACCCGATGCGTTCCTGGCCTATAAAACTTATGGAACACTAAATGCAGATAAATCTAATGTTATTCTTTATCCAAACTCATTTGCGTTTACAGATGAAGATACGGATTGGCTGATAAAACCAGACAAGATATTGGACCCAACAAAATATTTTATCATAATCCCAAACATGTTTGGCAATGGTATGTCTTCATCACCAAGTAATTTCTCGGAACCACTTGGAAAGGGGCAAAATCCACTTATCACACATGTTGATAATATCACTGCTCAGCATCGCCTTCTGACCGAAATCTTTAATATCAATAAAATTGCACTGGTGTATGGATGGTCTATGGGAGCACAACAAGCGCTGCACTGGGCAGCGTTTTATCCAGATCAAGTAGAACGGGTCTGTGCGATTTGTGGAACAGCCAAAACATCACCTCATAACCAGGTCTTTGTCGAAAGCGTTATAGCAACCCTTACAACTGACCCAGCTTATAAAAATGGTACATTCCATGATAGACCTACAAAAGGACTTCGTGCCATGGGGCGTGTTTATGCAGGATGGGCGATGTCACAAGCCTTTTACAGAGATGAAATTTATAAACAGGCCGGTTATGCAAGTATGGATGATTTTATAATTAATTTATGGGAAGCAAACTTTCTAAAAAGAGATGCAGAAAATCTCATCTCTATGATGAAGACCTGGCTTGCATCAGATATCAGTGATAATGATATCTATAGCGGAGACCTGGATCTTGCACTGCGCTCTATAAAGGCGAAAACCTTTCTTATATCCTCTAACACAGATCTTTATTTTACAAGTTATGATATTCAGTCTCAAGCAGAAAAAATACCTGATGCAACATTTTACGAGATGGAATCATTATGGGGCCACAGAGCTGGAAACCCATCACAGAATAAGGTGGATGAGGACTTTATACGTCATAAGGTTAAGGAACTTTTAGTGTGAGAGATTATTATTATAAATGGATATTATAATATAAGCCCAAAATCTAGGCACACCCACTCTCACCTGCTACATTTTTACTCGCTTAAAATAGTGACGCACGTGGTTCTTAACGACTTTCCCTTTTACTACAATAACTTAAAACTTTTCCCTAGCTTGGCACACCACTTGCCTTAAATATTATGTGCAGCGCGTCTAGGGTTCCGATCATAACTATGATGCTGGTCCGAGAGATGCATTCCGGCACTCTATAGCCGGTTACACGGCGGGCCAAAATCCCGGGAGATAACTGCACAGGTTTGCTGAGCACAAACCTTTCCCGGATGATTGCTCGGCAACCAAAGCAAAATTTGTAGATAATCAATAATCGCTTTGAGAGGAGCCGCAGCAATGTTCAGTCGTATCACAATCGCCTTATTGTTTTTGTCACTTGTATCCTCATTCGCCCCAGCGCATGCCCAGGCAAAAAAGAGTTTTAAAGTTTGCTGGTCTATTTATGCTGGCTGGATGCCATGGGGACAAATCCAAGACAGTGGCATCATGAAAAAATGGGCTGATAAATATGGTATCAGTGTCGAAATCGTGCAAATCAATGACTATGTTGAATCCATCAACCAATATACAGCAGGCGCATATGATGGCTGTTCTATGACAAATATGGATGCTCTTTCTATTCCAGCAGGTGGTGGCGTTGATACAACAGCACTAATCGTTGGTGACTTTTCAAATGGTAATGATGGTATCGTTCTTAAAGGCAAAAGCAAACTTGCAGATATAAAAGGCCAGAAAGTAAATCTAGTAGAACTATCAGTATCTCATTATCTTCTCGTAAGAGCGCTGGACAGTGTTGGTCTGAAAGAAAAAGACATTAAAGTCGTCAACACATCAGACGCTGACATGATTGCAGCTTATAAAACAGACTCTGTAACATCTGTTGTAACATGGAACCCGCTTCTATCAGAAATCGAAGCGACGAAAGGCTCTACAAAAGTTTTTGACTCAAGCGATACCCCAGGTGAAATCATTGACGTGATGATGGTAAATACCAAAACATTAAAAGACAACCCAGCATTTGGTAAAGCGCTCGTTGGGGCTTGGTATGAAATGATGTCAATCATGTCAAAAGATGACAAAGCTGGCATAGAAGCAAGAACAGCAATGGCAAAAGCATCTGGAACAGATCTCAAAGGTTATGATGCTCAGCTCGCATCCACTGCAATGTTCTACAAACCAGCAGACGCAGTAAAATTTACAAAAGATCCTAAGCTTGTAAAAACAATGGACTTCGTAAGAAACTTCCTGTTCTCAAAAGGCATTCTGGGAACCAATGCTAAAACTGTTGACTTTGTAGGTATCTCGTTCCCAGGTGGTGAAACACTTGGCGATAAAAAAAATATCAAGTTGAAATTTGATACAACCTATATGACAATGGCAGCAGATGGAAAGCTCTAGAACAATAAGTTGCTCAAATGCGCATCATTAATCAAAAGGTATCACGGCAAGGCAAGATCTTTCTTGCCGTGATACCGTTCATACTACTCATCGGCACTTACGCCATTGCAAGTTACCTCCGCTTACAAGTAAATCCTGCTGACAAAATCTTACCGTCGTTTCAATCGATGGGCGAGGCCTTTTGGAATATGGCATTTGTTCCAGATCGTAGATCAGGCGAATATCTATTGTGGACCGATACAATTGCTAGCCTTTATAGATTAAGTCTCGGAGTTGGTGTTTCAGCACTCTTGGCAATTTTAATCGGAATACCAATCGGGTTTATACCTAAAGTCCGCGCCCTGCTTGCATCATTTCTTTCAACTCTTTCGCTCATCCCACCGATCACAGTTTTACCAATACTTTTTATAATTTTCGGCCTTGAAGAAACAGCAAAAATTACATTGATCATATTCGGTACGGCACCTGTGATGATACGCACAACAGCGCAGGAAGTTGCAGCAATCCCTCAAGAGTTGATTGTAAAGGCGCAAACATTAGGAGCCTCAACTTGGCAAATGATTGTACGCATAGTACTTCCACAGATCTTACCCAAACTGATTACAGCAATACGTCTTGGATTAGTCCCAGCCTGGATTTTCCTAATATCTGCTGAAGCCATTGCTTCAACGGAAGGCTTAGGCTATCGAATATTCCTAGTGCGCAGATACCTCGCAATGGACATCATCCTTCCATATGTCGCCTGGATCACATTCATAGCATTCATCATTGACCGTATGCTCTTACTCACTTCTCAAAGATTATTTCAGTGGGCACATACTGAAGGAGAAAGTTTGTAGATGATAAGCGTACAAAATCTATTTAAATATTATGACGATGTGCCGATCTTGGAAAATGTCTCAATTGATTTTGAAGAAGGATGTTTCACCACTATTGTTGGAGCATCAGGATGTGGTAAGTCGACCTTCTTAAGAATCTTATTAGGTCAAGAACAATCAACCACAGGTAAGATACTCATAGAAGATGAAGAGATAAAGGAAGAACCCTCTCCTGATCGGCAAATCGTATTTCAAAAATACTCTGTTTTTCCTCACTTAACTGTCAGAAATAACCTGATCCTTGCGTCCGAATTTGAAAACTCTCCATTCTTGGCCAGAGCATTTGGGAACCGCAAAAAAGAGATAAAAGAAAAAGCAGACAATTTATTAGAGCGAACTGGGTTAAGTCATGCCTGTAATCGTTATCCATCACAATTATCAGGCGGCATGCAGCAAAGATTAGCCATTGCTCAAACGTTAATGAAGCAGCCTAAGATATTATTGTTGGATGAACCTTTTGGGGCCCTGGACCCTGGTATACGCTTACAAATGCATGATCTGCTCATGGAAATTTGGCAAGAGCATAAAATGACTGTATTCATGGTAACCCATGATATAAGTGAAGCATTCAAGCTGGGAACAAGATTAATCGTATTTGATAAAATTAGAAATGATCCACAGTTTCCTAATGCTTATGGCGCGACAATTACATATGATTTAGATATAGATCAATCTAAAAACAATGCCACCGATATGCAAACGGTGATTCAATCAAAGGTGCAAAAGGAGCAACCAAATGCTATTCAGTGATTTCCGTAAAACAACTTACAGAAAAGCTGGGTTATATCAAAAGGGGCAACCCAAACGTCATCATCACCCTGATTTTAATGCTAAAGAAAGCCTGGGTTGGAAAGCTCTAAAAGCTGAAGGTGATTTACCAGAAGATGGATGGCGTAAGGAACAAAAATGGGCCCTGGATATGGGGCTGCCTGGTGCCGATAGCATTGTTGATAAAACGATCCCAACCTTCGCACGAGGAGAACTTCCTCACTTTGCGGGTATCAATACGTTCTTGAAAGCACCTTACGTCGAGAATGTACGTGATGTTGGCAAATATGATGCCGCTGTAATTGGTGTTCCCTTTGATTCAGGAACAACATATCGTCCAGGCACACGATTTGGACCTCAGGGGATGCGACGCATCTCTGCATTATACACCCCTTATAATTATGAAATGGGTGTGGATCTAAGAGAGCAGATGACTTTATGCGATGCGGGTGATGTCTTCACGATCCCAGCTAACCTAGAAAAAAGTTTTGATCAGATTTCAAAAGGCGTATCACATATTTTCTCGTCTGGAGCCCTTCCGATCATAATGGGCGGTGACCATTCTATTGGTTTCCCATGTGTTCGAGGTATCGCTGAATGCACTTCAAAGAAAATAGGCATTATTCACTTTGACCGCCACATAGACATACAAGAAAAAGATCTTGATGAACGTATGCACACTACACCATGGTACTGGGCAACTGAAATGGATAATGTCCCTGCAACCAACCTTGTACAACTCGGTATTGGTGGCTGGCAGGTGCCACGTGAGGGCGTTCAGGAAGCAAGAAATCGTGAAACCAATGTCTTCACCATTGATGATATCGAAAGAATGGGCTTGGAAAAAACAGCTGAAGTAGCTCTTGAATTAGCCTGGAAAGATGCAGATGCGGTTTATATCTCCTTTGATGTAGATTCTGTAGATTGCGGTTTCGTCCCTGGAACAGGCTGGCCAGAACCAGGTGGTTTCTTACCGCGTGAAGCTTTAAAACTATTGGGACTGGTAGCAGCAGAAGGAATTTGTGGCCTCGAAGTTGTTGAGGTCAGCCCACCTTATGACACTTCTGATATTACAGCTCTACTGGGCGTCAGAGTCGCTGTAGAAGTCATGGGCTCACTCGTTGCCCACGGCAAGATGGGGTCTCACAAAGCCTTGATTGATAAACCTGTAAGCTATTAAGTTGAAGGGAGAGTTCTAATGCATGGAAGTCATGACAAGACACATGGTATGAAAAGTCATCTTCACGGTCACAACAGCGTTCATACAGAAACAGTACAATGGCAAACACTGCACGCAACACATCACCATGACCATGATGATGTGGACGATGAGAAAAAAGACCTCGATCTTGTAGAAAAATCTTTTGTTGAGGGGTTCCATGATTGTTCAGATCCAACCAGCTTTTTGCGTATGGTTGGAATACCTTTTACTGGCGTTGATGCAAACGGTCGTAACTTGCATCTCCTGAGAGTTGAACTTGAAAACTCTACTGATGTTGGCACTTTAACGCCACATCTAGGGGGTGAAAGTTTCAATTATTCACCCCTACCAGCTAAATTGACCTCAAAACGCAACATGCTGTCATTTGTATACCATTGTGGAGAGAAAACCGTTAAACTATCACTTGAAGAAGCAAAATCTTTAGAAAATACAACAGCTTAATAACAAGATATTCAACTAAAAATCTCAAATGAGATTTATAAAATATATTTAAGAAGTTTTATCGTAATAAATGGATAATACTATAAATGCCTACATTATCTTTTAGTTTAGAAATCAAAAAACACCTGAAATACTTTGTTGAGAACAATAAAAAACACAATAAAAACAATTGAGCTTCTTAATTTAAAGTGTTTAATACTTTAATTATATTATTTATAGTTTTGGTATTATTGATGTCACAAGTTTATACAGATCCAACAGCTAAAATTGAAACAAATATAAAATTTCAAGACGTTTTACTTTTAGCCTGCCCTCTCGTTGCTTTAATTGGCAATGCAGCATCTGATATCTGGGTTTGTCTGATAGGCATCGTTTTTATTATACACTCTTACACCACCCGAAACTGGATCTGGACCGAAGCAATTTGGTTTCGTCTAACTGTTGTATTTTGGGTTTGGCTTGTACTTGTATCTATCATTTCACAATGGCCAGAAAACGCATTAAGACAGGCCCTACCCTGGATTAGATTCCCTATATTTGCTGCAGCCATCGTGACATGGGTTGGTGATAATAAACAGCTTTATCAACGCATGGCTTACGCCCTATGTGCCGGTGTTCTTATCATGGGGGCTTTTCTACTTTACGAACGTCTCTCAGACCCCACACTTGTCCGTCTTTATGGCACCTGGACACAACATCCAAAACCTGGCTGGTATATGCTCGGAATTGGTTTACCAGCCATGCTTTGGGCACTTGCACAAATTAAGGAAAAACAAACACCAATCATTGGGTATGCATTGCTCATACTGTTTATATTTGGTTCAACAATTTCAACAGGTGAGATTTACATCAACATTTCAATGATATTTTGCTGTCTGCTATTTATAACAATGATGCGTTGGTGGTCCTGGCAAACCTGCCTGATACTTGCTATTGGTGGCTCAATCGCTGCTTTAATAATCATGAGCAATCCCGATATGCTTTATCGTTTCACAAAGCAGATCCTCATTCGCCTGCCTTGGCTTCCGACAAGTGATTATTATGACCCCTGGATTGGAGGGCTCAATACGGGGGTGATCAATCATTATTTTGGTATTGGAGCGGATAATTACGAAATTTATTGTAAACAGCTACTTGAGCAAGGACAGCTCTATATACTTAATGTAAAAAATTGTGCGTCACACCCACATAATTTATATATCCAGACATTCTCAGAAACAGGTATTCTTGGCCTTCTCACTTTCTGTGCTGTTGCTGTCACCTTATTAAGAGAACCACTCAAACAATTTAATTTTTATAAACCTTGTATTTTATCCATGGCTGCACTCGCGATATTGATCATGGTATTTTGGCCAATATCCACGTATTCTCAGGCATTTGGACAACATAAAAATATGTTCACATGGTTTTTGATTGGATGGGCTCTAACATTGGCACATATGGGAAAACAAAAATCAAAATAGAGATGGTTTAATTCCAAAAAGCTTTTATAAATGTCGGCAAATTTAAAAAATAACGTGTATGTTTCAGTTCACCTTCTTTCACCAACGCGCCTTTTTTGACAAGGTCTTGTAAATCACGCGTAGAAGTTGCTCGAGACGTATTTGTAATCTTGAGATATTTGTCAGCGGTAAAACCCCGCTGAATCGTCATTGGGCCTTCATTAATTAAATATTGTAATATTTTGTCTTGTCGTGGATTAAGCTGGTCAGATAAATTTTTATAAAGTTTTGTTGCTTCAATATTAAAATCAATATAGGAGCGAGAATATTCAAGAGCTTCAAGGATTGTATTTGCACAATACAACATCCATTCCGTTACTTCTAAACCTTTATTATTATCCTCTAGAGCCTGATAATAATATCTCTTACCTTCCTCAATAGTGATTGAAAGCGCGATCAATGAAGGGGCTTCCAGTGATTGTGCAAGGGCTTTTTCAATGATTGCCCGACCTATTCGACCATTCCCATCTTCAAACGGATGAATAGAAACAAAATAAAGATGAGCCAGACTTGCACGAGTTAAAGCAGGTAACTTTCTAGATTTACCAGGTGCCGTGTTATTAAACCAATCGACAAAAGCTCGCATTTCCTTTGCCATGAATTTTGATGGAGGAGCTACAAAATGAACAGTTAGATTATCTTCGCGACCAGATACAATTTCCATTGGCTCTAAATGGGTCCGATAGCATCCAATATCTTGTAAATCACGCCGCCCATTGGTAACCATACTATGCCAGTCAAATAACATTTTATGAGTTAATGGTTCTGAAAAACTCTTGTACAGATCCACCATCATCTCAGAAATTCCTGCTTCTGCGGGGGGAATTCTTCTATTATCTGTCTCCAGCCCTAAATTACGCCTGATTGAGGATTTTAAAGACTCTCTATTGAGATAATCGCCCTCAATTTCTGAGGTTTTCAATGCCTCACTACTCATGAGATCAACTGTTAACTTTTGTTGCTCATGAGAACTTATATGCTTTAACGAACCTTGTAAAACACCTGAAAGTTTTAAAAATTTTTCTTCTAATTCTGCCAAGACGTCTTTGTTATAAACAAAATTTGGCCACTCTCTATGCTGCCAATTCCATATCATGAGTTATACCCTCTAATTTTATACCTCAACATACTACATATTTATGAGTTATAGAAGTATGGGGTATAGCTCATATTTTTGATAAGAACGACGAAATATATAAATGTTCTGGCATTTCGCAGTATTATAAACGCCCTTAAAACAAAAAGAAGCAGAATTATTACTCATATCATAAAAAAAAGCCCGGTTTCCCGGGCTAAGTTAGTTAGATAGAATCTTTATGTTTTGGGGGAGTTTTATAAGAAAAACAAAATCAACGGAGGTATAGTGATGATAATCGAGTTTAAACCATAGACATTCATATAGTAAGAAAGTTTCAAGTTTAACTTTTCATCCCATCCAATATCTTCTGAATTTTTTACCTCTAATTTCGCCATCTTGGCATCTATATCATCATAATTATAAGGACAAGCATGCATAACAAAATGATATTTTTCGGTATACATCTGAAGTGTCTCTTTACTGATCATAGGCTCGATCTGTAATCTCTGATAAAGGTCATTGATCTCCATGGCGCATTTATGCATCTGCAGAGCACGCACCTGATAATTATTTTGGCTTTCTAACAATCCAACAATAATTATAAATATAGAGGAGATAATTGAAGCAAAAGTAATTGCACTTTTTGTGGTCAAAGGTAAGACCATATTATACGTCAAAGCATATAAAGATATACTAACGACAAATAATGAAATGATTGAAAGTGTAAAAATGCTTACTTTATGTTTTTGTTCTAGACGACTATGAGCATTTGATCTCGCCTGCATAGCAAAATTCATACGCTCTAAAAGGTCTTTATGTTGTTTTGACCCCATATATAATTGTAATTCAGCATCAAAATCCTGGCGTTTCACAGGTTGATTGTTTTTCATGTAAAACTTGGGGTCAGAGACTTGAACTTGTTCAAGTGTCCCAGGGTTTTGTTGACTATTATTTGATGGCGGCCTCGTCCACATATGTCTTATCTTCATATTATTTCAGTTATATAAATATTATCTACTCTGATTCTTAAAGATGTCAGAATTATTATTTCGTTTTCATAATATTTATTTTGAAAAACTTGATTAATACTCTCCGTCTTATTCATAAAACTCTTCTAATTCAGGAACACGCGTAAAAGCAATTTTTGTACCTAAGTATTTAGCTTTCAATGAATGCTGGGATGCTAAGTGAACACTATCATTACCAAATCTAGTATTTAATTGATCTATGGCGTGCCATAATTTTCCTTGTCCTTTAATTTGCTTTTGTTTTTGAGGCTCTAAAACCGGAAATAAATCATATTGTGGGGTATTGTATTCAGCTAATCCATGAAGAGTAATGGAAACTTTCTTAATTGGCGTTCCTCTTCTTAGAGTCTGTTCCAAGACCTGCCAGAAACAATCTAATTGATCTAAGAATATAAAGCTGTTTTGTGTATGCGGAAATTGTGCCCCAATCTCAAATCGAGGATACCCCAGCGGACGAGCTGACATATTAAAAGCGCTTGAGGCAAGGCCATAGCGCCTTAATCTTTTTGCAGCCTTCAAAAGTAAAGCACGTGCTATAAGTCTCGCTTTGTTTAGGATTTCTGAGTTCAGGAGACAGCATACGGCTATGTCCTATATGTCTTTTTTGCGTTCGAATGGCAGGAACTTCATATCCGTGCAAAGAATACCAGAACCTCTCGCCTTGCACACCCCCCCAAACCTTACGCACATGCCATGGATCAGCAAACCAAAGGTCTTTTATTGTTTTTATCCCTGCACGCAATAAACGTTGATGCATACGGACATTTATACCAGGAAGATCCGTTAAAGATAAATGCTGTATACGCTCAAGAATGCTCTGTGGTTCAAGAACAACCAGACCATCAGGCTTTTGAATATCTGTTGCAATCTTTGCCAGAAAACAATTTGGAGCTATGCCGATTGAACTTTTTAAATAGTCACCAACATTTTGTGCAATACCAGCTTTGATTTCATGGGCAAGGGCGCACGCGTTTTGTGGTTTTCTCTCAAAACCCAAAAGGCGACAGGAAACCTCATCAATCGAATGCACCTTTTCAATAGGAATATGGGTTCCGATCTCTTGTTTAATTTTATTATGATAATGGACATAAAGATCATGTCGTGCAGGAACACACACTAGATCAGGACAAAGAAGTTTGGCGTGATAGATTTTTGTTCCTGTTTTCACACCATATCGCTTTGCTTCATAACTTGCTGCAATCGCACAGGTACTGTCTGTTTCCATAGGAACAACTGCGACAGGCCTACCCCTCAGAGCAGGTACGACCTCCTGCTCAACACTTGCAAAATAGCTATTTAAATCGAGAAAAAGATAGTTCAATCCAGAAGCAGGCTGCATAATAACGTCCTCAATGACCAGGACGTTTCTAATACAACAAAAAGAACAAATCAAGAACGAATTAACAATGAGAGACGGAAAGCCCCTCATTATAATTTATAAAAAGTCTTAATCTTACCGTCTTTTACGCAAGGACAGCTTTCCAAAACCTCTACCACTTTTCAAAGTCACTGTTTGTCTTTTTCCTCTTATAGTGACTTCAATACGTCCAGATATATCGTATTGATCATTCGCAAAATCGCCGACATAACGATTCTTCCTGATCTTCAATACATTACCCGTTTGGCTGATTTTTCCAGCAGAGGTCGCGCAAACTGCATTAACACCATAGACCTTATCTGTCTGTTTATTATAGGAAATCTTACAACGAACTTTCTCGCGATCACCGGATTTGGGCTTCACATAACCTCCGCCACTCCAACTCCCATCTAGTGGGACGGCATGGGCAATAGTAAGGCTTGTTAATAGGTAAACAGTAAGCGACACAAAAAATGCCAGTTTCATTCTCATTAAAGTCTCTCCTTGGAGCAGATAATAGTTTCCTTTGTATTAATATCGTTATTCGCATTCATAAAACAATAGAGAATATTAGAAAGGTTGTTTATTCTCTTAGATATAGTTGCATATGATCGGATTTCGGGTTATGTCCAGCTAATTTTATTTCATATCCAAGAAAGACCAAATAAGTAATACCGACCATACAAAGTCTTTCTAAAGAGGTTCTTCATGCAACTTAAAGATAAAATTGCCTTTATCACCGGAGCGTCACGAGGCATTGGCAAAGCCGTTGCTCTCGCATATGCAAAAGAAGGTGCTCACATTATCGCAACGGCAACGACAAAAGGGGCATTGGAAGAGCTTGATAATGAAATTAAAGACCTTGGTGGTTCAGCAACATTGCTCTCTATGAATCTTCTCAAAACCAATAAAATTGATGGCTTAGGTCCAACAATTTATGAACGTTGGGGGAAACTGGATATATTCGTCGGCAATGCAGGCATATTGGGTCCGATGTCACCACTTGCCCATATTCAAGACTATGATTGGTCGCAAACTCTTGAATTAAATTTAACTGTAAACTGGAAACTCATACGCACATTAGACCCTGTTCTAAAACAATCCGATGCAGGACGAGCAATATTTGTAACCTCTGGTGCGGTAAAAAAGAATAAGGCCTACTGGGGACCTTATTCAATCTCCAAAGCTGGGCTTGAAGCTTTGGTAAAAACATATGCTGACGAAATTGAAAACACAAATATTCGTGCCAATTTAATCAACCCAGGTCCAACAGCAACCAAAATGCGTGCAAAGGCATACCCTGGAGAGGACCAGTCTAAGCTGACACAACCACAGGATTTAGCTGACTTATTCGTTCTAATGGCCAGTCCGACCTTTACTGAAAACGGCAAAGTGATTGATTACGCAAGATAAGAGTGTAACGTTTAGTAATGTTTGCAAGGTAAAGATTTTAACCGCAATCTGCCGAAAAGCTTACAGCCTCAATACCAGCCACCGCGCATATTTCATCATTGTCAGATGTATCGCCTGTTACACCAACGGCACCAACAATAGCTCCATTCTCACGGATTAAAACACCACCTGGCACCGGCACAAGATGACCATCAGCAAGATGGTTCATTGCCTGAATAAAATAAGGTTGTTCTTGAGCCCGCTTAAATATAGCCCGCGACCCAAGCCCCATAGCTATAGCACCATAAGCTTTGCCTTTTGCAATCTCTGGACGTAATGTGCTAGTACCATCTTCTCTAGCCATAGCTTTCATATGTCCACCAGCATCTAACACAACGACTGTGAGAGGGTTTAAATTCAATTCCTTTCCCTTTTCCAAAGCAACTGAAATAATTTTTTGAGCAGTCTCCAGGCTGAGAGTCATTTCATTTTCCCTGATTTATTCTTTCGATTCCTAACATCAAAACTATAAAAATATTGGCCGTTAGAAAAGGAGATTCTTATTATCCTAATGTTCTATATCATTATGTATATAATCATTTTTATCTCATGATCTTAAGAGATCTCAATTTATCGAATAATCCGGATAATTGGGTAGAACGCTATTATAGTTATAGGTCTCCCTCATCTACTCAGCCAATACTCGGTAAATAATTTGACAAACATATTGATAATTCTTATATTTGGTTGGTCAACCAACAAAATTAATTTGTGATATGTCAGTAAAAAATCGAAAAAAACAAATTGTCTCTGCTCTTCTTATTGTCATGGCACGGCAAGGGTATAATGGCGCATCCATACAGGATATTGCCAAGCAAGCCGAATTAACACCTGGTTTATTACATTACCACTTTGCCTCCAAACGTGATATTTTATTAGCCTTGATTATAGAAATTGAGGCCATTGTAGAACAACGTTATGAAAAGCGACTTAAATCTGCAAAATCAAATTGGGATGAACTTTATTCTCTGATTGACGCATATGTGGCACTAGGAGATGATGCAAATTCAAATGCGGTTGCCTGTTGGGTAGGAATTGCAGCGGAAGCCCTTAAAGATGAAATCATCTGCGAGGCTTATACAAAAACAATTGAACGTAAATTATCAAAGCTCCAAGCTCATGTAAAATCTGTAGCCCCTCACAGATCACCTAAAGATATTAAAGCTATAACTGCCTTACTCATGTCAGCGATTCAAGGCGCTTATTCTCTATCCATTATCGCAAAAGCTACACCAAAAGGATTTGCATCCCAACAAATACGTAAAACAGCCCATGCATTGTTAAATGAGGTATAAAATGCCCTATAAGAAATTACGAAATTTTAGGCTGCCGACTGGTAAGATATGCATATTAACATCGCCCAAAATCCCATTTTTAAAACAATATTATGTTCTACACCTTCGAGAGAATATAGATAACACAAGTGATGATCTTAAACATTTATCGCAAACGGCACATCGTGTTGCACGTGCTCTTGCTCGAGATAATTACAACAATTCAGAATGCTATAGTCTTGTCTATAACGCCCAAGAAACCAGTCGAAGACCTAACCCTCATATTCATATTTTTCTTGCTCAATCTATCGCTGAAAAACGTAAGGCCTTTTTCTACTATTGCGTGAAACACATCACGAGAAAAATTGCTAACATTTTACCAAATAACCTAATCGGCAAAACCAACTAAGAAATAGATAAGATTACAAGGAATTTACCATAAGGTCCAACGTATTAACTCTGCTCACTGATTTATACTTTACAATGCACTACACTCTCTAGTATAGACTTTGGTCTAGTTCTGTAAGAGAGTGACCATGAGTGATAGAACGAAAAAAATATTACGAATTAGTCTATCAAAAGTTACATTAGTGACAACATTTATATGTTCAATCTTGTCCGCATTTGCTGATGACAAAGCCCCAGAAGAAAAATCATACCAGATCTTTGGAGAAGTAACGCTCGTGAGTGACTATGTAACTCGTGGCCGCTCAATTAATGATGGCACTCCAGCAATTCAACCTCATTTCCTTTTTAGAAGAGGTGACTTCTTTGCCGGAATTTGGGCTACAACCCTGGATGTGGCCGATCTCAACCTTGAGGTGGATTATTATGCAGGATATCAATTCCAACTTGATAAAGATCTAAAATTAGAAACAGCTTTACAAGCAATCACTGTTCCTCAGCTTGATAACTTTGACTTTTTAAGAATCAATGCTCGCTTATCTGGTAAATATAAAAATGTCTTTTGGAGCCTTTGGGCGGCTTATGACCCCGAATTAGATAACACAGCAACACAAGATGGGGACAATAAATACATTACCTTTGCCCTGCAAATGCCAATTGAGAAAACGCAATTTACTCTAAATGCTGGTGTTGGATACGAACAAGGTATTGCTGTCAGAACACAAGATCAAAACAAAGTTTGATTGGTACCTAGGGCTCTCTACAAAAGCGCTCGGGTTAAATTTTGATGCAAAATATGTTGCTACCGATGAGCAAGATGTCTATGAGCCCAGACTTTTAGTGTCCGTTAAGAAGTCTTTTTAGAACTATTATCTTAACACAGTTTCTATGTCACGCCTTGCAACCGGTCAAAAACTTTTCCTACAAATTGCCTTGTCACCTTACGACCAGACACAAGTGCCTCCTTATCAATCTCTTCAATAAGTTTATGTGCAGCTGACATAGACCGTTCAATGCGAAGAGCAATGTAGGGAATAACATTAGGTGGTACGATAAGCTGACGGTCAGAAAAAAGTTTAATCAATAGAGTATTAAGAAGCGTTTCATCAGGAAGATCAATTTCAACGACAGGACTGGCTCTTAGCCTTGAGCGTAAATCAGGCAAATCGATATGCCAGTCTCCAGGTCTTCCGCGTCCTGTCATTAAAACATGAAACCTTTTTTCTTTAGAGAGGTTCAAAAGATGAAATAAAGCTTTTTCATCAATGATATCTTTATTGATATCTTCAACAACTAAGGCAGGTGCATTTTGCAGCTCATCGACCTTTTCGATCGTCAAGTCTTTCGCTGCAATCATTGAGGCATCCGAGCGCATCCGCCAAACATGTGCCAGATGAGTTTTACCAGAACTTTCCGGGCCAACAAGAAGCAAGTAAGGATGATGCCAATCAGGCCAGAGGTCAACAACTTTAATGGCATCCTCATTACATGTGCTGACCAGAAAATCCTCCGCATCCATAGCTGCCCGGTGCGGCAAATCAAAAACGAGTTGCTGTGGCCCTTCAACAAAAGCTGACATTAATCGGCCTCACTTTTGTTTTTGTTATAATCCTGCCCTAGATAGACTTCGCTTTTACAATATTGATCAAAAGCAAAACGAACCAACACTCCAATTGCAGCTGCAACTGGCACAGCAATAAGAAGACCAACAAAACCAAACAAATAACCAAAAACAAATAAAGAGAAAATAAGCCAGACAGGATGAAGTTGAACACTATCCCCAACGATTTTGGGTGATAATAAATTTCCTTCTATCGCCTGACCAATTAAGAAGATTCCCAGTACAGAGACAATAGGAATCCATTCTGGCCAGAACTGTACGAGAGCTACGGAACCGGCTAATATGAAGCCTACTGCAGACCCCACAAAAGGAATAAAGCTGATTAATCCTGCTATCGTTCCAATCAGAATACCATAATTTAATCCAGCTAATTTCAAACCAATCACATAAAATAAACCAAGCAAAATAAGAACAGTTACTTGCCCACGAACAAAACCAGCCATGACACTATCTATTTCTTTTGCAAGACTACGAATAGTGTCTGCATGATCTCTGGGTAGACTTCTATCAACAATACCTACGATCTTGTCCCAATCCTTTAATAAGTAAAATGTTACGACCGGTGTGATGAGTATAAGCGAAAGAAAATTAAAGACAGCCAAACCACCACTTAAAAGCGATGTAATATTTTTCCCAATCCATTCAGGCACTTGTTTTGTAAGGTTTTGCGAGACCGTCTCCAATTCATTTTTATCAATAGGTAGATACTTTCCAAACCATTCTTGATGCGCATTAAAGAAAAATTCTTTTAGTGTGATCAAATAGCCTGGAATATTGGAGGCAAGGTTAGTTAACTCATTTATCAAAAACGGGATAATAAGAATAAGAGTAATCGTGACAAATATTCCAAAAACTGTAACGATAAGGATTGTAGCCCAGAGACGGGAAAATCCAATGTCTTCTAAAAAATCAGCAACAGGGTCAAGAAAATAAGCAATAGCAAGGCCAACGATAAAGGGAAGAAGAATTTCACGCAATGTAGCTATAATCAGCAAAAAAATGATACATGCAATAAGCCAAAATAATATTTGTTTTCGTAAGCTAATCTTTGCTTCAATCATAGTCCCCACCTTTTTATGTCTTTAATTATGTCTTACAATTATATAAATTCAGGATCCTCGCAAAACCCATGCACCATTCTCATTTTGTAAATTCAGGTTATGCCTCGATAAAGTTTTTGCAAGCCGTTCGCCGCCACCTGGAAAGCTCAAAGAGATCTCGGCACCACGAGCCGAAAATGTATCGACCTCGATACTATCGACCCCTGGCACAGTTTCAATTTTTTTACGAATTACTTGCCATTGTTTAAATCCAGAATAGATAACAGTCACAATAACTTTCTGGGGAACACTCGCAAGACCATCCTCACCTATATTATCTGAACGAATAACTTTCCATCTTCCCTCAATCACACGCAATGAAAAATTAGCAGCATTTCGAGTTGGAATTTTTAATGTCCTACCTAGACGCGAATAGTCACGATGAAGTCGAAAAGGACCCGCTGCATCAACACCAATGAGCGTAACAGAGAGTTTACTTCCAACTTGCGAGGGATAAGCATATGCAAAAATAATATTCTTTGTTTTATACGTGGAGAAATATCTGGAAGTCATTTCGTCATAAACATCTCGTTTGCCAGCAAGAATATCTCTCATAACGTCAACAGTCATAGAAGGTTTTAAATGTCCAACTTGAATAGGAGTTAGCGTATTGGTAAGATCTAGGCTTGTCCAGGACTTACGCCATTGCTTTTGGTTTTTACGGATTTGCTTTTCATTTGCATCCGAGAAATAGACTGGCACAAGAACAATCTTTTTAGATTGTTCTTCAATAAATGGGATCGAGTAACTCCTAAGAAGTTTGCGAACTCGGTCAGCCTGAAAATTAAAATCCAATCTTGCAATATACCGAACTTGCGAATTCCTCTCATTTCGTACAGATAACCCATTTAAAAGGCTCGCTATGGTTCTCTTATCGACAGGAGGTAAACGATTATAATCTCTGTAATTTATGATCCGGCGTAATAAATAGTTAAACGCATCTTGTTGTCCCTTTGCGATGGCTTTGCGCTTTGCCTTCACTGCATTTTTAGCTTTTGCTTCAACAAAAAACTTTGCAACCGTATAAACTTTATCATTTTTAGCGAAAACAGGAGCTGCGATGAGCAAAAAGACGAACAGACCTCCGAAAAAAGCACCTAAAAAAATGACATTCTTATACACAATAAAAGATCTGTTTTGTAACCACATTTATAGTTGAACCCCGATTTAGAATTCTCTTGTTTTGTTTATTAGGAATAGTCTATTTAACCTATGCGTACTATGGTTTCAATTCTGTATGATATTTTACATGACAAAAAGTGGAGAATCGCAAAAAAAATACTTTCATCACTTGACGAATGCATATCACAGAGTTTCTACTGCACACCATCAAAACAGCTTAACTCTTTCCAAACATGAATATACATAAATTATGCCTAAAAATCAAAATGATACACATAATGGACTAACATATGCCCAAGCCGGTGTAGATATAGAAGCTGGAAATAAATTTGTTGATGCAATAAAGCCCTTTGCAAAAGCAACGAATAGACCAGGAGCTGCTGCCCATTTAGGCGGATTTGGAGGGCTTTTTGATTTAAAAGCAGCAGGGTTTCAAGACCCTATCCTGGTAGCTGCGAATGATGGTGTTGGCACCAAAATTAAAATAGCGATTGAAACCGGGGTTCACAACACAATCGGTATTGACCTTGTGGCAATGTGTGTGAATGACTTAATCGTTCAAGGCGCCGAACCATTGTTTTTCTTAGACTATTTTGCAAGTGGCAAGCTAGAAATTGATGTCGCTAGTCAAGTTGTTGAGGGAATTTCGCAAGGCTGTCAACAAGCGGGAACAGCACTGATAGGTGGCGAAACGGCTGAAATGCCGGATCTGTACGCGGATAAAGATTATGACCTTGCTGGTTTTTCAGTTGGAGCTGTAGAGCGAGGTGATATATTACCAAGACTTCTAAATATGAAATCAGGGGATATCTTAATCGGTCTGGCCTCATCTGGAGTACATTCAAATGGGTACTCACTTGTGCGTAAAATTGTTCGAGATCAAGGGTTTAACTGGACACAAAAAGCTCCCTTTGATGATAAACATTCTCTAGGCGAAACGTTTCTTACCCCAACACGTATTTATGTAAAACCTCTGTTAAAGGCGCTAAAGCATAAGAGCCTTATACAAGCTCTTGCACACATCACGGGAGGGGGATTGACTGAAAATATACCACGTGTACTGCCAAATCATTTAATGGCGGAAATAGATCTTGCAAGTTTTCCGGTTCCCAATGTATTTGAATGGCTTAAAAATGCTGGTCAAATCCAGGAAACAGAACTGCTTCGGACCTTTAACTGTGGCATAGGTATGGTCTTAGTCGTAAGTGAAGATAACATTGATATCGCAATGGATTTGTTGAAAGATTCAGGCGAAGAATGTTTTGTTATTGGTAAGCTTAAAGAAAAAACGGGTGATGTTTCTATCAGCTACATCAATAATCTTAAATATAACTCGTAGGCTCAAATTTATGACAAATAAAAAACGTGTGGGTATCCTTATTTCAGGCCGTGGTACTAACATGCAGGCCTTAATCGAAGCTTGCAAAGACCCTGAATATCCAGCTGAAATTGTTTTGGTCATTTCAAATAAGGCAAAAGCAAAAGGGTTAGAAATTGCCCGAGAAGAAGGCATACCAACACGTGTTATTGATCATAAAGCATTCTCGAACCGGGAAGAATTTGATTCTGCCCTGGATGAATCCTTTGAAGAGGTTGGAGTTGATTTAATATGTTCAGCAGGTTTTATGCGTATTTTGACTGATGGTTTTGTGAAAAAATGGAAAAACAAACAACTCAATATTCACCCATCACTTTTACCATCCTTTAAAGGGATCAATATTCATCAAAGAGTTTTGGACTCAGGAGTAACAATAACAGGATGCACAGTACATTTCGTAAGAGAAGAAATGGATAATGGACCCATAATCATGCAGGCAACTGTTCCGATTACACCAAAGGATACTCCAGAAACAATTGCAGAAAGGGTGCTAAAAGCAGAACATAAAATTTACCCTCATGCTCTTAAACTGGTCGCCTTAGGGCAAATCCGCGTTATTAACGAAAAAGTTGTACATAACGAAACGCCACAACCAGAATTTGAAAAACAAGTGTTATTCTCCCCTGCCCTGCCTGCATGATGCTAAAGACTGAAAAATAGTGTTTTTAAGCAACTTAACAGCTAAGATATTAACCAAAAAGATAAGCTCATAGTCTTTTAGAGTTAATTTTATTTGCCGAGACAGTTTGCCACGAGTACAACTCATAACTGATGTTGTAGACAGATTCTCTTTTCACAATAGTGAAAGAGCTGTGCTTAGTTTACTCTGCCTATATTTTTCTAATATATCTTAGATTTCAGAGAAATAGCCGGTATAAAACGCTGAAAAATACGTAATCGTAATAATAGTTTTGTTTTCATTCAGCACATTTTGCAAAATCTTACTGAAAACAAAACATATATAACGGGGGGTCTTGATGACCGTCGCTCAGACACATTCTCATTCTCTTGGTGAAGCTGATAGTATTTGGTTTAAATTAACTCCTTTGCTTAAGGATCCTGACAATCCTATGCAAATGCTTCTTCGAATGAGTGAGAAATATGGTGGCATAATACCAATTAATCTTAAAAATCAACGGATTGTATTTTTAAGTGATGTCAATCATTTCAAACATGTTCTGGTCTCTCAAGCTGATAATTACATTAAATATTTTGATGGACTAAAGCCAATATTTGGTAAAAGCATGATTACAGTTGACGGTGCTTTATGGCAGAAAATCAGAAAACCACAACAAGCTGCATTTCATCCTGCAAAATTTGAAGAATATTTTCCTTATTTAATTGATGCAATTGACTCTAAAATCACACGATGGCAAGAACTTGCAGATAAAGGCGAACCTGTTGAAATGGTTGAAGAAACCTGGACCCTCGCTGCTGATATGGTCTGTAAAGCCCTGTTCGATAGGGAAATGCCATTTAACCCACATTTTATTTTTGGTGCCGTTAAAGCTTACACCAACGTCATGAACCATAAATCAATCCGCCTTAAAAAAGTTGCAGGAGAATTGGTCGAAGTCAGCGACGAAGATGCTGGCAAAGCTATGGAGACATGGGGGGCAGTACCCGACATGGTTCTCAATGCGCCATCTATTCATGATCGTAATGACACGCTCCTATCAATGTTAGAACAAGCTGAAGCTGATCCTGACTTCCCAGAGTTTGACCATCAGCAAGTAGTTGATGAAATGAAACAATATTTATGGGCTGGGACTGAAACAACAGCTCTAACTTTGGCTTGGAGTTTATATCTGCTTGATCAACATCCTGAAGCAAAAGAACGTATTCGACAAGAAGCTCATGAGGTTTGTGGAGATAGAGCTCCGAATTGGGATGAAGTTCAACGCCTCACTTACACCAAGCAAGTCATCCAAGAAACAATGCGTTTATACCCTCCTGTTTGGGCGCTAATTAGAACAGCCGCTCAAGATGATGAAATTGATGGGCAAAAAATCAACGCTGGCGATAATGTTGTTATGTGTTCGTATGCAGTTCAACATAGCACAAAATATTGGACTGATCCTGAAAAGTTTGATCCAGAGCGTTTCTCAACGGACCGCATGAAAAAACGTGCAAAATTCAGCTATCTTCCATTTGGTGCTGGCAAACGTGCCTGCATTGGGGGGGCTCTTTCTCAGATTGAGAACATGTTGGCTCTTGTACAATTATTACGCCGTTTTGATCCAGAATATGTCGGTGAAGTTCCTGCAAAAATTAAACCGACCGTAACACTAACACCTAAAGGTTTGAATTTCCGTATTCACGAATTATCAAAATGATCATAACCTCTTTTTGAGAGTTGGAACTCACTTCCGTCTTCAGAAAGAATAGAAATACCTGCTCCAGGTTGGATGATTTGCCCAACCTGGCTTACCTTAATATTTATCTTATCCGCAGCTCGTTCAAATAAATGCGCCTTCTCTCGATCAACAGTCGCTAAAATCTCATAATCATCCCCACCAGTAATTAACTGGTTGAATAACTTTGCAGTATCAATTTTATATGCTTGTTCAGAAAAAGGAATTTTCTCTTTATAAAGTTCGCCACGGACTCCAGAGGCACTGCAAAGTTTCTCAAAATCCGCAACAAGACCATCTGAAATATCCATGGCAGAATTAGCATATTCTTTAAGCATTTCAATTAATTCCAATCTAGGCTTAGGATGTAAATAGCGATCAAGTAGAAATGTTTTTTCTTCTTCTTTTAGATTAAAATAATTTTGATCTCGTCTGAGTTGCAACCCAAGAAATGCATCACCTATCGTACCAGATACATAAACCAAATCATTTTGTTTTGCTGTCGTCCTTAAAACCATTTTCCCAGTTGGAACTTCACCAAAAATAGTTATCGTAATTGTCAATGGCCCTGAAGTTGATACCGTATCTCCTCCGATCAAATGACAATCATATTGATTTTGCAGTTTTTCCAAACCATTTGCAAACCCCTCAAGCCATTCAATTGAGGTATCTTTGGCTAATGATATTGACATAAGATAGCCAATAGGTTTTGCCCCCTTAGCAGCAAGATCAGAGAGATTAACAGCTAAGGCTTTATGTCCGATTGATGACGCATTATCATCTGGAAAAAAATGCACACCACCAACAATAGTATCCATTGAAACAACATAATGAGCAGCGGAATTTTGTGAGAGGTAGGCACAGTCATCTTTAAGGTTGTGCGCTCCAGGAAACTTTTTTGATAAAGGAGAGAAAATGCGAGATATAATCTCAAATTCACCAAGTGCCATATAGTTTTTTCCTGAATTTATAAATGCATAAAACCTTGATTTAAAAAAACAGCAATACGGAATTATGCAAGCTCGCTGGCTCTAACTTTCTTTGCAACATGATCTAAAACCCCGTTAACAACCCGCGCTTCTTCTTTTTCAAAAAAAGCATGAGCAATATCAATATATTCATTGATAATCACACGAGCCGGGATATCTGAACGGCACAAAAGTTCATACACGGATGATCTGAGTATTGCTCTTAAAATACTATCAATTCTAGACAAAGTCCAACCTGATGCTAATTGCTCATTTATCAATGGATCAATTTCAAGCTGTTTCTTAACAACGCCTTCTAAAATGTTCTGAAAAAAGCTTTTATCTGGAGCTTGTAATTGATCTCCATCTAACTCTGCACCTAAACGATGGACAGAAAACTCCACAATAACATCTCTTAGGTCCGTATGCGCAACATCCATTTGATATAGAGCTTGTACTGCAGCTAACCTAGCTGCACTTCTTGGTGCAGCTGGCAATACAGTATTATCTTTAGAATTTTCATTCACAGAACAACTCCATATACAATGATGAGTAAAATCTTAGTAACTTTATAAAAGTAGTTATTGGCTTTTTTTAAGACAAGTCATCAATCTTATTCTTAACATCAATTAATGACAAACATGCATCAACAGCAAAGGCACCCTTATCACCTTGTTCCATATGAGCACGTGATAATGCTTGCTCTTTATTTTCTACTGTTAATATACCATTTCCAACAGGTAATTGCCAAGATGAAGCGACAGCTAAGAGGCTCCTTGCGGACTCATTTGCCACAATATCATAATGTGATGTTTCACCTCTTATCACACATCCAAGAGCAACGCAGCCATCATAAATGCCATTCTCTGCGTCATAGGGTATTAATTTCGCTTCTGCAGCAAATGACAAAGCTATAGGAATCTCAAGTGCCCCAGGCACCGATATGACTTCATAAGTTGCACCAAACTCTTTTAAACGTCTCTCAGCGCTCTGTAGAAGCATCTCGGAGATATCTTCATAAAAGTTTGATTCAATAATTAAGATATTAAAGTCTGACATTTAATTCACTTTTTAATTTTATGTAATTATTTTTTGACCAACGATACTCAATCCGTAACCTTCTAACCCTACAATCTTAGGCAAAGGAGAATTCGATAGCAAAACCATCTCCTTAACACCTAAATCTAATAAGATTTGAGCACCTATACCATATTCAACTAGTCTATTTTCAGTCGTCGTATCGTCAGAAACTAGTTTTTTATCTGATGATCCCATTAAGTTATCAAGTCTTGCGGAGACCGCTCCTGGCTTTACATCACGTATAAGAACAAGTACGCCTCGTCCTTCTTTGGATATCATCTCTAGAGATTTTTCCAACAAAGACTCACGCGCAACCTTATCTCCAATACCAAGCATATCTGATAATACATTTGAAGAATGCATTCTCACGAGAACAGGATCACTAGAACTAACATCCCCTTTGATAAGAGCCAGATGTTCGGAAGGTTCTGCTGTATTGCTATAGACTTTTAAATTAAAACCACCGCCATATAAGCTTTCGATAGGATATTCATTAACTTTATGAACTAAGTTATCATATTTACGACGATAGGCAATAAGATCCGCTATCGTCGCTATTTTAAGGTCATGAGTCTTTGCAAATGGAATGAGGTCTGGCATACGAGCCATTGTACCATCATCATTCATAATTTCACAGATGACACCCGAAGGCGCCAAACCAGACAACCTTGATATATCAACAGCCGCCTCAGTATGCCCAGCGCGTACGAGTACGCCTCCCCGCCGTGAAACCAGTGGAAATACATGTCCAGGTGAAACAATATCATTTTGATTTTTTGCCTCATCTATCGCAACAGCTATTGTCCTGGCTCTATCATAAGCAGAAATGCCTGTGCTTATTCCTTCTCTTGCCTCAATTGATACAGTAAAAGCTGTCTGGTTTCTTGATTGATTATCTCGTGACATAAGAGCAAGACCAAGCTTATCTGCGCGTTCCTGTGTCAACGATAAGCAAATGAGTCCACGACCATATTTGGCCATAAAATTAATAGCTTCAGGCGTTGCCTTCTGTGCAGGTATAACAAGATCACCTTCATTTTCACGATCTTCCGCATCCACAAGAATAAACATTTTTCCTTGCGAAGCATCTTCAATAACTTCTTCAATCGGCGATAAAAAATCTAGGTTTTCTTGTTTCGATAAATTTTCCATATTTCAACCTGATATATTCACGCTATGTAACCTGGCCACATAGCGTGCCAGCATATCAATTTCTATATTCACCAAATCCCCTACACTCATATCACTCCAGTTCGTAACAGCAAGTGTGTGCGGTATAATATTGACTTCAAATTGCTCACCATCAACCTCATTAACAGTTAGTGAAGTCCCGTTTAGTGCAATAGATCCTTTCGACGCAATAAATTGTTTTAAATTGTCCGGCGCTGAAAACACAAAGCGTTTTGAATCGTCATCATCTTTAATATCTATGATATTCCCAACACCATCTACATGCCCAGATACAATATGCCCACCTAATTCATCACCTATCTTTAAGGATCGTTCTAGATTTATTCGCTGACCTTTTTGCCAGTTCTTTAATGTCGTACAATCTTTTGTCTCATTGGAAACATCTACATCAAAATATGACAGTGTATCTGATTCTTTTGCGATATTTATTGCCGTCAAACAACAGCCATCACAAGCAATTGAAGCTCCCTCAAGAATAGTTTCCGCATCATAATGGCATTCTATTGTTAGTCGGCTTTCAGCAATAATTTTGAGTATTCCAATATCACTAATCAGTCCTGTAAACATTATTTAAATACTGCCTTCAATTCTATAATTTTTCTGAACGTCTTGGCCGACATATTTTTGGGAAATGAAACGACAATATTTCCGATTTAAAATTTCGTCCAATTTTTCCCCTTTTATAGCGGGTTGCCCATTTTTACCAAGAGATTTATGACTTTGAAATATATTAATTTCATCTACATGGCCATGCTTAAAAAATGTTTGAAAGATATTGGGTCCACCCTCTACCATTAGTCGGGTAATACCTCTTTGATAAAGAGCATTTAAAATACTTTTAATACATAATGCTTTTGTATTTTCATTAAGCGGAACATTAATTGTTTCCGCACCAGCCATTTCTAAATCACTGACACTATTATGTGCTGTTTCCACATTATAGAATATCCATAAAGGAGCATCTGGAATTGTCTGAACTAAATGACTGTTTTTTGAAACTGAAAGAGTTTTATCAAGAACAACTCTTATCGGTGATTGAGACCTCAAGCCAGGTAAACGACACGTTAAGCTTGGATTATCTGCGATGGCTGTCCCTTTACCAATGAGAATGGCATCAGCTTGAGAACGTAATAGATGTGCATGATTTCTTGCCTGTTTCCCTGTAATCCAAACAGGGGCCCCATTTCCGATTGAAACTTGTCCGTCATAATCAACCGCCATCTTCAGCTGCACAAAAGGTCTTTGTTCATTTTGTCTTAAAGAGTGCCCTCTCATAATCCAGGCAGCCTCATTTTGCAGGTCAAGCTCAGTTTGACAAACTTCAACCCCGGCATGTTCTAGTTTCTCTAACCCTGACCCAGCAACGACTGGATTAATGTCCTTTATGCCATATACGACTCGCGAAATACCATGTTTAATAATCGCATCAACACAGGGAGGTGTTCTACCATAATGTGAGCAGGGCTCCAGTGTTACATAAAGTGTAGCCCCTTGCGCTTGTTTTCCTGCAGCTGTTAATGCAACAATTTCAGCATGTGCTTGACCAGCCGGCTGTGTCCATCCCCGTCCTAAAACTAAAGGTGAGGAAGAATTAAACGAAACAACGATTGCACCGACAGAAGGATTAGGAGCACACCTGCCCCAAGCACGTTGTGACAGTCTTAGTGCCAAAGCCATATAAAAACGGTCATTGCATCTATATACTTGTTTGGAATTATTCATCATGTTTAGAAAATAAAGAAGGTTCTAAGATTCCATCTTCATTTGACAACTCGCCTAAAAGATTCTCAAAATCTTTAGCTTCTCTGAAGTTCTTATAAACAGATGCAAATCGCACATAAGCGACATCATCAAGTGATTTTAAACCTTCCATCACAAGTTCACCGATTTTATCTGCTTCAATATCGCCTTCACCTAGATTTTCCAATTGACGCACAATGCCAGTTACCATGCGCTCTACTCGTTCATGTTCAACAGGACGTTTGCGTATTGCAATTTGTACTGAACGCATGAGCTTATCACGTTCAAATGGAACACGACGACCTGAGCGTTTTATAACTGTTAACTCACGCAATTGTATGCGCTCAAATGTAGTAAACCGCCCGCCACAATCAGAGCAAATACGTCTACGTCTAATAGCAGTATGATCCTCTGTATGACGCGAGTCTTTGACTTGTGTTATTGTGCTGCCACAATAGGGACATCTCATATTTTTATCCTTACATTCAGCACATTTTTTCTATTAGTCTTTATAAATTGGGAAACCTTGGCAGAGCTCAATAACTTCCTGTTTAACTAAATTCTCAACAGCCTGGTTGTTTTCACCATTTTGGGATACACCATCAAGAACTTTGATAATAAGTTGGCCTATTAATTTAAACTCTTCAGCCATAAAGCCCCGAGTTGTCCCTGCAGGTGTACCAAGACGTATACCAGACGTAATCATAGGTTTTTGAGGATCAAACGGAACACCGTTTTTATTACACGTAATATTAGCTCGCCCAAGAGCTTCTTCAGCAACCTTACCAGTCAGACCTTTTGGCCTTAAATCAACGAGAACAAGATGTGTATCTGTCCCACCAGACACCAAGTCTAAACCACCTTCTTTAAGGGTTTCTCCAAGGATTTTAGCATTATCAACAACATTCTGCGCATAGACTTGAAAATCTGGCTGCAAATCCTCCCCAAATGCTACAGCCTTACCAGCAATCACATGCATTAAAGGGCCACCCTGTATTCCTGGGAAAATAGCTGAATTTACCTTTTTAGCAATCGCACTATCATTTGTGAGAATAATACCTCCACGAGGACCACGCAAAGTTTTATGAGTTGTTGAGGTCGCAACATGGGCATGCGGAAAAGGACTTGGATGTGCGCCACCTGCAACCAACCCAGCAAAATGCGCCATATCCACCATCAAATAAGCCCCGACCTCATCAGCAATTTCTCTGAAACGCTTAAAGTCAATAACTCTAGGATAAGCAGAACCACCAGCAATAATCATTTTTGGCTGATGTTCTTTAGCAAGCTTTGCAACCTCATCATAATCAATCAAATGAGTATCTTCACGAACCCCATATTCAACAGCATTAAACCATTTACCTGATTGGTTTGGAGGAGCTCCATGTGTTAGATGCCCACCTGCTGCAAGGCTCAAGCCCATAATGGTATCACCTGGCTTAATTAATGCCATAAAAACTGCCTGATTAGCTTGTGAGCCAGAATTAGGCTGGACATTTGCAAATTCACAATTAAAAAGCTTTGTCACTCTGTCTATGGCAATATTTTCAACAACATCAACATGTTGACATCCGCCATAATATCGTCTGCCAGGATACCCCTCTGCATATTTATTTGTAAGTACAGACCCAGCAGCCTCTAATACAGCTTTAGAAACAATATTCTCAGATGCAATAAGTTCAATTTCATTTTGCTGACGTGAAAGCTCATTATCAATAGACTGAGCTACTTCTGCATCTTTCTCAGACAATGACTGAGAAAAAAACGCTTGAGCCATTTTATTTGCATCACTGAGGTTCATATTCTTTCCTTAACACAAAAAACTTATTGTTTACAGCAGACTAGAGTATTTCTATCCTGTTTTGAGATCCATCATGAACTATAAGTGCTCTGAAATAGAAGGGTGCGCACTACAAGAACCTTAAGGATAAATGGAAATAACTATCAATTCTAGATAATAGTTCGTAGAAACAACTTCCATATCATACAGAAGCTTACAATGCCAAGGTATGTTTAGCTTTTTTTCTTCTTTTTAAGGATTTAGGTAAAATTTATTGGAAGAATAAATAAAAATAAGGCATATTTTCCTGTAACCATAGAGTGCAAAAGTTTGGCATTTAAAACAATTTATTCAATCACATCATTGACTTAATAATTCAGAAAGCCTCTTTTTAAGCTTTCTTTTAGCAAGATTTTGGAGATATGTCTGCTCGACCATTCTATTGCCCACAACACTGACCTCAACCCCGGTTTTTCCATCAATCGCAGCAACTTTGACAGAGCTGCCTATTTGCGTAAATTCAAAATATATATCGTTATTCGAATCAGAATTCATAAAATATATAACCTGATAAATAGTTTTACGCGGCTCGTCTTAAATCCATTTCACGCCATAAATCATTTAACGCTTCAACCAAATGATCCATATCCTTGTCACTATGCATTGGACCAGGCGTTAAACGTATACGCTCCAGACCTCTTGGAACTGTTGGATAGTTGATAGGTTGAACATAAATTCCATAACGTAACATTAACGAGTCCGTTAATTGTTTACACCTAACAGGATCATAGACCATAACTGGAACAATATGACTGGGATTATCTAAAACAGGAAGACCTGCTGATGCGAGTTTTCCTTTTAACAGTTGTGCTCTAGCTTGATGTTGTTGTCTTTCTACAGAACTATTTTTAAGGTGTTCAACACTCGCTAGGGCCCCAGCAACAATCGCGGGAGCAAGGGAGGTTGTAAAAATAAAACCTGAAGCATATGAGCGAATTGCATCAACGATATCGCAATCTGCTGCAATGTAGCCCCCCATCAAACCAAAACCCTTAGCCAAAGTGCCTTCTATAATGTCAACTTTAGATAAAACATTATCACGATCAGCAACACCACCCCCGCGCTTACCGTACATACCAACGGCATGCACTTCATCAAGGTAAGTTAAGGCGTTATATTTCTTAGCTAAATCACATATTTTTTCAATAGGGGCAATATCCCCATCCATTGAATAGACAGACTCAAAAGCTATGATTTTAGGAATATTAATATCATATTCTTGAAGTTGACTCTCCAAATGGTCTAAATCATTGTGTTGCCAAATACGTTTTGGACCGCCACCTTGACGAATCCCTTCAATCATAGAAGCATGGTTCTTTTCATCCGAAAATATAACACATCCAGGAAGAATCTTAACCAATGTGCTAAGCGATGCTTCATTAGCAATATAGCCTGAAGTAAATAAAAGAGCCGATGTTTTCTGATGAAGATCTGCGAGAGATTTTTCAAGTTCTATATGATAATGTGTCGTACCCGCAATATTCCTAGTACCGCCGGAGCCAGCTCCTGCAGTATCAATTGCTTGGTGCATAGCTGCAATAACCTTTGGATGTTGTCCCATAGCCAAATAGTCATTGCTACACCATACCTTTATGTCCTGAACACCTTCATTCGTAAAATGTTCAGCATTCGGGAAAGAGCCACACTTTCTCCGAATATCAGCAAATTCTCTATATCGCCCTTCTTGCCTAAGAGCTTTTAAAGAGGTTGCAAAAAATTCCTTATAATCCATCCGAAACCCACTTCGATCTTAACTAGGGTCGGGCCTTATTTGTTATAAACTCACTTGGGAATACATAGCCTTCCATATATTTCATAAAAAAGCAAAGCCTAATTATAAAATATAGAAAATGCCACATACAATCAAAGAGATCTTAACAAAAGGCTCATTATGTTCATATTGATGATAATTGTTCATAATCATTAATATTATATATATTCATATGTAACAAAATCTAAGACTTAAAATAAATATAATGAATGTGGCAAAATATATGGTGAATTCAATCAATTAACAGCTGCAACTCGACTTAAAGCATCTTTTCTGTATACATCGTGTCTAAAATGCGCAATACCGTCGCCAGTTGCCCAAGCTGTAACATAAACAATATAGATAGGAATGCGTTGTTTCAGTTTAACATCTTCACGAGATCCAACTCTTTTAACTTCGGCAATTCGAGAAATATTCCACCCACCAGTATCTTCTAAAATCCAAGAAACAAGCTGCTGAATATTCTGCACACGAATACAACCGGAACTATCTGCTCTAAAATTTTCAGTAAATAGTTGTTTTGAAGGTGTATCATGCAAAAACACCGCATGAGCATTGTGGAAATTAATCTTCACAAATCCCAAAGCATTTTCTTTCCAAGGGTCTTGTTTAAAAATAAACTTTTTCGCCACATCCTCATTCCAGTTAATAGACTGAGATGGCACAAGCTGTCCTTTTTTATCATAAACATTGATTTTGGACTGTTCTAAGAGATCTTTGCCCTTCTCAGTGTATTTAATCGCCTGTGGAACCAAGTCTTTACGGATGATGCTTCTTGGTAATGTCCAATAAGGGTTAAAATTAATTTCATGAATTTTACTAGTGATAACAGGGGTTTGTCTGTCAATTTTGCCAATAATCGCAACATGGCGAGAGACCACACGTTCATCTTGAATAGCTTCAACTTGTGCAGCTGGAATATTCGCTAATACATATTTCTTGGCATTTTTCTTAACTAGCTTTTTCAAACGAACCAAATTCGTCCTCAATTGCCTTAATCTGGCACTTGCTGGTACATTAAGAGCCCTTATTGTTTCTTTGTCAGTTACACCAGTAGTGGTAAGCCCATTCCTTTTTTGAAATTTTTTAACGGCTTCTGATACATAGTAATCAAATGTCTCTGCATATCCAGATTGTTGCGATAAATCTCCAGTGATGATCAGCCTTTGCCTTAACTGCTTTACAGCCGGCGTGTTGATGCCAACTTTCATCTCAATATCCGGAACTTTCACCCACCCTCCTTTAGCAACTATTTCCGCATAACGCTTAATTGCGATGCGCATAGGGTCGATATTTTTCTTAGAGAGTGTCGGAAAACCTCTTTGGGGGTTAGATTCCCATTGTTTTGCAAATGACCTATCAAACTCTTGTCCCCATTCATTATCAGCATCATCATAGGCAGAAGCTGCATACTGTATTTCTTGAGATGGATCATTGGCATGACTTGTATTTATTGAAAAAAATAATACAGTAAACACAATAAAACAAAGTTTAATAAATAATTGTTTTTTGCATATCTGATTATAACTTAAATAATACTCAATCATTTTTCTCTGCCCATCAAACTTATATTTGAGTTACTAAGTAAAAACATTTTAATCATCCAATTGGATGATTTTATGTCAATAAATATGAAACTCAGATTTTAGCTTATAACATACAATCATATCACAAGTGTCGTAAACATATATTCAAAATGTAAATATACTAATTATATATCTTTCAGCTCTAATCTTTATAGTTTTAAGAAACTTTTATTACTTTAAGCCACCATGAGCCTGTTTACCCCAGACTTGCTTAATACGCGCATCCCTTTTGCAACCAAATCTATAATAATTATATCTGATAGGATTCTTTTTATAGTAATCTTGGTGATATGTTTCTGCAGGATAAAATGAGCCAGCTTTTAATATAGGTGTAACAATAGGCTTTGAGAGTGTTTTTTCTTTTATCAGAGTTTCTTTGGAAGCTGTTGCTAAATCAAACTGCTCTTTTGAATTGGTAAAAATTGCTGTTTTATAACTATGACCTCGATCACAGAATTGTCCCCCATCATCAGTTGGGTCAACTGTTCTCCAAAAATAGAACAATAGTTTTTTATAACTTACTTTTTCAGGATCATAAGTGACTTCCACAGCTTCATAGTGCCCAGAATTTCCATAGGTAACTGATTTATATGTTGGATTATCTGTTGAGCCACCAGTGTAACCAGAGATCGTTTTGACGACCCCCTCAACTTTGTCAAAATCAGATTCCACACACCAAAAACACCCACCAGCAAAAATCGCTGTTTTATATTTGCTGTCTGGAACTTTTTTATCATTTGCATTAGTTTTAACTTGAGCAGTTTGAATTTTTGCAGGATTAGATTTTGATTGTTGTATGTCGGCTGGAGCATTAAATGAAAAAAGTGCATAAACACCAACGACAAGGCCTCTGATTATGACAGTCAACATATTTCTTACCTCTGTTTTTGTGAGAGACGTATTGATTTTATTTTTATGTATCTGCTTTACTAGGTTTAAACACTAAAACATCGCCATTATTACAATATCTAAGTCCTGTCGGTTTTGGACCGTCATTAAACACATGCCCATGATGTCCGCCACATCTCGCGCAATGATATTCTGTTCTTGGATACAACAATGTATAATCTCTTTTTGTACCAACACGTCCTGGGATGACATCATAAAAGCTTGGCCAACCTGTGCCACTTTCAAATTTCGTTTCAGACTTAAATAAAGCAAGGTCACAACCAACACAGTGATATGTCCCGGCTCTTTTTTCCTTATTTAATGGGCTTGAATGAGGGTATTCTGTACCTTCCTTACGCAAAATCTTGAATTGTTGTGGTGTCAATCGTTTGCGCCATTCATCATCGCTCAAAACAAGTTTTTTTATTGTTTCAGCCACAGCACCCACTGTTGAAAAAATCATTGTACCTGCACTTAAAACAGCAGCTTTTAAGAAATTGCGTTTTGTAATCATTTTAAATGCCCTAAATTTAGCGATTGTATCTTATTTATAATATAAGTGATAAATTATCGGTTTATATACAACTCAATTCTGTGTGATAGAGATTTGAACAAAGTCAGATTTTTATTGTCTTATGACTAAATCCACTTAAAAATCACACAGGATAATTAGTCCGCAAACCTTCTATATGGGCTAGTTGTGGCGATAATACGTAAAAGATCAGCTAGGATGAGCAAGAAAGTTCTATTTCGATTGTACCTGGCCAACTATTATTGCGTTCATTACATTCATTAATTTGGTTATCTCGATCAATTTTTATTTTAATCTTTCGTTTACCATCCAAATTTTGTCCTGCAATAAAGCGACAAGCTTTGATTTCTCTTTTATATTTTTCGCCTGGTTTAATGACTTGCCCAACGCCAGATTCATCTATGCATTTTTCATTATTGATATCCCAGACACTGACCAGTGAACTTTTTGCTGATTTAGCTGGAGCTGTACCAATATTTTTGATGATTATTGAACCAACAATCTTAGGAGATACTGCATTACATTTTCCTGACCATTTTATATTAGTACCCTCAGATACAATCACTAGGTCAGGAGCTGGCTTACCTTTCACAAAACACTTACGTTTTGCCCAACTGGCAGAAAGACTTGATATTAAAAAAATACAGACACAAACAGAAATAAGAAACGCAATATTTAATACTCTCACCACCCACTCCCCTCATAAAATCCAGGTTAAGAAATTACGATTCAAAAATCTCAATATTTTTGGAATAAATTATATTAAAACATTTTCATGACTACATCATAATTGAATTTGCAGCATAAGGTAATTTTTTTTGTTTTACCCATATTTCTTTATGACATACTCTTTTTATAGATGTCGAATGATCTATTCTAACTATATCTCAGAAATCATTTAACACCCAGTCAGTTGGACATCCAGTGTCCTTCATTTTTTGCTCTATGTTATTCACCCGTTCTTCATTTTTTAGTTCCTGGAAAAGCTCTCTAGCTAACTGCCAGTTTTCGCAAGCAAGTGTAAGATCGCCCATAGCGTGATTTAACTCGGCTAATGAAAGTCTTGCCTGAGAGAGAGTTATAACATCTTGATCTTTAGAGGCTGTCATTATAGCCTTTTCCATAAACTCTTCTGCATCTTCGAATTTGTTTTGCAAAAAAGCTTGCTTGCCTTTTGACAAGTAACTATTTGCTTCACTTGGTTCTGAAGAAACATCTTCTCTTTTGTTGCGGAGCAATATGCCATCTTCTTGTGAGTCAATGGCCAACTCATCAACAGGGTTTTCAAAGCCGCTTTTAGGACATGATAAGTCACCATCTTTCGGCTCCCGTACTTTAGATACGTTTTTGAAGCGTATGATGATGCCAATTACAATGAAGCAAACAAACAAAAATGCTAATAAGGATAAGAAGGTTATCATAAGTTTCTTTGAGGTAAAATAGAATGTTTTGTTTAAACCACCTATAGAACATTCTGAGCATGATCTAAAAGAGGGCGATTACGGAAACTTAATGAAATATCATAAAAAGGCGAGCTAAAATAGCTGCCTTTTTAGAATCTATATTATTAGCTTTTAGTATTATTCCTAAAAAGATATGCTTTTAGATCAGCAATAGACAGGAACTTTAACAGCAAATGTATTGTTTAATTCGTTAGACTCACGAATCTTGTCTTTTGGATCAACATGGATGATAATTTTTCTTAAACCACCATAATACCTTTTCTTATGAAAACGACCAATGTTAATTCTCACTGTTGTTGTTTCACCTGGTGCGAGTGAATTGATCTTGATGTCATTATCACGAAATTCTTCATTGTGAATATCAAAAACTTTGATCAATGGCGTAAACACAAGAGCACGTGCACGTCTGTCACCAACATTCTTAATCGTGACTTTACCTTTAATAGCAGAGCCAACTGCACCACATTTACCAGTCGGATATAAATCTACAGAACGGATCAATAAGTCTGGCAAATCACCTGCAGCGGCTGTATTAGCAACGCTTGATCCAATTAAAAGCGCAAGTGCTACAATAGCACTTCCCAAATATGTCATAGACTTCATAATATGTCTCCCCAGTCATGGATAAAAACTTTTTTCAAATTACCTACAAGATATCATAATCATAAGAGGCATAATCAAGATCTATATGACTTATATTTTTGTTATATTATGTGAAGGACTTATTCAGATAATGTTCATCTTTTCAGTACATGAACATGATCATATAGTTCTTGTGTGAGTTTCTTGCGATCTGATTTATTTTCAAGATTCTCAAATGGTATTTTATTCCCAATATTTACTTTAATTTTGGAACCAGCAAAACGTCTAAATTCAGCAACTAACAGAGATAATCGAAGTGTCATGCTAAAATGGCTGACAATATGAAAAAGTCTGCCATTCTGACCTTCAAAGAAAACTGGCAAAACAGAGGCTTTGGCGGATTGGACAAGTTTCGCGGTAAATGTTTTCCAGGGAAGCTCCTCAACCTTGCCAAACAGTGTTTGAGCCGTAGCAACACCGCCAGATGGAAAAATGACGATTGTGGTCCCTTCATCCAGCAGCTTTAAAGCTTCATTACGGGATTTAATATTTGCAGCAAGTGCTTCTTTACTTTCGGTAAAATCAATGGGCAAAGAATAAGGTTCTATTTCTGGAACTTTGAGTAAATCTTTGTTTATCAGAATTTTAAATGGCCTGCCGAGTTGTTCTGCTAAAGAAAGAATAGCAATACCATCCCCTATACCAAAAGGATGATTTGAAATGATAACCAATTTATCATCAGGTGTAAGGTCAAGAGGCCATTTTTTGCACTCAATATCAAGAGAGGTATTCATTAAGGTGAGCATATCACCAATAACACTTTTGGATTTGCCAACACTTTCATTCCGCCAAATTTCATAAAGGGGAACAAAAAAGTTACGCCCAGATAAAATCTCAACGGAATGTATTATCCAACGTTTCAACCAAGGATCATTCGGCGTGGCATAGCTTAGCTCGGGAAATTTCAAAAGTATAATTCCTGATTAAAAAGCAATTCATCAATTGACGTAATATAGGGCGATAATAAAGTCTTACAAGATCTTATCGCCCTATATTTATGTCTTTAACGTTGATCAGGCGCAATAGCTTCTTCTTGTAAGCTTGAAAGTGCCTCATCAACTGTCATAACAGTTTGTTTCTGAGAGCCAAGTCTACGAATTGAAACGCTATTTTCTTCCTCTTCCCTTTTACCAACGGCCATAATCACAGGGGTTTTTGCAAGAGAGTGCTCTCGAACTTTTCGATTAATCTTCTCATTCCGAAGGTCAACCTGTGCTTTAAATCCAGCTTTAGTAAATGTCTCTTTGACCTTCACAGCATAATCATCAACTTCCGATGTAATTGGGCAAACCATTATATGTAATGGTGAGAGCCATAGTGGAAAATGGCCTGAACAGTTCTCAATCAAAATACCTGTAAATCTCTCCAGGGACCCAAACATCGCCCTGTGGATCATTACAGGAACATGTTTCTCGCCATCCTCACCAATATAGAAAGCACCAAGACGCCCAGGTAAATTAAGGTCAACCTGAGTGGTTCCACATTGCCAGTCACGCCCGATAGCGTCCCTTAAAACATACTCAAGTTTTGGACCATAAAACGCCCCCTCACCCGGATTGAGTTGCCAGTCTAAACCTGCAGCTTCCACAGCATGTTTTAGGGCAGCCTCAGACTTATCCCAGATCTCATCAGAACCAACCCGTTTTTCTGGTCTGTCTGAAAATTTGACAACGACATTCTCAAAGCCAAAGTCTTTATAGATCCCCAACATCTGTTGATTAAGTTCAACACAGGCATCCGTAATTTGGTCATCGGTACAGAAGATATGCGCGTCATCCTGTGTGAAATGTCTCACACGCATAATGCCATGCAAAGCACCGGAAGGTTCATAACGATGCACCTTACCAAACTCAGCCATCTTTAAAGGGAGTTCGCGATAACTCTTTAAACCATTTTTAAAAATCTGAACATGGCCTGGGCAGTTCATCGGCTTATAGCAAAATACACGCTCATCAGGTGTTTCACTTGTGAACATATTCTCACCGAATTTTTCCCAGTGACCAGATTTTTCCCACAAGGTGCGTTCCATCATGTCAGGACTATTGACTTCCTGATAGCCCCATTCCTCTTGACGACGACGCATATAAGAAATCAAATTCTGGAATAATCTCCATCCTTTATCATGCCAGAAGACCGACCCTGGCGCTTCTTCCTGCAAATGGAACAAATCCATCTCGCGGCCAAGCTTGCGGTGATCTCGCTTCTCAGCTTCTTCAAGCATATGAAGATGTGCTTTAAGGTCTTTATCACTAGCCCATGCTGTTGCATAGATCCGCTGCAGCATTGCATTATTGGCATCCCCACGCCAATAAGCACCGGCAATCTTCATCAGCTTAAAGGCCTTACCAACCTGCCCTGTTGATGTCATATGAGGTCCACGACAAAGATCCAACCATTCACCCTGCTTATAGATCTTGACCTTCTCACCTTTCGGGATCATATCGACGAGTTCAACCTTATAATCCTCGCCTTTTTCCTTAAAGAACGCTTTGGCATCTTTGCGCGTCCAGATCTCTTTTGTAAAAGGTGCATCACGCTTGATGATCTCGTGCATTTTCTTTTCAATTTTTTCAAGATCATCAGGCTTAAAGGACTCTTCGCGGGCAAAATCGTAATAAAAGCCATTCTCGATCACAGGCCCGATTGTCACCTGAGTATCAGGGTATAGCTCTTGAACAGCCTCAGCCATCACATGCGCGCAATCATGACGGATCAGCTCAAGCGCTTCGTCATCTGATCGAGTAATGATTTTTACACTGGCATTGCCCTTAATTGGATCAGCTAGATCGACCAATTCGCCATCAATAGATAAAGCAACCGCTTTTTTTGCTAAAGACTTGGAAATAGACGCAGCGAGTTCTGCACCAGTTATACCAGTGTCATAATCACGTACATTGCCATCAGGGAAAGTTAGTTGAATCTTAGACATTTTTTCCTCTCACTCTCTGCCAACCAAGCAGGTAAGAATTGAATTAAAACTTGTATTTATAAAGAAACGGGTATGCGTATGAACGGAAAGGTTGTCATTGTCAAATGTTTTTTGATCGCAGTTAAATTTTACTCTATTTTAACCTTAAGTGCACGGAAAAAGACTTTAGGGTGCCGCTCATCATGAGGATTATCTTTTTTTATGTCTTTACAGTCCCGCTTTGCATCATTGACTGTAAAATCCTTACGTGACTTGCTCCCATCATCACTCAAAATAAGCCATTTCTTATCACTGATTTTCACAACTGCTTCGGGATTACGCTTATTTAAGACCCCATCATCATCTAATCGCTTAAGCTTCTTTTTGCCATTCCAGATATAAGCATCAAACTTATCGTCCTGATCAAAATGCTTCGTCTTTTGCACCGGCCCAGCAAGGATGAGATATTTTGAACCAAAATGGACAATGTCTCGTATCCCGCGATTTTTCAGATCCAATTGATGGGTTTTCTTAATTTTAAATTCCTGCCCCTCTTTCACAATATGCAATAGGGTTGCATTCCCTGTCAGTCCATCATCACCATTAAGTGGAGATCGAAACGCGACCAAAAAACCTCCATCATGATGTGCCGTTAAACCTTCTATGTTAATCCCACCTTTTTTAGGCGCAGTTGAAAAAGCCTCATCTTTAAAAATTTTAGCGCTCTGAATAAGAGGAAGTAAATCAACCTGTTTTTCCGATAAACTAAGTTCCATATTCTGTTGGGACGGAACATTGGTCGCAAAAAACACCTGTCGTGTTTCTTCTCTTTCAGCATGTTTATTAAGTGAATGAGACCCAATCCACCAGATCTTATCATCAACTTTAACAGCACCCTCAAGATCCAGTTCAGCTGTTTCCTCAAATCCTAGCAAGGAATTTAAACGTTTTTCTGCCAAAAACATTTGTCCATCTTCTGAATAAAAATAAACTTTATCAAATTCATCAGAAGCTACCAAAATCATATCTTTGCCAATTGATATGGCAGCAGACGCATCACAGTCACCATAGAATTTTGGCTTCTTTCCAATTTTCATCTTTTCATCCGCGTGTAAAATTAGGGGGAAAAATAATATTAAGCTCACCACGATATAGAAGCTTATGAGGGAATAAGACATTATAACTCACACCTTTAAATGAAATTAAAAATAAAGATCAATTTATAATCATTGATAAAAACAAATAGATTTTAACATGTTTCAGTTTAGCCGAAAACTTGTTTCTTTAAGTATTTTCAGATAAATAGTTATAATATTATGATGAGTAGAAAAAGTTCTGGAGGGCACATGATACTAAATTTTCTTCGACGTTTATTTGGTTTTAATACATCAGCTACAATTAGTGCTAATGACCTTTCATCTGAAACTTCGGTTCAAACAACCCTCAATGTCGCATCACAGGTCTCACCCCAAGCTGGCTGGATAGAGTTTCGAGACCTGAATAATGTCGATGAAAGATATCGTCATGCCTTTGTTAAAGCCCAAAGTAGACTGAATGCAATTCTTGCAAATGAAACTCCCTCTCCAGTTAATTTTGAAGGCCTTATTATTCAAGGTATTTTAATTGATGCATCTACAAGCAATCTTGATGGCCCAGGCAGTATTCTTGGTCAGGCTGGTCCGACGCATTTGCGTTCAGATACGGGTGTTCCAGCAATAGGCATCATGCAATTTGACAATAATGACCTAGATCGATTGCTAAACAATGGCGAACTGGAAGATGTAATCCTGCACGAAATGTTTCATGCCTTAGGCTCGGGTCCTTTATGGGGATTTAGGGGACTGTTAAATGAACCTGCTCCAAATGACCCTCAATATATTGGCCCTAATGCTGTTGCAGAATATCAAATTTTATTAGGAGACACTAACATCACGTCTATCCCTGTTGCAAATACAGGAGGTGCAGGAACACAAAATGGTCATTGGCGAGAAACAACTTTTGGTACGGAACTAAACACCGGTTTCTTAAATGGCATATCAAGGCCTCTCTCACGAATGTCTATCGCAGCTTTAAAGGATATTGGATATAAAAATCCAATTATTGATCTCGCAGACCCTTATCGACTCCCCTCGATACCAGAAATCCAATCTCTTGAAAGTGCACAACCACGAAGATGCGACATCTGTCACCCTGAATTCCAAGGATTTGGAGAATAATTCACAAAAACTCCTGAGCCTTGAGCATAAGAAGGCTCAGGAGTATCATTTGTCTAAACGAGCTAAGTCACCACGTCAGTGACCATCCCAGCGCCAACCGTTTTACCACCCTCACGGATTGCAAAACGGACTCCTTTCTCAATCCCAACGGGTTTATTTAACTCAAAACGAATATCAGCTTGTCCACCTGGTTGCACAAGACCACTGTCATTCTCAACATGAATAACACCGGTCACATCAGTCGTACCAAAGAAAAATTGGGGACGATATCCACTGCCAAAAGCTGTGTGACGCCCACCCTCTTCTTTGCCAAGAACAAAGATATGCGCCAATGCCTTCTGGTAAGGTTTCACGACGCCAGGCCTGGTTAGAATCTGACCTCGTTCCACCTCTTCTCGTTTAACACCACGAAGCAACAAACCAACATTCATACCGGCTTTTGCCTCCTCAATGTCTTTACGAAAAGCTTGCGTACCAGTGACAACAACCTGTTCTCCGTCTTCTGTATTAAGGCCGATGATTTCAACAGTCTCACCAACCTTAATGATTCCACGTTCAACACGACCAGACACAACAGTTCCACGACCAGGGATCGTATGAATGCCTTCAATAGGCATCATAAATGGGCTGTCATAGTCACGCACCGGATCGGGTATTTTTGTATCCAATGCTTCAATCAGGTCGACTATACATTGAACATCAGATGACTCAACATCTCCATTGGAAGAAGCTTCCAAAGCCTTCAATGCACTACCAAAAATAAATGATACATTTTGATACCCTTGAGACTCTAACAAAGAACCGGTTTCAAGTTGAATCAGCTCTGCCATCTCTTCTCGCTCAGCTGGTTCTAGCATATCCATCTTGTTCACAAAAACAACGATATGTTCAACATTCACCTGCCTTGCTAATAGAATATGCTCTATCGTCTGCTTGGCAGCACCTTCAGTACCATCAACAAGCAAAATTGCACCATCCATTTGAGAAGCACCTGTGATCATATTTTTCACATAGTCAGCATGTCCCGGGCAGTCGATATGCGCATAATGCCGTTTTACAGACTCATACTCGACATGAGATGTATTAATCGTAATACCTCTTGCCTTTTCTTCCTTGGCATTATCGATCTGATCAAAGGCCAGCCCTTTCCCGCCTTGTCTGATAGCTTGAACTTGCGTGATAGCAGCTGTTAATGTTGTCTTGCCGTGATCAACATGGCCGATAGTGCCAACATTCACATGTAGTTTCATAGTCATTTTATGATCTCCTATTTCTACAAATTGCGAATTGGCTGACCTCCTCTGTTAGCTAGTCAGATTTGTCAGCCATGTTTTGGTGCACCAAATTCTATGTGACTGAAAAACAGCCATAAAAAAACCCGTTAAGTCTAATGTGCGACCTAACGGGTTTGCGGTTCAATAACCCGAGAGATCTTATTCTCCCAGGCGAATATATTATGGGAGTTATATGTTAAACCACCAATCAAAATCACTTTTCCGATTTGCATTATCGGCAAACCAGTCAGAATTTTCCAATTTCTGTTCTTTCAATTTTTCATACATATTGATCAATCCAATAAAAAACCCGGTGTACCTGTTTCGGCCTGCCGGGTCATCTTAAACTCATTTGAGGCCAACTTGCCTCTATATATGATTGAGGCTATGAACGTGTGTCTGAATACAAATATGCCGTGACTTCACTTAGGTAAAGACGCGTAACATCTGCATTTTGTGTTCTTCTTTTAGCCATGTCCCAAACCATGAAATAGAAATTATCTTAGCCATTAAATAACATTTTATAAGCTACTTTTCAAGATGCTTTTCTTTTGAAATCAAACCATGCAATGACAGGAACATGATCAGAGCCAATTTGTGGACCCACCATAATGTGTATCAATTTCAATCTTTCAGGCATCAATATATGATCAATAGGCAATCCAATCGATGGTAAGAAAAAAATCAGCTTCTTAAAAAGAGTGTATCTAAGACCGCTGACAACTTTTGTGTCTGTGTACTCTGCAATCTTCTGAACTGTATTACTCCACGGTGCAGCATTGAAATCACCACCTAATAAAATTGGCCGAGTTATTTTTTTAAGTTTACTTTTTAAACCAGTAATCTGGGACCATTGCTGATAAGGATACGGCCAATGAAGATGAAGTGACCCAATTGTCAGATATTGTCCATGAATATATATTTCTGCCCAGACAAGTCCATTTTTCTCTGTACATCCTTCATCATCTGAAGACGTTATTTGATGACGGGAGAGAATTGCAACACTCCCTACAGTCGCAAAGTTACAAATAATTTGATATTGATAAAGTTTTGACAGACGTTCTAGAATAACTTTGTTCTTGTTTGTGACCTCTTGCAAAGTCACAAAATCAGCTTTTTGCTTTTTAAGGAACGTAACAACTTTGTCCAACGATTTATTACGAAAACTCAAGTTCATTTGTATAAGCTTAATAGCTGTATTCTCTCGTGGTGGATAAGTTTTTGGTAGCACCACAGAAGCATCAGGAAATGCCGGACTTAAACTCATTAGGCCTATGAATGATAAAACTCCAGTTACAAATGCAACTTCTCCAAATTTTGTAAATGCTAGCAATAAGCTTAATACAAATAACAAAAGTGAAAGATGTAATCTAAAATGTGTCAGCGAATCCGCAAGTTGGCTGTAAGGCGATAAAAAGCTAAAAAATATACATATTGCCAAGAAAACAGCGAATAGTACTAGAACTAAAATAAGTCTCTTCATAAAGACCTTTTTACTCTTTTAAATCTTCAATCATATTTTCCCCACATTCTCTCAAAACATCCCCGAGTGCTTCAAAGTCTGCTGTGCGCGGGGATGTTTTACGCCAGACAAGCCCTAATGTCCTTTTTGGTTGTGGTTCAGGAAAACGCATAATGTGAATACTCTGACGTCTTCCTATTTCAGCTTTCTGAGCAATTTCAGGCAACAATGTTGCTCCATATCCATGGGCAACCATTTGAGTAATCGTTGTTAAACTTGCACTTCCAAAATTTGAGAGAGCCTTTGGCTTTTTAGCTCTACAGAATGCAATAACTTGGTCACGCAAACAATGTCCTTCCTCTAAAAGAAGTAAATCATTTTTTTCAATAGTCTTGAAAGGACTCAAAGTCTGGTTTTGCATGTTTGTCACCAGAACAAACCGATCAACAAACAATTTTTTAAAGCTAAGTTCTTTATCCTCATCAGTATGAGGAACAGCTATTAAAATAACATCCAAATGACCTTTTTTTAATTCTCGAATAAGGGAAGAGGTCTGACTTTCCCTGATACTTAACTCTAAACTTGGAAAGAGTTTTTTTAATTTTGGTAAGGCTTTTGGCAGTAAATATGGAGCAACTGTTGGAATGACCCCTATTTTTAGCGGGCCTGATAATAAGTTTTCTTCATGTTGAACACAATCTCTTAAATCCTGTACAAGATGCAAAATATTTTGAGAGCGTCGCAAAACTTCCTTACCAATTGGAGTGATTTCAATCCTCCCTTTTCCGCGCTCAACAAGTGGGGCACCTAGCGAGACTTCCAATTCTTTAATTTGCATTGATAAAGCTGGTTGACTTATCGCGCACTCATCTGCCGCTTTTGCAAAATGTAAGTTTTCCGCAAGCGAAATAAAATAACGAAGTTGTTTTAGTGTGATCATTCAGGTGAATCTCATATCTTGTTTTTATTGCATCACACAACAGAAACAAATGAATATTATACATAGATAATATTCATATTAGTTCTAAACTTATCTTCAATGTCAACTTTTGGATAGAATTAGATGCAAGTTTAAGAATATTATGAAATCCACTTTCAGTTTTATTTCACACCAATTTTCTTTTGTAGGCTGCTTGAGGATGTTGAGTACTGAAAAAGAAGCTTTTTATCTGGATAAACATAAGAGTGCGCTTTGTGGGCCATGAGTGCAGCTTCATGAAAACCTGAAAGGATAAGTTTTAACTTACCAGGGTAGACATTAATGTCACCAATCGCAAAGATCCGTTGTTCACTTGTTTCATAGGATGAAACATCAACAGGTATTCTGTTTTCATCCAGATTGAGCCCCCAATCTGCAATAGGACCTAATTTCATTGTTAAACCAAAGAATGGCAGGAGTGTATCACAAGGAATTTCAAATTCTCCTTGACTTGCTTTTGCGACAACTGACGTTAAAAGCCCATCACTACCATGTAATCCAACCATCTGCCCTAATTTAAAATCAACCTTCCCTTGTTCCACAAGAGCCATCATTTTATTGACACTATCTGGAGCTGCGCGGAATTTATCTCTTCTGTGCATCAAGGTAATTTTTTCAGCAACGGGTTGTAAACTTAGAACCCAATCAAGCGCTGAGTCACCCCCACCAACAATTAGAATATTTTTGTCTTTAAACTGTTCAATTTTCCTAACAGAATAAAAAATGGACTTGTCCTCATAACTCTCTATATTTTCCAATGGGGGTTTCTTTGGTGTGAAGGATCCTCCACCTGCTGCAATAATAATAACCTTAGTTTGGAAATTTGATCCATAATCTGTTTCAACCAAAAATTCTTCATCATCAAGTTTTTGAATAGACTGAACTTGCTGATTGTAATGAAACTCTGGTGAGAAAGGTGCTATTTGTTCCAGTAATTTATCAGTTAACTCCTGCCCAGAGATACTAGGATATGCAGGAATATCATAAATGGGTTTTTCAGGGTAAAGCTCCGAGCACTGACCACCTGGCTTATCTAAGATATCAACGACATGGGCCTTGATATCCAATAAGCCAAGTTCAAATACAGCAAACAGTCCAACAGGACCTGCACCAATGATTAATGCGTCTGTTTTAATAATATTTTTTTCATTCACAACAACAATTTCCCTGAAATAATGCAGATTTAAGTGCTGATATTAAAATGTTTTTTTGTGAACGCAAATGGCAATAATACAATAATGGATGCAGATCTACATTAAAACGATCAATATTGTTTCTCTGGAATATTCACAACAAGACCATCATGCTGATCTGTTAAGGTAATTTGACAACTCAATCTGCTGGTTTCCCGAACATCGAAAGCAAAATCCAGCATATCTTCTTCCATCTCTTGTGGCGTACCAGTAGAAGCTTTCCACTCATCTGCTATATACACATGACATGTTGCACAAGAACATGCGCCACCACATTCGGCTTCGATGCCAGATATTCTGTTTTTAACAGCAACTTCCATCAAAGTCATACCCGTTTCAGCCTCAATCTCATGTTTATCGCCATTAGCTTGAATAAAAGTGATCTTAGGCATGCGAGTAATATTCCTTTTTAGATGATTGTGTTTTGGATTTAATGTGAGGTCACTATAGGAGTTAATCCTATTTCATATCCCTATTCACCTAATTATACATATTTAAGAATAAAGCCAAGCCGAATTATAAAAAATTAAATAAATTTAGTAATTATGCCTCATTAAGCAATTCTTCAATAAAGACTTTGGCATCACAAATTGATTGTTCAAGGCTTGCAAGAGACGCTAATTTCGTCTGCTCTGGAACACTATCATTAAACCTTTCAAGAGCTTCCGCTTTTGATGCAACCCTCCAAGCGCCGATGCCTTTGGCAGACCCTTTAATAGTATGAGCTGCCTCATGCCACTCTTTTTCAGTTTTAGCCAGCTTTAGTCTATCAAAATATTGGGCTGACTGTCGAATAAAGAGTTCTAGGACTTCATGCTCTAACTTTTTGTTACCAAGTGTATATCTCGCCAAATGAACCAAATCGACCGGGCTATCAGACTTTTGAAGTGTTTGTTCTAAGGATGTTTCTACATCTGCTAATAGAGCCATTTTTCATTCCTGGTATTTAAATTATATATATTTCAAGACTTTAATTAATTAAAGGATTTTATTTAAAAGATTAGACTCAACTGCTATAAGATCTGGTTAACAAAAATTATTTTTTACACAGCAATCTATTAATATTTAGAACATAGCGTTTTAAATTGAGATGTTATCCACTGATATGTTTCAAAGGAGTATCACTGTATTTTTACAAAAATACTGATGAAACCTTTATATAGTGGACTTCTTCATATAATTTAAAAAAATATTATTATATATTGATATTACTGAATTATTCTTCAAATGATTAATATTCTATTGATATGATATGTTTTTTTTAGTGTTAATGAATCTTTTTTTAGCCTAAGTTTGCGATTAGATATGAACCTTAATTATAAAGAGTTTTCATTTTGTCTCATTCGAATCTAAGTATAATGGGCGGGTTACAGTAAAGTTTTCCTTAAAATTAAAATATAGTGCTTTTTGAACTTATTATGTTAAAACAGGTAAAAACACTATAAATTACATAATTTAGTTAAAGGACGCTGCATAATTTGGTATATCGTTTGCAAGGTACAAAATAATTTGGCATAATTGTTATAGATGAGACAATTTCCAACCAAATATAACATAAAGAGTATCGTTAGTTATAAGTTTCAGTTTAATGGCAGGTAAGCAAATAACGGTCAGATAACATAATTTGTCACTATTAACTTACTTATAGTGTTATATTATGCATTTGCAAACTGTTGAGACTATGTGAATAAGACCCAAATTTGCTATATGGACATTTGAATGGCGCAAGAACAGTCAATTAGGCGGAAAGTCAAAACAAAAAAAGCCAGCAGTGCTACGGAAGATGAAGTGAGAAAACTTGCGTCTCAGAAACCTGTTTCTAAATCAATAGATGATGTAATACCAGATATTAAGGTGACGACCAAAAATACGACTGAAACAAAGGTACCACCTCCTGAGCCCCCTAAAGATATACCTAAATCCCCTGTGTCTAAAGGTCAGAAGCAAAGCACTGAAAAACCAAGCAGTAATGATATTGCCTCAAAGTTACAGGCTAGACGTTCACAACCTGTCAGAACGGAACCAGAAACTTCAAGGCCTGTCCCCAAACGTAGGCCAGCAGGCCCTGCTCGAGCTAGGATAGCGGCAAATGATGATCGTCCTTCAATTGGCGGTCTTATATTTTCTCTGCAACAAAAACCTTCAAATCGCCCCTATAAAATAGCTTTAATCGCTTCAATAGTTTGGGCTTTTTTGGGTTTGTTACTTGCTTGGGCAATAATTGGAAGTGAAATAAGCCGATATCAGACCATCTGGGGAGCAATCACAAGCCCTCAAACAATTGCCATATTAGCAACAATCATTATACCGATTGTATTATTCTGGTTCCTTGCTTTGCTCGTTTTACGAGCCCAGGAACTCAGACTAATGTCTTCAGCAATGACAGAGGTTGCTGTCCGACTTGCAGAGCCAGATCGAATGGCGGAACAACAAGTTGCCTCTCTTGGACAGACAGTACGCAGACAAGTCGCGGCAATGAATGATGCGATAGGACGTGCTTTGGGTCGTGCTGGTGAACTTGAAGCCCTCGTTCACAATGAAGTCGCAGCTCTTGAGAGATCTTATAGTGAAAACGAACTTCGAATTCGTAGTCTAATTGATGAACTTGCAAGTGAGCGCGAAGCACTCACAAACAACTCAGAACGTGTAAGTGATGCGCTAAATAATATAGGGTTACGTGTTGCACAAGATCTCTCAAAATCTGGAGAACGTGTGACAAAAGCCCTGACTGCTGCAACGAACTCACTATCAGATAACCTAGCAACAAAAGGCGAGAAAGTAACTTCTGCCATAGCAGCTGCTGGAAAAGCTATTGATGACAAGCTGACTGATCATGGCACCAAAATCACCCAGCAAATTGTTACTCAAGGCGCTGAAGCCGCTAAGAAAATCCAAGAAGCAGGCGATAAAGTTAATACAGCATTACAAGAATCTACGGATCGAACAACAGCTCTCGTAACAAGCCGCGGAAATAGTCTCCTCACAGCTCTTTCCAGCATGAATGACCGTATCCGCAATGAATTACCAGGACTTTTGGAAAGTTTAGGCGGTGAGCAAGTTCGTCTAAGTAAGATTATTGAAAGTGCCGTTAAAAACTTAGCTGAATTGGAACTCTCAATAGTAAACAGAACTGGTGCCTTAGAAAAAACCCTTGGCGATCGTACACAACATCTACAGAGTGTTCTCTCACAACACCTCAAAAGTGTTGACCAGGCTGTTATAGAACGGGCCAATTCATTAGATACTGCAATGCTTGAGCGAACCAAAGCTCTTGATGCTGCTTTTACGCAAAGGGTTGAACAAATTAATTCAGCTCTTGAAGACCAGGCAGTATTTCTTCAAAACACACTACAAGATCGCTCAAAAAGTATTGAGAATACACTAGCCAGCCAAGCAGCTTCTTTTGACGACACCTTTATGAGGGGTGTTTCTGCCTTCAGGAATACAACAGATAACCTAACACAAGAATCTATTCGAACAATTGAAGCTCTCGCAGGTCAAGCAGATGTCTTGAAGAACGTGTCAGAAGGTTTGTTGAATCAGGTTAATAGCTTAACACACCAATTCGAAAATCGCGGACAATCTATCGTAACTGCCGCTCATTCGTTAGAGAACTCTCAGTTTAAGATTGATGCAATTCTGGAAAACAGACAGGTCGAGCTGAACTCTCTAATAGATAATATCTCTACCAAAACGGGTGAACTTGATTCAATGATGCGAAACTACTCATCGCGTCTTGAGAGATCTATTTCTGACGCTCAGCGAAGAGCAAGTGAGATTAGTAAAACCATCACAAACGATTCTACAACAAGTTCTCAAAATATGGTCAGTGAACTTGAAAAACTCCGTAAGGAAGCTCAGACACAAACTGAACAAGCTGTAGCTGAAATGCGAAATCGTTTTGTGTCTATTACATCTGAAGTTTCAGATCATATTGGTACATTATCATCAAACTTTTCCAATACAACAGAACAGATTAAAGAACGCACTCAAATGGCTGCGGGTCAAATTGATGCGACACAATCTGAAATTCGCCGTAAACTAGATGAACTTCCTGAACTGACCCGTGAAAGTGCTACTGCAATGCGCACAGCGCTTCATGATCAGCTACAGGCAATTGACTCTTTATCATCTATTGCTGCAGAGCATAATCGAGCAAGAGACGTATCTCGACCAATTAACAACACGCAGACTGTCGAGAAAAATGCTTCAATAGCTCAAGCAACTAATGGATATGGCCAAGACTCACTTCCAGCCATTTCACAACAATCAAATTTACATTCAACACAAGCTACCCAGCCTATCAAACGCCATGATGCAGGTCAGAGCACGAATATACCTAAAGGCATACAAAGGCAAATGGTCCCGCCTTCTGCTGGACAGCAGCCCTCAGCAAACATGGCTTCTCCATCCTTAAGAGGTGATCCAAACAGTAACAGCTGGTCAATGGGAGATCTTCTGCAAAGAGCATCAACTGATAATCAAAAAGCTAGCAGTAATAGTGTAAGCACCAAAACACAACAGCCCCCTCAATCACGTGCAATTAAAAATGCGACACTTGATATGCATGTCATTGCCAGAGCAATAGATCAACGTGTTGCAGCAAACTTGTGGCAAAGATATCAGGCTGGTGAACGGGGAATTTTTAATCGTGCACTCTATACATCTGATGGACAGAATACTTTTGATGAAGTCTATAATCGTTACATATCTGATAATGACTTTATGATGACAGTTGATAGCTATTTAAATGATTTTGAACGCTTATTACGTGAAGCAGATCAAAAAGATCCACAAGGACAACTTGTTCAGAATTACCTCACATCTGAAACTGGACGTGTATATCTACTTCTAGCTCATGCGAGCGGACGATTAGGATAGGCTGTAATGGATCTAGTATCCTATACACTACCTTCATTAAAGCTTGATATATCAGTACAAACTTGGCCGATACGATCAGGTGGCTTTTCTATATCTAGAGGAACAAAAACTGAAGCAAAGGTAATTGTAACAACTGTATGTGATGGAACTTATTTGGGCCGTGGTGAATGTGTTCCTTATGCAAGATATCAAGAAACCATTGACAGTGTTTGTGATCAAATTAGAAGTCTAAAACCATACCTCTCTAAACAAGCTTTTTCTCACCCCAATGATCTACATCAAAAACTACCCAGAGGAGCTGCTCGTAATGCTATTGATTGTGCTCTTTGGGATTATATTGCCAAATTTTCTAAAAAACCAATTTCTAATATTTTTGGACTGAGAGCTTTTCAACCACAGCTTACAGCTTACACTTTATCATTAGACACACCAGAACAAATGGCAAAGAAGGCTGAACAAGCAACTACATACAAACTTCTTAAAGTCAAACTAGGTGGTGATGGTGACCAGGAACGTATGAAAGCCATCAGGGAAACGACCCCTAATGCGCGGCTCATTGCCGATGCAAATGAAGCTTGGAATGATAAAAATATCCATGACCTTATGAATTGCGCATTTGAAGCTAAGTTTGAACTTATAGAACAACCTCTTCCCGCTCAGAATGACTATTTACTCAAAGAAATTGAACATTTGGTGCCCATCTGCGCTGATGAGTCGGCCCATATACCAGAAGACCTCCCAAAACTTCATGGCCTTTATGATGCTGTTAATATCAAACTCGATAAAACAGGAGGACTAACGCAAGCTTATAAAATGCTTCTTCGGGCAAAGGAATTAGGCTTTAAAATTATGGTTGGGTGTATGGTCGGAACATCTCTTGCGATGGCTCCAGCATTTCTTCTAGCACAAAATGCAGATTGGATTGATTTAGATGGTCCGTTGATATTGGATAGAGATCGAGAAAGTGGACTGGAGTTTCAAGCCGATATGATTTTTCCACCGACTCCTGAATTATGGGGATGAAGTCTCTCTTAAACGAAGAGAGACTTCATATATTCATTTTATTTACCGTAGATTGATACAAATGCCTTTCCACGGAATATCGTTTTTACAAGTCGGCGATAATTCAACTTGATATATTTTATGTATCTAGCATCACCCTTTAAATCAATTGAGCGCGATACTGTACCTTCTCGAACTTTTTCATTTATTGAAAAAGTTTGTTGTTTGCCATTTCCAAATACAACAGTCATTCTTCTAAATAAAATGTCGTTTCCTGTTACGCGAATTTGCAAACGGCGAAAACGCCCCTTACCTCGACCAACCTGAATAACATCATTGTCTTTTAAAAGATTAACTTTTTGCTTCCCAAGGAACTGCCATTTAATTGGGCTCTTAAATGCACGGTGCTCACGACCATAAACAGAAACAAATGCTTTTCCTTTAAAATTAGCAATTCTTTTATATACAAGAACAATTCTCTTTATAAAACGAGCATCACCTTTAAGGTCAATTGGAGAAGAAATTGCACCTTCACGAACACGTTGGTTTAAAACTAATGTTTGTGATGTACCATTGCCAAAAACAATTCTTAGTCGTTTAAAGAAAATTTCATTACCTCTGACACGAATTTGCAGATTTCGGTATCTGCCTTCACGTCTACCAACTTTAATAATATCGCGATCTTTTCTAAGATTTACTTCTCTTGTTCCGAGTAACTCCCACCCACGAGCATATGACGATGTCGGTAGAGCAACGCTTAATAGTGTGACCACTGACATTAGAGCTAATATAAGACGCATTATTTTCTCCCATTGTTTTGAGTTTATTAGCCATAATATATGTTATTATAATAAATGTGATGAACCTAAACTAAATGGAGCATTAATCCAAACTATAACTCATAAAAAAGCTATTTTTACATAGACTTTATAATTTAAGTAAATTTAAAATATTAATAGATTTTGGAGTAATATATTTTGATTTGATCGATGAATAATAGCTTGTGCTTTTGTTCTTCCATTTTCATGAAGAATATTAAAATCAACTATAATCCTTATATTATTATCTATATTTCTGACAATGCGTATCTTGAAATTCGAAATACTGAAAATTCTCTGGATTTCCAAAATTTTTTCTTGAGCTTGTGTTAATTTATCTATGAAGTCTTGGGTACACAACTTCGATAAATCACTCGTCTCTGATTCTTCATTTTTAAGTTTTATAATAACTTTTTCAATGACTCGTTTGCAAATACTTGTAAATTCATAATATTGGAAATAAACCCATAACCCTGTAATAACGATGCCTCCAATGAGACCAATTCCACTACTTGTTATGATGCTTTCAATCATGGCCGTACAAACAAAAACGAATTACCTTATGAGATTTTACATCATAAAGATGACTAAATAATTGATATTAAGGTTATTTTCTTTTGAGCAAAATTTATCTATTGGAGTGATCTTATCTTAAGTAATTCAATACAAATTAAGGATAACCCTCTGGATAGACTTCGATACGACTTGCGTATTTTTCTGCTATCGCCCACTTTACAGGATTTTCCTCCTGCCCTGGAATTTTTTGGATCACAACAAAAGCATCATCGATATCCCAGTAAGGATAAATTACAAAATACGTCTCTTTTTCATTTGCCTTTGCACGATTGGTCAAGGTTAAAGTCAATTCTTTATTTTGTTTTGTAATTTTAGTTATTAAATAATTTCGAAGCGTTTTACCGTCAAAGTCTTCTAATATGACTATATTATTTTCATTTATAAATTTTAAATATGGTGGTGTCTTTGCGACCGACTCATTAATAAATAAAGTACTAGCTTCACTTGCTCTTGCATATCTCATGGCTGCTGGTAGGAGAGATAGATATTCTTGTCCGTCAATCATTATAGTCCTCTATCCAAATTTTGAATGACAATTCCGCCTAATTAGGTCCAGCTCTAAAAGGACTGGCTTATCAGGTGTATTATCTTTTTCATCTGAGATTTTCATCACAAGTTGATCTAATTTTTCTGATGCATTTTTGATGCACAATTGAAAGTCTTCTAAAGCTTGTTCATTATCACTGTCTGGTATTTTTAAAAGATACTTATCTGGTTTAAACTGTCGTGAGTTTTTAATTAATACCTGCATCTCGGAAACTGCAATGATGAGGTCTCCTTTATATTTCTCATCATCAATATTCCTGAATAGAAAGTTCATTAAGCTCCCCAAACGGGCCATATGACCTTTAAGAGTAGGTAATATAGCCAGTTTTGATTTTTCTATTGTAGGTTGCTCTGCCAACGCATTTTGTTCTTTATCAATCAGAACACAAACCATACATATCAGAGCTATAAATAACGTTCTCGTGTTAAGCCGATTTACTTGCATTGATATCAATGACACCTTGCGCCTTCTTAATAGGGTTTACATCAGGTGGATAGATCAAATTACTTTGAGAGTCTTTGTAATCACTCGATGGAACAGGTTTAACACTGCCAGATAATTCCTTTGAACGCTTAACAAGAAAATCAATGATATGATTGCGCAAATCATAATATCCAGGATAATGAATAATTTCTGTACGATCTCTTGGTCTAGGAATATCAACAACAACAGCTTCTGCAACTCTTGCTCTTGGCCCATTCGTCATCAAGAAAATTCGATCTGATAATAAAATTGCTTCATCAACGTCATGCGTAATCATAAAGACTGTTTTCTGAGTATTTTCCCAGATTTTAATCAATTCGTCCTGAATGGTTCCTCGTGTCAAAGCATCTAGAGCCCCAAAAGGCTCATCCATTAAGAGTAGCTCTGTTTCTAGAGCAAAAGCCCGGGCAATACCGACACGCTGCCGCATACCTCCAGACAATTGGTGAGGTTTGCGATCAAGCGCATTCATCAAACCTGCCATTTCAAGATATTTATGAGCATGCTCCTTCACTTTGTCTTTTGTCCATTGGGGCCATTTAGAAGCAACAGCAAAGGTTACGTTTCTTTCTGTAGTAAGCCATGGTAAAAGGCTATGGTTCTGGAAAACGACAGCACGATCCAAACCAGGCCCCTCTATTGGGTCCTTGTTTAAGAAGACATAACCACTTGTTGGTTTATCAAGTCCTGACATAATATTAAGAATTGTTGACTTACCACATCCAGAATGCCCTATGCAGGTAACAAACTCTCCAGGTTTCAGTTTAAAATTGACATTTTCAAAAACAATATTCTCTTCATCTTTTTTAGCCCCTGGGAAAGACTTTGTCAGAAGATCTGCTTTAAGAATATAGTCGCTCATTATTATTACTCCTTATATGCGACCATGCGAACAGCTTGTCCTAACATGATATCCAAAATAAACCCTACAATTCCGATGACAAAAATTGCAAATATCATACTGGCAAGATTCAATCCATTCCATTCATTCCAAACAAAATAACCAACACCGATACCCCCGATAACCATTTCAGCGGCGACAATCACAAGCCATGCAATACTGATAGAAATGCGCATTCCTGTAAAAATCGTTGGAGCTGCCGCAGGAAGGATAACAGAATAAGCTGTCTGGAATTTTGACAGCTCTAAAGTCCGGGCAATATTAACCCAATCTTTTTTAACACTTGCCACACCAAAAGCTGTATTCACCAACATAGGCCAGATTGAACAGACAAAAATTACAAAGATTGAAGCTTGCTCAGAGTCTTTAATAATAAATAATGCCACAGGAAGCCACGCAAGTGGAGAAATTGGTTTTAAAATCTGTACATATGGATTAATGGCTTTACTCCATAGTTCGGACATACCAATTAAAAAACCTAATGGCACAGCGACTATTACTGCTAAGATAAATCCTGTTAAAACACGAGCCAGTGAGTACATTAGCTGGATGCCTATGCCTTTATCATTTGGCCCCCTGTCATAGAATGGGTCAAATATTTGTTCACTGGCTTCTTGCCAAACCATAGCCGGACTGGGAAAACCAGATTTTGCTTCTTCAGCCTTACCTCCTGTCGTAAAACCAAAGGCCTGAATTCCTCCTGCAGCATCAATCTCATCACGGCTTAATCCAAGACCAGCAATCTGTTTTATTTGGGAAAACTTCAATCCCTTGCTTGCGTAGAAAGCAACATCATCTTTATTCATACCTTGGGATGATAATTCTTCTATTTGAGGAGATGAAAGTTTTGTACTAGAAGCATCACTACTGGTTTGTGTTGTTGTAATGTGCCAAATAAAAAGAAATGCAAGAAATAACCCAACTGACAAGCATGCGGCTTGGAGGTTTTTATTCATTGACTCCATTTTTTCCCCACCTTAAGTCTGTCCCCTAAAAGCTTAAGCGATCGGGAACAGACATTGGTTGTTTTAAAGTTGCAATTTTAAGTACGTTTAATATCAAAGCTTGAAATATAATCCTGGATTGTTTCAGGGTTATATTTCTTACCATAGACATCATACTGAGGGTATTTGGTTTCAGGTATATCTGTCCATTTGATCGTAGAATTTGCAGCAGCCATTTCTTTCATTCGGTTTCCTGTCTCAGTCGATAGGAAAATTTCATCAGAAATTTTCTTAAAATCAACATCGGATTTGATATAATCCCAACGTCTTAACTGTGAAAGTATCCATGTTCCCATTGATTGGGTTGGATATGGCATAAACGAAATTCTATCTGGAACCTTCTTAATATTACCAAGACCATCAGGATAGACACCTGTAAGAATTTGTTTCAAGACAGCTTCTGGTTGGTTCAGGTAATTACGTGGCGCCATTGCTTTCGCAAACTTAACACGCTGATCAGCCTGCTCAGCACTATAAGTCGCATCAAGAATAGCTGTCAGAAGAACAATGAAAGTATTCGGGTTTTCATCAATAAACTTTTGTGAAATACCGAAACAACAACATGGATGCTGATCCCAGATTTCTTTAGTCAGTTTATGAATGAAACCGACACCATCATAAACAGCACGCTGGTTAAATGGATCTGGCGCAAGATAACCATCCACATTCTCAGCACGCAAGTTAGCGACCATCTCTGGAGGTGGAATCACTCTGATTTGGATATCTTTATCTGGATCAATCCCATGCTCTGCAACATACAAACGTAATAGAAGATTGTGCATCGAATATTCAAAAGGAACTCCAAATTTAAACCCTTTCCAATCTTTCGGGTTTTGTTTTTCCTTATGTTTATTCGCAAGAACAATTGCCTGTCCATTTGTATTCACATTCGTAACCATACGCCATGGTTGAGAGGCTGACCCTAATCCCATTGACATAGCTACCGGCATTGGCGCTAGCAAGTGAGAAGCATCATATTCACCATTCATACATTTGTCACGAGATACGGCCCAACCTGCAGTTTTGATGATATCAACATCAAGACCATATTTGTTGTAGTATCCAAGACCGTGGCCAGCAATAATAGGTGTTGCACATGTAATCGGAACGAAACCAATTTTTAGTTTGGTTTTTTCCAGATTCTTCATTGCGTCTTTTGCCATCGCTTGAAGAGACTCAAATGGCAAGAATTGACCTATCATAGCTGCAGCGGTTGTTGCACCAACAGCTTTCAAGAACTTACGTCTATTAACATCTGTTCCAAATACATTATGTAAGACTGAGCTTTCAAGAGCACGAACCATACGGGATTCAGGTTCGCTAGAATTGAAGTTTTTTGAGCGATTATCTAAGAACTCTTTGTTCTCAACTTCAATTTTATCTGTAGATTTCAGAACATCAGCAACACTTGTCGGCGGGCTCTCTTCTTCTGCGCTGCGCTCTGAGCACTCGTTCCATAAATCCACATCTGGATCAAATGGATCTTTATCGATACTCATACTAACTCCTTTCTAATTGTTGTATACCTTAGTCAAAACTTACCATTTATTGTATTTAAGAAACTTGCCTGTCATCGTGATTTTCACGCGATCACCATTTGGGTGCTCAACCTTATCGATGAACATATCGAAGTCGATTGCGCTCATAATGCCATCACCAAACTTCTCATGAATAATCTCCTTGATAGTGTTGCCGTAAACATAGTTGATTTCAAAGAATCTATAGATCAATGGATCTTTACTGACCAAATCTATATCTTGCCCCTTTAATGGAAACTCCTGAAGAGTTGTAATAATGTCTGGACCTAATCCTAAAAACTCAGCAACTTTTGCTGCTGCATCTGCAGGCATACTATTCTGCCCTAAACAGGCCGATGTCACGAAAATTTCTGAAAGTCCTGCAGCTTCAGCAATGGCTGCCCAGCTTGTACCTTTTTCAGTTTTTGCAGTAATAATTTTCTCAGTCATTTCAACCTTAGTCATCGGCATGTAAGTGCTCTCCTCTGTGTGTGTTTTCAGGGGTGAATTGGTGTTTTGTGTTTTTTTGTTAAAACCAAACATAGTGAACTACTCTTCTCATCTTCCCGTTTCTGCTTAGAGATTTTGGAAATCATGAGTATTTATTAACAAAATCCATGCCAAGTCTGCTGAGAATGATAAAATCACTAAATATCAATATGTTAGAATTTATTTAACAACTTTATATGATTTACGATATTTCGTATTTTACTAATTATCGTAACATAAATTACGAAATTACGTATTGACAACTCACCTGAGTATTCTTTAGTTTTTACAAAACATGAGGTCGCAGATGAATGAAATTGCTAACTATAATATTGATGAAAATTATATTTGGGATACAGCTCTTGATAACAGCGAAGCTGCAGCTCTTATCTTTGACCCTCATGAAAATCGTATTTATCACTATAATAAAAAAATGCTTAGCCTTTATGGAAAACCGGGCCATGATTTCGTTAAATATAAAGTAACAGATCTTTTTTCAAAACAAGTACCAGAGCTAGTTGGGTTTACATTAGCATGCATTGATCAAGGCCATCAATGGAGTGATGAATTTTTACTCACTCTGCCAAATGATGGTGCAATTGGTATTGAACTATTTGGCTCAGCTTTTAAAATGCGAGGCACTCAATACATCTTGTTGATATGTTTTGATCACAAAGAAATAAAAACTCGAAGGTCTCGAGCGGATTTTGAACGTATGTTTCGCCAACAAGATGATAGCGGTCAAGGCATGGAGGAAATATTTGCAAACCTTGAGCGTGGAAATCGCTTGATCTTGGATACAATAGGAGAAGGTATTTATGGGGTCAATGTCACTGGAGCAACAACATTTATAAATCCAGCCGCAGAAAATATGCTTGGTTGGAAAGCACATGAACTTGTTGGAAGAATAGCCCACAATGTGTTTCACTATGCTCACCCTGATGGCTCCCCATATCCCATTAAATGTTGTCCGATATACTCCGCATTTCAAGACGGAGTTGTACGCCGTGTCGGAGATGAAGTATTTTGGAAAAAAGATGGATCTGCATTCCACGTAGAATACACGAGTACACCTATCAAAGAGAAAGGTAAGCATGTAGGGGCAGTTATTGCTTTTCGAGATATTAGTCAACGTAGAACAACAGAAATAAAACTGCAGAATGCACTCTCTGAAGTTAAAACTCTCAAACAGAAACTGGAACTTGAAAATGCTTACCTACAAGATGAGCTGAGTGCAGAACATAATCATAAGGAAATTGTTGGTAATAGTCAGGCTATACAAAAGATCATTGGTCAAATAGAACTCGTTGCTCCAACTGATGCCAATGTTTTGATTACTGGAGAATCCGGAACCGGAAAAGAGCTTATCGCACGCGCAATTCATCAAAGCAGCAACCGTTCAAACCGCCCACTAATTCGTGTAAATTGTGCAACAATACCTAGAGAACTTTTTGAAAGTGAATTCTTTGGTCACAAAAAAGGATCTTTTACAGGTGCTTCTGAAAATAGAGTTGGCCGTTTTGAATTAGCAGATGGGGGAACCATTTTCCTTGATGAAGTTGGTGAACTCCCTATAGAACAGCAGGCTAAATTGCTTCGGGTTTTACAGGAAGGCCAGTTTGAACGCGTTGGAGATCCTGAAACACGAACAGTGAATGTCAGAATCATAGCTGCAACGAATGTTGATTTAGAAGCCTCTGTGAAAAAGAAAAGCTTTCGAGAAGATCTATTCTTTCGGTTAAATGTCTTTCCTATTGAAGCAGCCCCTCTCAGAAATAGAACAGAAGATATACCATTTCTTGTCAGCCATTTTGTTAAGAAAATTGGTAGACAACTTAATAAACCATCTATCTCTGTCTCACTTGCAGATATTGAACGCCTTCAAAGTTATGACTGGCCAGGAAATATCAGGGAGCTGGAAAACTTCATTGAGAGAGCTGTTATACTCTCTGGTTCTGGTAAACTGAATGTTGAGCTTACATTATCCCATCAGTCGAAGTCTCAAAAGAAGAAAAACAACAATAATATAGTTTTGACAGAAAAAGAGCAGAAAAATAGTGAGATGAATAATATAATTTCTGCTTTAAAAACTTGCAAAGGAAAAGTCTCAGGCTCAGATGGTGCTGCCGAGTTAATGGGATTGAAACCCACCACCTTATATTCACGCTTAAAAAAATATGGGATTAATGCTCGACATTATAATAAGTAAATTCATTGTATCATTTTATCCTTCGATTTTACCATATCCGCCTGCCCCTGGTGTTTCTATAACAAAGGTATCACCAGAATTCATTTCAACTTCATCATTACCTTCTAAGTTGCAAATAGAACCATCCTTTTTTATAACATAGTTCTTACCGCAAAGCCCAGGCATACCACCTTCCAAACCATACGGTTCGGTTTTTCGATGAGAAGAAAGAATGGTTGCAGTCATTGGTTCAAGAAACTCAATTTTTCGCACAATACCAGAACCACCTCGATATTTTCCATCACCTCCTGACCCATGTCGAATAGAAGTTTCATGAATTCTAATGGGAAAACGCCATTCTAACACTTCAGGGTCTGTCATTCTTGTATTTGTCATATGACTATGAACTGCATCAGTGCCATCATGTCCCTGACCAGCCCCTGTTCCACCACAAATTGTTTCATAATTTTGGTAAATATCATTGCCATAAACAAAATTATTCATTGTGCCTTGAGAGGATGACAAAATTCCCAATGCACCATAAAGTGCATCTGTTATACATTGTGATACTTCTGTATTTCCAGCAAATACAGCTGCGGGATATTCTGGGTTGAGCATGTTTCTTTCTGGCACAACTATATTTAAAGGTTTCATGCAGCCTTCATTCAGTGGAATATTATCGCTAACTAAGGTCCTAAATACGTAAAGTACAGCAGCCTGACATACAGCAAATGGTGCATTGTAATTCCCTGAATGCTGATCCGATGTTCCTGTGAAATCTATTGTAGCTTGACGCTTATCTTGATCCACTTTTATGTCTACCTTAATTATATTCCCATTATCCATTGGATAGGTAAAACATCCATCTTTCAGAACTTGCAAAATACGGCGCACACTTTCTTCAGCATTATCCTGCACATGCCCCATATACGCAATTACAACCTCATGACCAAAATGCTTAATCATCTTTTGTAATTCTTGAACGCCTGTTTCATTTGCCGCAATTTGTGCTGTTAAATCAGAGAGGTTTTGATCAATATTTCTGCAAGGGTAGCGTCCTGATAGTAATAACTCCCGTGTTTGGGATTCTCTAAGCCGACCTTGTTCAACCAATAACCAATTATCAATCAGAACCCCCTCTTCCTCAATAGAGGTGCTATCAGGTGGTGCTGACCCAGGGGTTCTTCCGCCAACATCTGCATGATGACCACGCGATGCAGTATAAAACAAAATCTTTTCACCCTGAGCATCAAAAACAGGAGTTATAACTGTGATATCAGGCAAATGCGTGCCACCATTATAAGGTGCATTCTGAGCATAAACATTCCCAGATTTAATTTGCCCCTCATTTTGTTTGATGATAGCCTTTATTGATTGTCCCATAGATCCTAGATGAACTGGGACATGCGGTGCGTTTGCTACAAGATTTCCATCTGGGTCAAATAAGGCGCATGAGAAATCAAGCCGTTCTTTAATATTTACAGACTGCGCAGTATTTTGTAGACTATAACCCATCTGCTCAGCAATAGACATAAACATGTTATTGAACACCTCAAGCATAATTGGATCAACCTTCGTACTAATAGTCTCATAATGCTCAATCTCTTGTGTTCTGGTAAGAATAAGATGGTCTAGATTATTCAATTCTGCGGTCCAACCATACTCTACAATAATTGTTCCTGTCGCTTCTGATATAATTGCAGGACCTTGTATTTTTTGACCATGAGCTAAACTCTCTCGATCATATAAAGGAACATTCTTTGTTTTGCCCTCACTATACATAGATACATAAGTTGCGGCGTCAGAGTGTTGAGTTTTGAAGACTTCAAGACTTGCTTTTGAGTCAGGCAACTGTGTTTCGCCAACAGCTTCTACAATAACAGCCTCAACTATTAACTGCTTCCCAGAAGGAATAAAACCAAAACGTTTTTTATATTGTTCATCAAAAACTTCAACCATAGCCTCATACGAGGACAACTCAACACTCAATGGTGTATCTGTGCCCTCAAACCTTAGGTGAACTTTACGAATATCATAAATTTTGCTTTCTTGAATACCTTGAGAAAGAATTTCTTTTTTGGCATTTTGAGAGAGTCTATCACAGATTTTGTGAACATCATTAAGTTTTTCAGAACTGAGAATAACCTCGACCTGTTCTTCTCTTAATGCGCGTATATCAGCAAGCCCCATACCATAAGCAGAAAGAACACCCGCAAATGGATGCAAGAAAACACGTTTTATACCCAGAGTATCAGCGACGAGACAGGCATGCTGGCCACCAGCACCACCAAAACAATTGAGGGTATAATCAGTAACATCATAGCCTCGTTGGACAGAAATTTTCTTAATGGCATTCGCCATATTTTCGACGGCAATCCTTAAATAACCTTCAGCAATTTCTTCCGGTGTTTTTAATGGCGTTCTAGTTGCAGTTGAGATTTTCTGGGCAAGATCTTTAAATTTATCTCTGACAATATCCCTATCTAATGCTTCATTTGCATTTAGGCCAAAAACTTTTGGGAAAAATTCTGGCTGCAGTTTTCCAAGCATAACATTACAATCCGTGACCGCTAAAGGTCCTCCACGCCTATAACAGGCTGGACCTGGATTAGCACCTGAAGAGTCTGGACCGACACGAAGTCGACTCCCATCAAAGTGTAAGATAGACCCCCCACCAGCCGCGACTGTATGTATATACATCATTGGAGCACGCATACGCACACCGGCAACGACCGTCTCAAAACTGCGTTCAAATTCCCCGTCAAAGTGAGTGACATCTGTTGATGTCCCCCCCATATCAAAACCGATAAGTTTTTTGTAACCAGCCAATTCCGCTGTACGAACCATACCGACCACGCCACCTGCAGGCCCAGATAAAATAGCATCTCGACCATGAAAAAATTTTGCATCTGTCAAACCACCATTTGATTGCATGAACATAAGACGAGGTTCAGCTTCATTATTTGGTTTCAACTGACACTCAACTTGTTCAACATAACGTCTCAAAATTGGAGACAGGTAAGCATCAACAACAGTTGTATCACCTCGTGAAATAAGTTTCATAAGAGAACTTACTTCATGACCAACTGAAATTTGCGTAAAACCGATTGAACTTGCTATGTCTTTAAGTTGTTTTTCATGATCATGATATTTATGACCATGCAATAGAGTAATTGCTATTGAACGAATTCCCTTGTTAAAAGAGATTAGCAACTGTTGTTTTACTTTCTCTATATTAAGGGGCACAATTAACTCACCATGTGCTCCTACTCGTTCATCAACTTCTATAACATCCTCATATAACAGTTCTGGAAGAACAATATGACGAGCAAAAATGTCGGGTCTTGCTTGATAACCAATTCTCAAACAATCGCCGAAGCCCTTCGTCGTAACGAAAACAGTACGATCACCTTTACGCTCCAAAAGAGCATTTGTTGCAACTGTTGTTCCCATTTTTACTCCATCAATTAGTTCAGATGGAATAATTTCATTTTTTTCTATATTTAAAAGGTCACGTATTCCTTGCATCGCAGCATCATCATACTGTTCAGGATTTTCTGACAGTATTTTATGAGAAATCAGTTTTCCATCAGGACATTTTGCAACGATATCTGTAAAAGTACCTCCTCGATCTATCCAAATTTGCCAACCTTCCTTGCTCGTATATTCTGTCATATGATTCCCTCGCCAGAAAATTAATCACCCATTCTTGTTTATAAGAAATTAAAATCCAAATAGATAAAGACAGCTATATTTTTTCTTTTTGTTCTGGGTAAAATAATTTGAATAACCATAAAGTTTAATCCAGAAAAATACATAATCATGCCATCATAAAAAACATTGTCAAAACAAATAAAGCCAAGCAATTTGTTTAATACGAGGATGTAAATAATCTTTTGGTTAGAAAATCTATATATCCAAATAGGGCGACAGGATACAAATCTACCCTTTTAAACCAAGGCACTAAAATTAGAATGTTAACACGGACATACTGCCAATTATAAAAAAGGCTAGAAATAGTGTCGTTGTAATAGCCAGCAAGAGAGGTTTCCACCCTATTTCGACCAAGTCACCTAAGTATGTTTTTGTACCTATAGCGGAAACTGCCATTATTAATAGGAAACGAGAGAGATGATCAGTGGGCGATTTTATGATTTCTGGAATCATTCCAACAGAGTTTAACATTGCCAGAATTGCAAAAAATATTAGGAAAACAGGCAGTAATTCTGTAATCCTAATTTGCGTCTTATTTTTTGCTTGGGAGGTAAAAAAAAGGCTAATTAAAACAATGATTGGCAATAAACTAGCAACTCTTAATAGCTTTGTTAAAACGGCAATATTGCCTGCTTTGTCAGAGATAGAATATCCAGCTCCGACAACCTGAGCTACATCATGGATGGTTGCACCTATGAAAAAACCTGCTGCAAGGTCGGTAAGATTAAGATGATGGCTAAGAATAGGATAGAAAGCCATTGCGAGCGTACTTAGTGCAGTAACGATCACAATTGTGAATATTGTATCTCTTTCTTTTTGTGGGCTTTTAGGCAAACAGCATGCAGTTGCAAGAGCAGCTGACGCACCACAAATAGCTGTTGATGCCCCGATTAAAAGTCCTAATTGGCTGGATAGACTAAGAAGCTTAGACAATAATAATGCCACTAAAATGGTTAAAAATACAGCAGCGGCTATGACAATTATTGATGGTTGTCCAAGTGATGCAATTTCTTCAATACCAATCCTAAGACCTAATAAGGCAACTCCAATACGCAAAACCGTTTTTGCTGTAAAATCTATACCTTTTTTGAATGTGTCGTTTTCCCTAACAAAATTTACAGACATGCCAATCAGAAGTGCAAACAAAAACGCCGGACCACCATAATGTTCTGATAAAAACAACGATGTTATTGCTATAAGAGTAGCAATAGCTATACCTGGCCAATAGGCAGATAGTGTCTTATAGAAAGAGAAACTGTCTGAAAAATAACTTGTGATCTTCTTTTTTTTTAGATCAGGGAGTTGCAACATGTCATGCCATTATTATTTGTGACCAGGTTTGATGTTAAACTTTATTCAATTTAGCAGACATCAATTTATTTACGTTGCTTTCTAGGTTTCTTCAGAAAGGCCTACTGGATCTATTATTGTTATATATTTACGATCAACCGAGACGAGGCCTTTTTTTTGAAAACGAGACAGCGCATTCGTCACCCATTGCCTAGTCGAGCCTACGATATTCGCCAATTGCTCATGAGTAATTTTTCTATCAATCAACATATGGCTATCCTGTTCTTGCCCATTAGTTTCTGCGATAATCAACAAGAGTTGCGCAAGACGCTCAACCACTGACCGTGTCCCAAGCATCTGTACTAAAGCAGAATAACATTTCCCTTTTGCGACAAGGCCCTCAATAAGACAGATTGCAATATTTGAATTTGTTATTACAAGATTCTTAATCGCATTGCCCGGTAAATAGCTTACTCTGGATGGCTCTTCAGTAACTGCTGACCACATATGCCTTCCTCCTCCAAAGACTTCTGGCCCACCTATAAAATGTCCAGGAGTCCAATAGGCAAGTGTAATCTCTTTTCCAGATGGAGATGAATAAAACGTTTTCACAATTCCAGAATCAATCAGGTAAATCCCCTTATGAAGATCTTCCTGAATAAAAATCATTTCACCAGTTTGAAACTTCAGTGGCACAGCAACCCGTCGGATCATTTCAATTTCGTCAAGATTTAATTTTTCAAGAAAACTTGCACCTTGATTAATCTCTGACATCATTTCTGTGAGAAAGAATGCTGAGAGGGAATTATCTTCTGGTATTGTCATAAGCATATTTTACACCTAATTCACCTAGCTAATGAAGATATATATTTTGCCAGGATCTCAATATCGTTATTTGATAGATGAGTTACAAGTTTGCTCATAACTCCATCTTTATCATTATTTCGATTACCGTCTTTAAAGTCAGAAAGTTGCTTTACAAGATAGGTTGGATGTTGAGCGGTAAGCGCTGGAGCTAAGGGGTATGCTTTATTTTCTATAACATGGCATGTCACACAGGCCGTTATATTTTTATCGCCCTTTTCAAATAAAAGTTCAGCACGTTTTTTCTCTTCAGATGTAAGTTTAATGTCAACAGGTTCTGGTGGAGAGAGTTTTGCGAAATAATCGGCAACGATAGGGAACTCCTGTTCGGTAATTTCCGTGACGATAGCATTCATTTGCCCCCCATCATTCTCTCTCACACCAGATTTGAAATCCCTTAACTGCTTTTCAATATACGACGCTTTTTGTCCAGCAAGTTTGGGAAACTTTGCCATTCGGCTTATTCCATTCAAACTGTGACACAATGCACAAACTTCCCAGGGCTCCACACCCTCTTTATCAATCATTCCAGCATTCACAGAACTCTGTAAAACTGAATAAAAAAATAGAAATATAAGGATATAAACTAACTTGATCATATATTTAGCTCTGACCTTCTCGTGCCTTTTCTACCTTATATTTACGCATAAGAGTCACAACAAACTCTGCTGTAGTCTTTGGCTCAAAAGGTGGATTCATTCGTGCATGTAATTTCCCTTCAGGATTTACAATATAAACATACGAACTATGTCGAACCGCATAACCTTGATCTTCAGGAGATTTTTTATTTAATCTGACAAAGCCATCTAATCCTTCTACTATCTTTTTAATCTCAGGCCACTCACCTGTCGCCCCTATAAAATCTTTCCGAAAATGTTCAATATAAGAAGCCATCACCGGTTTATCTCTCTCTGGGTCAACACCAACAAAAGCCATGGTTGGCAATGAGGTAGGTGATACACGTACAGAGATTTGCTCCATAACGGCTACCAGATTATTTAAGGTAAAAGGACAGACATCTGGGCAATGCGTATAACCAAACAAGATCATCGTCCATTTATCTTTTAGTGTGTCATTTGTAAAAGGCTTTTTAAGATGATCTTCCAGTTTAAAGTCAATAATATCTTGAGGCGGGGAAAATCTTTTAATCTCAAGCGCGTAAGATATGGAGTTAATACTCAACATTAAAAAGAGCAAACTTAGAAAAGATAGTTTTTGAAACCTTTTAACTGTCAACATAGATCACCTATTCTGTTGTTCAAATGCTCTTAAACTTTCCGCACGAATTGCTTCCAAACATTGTTTTTTGAGGGAAATAAATTTTTCATCTGTCGCAATTTCAGGTTTTCGTGGCCTGCCAAGGTCTACCTTAAGGTCTGCAATGATTGAGCCGGGTGCTGCACTCATAATTAGAACACGATCTGCAAGGAATATAGCCTCATCAACATCATGGGTGATAAACAGAACCGTAATACCAAAATCACTCCAGATTTTCAAAAGATTTTCCTGCATCATCAAACGTGTCTGCGCATCCAAAGCTCCAAATGGCTCATCCATTAATAGAACGCTTGGATAATTTGCAAGTGCTCTTGCTATGCCAACACGTTGTTGCATCCCACCTGACAATTCAGCCGGGTATCGATTTGCAAACTTTGAAAGACCCACCATTTCAATAAATGTATTTGCGACAGCTGTCGGTGTTGCGCCACCTCGGCCAGTGATTTTTGGACCGAAAGCAACATTCTCCCTTATGGTTTTCCATGGAAATAGTGAGTATTGTTGAAAGACCATGCCTCTCTCTGGTCCTGGTTTTTCAACTTTAATACCATCGACTTCCACTTTCCCACTTGAGGGCTTCACGTAGCCAGCAACACAATTTAACAGAGTTGATTTTCCACACCCGGACGGGCCTAAGATACAAGTAAATTCTCCAGGATTTACTTCTATGGACGCATCTTTTACAGCAACAACTTTGTCGTCCCCTTTACCGAACACAACATCAACATTTTCGATATTAATATGCCCTTTATCTATATCGAACTTATTTGTTGGAGATCCCTCACCCGCACGTGATGCTGTCTTGATATTGATAACTTCATTTAGCAATTGTCGTCTCCTTAAAGTCATTTTGTTTACTCAGCATATATAGGCGGCTAAACTGATGGTGCTTCAAACTCCAAAGCCATTTTTCGAGCGAGAAAATAAACCGTAAATAAAAGAAATATAAAACCCGAAACGGCTAACCAGGTTCCTAAAGGCTCTAACCATAAAGAGGTCGAGACGCCGAGCCCAAGCATGGCAAGCCCAACAACCCACGATGGCGTGGCGCAACAGACAACCCAGGTCATTGTTGCATTCGTTAAAGCAACAAGTATCCCGCCAAGACCTGTTGTCGTTAGCGCACTTCGATAAACCTGTTTGTTACAAGATCGAGCTTGTTTCTGAAGAAGTATGATATTCAGAGCGATCAGAGCTCCAACCAGAAATATAACCAACATCTTGGCTGGCATAAGGTTTAAGCTCCATTCCGCAATGCCATTCCCAAAGCTATAATTCATATAGCCAATTTCAAGTAGCCATTCATCAAAGATGATGGGGATCATATCAACAATGGCAGGAGTTGATTTGATAATTTCTAGAACATTCCCAACCCAATTGTAAGGTGTCATATAATTTGGCAAATGCCCAAAGCGTAACACTAGGCTGATCATCAATATTACATAATAGATTACTGTGAATGCAATAGATACCATCAGCCAAAACCAAAATCTTTCCTTAATTGAAGAAGAGATAATTTGTATCACTGCCATTATCTTGTACTCCGCTGCCATTTCAAAAATGGACTTGTAGCGAGTTTTACGGCATAGGTTGATAAAGTTCCTAACGCCCCGATCACCAACATTCCAACAATGATATTGGGATATTCAATTAACTGATAGGCATGCCAGGTGAAATAGCCTATGCCATATTGACCACTGATAATTTCACCGGCTAACAACGAGAACCAGGAAACACCCATCCCGATTGCTAATCCAGTTGCAATGCTTGGGAGAGCCGCTGGCAACACCACATGCCAGAATATTTGCATCGAATTCGCGCCTAATGACTTTGCAGCCCGTACGAGTACGGGGGGCGTTTGCTCAACGCCATGGATGGTGTTTAGAACAATTGGGAATAAAGCCCCTAAGAATGTAATATAAATTATAGAGGACTCTTCTGTCGGCCACATTAAGATGGCAAGTGGAATCCAGGCTACCGCTGGGATTGGTCTTAAAATCTCAATATAAGGAATGAGAAAATCATGAGCTAACTTAGAACGCCCCATCAAAACACCGAATAAAACCCCGAGGAATGTCGCAAGTGAATAACTAATCAATATCCTCTGCATACTTGCGCCAATATGGTAATAAAATTCCGTTGTCCATATCTGTTTGACAAAGGCATCCCAAACAACAGCTGGTGTCGGAACATTTTCAAAATTGATATACCAGTTAAAGGCTGTAGAAGAGGCATAATGCCAAACAAAAAGGCCGATAAGAACTGCGAAAATTCTTATTCCCCAGGACTTTATATGGCCGGCATAACTGTTAAGAGAAAAAGGTTTTTTCTGGTTTTCTATATCAGGGGAATTTTGGATTGTGTTATGCCCCTGTCCTGCCGTATCAGGTTCTACACTTTCTTTGGCTAATGAAATGTCTTTAAGTGCATTAGCAGTGTCAACCATGATAAATCTCCAGTATTATTTCAACGTCATCATTTTAATAAATCGTCCCCAGACAAGTGGGAGTCTGGGGACCTGGATCAAAAGTTACGAGGCCGCGCTTTTCAACGCACCTTCAAAGTCTGTAACTTCACCACCAACTTTCTTAGCGTAAGCTTCGGCCTCAGTCTTACGTAAGAATGTGGAGTATTCACCTTTTGGTGTCATGACATACACAGCGGTTTTACCAAATAGTTTCAAACCTGTTTCTTTGTCATACACATAAGTTGAATTAAGCTTTGCACCTGTACCGCGGAATTTCGCGACAGCTTTTAAGAAAGACGGCATGTCTGCATAAGTTGAGATACCATCACGCGCATGCCAGATTTCATTAGGCAAACCAGCATTCGCTTTCACAGGATCAACAACGGTTGCTTTGTCTTTTTCGTAGTCTTTACCAAGCTCTTTATAGGCTGTCTTGATATAGTCCTCAGTAATCCAAGCTTTAAAATCCAGTGGTGGGATGGCTTTTTCTTTTGTTAGAACACCATGGTTAAACTTCAGAGCGTCAACCCATTTCTGCTTAATACTAGGCTCTAATGTCAAGTGACCACCTTTTGAGAAATAAAGGTAAAGTACTTCTTTCTCCACGCCAGTCCATTTTTCCATCAGATCTGTTGCACGAGATGGATCTTCTCTAATCCACTCACCTGCTTCATAAACTGCTTTCAAGAAAGCAACAACAACTTCAGGATATTTTTTTGCAAAGTCTTCACGAACAACGACACCATGAAGATATGGAACGCCTGTCTCACTACCGTCATAGACTTTACGGCCAGTGCCACGGAATTCCATAATCTCAGACCATGGGCAGAAATCAGAGTGTGCATCGATTTTACCTGCCGCAATGTTGGCAGCACCTACTGCTGGGCTCTGGTTTTTCAAGGTCCATTCTTTGCGAGAGATTTTCGCGTCCTGCATTGCTTTCAGCAACATCCCCCAGGCAGCACTGCCAACAGGCGTTGAGATTGCCTTACCTTTAAGGTCATTAATATTTTGAGCGTCAGATTTCACAGGAACAACAATCGCGTTACCTGATCCTTTAAGGTTATATCCTGTCCCCGCAACATAAAGCGTGCGAAGTGATTTGGTTGCTTGGAATTTTGCACCATTCACGATCAATGGATAGTCACCCATCACACCAAAGTTCAGCTTGTTGGCAAGCATCTGGTTAGTGATTGGACCACCTGAGCTGTAGTCACTCCATTTGATTTCATATTTGGCATCTTTATATTTGCCAGTCTTTGGCAGATATTTTTCTAAAAGCTTCAATTCTTTTACAACAATACCTGCTGTGTAAGTATCCGTGCACATGCTTTGGTGACCGATACCAATTTTAATTGTCTCTGCTAATGAAGAGGTTGAAGAAAAGGCAAGGAAAAGAGACCCCATACCCATTGCGAGTTTTTTAAGCAACTGCATCTGACAAAAACTCCTGTCTATTTGGTTGGCTTGTATATTTTTGCAGTTACTATAGGCGCAATTGATGTGCCAAATTCAGGAATAAAATTTCACAAGACGGCAAGGTTCTGATTTTTAAAAGGAATCTAGAAAAGATGAAGAACCATAATTCAATTATGAAAAATGCAGTGCCAATTTTACAGGCTGCTACAATTCGCCACTGCTTATATTTTATCAGTTGAGTGGGGGAGAATTAATACAAGCTGTTTGGGTTTCATCATTAGAGTGACATTTACTATAGAAGGGAAGGCTAGAGGGAAGTGATATTGGGGAGGCACTCATTTAAAGTATACCCATAAATGGACAGTTGCAGAGGTATTGCACCTATTAGAATGTTTGAAATCGCTTCAATGACGGACTAACATATATGTTGAATTGGCTGGAAGTTTCGTGCAAATAAGAGACAATTATCGCACCACAAACACATAAAGTACTATGATAGTCAAACTTGAAATTCGTGAAAGCCAGCCCGTTGACGCGACCGGTATCGAAAAACTGTATATAGATGCATTTCCAGACGAGGACTTAATACCGCTTGTGAGGGAACTTTTGAATTTTGAGCAGAACGTAATATCGCTCGTGGGGATACATGAAAACGTAATCGTAGGGCATATCAGTTTTACGTTTTGCCATGTTGAGGAGGGTAAAGGTAAGGTCGCACTTTTAGCTCCACTCGCAGTCACGCCAACTCTGCATAAACAGGGTATCGGTAGTGCGTTGGTTCAGGCGGGTTTTACGCATCTGGAAAAGGCTAAAATAGGTTATGTATTTGTGCTCGGCGATCCTGATTATTACAGTCGCTTTGGATTTAAATCGGAAGACAAAGTCATAACTCCATATCCATTACCACAAGAATGGCATGGAGCATGGCAGTCCACCCAATTATGTGATGCAGAAGCCCCTTATGAGGGAAAGCTATCTGTGCCAGAACCTTGGCAGCATATTGAACTGTGGACGTCTTGACCAATCAACCCATTAGAGTTCGGGCCAACTACATTGAAGTCCATCTTGGATCACCTCTGATAGCTCTGACTTTCCTAACAATTGCCATTATAGACAGCTATGCTCCTAAAAGCAGGTGTATGATATGATTATCGAAACCGGCGCGATGTGCTAATACCTGCCTAAACTAGAATTCTATATGTATTTTTATATCTTGTGTAATTGTAGTCTAACAGAGAATAAATAATAATAAGAATTAAGGGAAATTAGAGCTATGATTATCTACGAGTATGAAATACCAGATCCTGCGCATCCTATAACTATTAAGGATCAAGATAGCTTTGGGCCTACTGGAGAATTAATACCATTTATTCCTGAAAAACTATCCATAGATAGCGTAGTCAACAGGAATATAACAAAGTTAGAAACCCATTTAGGTACTTATGGGATGGGTGGCCCCGGATTCTTTGGTCTCTGCCTTTCTGAACAATGGTTAGTGATAGCAATTTGGGGAGCTTGTGAATGGATAGTTGTCAACAATCGACTTATCGAGGATACTTTCTATGAAAAAAATCAAAGACCTACTCCATGGAGTGTTGATGGGATTGACAGCTTGTCTAAAATAATTATTGGTCAGAAAATAGCATCGATTGAAATTGAACGAACATCTCTTAGAATTGTTCTCTGTAATAAAATGGAGATCGCTGTAGAGGAAGGCCCTGAAAACCGTCCAATTCTAGAGGGTAATAAGCAGCAACGTATCTTTACTGAAAAGGATGATTTGCGTCGTGCTGTCTTTCTATCCCCTACATCAGAAATTTGGGTATAAAAATTGCGGAAGTCAAAATGAAAGAAGTTAATGGCAATATTATTCAAATGGCTATTGATGGTGAATTTAACGTCATTATACATGGTTGCAACTGCCAGTGCAAAATGGGGAAAGGTATAGCCTTAGCAATTAAAAAGGCATTTCCAGAAGCCTATGAAGCTGATTGTCAGACAGAAAAAGGCTCCCGAGACAAACTAGGCACCTACTCCTCTGTTCAAGTGAAAAATAATAATAAGCTAATCATAGTAAATGCCTATACACAGTTTCATTGGCGTGGAAATGGGACTTTAGTAGATTACAATGCAATTCAGTCTGTTATGAAACGAATAAAGCAAGACTTCTCAGGAAGTATTATTGGCTATCCTCTTATAGGTGCAGGGCTAGCAGGAGGTGATTGGGAAATAATTTCTAAAATTATCAATCAAGAGTTAGATGATGAAGATCATACTCTGGTGAGGTTACAAACATAACATTCCAAATGGCAGATCAGGGTCATAAGCACTCGTTTAAATCTCGACTTATTCAGCTTATCATTCATATTTTCACTTTGGATTCACATATCCCCACTTATCTTAAATAAATACTTCCCATAATCCCCTCTTCACCACCGCGCCACACGCACACTAAACCGCATCATATCAAGCGGGCTGTAGATATATTCAAAATCTATCGGCACCCCATTAATATCATGGGTCAGACGGCGGATACGATTGACCGGCTGGTTATGTCCAATATTTAAAAGATCAGTAAATTTCTTATCGACCGTCACAACGTCAATTTGAAGGTCTGCGTAGCCCAGCGCCATCGCCAATATAATTTTCCAAGCAGCAGAAAAATATCATGTCTTCGCTAGATCATGAATTTGGATTTTGCGGCCAAGGTCTAATGGGAAATAACTGATATCCAGGGAGATTGTTGTATTGCCAGCTATTCTTCGCCGTGCAATACGCGTGACGGTCTCACCCTCTTTCGAAGTTTTAAGGCTTTTGCAACATCGTTACTTGCTGGAATTTCTAGAAGTTCTATGACATCAGAATGTGTTTCAACACCTAATGGGTTCATCATCTCTCCAAAACTTTGCAGCCGCTCGAGATGATTAATGGCCTGAATTTTTTTAACGAAATGCCCTTTGCCTTGCCTGCTATCAACCAGTCCTAAGCCTTGTAAATGATTTATCGCTTGGCGGGCTGTCACACGGCTAACCTCAAAACGGTCCATCAGTTCATGTTCACTCGGTAGCTTTGCCCCTTGGGCAAGTTCACCTGACGAAATGCGCTTGACAAGCCATTCCTGGATCTTGAGATATTTTGGGTGTTTCGATATTTCTCACTCCGTTCAATTTAAAACTCAAGACAGATCTTTCAATTTTGATAAAGCCCAGCGGACATTTTTGCGAACATCCGGGTCTTGATCATCATATAGTTTTTCAAGAAAAGGTATCGCATCAGGATTTTCCAATTCTCCAAGTGCTGCTGCTGCTTCTTTTCTAAGGTTTGGTTGTTCATGTTCCAGGCCAGGAATAATATTATGTGCAGCTTGAGTTATTTTAAGTTTTCCTAAACTTCTCGTCGCCTTAAGTCGGACCTGCCAATACTCATCACTCAAGGCTCTGATCAGCTTATCCGCATTTTCAGCACCACCATTTTTAGCAAGTGTTTCTGCTGCAATTTCACGGACCATCCACTCGTCATCACTCAACGCATTGGCAATTGTTTCTGCAACTCCCAGCGCATTTGTAAAGGCAAGCGCTGCAATAGCTGTTCTGCGCACCGATGGATGAGAGTCTTTTGTTGCTTCATTTAAGGCTGGAATTGTTTCTTCCATTTGAAGGAAACCAAGAACACTCACAGCTTCTGATCTCACTTCTGGATTTTCATCTTTTAAAGCGCCAAGTGCTGGTTGTAATGAATCTTTACGTTTTAATTCTTTTAAACCAATAAGAATTGATTTTCTTACAAAAGCGTTTTCATGTGCTACAAGAGTGTAAAGCGGATCGGCCGCTTCAGGGTCTTTCAATTCAGAAAGACTGATTGCAGCGGCTTTTGCAACATTCTCAGATGAATCAACAATTGCTTTTGACAAAGCTTCAGCTGCTTCCGCTCCATCATAATCTGTTAAAGCAAGCGCTGCCTGTTCACGAACCCCCGCATCATCATCATCTAAAGCTTTGTTAAGATAAGGAATAGCTTCAGGGTCAGCATAATCTCCAAGGTCCATCACAGCAACTCTGCGTACACCCGCATCATCATCCTCTAAACGTTCAACAATTTCATCCAGTTCAGAATATGTTTCAAATAGCTCGGACATCTAAATAGCCTATTTTAGAAGATAAGGAATATTAACAGTAACAGCATCAGTAGGGCAATCAGCTTCACAAGGCATACAATACCAACATTCGTCGTATTTCATGTAGGCTTTACCAGTTTCTTCGCTAATTCTCAGCACATCAAGTGGGCAGACATCAACACAGACAGTACACCCCTTATCGGCAATACATTTTTTATCATCAACAATAACTGGAACTGTAGTAGCTGTATTCGCTAAAGGCATCCGATTTTCCTTTCAAATATAAAAACATGTTATGAATGGGCTTATGCGCTCGCCTGAATGCGCTGCTTGTCATAAAGATCTTTTTCATCATCCGCAATCGGAACAATATATGGCTCTACATCGCGTTTTTCACTGAACATCTTGCCATCTTTTTTGCTTAAAAGCGTATGACAGAACCAATTCTCGTTATCTTTTTCAGGATAATCAGTGCGGTTATGATAAAGCCCCCAACGGCTTTCAGTTCTGTAAAGCGAAGAATGAGCCGCCATATCAGCACAATCCATAATAGACATAGCTTCAAGAGCCCGCATAAGTTCATGAGAGTCCCGTGCCATCATTGAATTTTCCATATCTTCGCGCGTTTCAGCAAATCTCTGCTGACCTAATTCAAACTTACGCGTAACCTTTGGAGGCTGCAAATAGTCATTCACAATCCGGCGTGTTTTATATTCAATCTGATTTGGTGGAATGCCATCATCTCGTTTAGTCGGAGCAAGAACACGCTCTTTTTCCATAATGACCTGCTCTTCATCATAATGATGCAAAATCATGTTCAGATGCAAAGTCTGCAGCATCTTCTCCTGCAACGGCACCATTGGTAAAAGCGCCTAACATATAATTATGAGGAACACTTGCCATATCGCCTGCAGCATAAAGACCAGGAACCGTTGTTCTTGCAAAATCGTCAACAAAGACACCAGATGCACTATGACCGGAACAAAAACCAATTTCTGAGATATGCATCTCAATCATTTCTTTTTTATAACTCGTTGCCACGCCCTTCATGGAAACGCCCACGTGTTGGGCGCTCAACCGTATGAAGTGTTGTTTCAATTTCCTCGACTGTCTCTTCGTGCAAATGATTTAGTTTCAAGAATACGGGCCCTTTACCTGACTGTAATTCATTATAGAATTCCTGCATCATCTGGCCTGACCAATAATCACATTCTATAAACCTTGAGCCTTCTCCATTTGCGGTATACCCACCAAAAGGACCGGCAACATAAGCACAAGCCGGACCATTATAATCTTTAATCAGTGGATTAATCTGAAAGCACTCTAGGTTCGCCAATGCTGCGCCAGCATGATAGGCCATCGCATAACCATCGCCCGAGTTTGCGGCATTTTCATAGGTTCCATAAAGATATCCAGATGCCGGCAATCCAAGACGCCCAGCCGCGCCCATACATAAGATCACCGATTTCGCTTTGACCACAAGAAACTCAGCTGTCCTAGTATTCACAGCAATTGCCCCAGCAATACGACCTTCATGGCTTGTAAGAAGCCGCGTTGCCATATACCGGTTAGTCATTAACAACCTGGCCCGACGCATTTGGCGATAGAGAGCCTTCTTAACCGTATCCCCATTCGGCATTGGCAAAACATAAGTTCCGATATGGTGAACTTTCTTTACATCAAATTCGCCATTCTCATCCTTTAAGAAACGAATACCAAAGCTATCTAACTCCTGAATTATTGAGTAACAATTCTCAGCATATTTATAAACGGCCTTTTGATCACAAATACCATCGTTCGCAATTGTTATTTCTTTTGTGTATTGCTCAGGTGTTGCATGTCCTGGGATAACGGCATTATTTAATCCATCCATCCCCATGGAGATCGCACCGGAACGTTTTACGTTTGCTTTTTCCATGAGTACGACTTTGGCATTTGGATTCTTTTTCTTAGCTTTTAGCGCTGCCATTGGTCCGGCAGTTCCCCCACCAATCACCAATACATCGCAATCAATTTCAGAAACTCCATCCTGTATATCATCAATTGCCATGCTTAAATCTCCATTTGTCTGTGTAAATTTTTTGATGAGAGCTCTGATTGCTGTGCGCCTCACCTAGATCGTGCAGAAATTCCCAGGGAAAAATCCCTTTGTTATAACCATCTGAAAATTCTAAATTTATTGCGTAATTGCCGATCAGGTGAATATCTTCTATTGAAATATCATTTGAAAATGGGCCATGAAGACCTAACATTCGATTGCGTTTGCTTTGGGAAGATTGGGATTTCTCTCTTAGAATACATGCAGGAAATCTCTGGCTTTCCTGATTATCCCAATCAATAATCAAATCACGGCGATCAGTAGTAAGACGTATGTTAGATGGGAACATTCTTCATCTCTCAATGTGTAACCTTCTCACATAATGCGCACCAAAAGCATGTTAGAATAGCAATTAGTTGACAGTTTCAAAAAACATCAGGACGTATGGTTTATGGGATAAATAGCCAAAAATATTATAAGTTGAGATAAAATAATGACTTTTGCTGTTACTGAAGACTGCATTCGGTGTAAATATACTGACTGTGTTGAAGTCTGTCCGGTCGATTGTTTCTATGAAGGCGAAACAATGCTTGTTATTCACCCTGATGAGTGCATTGATTGCGGAGTTTGTGAACCAGAGTGTCCGGCAGAAGCGATTATTGCAGATACAGAAGAAGGTTCAGATAAATGGGTCGAGCTTAATCGCAAATATTCTCAAATCTGGCCAAATATTACAGAACAGAAAGACCCACTAGAAAATGCTGATGATTGGTTAAACAAAAAGGATAAATTACAATACCTAGAAGCATAATTTGGGATATTTTTATCAGTGGGTTTTTATAATTAATTAATTAATTAATTAGAAATTGGTTCTCTCTTTTTTGAACCTACCCCTTATATATGTAAAATATATGTTTTCCCGTTAAAATCATTTTTATATGCCCCTGAATTAAATAATTAACTTGGTTTAGTGATTTCGACATTGCAAAACCGCTAGGACCTAGCGGTTTTGCACTTTCCGAAAAGTATGATTGGGGAGCTTTCAATCTTTACTTCAGAAAATTTATTGTTTTTAATCAGAACGAAATCACGCCACCAAGTAAGAAGACATTATCTTCTCCATTTACATCTTCACCGTGTGTGAATGACGCATAAAGTTTCATAGCTGCAGCATCAATTTCTTGAACCATAGTACCGGTAATCCGATCTGCTGTAGTTGACTCATAGTAACCAAGTGAAAAGTTTGTTTGACCTGCTGGGAATATGTTTTTACGAATGCCGCCTTGAACAAAATAATAATCAAAACCTGTGTCATTATCAGCTGACGCAACAGTGATGTTTAATCCTGTAGGTTTGTGTAGAAACGATGCTGAGCCCCCAAAAGATGTTGTATTAGAGTTATTCTCATGCCAAATACCAGCACGTGCATGGAATTGGTATGTTTCATTTGCAATATTGTATCGCAGCCCGCCATCTACAGCGTCTCCACCATCTGCGGCATTACTATAGCTGTAAGAAACTGAGAATTGGATACCACCGACGACCGGCGTTTTGTATAGTGCTCTATTTCTACGACTTAACCCATCAAGGTTGGAAAAACCACTCCAAATTGTACCAAAACCAACTTCGTTATTTTGGTGTGCCGGACTGAGGTGCAAATAACTCAGTGTACCACCACCCAAGAAATTTGTTCCAGATAAGTCACCTTCTGTCGAACCGTCAGAAGCTGTTGAACCTCTCCCAAGTGATACTAAACCAAATGTTTCTGATTTTAACCAAAGGTTACATTGACGACACTCATTGAATGTCTGAGTGCCTCTATCGCGAATACCAAATTCAGAGATAAATCCTGCACTAAAATCTGCTGTTACTTTTGCAGAGCCAGTTAGACGAAATCTTGATTGTGAGAGTACGCTATCCCAGATGTCGGCATCCCGCTTGAATTCCCCAACAGTTGAACTTGCATGTTTTTCATTACGAGGATCCCAAATAAGAATTTTATTAACATGCCCCGAAATTTTTAGAGAGACCTTACGATTTCCTTTACGTACTGCTGTTGCCTCTATTTCAGCAACTCTCTCTTCTAAATCTGTACAGCAATCTCCGCCAATGCTTCCCCCTGCATTAGCAGATACAGTGTAAAACAGAGCCGCAGTTAGCCCCATAGTAAGTGTTTGCATTTTTATCATTGATTATATCCCTCTATAAATCCTGAAACCAATGTATTATCGATACCATCAGGATCTATATGTTTCGGGTTAATCAAAAGTTAATTCATAAATTCGATAATAATCTATCGAATTCTAGAGTTTCTTTTTCGCATTCTGCACCCATTTTAAGAAACTTTGATAGAGTTTTTCTTCTTGCTCCGACGACAAACTAGAGGTATCGATATTTCCTCTGACTTCGCGGATAAACTCCTGAAAGCTTTTAAATGATACTTTTTTTCCTTGATTTGTCTTAGGTTGATTTAGAAATTTATTAAGATAGTTATCTGCTGCACCAAATCTTTTCCAGCCAGGTATTTTTGCTGCAAGATTAATATACTGAAAAATCAGTATAATCTTTTACAAGAACCATAGATTAAAAAAACTTGTATTCTTTTGAGTAACATTTGTAATAGATCGTATTTTCTATCAAATAACTACATTCTATATAGTTACTTGATAAATTGCCCTCATTTCAAACAGTACATATCATAGAGAAGTTCAACAACCCTTTTGGCTTCTTCACTACCTATTGAATAATAGATTGTTCTGCCATCACGGCGCGCTTTCACAATGCCATCATATTTTAATCGAACCAATTGCTGTGAAACACTTGGCTGGCGCATATCCATAGTTTCTTGTATTTCTGTTACAGACTTTTCACCGTCAACGAGCAAACATAAGATCATCAAGCGGTTTTCATGGGCCAATGCTTTTAACAGATCACTGGCATTGCGCGCATGGGTGACCATATCTTCCATATTGGCCATATCTTGTTTAAGTACACTCATAATATTTTTCCGAGATCATTTATTTTGAGTTTTTTTCTTTTCAATGTTTTTTGTTCAGGAACTTTTTCTAATAAGTTTTCAAGAAGACCCCAAAAAAAGTCTTCACCTGGATACCCAACAATTCTACCTACTTCTGAACCATTGTTGATAAGAACAAAAGTTGGAGTAAAAATTACAGGTTTTATCTTTTTCAAGTATAAAGGGCGCTTTGCATGAATGTTAATGCGTTTAAGTGGCGCTCTTTTCCCTTCAGGCGTTTTTGAATAAACAATCCCGATTTCTTTATCCCAAACTTCACACCACTCGCAGAGGCGTGAATCAAACATAATAAGTTCTGAAGACTGTGCGAATGAGCCTTTTGGGAAAATTAAAATTAACAGAGTTAACGAAATCATAAATAGAAAATTTGATCTCATTTCATACCCCAATCATTACATTTCTTATCTTGAATATATAGAATCTTGAATGTATTGGCAAATCAAAGAAATGTAATTTAATAACTGCCACTATCTCAGCTTTTCGAGTTTTTCCATAAGTTGCTCTAATACTTTGGTCCTAAAACATTCAAATAATCATATATATTTATTGATGCATTAATAATTTTGAATATACTTTGATGTGCGACAGTAGTTCGCAGAAATATAATAATGCCGAAGGAGGATATGGATGACTTATCTTTGTCGTGTAACTGCGACAGCCTTAACAGTAGTGATATGCGTCATATCACTTAATACAAATGTTTTGGCTAAGACCATAACGCCTGATGCTGTGAAAATTGTTGATGGTGAACTGAAAAATTCTCTTACAGGAGTAGCAGGCAACGCCGAAGCTGGCAAAAAGTTATACTATAACAGGAAACTTGGAAATTGCCTTGCTTGTCATGCCAATAAGGATCTTTCTGATAAACCATTCCATGGCGAAATAGGCCCAGAAATGAATGGGGTTGCAGAGCGGTATTCTGAAGCACAACTTCGTGCAATTATAATCAATTCAAAATTGGTTTTTGGCGAACAGACGATTATGCCAGCTTTTTATAAAGTGATAAATGATCAAAGAACTCGCAAAGAATTTCAAAACAAAACAATCATAAGTGCACAGCAAGTCGAAGATCTAATTGCTTATTTAAAAACACTTAAGGAGTAAGGTGAAACGAATGGTCAGATTTACAAGACGACAAACGTTAGCGCTTGGAGCTGGTGCCTTTGGAGCTTATGCTTTAGGACTTCAGCCTGCCATAGCGAGTGCAAATAACGCAAATGAAATGATTAATGAATTTACAAAAGGCAAAACCCCAACAGAGGGTAAAATAACACTAGACCTTCCTGAAATAGCGGAAAATGGCAACACAGTTCCTCTAAGTATTTCAGTTGAAAGCCCAATGTCAAAAGATGACTATGTGAAGCGTATTATCGTTGTAGCAGATGGTAACCCTAGAGCAGGTTTAGCAACTTTTAACTTCTCACAAAAGTCAGGTGTGGCTGAAGCCTCAACCCGTATTCGTTTGGCAAAAACACAAAATATTATCGCTGTTGCAGAGTTATCTGATGGAAGTTTCGTAACAACAAAACGCCAGGTTAAAGTGACTATCGGCGGTTGTGGCGGTTGATTTATAAGGAGTTTTTTAAATGGCAAAAGTTAAACCAAGAGTTAAAGTTCCTAAAAAGGCTGCCAAAGGTGATGTTATAGAAATTAAAACTTTAATATCTCACAAAATGGAATCTGGCCAAAGGAAAGATAAGAAAACTGGTGAGAAAATACCTCGCAAAATTATAAATAAATTTATGGCAAAATATAACGGGGAAGAAGTTTTCTCAGTTGATATTCAGCCTGGGGTTTCAGCGAACCCTTACATTAAATTTAATATCAAGGTCGATAAAAGTGGAGATATAGAATTTACGTGGATTGACGATGATGGATCCACATATTCTGCTAAGAAGACAATCGAAGTCTCGTGAGGTCTGGCTAAAATTAAAACGGAGGAAACAGTTTATGATTTACATTAATCAAATTATGGCCGGACTAGTTGCAACATTTATTTTTATTGCATCTACACAAGCTTATTCTCAATCTAAAAATAAACTAGAGATAGAGGGGCAAACAATAAAAACACGCGTGTCTGCACCTAAAGAGCATCCTTTAGAAGAAATTGTGTCTGGTTGGGAGTTTCGCAAAAAATCAACCCAAGAACTCCAGAAAGATGATTTTCAGAACCCTGGTTTTATTTGGGTTGAACAAGGTGAAGAGTTATGGAGTAAAGTTGATGGTGAGGCAGGTAAATCTTGCGCCTCATGTCATAACAAAGCTTCAGAGACGATGAAAGGTGTTGGAGCATCTATGCCGAAATGGGATGCTAAACTAAAAAAACCTATTAATTTGGAACAACAAATCAATCGCTGCAGAACTGAAAATTTAAAAGCAAAACCTTGGAAATGGGAGTCGGCACAACTTCTAAGCATGACAACTTACATTCGCCATCAATCGCGTGGTATGCCAGTTAATGTCAAAATTGATGGTGACATAAAACCTTGGTTTGATAAGGGCAAAAAGCTCTATTCGACACGCGTTGGCCAATTAGATATGGCTTGTGCCAATTGCCATCAAGATTACTACGGTAAGAATATTCGTGCCGATAGGCTAAGTCAGGGACAATCAAATGGCTTTCCTACCTATCGTTTAAAATGGCAAAAAATTGGTTCCCTCCATAGACGATTTAAAGGTTGCATGGACCAAGTTCGTGCGAAGCCTTACAAGGTTGGTGGTGATGAGTTTTTAGCTCTGGAACTATATCTTGCCTGGCGTGGCAATGGCCTGTCAGTCGAAACACCGGCAGTTAGACAATAAAAATCAATAAACCAGCTTAAACCGAGATAGGCTGGTTTTTAATTAAAGAAATCAATATTTTTTATAGGACCTGAATTTATGGTTTCTCGTAGAGAATTTATACAGGCAGCCTTAGCTGTTGGAGCTCTATCAACAAGTTCTAGCATCGGTGATTGGTCAAAAGCCTTTGCAGCACAGAAACTTACCCAGAATGATTTGTTAGATTTTAAGTCACTGGGTAATATCACTCTTGTGCATTTAACGGATATCCATGCTCAGTTGAAGCCTGTTTATTTTAGAGAACCCTCAATTAATTTAGGGGTTGGATCTGTATCAGGGAAACCTCCTCATATAACAGGTCAAGACTTTCTCAAACAATATAACATAAAGGCTGGTAGCCCTGAGGCTTATGCTTTGAGTTTTGAAAATTTTGTTTCTCTGGCAAAAACATATGGAAAGATGGGTGGTATAGATCGCATTGCAACTGTTCTAAAAAACATTAGGTCAGAACGTTCAAGTAATATGTTATTTTTGGATGGTGGTGATACCTGGCAAGGCAGCTATACATCTTATAAAACCAAAGGCCAGGACATGATAGAGGTTATGAATTCTCTTAAACCTGATGCAATGACTGGACATTGGGAATTCACATATGGTGCCGAAAAGGTCAAAGAGGTTATTGATAATTTACCTTTCCCATTTTTAGGTGGTAATATCTATGACTCTGAATGGGATGAGCCAGCTTTTGACTCCACAGCCTATTTTGATCGAGGCGGAATTAAAGTAGCAGTGATAGGTCAAGCTTTTCCATATACCCCTATTGCTAACCCAAGATGGATGATACCAAATTGGTCCTTTGGTATTAGAGAACAAGTTGTTCAGGCAAATGTTGATGCAGCTAGAGCAAAAGGTGCACAGCTCGTTGTTTTACTCTCTCACAATGGCTTTGATGTTGATCGCAAACTTGTAAGCCGCGTCAAAGGCATTGATGTTGTTCTAACTGGTCATACACACGATGCGATACCTGAACCATTGAAAATAGGAAAAACCTTATTAATTGCTTCTGGTTCGAATGGAAAATTTTTATCACGCATAGACTTAGACGTACAAAATGGGGAAATTAAAGATTTTAATTATCGTCTTATCCCTATTTTCTCCGATGTCATTTCAAAAGATAACGAAACCAAGAAACTCGTAAACAAAGTGCGAGCACCATATGAGAGAGACCTCTCTCGTGTTCTTGGTAAAACAGAATCACTTTTATACCGTCGTGGAAATTTTAATGGCACATTTGATGATCTTATTTGTGAAGCCCTATTAGAAGAGCGAGATGCTGAAATTTCACTTTCCCCAGGTTTCCGTTGGGGAACTTCGCTTATTCCAGGTCAAGATATTACATTAGAAGATTTGTTTAATGCGACTGGTATGACTTATCCGAATGCTTATCGGGTTAAAATGTCTGGTAAGATGATCAAAGATATATTGGAAGATGTTGCGGATAATCTTTTTAATCCTGACCCATACTACCAGCAAGGTGGTGATATGGTCCGGGTTGGTGGTATGGGCTATCAAATTAACCCGACAGGTAAAATTGGTAATCGAATTACAAATATGACGTTGTTGAAGAGTGGCAAACTTTTAGATGCAGAACGTGAATATGTTGTTTCCGGGTGGGCCAGCATTAATGAAGACACTAAAGGTCCACCAATATGGGAAGTTATTGAATCTTATTTGAAGAAAAATAAGGTATTAAAATTGAAGCCAAATAATTCAATCAAGGTTGTTGGCTCGTAGTGGTCTAAAGTTGCATAGACCTTTATAACCATATATATTCAATTATATGAATATGTATATATTTTAGGAGTGTTTTATGACAGATCGCAAAAAGAAAAGCGAGCAGTCAAGACGGAATTTTTTAAAAAGTGCAGCCTTCCTTGGTGGAGGAATTGCTCTGACATCAAATTCTGCTTTCGCAAGTGGTAATAAAGAAAACCTTCCACCTAATATTGCTGATTGGTCGCGTTCTTTAGGGGATGGGGTAGATGCAACACCTTACGGTATGCCCTCTGAGTTTGAGAAGGATGTTGTTAGAAGAAATGTTGAATGGTTGACAGCTTCTACAGAGAGTTCAGTAAACTTTACACCTTTACACGAATTAGACGGAATTATCACACCAAATGGATTGTGTTTTGAACGCCATCATAGTGGAGTTGCTAATGTAAATCCCACTGACTACAGATTGATGATTAACGGTCTTGTCGATAAGCCTTTAATCTTCACTCTGCAAGACATTATGCGTTTTCCAAGAATTAATAAATTATACTTTTTGGAATGTGCTGCCAACGGGGGGATGGAGTGGCGTGGCGCTCAACTTAATGGATGTCAATTTACACATGGAATGGTGCATTGTGTGATGTATACCGGCGTGCCACTCAAATATATTCTGGAAGAAGCAGGCATAAAAACAAACGCGAAGTGGATCATGCCTGAGGGTGGAGATGCTGCTGGTATGAACCGATCAATCCCCATGGAGAAGGCATTAGATGATTGTCTTATTGCTTTCAAAATGAACGGAGAGGCTCTGAGGCCAGAACAAGGGTATCCAGTTCGTTTGGTTGTTCCTGGCTGGGAAGGAAACATGTGGGTAAAATGGCTTCGCCGCATTGAGGTGGGAGATATGCCATGGCATGCTAGAGAAGAAACTTCCAAATATACAGACCTTATGGAGAACGGAAAATCTCGTAGGTTTACATGGGTTATGGATTGTAAATCAGTTATTACAAATCCAAGTCCACAAGCCCCTCTTCTTCACAAAAAAGGTCACACAGTTCTCAGTGGTCTTGCATGGTCAGGAAATGGAAAAATTGACCGTGTAGATGTAAGTCTCAATGGTGGTAAAGACTGGAGAGGCTGCCCGTATTGATGGCTTAAGTATCTCTAAAGCAGTTCATCGTTTTTATTATGAATTTGATTGGGATGGGAAACCCTTGTTGCTTCAATCCAGAGCAATTGATGAAACCGGTTATATTCAACCAACAAAGAAGGAACTGAGAGCTGTTCGTGGAGAAAACTCCATCTACCATAACAATGGTATTCAAACTTGGCATATCAAAGAAAACGGTGAGGTTGAGAATGTTGAAGTTTCTTAAGTTTTTTCTAATCACCAGCTTATCTTGCTTGACACTTAATTCAGCATTGGCCGGTAAATTGGGTTTGGGGCGTGTTGCAACATCACAAGAAATTAAGGCCTGGGACATTGATGTCAGACCTGATGGTCAAGGTTTACCAGAAGGAAAAGGTTCAGTTTCGGATGGGGAAACAATTTACGGTGAGAAATGTGCGTCCTGCCATGGTGAATTTGGTGAAGGCATTGATCGTTGGCCTGTTCTTGCTGGAGGACAGGATAGCTTAAAATCTGATGATCCAATTAAAACAATAGGGTCTTATTGGCCATATCTTTCCACTGTTTATGATTACATTTATCGTGCGATGCCGTTTGGAGATGCTCAATCTTTAACTCATGATGAAGTCTATGCGATCACAGCATATATACTGAACCTTAACGATATCGTTGATGAGGATTTTGTTCTTTCAAAAGATAATTTTACATCAATTCGCATGCCAAATGAAAAGAATTTCATTAAAGATGCCAGGCCAGACACTATGTTGCTCAAAGATAAAAAAGCTTGTATGAAAGATTGTAAGAAAGAAGCCAAAGTTATTATGCGCGCCCGCATTCTTGATGTTACACCAGAGGATAAAAAATAAGATATAAATGATAACAGTATTTAGAAAAGAGTGTTTCGTATGACATTGCCCCAAATAATGTCAAATACGATAATTGGTTCAGGGGACAACTCACTTGGGTCTATGGGCACTTCCCCTGAACTTTTTTCTATTGCAATACGTTTCCTTACATCTTTGTTTATATTCATTGGAATAGGAGTTCCATCGGCAACTGCTAATAATGATGAACTTATTGAATATGGCAAATATCTATCCGAACAATGCGTAACCTGTCATCAGCCTTCTACAAAAAATCACAATATTCCTCCTATCGTAGGTTGGGACCCTCAAATCTTTATCAGGGTTATGGATGCCTATAGGAAAAAAGAACGTGAGAATAATGTAATGCAAACAATATCAGCACCCTTAACAGATGAAGATGTTAAAGCGCTTGCCTTTTATTTTTCAACACTAAAAACGAAGGACGAATAATATCTTATTACAAATCACTAACGGAGGAATTTTGTATGAGTATAGATCGCAGAAAATTTAATATAATGATAGGGACAGGTGCATTAACACTAGCATCAGTAAGTCTTGCACCAAATGTCTTAGCAAATAAAAAACCCAGAGTCGTTGTAATTGGAGGTGGCGCTGGTGGTGCAACAGCTGCGAAGTATATTGCCAAAGACTCCAAAGGTGCAATAGATGTAACTTTAATTGAACCAAGTCGTAAATACTATACCTGCTTCTTTTCGAACTTATATTTAGGTGGTTTCAGAGACTATGAATCAATTGGTCATACTTACACTCAACTCGCAACAAAGTATGGTATAAATGTTGTCCATGACTGGGCTGATAATATAGACAGAGATAAGAAAGCAGTTGTCCTTGCATCAGGAGGTAAAGTACCTTATGACCGCCTTGTCATATCTCCTGGTATTGACATTAAATATGATTCAGTTCCTGGTTATTCAGTAGAGGCATCAGAAAAAATGCCTCACGCATGGAAATCTGGGACTGAAGTGGCTCTGTTGAAAAACCAAGTTGAAAACATGAAACCAGGAGGGACTTTTGTTTTTGTTCCCCCTCCTAATCCTTATCGATGCCCCCCAGGTCCTTATGAGCGTATCTCAATGATTGCGCATATTTTTAAGCAAAAAAACCCTAAAGCAAAAATTGTTGTGCTTGATCCAAAACCGAAGTTCTCAAAGCAAGGTCTCTTTCAGGATGGATGGGAGAAACATTATCCAGGTATGGTTGAGTGGATTGGTCCTGATGTTCACGGTGGAATTAAGTCAGTAAGTTCTGAAAAGATGGAAGTCGTAACAAGCTTTGATACATTTAAAGCTGATGCCGCTAGTTGTGTCCCAGGTCAAAAAGCCGGAACCATTGCGTCTAAAGCTGGTCTTACGAATGATAAGGGCTGGTGCCCAATTAAGCCAGAGACAATGCAGTCAACCATAGATGAAAACATCCATGTCATAGGTGATGCTTCTGTGGCTTCAGCAATGCCGAAATCTGCATTCTCAGCAAATAGCCAGGCAAAATCTGCAGCAATGGCAATTCGAGCCGCATTAATTAAGTCGAAAGCCTTTCCTGCTCGATACGCAAATACTTGCTGGAGCTTAATTGCAACTGATGATGGCGTTAAGGTTGGAGCTACATATAAAGCCGGATCAGAGAAGATAGAGCCAACTTCTAAATTCATTTCTAAAGTTGATGAAGGTAATGACTTGCGTAAACAAACATATGAAGAATCGATTGACTGGTACAATGGGATTACGAGTGATATGTTTGCTTAATAATTTTTCGTCCTGGAAATAAGTATGGCGCTTCCCCGGGAAGGTGCCATACTTGGCTTTATATGCTTGAATTTATTTGAACTGATTTAAAACGCTCGATAAGTTAAATTCATAATCTAAGATTTCGGAGTTATGAACTTTTGAGAATTTTTTAAAATCAATTTTACTCCAGTTTCTATCCTTAAATTGCGTAAGGAATGTATCCACATTACTGTTGTCAATCCTATCAAAGATTTTATATTTTAGGTCTGCTGTTTTACTGGCAAAGTCTTTTTTATTGTGATAATCATATAAAAGAACAAGTGACCAGCCACCGGTCATGAAATGTCCCCCCATTGAGATTTGCATCTCTCCTTTTTTAATACTATTTAGAGCTGGCTTATCCCAATTTAAGCCACCAATAATGATATCTTTACCAGGTGATTTACTCGCATTTACAACTGCTTCTAAAGCACCTAATGCCATTGGATCATTTGCTGCCCATATAGCTGAAGTTTTTGCAAAACGAGAACGAGATATCGCTCTTGAAATTATTTCTTTTGTACGGTCTTTTTTCCATTTTCCATAAAATAAATGTGTTAAAGACGCTTCAGGGTGCTCCGAAATAGCCTTTTTTAAACCATTTATCCTTTCAACAGATGCAGGAGTCGCGTGATCGCCTGCTACTGCAAGTATATGTAATTTATCATCGTCTGCTTTTAGATTTGCGTTTAGAGACTTTTTGATAAGATGTTTACCAATTTGATAACCTGCATAATGATTATCTGGTATGAGAGAACCAATCCAATTTTTAAATTTTTCTCTTGCTGCGCCGACATTTTGTTTTTGTTTATCACTGAATGTATTCAGCATAACAAATATTTTTACTCCAGCCTTATTTGCCTCTTTTACCATAGTTTCAGCAGCAAGTTTTTCATTTACCACAACAACATAATCGGGAGGGCTTGCTCTGTTAACAACTTCCTTAAGTTTATCAACCATTTTTAGGTGGTTTCTATCTGAATAAATTACTTCTAAATTCATATTCAGATCTTCAGCGGCTGCCGTCATAAAATTAGCTACAGAACCCCAGAAACCACCGGTAGAGCTTTTATTTGGTGGGGAGCCAGGGTTTATAAATGTTACGTTAATTTTTTTATTTGTTGCAACTTCTTCAGCACCTGAAGATGTCATATTTAAAGCTGATACGGAAACAGCAAAGAATAAAAAACAAATTATCAACTTTACATTGATGAACTTCATATCGACCTCATAAAATCTGGTTAATCTGGTTAATTAAGTCTATGCGATATCGATATCATAAAAATCTATCTTATTCGTTAAGGTTAATAAATATACTGCAGATACGATTAGGTGATATGTAAAAAGTAACCCGAATTTAATTTATTCGTAAGTTACATTCATTAATCTCTCTGATTTGATACGATTTTTTTAAAACAATTTAATACCTATTCAAATTCCATTTGTTCAAAAACTCTTCCTGCATTTCTTGTTGCAAGTTCATTAAATGTATCCAGATGAGCATATGGTGATTGATCGACATAATAAGCCTCTTTTAATTCGCCTCCTTTATCGATATGTTCTTTGATCTTTCCTCTTAAATGGACCAGATAATCCCTTGTATATTTTCTTACCTGCGCCATATTCGTGGGATGTCCATGACCAGGGATGACATAGGCTGCGCCTAAAGCTTCAAATTTCTTCCAACTTTCCAACCAACCAGCAGTATCTGTTTCATCGAAAATAGGTAAAAGGCGTTCATGAAAAGACATATCTCCAGAAATAACTAATTTTTGTTTGGGAAGCCAAACAACGATATCTCCTGGGGAGTGGGCAGGTCCTAGCCATAAAACTTCTATAACAAAGCTCCCCATCTTAATTACCTTTTTGTCTTTAAAGGTTTCAGTGGGTCCTTGAAGAGATGTATTGCCAGCTTTGTCTTTGTTGTAATTTTTCATACGATCCAAGATAGCCGCACCATTCTCTTTAAACTCTTTTGCGGCATCTTCATGTGCAAGTACAGGAACCTTTAGTTTTGCCCAATATGAATTTCCGAGCATAGCATGGCCCTGTCCATTTTCATTAATAACCAGTTTAACAGGCTGTTTGGTAATTTTTTTAATTTCTTGATGGAGTGCCTCGGATAGTTTTGCAGACGCACCAGCATTAATAACAATCACTCCCTGCCCTGTTATAATGAAAGATAGGTTATTATTGTGCCCGGAGTTTTCATATGTGGGTGGTGCTGTTGCTCCAATTGCGGACCAAACATTCGGAATGAATTCGACAGGTTTTTGATATAACAGCGATTGAGGATATTGATCAGGAATTGATTGGCTCGAAATTGCATGTGTCGTAATGAGCACTATTGTAAGGAATAGAGATTTAGCCAACCAATTCTTCATATTTTATGTCCTAAATAAGTTAGTGGTTTTTATTTTGTTTCAGCTTTTTTCTCTGAAGTTGTTTCTTTCGATTCTTCTTTCTTATCAGTTAGCTCTACTTTTTCTTCAACTGCTTCTGAAAAAGTTTTTAAATAAGCAATGATATTTTTCCTGTCTTTTTCTTTTTTAAAGCCAGCAAATACCATCTTAGTGCCTTTGATGAATTTCTTTGGTTTTTCAAGATATTTATCGAGGTTTTCGTCATTCCAAATCAGGCCTTCTGTACCCTTCTTCTTCATGGCACGGGAGTAACGATATTTCTCAACAGATGCAGCTTTACGCCCTATCACGTTCTTAAGGTAAGGGCCGATTTTATTCTTTTCTTTATCAACAACATGACATTGGGCACATTTTCTCTTAAAACTTTTCGCTGCTTTTTTAACATCAAAGTCGGCTGCAACTGGAATAGAGACTATTGAAAGAAAGAATAAAGTCATAACTGCTAAGATATTTTTTTTCACTGCGATTACCTCAAAAAGATTCAATTTCTGTCTAGTTTAACTTATATATGCAAAAAGTTGAATATTTTTTTACTACATTATGAGTTATACTATTTTCTAACATGCTCATTTAGATAAATAACTTACGAATGGTTTATTTGGAAAGCTAGGCAAATTCATATGAAGACAATTATTCACCGAGTATTTATATTAATATTGTGTTTATTAACTCCTATGGCATATACTGCACAGGCTAAAGATACCAAAAAAGGTGATAGTGGTTTATATACGCAAGACTGGTTTTTGGAGTCATTTCTAGAATTGAAAGAAGATCTCCAATCTGCGCGTGAAAATAATAAATTTCTTGCGATTATATTTGAGCAAAGAGGATGCCCTTACTGCCGTGCTCTTCATGAAAAAAACTTTGCAAATGAAAAAATAAAATCTTACCTGAAAAATAATTTTGATGTACTTCAACTTGATTTGTGGGGAAGTAGAAAAGTAACAGACTTTGATGGTAAAGAATTAGAAGAACGTGAAATCGCTAGACGTTGGAGAGTTAACTTTACTCCAACTATGGTATTTTTTTCAAAAACAAAAAAACCAACAAAAAGTAATACTGGTTTAGATTTGGAAGTTTTTAGAATGCCTGGATATTTTAAACCATTTCATTTTTTATCTATGTTGGAATTTATAAAAGAGGGTCACTTTGAAAAGAAAAGTTTCCAGAAATATCTTCAAGAAAAGTTTAGAGTATTTGAGAAAAAAGGGATCAAACCAAATGTCTGGTGACCTATAATCTATTTTAAATAGCAGGAGGGAGCTTTTTTGGAAATATCAACAAGCTATTTTATTGCATTCGCAGGTTTTGTTTGTGGAGTTGGCCTTGGAAGTGTTGCTCGAGGGATAAGGTTTTGTACATTTGGTGCTATTGAGGATGCTGTGTTATCAGGACGTATGCAGAGACTAAAAGTTTGGGCTCTTGCAATCGTTGTTGCTATGCTTATCCTTCAATTTTACCGCCTATTTGAAGATGGCGATCGCATCAGTAGTACATTTTATTTATCATCAAACTTGAGTGTTCTAGGAGCAATCATAGGTGGTCTGCTCTTTGGTTTTGGCATGTCTCTTGTTGGAACTTGTGCTTATGGTTCAATTGTCAGGTTAGGAGGTGGAGATTTAAGAGCTCTTATCGTAGCACTTATTATTGGTCTCACTGCTTATATGACGGTACGTGGGATTACCGGTATTTTCCGTGTCTATGTAATCGAGTTTTATCAAATTAAATTGGACAAAATAGATAGCCAGGGGATTCCTGAAATACTCTCTTATTTTTTGAGCATAAAGACAGACTACCTTTTTTTAACATGTTCATTGCTTTTTGCAATTCCCGTTTTCTTCTGGTGTTTTAAATCAAGAGATCAACTAAGGTCTATAAAAGATATTATTGCTGGTTTTCTCATAGGTCTTTTTGTTGCTTTAGGGTTTATTTTAACAGCGACTATAGGAAATGACCCATTTTATCATCATAATGTTTACTCCTTAGCATATGCACGACCCATTGGTGAAAGCATTATCTATCTTTTAACATACAGTGGTACCGTGATAAATTTCAGCGTAGCAACTGTCTTTGGAACTTTGTTCGGAGCATTCGTTGTTGCATGGAGCAAAAATGAACTACGTTTTGAAGCATATGATGATATACAAGAAATGAAAAGACATTTGCTGGGAGCATTTCTAATGGGATTTGGTGCAGTAACTGCTTCAGGTTGCACTATTGGTCAAGGTATTTCTGGTATGGCAACCTTATCACTTAATGCACCAATAGCCTTGGTCTCTATTTTTATAGGAGCAGTTTTTGGACTATACTATCTATTATCAACTAGTTTTTATGAGGCATTTGTCATGCTTAATGACAAAATAAAATCTCTCAGAATTTCATTAAATTAAATTTCATGAATTTATAAATAAATTCTGAGTTTGAGAAATTTATATTCAAGCGTGTAAACCTTTTGAAAAAGAACAAAAAACACAATTATATAAGATATTGATTATTTTTATTGACCGGCCTGAGAGATTGGTAACACTTTTCGTCTTTGATGTGAGCTGTGTATGCCGTGGAAGGAAAGTTCGGCTATGAAAGAACGTCTTCGTTTTGTGCCCCGTTTACTGAAAAGTGAGCGCATGAGCGATGACTGGCATGAGTTTGGCTAATAAAAAGTCAGTTTCTGTGGCACAAAAATGAACCTAAATCATAACCCAAAATAAAACAAGTCTCATAAAACCATTTCGAAGAGATCGGAATAATATTTTTCAGTGTCTTATGAAATGGTGAGAAAAATTTAATGGCGTATAGAGGGCGTATAAAAAAACTTCACAACTTTATAACTTAATGTTTATTAATAATATATACCAAAAACAAACTAGAAATGCACCTTACTTTGTAGCATAAAATGTAGCTTAATTTTAATATAGAAATAAACACTTAATATATCGAATTTAGTTTGTCGTTAATATTCCTTTTTGTTTTTCTTTACCCAATCTAAGAAACTTTTATAGAGTTTTTCTTCTTGCTCGTTTGTCAAAGTAGAGGGGTCAATATCTCCTCTGACTTTGCTGATAAATTCCTGAAATTTTTTAAATGATACTTTTTTTCCTTGATTTGTATTCGGTTGATTTAGAAATTTATTCAGGTAATTATTTGCCGCACCAAATCTTTTCCAACCCGGTATTTTTGCTGCCAGATTAATATATTTCCATTTTTTGTGCCATGGCCTTACCTTGAATTGATCAATATTTGAAAATAGTTGTTTTACAAATAAATCAATTTTAGCATAGCGCAATGTATCAGTAGGCCAATTATATACAGCTAGCACTGTGCTGCTTGCTATGGTTGGTATCGTCAGCCTATGTCTGATTAAATTTGGATAATCGGCCTGCGCTAAAACAGATGGTAAGAATACTTCATATAATTCTGGATTATTTATTGGGACCAAATGCAAGTTCTCGTATGTTCTTCGATCAGATATTATATTTACAGGTGCACCAGCAAGGATTGCAGTTGCTCCAATTTTACCAGATTTAACTTGTTCTAACGCAAGTTGAATATCCATATATATTGGCTTAATCTCTATGTTAAGCAGTTTAAAAACTGTACTCGTTGTAAAGTCTGTTGAACTATGACGTCTCCATAGGTTCACTTTTTTACCTTTTAGGTCTTTTAGGCTTTTAATATCCCTTCGTGCAACAATGTGTAATTCGGATTCATAAAGTTTCGTGATATATCGGACTTTATTCTGTATTCCACGAAATAGAGTTGGATTGTCTTTTTTTAAATATGTTAAATACTCAGCTTGAGTTATTCCCATATCAATACCTTGCAAGAAGAGTACATCCCTAATGTTTTGTGTCCCTCCCATACCTAAAATTGGAAGTACCCTTAAGCCATTAAGATTTTTATCATTTAGGACATCTGCCATATCTCTTGCAAATCTTATATATGTCCCGTCAATGCCGCCACTTACTAATGTCACTGTGTTTTTGTTTGCCCTTATTTTTTCTTTTTGATAGGGACTGATTGACTGGGAAGAGTTCAATTGCTGAGAAAAAACAGGATATGAAGAATAAACAAGAACAGAACATAAAATAGATGTTAATGAGATGTTTCTAAACAATTTCATGTATGACCCCAATTTACAATATCACTAAGTATTATCATAATCACACTACAAAACCGCTAGGTTATCTAGCGGTTTTGCGGCTTCCTAAGGTTATGATTGGAGTGAAAATTCAACCAAACTTTGGAAAAAATTGTTAATTGAAAGCTTAGAATGCAATGATAGCACCTAGCAAGAATACATTGTCTTCGCCAGTAGCATCTTCGCCGTGTGTATAAGACCCATAAAGCTTCATAGCAGCTGCATCAATTTCTTGTGCAATAGTACTTGTGATGCGCTCAGAAGCGGTTGACTCATAGTAACCAAGCGAGAAGTTTGTTTTACCAGCTGGGAATAAGTTTTTACGAATACCGCCTTGTACGAAGTAGTAATCAAAACCATCATCATTATCAGCAGCAGCGAATGTAACGTTTAGGCCTGTTGGCTTATGTAGAAGTGCAGCAGAACCGCCATAAGCTGTTGTATCTTTTTCATCCTCATGCCACACACCAGCACGTGCATGGAATTGGAATGTATCGCCTGAATAGTTGTAACGCATGCCAGCATCAACAGCGTCGCCACCATCTACGTCATTACTATAGCTGTAAGAAACTGAGAACTGGAAGCCACCAACCACTGGTGTTTTGTAAAGCGCTCTATTTCTACGGCTTAATCCATCAAGGTTTGAGAAACCAGTGTAAATTGTACCAAAACCAACTTCGTTATTTTGGTGTGCTGGGCTAAGCGTTAGATAACTCAGTGACCCACCACCTAAGAAGTTTGTTCCTGATAAGTCACCTTCTGTTGAACCGTCAGAAGCTGTTGAACCTCTACCAAGTGATACCAGACCAAATGTTTCTGATTTTAGCCATAAGTAACATTGGCGACACTCGTTGATTGCCTGAGGGCCTCTATCACGAATACCAAATTCAGAGATAAAGCCTGCACTAAAATCTGCTGTTACTTTTGCAGAGCCCGTTAGACGAAATCTTGATTGTGTAAGAACGCTATCCCAAACTTCAACATTACGATCAAACTCATTTCCATCAATGTCTTCATTACGAGGGTCCCAAATAAGAACCTTGTTAACGTGTCCAGAGAGCTTTAGTGAAACTTTTCGATTTCCTTTACGCACAGCTGTTGCTTCTATTTCAGCAACTCTTTCTTCCAAATCTGCGCAACAATCACCACCAATGCTTCCCCCAGCATTTGCCGATACAGTGTAGAATAGAGCTGCAGTAAGCCCTAAAGTAAGTGTTTGTATTTTTATCATTGATTAACCCTTTACATTTCTCGAAATCAATATGTTACCGATATCACACGAAAATTTGATTTGGATTAGATCTATGTTGCTAATCTGCAACAAAACGTATTTGTGACAAAAATATGAAAAAAATATCTTCGTGGTACAGCTGTAATTGTTGAGAAAATATAGTGTCGTCTTATTTAAGGATATCCATATTGAAACAATACTTTATCTTATAAATAAAATTAGAAAACTAGCGACAAATGAAGCTTGTATTTTTACTAATTAGAAAATTGATTTTATAAAAAATTGGTAAGGGTTAAACCTTAGCTTTCAAGCGATAACCCTGATTTTTTATGGTATCGATGGAAATATTATTACAGTGAGAAAGTTTTTTACGTATGCCATGAATATGGAAAGCCAGAGTTTTTGTATCGGCGTTGTTATCAAAATTGTAAACTTGTTCAGCTATATATTCTTTAGCCAGTATTTTTTCTGGGTTGCGCATTAAAACTCTCAAAACCAACTTTTCCATTCGTGTTATATCTAAGAGTTTTTCTTCTAACCAAAAAGTATTTGTCACTGTTTCCCACTTTAGTGGTCCTAGGATGATATCTCTTGATTTTTCTGGTTTATCTCTACGCACTAAAGATCTAACCCTTGCACCTACTTCATCTTCATTGCAAGGCAGACGAATACAGTCATCTGCACCATTATCTAAAACATCAACTATTGTTAATGTGGTGCCTATCTTTAATACGGTTAGTATTAATGCGGCCCCTTTTTCAGCGCGATATTTTCTGATAAATTTTAACAGATCTAAAGTTGGAATATTATCTGTCATTATGATCAGGTCAAACACAGGCCACTTAGACATTTCTTCCAAATCTTCAAAAGTTTCAACAAAGTCGAAGATAATTTCCAGGTTTTCTAATATGTGCGATATATTAGAAGTACGTAGAGATTTATCATCAGCCAATAATATTCTCATGTGTATTCCTCCTCCCAAAGTTCACACACATTATTTTAATTTTACCTGTCTCCCCTCTACAGTGCTCATGGTACATTACTTATTATTTTGTTTTGTTTTTAAATCCGAAGCCAGACCAATCTAAGAATGTTATTTCAACCCATTTACATTAAGATAAACAGAATAAAGCGATGTTGTTCCAGCGATAAAGAGCCTATTTTTCTTTGGACCACCAAAACATATGTTACCCACAATTTCTGGTATTTTTATTTTGCCTATGAGTTTTCCACTTTGATCAATACAGTGAACTCCATCTGCTGCGCTTGACCAAATACGCTCTTGTCTATCTAGACGGAAACCATCGAAGAAACCACTTGTGCATTCAGAAAAGATATGCCCATCAGTTAAAGATTTTCCATCCACTCCAACTTTTATTTTTCTAATATGAGCTGGACCACCCTTGAGATGAGTTCCACCTGTATCAGATATAAATAGAAAATCTTCATTTTTTGAAAAAGCTAAACCATTAGGTTTGATAAAGTCAGTTGCAACTGCGCTCACTTCACCTGTTTGTCCATCAATACGATAAACATGACAAGCACCAATTTCACTTTCAGCCCTTTCTCCTTCATAGTCCATCATGATGCCGTAGGATGGGTCAGTAAACCAGATCGACCCATCACTTTTAGACACGACATCATTTGGGGAGTTTAGACGTTTACCTTTAAAACTATCTGCTATTACAGTGATACTGCCATCATGTTCTGTTCGGGTGACACGTCTTGTTAAGTGCTCACAAGAAATTAACCTGCCTTGCGAGTCAACTGTGTTGCCATTGGTATTATTTGAAGGGTTACGAAAAACAGAAACAGATGCATCAGTTTCATCAAATCTCATTAAACGATTATTTGGGATATCAGACCAAATAAGGTAGCGACCTGCTGCAAACCATGCTGGCCCTTCTGACCATCTTGCGCCTGTCCATAAACGCTCTACCCTAGCATGCCCGATTATACATTCTTCAAATGCTTCATCAATGACTTCAAAACCCGTTCCATCTATAACACCAAACATATTCTTTTTCCTTTTAGGTATTTTTAGTAGGATTTCGATTATCTCCTACTTCTTTTGGAGATAATTTTTTCGAACTTACTGATAAACGTTTTATACCCCAACCAATTGGTTCCATATTGTTTCCAGGGTGTTCTTTACCCGGACCCCAGATTGCCTGATAGGTATCATGCGCTAATCCTTTTAATTGCAATGTCATGAAGGTCGTAGCTAAAACCACCCACCAAATAGGGATTACAATCCACATCCAAACAGGAGCATTTGAAGCCCATAAGCCACTAATGACAGCAGCACATGCAACAAGAAAAGCTATATAACCAAATGATTTATGATAGTATTCAAATATTTTTCGATGAAGAGTCATATCATAATGATCTCCTCTCCAACTTCTATCTGGAGCCGGTTCCGTTGGGCCTCCTTTTGAGCCCCTTATTAAACCTGAGAATACTTGAATAACTAATAAGCCTATTGAGCACCAACCTAATATTTTATGGGTTTCCCAGAAACCTGAAGTCTCTTCTAAAAATATGAAAGCTGTTGCAATAATAACGAGTATTGCTCCTGTATACTGCAACACCAGATGAGAATACCACCATACCTGATTATCTAACTTATTTGGCCAATCATATATTGGTAAAATCTTTAGATAACGGGCTGATAAAATTCCTAAAGGAATTAAAACAGCCCAGCCAAATACCATCAGTCTTGCATGCCAAGAAATTAAAAAAGTAACTTCATGTGATCTTGTTGGATCAATCGGCGACAATAATATCTCCATCTAAGCTTATCCCTTAACAGCACCAGCTGTCATACCTGAGATAATTTGTTTTGATGCGATGAAAGTAAAAATAATTGGTGGAATTGCCAGCAAAGTTCCTGTCGCCATGATTACCCCCCAATCAATATCATGTTCGGTCAGGGAATTTACGATTGTGACTGGTACTGTTCTCGTATTTCTATCTAGAATCGCATTCCCTAGTAAAAATTCATTCCATGCGATTCTGAAGGTAAAAATTGATGCTGCAGCAAGACCAGGTTTAATGATAGGAAGCACAACCAAGAAAAATATCTGAAAAGCATTTGCTCCATCTACTTTGGCTGCTTCTTCTAATTGTATTGGAACCTGCACAATAAAACTCTGCAATATCCAAATCACAAAAGGTAAATTCATAGCAACATATATTAAGATTATACCTGCATATGATGCGTCTAAGCCATATTGAAAAGTCCATATCCCGAAAACTGGCACGAGTAAGACTGCCGGTGGGACCATGCGCATCATTAGAGTTGTTAAGGATACTGCTCCCCTGCCATAAAATTTAAAACGTACTATTGCATAAGCAGCCATGCATCCAAGGACTAATGTGATGATAGTTGACAACAATGAAATGATTAATGAATTTCCTAATGCACGTCCAAATGTTGGATCGCAATAATCAACATGAGCTGGATCGTACCAGAGTACGTCACACAGCACTGTTTCGTAGTTTTGTAATGTTGGGAAAAATAGCAAGCTTGTCGTATCACTCAGAATATCAACATTGAGTTTTAATGATGTCGCCAGCATCATTACTATTGGTCCGACAGACATCAAAACCAAAATGAATAAGAACATAAAGAATGCTGGGTTTTGTTTATCATAGCTAGAAGAGTTACTCATTGTTTCTTATCCTTCTTCTGCAGCTTGACGCATGCGAGCATTACGAGCTTCTACAAGTCTATTGTAGATAAACATGCACAAAGTTAATATTAAAAGTAGTAATAGCAGGTAGTTTGACATTGCTGCTGCTTCGCCAAGTTCACGGAACTCTGATGCAGTTCTGGAAATTCTGAGAGCTAGTATCTCGGTTGATAAACCCGGCCCTCCATTTGTCATGACTAGAATGACTTCCAGAACCTTAAAAGCATCGATCAATCTCAAAAGGCAGGTCACAATAAGTACAGGCATCATCAATGGAATTTTAATGTGCCATATTTGTTGCCATGGTGTGGCGCCATCAATTCTAGCAGCCTCTAGTGCTGACCTAGGAAGAGATTGCAAAGCAGCCAGAGCAAGTATAAAAATAAAAGGTGTCCATTGCCATATGTCAGCGATAATGACAGATACTAGAGACCACCAGCTATCTGATAGCCATGGCACAGTTGGTAACCCCAAATCTGTTAATGTTCTGTTGAATATGCCTACACTTGGATGGTACATATACCTCCACATCAAACCAACTACGATGGGAGCGATCATCATAGGCAATATAAATAACGTTCTAAGTGCGGATAAACCACGTATATTACGGTCTAATAGTAATGCGAGACCTACCCCTACTATCATTTCAATAGAAACCACAAAAAAAGCAAATTTTAGAGTAACCCAAAACGATTCATGGAAAGATGCGTCTGATAATAATTTTATATAGTTTTTTAACCCGACCCATTCTGCCTGATCAATTGTCTGATTAGGATTCCAACTCAAAAAGCTGGCATATATCATATATAAAATAGGATATAATAGAGCTATAACTAAAACTATTAAAGCTGGCGCTAAAAATAGGTACGGTGTTAATCGCTCAGAATTTATTGTTTTTATCATTGCTTTGCTTTAGTGTTTTGTATCAGTTTTGGGGTTACGTTGATTAGAATTGGGGTTACGTTGATTAGAATTTAATTTCTTAAATTCTAATCTTTTTCAGCAATCAAAAATGTTACGAGAAACCTCAAGTTGGCGACTAAGGGGTGAGCTAAAATCACCTCTTAGTCGTTTATTGTTTTATTATTTCCAGGTGTCGTAACCAGCGTCAGCCATGATTTTCTTGGCACGCTCAGCAATACCATCAAGGCCTTTTTTCGGATCAAGTCCCTCGGTGAGTACCTTAGACATTGTTGTCCCAATATCAGCATTGATTTTGCCCCAAACAGGAATGATTGGGCGCCAATCTGGATCAGCATATTTCAAGGCTTCACCAAATACTTTCATGTGTGGAAACTTTTTGTTTACATCAGCATCAGCATGCGTTGAGAAACGGGATGGGTTACCACCAGCTAATGCAACTAGCTTGTCACCTTTTTTAGATGTCAACCATTGCATCAATAGGAAAGCCGCTTCTTTGTTTTTTGCATTCTTAGGAATACCAATACCGAAGCCACCAGTTTGTGACCCACGGCGGGTCCCCATTGGGTGGAGAGCCCAACCAACTTTTCCGACAACTTTTGATTTTTTAGGATCATTAATTTGACCAGCTACAACTGTTGTATCAAGATACATTGCAGTTTTGCCTTGAAGGAATGCACCAAGAGCTTCACCAAATGCAAATGATTTTGCACCTTTAGGACCGCAATCAACAATTTTCTTAAGAGCATTTGCAGCTTTTACACCAGCAGCATTGTTAATTGTTGGATTCCAATTATCATCAAATACACGACCACCAAGAGGAGCTAGGTGTAGCAAAAACGCATGGCTTGCCTGGTGACCAGAAGCTGCACGAGAAGATAGACCGCCCATACCTTTTTCGAGTTGAGGAATCTTACATGCAAGATCAAGCATCTCATCATATGTTGTCGGAACTTTTAAGCCGTGCTTTTCAAAAATATCTTTACGATATCCTAAAACAGACGTCTCAGAACCAAAAGGAATTCCAAAAAGAGAACCTGTTTTACCTGGTAGGTAACCTTTCTTACCACCTGCAATACCAATATTCTCAACATAACCATCAATCAGATCTTCTGCTGCGTAGTTAGGATCTGACAATCTTGGATTCATGAAAAATCTTGCAAGGTTTTCAAGTTGATCAGCAAATACATAGTCTGCTTTAGAGAATACAACATAAGCGATAAGATCATAGTCACCTTTGGCTTTTGTTAATTCAAGATTTTGCTTTTCACGCATCTTCAAATATTGAAGCTGATCGACCTCAACTTTGATACCTGTCTCTTTTGTAAATTCAGGTAACACCTTCATCACGGCATTGTAATGTGGATGCGCAGGAAAGTTAACAACAAGCGTCGTTCCCTTATATGGTGCATAAGGATCAGCAACAGCTGCTCCAAATGTCATTGTTGTAAGTGCTAATACGCCTGTAATGCACTTTATAAATTTAAGCATAAACTTCCTCCCTTTCATGCTATTTTTATTATGCTGAACTAATTACAGCTTCTGTTTCACGGTCAAAGATGCGAATAGCATCTCTTGCTGCGTGAAATCTCATTGTTGCTCCAACTTCAACCGGAATTGTTGAACGAAGCTTAACTTTGACTTCTTGTTCTCCACATTTCGTCAGAAGTACAGATTGCGAACCTATATATTCAGAAACCACCACCCTCAAATCCAGAGATTCATTTTTGGGAGCTTGAGGTTCATAACTTAAGTGAGATGGACGTATTCCAAATAATACATTGCGAGAATTTTGAGCTTGCACTGCTGCGGCTTTGTCATCAGGTAACTTGATATTGAACCCTGCCCCAACAACATAAATACCATCAGCGCTTTGCTGCACTTCACCATCTAGAAAATTCATTGCTGGGGATCCTAAGAAACTAGCAACAAACTTGTTTGAAGGATTTACGAAAAGCTCTCTTGGCGTACCTTGTTGTTGAATATAGCCACCATGCATAACGACAATACGGTCAGCTAAGGTCATCGCCTCAATTTGGTCATGCGTTACATAAATCATACTCTTCTTTACCGTTTGCCTCATGAGAGCTAACTCTGTACGCATCTGCGTTCTGAGTTTTGCATCCAAATTTGAGAGAGGTTCATCGAAAAGAAAGGTGCCTGCATCCCGAACCAGTGCTCTGCCCATAGCGACTCTCTGGCGTTGTCCACCAGATAGCTCACCAGGCTTTCTATAAAGAAATTCTTTAAGCCCCAGCATTTCTGCAACTTTATTAACTTTATTACTAATCTCTTGCTTCGGACGACCTTCAAGGCGTAATGCAAAAGACATATTTTTTGCAACATTCATATGAGGATAGAGCGCATAATCTTGAAATACCATTGCGATATCCCTGTCCTTAGGCTCTAAATTACTGATGGGTCGATCATCAATGTAAATCTCTCCTTCAGTTACACTTTCAAGACCAGCAATCATTCTTAAGGTTGTGGACTTACCACAACCTGAAGGACCCACTAGAACAGTAAATTCATTTTCACCCATCTCTAGATTAATGCCGTGAAGAACTTCCACATTGCCGTATCTCTTGACCAAATTTTCCAGTCGGATTCTTCTCATTAGTATTACTTCTATATTTGCGAAACATTTATAATTGTTGTTTGAGTTTTTACCTTACAACAAAATGTTATCGATAACAATAGATAAAATAAATTATCTCATAAACTAATATAAGCTCTTTCAGATTTGCTTTGAATTATAAACTTTAAAGAAGGTAAATCAGGATAGATAAAATTTTATATCATTGATATTTATACAATATATTAATAGTTTTTATATGAATATATAAAATTTAATGTAAGATTTTGATACTCTTAGATTAAAAATTAAAGCCAAAAGTACAACTAAAGTTGCATTTTCGTGATTAAAAAATTGTTATCGATATCAACTGCTTTCACGCATTTCATTATGAACGCCGACTATAATATGATTATTTGTTTTCGTATCTAATTTTTGCTTGTTGTTATCAAGTATGCGAATAATCAATTTTGCAGTTTCCAAACCTATCATTTTTGGTTGAACTGCAACTGTTGAAATTCTTGGTGTGGAAAATGCGGAAACCGAGAAATTTCCAAAGCCGACCACAGCAATATCTTCAGGAACTTTTAATCCAGCATTTTGAATAGTACTCATTGCACCAAAGGCTGCAGGGTCAGACACACAGAACACACAATCAGTATCTGGGAACTCTTTTAGCAATATCTTAGTGGCCTCAGCACCATTCTCAATTGAAACTGGCGGTGGTTTATAACTTACCAAACGATCAGCTGAAAAACCGGACTCCATCATCGCAGAAATAAAACCTTTACGTCTGGCAGCACCCCTTGTTCCTTTATCTTTTGCTTCCCCTAAAAACGCTATTTTTTTATAGCCTCTATCCAATAATTCCAAAGTCATAGATTTTGCAGCTTCAAAATTTGAAAAACCTACAGTGTGGTTAATGGGCTCTTCAGGTGTTTCCCAAATTTCGATGACAGGAATTGCTGCAGTTTTCAATAATTGACGTGCCCTCTCGGTGTGCCCGTCATAAAATAATACCATGACTTCAGGGCGCCTACGGAGCATTGTTTCAATTATTTTTTCTTCTTTTTCAGCAGAATAATTGGTGTGCCCAATTAAGATTTGAAGTCCGACCTCTTCTAATTTATCTGTTAAAGCTTGAATGGTTTGTGCAAAGTGTAGATTATTAAGAGATGGCAAAAGCGCTGCTATGAAACCTGATTTCTGAGAAGAAAGACTTCCTGCCATCATATCGGGAACATAATTTAAATCCCGTATAACTTTTAGAACTTTTTTTCTTGTTTCATCAGAAACACTGGAATCAGATTTCAGAGCTCTAGATACTGTCATAGCCGAGACACCCGCAGCTTTTGCAACATCAGACATCTTGACATCAGCTTTTTTAAATTTTTTGCCCATTAAAATGAATTCTTATTATAGCTTACACATTAACGATTATCAGTTGGCTATTATAACCTAAAAAGTTAAAATACAAGTATAAATTATTTTATGAACACACTATTTTTATTTATTTAATTCTTTATGCAATAGTTCTTTTGGGAAATCCTGGTAACAAACAGGTCTTAAAAATCTATTGATTGCCAGTGTCCCAACAGATGTTGCCCGAACATCTGTACTTGCGGGATAAGGACCTCCATGCATCATTGCACTGCAAACCTCAACACCAGTTGGAAAACCATTGCAGAGTAAGCGACCAGCTTTTTCTTCTAATATGGTACTTAATTTCGATGCAAACTCTACATCACTCTGCTCTAAATGTAATGTCGCTGTCAGTTGGCCCTCAATATTTTCAGCTATATTGATCATATCCTGTATTGTATCACATTCAACTATGATACCTGCTGCTCCAAATACTTCCTCTTGAAGTGCTGGAGTAGATATCCACTTTTGGGCGTCAACTTTAAAGACTGCCGGGAGTGCAGTTCGCTGACCGTTTGAAGCGCCACAGCTACCAACTTCAACCATTAATTCGCGGAAATTTTTCACACCATCTTCATAAGCTTTGTGAATTCCATCCGTAAGCATCTTTTGCTCTGCTACTTGCTTAAGAGCTGCAACGGCTGATTCTTCAAATTTAGCTAGATCATTTCCTTTAAGGCCTATGACCACGCCTGGATTTGTACAAAACTGACCAGCGCCCATAGTTAAGGATGCTGCCCACCCAGCACCAATAGCTTCGCTGCGTGTGCTTAATGCATTTGGTAATAAGAAAACAGGATTAACACTTCCCAGTTCACCATAAAATGGAATTGGGTGAGGTCGTTGGGTACAAAGATTAAATAAGGCTCGCCCGCCTGCCAGGGATCCAGTAAATCCAACGGCGCGAATTTCCTCATGTGTTACGAGAGCCGAGCCAACAACTCTTCCTGCACCTTGTAACATTTGAAAGACGCCGGAAGGCATACCACTTTTTTCAATTGCAGATAGGATTGCCTGTGCGACAATTTCAGCTGTTCCAGCATGAGCGTTGTGGCCTTTTACTATTACAGGACACCCTGCTGCCAACGCAGAAGCCGTATCACCGCCTGCTGTAGAGAAAGCGAGTGGGAAATTTGATGCACCAAAGACAACCACAGGACCTATTGGGCGATGAGTTAATCTCAAGTCAGGACGAGGTAATGGCTCTCTATTAGGCAGCGCTTCGTCAACTCTGATATCAAGATAATTATCATTCTCAATCAGATCAGCGAACATTTTGAGCTGACCTGTTGTTCTGCCTCTTTCACCATTTAATCTTGCTTCTGGAAGGCCTGTTTCTTTCATGCCTATTTCGGTAATCATATCACCTCTAGCATCTATCTCACTTGCTATAAGGCGAAGAAAGGCAGCACGTTCTGCTCTTGATCTATTTGCGTAATCCCTAAATGCTGTGCGAGCAGACTTAGCTGCTTGATCTACTTGAGCTTCAGTTGCCTGATAAAATTTAAAGCCATCAAGGTCTTGGCTCGTCTCGGTTGTTTCACTAACAACCCACTGTCCAGCGATAAGATTTTTTCCACTTAACATTAATCGGCCCTCTTTGCCTGAAAGTTTTACAACATTAGGAATTTCAACTTGATTAATTTTTAAACTGTTCTTTAAAGCACGCCCGAATTCTGGTGCTGAAATTTCAAATATATCTCCTGGCTGAGTTTTGATATTATCTCCAAAACTCAACGTTGCGGTTCCCAGGAAATGTATATGAGCCATGCCTGGACGACAGAATAAGCCATACTTAAAATGGTGCGACTCTAAGTTATATAAAGAATGGCACATGTTATCTTCGCCCGTTAAGAATGACTTCTCCCAAAGCACAGATCCATCACGAATGATGCGTGAGGATCCCTTTATATCAGACGGTAAATTCCCGATAAGAAGCTCAGGACCAATGGCACATTGCCTTAATTTAGAGTGGGCGAGCAATAAGTAGTTTTGTTTTTCAGTAACGTGGTCAGATGCTTCATTTCCAAGAGCAAATCCAATACGAAGAGGCGCTCCATCTTTTCCAATTCTATAGAGCGCAGCTATTTCCGGCTCTTCACTAAAGTCTTCGCCGAAGGATGGGCTCAAGAAGGCTTTACCGGGCGCTACTAGAATTGATCCATCCCCTTTGTAGAACCATTCTGGTTGTGCCCCAAATTGACCTTCTTGTGGTTTACCACCTTCCATGCCTGCGTTAAACATCTTCATTGAGTCAGTCAATTCAGACTCTTTTGTACCAGCGTGCATATTTGAACGTGTTTGCGCCGAGCCAGTATGAGATAACCCAGTTCCAGCAACCAGCATTCTATATGGGTCTGGGTGAGTGTATGGAGGTGCTAATAATCCAGCTAAAACAATTTCTTCATAAGATACCGAATGACCAAGCTGATCTTCTACGACTGCCTCAAGTGACGCATTTGCATCTTCAGCCATACCTGCAAGCTCATAAACAGATTGACCTAATTTCATAAGGCGCAACCTATCGCCATCAACTAAAGCTGCAACATGCTTATTTTGTTCTATTATTTGCACAAGACGCATCAAACTTACTCCGTGATCTCGAAGTCAGAAAGATATTTTTCTGATAGTGTTATACCAAGGCCTGGTAAATTATCATCTAAATCAATAAAGCCGTTTTGAGGCGTCGGATCCCCCTCAAAGATATAGTAAAATAGCTCATTTCCGACTTCGACCTTGTGAACTGGGAAAAACTCAGAAATTGGACAATTTACGTTTGCCATTGTCAGATGATAGTTATGCATTTGACCTGCATGAGGTATAACCGGAACTTGATATGCCTCGGCCAGATGATTAATTTTTAAGGCTGCAGTGATACCACCTACACGATTGGTATCATATTGAATCACACTGACAGCATTTAAATCAAGTAACTGCCTAAAACCATGAACTGTATATTCATGCTCACCGCCTGAAATCGGGATGATACCCATGTTATTCAGCTCAGCATATCCATGAATATCATCAGCGATAACGGGTTCTTCTAGCCAACGAATATTAAAGCGCTCCAATAGAGGCAGCATTCGTTTTGTATATTCGAGATTCCAACCCATGTAACATTCAAGCATTAAATCTGTATCAGGGCCAATAACTTCTCTAACAGCTTCAACTCTTGCTATGTTCTCCTTCATTCCTTCGGGACCATCTTTAGGCCCCCACCCAAAACGCATCTTGAACATGTTGAACCCTTGATCCACATAGGATTTGGCTTCTTGTTGCATCATGTCAATTGGGCCTGCATATAACTTGGAGGCATAGACTGGAATTTTCTCTTTTGTCCGCCCGCCCAAAAGCTTAAACACTGGTTTTCCAACAGACTTTCCTAAGATATCCCATATCGCTAAATCAACAGCACTTATAGCCACCATACCAACGCCTTTGCGGTTCCATGCATGGCTGGAACGATACATGCGTTGCCAGAGATATTCATAATCCCATGGATCTTGCCCAATGACCAATGGTGCATAGTATTCGTCAACTATTGCTTTCGTTATTTTTGGAGCAAGGGCCGCATTGCCAACTCCAACAATCCCACACTCTGTTTCTATTTCGCAAGTCATCCACCCATGAAAACGAAACGTTCCCATAGCATCCCCACGATCATAAAGTGCGTCCATGGCATTTGTACAAAAATTCTTTGTTGGGGGAACGGTTTCACCTTTCCACTCCCAAACTTTTGTTCGGACAGACTTAATTTTCATAAACGTCACTCCTTAAGCGAAACTTGCGCTATTATGCATATTCTTTTCGATGTGTATTCGCCATCCTAGCGAGAAGTTTAAAAGCTTGTAATGTCGCTCCAACATTTGCTTTATTCTGGTTCACAATATCAAAGGCAGTCCCATGAGCTGGAGTGGTTACAGGTATAGGCAACCCTCCAGCTACTGTGACCCCGCGTTCAAAACCCATAAGCTTAATCGCGATCTGCCCTTGATCATGATACATAGTTACGACAGCATCTACCTCACCATTCTTTGCCTTTAAAAAAACAGTGTCTGATGGCCAAGGCCCAGATGCATTTATCTGCTTCTGCTTCGCATCTTTAACCGCAGGCTCAAGAATATCAATTTCCTCTCGCCCAAACTTACCATTGTCACCTGCATGAGGGTTAAGGGCGGCTACAGCTATCTTTGGATGAATATTACCTGCACGGCGTAACGTATCATGAGCCAGTTTAATTGCCTTCATGACGCCTTCTTGAGAAATATTTTTTGCAACATCTTTCAGACCAATATGGCTTGTTACTCTTGTTGTCATCAGCTCATCAAGAACGTTTATCTCACTATGATGACCTGAGAAGTCTAGATAACGGGCCATATAGACATGCTCATCTTCAGCATTTAAATGTGCTTTTGTTAGAGATGCTTTATTGAAAGGACCAAACAACACACCATCGACCTGTCTTTGCACAGCTAGATCTAGAGCTTTATCAAGTGTTCGCAAACTTGATACCCCTCCTGAAAATGTTACTTCAGAATATCTTACATCTTCAGGGCTGATGGTTTCCATATTTAGAAAGCAAACACCATCAGATTCCTTGATCTCATCTTCAGATATTTGACTGACATTGAATTCTAACCCAGCCTGCTCTGCTCCTTGCTGCCAAAGGTGCTCATCTCCAACAAGGACAATATCAGCTATTTGCAAAATGTCTTTTGTTGATAGCAATTTTGCGATTAGTTCTGGCCCAATACCTGCAGGATCACCAGGTATAATTGCTAAACGTGGCTTATCACTCATCATCTAAGCCCTCCCAATATCTTGAGAACCCATCAGGCAGTATATACATGACATCAGGTTCTAGAAGAGTGTTAAATGTTTGAACAACTTTAAAGTTTTCCAGATCAAATCTTAAGACCTGCTCGCAGTCTATAGCTATGTAGGCATAGTCTTGTTCGGCATCAAAAGTTAGCGCAAGAGGATTAGCAGGAGTTTCATGCCGGTAGAGCTCTTCACCAGTCTTATCATCAAAAATGGAGAATGATCCTCCGAAATGATTCATGGTTACTAATCGTCCACGCTTACTATCATGAAAGATACGACAGGGATCATTTGGGGTATCAAATTTTTGGATAATTTCTAATGACTGAGTATCTATCACAGTTACTGTGTTTGATATTCTATTTGTTGTGAACAGAATTTTCTCATCTGCACGAAGACAACGCCCCTCTGGCTTCTCCCCAGTTTTGATTGAAATTGGAGATATACTTGAGTCGTAGGGATGAAATACTGTCACATCATTCGACACAAGATTCATTGAGTAAGCTTTTTCACCGTCCTTTTGCAGAGCAAACAAGTGAGATTTTTGCCCTCCGGTTGGTGTAATGTAATCGAAGCCAGTTGCATATGCTCTTGGGTTTTGTTTTACAAGAAGATTATTCGTCCACTCAGATAAAACATACAATCTACCAGATTGATCTAACTCGATTCCATGAGGACGAGAATGAATTCCTAAGTTAAAAGTATGAGCTACTTTTTGCGTTCGAATATTAATGACAATAACTGAATTACCTTCGGTACCATCAATCGATGAGTTCTGCACACCATAATGCCCAACATAAGCGTATTGAAATTCTTTATCTACCACAAATTCATGCGGATAATCTGGAAGGCTTAATCGCCCCTGCAGCTCACCTGTATCAATATCGTACCAGCTTGCACAGTGGCTGCTCTTTTCAATCAACATCATTGATTGAGCCATATCCCTCACCTATTCTCTTTACCATTATTCGTATTTTTTAACGTTTTACACCTTGCATGTTATCGATAACATTTAAGGCTGTCAATAAAGAAGTTTCCATCTTTTGAAACAATATTAATTGTTCAAAGCAGGTCGCCTGCACTAAGCAATCCAGACTATGTGAACCTCAGTTCACTTAAGGAAATTTTACTTTTCCTGCCTCCCAGCATCATTCGCCTTCTAGTGGGAAGCGTGCAAACAATCGAGGCTCCGAAGGAAAGATATGGAAGGAATGTTTCATATTTAGTATCACACCTAGAGGAAATGTAGCTTAATTTATGGCGAAGACACGTAAAAAGCGCCACGTAGCAGAAGAAGTGTTTTTATTTCAAGGGGGTTAAATGTTGTGAGAAAGATTGGAATGGCGGAGAGAGAGGGATTCGAACCCTCGAGACGGTTACCCGCCTACACGCGTTCCAGGCGTGCGCCTTCGACCACTCGGCCACCTCTCCATTTATTATTATGCATTATATTTATTTGAACCAAGAACCCCAAATAAATAACAAGGCATTCACATGCTTTTACTATAATTACAAATAACACAATTAAAATCTGACAGTGCAATTAAACACTCATAGATACCTAAAAATAATTTATCAACAACAGTTAATAAATTATTTAATGTCAAATGTTTATGGATAGATTCTTATGAAGATTCAAATACAGTATATGGATTAAAATGTAAAAGTCTATATATAATTAGATAATGCTCTGGATATAATTTATCTAATATTCATGAACATACCCAACATTGAGCAATTCATTTCTTTCTGATAAATCTGTTATGTATTTTACCATAACACTATATTGAGTAAAATATTTTGCTTAATATTTTGGAAATATTCAGCTAAATTAAGATTAAATGCCTCTCCTAGTGAAAAACGGTTATTTAAACTAAGAAAAATATAAAAGGTGTAGGTTTATAATGATGATTATTAGAATACTTGGATTATGGACATTTCTTCTCGCCATTATATGCATAGCAATTGATGGCACAAAATCCCTTGCCGCAGATGAGCTGATCATCACCTCACTTGCAGAACAGTGGAATCAACTTCATTCAAAAAGTTTTGTCGCTTTTCAAAACTCTATTGTGTCCTATGTACCTACATTTTTATGGGACAATATATTTGCTATTATCTTAACATGGCCAACATGGATCGTTCTTATACTTTTCGGAACATTTTTATATTGGGTTGGCAATCGAAAAAAACGAACATCAATATATATAAACTAATTTAAAGAAGTAATTTTCTGTTTTAAATTACTGCTTTATATAAAATATGTATGCTATATAAAACGACTGCTGCATATAAAAAAATAAGGTGCCATTTTTAGGGAAAATAACAAAAATGTCAGAAGAAACAACACAGAAAACTAACCCAATTTATAAAATTGGTATCGGGCGTCAAATTGTTCTTTGGTTTATTCTTCTTCTTTTCTTACCCTTCTTTATAAGTATGCCTGTAATGATGTTCATGAGGATAACTCACGGTCAGACCAGCGATGCCATTTCTCTAGGAATTATCTTTCTGTTGGCATTTATTGCTATTAGCTTCATTATTCTTCAAATTTTAGCCGCAGGACGTCAAAAAATTGCGTTTCATGAGGATAAGGTTTCTCTAAAATTACCAACATGGAGAGGTCCTACCCCTTTTGGACCAACAATAGAAAAAGATATTGCATATTCTGATATCAAAGCGATTGAAAAACGTGGCGAAATATATGCCTTTCTTGGGGCTTTGGGACTTCGTGAAGTGTCTAGCTTATTAACAAATGACGGCTCTCGCCATGTCTTGGGATATAGCACAGAAAATGAAGCAGATGCTGCTATTCCTTATGACGATATTACAAACTTGATAGCAGAACGTTCAGGCATCGAAGTAACAGATATAGGAACAATTAATGCTGGCACACAAATGCAGGCAATTTTCTCTAATACACCTTCTTGGGAAGAAAAAAGTATTAACGCTCAAGATTTAAATAAAATACGAGCACGTGCTAAATTTCTTGCATTGTTATCAATTGGAGTATTTATCGCCCTGGTATGTATTGGTATTGGTATTGCAATATATCCAGAAATAATGAAAGCAATATCAACAAGTAATAGCAATTAACTTAAAGTCAAATTGACCAATTACTCACATAAAATATACAATTGTTTTATAATATATAATATATATTTCCAATGCACTTTTATGCATCAGAAATTAGAGGAGTAAAAACTGGCTGATTTATATAAATTTACAGGCCAAAAAAACTGGAAAAGCCCTCTCTTTTTCTTAATGTTGATTGTCATTGCCATGCAGCTTTCACATTCGACTTGGTTTGCCCTCTTAAACAATTTTGCAATTAATGAAGTTAACTTTACAGGAAAAGAAATTGGTACATTACAATCTTTGCGTGAGATTCCAGGTTTTCTTGCTTTTGGTGCCGTACTCTTATTACTGTATATAAAAGAACAAAATCTAGCTTTGCTCTCACTGTGCTTCCTGGGAATAGGTGTAGGTGCAACTGGTTTTTTTCCAGATGTATACAGTTTTTATTTAACAACTATGATTATGTCAGTTGGCTTTCATTACTATGAGACGATAGCACAATCTTTAGCCTTACAGTGGTTAGATAAGAAAGAAGCATCATACGGATTAGCGCGCATCATTGCAGCTTCTTCCTTTGCATCTCTCTCTGCTTTTGGCATGATTTATCTATTATGGACAATTTTTGATTTCTCTTTTGCTTATATCTATTTGGCCGCAGGAACCTTAACACTTGGAATAATAATCTTTTGTTTTCTAACTTTTCCAAAATTTCCTCAAAAAGTTGAGCAACATAAAAAGCTGATTATCAGACAAAGATATTGGTTATACTACGCCCTAACATTTCTGAGTGGGGCTAGAAGGCAGATATTTATAGTCTTTGCTGGATTTATGATGGTGGAGAAATTTGGGTATTCCGTAACCGGAATTACAACATTATTTCTTGTAAATCATATATTTAATATGCTTTTAGCTCCACGTATAGGCAAATTGATTGGCTATATCGGCGAACGTAAGGCTCTTACGATTGAATATCTGGGGCTCATCTTCGTATTTACCTCATATGCCTTTATAGAAAATGCAACTCTTGCAGCAGCTTTATATATTATAGATCATGCATTTTTTGCACTTGCTATAGCTATCAAAACATATTTTCAAAAGATTTCTGATCCAGCGGATATTGCTCCCACAGCAGGAGTTGCTTTCTCGATAAATCATATTGCAGCGGTGTTTTTACCAATAATATTAGGTTATGTGTGGCTAAATAACCCCTCACTCGTTTTTTTGATAGGTGCTACTATTGCATTTTTCTCACTGATATTAAGCCGTTTTGTTCCTCAAAGCCCGTCAGAGAACATAGAATTTTCCTGGAAAGAAAAAACTGTTCTGAAAGCTGCGGAATAAATAAACATATCACTTGGTTTTCATAGTATAATTTCATACTATTATCATAAAATCTTGATCGTCTTAAATTATGGTTTTATGGACAAACCTTAAGTTTCGTATTAATAACATCTAAGAACATAAATATCAGGGTGGAAACATGGCTACACAGACATTTAAAAGCTTTGTTTTAGGTACATTAATATATGCACTTTCTCTATTTTTAATCTTACCTATTTCAAAAACATTTGCACTAAATGGCCCTTCGCTGGCCCCAGAATTACGTGTGGAAACTGGCATGCACACAGCGATCATTAGACGGATAGCTGTCGATCGTAACTGTTCATTATTAGTTTCTGCCTCTGATGATAAAACAGTGAGACTATGGTCACTACCAGATGGCAAGCTTATCCGTACGTATCGAATGCCAATAGGAAAGGGGCACGAAGGTAAGGCTTTTTCAGTCGCAATATCTCCTGACAGCAGATACGTCGCAACAGGTGGTTGGGATGCTCAATACGGCATTAATCGCAAAATGCATGTTTACCTATTTGATACATATTCAGGTAGACTTGTAAGAAGACTTGGAAAATTCACAAGTGTAATCAACCAACTCGCATTTTCTGCTGATGGCCAATATCTTGCTGCCATGATAGGAAGACAAACAATAAGAGTAAAACAACCAGATGGCAAATATGTTTCAAAAGAAACTGGTGGCATGCGTGTTTGGAGAACCTCTGATTGGAAAATAATCGGCATTGATACAGATTATCAAGGTGACAGTTATGGCGCTGTTTTCGGTCCAGACAACTCTCTTTATACATCATCTTATGATGGATTTATTCGCAAATACTCCGGCTCAAATTTTAGACGTGTAGCTAAAGTTAAAGGAAAAAGCGGTAAAGAGTCCTTTGGTATCGCAGTTGATCCAACAGGCCAAAAAGTAGCTGTTGGATATTATGATAAACCGGTTGTCGACGTCCACAATGCATCTAATCTGGCTTATGCTTTCACACCAGATGTCAAAGGAATAAAAGGTGGCAGCTTAATTTCAGTTGCTTGGTCTCAGGATGGACAAAGACTATATTCTGGCGGAGCTTATTGGGATACTGTTTCTAGAACGCGTCCTTTACGTATCTGGAAAGATGGTGGCCGTGGTAAAGCCAAGAATATCCCAGGCCCCAGAACTACAATTATGGGCCTAATCCCATGTGGGCAAAACCTTGCCGTAGCAGGAGCAGATCCAGCATTTGGAATGGTTAGCTTTAACGGAAGACGAAAAATCTTTTGGCGCGATCGTGATAAGGCAGATATGCGCGGAAAAGATGGTAGTTTTTTTACTATCTCAGAAGACGGCAGTCGTCTTAGATTTGGTTTAGGATATCAGGATCGCTCACCTGTTTTACTTGATATTGAACGCGGCAGTTTAACAGACGCCCCTAGAGCGATCAGAAACCTATACAAAGCAGATGTATCCAGCCTGGACATTAAAAACTGGAATGATAAATTTAACCCAACCTTTAGAGGTAGAAGAATTAAGCTTGATGAGTATGAAAGATCACGTACCATAGCTATTCGTCCAGACAAGCAAGGCTTTGTTTTAGGAGCAAACTGGTCTATGCGTGCTTATGATGACCGTGGTTATCAGCTTTGGCGATTCCAAACACCGTCCGTGGTTTGGGGAATGAATATTACACGCAATGGACAATTAGTTGTCGCAACATTTGGCGATGGAACAATCAGATGGTATCGCCTAAGTGATGGTAAAGAACTAATGGCGTTTTTTGTTAATGCTAAAGACCGTCGTTGGATCCTCTGGACACCAAAGGGGTATTATATGGCATCTCCTGGTGGTGAAGACTTGATTGGTTGGCATTTAAATCAAGGCTGGAACCAGGCAGCTGACTTTTTCCCAAGTTCAAGATTTAGAGATCGTTTTTACCGACCTGATATTGTAAAAAAAGTTTTAGAACTTCTAGATGAAGACGACGCCATTGAAGAGGCAAACAGACTTTCAAAAAGAAAGAGAAATGATGAGGATATTCGTAAGAAACTCCCCCCTATCATTAACATTCTAAATCCTGTAGAAGGCACGTTATTCTCAAATCCAAAAGCATCCATTGAATACAGCTTAAGATCGCCTTCTGGGCAAAAAATTACAAAAGTTGATATTTTAGTTGATGGACGCCCAATCAACTCTGCGGATCTTGAAAGTTACTCGATACCAAAAACTGGAGATATTGGCCGCTTAAATATTAAATTGCCAAAACGTAATGTAAATATCTCTCTAATTGCTAGAACAAAATTTTCTGCAAGTGAGGCAGCAAGCCTTGGGTTAAAATGGAAAGGCCCTCCACCAAGACAACAAACAGTCGATATCAATAAACCAAAACTTTATGCCTTATTAATCGGCGTCAGTGATTATGCAAATGATGATTTCAAACTTCGATATGCAGCGAAAGATGCAGAAGATTTTGCACAAGCTCTTAAACTGCAAGAAGGTGGAGTTTATCGTGAGGTAGAACTCAAAGTTCTTACAAACTCACAAGCAACTGCTGGAAATATTCGTGATGCTCTTGATTGGCTAGAGGGTGAAGTTACCTCTAGAGATGTTGGGCTTTTATTCATGGCTGGTCATGGTATGACAGATTTGAAACAACGTTTCTTCTATCTCCCTTATGATGGCAATCCCGAAAAATTAAGACGAACTGCTATTCCTCAACATGATATCCAAAGTGTGATTTCATCTCTTGCAGGTAAAGCTTTGATGTTTGTTGATGCCTGCCACTCAGCAGGAAGTTTTGGTTCAGGAACACAAACACGAGGACTTTCCCTTGTTGATATAAATGGTATTGTCAACGAACTCTCCAGTGCTGAGAATGGCGTTGTTATGTTTGCATCATCAACTGGACGTGAACTATCTATTGAAGACTCACGATGGGAAAATGGTGCCTTTACCGAAGCCTTACTGGAAGGGTTCCAAGGTCGTGCGGACTATAATAAGAATAACGCAATTTCTGTTAAAGAACTTGACCTCTGGCTATCAGAACGTGTGAAAGAGCTCACAAATAAAAAACAACATCCAGTGGCTCGCAAACCTCCTACAGTTCCAGATTTCCCAATTGCTCTTGCCAAAGAGTAAAATAAATATCTAGGCGGATAATCAAAAGATTGTCCGCCTTTTCATATTTCACAACCTTTAAAAATCAATAACACATTATATGTTAAATTTAATGTGGCTAATTATTGTTATATTAAACTAACGTCTCATATCCAGTAGTTAACAAAGTCATTTAAAATAACGCTTTTAATTAAAACAAAATATTTATAATAATATAAAGGCTAATCTATATGAATAAATTGATATTTGTTTTCATAATCAATCTCATCATAATGACAAATACCTCCTTCGCTCAGAATTTTAGTTGTACCAGTCTCGAAAAAACCCAAACGCACCTGACTGACAAAACCAAGAGCTTAAAAATACAATACCCAAACGAAACAACTTTTTACGATTTTGGACTAAATATGACCCGAGGAGCAACAGCAGAACTAGCCGGCTATTATATTCTCCTCATCACACGAAAAGTACAAGAATGCACAAAGTCAGTTACAAAAAACTCTTGTGATCTCGTGGCTCAAAAAGCGATCGAATTAATCCAGGAAGGACTAAACTTCTGTGAAGCAGATCGCGAAGTAAAATGTGGCTTATGCTAATATCTCAAAACGAAATAAGAGTCATCAAAACGCCTATTCCAGATGAGGCGATCAGCACTTGCCAAATCTGCCAGTGAAGTCTGAACATCAGAAAGGCACATAATCCGGAAAGTAGAGTTGGCTTCCAATCTAATGTACTAAAAACAGGCATTGTAAATTTCAAAACACCAATATTATAAAGATTAATTTCTGCAAAAAAAACATGAAATCCAAACCAAATTGACAAATTTAAAATAACACCAACAACTGCTGCGGTAATTGCAGAAAGTGCCCCTTTTAATCTTGGTTGGCTAGAAATCCATTCAATATAAGGAGCACCTGCAAATATCCATAAAAAACATGGGACAAATGTCACCCAGAGTGCAACGATAGCCCCTGCTAAACCATACCATATCCCACCATCTTTAAATGCGGCAAGAAATCCAACAAATTCCGTTACAAGAATAAGCGGCCCAGGTGTTGTCTCTGCAAGGCCTAATCCGTCAATCATCTCACCAGTTTCAAGCCAGCCGAAATTTTGAACAACATCCTGCCCCATATAAGCAAGAACAGCATAAGCGCCACCAAATGTAACAACAGCAAGTTTCGAAAAGAAAATATAAATCTTCTGCAAAATATCTGTTTCACCTATCAAACTCAGCAACAATAATGGTGCCCACCAAATAACAAGCCACATGAAAATGGTCTGAACTGTTTGAATCAATGATATTTGTATATCTGATGCTATTCTATGCTCGTCATTGCTTTTCCTGCTAAAAAAGAACCCATAACTTGCAGCAAGTAAAATAATCAACGGATATGGCAAGGCAAACAAAAACAATCCAACAAATGTCAACCCGGCGATAATCCAATGCTCTGCACCTTTTAAAGCCCTCTTGGCCACTCTCATTAAAGCTTCAATGACAATAATTATAACGGCAGCTTTCACACCTAAAAAAACCGCAGACACCAATGAAACATTGCCAAAAAACGCATAGACCATTGATAATGCTAAAACAACACCTGCACCTGGGAGGATAAATAGGAGACCCGCAATCAGGCCTCCTATCAGTCCATGCAACCTCCAGCCGGCATATGTTGCCAGCTGCATTGCTTCGGGCCCTGGTAACAGCATACAAAAATTCAACGCATTAAGGTATTGCTGCTCACTAAGCCATTTCTTTTCATCGACAATAACTCTATGCATCAATGAAATCTGTGCCGCTGGTCCGCCAAAAGACAAAACACCAATTTTGGCCCAGATAAAAAATGCGTCTTTAAGGGAGGGTGTATGAGCGTTTTTTGTTGTTATTTCTATTGTGCTCATATCACTTACCCTGTCTTTACATTTGTTGGCCAATCATGTCCTTCATCTTTGGCATCTCTTGCCCAACGATAAAATGCATCATAGAGTAGCATGCCGGCGTCAAGTTGCTTTAAATCATCCTTATACATCCGCGAAAGCCCTAAAGAGGCTGCCAAAAGCCCAGCAGATTCAGGCATTATATCTAAACGGTTTGTATCAGCACCTCTGATAATTTTTGCCAAATCTTTTAATGGCCCTGTTTGAAGATCAAACTCTTCAATCATCGTATCAAAAGTGCAGGCCTCCTCGCGGTGGCTCCAAAACACATCTTCCACATCAAAAGGCGTGGCATTAAATTTTTCCGCAACCCCTAAAACTTCTAAAGGCGAAACAAATAAAAACAAAGCCTTTGGATCAACAAATCTACGGATCAACCAAGGACACGCAATCCTATCAATTTTGGGACGATGACGGGTCACCCAAACAGTTCTCCCGTCTATATGATTCTTCGGTATTTTAGCTTCAGGCACCAAAGGATAATTCGCCTTGGCCCAGGCCACAAAGCCGCCTTCCAGGCTTTCAGCTAAAATATTCTTATCTCGTAAAAAACCAACACACCCCTGGCTAAGCTTCTGTCCTTCATGACAAATAACAACAACCTTTTGTTTGGGATCAAGTTGCAAAGCAATCTCATGAATAGACTTATGAGACACTCTATAGGATGTCGGGATTAATCTTTCATCCAGCCCAAAATCGTCATCAATACGAATATCAATTAGGGTTGGTAAATCCGGCGTACCGATAAGGCGGTGAAGTTGAGAACATGTAATTTGCGTTGGAGACGGCATGATGCATCCTTCCTCTCATGTTAAAATCGAGTATCAATAAGGATGCGACTCTTGGGCTTGCGCCTCACGGGGTGTTCGCGAACCCCATGGTTAAAATATAGTTGATACCCGTATCACCGTCAATGCTCTCAAACATGAAAACCTCATCTTAAATGTGCGATAACTCCTTTCTTATTATCACAATGTCACCTAAAAATAAGCTGACACCCCCTAATATAAGCGCGTCCCAGACCACGTGCATAACTTTTTTTGATTTTTTTACACCAATGGTTTCAATGACTTAAAAATTCTTATGGTAAAAAATTTATAAATATCGACATGCACACCCCGTTTCTTCCCTCGCTTGCGGGGGAAGTCCGCATGCAAAGCATGGGGGATGGGGGTAAAGCGACAAACTCATTGATATACAGATCCTATTTTAACCCCCTACCCCCTCGCTGTGCGAGGGGACTTCCCCCATTTCATTGGAGGAAGAAAAAGGAGCGACAAACACCAAACTTCATTTTTTCGTCACCCCTGCGAAAGCAGGGGCCCATACGAACGCACAACAAAGATCATCGTAAAAATCCAGCCCCCATCGTTCATGCCACTATATCAGTATGTGTAAAGCACAAAGAGTATGGCACAACCACCTTTCTTCCCTCGCTTGCGGGGGAAGTCCGCATGCGAAGCATGGGGGATGGGGGTAAAGCGATATATTCCCAACCTATTGCCGGGCTCCCATATTTCCCACCCCAATTGTACATGCCATCTCAAAGACAAATTCATTCTCTTATATAAAAGCTTTAACCCGCACATAAAAACATGGCCTATCAGTATAAATGCAGCTCTTGCAGCCTTGAATTCACCCTTGGCACATTTCATCCCATGCAAGATTATGGAGGTGGCGGGGATCTTGTTTGTTTGGAATGCGGCACGCAACACACCTATGAATTCCCTCCAGAGCCCCTCATGAAGAGGTTTGATAAAGACAGCTGGACCCTCAAACATGTCATAGAAATTCCGCACGTACCAAAAACAAAGCGGCTGGAACTTATGAAGCTACTTAAAAACTGGAATGACACAGATAACCGGCAAACGCAACAGATACTCAACACCCCGCCAATCACCCTCTTGGATATTGAAGATGACGCGGAACAAATAGAAAAAGAACAAGCTTTAAAAACTCTCGGCATTGAATACAAAACAAAGTCTGCTCAAGCCAAACTCACACAATTCATGACCTTGCACGCAACACCCGGCCCTGTATTCGGGAGGGCTCTAAACGAAGATAATTGGATCACACTAAACATCACCCATACGACAAACGAGACGGATGGCGGGTTTTATATTGAATTGCAAAAATGCGGTGGCTGCGGAAAGATCGGAAGTTTAAGAGCATCACTTCCCAATGACTATGATATATGCCCACATTGCAAAAACCAGACACTTAAACAAACAGGTTTCTTTACAAACTGAATAATTCATGTTTTCCCCTCATAGGTTTGCAAAGCCCACCTCTTATTAATGCCGTTTTATTTTGATAACGATAATATAAAATGGGAGCCTGAATCGAATGAAAAAACTCTTTATACTGTTATTACTCTTTCTCTTTTCGCATGCACAATATGCTCATGCAGACAACTGTAAACTCATAGAGGAACAGAAACCAATCACCTTTAACATACTGGCCAACAAAGACCGTCTGGAAATACATTATGACATCGTCGGCGTCACCTTGGAAAATAATAAACCAGACAAATTCGCAACGGTTGTGTATTCACAATATCTTTACAAAAATAGAGACCCCTATTATGTGCTGGGCATAAGAATTCACGATAAAAACATTGAACAATATGGCAAATTAAATAACACCCTGCTCGCTTATACTTCGAACAAGAAAATTATACCCCATAAACAATTCTCATCTCCCTCTGAGGCAAGAGGTGATCAGTTTGTTTATATAGGGAATAAGAAATTACAGAACTACTTTGTCATTCCATTAAAAAGCGGTAACCCGATCAGGTTCATAAAACTATTTTTTGATAAGAAAGAAATTTTAGTGACCGTAAACATTGAAAAAATTTACAAAATTAACAACACATTTTCAAAAAAGATAACGACAATCAGAAATAATTTTAAGTCAGGCAAGTGTTAAATATAAAAAGAGCTATGCCAACCCTAAGACCAGCATAGCTCTCACCCAAGTGTTATAATCAAGTGTTATAATAAAGGCCAGACTTTATTAAACCTCAAAACGATCAAGGTCCATCACTTTAGACCACGCCGCAACAAAGTCCTCAACGAACTTGCCTTGCGCATCGCCTGTGCCATAAACTTCTGCCAAAGCACGAAGTTGCGAGTTTGAACCGAAGATCAAATCAACGCGCGTGCCTGTCCATTTGACATCACCGCTGGAGCGATCGCGCCCCTCAAACTCATACTCATCTGCATCGCTTGCTGTCCATACTGTACCAAGATCAAGCACATTGACAAAAAAGTCATTGCTGAGTGTATCAGTCTTATCTGTAAACACACCATGCTTAGACCCATTATGGTTTGCACCAAGTACACGAAGGCCACCCACAAGAACTGTCATCTCAGGCGCAGACAATGTAAGAAGTTGCGCACGATCAACAAGCATCTCTTCAGGGGATACAGAATATTTCACTTTCTGATAATTACGGAACCCATCAGCTTCCGGCTCCATCACTGAGAAAGACTCAACATCAGTCTGCTCTTGTGTGGCATCAGCACGGCCTGGTGTAAATGGCACTGTAATATCATGCCCGGCATTCTTTGCCGCCTGCTCAACAGCCGCACACCCACCAAGAACGATCACATCTGCAAGTGACACCATTTTGCCATTTGATGATGAACCGTTAAACTCAGCCTGAACAGCTTCCAGTTTAGCAAGAACCGTCTGAAGCTCAGCTGGCTGGTTCACATCCCAATCTTTCTGAGGCGCCAAACGAACACGAGCACCATTCGCACCACCGCGCATATCCGAACCACGGAATGTAGAAGCAGACGCCCAAGCGGTAGAAATAAGCTGTGAAACCGACAAGCCAGTCCCAAGAATATTTACTTTAAGTGTCGCCACATCCTGATCATCAATCAGAGTATGTGTGACAGCAGGAATTGGATCTTGCCAAATAAGTTCTTCAGCAGGAACTTCCTTACCCAAATAACGCGCACGAGGGCCCATATCACGGTGCGTCAGCTTAAACCACGCACGTGCAAACGCATCTGCGAATTCTTCTGGATTGTCTTTAAAACGACGAGAAATCGGCTCATAGATTGGGTCCATGCGCATCGCCATATCAGCTGTTGTCATCATGATCGGAACCTTCTTACCAGATCCGTCAACTTCTGGGGCATGGTCTTTATCAGCCAGGTCTTTAGGAGCCCACTGGTTCGCACCACCAGGACCCTTTACAACTTCCCACTCATAACCAAACAGCACATCAAAATAGCTACCATCCCAAGTCGTTGGCGTTGGTGTCCAAGCGCCTTCAATACCACTGGTAATCGTGTCTACGCCCTTACCGGTCTGATAGCTGTTTTTCCAACCCATACCCATTTCTTGGATCTTAGCACCTTCTGGCTCAGGACCAACATATTGCCCGGCATCTGCAGCACCATGGGCCTTACCAAATGTATGACCACCAGCAGTAAGCGCCACGGTCTCTTCATCATTCATCGCCATACGTGCAAAAGTCTCACGGATATCACGTCCAGATGCTATCGGATCAGGATTACCATTTGGCCCTTCTGGGTTCACATAGATCAGACCCATCTGAACAGCAGCAAGTGGGTTCTCAAGATCACGCTCACCAGTATAACGCTTATCATCAAGCCACTGAGTTTCCGTACCCCAGTAAATATCTTCTTCTGGCGCCCAGATATCTTCACGACCACCCGCAAAACCAAATGTCTTAAAGCCCATAGACTCAAGCGCACAGTTCCCCGCAAGGATCATAAGGTCTGCCCACGATATCTTCTTGCCATATTTTTGTTTAATCGGCCAAAGCAGCATACGCGCTTTATCAAGATTGCCATTATCAGGCCAGGAGTTCAAAGGTGCAAAACGCTGCGTGCCAGTTCCAGCACCACCACGACCATCACCAGTTCTATATGTTCCAGCTGAGTGCCATGCCATACGAATGAATAATGGACCATAATGTCCATAGTCTGCAGGCCACCAGTCCTGAGATGTTGTCATCAGTTGAACAATATCTTGCTTGATCGCATCAAGGTCCAGGCTCTTAAACTCTTCCGCATAATTAAAGCTCTCACCCATCGGGTTAGATTTAGGAGCATGTTGATGCAAAATGTTCAGCTTAAGTTGACTAGGCCACCAATCCTTATTGCTCGTGCCACCACCCGCTGCATGATTAACAGGGCATTGTTTCTCACCACTCATATGACTTCCTCCTCATAATGTGCATAGAATTTAAATATATTATTGCAACGAACATTAATAGGAAAGATTCAATAAGATCAAATCATATTATCTTTTTTTAACAATAAGAAAAACTTATCAGGAATAAGACCCATGCCGGAAATAATTTTAATTTTTTTGATTCGTTGTACACGAGATTTTTGATAGATATTCTATGTTTTTGTATTATTTTGAAGAAAAACAAAACATATTCACAAGAAATTTGAAAAAAGGCAGGGTAATGATTAAAAAATCATATTAAATCTTGTGCGATACAATGCTTCACACTCTTGGCTCCCAATAAGCTGGCCACCTCTTCCTCTGGCATTGCTTTGCCATAAAGATAACCTTGCCCCTGCTGGCACCCCCGTTCTTTCAGGTAATCAACCTGTTCCTGGCTCTCAATACCTTCAGCAACAACGCTCGCATTCAAGCCTTCCGCAATAGACAGGAACCCATCAATAATAACTTCCGAAGAACGGTCTTTACCAATCCCTTTTGTAAATTGCATATCAATTTTTAATTCATCAAAAGGAAATTCTTGTAAATGTTTAAACGAACCATACCCAGTACCAAAATCATCCATTGATATTTTAATGCCTAATTCTTTGAGTCTCTCAATAGCTTGTTTAATTGCATTCGCTGCCCTGGCAACAAACACATCTTCCGTAATTTCAATAACAATCAAGTCGAGGACATTAGAATACTGATTAAATAGCATTTCTAAACTTGCCAAGCCATTTTCTGTTGCCAGTATCTGCTCATCGACATTGATAGAAACTGGTAATGCATTTAATCCTCTATTTTTCCAGTCTTCAAGCTGCCTTAAAACATTGCGGATGATTTTTGCATTAAAAAGGTTTTGCAAACCATATTCATCAATCAAATAGAAAAAGTCTTTAGGGGGTAAGATACCTCTTTCAGGATGTTCCCACCTGGCTAAAGCTTCAAACCCAATAATATTGCCAGTTTTAAGATCCACCTTTGGTTGATAATGAGAAATTATTTGTCCATGAGTAAGCGCTTTTTGAAATTCATTAAAGACGTTTAAATCTGGCTTACTTTGCGTTGCGTTAGGATCATAAACTGCATAGGCGAGTTCATTATTTGACTTAATAGAATACATTGCCTGATCAGCAGATGAGATTAACTCCTCAAAGGACCCATGTGTATCAGGGCCATAAGCCAATCCTATACAAGCACCAATTGTAATTTGTTTATTCTCATATTCCACTGGCTTCTTAAAAGCAGTTAAAATATTCTCTGCAAGTGTTTTTAATTCAACATTGCTATGTATATTTGTCATAACAATGCCAAATTCATCTCCACCCAGACGAATAACCGTATCTTCTGGTTTGACACTTGCCTTTAATCGTTCCGCAACTGATATAAGCACAAGGTCCCCTGCTGCATGACCAAAAGTATCATTGATTGGTTTAAACTTATTAAGGTCAACCAACGCAAAGCTGACCAGCTTATCTTTCTCCCTGCGTCTTAATCCAAGTGTGGCAGAAATTTCTTCAAGCACCTTCCGATTTGATAAACCGGTTAGAGGATCAATACGTAATTGCCGTTCAACTTCTTCTTTCGCTAATTCAGCATCGGTATAAGCTAGATTTGCTTTTTCTTTTTCTTTTTCTAATTGTAACTTCTGTTGCTCAAGCTCTTGCGAGTAAACTTTCAAAGTATTTTCAGATTCTTGCAATTTTTGATAAGGGTTAAGTAACATCTGTCGACCAAAAAAATAGACTGCAATATATGCCAGTGACAAAGATATTAAGAGTGACGTGAGCAAATTAATTAAAATAGAATATTTTTGCTTATCAAGAAAGTACCGATCAATGATGTAGATAAAATAGATTCCAAGAGAATCAATTTTGCCTTCAAGATTAACATTTGTAGCCAATAAATCATTAAAGGCATCTTTAGAATGGGAGCTAATAAGAACATTATTCTTTATAATTCCAATGGCGTAACTGTCTGACCGCAACAAAGCAGAATAAATATTTGTGAGATCAATTGGAATAGCGCCAACCATAATACCTTCAATAGATTGATTATATGAAACTGGAGCAGCAATTTGAAGATAACTTTTTTCATTCTGTCTTATCAGGTTAACTTCATATTCGGTTTCTCCATTAATTAATCTTTGAAACCAAGGCATTTTCTCATCATATTTGAAATCGTAAGTTACATTTTTTTCAATAATTTTGCCGCCAATGAAATTAAGAAGAGCGAGATAAATTTTTTCTCCTTGAACGCGATAGTCTTTAAGAAAATCAGCTAAATCTTGTTCAGACACATCGGTTTGCATGACACCATTAACAATGATGGGAAGCTCTGCTAAGTCACGAATTGGATGTATTCTATCTTTTACATATTGTTCAATAAGCTTCTTGGCTGTATTGAATTCTGCTTCATTCGTATACTGTTGGGACTGCACAAAACTTTTGTCTATGCTGGGTATAATCAATATCGAGTTAATTGCTAAAGTCAGTATAAAACTTATACCGACAAAAACAAGAAATAGCTTTTTTGCAGATAACGTATGTAAATATTGAGACAATAACATAGAAAATCAATTCTTCATAACGATCACTTGGTTCTGATCACCATATCGGCCCATACAAAGATCATTAAGACCTAGAGCTTCATGCGCATCTTTATTTTGACCATCATAAGCAGAAAAAGGCTTCGTATAAGTTTTAATGAGACCTTTCACAGGTTGATCGATATTTTCAAGAGACCATCGCAACTGTTTTCTATTGTCATCAATATTCCCTCCAAACTTAACATTTTTTGCAGCAGTAATAACTAAGCGACCAAGATCATAGGCATGTATAAAGCCAGTTGGAGCTGGAATATCCAATTTGCTCTTAACTTCAGGAAACAATTTCTTGGCTTTATTTAAAACACTTTGGGAAAAACCGTTAAGTTCAGAAGATACAAAAGAAAAGCAACTCTGGATGAAAGACAGATCAATTTTCTGTCTCATATTTGCATTAATCACATGATGAAACTTACCACCTGTAATACCCCAATGACTAATCACAGGTATTTTCTTATCCATAGCTAAAAGCGCTTTGAAGAATTTTTCACCCTCTATAGCATTACCGACGAACAAAAGACATTCTGCATCGCTGGATATAATATTTCGAATTTTAATACGAGCACCATTCTCTTTTGTATTCCAGTTAAACCATGTTACGGCAGGTTTAACTTTTAATAAACTCTGAAAAGCATTTGTCATATTTTTATAATTTGACTCACCCCAAGGCGTTTTTTCTAACAGAAGGTGAGGTTTATTACATGCCTTTTGCTCAACTGCGAAGCGAGCCATCCTATGACCAGCTTTTGTATCATCGACAGATAATCTAAATACCCAGTTTTCCTTACCTGGATAACGTGTAATAGGTCCGCCAGCTGCCCATGGAACAAGGATTAATGTTTTATTTTCATTTATAAATTTTCTGTATTTTATAAGAGGAGGAGAATGCAAACCACCTAAGATAAATAAGGCTTCATTATCCTTCTGAAAACGGCTCATATGTAGCTTACTACGTAATGAATTGCCCCGATGATTTAATAAGACAAATTCAAATTTATAACCTTGCATCTCATAATTGATCTCTGAAAAGGCAGTTTTTAAGCCCATTTCCATAGATCTGGCAGACTCATAATGATTAGTTCTATCTGCATCTAAGTATATCTTAAATGTCTTCACTTCATCTGCCGAAACAGTTACTGACAAAAGAATAACATTAAATAGTACAAGCAACGCTCTGAACATATGATGCCCCAAAATAATTGATTACACTTTGATGGTATAAAATCCCAGGGACGAGCATAAATCAAAAGAATTATGAATCATTTAACCTGGAAAATAAAAATTTTTTCCCAAAACCACGTTAATTAGTTAGAAATAATTGCAGAATATTGAATGCTAGTTATTCATTAAAAAGACACGGTATTATTGTGCAAAACAGACATATTATGCCTATTTGCTCAAAACTCAATCGAGTTAAATTAAGGTAAAAAGATAGATAACTTTAGTGTCGCCTTGCTCGACTTTGTCCCCAGGTGAAAATACGCCAAAGTAAAAGCAGCGCTGATGCGATACCACCAACAGCTGTAGCAAGCTTGTAAACTGGATCTAAACTTTTGATACGGTGGATGGCTAAATCCAGAAAACCGACATCAACATGAATTTCTGTCTTAAATGTTTTAATGGTAACTGGAGGAAGATCTCTAGTCGCTTCTCTTAAGATAGCAGCCAATTCCAAATTTAATCGTTTTTGATTACCATCTTCTAAGGGCGTCACATACCATGTCCATTTTACTGGCTCAAGACTGGTAATCGTTTTTCGTTGCGGGCCAGAAGGTTCAATTTGAAACGAAGCCCCAGACAACTCAGCTTGCATAAAGCGTGATATCTTACTTTTACCTGACTTGATAGAACCCTGTAATTTAGAAAGCTCTTTACTTTGGTCTTCACCAGTTGTTTCTAAAATAAGAGAAACTTGTGTTTTTCGACCAAGATACATTGATGTAGGATGATTGTATTTTAAATTGGCCTCTTTTAATTTCTTAATAATATCTTCAAGGTTTGAACATCCACCAATTTCACCTATTGTTTCACAATCTTTTTCTGCTTTCGCTGCAGCCGCATTAAACCCTCGTGTCCGTGTTTCTGGCACACCATTTGGATTAAACCCTCTAAATCTTTTTCGCTTAGTAGCAACTTTTTCTTTAGCAGGTTCAACATCTAAGGCTTGTTGAAACCCCTGCAACTTGCTAGGCGACGGTACAGCAAGAGGCTTCTCAATCTTTTTTGCAATAACAATACGATCTTGGTCTAGAGGTCTTTGCTTTTTATTGGGTTCAACAACCGTATCAAAATTATTTTTTGGCTCATTTGTTATTTGCTGTGATTTTGCAACTTTATCGAGTTCATTAAGAGCACCTATAATGATCTGCGGATTCCCAAGTCCTGAGGCAATCATATGTAATTTATTCAAAATTTCCGGTGTTGGTTTTTTGTTTACCCCCAACAAAGCAAGACAGGAAATACGAAAATAATGTGCCGCAATCAAATCCAGGCTGACATTGCTCGCAATATTTTGGAAACCAAATCCATCATAATCTGTGCGTGTTTTTTTCTCGATATCTGTATCACTTAAGGCAGAACGGGCGGTTTGGTTTGCAGCCTGTGTGATTTGAAACTTCAAGGCCGCATCTGGAAAATTAACCTGCGGACCACAAAGTGTGCTTGCAATTGCCATTTGAGAAAAAAATAGCATCATTACACTAAAAATGACTAAGCGCATTTACTCACCCCTCACGAATAATCTGTCCACAGATTTTACTTTTTATTCTTTGTTTTAATCCGTTTTTAGAGATCTGCCAAGTTATCTGTAATGTTTATCTATTATTTTATGACCTTAAAAAGACAAACTGTTAAGAATTTAGGCGTTTTCTGCTTTAGGCTTTGAGATTTTCTGCAAAGTCTTTTCAGCAAATTCTTCAAATTTATCTTCTTCTATCGATTTACGCAGTGCAGCCATAAGCTCTTGATAAAAATGTACATTTATCCATGTCAAAAGCATTGCGGCTAGATATTCACCAGATTTCATAAGATGGTGTAAATAAGCACGGCTATATAAATTTGCCGCAGGACAACTGCTTTCTGGGTCAAGAGGTGCGGCATCATCAGCATATTTTGCATTTCGAATATTTACTCGGCCTTGCCAAGTAAAAGCCTGACCATGGCGCCCAGATCGCGTGGGCATCACACAATCAAACATATCAATACCACGTGCAACAGCCCCTATAATATCCTCTGGAGTTCCAACCCCCATTAAATAACGTGGTTTATCTTTTGGCAGATGAGGAAGAGTGGTCGACAAGGTTTTAAACATTAACTCCTGCCCTTCTCCAACAGCTAATCCTCCAACAGAATAACCATCAAAATCCATGCCAATCAATGACTTTGCAGATCTCTCCCGTAAGTCGTCAAAAGTACTTCCCTGAACAATACCAAACAATGCCTGGTCTGGCCTGTCACCAAAAGCCTCCCTAGAACGCTCAGCCCAGCGCAATGAGAGCTCCATTGATGTTTCTGCCTCATCATGACGACATGGGAAAGGTGTACATTCATCAAAAACCATTTGAATATCAGCACCTAAGAGGCATTGAATCTCAATGGACCGTTCCGGAGTTATTGTATGCGAAGAACCATCGATATGAGATTGGAATGTAACCCCGTTTTCTGTAATTTTTCTCAATTTTGCCAGCGACATAACCTGGAACCCGCCAGAGTCTGTTAAGATTGGCCCGTACCAGTTCATAAATTGGTGTAAACCACCTAACTTCGCAACACGCTCCGCACCTGGTCTGAGCATAAGATGATAGGTATTTCCTAAAATAACATCAGCACCAGTCTCCTTGACAGTTTCTGGAAACATTGCCTTGACAGTTGCTGCTGTTCCAACTGGCATAAAAGCAGGTGTTTGTATCTCTCCTCTTGGAGTTGAAATCACTCCACGTCTTGCCAAACCAGACGTGTCCTTAAGGGCATATGAAAAGTTTTTTGTCATGTTTAATCTCGAGCCAAATGCAACAGCGAAGCATCACCATAGGAATAAAAACGATAGTTCTGCTGTATTGCATAAGAATAAGCTTTTTGCATCATATCCATGCCAGAAAAAGCAGATACCAGCATAAAAAGGGTAGATTTTGGTAAATGAAAATTCGTCAAAAGGAGATCAACCGCTTTAAACTTATATCCTGGTGTAATGAAAATATCCGTATCATTTTTAAAAGGAAGGATTTCTCCGCTAGGTGATGCAGCACTCTCTAATAAACGCAAAGATGTCGTGCCAACCGCTATGATCCGTCCACCATTCTTCCTAACCTGATTAAGATTGTCCGCAACGTTTTCTGTAACCTCACCCCACTCTGAATGCATTTTATGATCGACCGTATCATTAACCTTCACAGGTAAAAATGTACCTGCTCCAACATGCAGAGTAAGTTCCTGTTTTAAGATCCCCTTTTCGCCAAGGTCCGTCATTAAATTTTCGGTAAAATGCAAACCTGCAGTAGGAGCAGCAACGGCACCAGATTGACTTGCAAATAATGTTTGATAATCGGAAAGATCATTTTCGTCAGGTTTTCGTTTAGAAGCAATATAAGGCGGCAAAGGCATCTCACCGACATGATGCAAATCACCTTCAAAACCTCTGTCAGAAATAGAAAAAGATAGAGTTATTTCTCCACCCTCTCCTTTATCCTGAACATCTCCAACCAGTTCATTGTCATCCCCAAAGGCTATTTGGTCACCCACGTGAAGTTTTTTCCCAGGCCTGGCAAAAGCGAGCCATATATGACTTTCTACTTTTTTATGAAGCGTAACTTCTATTTTGGGAGATGTCTCACCTCGTCCTATCCGACGACCAATAAGACGCGCAGGAATAACACGCGTATTATTAAAGACAAGCACATCACCTGCCTTTAACAAGCTAGGAAGGTCTTTAATTTTATGGTCAGATAAACTTTGATGTTGTGGATTCACCTCTAACAATAAGGCGTCATCACTGGGCTTGATAGGCCTTAAGGCGATCCGTTCTTGTGGGAGATCAAAGTCAAATAGGTCAACACGCATTGGATAGCAACAAAATCATTCTCTAAAGAGAATTTCTTATAAATCTCTGCCGCTCCCCTTTATTAAGAGAAAGCGGCAGGATTAACTGTTAAAGATCAGCAGCCACACGAAGCTGTTCTATTTTATCAGGATCTTGGACTGGCTCACCTCGTTTGATCTTGTCAACATGTTCCATGCCTTCAATCACTTTGCCCCAAGCCGTATATTGTTTATCAAGGAACGTTGCATCACCAAAACAAATAAAGAACTGACTGTCACCACTGTTTGGGTCTTGGGCACGAGCCATAGAGACAACACCGCGCACATGAGGCTCACTATTAAATTCAGCCTGCAACTTCTGCCCAGATCCACCAGTACCAGTACCATGAGGACATCCTGTTTGGGCCATGAACCCTTCGATTACACGATGAAATACGATACCATCGTAAAACTTCTCGCGCACGAGTTCTTTAATACGTGCAACATGACCAGGAGCTAAGTCTGGACGCATTTCAATGACAACCTTACCATGCGTCATATCCATAACAAGTGTATTTTCGGGATCTTTATATTCAGTCATCTTTTTTGTCTTTCAAATTAAATTCAGATATCAGCCTGCATCTGCTTCGACTTCCATCTTTTTGATGATATCTGGCTTATTGACTTGACCAGTTTGAGGATGCCCTCGTTTGATTAAGTCTACAAACTCCATTCCTGAAATGACCTCACCAAAAACTGTATATTGGCCATTTAACCACGGCGCTGCTTCAAAGCAAATGAAGAATTGGCTATTTGCACTATTCGGATCATTTGATCGCGCTGCACCTAATGTTCCTCTCTTAAAAGGCTTTTTATTAAACTCAGCCTGAAGGTTTGAATAGTTAGACCCTCCCGTACCATTGCCCAGCGGATCACCTGTTTGTGCCATAAAACCTTCAATAACCCTGTGAAACTTTAAACCATTATAAAAGCCTTCACGAGTAAGTTTCTTAATTCTTTCCACATGTTTAGGGGCGACATCTGGGAAAAGTTTAATAACAACTTTACCATCTCTCAAATGCAAAAAAATTGTATTTTCTTTACGTTTTTTTTCTTTATCTGTCTGAGCCATTGCAGAAGTTGGAGCAACTAGCACTAAACTGATCATAAAGCAAATATATATTAATGATTTCATGTGTTCAGCTTCTCTTATGTATTGAAATATCCTGATCTTTATCAACAGCTAGGTGGCTATTTTGTGTTAAATTTTTGTTTTAACTGAGCTTCTACATGAGAGGGGACAAAAGATGATATATTTCCTCCCATGGAAGCGATTTGCCGAACAAATTTTGCCGCAATATGTTTGACCTCTGGAGAGGCAACAAGAAAGACTGTATCAACCCTAGGCTCAACGGCCCGGTTCATTCCTGCCATTTGAGCTTCATAGTCAAAATCAGTCGTATCTCTTAAACCTCGTATGATAATATTTGCATCACATCTCTTAGCAGCATCAACGACTAAATCATCAAAGGTTACGACCTCTATAGATTTGCCTTCTGAGAGAGGTAAGCTTTCTATCGTTTTGCTAAGGAGCTCAAGCCGATCTTGTTCATCAAAAAGAGCCGTCTTGCCATGGTGCACACCAACACCAATAACCAAACGATCAACAAAGGACATCGAACGCTTGATAATATCAATATGCCCATTTGTTACAGGATCAAAACTTCCAGCATAAAACCCTATTTGTGCCATATGCATTTTTCCATTTATGACTTACGGAATATGATGAGGCCTAAACCACCCAGAATGAGAATAGATCCAGCAGCATACTCTGTCAAATGACGCCATTGAGAAGACAAATATGTTGCAGCACGAAACGCAAACACCGCAATCAAACAATCAACCAATGAAAGTGTCACAACAAATAAGACAGCTAAAATGATCAATTGATTACCAATATCCCCATCAGGACTGATAAATTGAGGGAAGAAAGCACCAAGAAACAGCAAAACTTTAGGATTGCTTAAAGCAATAAAAAAACCTTGCACATGATGGTTCCCTGATTGTTTAGAGATATCATTGTCTTGAACATGTAATGAAGCATTTCTGATTTGTGATATACCAAGCCAAATCAAATATGCAGCTCCAATCCATCGGAGCCAATCAAACCATTGCGCAACAAAAACCATCAAAGTGTTCATACCTAAAACGGCAATTGTGACCAATATAACAAGACCAGCTGTATTCCCCGCAATTGTCATGAAACCAGCACGTAAACCATGCAAAGAACTATTCGCCACCACTAAAGACATTGTTGGTCCAGGTGTGGCTGCCAGAATAACACAAACGAAAACATAGGTAATAAGAATTTCAGCTGTCATAACCAAACACTATTCTTGCTCATCTGCCTCATCGTCTTTATCATCTCCACTACCATCATCAGAGATATGCTCAACAGATACGACACTTTCATTTTCATTGGTGTTAAATATACGAACACCTTGAGTGCTTCGACCAGCTATTCGGACACCATCAACAGGACAACGAATAAGCTTACCAGCATCAGTAACAAGCATGATCTGATCAGTATCTTCTACAGGGAATGAAGCAATAAGGCGACCATTACGATCATTCACGGTCATCGCAATAATACCTTTACCGCCACGCCCTGAAATCCGATATTCATAGGCCGACGAACGCTTACCATATCCATTCACTGATACAGTCATAACGAATTGCTCTGCCGCACTAAGTTCAGCATAACGGTTTTGGTCAAGGCTCACCTCTTCCCCGTCAGTGGTCTCGATGTCAACTTCAATCGGATCTTCATTATCACCATTGGCAGCCCGCCTTATAGCGTTCGCCTGCTTAATATACGCAGCTCTTTCTTCCGCTGAAGCTTCAATATGACGAAGGATAGTCATAGAAATAACTTCATTGTCATCTTCGAGACGAATACCACGAACACCAACTGAATTTCGACTTGCAAACACACGAACATCCGTAACAGGGAAACGTATGGCTTGCCCATTGGCTGAAGTTAACAAGACATCATCTTGTTCCGTACAAATTTGCACGCCGACAATCTTATCACCCTCATCCAACTTCATGGCAATTTTACCATTCCGGTTAATCTGCACAAAATCAGACAAATCATTTCGTCTCACACTGCCTGATTTTGTTGCAAACATAACATGAAGATCAGCCCATGTTTTCTCATCTTCAGGAAGAGGCATAATCGTTGTAATCTGCTCACCTTGATCTAGAGGTAGAAGATTAATAAGAGCCTTGCCTCTTGCCTGCGGTGCAGCAGCTGGCAAGCGCCACACTTTCATTTTATAGACCATACCTTTTGACGAGAAGAACAAAACAGGTGTGTGGGTATTGGCAATAAAGATTCTGGTAACAAAATCTTCATCATGCGTGGACATCCCGGCACGGCCCTTACCACCGCGTCTTTGCGCACGATATGTTGAAAGAGGAACACGCTTGATATAGCCTTTATGTGAGACTGTGACCACCATATCTTCACGAGCGATAAGATCTTCATCTTCAACTTCGCCCTCATATTCCATAATTTCGGTACGTCTTGGTGTACCGAATTCTTCTTTGATTTCAAGAAGTTCTTGTTTAACAATATCTATTATTCGAATTCTTGAACCAAGGATCTCAAGGTAATCTTTAATCTTATCACCTAGACCTTTAAGTTCATCACCAATCTCATCACGCCCAAGAGCTGTTAAACGTTGTAAGCGCAAATCTAAGATTGCTTTTGCTTGGGCTTCAGAAAGTTTATAAGTCCCCTGATCTGAAACTTTATGTCGAGGATCTGCGATTAACTCAACAAGAGGAGCAATATCACGCGCTGGCCAATTACGTTCTAAAAGTTGAGCTCTTGCAGTTGCTGGATCTGGTGCCTTTCGAATGAGTGCGATAACTTCATCGATATTCGCAACGGCAATAGCAAGACCAACCAATACATGAGCACGTTCACGCGCTTTGTTAAGAAGATATTTCGTCCGGCGACTAATGACTTCTTCACGATAAGCATTAAACGCAACAATCAAATCTTTAAGATTAAGTTGCTCTGGCTTGCCACCATTCAAAGCAACAATGTTACAGCCAAATGTTGATTGTAACGGCGAGAAACGATAAAGCTGATTTAAGACAACGTCAGGAACAGCGTCACGTTTCAACTCAACCACAACGCGCATACCATCCCGGTCTGACTCATCACGGATATCACTGATGCCTTCAATTCGCTTATCACGCACCAAATCCGCTATCTTTTCGATCATTGCAGCTTTATTAACCTGATAAGGAATTTCATGAACAATCAAAGCATTACGATCTTTACGAATTTCCTCAGTGGTTACCTTACCACGCATAACAACGGATCCACGACCTTTATTATAAGCAGATCGTATTCCCATACGTCCGAGGATCATTCCACCTGTCGGGAAATCTGGCCCAGGAACGATCTGATTGAGTTCATCAATTGTGATTTCAGGATTATCCATATGCGCAATACAAGCATCAATAACTTCACTCAAATTATGAGGTGGGATATTCGTTGCCATACCTACAGCAATACCCCCTGCTCCATTAACAAGCAGATTTGGATATTTTGCAGGAAGAACTGAAGGCTCCGTCTCATTGCCATCATAGTTCTCATTGAAGTCAACTGTATCTTTGTCGATATCATCAATAAGTTTATGGGCAACTTTTGCCATCCGGCATTCTGTGTAACGCATGGCTGCTGGAGGATCATTGTCGATAGAGCCAAAATTACCCTGACCATCTATCAGCGGCAAACGCATGGAAAAATCTTGCGCCATACGCACAAGGGCATCATAGATCGCTTGGTCACCATGAGGGTGATATTTACCCATCACATCACCAACAACACGGGCTGACTTTTTATATGATTTGTTCCACTCTAACCCCATCTCATACATTGTATATATGATACGACGATGCACCGGCTTAAGGCCATCTCGCACATCTGGTAAGGCACGAGAAACAATCACACTCATTGCGTAATCAAGATAAGATCTTTTCATCTCATCAGTGATTGATACAGGTCTAATATCAGAAGGAAGTCCGCTATCACCAGAATTGGAAGCGTTATCTTGATCTACCACGTTTATGATATCCTTAAATCATAGGGGCTACATATTCTTATAAAAATGATATCTAGATCTCCCGTCAGCTAATGTGTTTTCTTTGTTTTAATTGAAACTCAATAAGCCGCGGTCTGAACCAGTCATGAGGTACGTATCTGACCGTATTTAATCTAGAAATTATAGAAAACTGCCCATGTAAAACTCACATACAATATATTGAATCAAAACAAAAAATACAATCTTTAGACGGCGATTTTTTTGGTTTTTAACAGCCTATAAATTTATATATATCAACATCTTAGCGTAAAATATGAAATATGGATCGTTTTTTATTACTTATTGAGATCTATCGTGAGTTCTTTTCCTCCATATCCATGTTCACTATCATGCGCTCTAACTGTCACTTTTTTCACTGTTTCTGGGATTTTGATTCCCCTTAAAGAGCGGGTAAATGGCTGTTCATTTTCATGTGGGTGATAGAGGATTCGCGTCCCAAGTACATTCCCTTTTTCATCAAGAATATCCCATTTATTGGCATAATGTTTCCAACCTGAATCCGCATGCTTTACGGTCACATCAAAACTGTAAAGCCCTGCACCATTTTGATGAACTTTCACCTCTAAAACATCGGCTTTATCCGCATAAGCAAAGTTAAATGAGAAAAATAGAAGGAAAGAGACGATGGTAGCCTTATACATCTGAAAAGTCCTGTTTTAATGAAGTATTGAATATTGATAATAGGAATAAATCTGTTTCATGTCTTATTTTTGTTAGCACATAAACCAAATCATAATTCTTAACTCGTCTAAATATTATACTGGTACCTATCACAAATCTCTCTTGAGTTAAACTAAAGTATAGTTTTGTATTTCACATATTATTTAATGTGCACTGCAATATATTTTCTCTAATATCTCTCAAATCCAAAAATATATTATAAAACAACGCCGAATGTTGAAGAAGTTTATTTCTGTTGTTGCTTATATTTTTTAATTTTGGCATGTTTATCCGTATATCCGCAAATTTAAGTCTCGCGGGATAAGGGAAATACCTAAATAAAATACAAGAGGATATTATGGAATATTTAATCTGGGGGATTATCGCCTGCGGAGCTCTCTCCATAGTTTATGGAGTCTGGGCAATCCAATCTGTAATGGCGGCTGATCCAGGCAATGAAAGAATGCAAGAAATTGCAGGGGCAATACAAGAGGGCGCAGAAGCCTACCTTGCAAGGCAATACACAACGATTGCCATTGCAGGCGCAATCATTTTTGTTTTAGTTATTATATTACTATCATTGCCAGTTGCTATTGGTTTCCTTATTGGTGCCGCTCTATCGGGCCTGGCCGGTTACATCGGTATGCTCGTATCCGTACGTGCCAATGTTCGCACAACACAAGCGGCAAGCCTAAGCCTTGCATCTGGTCTCGCAATTGCTTTCAGATCAGGAGCAGTAACCGGAATGCTTGTTGCTGGTTTAGCTCTCCTGGCCGTATCCGTTTATTATGCTATCCTCACACAAATCCTGGGTTATGCTCCAACGGATCGTACGGTCATTGATGCTCTAGTCGCTCTTGGCTTTGGTGCCTCACTCATTTCAATATTTGCCCGTCTTGGCGGTGGTATTTTTACCAAAGGCGCGGACGTAGGCGGAGACCTTGTTGGTAAAGTTGAAGCAGGTATTCCGGAAGATGATCCAAGAAACCCAGCAACAATCGCAGACAATGTGGGAGATAATGTCGGTGACTGTGCGGGAATGGCAGCGGACCTGTTTGAAACATATGCGGTAACAATCGTAGCAACAATGGTTCTGGCAGCAATTTACTTCTCAGGCCAACCGAATGTCGAAAGTATTATGCTGTACCCACTGGCAATAGGTGGTGCTTGTGTTATCACATCAATCATTGGAACATTCTTTGTCCGCTTAGGGTCTAATAACTCAATAATGGGCGCATTGTATAAAGGCTTTATCGCAGCTGGCATATTATCACTCATTGCCTTATGGCCCTTAACAGAATTCGTTATAGGAATGGACACGGTCTTTAAAGTTAAAGATATCACCTTCACAGGTTTTGAACTCTTCTGGTGTGGTGTAATTGGCTTGATCGTGACAACACTCATTATTGTGATCACAGAATATTATACAGGCGTAAACTATCACCCGGTGAAAAGTGTAGCAGCAGCCTCAGTGACTGGTCATGGCACGAACGTTATTCAAGGCCTGGCTGTTTCTATGGAAGCAACAGCAGCCCCTGCCCTTGTGATTGTGGCCGGTATCATTTCAACATATCTGCTTGCGGGTTTATTTGGTATTGCAATTGCGGTGACAACAATGCTTGCATTGGCAGGTGTAGTTGTTGCTCTTGATGCTTTTGGCCCTGTGACAGACAATGCTGGTGGTATCGCAGAAATGGCTGACCTGCCCTCAGGTGTCCGTAAAACTACAGATGCTCTAGATGCAGTTGGAAATACAACAAAAGCCGTAACCAAAGGATATGCAATCGGCTCTGCTGGCTTGGGAGCACTCGTTCTCTTTGCGGCTTACACAGAAGACCTCAACTACTTCATAACCCAGGCGAATGCCACAGGGGGTAAAGAGTTTGCATATTTCCAAGGTATTGTTCTGGACTTCTCATTACTGAACCCATATGTGGTTGTAGGATTATTTGTTGGTGGTCTACTCCCTTACTTGTTTGGTGCTATGGGCATGACAGCTGTTGGCCGTGCTGCTGGTGCAGTTGTTGAGGAAGTCAGACAACAATTCAGAGAAAAGCCTGGTATCATGGAAGGCACTGAGCGCCCGGACTATGGACGTGCAGTGGACATGCTTACAAAAGCTGCTATCAGAGAGATGATTATTCCATCTATGCTTCCTGTCCTTTCACCTATCGCATGTTTCCTGATCATTCTACTGATTGCTGGAAAAGCAGCTGCCTTCTCTGCACTTGGCGCAATGCTTCTTGGTGTGATCATTACAGGCCTTTTCGTTGCCATCTCAATGACTGCCGGTGGGGGTGCTTGGGATAACGCCAAGAAATATATCGAGGATGGCCATCATGGCGGCAAAGGTTCAGAAGCCCACAAAGCTGCCGTAACAGGTGACACAGTTGGTGACCCCTATAAAGACACAGCTGGCCCAGCCGTTAACCCAATGATCAAGATCACAAATATTGTGGCACTATTGTTGCTGGCGATTTTGGCGCATTAGTGTTTGTGATACAGTAATAGTGAAAGGCGGTATCTTGTATGCCGCCTTTTTTGTTATGCTGATGCTTTAAGTTTCATCTCAACAAGTTTTTCCCAAGCTTGAAACATTTCTTCATCATAGCGGTCGCATTTTTCCAGATCTATACTGCTTAGGCTAAGGGGAAGCTGGCGAGGTGGTTGAAAACAGTTTACATCCATATATGACTTTTCACCAAAATAACTTTGATTGATTAGAAGCCAATCTTCGAAAATATAAAAGTTTTGTCGCCAGAAATCACTTTTATGAAGATAGACAAGGTCTGGAGATGAAAGAATTTCACCATGAAGCTTTTCTGGCAACCCTGATTTCCAACGCCATAAGAAAGTCAATGAATTTAGAACCCATTCGCTAAGAAATGGTTCAGTCTGATAGTTTATTTCATTTGCATCAAATTCTTCTGCAAGTCTTGAGTAGAGAATATCAGGGTTATCCGTGAGACAAATATCATAACCATTTTGGCTATCGCTCGTAATAAAAATCAGATCTTCTATACGAACAGGTGGCATTACAATATCATAACATCCTGATTGAAAGGGTGGATAACCATTTAACTCTTGACTACATTCAAATAAAAACCCAAGCCTTTGGTAAAGTTTTTGAACAGCAGGTGATGCATCACTTAAATCTTCCAGCACCGTTGCAACAGGAACTTCCTTTGGATTCAGACCAATGAAACGAATTGCAAGGTCAATGGCACTATCTAGACTTTTTATTTTTCCATTTTCTTCGTCGTTCATCGCAAAACTAAATTTCTCTTATGAAACCTTATTTGCCGAAATAATAACAATCGCCTGGGCCATCGGATAATCATCCGTCAAAGACAAATCGACCTGAACCTCATGCCCCTCAGGAATACTATTTTCCAAAAGCTCTGCCGTACGCCCAGTCAGTTCAATCGTGGGTTTGCCAGATGTTAAATTCACAACAGACATATCTGTCCAGAAAACACCTTTAGCTATCCCAGTCCCCAGCGCTTTTGCACAAGCTTCTTTCGCAGCAAAACGTTTTGCATAGCATGGTGCTTTTAAATGTTGTTTATTACATCTTTCCTGTTCAGCTTTGGTGTAGATATAATTAAGAAAACGATCACCATATTTATTTATATTTTTCTCAATCCTACGAATATCAATTAGATCATTTCCCAAACCGATGATCATATTTTTTTCTCTTTTCTTTTTGTCATCACATAAACTTATTGACGAGCTGCATCCATGTGCTCTCGCATTTTTTGAATACTCTCAGCCAACCCAACAAATATGGCTTCACTAATAATAAAATGACCAATGTTTAATTCAACAAGTTGAGGCAACGCAGCTATCGGCCCAACACTTTCAAAGTTAAGCCCATGCCCGGCATGCACTTCTAAGCCAAGTTGATCTGCAAACTCAGCCCCTTGCTTTATCCTGGCAAACTCATTCTGGACTTTATCGTATTCTGTATCTATAACCGCATGACAATAGGTGCCTGTATGAAGTTCAATAATATCCGCCTTTAGCTCTGCAGCTTTTCTGATTTGCGCGTCATCTGCATCAATAAAAAGTGAGACTCTGATATTGGCATTTTTTAGCTTTTCGATCATAGTAACAAGAAATTTTTCATTTCCAATAAGATCAAGCCCACCTTCTGTGGTCAGTTCCTGGCGCTTCTCAGGCACCAGACAACACGCATTTGGCTGATGCTTTAAAGCTATATCAAGCATTTCCTCAGTCGGAGCCATTTCAAAATTTAAGGGTTTGGAAATCTCATCCATCAACCGAGAAATATCTTCATCACGAATATGCCTGCGATCTTCCCGCAAATGAGCAGTAATGCCATCTGCCCCAGCATCAATTGCAAGCAACGCCGCCTTCACAGGATCAGGATGTTGCCCTCCCCTCGCATTTCTTATGGTCGCAACATGATCAATATTTACACCTAGACGTAGGTAAGGAAAAGATGTCATAGAGGAGCTCTTAACGTTCAAAATTGAAATAGACTGGGCCTATTGATAGTGTCTTGTTGCATCACTGACAACACTCACACCACGCAAACCATTTATAATATCATTAAGGTGTTTCAAATCCCAGACTTCAACATCAATAAGCATTTCAGCAAAATCATTTGTTCGCGTTTCTATTTGTAGCTTATCAATATTTCCATCGGTCTCTCCAATGAGCTGAGTAATCTCTGCTAATGTCCCAGGTTCATTAATTCCTGTTACATTAATTTGTGCAGGAAAACGCTCAACTGTCGTTTCATCAATATCCCATGTCAGATCAATCCATCTTTCAGGTTGATTGTCAAAATCAGCCAGTTTAGACGAATGAATTGGGTAAATTGTTATCCCTTTTCCTGTGGTTAGAATTCCAACAATCCTATCACCAGGAACAGCCCCTCCCTCGGCAAAGCTAACAGGTACATCACTTTGATGCCCTCGAATTGGGATGCCATTCATTTTCCCATTCAGCTTACCATCTCGATTTGGGTCACGGAATTTTAAGCCAATGGCACTGCTAAGATTAAGCCAACCATCTTCATTACGTTGAATTTTACGACGCTTCTGAAAACTCTTCGGTTCAATTTCTGGAAATGCAGCAATCAATATATCTCTAGAACTCAGTTCGCCTCGCCCAACGGCCGAAAGAATATCTGGAACAGTTTGGTGGATAAATCGTGGCAGCACTTTCTCAATTAATTCATCCGAATAGTCTTTTTCAATTTCGCTAAAAACACGTATAAGAATTTGACGTCCAAGCTCACTATATTGTTCCCTGATGGCATTCCGGGTGGCTCTGCGAATTGCAGAACGAGCCTTACCTGTGACAGCAATAGCTTCCCATGCCGGAGGTGGTGTCTGAGCTTTTGACACAATAATCTCCACCTCATCACCATTCTTTAATTTGCTGACAAGAGGTACATGGTGACCATTAACTTTACAACCCACACAATTATTTCCAACATCCGTATGCACGGCATAGGCAAAATCGATAGGAACAGCGCCAACAGGTAAGGCAACGAGAGCGCCTTTAGGTGTAAAACAAAAAACCTGATCCTGAAAAAGTTCTAGCTTTGTATGCTCCAGAAATTCTTCTGAATTATCGCCTTCTAACAGCATTTCAACGAGCTGACGAAGCCAACGATAAGCCTTACTTTCTTGCGATAGGATCATCGCTTCTTCAGGATTATTCATACTATGATTGGCACCAATCTCGATACCATCTTTATAAAGCGTGTGAGCAGCAACACCATATTCCGCAATATGATGCATATGATGTGTACGTATTTGCAACTCGACACGTTGATGTTGAGGCCCTACAATCGTGGTATGAAGAGATTGGTAATCATTTTGTTTTGGATTAGAGATATAATCTTTAAATCGTCCAGGCACCACATGCCAATGCGTATGAATAACTCCAAGAGCTTTATAACAATCCGTTAAATTGCCAACGACGACTCTAAAACCAAAAACATCAGACAATTGTTCAAAAGCAACTTTTCGACGTTCAATTTTACGCCAAATTGAATATGGCTTTTTCTCTCTGCCATGTATTTCAGCTTTAATACCAGCTCTTTTTAAATTATCTTCCAGCTCACCAGAAATCGTATCAATAAATTCCTGACTGCGCAAACGCATCTCGTCTAATTGCGTCGTAAGATTCTGATAAGCCTCAGGATTAAGAGCTTGAAAAGCCAAATCCTCCAAATCATCTCGCAACCATTGCATTCCCATACGCCCAGCCAACGGCGCATATATCTCCATAGTTTCTTTGGAAATTCTCTCACGAGATGCTGGCTTCATATATTGAATCGTACGCATATTATGCAAACGATCAGCGAGTTTTACCAACAACACGCGTATGTCACTGGTGATTGCTATAAGGAGTTTTCTAAAGTTTTCGGCTTGTTTTGCTTCTCTTGTGACCAAATCAAGTTTCTTGATTTTTGTAAGACCATCCACGAGTGAAGCGATTTCAGGACCAAAAGTAGAAGAAATTTCTTTTTTGGTAACTCCGGTATCCTCAATCGTATCATGAAGCAGAGCAGTTACGATTGTTGCATCATCCAGCTTTAAATCTGTCAGAATAGCCGCAACTTCCAAAGGGTGTGAAAAAAAGAGGTCACCGGAAGCTCGCTTTTGATTGCCATGAGCTTTCATGGCATAAACATAAGCTTTGTTGAGCAAGTCCTCATTTGCATGAGGATTGTACTTTAAAACGCTTTCAACTAATTCATACTGCCTCATCATATTGCAAATTCCTTATGTTCTAGGATACAGGCAATAATCTGATAAGCCCAATATATTTATCAGGCCCAAGCAATAAAATCCGTTGTGTTTTAACCTCTCTGAAGCCCACAGAAAGGCTTGGAAAAAATCTATCAATATCAGGCAATTCATTATTGCTTTATGCTATCGACCTCTTGATGATGCATTAGATAAATCAGGTGGCGAAATACTTTCCAGGCCTCTAAGCAACTCTTCTTCAGACATTCTATCAGGAGCAATAGTGTCATTTGCAGGACTGTCTTGTCCGATAATTGGGCCACGAGTATCTGAGAGAACAGGTACAGATTCTGGTTCAGGCTCATCGACCTCAACATACTTCTGCATGGAATGTATCAGATCTTCCTTAACATCTTCAGGAGAAATTGTTTCTTCAGCTATTTCTCTTAATGCAACTACTGGATTTTTATCGTTATCTCGTTCTATCGTGATTGGAGATCCTGCAGAAATTGTACGAGCACGATGACTGGCCAATAAAACAAGTTCGAACCTATTTGTGACCTTATCAACGCAATCTTCTACGGTAACTCTTGCCATTAAAATCCTCATTTTTTGGAAAATCAAATTTGAGTCTATTTCTTTTTGCAGTGCAAATCAATACGTTTTCTCTCATTTTACTTAAAAAAATTAGAAAACTTCAAGGATTTCTCCGCCTAATTGATCTGTATCCAGCTTTATTTTTTGTAATAACTGGTCCGCATTCAAATGAAAGACCGGGTGTTTCCATTCTGGAATGATATCTTGAAGGGGCTGAAGAACAAAATATCTTGAATGCGCATGCGCATGCGGCAGTATAATATGATTTCGATAATATTTTTCCGGTTTTTGCGCTCTAATATTCCAGTTCCAAATAAAACTTTTATAATCAATTATATCCAGATCAAGAGTTCTATCACCCCAAGGCCTTGAATAGCCACGCCGTCCCTCAATTTTTTCTATCTGCTTTAATCTGAAAAACAAACTAACTGGCGATAATGATGTTTGCACAGCAATAACAGCATTCACAAATCGACTTTGCGTTTTATTTTCAAGCGATGTTGTTTTGTAATACCTGCTATGCGCTATAACTCTAACTCGGTCTGTGTTTAACAATTTTACAGCACGTTTTATATGATAAGTTATGTGTTCTTGATCAGGGTATTTATTAGAACCAACTCCAATTATAATATGTTTTTCAGAAAGAAATGCCACACAAAAAACCTCATTTTGCCAATACCTAAGGACTTAAGAAGATTACTACACTTTGATATTATGGCTATTTCTCAACTATAGATTTCAATAGGTTTTGAAATACAACCAAAATTCGATGTATGTTTTTAATGAAATTACTGCACATTTTGCGTTTTGTACTGATGAATACTTATATTTTTAAATATTGCCATAAAAAGGCAATATTTTTTATTATAATAATCCCACTAAATTCGTTAATATTATAAATTTTTGAAATTACGCATACAAACATTACAAAAAGGTATACAATCTGGTCAATTGAATTTTACAAAATCAATACTACATGATCTCTTCACTACTACCACTCGTCGAATAAGCGTTTAAGTTAAGTTGATCATATGTCGGAGAAATGAAATTTTGAATTAAATTGTATAAACTTATAGATTAAAAATCATTAGTTGACATAATTCATGATGGTATTTAATTAGGAATAAATGATTTCTTTACGTAATTTCTGTACAAGAAATATTATTCTAACTTACTGAAACGTGATGTGAAAATAATTACAAAAATACCATAGATATTTAACGCCATACTCGAAACTGTTAGTAATTTTGATAATTTTTACTCTTTAAGGAAATCCATATGATATTTTACAAATCGGAGAAAATTGCATTATTTATAGATGGCGCCAATCTATATGCGACTGCTAAATCACTTGGTTATGACATTGACTATAAAAGGTTGTTGAAAGTATTTCGCGATAGAGGGCAACTTGTAAGAGCCTACTATTATACGGCACTAGCAGAAGACCAGGAATACTCATCTATCCGCCCTCTGATCGATTGGTTGGACTATAATGGTTACACCATGGTTACAAAGCCAACTAAAGAGTTCACAGACACTGCCGGGCGCAGAAAAGTCAAAGGAAACATGGACATAGAGCTAGCTGTAGATGCAATGGAACTCTCTGACCATCTGGACCATATTGTTCTTTTCTCTGGAGACGGCGATTTCAGATGTCTGGTTGAAGCTCTTCAACACAAAGGCAAACGTGTAAGCGTTGTTTCTACTCTGAAAACTCAGCCTCCAATGGTTGCAGATGAATTGAGAAGACAGGCAGACTGTTTTATTGATATCAGCGTGCTTAAAGCTGAAATCAGCCGAGATGACTCAGAATCAGATATCCCTGAATTCCCTGAGCAAGATTATGATGATTATGAAGAAGATTATGGTTACAACCATAATGATAATCTTGAAGATGCTTAAAGTTCATAGGCTTAGTTTGTATTAATTAAAGCGCTACACATGTAACGCATGACAATGATTACTGAGCCTCTGAAACACTGCAGTTTATGTCCCAGACTTGTTAAATTCAGACAAGAAAACATCGTTAAGAATCCATCATGGTATAATGCACCTGTACCTTCTCTTGGTACAGACGATGCATCATTGCTCATTGTTGGATTAGCGCCAGGGCTAAAAGGTGCGAACCGCACTGGTCGCCCTTTTACCGGAGATGACTCAGGTAAACTGTTATTTAGTACTTTACTAAAATTTGGTTTTGCTAGAGAAACCCAAACTACTTCCCAAAATAATTTTGATGAAATAGAACTCATTGATTGCATGATCACCAACGCTGTTCGCTGTGTTCCTCCAAAAAACAAACCTCTAGGATCAGAAATTAATACATGCCGAAAATATTTGAAATCACAAATTAAAACTCTAAAAAATTTAAAAGCTATATTAGCACTGGGCAGGATTGCACATGACACGACATTAACAGCAATGGAAAAACCCAAGAAGGATTTTATTTTTTCCCATAATACAAAACATCAGTTACAAAAAAATATAACACTATTTGATAGCTATCATTGTTCAAAGTACAATATAAATACCGGTAGATTAACAACAGAAATGTTTTATAGCGCATTTAAAGAAATAAAAGCACATCTAAGATAATAATCACTTTCAACATAAACGCTATTGCTTAATCACCAAAAATCCCGCCAAAGATATTATCTAAAACAGAACCATCTTCTTTTTTCTGCTTTTTGAGTGAAGGTTTTTTATTATTGTCTTCAGGGTTCAGTTCATTTTCTCTAAATGCTTGTTGTGCAGCATCATTCAGATCATCATCACCCCTGTCATATTCATATTGAGAACCATAATTTTGTGTGTTCCCTTCACGACCTTGGTCAGAAAATGAAGATTGCCTCTGGTCTATTGTCCCTAAGTCTTGCAAAGCAGGTAATTCTTGGCTTTGATTATTTTCCCTAAAGTTCCCCTGCCTAGGTTGAAAAGATTGTATATTTCGATCTGGAATAGATGTTAGTTTTGGATCTTGTTGATTTTGATCAGGATTATTATAGCTTTGAGGAGAATTCCTCAAACGCCTGATTGTTTCAGGGTCTCTTTGTTGAATTTTATTTAAAGTATCAAAATCCTGCTCAATTTTCTTAACAACCAAAGATTGTTTCAATTCTGATACATCAACATCAGGCCTAATAGATGCTAATTGAGCAAGTGGTCCAGCAAAAATAACACGAACACCAGGTGCAGAAGCCTGCTGTCTTGTATTCATTTTCAAAGACCATTCACTGTCTAGCTTCATATTTGCCAACTCAATAAATGTTGATGTTTGTAATCTTGTTTGCTCCGAGTTTAAGGAAACATCCTTGAGTCTTATGACACCATCTCGAATTAAAATTGGAGATCGAACATTTTTAAGTTGAAATGACTTGCCGTTAAGCAGGTCTAAAAAGGATTGCTTAAGAACTTGATCTTTTTCTTTACCGGATGAAGTTTGAATAATTTGCGGAAGCGCTTGCGGAGAAAAATCAAATATTTCCCCCTCTCTTATTCTTAGCTGTCCTTTACCTTTAAGAACTGAAACCAATCCTAGAGGGCTAAGCCCCTCTCCATTAAAAGAAAAAGATGCTGTTGCAACACCTCTAGCCAAAGCAGAGCCCTGTTTGGACTTAATCATTTCCGCAAGATCAGCATTTTGTAATGAAACGGCAGCTTCTAATTTGAATGGACCTTTATTAGGGTATAGTTTTGCAGTAGCAGAGAATTGACCATTATAGAGTTGTCCAGAAAAACGATTAAACTCTAAACCATCATCCTTAAATCTCGCATGAAGGATACCATTATTCAACTCCATTTGATCAGCAATTTTCAAACGACCAAATTTCACAGAAATTTTGCCATCCAAATTCTTAAAACTATCGCGATCAAAGGGTTGATTTGACCAGGGTTTTTCTAATTTCGCGCCAGTAACTTTAGCAAGTGTATTAAGATCCGAAGGTAATATTGACGGTACAATATGAGATAATATACCCTCAAAAGACCCCTCATTGATCCTAGCATTTATATCCATTTTCATAGGTGTCTTAGTAAAATCAAAACGCCCTGAACCACTTAGCGTCATTTCACCAATTGTCCCTTTTAACTTAGAGACCTGAAGTTGCTGTTTTGATTTTGACATCCGCGCAGATATCGTCATGGGCTTATCAATAAATTCTAGATTCTGAGACAAACCGATAAGTGACAAACCAGCAGCAGCATTAGAAGATTTTATCGTCAATGAACCTTGCCCTAAACTCTCCCCAGAAATAATTTTCATATTTCCATTGAAACGTGCTTGTGTGCTCCCAGCATCAAGCCTGGCACGAGCATCCATTCCAGATTCAGGAACACCAGTTGCTTGAATGCTGAATATACCTTGTCCACTTTCATTTATGTCTGAAGTTTGCTTTGCTCGAATAAGTTGATTGATTAAAACATTTGCTTTTGAGTTGGTAAGAGAACCAGATAAATCAAGTTGCTTGGTTCCTATCGTTCCCAAGATCCCTTCATGCCGCACATTAATTGATAACTGACTGTTTGAAACAGCACCAGCAATGCTGATATCAGTTGATGGCAACCCTCCAGAATACATATTCAATGTAATTGCCAAGCGAACCGGACTTAACGCACTTAACAAACGCTCATTTTCAACAAAATCTGTCCCAAACTCCAATTGTTTTGCAAGTTTCTTCAAACCGTTTGCAGTTTCAGCTTCAACAGAAAAACGTAAATTTCCTTCAGGTTCATCATTAAGTTCTTTAATTAAACCCTGCCCCTTAATCGTTACCCCGCCATCTGCTGCCATTCTAAATGACTTAAGTGAAAAGTTTCCATCTTTTAACCGACCATTGATAACAACATCACGACCGGTAAAGTCAGGAATAGCAATATTACCAACACGCAGATTAATACGCCCCTCTAACCCCTCAAGCTCTTTAACAAAGTGATTTTTTATATCACTTGAATTTGATTTCTTTTCTGAATCAGAGTCATCTTCTGACGAAACACTTGAAGTAATGAGAGACCCAAGTGTAGTATTTTTTTCCAACACATCCCTGAGATCGACATTATCGCTATCAAGTTCTAAAATGAATTCCTTACGTTTAGCAAAATCATATTTAAACCTGCCCGAAACAGCTGCACCATTAAGGTCGCCTCTTAACTTTCCAACTTCAAAATGGCCAGGAGAGTATCGAATATCACCTTTTAAAAAATAAGGATTATTCTGGAATGGTGTTTTGCCAGTTTCATTAAATAATGCCCAGTGAGATAACGCTCCAAGACTGATACCCCTTATACTTAAAGGCCCTTGGAAAGAGATATCATTTTCTTCAGCTCTGAGCTGACCACGAAGCTTTAAGTGATTTCTCCCGGGTAACTTGACTGACAATTTAGCAATACGAAATTTTTCAAGATCTTTTTCAATTGAAAATTCAAAATTATTAAGGTTCGCTCCACCCAGTTTAGCCTCTGATATTTCTGTACTAACACTTGCACGAGAGACATAGGCTCCCATATTATTGAGTACAGATCTCAACAAGCCAACAGCCTGTTGCACTGTTTCCCCAGATCCACCAGATGAGAGTTTTTCCGTATCTACCCCTTTTTCCTGAGAAATCAGCATTTGGTCAAAATCTAACCAATTAGCTTTTAGCTTTGTTTTGAGATTAAAACCATTTCTCCAATCAAAAACGGCAAAACCATTAATACTTTGAGGTCGCTTGGTATCATTTACTGTTAATGATAAATCTTTAAGCTCAACCCGCTTAAGGTTAGCATTTATTTTGGACTGGATATCAATTAAACGCTTAGAGCTTGAAGAATTGTAATTTTGAATCTGGTCCTTCTCTTGTGACATTGTTGATAATAAATCAATGGGGGTCTGCCCCGTAAAAACGCCTTTCAATGTGGGAATATTATTAAACCCATGAACCTCACCATCAACCACATAGCGACTGGTTGTACTTGGGACTTCAATGATGGATTTAATTCTCATATTTCCAAGCTGATCTTGCTCACTTGTCGAGAAATTTAAGTTTCGCTTTTCCCCGTGGTTATAAAAGCTCCCAATAAATCTATATGGACCACTTAATGTTGTAGCCGCCAAATCTCCATTAATGGCATCAAAAACCATAGGGGCTGTCTGCCTCGATTGGAATATGCTTAACGTCCCATTATTGATATCCACAGAGTCTAAAGAAACCTCGCTTGGAACATACGGTAGATTCAATGTTCCAGCTGCAATGCCTCGCCAATTAGGCTGACCAGTTGCATCAAAACGCAAATAGAGATGTGGTTTTACCAATTCAATTTTCTTGATTTTCACAACACCACGAAGAAGTGGAGGAATAGAAAGCCACAACTTAAAACCATCAACGTCAGCAAAGAGCTTATCTGAGATTTGAAAGTTTTCTAAATTCCCCTTCTTATAAACGACATCTTGAATTTTAACTTTCTTAAACTCTAAATATGGAGCTGGAAGGAGTTTAAGATTGACATGCCCTTCAACTTTGACCTTACGGCCAATAAGTTGGGAAGCTTGGTCTTCAAAAATATATTTATATTCATTCCAATTCACATAATTTGGGGCGATAAATAACGCACCTAGTACGAGAATTATAAAAGCTGCTACTGTCAGAAGAAAAGAATTCACGTTGTTTACTATCCTTTAGCAAATAGAATAACCAACGCTATCATCAACATAAAATGATAATAAACGCCACCCTATGGATATATGCTAAATTTTAGGAGTTACATATACCAAATTTGCACTTCACCTAAAAATACAATTATAACTTAAAATTCAAGTATTTATAAGCAAAACCTCACCTATGATTAATCATTTTGCCCAAAAGCAATGCCATTTTTATGACATCATACACAATAATACCAATTTTGAGATCGAATTCATTCAAATTCTCTTAAACCTGAAATTGTTCCCTTTGAGGTTAGAAGGGCAAATGAAATAAAAAAGTTCGTACAGTTAGAAATTTATCTACACATAAATAACTATATATTTGTTATAATATCTTACATCTTGTGTACCTATACATAATCAGGTATTACGCATTTAGACATGTAAATTATAATATATACTGGGATAAGAATGCATAACTTCATAACAATGCTCAAGCATTTTCCCAAACTTACAATAAAAAGTTTTTTTCATCGCGTACACCCGAATATTCTGAATTTTGTGCAAGAAAAACAACATATTGTCTGGTTACTTGCAATTGTAATTGGTATTGGTGTCTCTTATGCTGCACTTTTATTCCGTTTTTTAATTGGTTTCTGGCAACTGTTTTGGATTGGCAGTTTAAGTGAAAAAACACTTTCCATTATATCAACATTACCATGGTGGGTTGTCCTTATTACACCTGCTATTGGCGGTCTATGTGTTGGTTTTTGCATAACACGTTTTTTACCGGACAAACGTGCATATGGTGTAGCAGATGTCATTGAATCTCGTGCAGTTAGAGCTTGTAGAATTCCATTAAAAGATGGTTTCTGGAGTGCCATTGTATCTTCGATTTCTCTAGGTTGTGGTGCAAGTGTTGGACGTGAAGGACCCGTTGTCCATCTAGGAGCAAGTATCGCATCTGTATTAGAAGATGCTTTCAATCTTCCAAGAAGTGCAAGAAGAACACTTTTAGCCTGCGGTGTTGCTGCAGCTGTTTCAGCATCCTTTAACGCTCCAATAGCTGGTGTCCTATTTGCGCACGAACTTATCCTGGCACATTACGCCACCAGAGCCTTTGTTCCCATTGTGATTTCTAGTGTTTTAGCAACAATCATTGCACGGATTCATTTAGGCGATTTCCCAGCCTTTATCGTACCCCCTTATCAAATCACATCATATTGGGAGTTTCCTGCATTTGCATTACTGGGTCTAACATGCGCAGTTGTTGCAATATGTTTTCAATTTTCGCTCATTTTTACGGACAAATTTGCTCGAAATATTGAAATACCACTTTGGTTGCGCCCAGCAATCGGAGGACTGATTGTTGGTGCAATCGCTATCTTTTACCCACAAATTTTGGGTGTAGGATATGACACAACGGATGCAGCACTAAAACAAGGACTTTCTCTAGAACTATTATTTGCCTTGCTTATTCTCAAAACGGCTGCGACGTCTATAAGTCTCGCAAGTCGATTTGGAGGCGGAGTCTTTTCCCCATCACTATATATCGGCGCGATGACTGGGGGCGCTTTTGGTCTGATTGCAGCTCAAGCATTCCCAGAAGTGGCATCAAGCAATGGGCTGTATGCGATATTAGGAATGGGAGCTGTTTCCGCAGCAGTAATAGGGGCCCCAATTTCCACGACCATGATCGTGTTTGAGTTGACAGGCGGTTATGATGTGACAATTGCACTTTTATTAGCAGTTTCAATCGCCTCAGGACTCAACCAAGCGACACATGGGATAAGCTTTTTCCATTGGCAACTAAACAATAGGGGCCTGTTTCTTCAAGATGGCGAACACAGGCACATTGTAAAAACGCTCTTTGTTTCAGAATTTATGACACCTCTATCTGAAAGTGATGATATTTCCGACTTTGACCCAAACCATATGCCGTGGCTTAAAAAAGACAATACCGTAGAAACTGCATTAAGAGCTTTTGATAAGTATAACTGCCATCGTATCGCCATTGTTGATAATATTAATACAAATAAAGTTATTGCTTGGGCAGACCACTGGGCTGCACTTGAAGCATTAAATAAGAAATTGATAGAAATTCAGGTAGAAGAACATAGATAAAGGGATTGGTATATAAATGTAACATTTAGTTGATATTACTTATTAAATTAACATCTAGTCTTGATATTCCTATTGTTTTCTAGTATACTTTGTTAAATTATAATTCGGGTCTGAGTTAGTTAGCTAAGCACATCATGGAATTTGTTCGCACAAACGCTCCTAACCCAGACCCTTTTTCCTTCAGAAGTTCTCGACTATATCAACCGTGTATTGACAAATATATTGCCGCATCTATACCTCTAGTATTGCCAAACACCCTTGCTATAAAACCTCTTAAGGAAACTAAAGAATAAATAATATTTAAACTTGTTCCATAAATCTAAGATAAATTTTTGAATCTATAAAACAACCTCATTATGTAATTAGTTTAAAACTATTTGTACTTCATTTATACAAGTCTTCATTACTGACAGAAGCCTCAGTATCTATGTTTATTAAATAAATGTAAAGTTGTTTTTTGTATTTTTTTTGCTTTTTTTAGTACAATACAGAATTGTCATTTATATAATAAAATCATTACACTTAAATGAAATTGATTGTGAGAATTATTTGCAACTAAGTGAGTAAAAACACAATCTATTCTTAGTGCTGTGGAAGGTTTGAAATTGATTGTCTGAAATCTAACCTGAAACAAGATTACTGATATAATATACTTTCACTAAAAAGATTCGAATTCATAATAAGAAGCAATATATCAGTACTAAGAAATCAACCCGCCTCGTTTATTGAAAGTGTGTTTTATGGCAAATCAAGCAAATAAAGTGTCATTATCCAGCCTAGCAGCACCCGTTACTGAAATACCTTATCTTGATGGATTAAATGCTGAACAACGAGACGCTGTTGAAACATTAAATGGTCCTCTTCTGGTGCTAGCTGGCGCTGGTACTGGAAAAACACGTGTTTTAACCACACGCATTGCACATATATTAGCAACAGTTCAAGCTCGCCCCTATCAAATACTTGCAGTAACATTCACCAATAAAGCAGCAAAGGAAATGAAACATCGCATTGCTAAATTTGTTGGCGGTGATGTTGAAGGGATGCCCTGGTTAGGAACCTTCCATTCGATTGGTGTTAAAATTTTACGACGACATGCCGAGCTCGTAGGTCTAAAATCAAATTTCACAATTTTGGACACAGATGATCAAATACGCCTCTTAAAACAATTGATTAAAGCAGAAAATCTCGATGAGAAAAGATGGACTGCTAAACATTTAGCTAGCCTCATTGATAACTGGAAAAATAAAGGCCTTACCCCTGATAAAATTTCACAAGAAAGCTCTTTCGCATTTGCAAATGGTCTTGGTTCAGACCTCTATTCTGCATATCAAACAAGATTAAAAGAATTAAATGCCGTTGATTTTGGAGACCTTGTTCTCGAATGCTTAAGATTATTCCAAAATAACACAGATGTACTTGCAGAATACCATAGTCGCTTTTCATATATTCTTGTTGATGAATATCAAGATACAAATGTTGCTCAATATCTCTGGTTACGACTGCTCGCACAAGGAAGCGAGAATGTCTGTTGTGTCGGAGATGATGACCAGGCAATTTATGGTTGGCGTGGAGCAGAAATTGATAATATTCTAAAATTTGAAAAAGATTTTAAAAATGCGAAAGTAATACGACTAGAGAAAAATTACCGTTCCACCGGACATATATTAGGAGCTGCAGGCGGCCTCATAGCCCATAATGAAGGCCGTTTGGGCAAGACACTTCATACAGATGGAAATGATGGTGATAAAGTACTTGTTCAAGGCGTTTGGGATGATGAACAAGAAGCTCGTGTGATTGCTGAAGATATTGAACAACTCCAAATTAAAGGCCATGACCTTAATGAAATTGCTATTCTAGTCCGTGCAAGTTTTCAGATGCGGGCTTTTGAAGATCGTTTTGTTACATTAGGTCTAGATTACAGAGTGATTGGTGGTCCTCGTTTTTATGAACGCCAGGAAATTAAAGATGCCATTGCATATTTAGATGTCGTTCTTAATTCTTCCAATGATCTTAAATTTGAACGTATCATCAATGTGCCTAAAAGGGGGCTCGGGGATGCAACTTTAAAACTGATCCATGCCCATGCTAGAGCGAGATCTATCTCACTTGTTCAAGCATCACGTGAACTCGCACAAACACAAGAATTAAAGCCAAAGCCACGCAATTCACTTTCTGGGCTGATAAATATGATTGATCATTGGCACCAACAAATTGATCACCTACCCCACACAGAACTTGCAGAACTAATACTTGATGAATCTGGTTATACAGCTATGTGGCAAAAAGATAAGTCCCCACAAGCACACTCCAGACTTGAAAATTTGAAAGAACTTATACGCTTTATGAGCGACTTTGAAAATCTAGCTGGTTTTCTGGAACATGTGTCTCTTGTAATGGACACATCAGTTGAAGAAGATGGCGACAAAATCAACCTCATGACTCTTCATTCAGCTAAAGGACTAGAATTTAAATCAGTCTTTTTACCTGGCTGGGAAGAAGGTCTCTTTCCACATCAAAGAAGTCTGGATGAATCTGGACAAGCAGGCTTAGAAGAAGAAAGACGCTTGGCGTATGTTGGTCTGACAAGAGCCAGAGAAAATGCGAAAATCACATTTACACAAAATCGCCGTGTTCACAATTTATGGCAGTCAGCCCTCCCCTCACGCTTTATCGATGAATTACCTTTAGATCATGCCGAAGCAATACGTGATACTGGCTACAGTGGAAATTACGGACGCAATTCTGACAATAGCAGAGACTATTCGTATAATAATTCTGGATTCTCAGAAAATTACAAAAACCAAAAATATCAACAGAATCCGACTAGGAAAAATCAAAGATCAAAGGCAAAAACAATTGAAGGAACCGTCACCTCTTCTTCAATCAAAGAAACCTCAAATTTTAAGATTGGAGAACGTGTTTTTCATATGAAATTTGGTTATGGAAATATTCAGCAAATAGACGGAAATAAGTTAATTATTGATTTTGATAAAGCAGGCCAGAAGCATGTTGTTGATTCTTTTGTCGATAAGACTTAGATATCTGTGTAAGGGGAAATTATATCAGAAATGATCTTTATACATCGCTAAAAAACAGAGTTCTGGACCGTTTCGACCTTATAGTAACTCCTATAATAAAAACGATTACATAATGAGAGACTTAACTTATAGTAAGAATATAATTTTCATTTCAAAAACAGCGTATGAATGGTTTAAAAATGACTGAAACGAGCGTAGTTGAAAACAATTCCCATCCTCAAAGCATAAATCAAATACAGACATCAGAGGATGCACTAGCAGAACCCTCCGCTGTCTCAACGACAAAAAAAGAAAAATTTATACCAATAACCCGCTTTGCCCTTTTAGATCGTTTAAAACAACCTGATGCATGGCCAGATGGCTTATATAATGAAGGAATTCTTGCAGTACAAAACCTCGCGACATGGAGACACCATTCTTATTCGCAACGCCTGATAAAGCTTCTCAAGCACTACCTACCCTTCAGCCCGGATAGAGATACCGTTAGAATACTTGAGTTTTCTAAAGAAGAACTTTTCAATAAAAGAAAAATATTTATCGAGCAAATAGTTACACTAGTAGAACAAGCAAATTATGAAAAATTAAGCCAAGAAGAACTTGATGCATTTTTTACAGCCCAAGGGCCTTATGGTTTAAACCTTAAAGTTGATATGAGTGAATATGATGAGTCACTTGTCTATTATCGTGGTTCAGACATCAAGATGCATACAACACGCGATTGGAAAAAATTATTCTTATATAAAAAGACAGAATCCATTCCGATTTTCCAACGGCTTTTCATGTTGTTTAAACTGAAGCCTGCAGAAACACGTATTCGCGAAATCATGGAGTCTGAAAATGTTGATGAGAAGAAAGCAAAAAAACTTCTTGCGAATTATAGAAAAGTGCTCCCGGAAGGAATTAGCTCAGACCATATATACCTAAAAACGTTCAAAAATATTCCTCAATCTGATTTAGAAATGTTGTTTCCAAACACGAAGGTTGAGTTTAAGTTATTCGATAAAATTAAGTTTATTGTCACCGCTGGCGGTGGAACGGTCAGCGGTATTGTCGGAACAGCCACGAAAGTCATTGCAGCTACAAACCCAATAACACTTGCTATTGCTGTTGCTGGTTTTTGCGGCTTAATCTTTCGCCAAGTTTCTAATTTCTTTAACCAACGTAATCGCTATATGATGGTCCTCGCCCAAAACTTATATTTCCATAGCCTGGCAAATAACAGAGGAGCTTTAACATTACTTGTCGATCGAGCTGAAGAAGAAGACATAAAAGAAGAAATCTTGCTTTATACTTACTTACTGCACAATGATGTTCCACCTCTTGAACGCACGAATGCAAAATCTAGCATTGAAGAATTTCTAGCAAATGAGTTCTCGATATCAATAGACTATGACTTTGAGGATGCTCTGGACCGATTGATAGAAGATGGACTCGCAGTAGAAGATGAACAAGGTGTCTTGCGGGCAGTACACCCCACTCTTGTTCGTCAGGGATTATCTGAAAAATGGAATGCATGTTTAGACAGTGACGGTAAGCTCCTTCTAGACTCAAATGCTGCATAGTTTGTGAAAACATTGACTGCAAGGGGCGTTTAACAATATAAAGTAAAACCCCTAGCCTCCTAACTTTACAAAGCACATGCAACATACATATAAACTGACTTTTATTATCAATGGCGATCAGGTATTTTTAGCAGATACCCTTTTAGAAGAACGACTGAACGCCACGGCAATTAGCACAACACGATTTAATGAACAACTTGATCAATGGAAGTGTGAGTCATATTATCCTGAGAAGCCTTGTGAAAACCTCGTTAATGAAGTGCTACAACAGCTAAATATCGGCAATGATCAAATCGATGGCGTTCCAAAAGTTGAAGAACTTCCAGACCAAGATTGGGTGGCAAAAGTACAAAGTGATTTATCACCAGTAAAAGCAGAACAGATTATTATTCATGGCCAGCATGATCGCAAACGATTCATACAATCTCCATTTGCTATAGAAATTGATGCCGGTCAAGCGTTTGGAACGGCACATCATGGTACAACACAAGGCTGCTTAAGAGCATTACAAGGCCTTTTCAAATCAAGAGATTACAACAATATTTTGGATTTGGGGACAGGTACTGGTATACTTGCGATCGCTGCAAGAAAATTAAATAAACATACAAACATTATTGCAAGTGATATTGATAAAATCTCAACGCAAGTTGCATTGGAAAATTGCAAGATCAACCGAGTTGGAAATTCAATTAAAATCATCCATGCTACTGGACTAAAACATAAGTCCCTCAAAGAGAAGACACCATATGATCTTATAATTGCCAACATTCTCGCTCAGCCACTAATGAAACTTGCTCCAGAATTTTCACAATCTTTAATTAATAATGGACATATAATTTTATCAGGTCTTCTTCAATCTCAATCCAGGCAGGTCATTGCGCATTATTTAAACCATGGATTTATTATTGAAAGAAGAATCCCAATTGATGAATGGATGACTCTAATCATGAGAAAATATGATACAAGACCATTAATCTGTGTTGAAGAATAGATTGTGGATCTTACAGAAATAGAGCGGTACGTTATTGAGGCCCCCTAATGATATCTGCTATACTCTATTAAATTAATCATTTAGTAACGCATAAATTTCCAGAAGCTCTTCATCAGCATTTAATTTAGAGTATTCCAAAGGCTAATTCATGTTTCAGAATTTTGAAGATGATCTATTTTTAGGTCAGACCAAACCAAGGCTATTAGAGTTCAGAAAGGGTCTGAAAGATGAAAACCTTGATGGATTTATGCTACAACGTACTGATGAATATATGAATGAATATGTTGCAGCTTATGCAGAACGCCTTGCTTGGTTGACAGGCTTCACAGGTTCAACGGGTCAAGCAATTATATTAAAAAATAAAGCCGCAATTTTTGTAGATGGCCGCTATACATTGCAAGTACAACAACAAGTCCCAGAAGATCTCTTTGAGTCCTTTTTAATAACGGAAAAAAATCCAAAAACCTGGCTGAAGGAGAATGTAATAACTGAAGGTCGGATTGGTTTTGATCCAAAACTTTTTACAATTGATCAAATTGAAACATTAGAAAAGTCATTAACAACCTCAAAAATATCGCTTGTTCCACTAAAAAATAATCTCATTGATAAAATTTGGAACGATCAACCGTCCCCTCCTAAGGAGCTTGTTAAAGTACATCCATTAAAATATTCCGGCTTAGATGCTGCAAAAAAAATTCAGTCCCTACAAAAAGAACTAAAAAGTGCTGAACAAACATATACGGTTATAACAAAACCAGATTCGATTGCCTGGCTATTCAATATTCGAGGTCAGGATGTCCCACATACGCCTATAGCCTTATGCTTTGCAATTCTTCACGTAGATCAAAAGCCAAGTCTATTTATTGATGAAGAAAAACTATCCAATAGTTCCCGTAAGCATATCAAAAAATATGCAGACATCGCTCCAATCTCAAAACTTTCATCCCATCTAAAAGACATTGGCAAGAAGAAAGAAAAAGTCAGGCTAGATCATCAATCAACATCATATTGGTTTGCATTAGAACTAAGAAAATCAGGCGCAGAACTTATAAATCAAAAAGATCTATGCCTACTCCCGAAAGCAATTAAAAATAACACTGAAATCGAAGGTGCTAGGGAGGCCCATATTCGAGATGGCGTAGCTGTATCACGTTTTCTTTATTGGTTAGATAAAAGCGCCAAAGAAGAGAAAATTGATGAGATTCTTGTTGCTCAGAAATTAGAAAGTTTTCGCCAGGAAACCAAGCTTTTAAAAGATATCAGTTTTGATACAATATCAGGTGCAGGTCCCAATGGCGCTATTGTGCATTATCGCGTAACCAAAAGTACGAACCGCGTTTTAAAATCAGGATCCCTTTATCTTGTAGATTCTGGCGCACAATATCAAGATGGTACAACAGATATCACACGGACTATTGCTATAGGCCAACCGACAAAAGAAATGAAAACACGCTTCACCCAAGTCCTTAAAGGAATGATTGCAGTGACTTGTGCTCGTTTCCCAAAAGAGACCACAGGAAGTTCCCTTGATATGCTTGCACGTCATGCGCTCTGGCAAGCTGGCGTTGATTACGCTCATGGAACAGGACATGGTGTTGGCAGTTATCTCTCCGTGCATGAAGGACCACAAGGTATTTCTAAAAAATCTAATGTAACGTTAGAACCAGGCATGATAGTTTCGAACGAACCTGGATATTACAAATCTGGAAAATATGGCATTCGTATTGAAAATCTTATTTTGGTCAAAGAGCCAGCACCTATTCGAGGTGGTGAAGTAGAAATGATGAGTTTTGAAACTCTGACATTAGCTCCAATTGATCCAAATTTAATTGATATCACCCTACTCTCGGATGACGAACTCAATTGGCTAAACCAATATCATAATAGAGTATACAAAACCATTTCACCTAAATTAAACAGTGAGCAGAAAAACTGGTTAAGACAAGTCACGCAAAAGATGACAAAAAAACAGATTTAATATTTCTGTAAGTTTTATCCGCAAAGAAATGACTTTGAATCAAACCAGATAACGTATGTCCCATCAAATTGCGTGATATAACGCATTCATAATACCCATCTTTAGCTGCAGGAATGCAGACTGCATTTTGCTTCTTTAGAAAAAATAATAAAAGACTTTGAGATTGCACATCTCTTAATCTCAAACTGTCCCACTCAACTTTCGTTCTTAAGAAAACATATGCACGTGCGAGCCAATCCAATTTATCTGCATGATTATCAATTAAGAGAGTTGAATGATTGGCCTTATGATCACTCAGAAACTGAACTTGACTATAAGTACTTGTCGTATATCTCATTAAAGGTAGGACTAGTATAACTTTACCAGCTTTGCGTCCAACTATTGTAATTAATTCAGAACAGGGCTTAGCCATGCTTTTACAGACCTTCCAATTCCATAAATAGCTCGCTGAATTGGTTTGATCCATTATAGTCTTCTGATAAAGATTGTTCCATTCACTTTCCAAATCCTGAAACTTATTTTTATCAGAGATCAACTCAAGTGTAATGGGCTCGGTTATAACTGGAAGTTTATGTCCCTGCCTGAGTGATTTTATTGAATAGGAAGGAGAAGATCGTTCATGAGTAAATCGTTGAGTTTTTTTCTCATGCGCATTTTCAATTGAATATCTCAAGATCCGAACTCCTTTAATAACTGGGTAGATCCGAACCATATAAGTATAAAATTAACGAAAATAAAAAAAAGCCCTAAAAAAGTATTACTAAAATGACCCAAATTGCATGAAATGAGAAAAAAATTATAGAAAACTAAGAAGAGCTATCATAGCGCCATATTTTGACAGCTTCATCAGCCATAAGCTTTTGACGTTCCATGATCTCATCAATACCCCATTTCTGCATTGCAACAACCCATTCAGTTATTGCAATACTATCTTTTATATACGCCTCTTTCTTTGTTTCAAAATCAGAATTCCCAATACCCTGATTTAGTTTTGAAGAGAGCAAAGTCATATTTCCCAAATAGTGTACATATTGCTCGATGCCTTCTAGGCTCTTTTGATCAACATCTTTCCAGTACTCATCATATTTTATTGGTACGATATGCTCTAGATCCGTCACCGATGTATTCGTCTGTGTTTCCATAGACGGTCGACCATCTAAAGAATTATTAATCTCTATTAGGATATATCGAGCAAGTGCTTTGTCGCGCGTAAACTTATTACTGAAAGCTTCATGGAATTGCTGATCATCTGGATAAAGATCAGCAAAAAACTTTGAGAAAACTTCGTCCGCCGTCGTATTTGGATTTTTTCTGATATGGTGTGCTGCATTAATATAGACCGATGTCAGACTAGCTGCTGGCATTCCGCAGATTGTGCTATACCTGAATGTAAAGATGGTAAGCATCCTCAACATATCTACGCACATTTTTGGATTAGATTCTAATATTGCCAACAACACAATAAAAAGCTGCTCTGCCTGCATGACTTTTGTTGCATGCAACAAATGCCTTAAGTGATATCTTTTCCCCTTGGCATATTTATCCCAAAGATGATGATCATAAGAAAAGAACGCACCATATAAAGCGGAAGGCTCGACAAGACTTGCCGTATATTCTTCTGCCATGTCGGATGTAATGATATAAGATTGAATCTTGATAAAAAGATCTTTTTCTCTCACTTCACCTTTGGTTGACATCCAATGGTGTCTGATAAACTTTACAGTTCTCTGATATCCTAAATGCTGACTAATAATTTCCCAGTTGGTCTGTACTGATCTCAATTTTTCATTTGCAATTGAAAACATATGATTTTTCAACAAGTCAAATTTTGAAAGATCCCGTCCGCGCTCATTTAATGTTTCAAACAAACGGAATGCATCCTGATCATTTCCAACATTGATATTAATGATGACAAGTTTCTTATCATAAGCTGCTAAAATTGATGAGGTTAAATTCTCAATTTGCCAGTCCTGCTCGCACATATCTTTAATTTTATTGTGCATGTAATCATAACATGAGGCTAAGTATTTATTGGATGTCGGCAGCCCAGATTTTTGAGCTAATGTCTTCGCATCAAAAGGAGTATATTTTTGAAAAATATAGTTGTGATAAAAATCTTTGTCGTAACCATTCAATATGAGTTTTGGAGTAAAATGCCCTGTGCCCTGCATATTTACAAGAAAGTGCTCTTCTAACTCATTTGCAAGATCATTTTTCCCACATTCAATTAAATGATTTCTTAATGCACATAAAAGGATGGAAGCAGTCGTTAATCGTTGCTGCCCGTCAATTATAAAAAGTTGTGGAGCCTCTTCAACATTAAAAACAACAGAGCCTAATAGATACTCAGAAGAGTCTTCAAGAAAAGTCTGCGAAATGTCCTGCCAAAAATCTGAGAAGTTACCTGTATCCCAAGCATAGTAGCGTTGAAATAATGGAACAACATAATTCTCTTCCGCGCGAAGAAGAGCACCTAGTGTGGTTTTATGACATGAAAAAGAATCCACTATTTGAACATTCTTACGCATATACAAAACAGTTGCTTTCACTCTCAGAACTTATCTGTGATGTCTGAAAAATATGTGGAGACAAGCGATCAATATAAACAAACTAACTTTACAGCTGTTTGATCATTGAACTTTTCACCAGTTCCATATTTTGTGATTTACATGAAGCGCTGTTTTAGACCCAAAGGCTGCTAATACACAAGCTCTAAATGCAAATTATCACTTTTTATCTATAAGAGTCTTGATATATGAACTATTAATTATTCAAATATAACCATAATTTATTTTATGTTATGGAGTTAGACTCCTGATAATATGGTACATTTATCTAATAACTCACTATCAAAAGAACACATATCATTACAATATACAGAATATTGCACCCTCTCCTAGTATATAACATGACATTTTTTTTTAGGTCATAAAAAGGTGTAAATTAAAAATTGTATATTTTTTAGAGAGCTGCCGCAGGAATACAACACTCATTAGGTTTTTATACGATGAATATTACAGACACCCCCACAGACATAACAACAGTTCTAACGTTCTGGTTTAAGGAACTGCAACCCTCAGACTGGTGGAGAAATACAGAACTTGATCAAATTATTCATACCCGTTTTTTACCACTTTTTGAAAAGATAGAAAACGATATCCCTGATAATTGGCTCCAAACACCACAGGGATGTCTTGCAGCAATCATCATATTAGATCAATTTCCCAGGAACTTATTCCGTGGAAATGCTAGGGCCTTTGCAACCGATGCAAAAGCACGGAAAATTACTATGCATGCCTTAGAAAATAGCTTTGAAAAAAATCTAAACTCACCCGAAAAAACCTTTTTATATATTCCTTTACAACATAGCGAAAACAAGGAAGACCAAAATCTTTCTGTAAAATTATATAGTGAACTAACGGATGGAAATAGTTTTGAGTTTGCCAAAGAACATAAAAAAGTTATTGATCAATTTGGCAGATTTCCCCATAGAAATGAAATATTAAACAGAAAATCAACCAACGCAGAGTTGGAATATTTAGCTCAGCACACCAATAACTGGTAAAAGTTTTTTACCTTCAACTTTTTTTGATGGTTTTAGGGCTAGGAGTGTAGTCACCTTTTAAGTGTCTATTCAGGTCGACACGAATTTTCTCTACACGTTTTGAGTTACAATATTCTGGATCTTTCTTTATCTTATTGAGGACCGTTTTGTAGGTGAAGTCGTAAGCTTGCTTAATTTTCTGCAGTTCTGGCCCTAACGTTCCTTTACCGGCTTCATATGCAAAATAAGTGGAGCGCAACTGACTAGAATTAAAATAAAAGCCACATCTAGAGGCTCTAGCAGAAGTTAATCCGACTTGTATAGGACTTGCAAGCGGATCAATTCTAACGGCAGTTGAAACTTGTTTTTTTTCACTGGAAAAGAAACCACCGAGACTTGCCGTTGAAGCCCCACATCCAACGAGACCAAACAGAAAAAAAATGTAAACAGGAGTATATAAAAAGACCTTATTCACGTGTTTGACTCCCATGGCTTCAAGCCATTTAATGAGTAAAAATATAGAACCTGTATAACCTTATCTACCAAAATATCCAAGAACTTAACTTAAGATATCTTCTTTTAAGTTATTTTAACAATATATTGTAGCGTATAACTCTAATCTATTGATTTTGCAATAATTTCACTCATACTTTTAGAATCTAAAAAACTATATACAACGAGAATTATATTCTTTAGTAAGCTTCTTATCGAGATTTATCGTAATGACCCCAATATCAAACGCTTTCTGATATTTCTTATTAGGTTGTCCCTTGTGAGTAACTACATAATTTGTAGCCTTTTTATTGAGTTCGTTTGTATATTTAAGTTCTTTTTGCAGCTTCGCACAGTCATACTTGCTCAAATTATCTGTGATTTTTTTTGAATATGCATCCGGATCCTTGAGTTCGTCTAGAGATAATTCTGGTTTTTTATTGAATGCAGATAAGTTAAGTTTATTATCTTTACCACAAGCGGTAACGAATAATAAGGCTATTAATATAACTACAGAAGCGAGCTTTTTTTTACTCATGACATAAATCTTTTTCACAACCCATATAGCCTTAATAATTGCCTGTTTTGAGATAAGACTTAAAGATGGACCACACGTTTGCATGTATTATTTATATATATTATTACAAAAACAAAAATTATTATAAGGTCTAAAAGAGATTTTTTTTTGAATTAAAAAAGTTATTTTAGAGACTTAACCCGATTTCTAACTCGCACTTCTTTAGATGGTATTTGTGCAGACTTTCCAATTTCTGTGACCATATCAGACAACCATAAACGCAGATCATTAATCTTGCTATCATGGGATTTATGCTTAAATTGAGTAGACTTTTTAGAATATCCAACTTTTTTTCTAATAGGTTTGTGTTTTTTTACAAGAGTTGTAAAACGACTTGGATTTTCTCGAGCTATCTTATCATAAGTACTTTTAAATATGACAATATTTTTACGAAGCAGCTCTAAATCGACTTTCACATTCAATAAATTAGCCGAAGGCGTCTCTAATTTTGTACGTTCAATGGCATACATATAATTCGCCGTTCGTTCAGACAAATTCTCAAAAATATAATTTATTAATCGACGATTCTCATGAATTCGAGAAACTGTGCGAACACGATCTTGATTGGTGATTGTTAAATGACCACTCTTCAAAACCTCTATACGTTTATCATCGTCCTTTTTGATTTGTTTTGCTGTTTTAGAAAAGAAAGATAGCCAGGATTGATCCGATTTGATTTGTGATGAAATATAAGCAACCCGTGTCGCGCCGTCCGAATAATTTAAAGTTGTAAGGTCTTCAGCGAAAGATATAGGTTCTAATGTTGTTAAAGGGATAATTGTCTCTCGTCGTAACGGCAAACTATAATGAGCTGCTATATCCCTAAGATTAATCTCATCTTGTGTTAAATTGTAAATATAACCTGTGTAGCTCCCAGGGGCTAAATTATTGATTGCGGGACTATCATATAACAAAGCATTCACGCCTTCATTGACGAGATTCTCCCACAAACGAGGCTCAGGCCTACCAAAATCGCCTTTATGAGAACAGCCTGCAAACATCAATATAAGAATGAAATAAGCATACTTGATAAGCTGATAAATTTTGTTTGCAGAGCTTAAGAGCATTAGGGCCGCTTTCATAAATGGATAAAATCCATCTTTCTCAATTAGCGCGACACCTAACAAAAGCGCATTTTATCTTTCAATTTACCTATCAAATAAAATACTATGATCTTCGTCCATAAATTCGAATGAGTCTTGAAAAATCATCTCATCATCTGGCTCGACATGCCTCTCGACCCTGATCCCTGGGAAAATGATGATTTCACAATCTCTGAATTCTGTATCTGTCTTTTCAGATAATTGGCACGACACATTCCGTCTATACAGACAGAACTCTATGACTTCCCCCATAATTTAATACTCCGACTCGCACAAAACACTAATAGAAAACTCAAAACTCAAAACTTATCAAGTTAAACTCAAGATTAGATACATATATAATTGAGTTTTATATTTATATGTGCACGGGTATATTTTATATTTATTACGTTTTGATAAATATACATGATTTTATATTTTGTAAAAACATATTTTATATGAAATATAATTTTAAGAAATATGTGCAAAAAAATAGTCTAGAATTTATAAATAGCATCTTCTAAAAAGTGCCGCCCCTGTTTATCCTCCAATTCAATAATCCACATATCTGGATCTGATAAACTTTGGGTTTGAAGATACTGGTCTACATCACGCTCAGATAGTTTTATACCTTCCTCATGAGCTAACCACATTCGATCATAACTGTCCTCGCTAAACCCTGTAGGAGCTGGCGTATATAGATAAGCCAAACCATCTAATGTATTAATTTTTATATAGATTGCCCCTGCATCATTATCACCCCGTCGACAAACAGCCGCAAAAAGTCCCTGACTTTGGCAATGTCGAATATATGCAGAGGTCCATATCTCTGATTTTACACGCATATAGCTATCTTTTGTTGGAACCGAGCGCTCTTTTAGAGAATTGAAATAATTCTCTCAAAAGCAAACCAGACACACGCCCTGTGAGTTTAATCTTCCTGTGTTTCTCGAATTTACGGATCGCTTTCCTGGTTTCTTTACCCATAAAACCATCAGCTTTCCCATTAAAATATTCAAGATCTTGTAAGACTTTTTGCACTTCACGAATAATATCATGACTTGCTTTTGTCATATTAGATTTGCTTATTTTACGAGTATTCTCTTTTGAAACACCAAAAATGATATTTTGTAAGATTTGCTCATTTGGCGTAGCTGTTAAAGGCAACCCATGATCAAATTCATAGGCCAGAATTGCAGCACGTGTTACAATACCGGCAGATCCATCTCTGGCTGGCTTATATTTCCTGGCCAATAATTCTCTTTGAATAGCAGCCACCAGTTCCAAAGAACTGTCTTCTTTCACTTTCAAAAAATCTACTTTTGGAATAGAAGCAGTTGAAGGTGGCTTTATACCAGGCTTGCTTTGTCTAGAACGAGCAGGGTCACGAACTTCAGGTGCAGGAGCATAACGTTTCTTATGAGAATCAATTGAAGCGTCCTGGAAATACAAAGCATTGACAGTTATTCCTACAGCCAACACAAGAAATCCAAGAAAATTTAGCCGTGCCTGTAAAGGTGTCATGGCTTCAATTTGCTCCAAGATTTAAACTCCAACTCTACTTGTTACTAAAAGATTAATGAAATTTCAGTTAAGTTTTATAACTTAATAATAATATTTTTTTTCCCTATAATAAGACCCCTGACATTAATATGCTCAAATAACACGAAAAATATCAGATATGTATAAGGTCATTCCTTGCTAATTAACATAGATCAACCAAATAATTGTTAGATTTTTATATTTAATAAAACACTAAACAGGTGATATATAAATGTAATAATCTACATATAACAAGTATAACACTCTGATATTTGGGCAAAAAGAAAATATATTTCAAATTTTAATAAAACAATACAAAAATTATAGTCAAATATTATTAGTTTTTGTCCTTAATTCATATTAATTTCGAACTCCATTTTTTCAGCTTTATTATTTCGTGTCTGATACTGTTCTTTTATTGAATAAGATAAAAAACATGAAAGTGGTTGAAAATGTTATTCATTAGAATGTTCATATACTTGGCTATTATTATTGCAATACTCCCATCTGGACAACATGGGCAGTATTCCCTTTATAAGATCGTCACCTCAACTGCCCACGACTTTGGTGATTTCTGTAATAGAAATCCTGAAACATGCAAACAAACCAGCAATGCCTTTGAGAGCTTTAAAGAAAAAGCAAAGTTTGCCGGAAAAAGTATTTTAGGGCTGTTTAGTCAAAAAAATACTGATCTTGCGAATGTAGATGACAATAAATCCTTCAATTTCATTAAAAAGGCGACATATACCCAAACGCCCGAAGCCGAAGGGGACACAGACCTAAAACAATCAGACAGTGACGTCAAGCAGGATAATGGACAAAACACTCTAAATTCAGAAGATCTGCAAGTGGAATGGCTAGAACCCGAAAATAAAGAAAACACATCAATCTAAGTATTTTTCATAACAACTCAAAAGGAAACACGATAAAAACAACATAAAGACAATTGAAATGCTATTTTCCCTCTCCTCCCAACGCCTAAGCATTTCACATTGGCTTAAAACTTAAGAGTTACCACCCCGACTAGGCGCGTAAATGACTGAGTTTCGTCCTTCTCAATCTCATTTACGCGCCCTTCTTCTTTGTATTGATGAAAGGACTTCACTATATGATAGGCAATATGCTAAATCAGTTTGACTTTCGACAACACAAGTGAACTTTCTTATGACATCTCCGACTTTAGATAATCTTCTCAGCGATTTTGACCTTCTCGACGATTGGGAAGACCGCTACAAATATGTTATTGAACTTGGTAACAAACTGCCCGAATTTAAAGAAACGCTGCGAACAGATGCAAATAAAGTTCAAGGCTGTGTCAGCCAGGTCTGGTTATCAAAAGAGATTGAACAAAATACCAACAATGAAACAATCTTAACTTACACTGGTGACAGTGATGCCCATATTGTTCGTGGGCTTATTGCCATCTTGCTTGTTATGTATTCTGGGCAAACCGCAAAACAGATCCTGCAAATAGATGCGATTGAAACCTTAAGCAAGTTTGGGTTGCAGGAACATCTAACTCCACAACGCTCCAATGGCCTGTTCTCTATGGTTGATCGTATTCGCAAAGACGCTGAGGCGCACATTTAACCTCACTTTAACATCTTGCTGATACCATTTTTCTTATGATATCAGCTTTAAATACAGCCTTTGCTGGACTACAAAAATCTAGTACTCAATTCGAAAAAGCGGCAACAGATATTGTTACCAGCACATCAAAAGATGTGACAAAAGCTGAACCAGCACCCAATACAAATCCAACCGCCAATAATTTTCAAACCGCTTCTGTTCCAGGCTTAACACAAGCCATTTCGACCGAGGAAACGCCGTCTCTCATTGAAAGCACAGTATCCCTAAAAGAAGCAGAACTCGCCTATAAAGCAAATGCCAAAGTCATTGGGGCACTTAATGAAACAACAGATGAAGTTCTCAAAATACTCTCTGGTGAATAATCATTATGCCGGACGAAAATCAGAACTTCTCCAACTTAAAATCTCACCACAACTTTTAAAGGGGATCGTCTGATGCGTTGCAAAACCATAATGCCGGGCAAGCACAGACAAAGCAATTTGTAACACAATTTTACCAGACCGTTGTGGCCAACCTTGCACACGTTCTGTTTCTTCCAATCCTTTCATATGACAACACACATCCATAATTACTGCTGACAATTCCGGCCCAAGCGCTTTCATTGCTTGAGAAAATCTTTTCTTTGCTGTCATCACTTTATGAAGATGGTCAATATGCTGAGTTGCAGAGGATTTCCTGGCTGAAGGTACACCATTTTTCTTATCCTCAGACCAGTGCATAGTTATATCTTGCGTCAGACTGGAGAGCGTAAAGTCATAAAATATTTTCTCTCCAGCTTCGAGCTGGCTCGCATTAATCAACGGCCTGCCCTTCTTGTCTTTATGCCGCCTCAACCTTTCAAGTGGACTTCTACTTTGCTGATAAGATGTCATGACATCACCTTCTGAACTTATCTCTATTTCCTAACCATCTCTAATTCTCATGCTCTGCACCCAGAAAGGTCAAACGTAAGCCCCCTTCCAGATAATGCAGACAATGATCAATACTGCTATTCTCACGGCGATCCTCAATTTTCTTACATGCATGCGTCACAGATGTGCGGTGTCGTTTAAAACAATCGCCTATCTCTTCATAAGACATTGAAAACACCGTATGCATCACATACATCGCCATATGCCGGGCAAAAACAACATGCTCTTTCTGGCGCGACTTGCTTAACAGATCATCCAGGCTCACATTATGAATATTACTCATCATCTGCAGGATAGATCTCTTATACCCTTCCTTAATGCGCTTCATAATATCTGGATCATGTTGGATATTACACATTCACTTATCCTCATTGATACTCTATAAAATTTATAATGAATAAATAGCACTATAGGATTATAGTCCTAATATTTTGTGAATGATTTTTATATTTTTTTTGTGGTTCTAAACTGCAATCTGCAAAACCACACATCTGTATAATCTCACGCGACAAAACAAATATAATAGACTGTCAAGCCATGAGCATAACTTTTTTTGATTTATCTATTTTAGGGTTAGTTTTCCGTTAACAACGCTCAAATGCTCTGTACAAATAAAGCTTCACAAAAGAATAAAATAATTATAGAGCATCTCTGAAATATGAGCATAACTTTTTTCTATAAATAATATCAATAAGATACAGAATAGTCATATGATTAAAATCGTTTAACAATATGGCACAACCCTTTCTGCCCCCGCTTGGCAGAGAAGTCCGCCTGCGAAGCAGGTGGGAAGGGGCAGCTGCTTATCATCAAGCACAAAAGATTGCGGTTTTAACCTCCTACCCCCTCGTTACCCGAGGGCACTTCCCACGATTGCAATCGGGGGAAAAAAGAGGGACGGCTCAACCTTGCCTTTGCCCAACTCCTTCGCGGGGTAGGGTTTACAAAACCTGACCCACAAAAGTCATTTGCTCTGACCTAAAAATCCTTGACCATTAGCAACCAGTTAACGCCAGCATTGTCCCAACCGTCTTTAACCATTGGCCTTTGCGCGCGAAGAGTGTATCCATGACGTTCATAGAGCTGCTTTGCCTGTTTATTCGCATCAGAAACAATCAAACTCATCCCCCGTTTGTTCAGTTTCTCACCTGTGTCATCAGCAAACTGCAAGAGCTTTGAACCAAGCCCCTTGTTACGTAAGGCAGGAATAACGGCAAGCACATTCACATACCATGTTCCAGGAGCTTCATTTTCAAGCTCTTGTAAAGGCAGGAACATTGCTGGAATATCATCTGGGATCGGCTCTGGCTCATCAGCGATTTCATAGCCAATCAAACATCCCGCAGCAACGCCATCATGCTCAATCAGAGTTGCATTGCGATAAGAAAAACCTCCTTCTTCACGGGAGGCACGTTGATATCCAACCTCCCAGGCCGTGTCCTGAGACCCAGAAATTTTTTCCCACAAATAGAGTGGCAAGCCTTCTCCCGCATAATTAACAAGTTCAGCCAAAAGCTTGGCATCCGTAATTTCCGCAGATCGAAAGGTTGTTGTCATCATCACTCATTGCCTTTTATTGAATCAACTTTACATTTAAATAACTGAAAAAAGAAACATGTACAGTGATCTAGGTCACTAGATTAGTCATATTTTTCTGACTTGCGAAGAGGCACAACCCATTCTGCCCACGCTTAGCAGAGAAGTCCGCCTGCGAAGCAGGTGGGAAGTGGGAGCAGCTTATCATAAAGCACAGAGATTGCGGTTTTTACCCCCCTACCCCCATTGTTCATTCAAGAATATCAAGGGCATGACGGGTTAAAAAATGACATGAACCTTAGGGTCAGGTTTACAAAACCTGACCCGCTAAGCAAATTCATTCTTGTGATATTAAAAAACTCAAGGAAAAACAACTGTCTTGCAACCGTTCAAAAACACCCGGTGTTCCACATGATACCGTACGGCCCGAGACAGCACACGCGCCTCAATATCACGCCCGATCGCAACCAGATCTTTCGTCGTCTCACCATGGCTGACACGCGTCACATCTTGTTCAATAATCGGCCCTTCATCAAGATCCGCTGTCACATAATGCGCTGTCGCCCCAATAAGTTTCACACCCCTTTCATGGGCGCGGTGATAGGGTTTCGCCCCTTTAAAGGATGGCAAAAACGAATGATGAATATTAATCACTTTTCCAGAGAGCTTCTCACACGTCTCATCTGAAAGCACCTGCATATAACGCGCCAGCACCACCAGATCTGCATTTTCCTGCTCCACCAGATCAAGCATCTTCTGTTCTGCCTCCGCCTTTGATTTAGGCGTCACAGACCAGTGATAATAGGGGATCTTGTTACGCTCAGCAATAAAATGACAATCAGGATGATTTGAGATAATCCCAACCACATTCATTTTAAGAGATTTCACACGTGTTCTGTATAAGAGGTCAATCAGACAATGATCAAACTTGGAGACCATGATAATGACTTTGGCCTTAGACGTCGCATCATGGATCGCCCATTTCATACCAAACTCTTCAGCAGTTGGACGAAAGATTGCCAACACATCAGGCCGGGACAGTTCATCTGGAGCCTCAAAAACCGTCCGCATAAAAAACTGCCCCGTATCAGAGTCAGAATATTGGGCACTCTCAGCAATATTACACGAATTCTTCGCAAGACAACCAGCAATCGCTGCAACAATCCCCAATCGATCTTGACAAGAAAGAGATAAAACAAAGTCTGACATTCATACGGCCCCAATATAACCGGTGATCAGTTATAGACCAATCACCGGCTTAGTTCTTTTTTTACTCTTCCAGAGGTTTTTCTGGAGTTGTTCCAACCTCGTCAAATTCATTCTGATCCATAAGGCCATTTGCTTTTGCAGGAGCACTGTTCGCGCTTTCTAAAATAGCAGCAACACCCATCCCACCAGCAGTACAAATAGAGATAAGTCCACGCCCGCCTTTTTGCGATAACAGCTTGGCAAGGTTTGCAATAATACGGCCACCAGTGGCTGCGAATGGATGACCAAACGCAAGGCTTGATCCTTGAATATTCAACTTGCTACGGTCAATAAGTCCAAGAGGCTCATTCCGTCCAAGCTTCTTCTCACAATATTCTGCAGATTCCCAGGCGCGCAATGTTGAAAGAACCTGAGCTGCAAACGCCTCATGAATTTCATAAAGGTCGAAATCCTGCAACGACAACCCAACCCGGCTCAGCATATTAGAAACAGCCAATGTCGGCGCCATCAACAAGCCTTCACCTTTCACAAAATCAAGCGCGCTATGTTGCGAATGCGTCAAATAAGCAAGAATTGGTAGATCACGTTCCCGCGCCCACTCTTCTGAAGCGAGCAGAACAGCTGAAGCTCCATCCGTCAAAGGCGTAGAATTAGCAGCAGTAAGCGTTCCGCGTTTTGATTTTTCAAAGGACGTCTTCAAAGTCCCAATCTTATCAAGATCAATATCTTCTCTTAAATTATTGTCACGAAATACACCAGCACATGGAACAATAAGATCATCCATATACCCTTCATCATAAGCCCTGGCCGCATTCTTATGGCTATCGAACGCCAACAGATCCTGTTCTTCACGAGAGATCTTCCACTCCTGCGCCATTAATTCACAATGCTGCCCCATAGACATCCCTGTGCGAGGTTCATTCACACTTGGTGGCTGCGGTGCAAGCTCACCAAATCCAAACCCTTTAAACACACCAAACTTCTGTCCCAAAGACTTTGCACGAGAAAGCTTTGCCAAACGATGAGCAAATTTCCGGTGAAACACAATCGGAGGATCACTCACCGTATCTGAACCAGCAGCAATACCGCTTTCAATCTGGCCTGTCGCAATTTTTGCGGCAATCCCCATTGCAGCTTGTAAACTCGTACCACAAGCCTGCATCATCGTAACACCCGGCGTTGTCTGTTTAAGTTTTGTCCCCACAACAGCTTCACGCGTTAAGTTCCAATCTTTCGCATGCGTAACAACAGCCCCGCCAACGACTTCATCAATATGTTCATTCGCAAGACTATAATGATCAACCACACCATTAAGAGCTGTCGTCATCAGATCAAGATTGGTTAATTCACTATATAATGTGTTAGAGCGGCAGAAAGGGGTTCTTTTACCACCAACAATTGCAACGGGACGCATGGTATCAGCCATTTTATGTGTCCTTCCTTAATTGCTAAAATAAGAGGTTACAGAGCCATCAAACATCTTAAAATGATCAGCTCTTTGACAACTTGTTTCGAACATCACGCAGCGTCCTTTTCAGAAAGCTCCTCTGATGATTTTTTGCTTTGAATATAATGCAAAGGTCCACCTCTAAACGGAGCAAACCCAGTACCAAATATCACTCCGGCATCAACCAGATTGGCATTCTCAACAATGCCGTCTTCTAAACATTTCTCACATTCATCAAGCATCGGCTTTAAAATATCCTGCGCAAGCTTATCAAGCTCTGCGTCTGGATAATCAACCTCTTCTTTCTTAGGTTTTCCATTTTCCCAGTCATAAAAACCCTTACCTGTTTTTTTACCAAGATGACCAGATGTGATTAACTTACCAATTTTGCTATCTTCTGAGGCTCCCAAACTAAGAGTATCCGCAACACTCTTACACACATCAAGACCAACAACATCACACAGCTCTAACGGCCCCATAGGCATTCCAAACCTTAAAGCAGCCTCATCAATCTTTTCACGCAGATCACCAGCTTCAAGGCGATCAATAGCTGCAAACATATAAGGCGCAAGAACACGATTAACCAAGAACCCAGGACAACTTTTCACAATCACAGGATATTTGCTGATGGCTGTCACAAACGCTGTAGCCCGTTCAATTTCGCCCGCTTCAGTTTGAGGACCTTTAATAACCTCGACAAGAGGCATCTTCGCAACTGGATTAAAGAAGTGAATACCAACAAGTCTTTCTGGTCGCTCCATTACACTTGCAATATCCTCGATTGGTAAAGAGGATGTATTCGTCGACAACACAGCATCCGGCTTAGCTTTTGCTTCCAACTCTTTAAAGAGACCTTGTTTAATATCAAGCTTCTCAACAATCGCTTCAATAATCAAATCGGCTCTGGGAATATGTTTGCCATCAGGATCAACAATCAAACGCTCCATCGCAGCTTCAATCGCCACAGGTTTCTTTAAGCGCTTTTTAAAGAGCTTCTGTGCCCGTTTCTTCGCAGCCTTAATCGCATCGACTGACATATCCTGAAGACTGACCTCCATACCAGAGACCACACACCAGGCAGCAATGTCACCGCCCATCGTCCCAGCGCCAATCACATGCACACGTAAAGGCTTAAAGCCCTTTTTAGGAGCCTGAGCCTTCAACTCTTCTGAAAGACGAAAGACACGTCGCAAGTTTTTAGATGTCTCACTCACCATCAATGGAGAAAACAAACGCGTTTCAGCTGTGGCCATACGTTTTTCATCATCACCAAACTCTTCAAACAATCGAATAAGTTCAAAGGGAGCTGGATAATGATCTTCGCGCGCCTTTTCAGCTGTTTTCTTACGCATCTGCCCGGCAATATATTTACGGATTGGCCCCAACGTCATTAAACGCTTCCACCAAGGAGCCCCCTTGGTTTTGCTTTTACGAAGGATCGCCTTACGAGCTGCCCAACGCAATTGATGGTGTGTATCAACAAGCTTGTCAACTAAGCCCATACCACGCGCAGCCCCTGGACGTAACATACGTCCCGTCAACATCATCTCCATAGCTGACAAGGCACCAGCAAGACGGATTGAGCGGACAGTTCCATGGAGACCAGGGAAAATACCAAGCTTTACTTCAGGCAAACCAATTCGGGTCGCATCTTCTTTCGTCGCGATCCGATAATCACATGCCATAGCAAACTCAAGTCCACCGCCAAGACAATAACCATGAATAGCTGCAACAGTTGGGATCTTGAGTTTTTCAACTTTCATGAAAACATCGGTTCCAGCCTTAATCGCTGTTGAAACATCTTGTACAGTATCATATGTTTCAAAATCTCGAATATCTGCCCCGGCAATAAAATTGCTTCTCTTACCAGAGATAAAAATCAATCCTTTTACACCACCATCCTTTGCTTCATCAGCAACAGCATCTAAAATCCTATTAAGTTCTTCCATGGCACGTTGTCCTAACGTGTTCATAGATTCCCCTTCACGGTCAAAAATTGCCCAGGCAATTCCCTCAAAATCTTTCTCAAACTTCCAATCTTTTAAATCAGAGATATCTGTAGACATGTGTTCCCCACTATTCTGCTGCGTTTTGCATATGGGTAGATACAAAACCTGTAGCTAGTTCAGCTGGATCAAAATGATCAACTGCAATAACCCGACTAACGAGTTCTTCAGTTTCACGTAGTAATTTTTCTTCTTCAGCTGTGATAACATCTTTCTCCACAGCTTCAGCAAACCAGTCATTATTATGATAACGATGGATCGTTCCATTTCGAACAGCACGTTCAATTTTTCTATGTGCTGATTCAGACTTAATAGTCAGTTTTAGCGCAGCTTCCAATACGCCAATAGGATCATTAGGGTCTTCAGAAATATAAATATCTCTTGTTAAACGATCACGAATACTTCCAGGCTGCAAGAGCAATTTCACCAAAGCTTTCCCTCGCTTATCGCTTGCTGGGCGTCGACGCACACCATAAGGGAACGCAAGAGGCTTTAACAAACGCCCGACAATTTTCACTGGGAAATTATTCAAAACTCCTAAGATAGCCTGATCAAAGCGATACAAAGCATTGTCAACACAATAATCAAGAATAATCGCATCTTCCAGCGGCTCTCCATCATCCTCATATCTCTTCAGAACACAGGAGATAAGATAAAGTTCACTCAAAGCATCAGCAAGTCGACCAGAAATTTTCTGGCGTATTTTTAAGCTACCACCCAATATGGCAACAGTAGCATCAGCAACAAGGGCAAAAGTACGTGTAGCACGAGTAAGTTGATTGTAATGACGAGCACTCTCTTGAGCAAATGAAGGCGCATCAACAAACAAACCAATCGTTAAATTATGGAACCAGGCACCAAAAATATTAGATAACGTATATTTCAAATGTCCTTCAAAAGCTTCTTCAAAGGCACGCAAACCACGATTCTGATCAGGATCCTTCACAGCCTGAATTTCTCTGTATAGCCAAGGGTGACTACGCAAAGCCCCCTGTGAGAACGTAATCAAAGTTCGCGTAAGAATATTTGCGCCTTCAACTGTAATTCCAACAGGAACAGCTTGATAAGCACCCTGCAGATAATTAGATGGCCCATCACAGATTGCACGCCCTCCATGAATATCCATCGCATCATTCACACTCTGGCGCATTTTCTCTGTTGATTGATATTTTAACAAGGCTGAAATAACAGATGGCTTTTCACCAGCAGAAACCATAGAAGCAGTGACGGCTCTTGCGGACTCAACCACATAGGCATTCTCAATAATTCGCGCAAGTGGTTCTTCGATACCTTCCATATTCGATATGGAAATCCCAAACTGCTTTCGAATTCTTGCATAGGCTGTTGTATGTCTCAACATGGCTTTAATACCAGCAGCACTTGAAGCAGGAAGAGATATTGAGCGTCCTGCAGAAAGACAACTCATAAGCATACGCCAACCCTGACCAACACGATCAGCCCCGCCAATAATCCAATCAAGTGGAATAAACACATCCTTGCCCCAGGTTGGACCATTCGGGAACGCAGCGCCACCAGGCGCATGACGACGACCTATTTCTACACCAGAATGATCTGTTGGAATCATTGCGAGTGTGATACCAATATCATCACCCTTCTCAAGAAGGTTTTCCGGATCATACAAACGGAAAGCAAGACCAAGCAATGTTGCTTTTGGCGCAAGAGTGATGTATCTTTTTTCCCAATTCAGCTTTATACCAATGATCTCTTCACCACCATATTGACCTTTGCAAACCACACCGATATCGCGCATTGCAGCAGCATCAGAACCTGATGTCGGACCCGTTAATGCAAAACATGGGATTTCCTGACCACTGCCAAGACGAGGTAAAAACTCTTTCTTTTGGTAATCTGTACCATATTTCTCAATCAATTCGCCTGGCCCAAGAGAATTAGGAACCATAACCACAACACAGGCATCCGGACAACGAGACGCGATCTTGCCTAAAACCAAAGACTGTGCCTGTGCTGAAAACCCAAGTCCGCCATGCTCTTTCGATATAAGCATGCCCAAGAAGCCTTTTTCACGGATAAATGACCAGATATATTCAGGAACTTCTTGATGCTTACGTCTAATTTCCCAATCACTTAAAAGTTTACACAGATCTTCTGTTGGACCGTCAAGGAATTCTTGTTCTTCCTCAGTTAAAGAAATCGGCGAAACAGCTTTTAATTTCGTCCAGTCCGGATCTCCTGAAAAAAGTTGCGCATCCCAACCTGTAGTGCCTGCATCAAGCGCTTCTTGCTCTGTATCCGAAACTCTAGGTAAGATTTTTTTAATTCGTTTATAGATGTCTGCAATAACAGACTGACGAATACCAGAAAAACTCAAAGCAACCATAATCAATGCTGGAATCCATAACAGGATGGTGCCAATTCCAAAACTAAATGGAAAATATTCCCCACGCCAAACACCTGTTTGTACAGCCAATGTCCCAAGAACAAAAGCAGCAGCCCACGCAAAAACAGGGACTTTGTGCATTGCCAAAACAGTAGCAACAGCTAAACAGATGAGTATAAAGACTAGTCCAATAATCATTTCCCGCAGCCTCCTAGCCGCTTATTTAAGAGAGGATAAGGGTTGTTATCTAGAACAATATACATATTATTCATTGTTTATGATCTGCCCTTAAGAGTAACAACATGCTCTTTGTAAAAAGCTGTATCTCAACTCTATGTATAATTCGTTACGAAATGTTCTTTAATGTGAAACTCAATTATATGAATTTAAGAAACTTTTAGCATTTTAGCTAGCACCTAAAAAGCAAAATAAACAAACTATTTAGTTACTTTAAAGTTCATGAGAAAAGCTTTATCATAGTTATGAAAAATAAATTTCTATTGAAATAAGACAAAAAGATGAAATCAGAGCAAAATAAGACAACAGACAGACGCTATTTTCTTAAACTTGCTTTCCTATCAAGTGTTTCCAGCACTTTGCTATACCCAATCATGAGTACAGCAAGTACAAAAACGCAAAACTGGGAAAAACAGCTAAAAAACATTATTGGCGATAAGAAACCTGTAGAAGGCAGGATTTCAATCAAAGTTCCAGAAACGATTTCTCATCAAAATGCTATTCCTGTAAGAATTTCTGTTTCAAGCCCCATGACACAATATGATTATATTGAACAGATCATTTTGATCGCAAAAACAAATAAAAATCCTCTGATTGGCAAGTTTTTCCTTAACCCAGCAAATGGGAAAGCAGAAATTTCGACGTTTCTCAAATTACCTCAAAGCCGGCAGATCATTGCCATAGCAAAATCCAACAAGAATGACATCTATATTGGACGTCAAAGTCTCAATATATCAATACCTTAAAGCTTGGTAACAATCATGACAGAAGCCTTAGTATATATTCCTGAAAAAGCAAAAATTGGGGAACTGATCGAGATACAATCCTTGATTGCCCATCCAATACAAATCATGACACAATCAGAAAAAATAAATTTGGAGAAGAAACAAAACTTCATTGAAAGACTGACAGTAAAGTTCAACAAAAATCAGATTTTTGCAGCAGAGTTCACATCTAAACTATCAGCAAACCCCTATATCTCTTTTTTCTTTAAAGCGACTGAAACTGGTACATTACTCTTTACTTGGTATGAAACCAGTGGCAGAAAGTGGGCAATAGAAAAAAAATTGCAAGTTGTGAAATAATTCAAGAGGCTAACATAATGTCAGATGAACCAATTGTAGCTCAGGCAAATCCTTATATTGTTGAAGTTGAAGAAGGCAAGCGGTATTCATGGTGTCGCTGTGGTCGTAGCAACAATCAGCCTTTTTGCGATGGAGAACATAAAGGCACTGATATCCAACCACTTCTGTTTACCGCAGAGAAATCAGAAACCGTTTATCTATGTGGTTGCAAACAAACCGAAGACGAACCATTTTGTGACGGCTCACATAATCTAATTTAAACTATAACCAGAAAAATTAGATTTTAACAGGCATCCCCTCATTCAACTTGCCATCTTCCAAACGTAACACACGGTCCATCCTCATCGCCAACTCATAATTGTGAGTTGCGATGATTGCTGCAAGACCAGTTGCTTCAACGATTTTCAAAAGTTGGTTGAAAACGCGTTCTGCAGTTGTCGGATCTAGATTACCTGTTGGCTCGTCAGCAAGCAAAATTCTTGGTCTGTTTACAATCGCCCTAGCGATAGCTACACGTTGCTGCTCACCACCTGAAAGCTCAGCTGGACGATGTTCCATACGTCCATCCAGCCCCAAAGCAGACAACAGCTCACCAGACTGGCTTTCAGCCTTTGGTGAAGGTGTACCCGTAATAAGCTGAGGAATTGTTACATTCTCAATTGCAGAGAATTCAGGTAACAATTGATGAAACTGATACACAAAGCCAATTTCTTTGCGCCTTATTCGAGTTCTCTCTTCATCATTAAGATCATTACACACCATCCCATCAAGGATAATTGTACCTGATCCAGGCTTTTCCAAAAGACCAATCAAATGAAGTAATGAGGACTTACCAGACCCTGAAGGACCAACAAGCGCAACCGTTTCGCCAGAATAGAAGTCAGCAGATGCCCCTTGTAAAACATTCACAAAGCGAGACCCTTGCTGATAGCTTTTTTCTACATTGCGAAGACTAAGAATAGGATTATTATTTTTTTCGTACACGTTATCTACTCATAGCGTAAAGCTTCAACTGGATCCATCTGGGCTGCTCTCCAGGATGGATATAGTGTTGCAAGAATTGATAAAAACAGTGACAATACAACGATCACAGAAGTTTCTACAGAATCCATTTCAGCAGGCATTTTGCATAAATAATATATCGTTGGATCGACCACACAACTCCCTGTAAAATTACTGATAAAGGTCTGAATTGCATCAATATTCAAACAAACCGCAACACCAATAATTAATCCAGCAATAGTTCCAACAATACCAATACTTGCCCCTGTTATAAGGAAGACACGCATAATAGCCCCTCGCGTTGCACCCATCGTACGCAGCACTGCGATATCACGCCCCTTATCTTTCACCAACATGATAATACCGGATATAATATTAAACGCTGCAACGATCAGGATAATAACCAGGATCAGGAACATTACATTACGTTCAACTTGAAGCGCACCAAAAAAGGCATTATTCCGCTGTCTCCAATCAACCAGAAAGATCTCATCTCCACCAACACGGGCAATATCAAGCAAATTGCTATCAACATCCTCTGGGTCTTTCACCATAACCTCAAGCACATCAACACGCTTAGGTTTAGAAAAAAACTTCTGAGCCGTATTCAATGGCATAAAGACAATCAAACGGTCATATTCAGACATACCGATTTCAAAAATAGCGGAAACAGGGAAACTTTGGCGTCTCGGCGCAAAACCAAAAGGCGTTGATGCACCGCGAGGAGTTATAAGCGTCACCTTATCTCCAACACGAACATTCAGATCATTGGCCATTCTTGTTCCAATAATAATTGAGGGTTTATTATCAAACCCTTTAATATCACCAAATTTGATATTTTTTGAAACTTTGGTCAAGTTCGCAAGCTGGGCCTCAGAAACCCCTCGGATTTGTGCACCCGTTGCATTCGCTCGCGTGGAAACCATCGCTTGCCCCTCAATAAGAGGAATAACGGCCTCAACATCACGAACTTTGCGCAATTTTTTTGCGACTTCTTCATAATCTGTGAATGGCCCACCAGTTTTATGAACAATTACATGTCCATTAAGGCCTAAAACTTTATCCAGCAGTTCATTATGAAAGCCGTTCATAACCCCCATAACAATGATCAGGGTCGCAACCCCAAGCATAATGCCAAGAAATGAAAAAACTGCGATAACTGATATAAAGCCCTCTTTCCTGCGTGCCCTTAAATAACGAAAAGCAAGCATTCTTTCGAATCGTGAAAAAGGAAAAGTGTCTGATTTTGTTGCCATATTATTAAACTTATAACTTTATTATATGTTAGCTATACACAAATTAGTCCCTGATTTAAAGAGTTCAGATGCTAATTGCCAGTTAAGAAGTTCATATATTCATCTAGTGACAATGTTTTCCTCTCACCTGACTCCCTCATCTTAATCTCAATTTGGCCTTCTTTAAGGCCTCTTGGACCAATAATCAATTGTTTCGGAATACCAATAAGATCCATAGTTGCAAACTTAGCGCCTGCACGCTCATTACGATCATCATATATCACATCTAGGCCAGCATTTTTGAGCTTTAAATAGGCGTCCTCACAAGCCTTATCAGTCGCATCATCACCTGATTTCAAATTAATTACAGCAACATCATAGGGAGCAACACTCTCTGGCCAGATAATACCATCATCATCATGGCTGGCTTCAATAATAGCCGCCACCAGACGTGAAACACCAATACCATAAGATCCGCTTTGTAAAACAATACGTTCGCCTTCTGGCCCTTGTACAAAACATTTCATCGGATCGGAATATTTTGTCCCAAAAAAGAAGATATGACCAACCTCAATACCGCGCGTAGACACGCGTTTATCTTCAGGAACTTCCTTCTCAAAAAGCTCTTTATCATGCATTTCAATCGTCGCAGCGTATTTTTGCGTCCATTGATCAATAACAGACTGAAGATCCTCATCATAATCAATATCTTCATCAGGAGCAGGTAGATCAATCAAATCACTGTCACAAAAGACTTCACTCTCTCCAGTATCTGCCAAAATAATAAATTCATGGCTCAAATCACCGCCAATTGGCCCGGTTTCAGCTGCCATAGGAATAGCTTTTACACCGAGGCGCTGGAACGTTCGTAAATAAGCAACAAACATCTTATTATAAGAATGTACCGCATCTTCTTCAGTTAAATCAAAAGAATACGCATCCTTCATCAAAAATTCACGCCCTCGCATGACCCCAAAACGCGGACGGATCTCATCACGGAATTTCCATTGAATATGAAACAGATTACGTGGCAGATCTTTATAAGAAGCGACACCAGCACGGAAAATCTCATTAATCATTTCCTCATTGGTTGGCCCATAAAGCATATCCCGGTCATGACGGTCCGTAATCCGAAGCATTTCCTTGCCATAATCATCATAACGACCGCTCTCACGCCATAAATCAGCAGACTGTATCGTAGGCATCAAAAGCTCAATTGCCCCAGCCCGAACTTGCTCTTCACGAACAATTTGCTCAATTTTCTTCAGAACCTGAAAACCTAGAGGAAGCCATGAATAAATCCCGGCACTATTTTGGCGGATCATCCCTGCTCTAAGCATCAATTGATGAGAAATAATTTCTGCTTCTTTTGGGTTATCACGTAATATTGGTAAAAAATAATTGCTCAGCCGCATGATATATCTCACTTCAAGCATGTCATTTAAGCATAAACCAAACCCGCATATGCTTAATTTATAGAGGACCTTAACATGGGGCTATAGCTATTTATTGTATAGAACGCAATCCCTTCTAAGACAGACATGGAGGAATTCTTCCAAATTAACCTCCAAATTCACACAATTAGAGATAAATTTTAAGTAAGAATTATGAAAAAGAGTGACAAACAGATTTTTATTATATATGGTGCCCATCACTAAAGTTAATTAAATATGAACAACATAAAAATATTTGTTAATATATTACTTTAGATCACGACCAAGTCTTGGGAGGATGAAGGTCCTAAATAAGAACAATCAATAAATATATCTAGATAACTTCAAGAATATTCAGGTTTAGATACAATTCCCGCAAGATCTCACGATCTTGCTTTTTTTTTGCAAATATAAACAGTTTCACGCGCTGGACAAATCCCCTTTATTCCCCCAGAAATGTCTTCACTGGCCACGGGCTCAAGATCATAATAGGATTGATAAAGCTGATGAATTTCTGTTTCATTAACTGAAAATGGCGGTCCATCCATCAATGTCTGCTCATACTCAATACTGATCAACAATTGAGGCGCAACATCAGTGAGATCACACAATAATTTAGAATACCGCAGTCTCATATCTTCAGGCAGCGCGATCAAAGCAGCCCTGTCATAAATGGCATGAATTGGACCAATTATCTCTGTATTTAAATCAAAAATATCACCAACAAAAATATCTATTTCTTTGGCTTTATACTGTAAGAAGGGCCCAACCTTTGAAATTTCAGGCTCAAGCTTTAAGTCAGCAAACAAATCTTGAATAGCTAATGCACTTAATTCCACACCAACAACAGAAAACCCTTGTTCAAGCAACCAGACAATATCGTGTGTCTTGCCACATAAAGGCAATAACACGCGCTTGCCAATATCAACTGAAAGCCTGCCAAAATAAGTCACCAAAAACGGGTTAAATTCACTTTGATGAAACCCAATTTTATTTTCTTGCCATCTTTGATGCCAAAAATCTTTTTCCATGATGCACCAGCCAAACGCCTGAGAATCTGAGGTTTCATTTTACAGAAACGAAGGAGAAAAACGAATTGGAAATTTTACAAGAAAGAAGAAAAGAAAAAGGGATGGCATATTTATGTCATGCCATCCCTAAAATGCCGGATATACACGTTACGCAATTACAAAGACAACGCAGATAAGAAGTGTCAGACCCACTTCCGTCAAACGTTCGCGATATCGGCGATATACGCGCTTCAACATACTCAAACTCATACTCTTTACAAGAAAAACAAAAAAGCATTTCCCAACACGAATACGCAAAACCATTACTTGATGGGAAATGCCTTCAGATGGCTGACTAAGTACAAACAACCACAAAACTCTGTTACAGTTCTTGTTTACCACAAACTAGTTAACGATTGGAAAACAAGAAGAATTTTTATTCATAAAAAATCACTTTTTCGTATCATACCCCTCAACTGAGAATCACATTGCCCCGATTTGATTAATAAAGTTCTGACGTTTTTAGTCTTTTTGAAATTTTATAAAAAATAATTTTTCGTGAGCACGATCAGGTATAGGATTTAGCGCGTTTTAAGGGGAAATTTAGTAACAAATATTAATGAGAAGTTGATAATGAGGAATGGTGCGCACCACCGATTGATCCAGACACAGCATGTGTCATTCATCAGGGGTTGGTCATTATTTATGGTCCAGAAGGAAAACTAGAACAGGCAAAAAAATGTGTTGCAGAACACTAGATACCTCAACTAATAAGCACATAGGCCCGATTGGATTAATAAAGTTCCGAGTTTTTTCTTTTTAAAAAATAATTTTTCATAGGCTTGAGGAAGGTATGGGATTAGTTGAGTTTCAAGGGAGAATTCGGGGCGAAATAGATGGGAATCTAGGGCAAGTCACCATTAAGTCTACAAAATATTGAGAAGTTAGTCTGGTACCATATTCCAGTTATACCCCAGATTAGTATAATCCCAGCCGTAAAAAATAAAGATTCTAAAAGAACCTGATATAGAATTACACAAAGTTTCTATCATCTCCCAACCTCCATGGCTTAAAAAACTATAGACCGAAAAAGAAATTTTAGCACTTAGTAGATTCAGGTTCAAATTTCCAAGAATCATGACATTGCCATTCAAATTGTCATTTTCCTTTAATGTGAGCAGGCCCAGAATCCGAGGGAACTGGTCGGCCCCTATGATCAATTCTATATGGTTGTCCATTTACCTCAATATGCCAATGGGCCTTATTACTGCGAGTAGCTCTGTCATAATGCACCCTTACAGTAAGACCTCCACGAGTAAGCTCAAAAGTTCTACCTCCTCCATCTCTAACACGTTCTATTAATGTAAACCCCGCATTCTCAAGAGCTTTTCTACCTCCTGCATATGATTTTCCTCTTAACCTTACACCCTCAAGACCTAAAGTACGCAAATTCATTCGTTGGCCTCGTGCTGAACCACTACCTAATGGTCCATTAGCACCTATAATAGTACCACCGATCAGAGGTGCACCAATTTCAAGCGCATCACCTAAGACAGCTTGCATCCGTTCATAGGGCGTCATTGCCTGAAGTTCACGACGTCTTTCTGCCCTTGCAAACTGATCTTCTTTTGCAATATCCGCCGATACCGTACCAATATCAGGCCCATAACCAGCTGCTCTGAACGTTTCACGCATCGCAGAAAGCTTTTGCGAATCTACAAATGCTGGTGTGCTTAACATACGAGTGTAGTCTTTGATAATCTCATATGCTACAACACCAGCTGGAGTAGCAGTTGGCTGCTCGGGAGGTACACCAAAAGGAACATCTGGATCAAGACCAAAACGCTGTTCAGGACTAAGAGAAGGTTGTGAGCTAGCAACATCAATCGCTCTTAATGACTCATAAATTTCGGCTCCAAAGTTCTCACCATTTTCATTTAACACACTTATAGTGTTACTAGCTGCTGCCATTGCAGTGGCATGTTGTTCTGTAACTCTCACATATGCCTGATCATGCACATCCAAATTAGGGTGTTGTTCAATAAGACCAAAATCGACTGTTCCACCTTGTGCTGTGTAGGCAACAGCTAGATCAAGTGCATCTTCCAGTCCAAATTCATTTTCTGGACCATAAGAATCTAAATGCGCACCAATTTTTGCAGCGGCATCTTCTTCAGATAAATCATCAAGGTCCATAAAAGAAACATCACCAGGAAAATCTCCATAACCGATTTTATTTGATCTGGAGTAAGCCTCCATAAAATCATTAATCGCTGCTATATCTTCTGCAGTTAATTCTTCTGAGATATCACCATCAGGAGCAACATCCAATTGAGTTGGTTGATCAACAGTCGCTTCTGCTAATACAACATTACCTCTTAAGCTTGGAGAAACATTTGCATCACCAGGTTGAACGCCTAATACTGCATTCGGTTGGTATTCATCATCTATAACAGCTGCAAACGCATCAAACTGATCACCCCCTCCAGAGGCAATTAATCCATCTGAAATGGAAGCACTTTTTGCTCCTGTTTTATCCAGGCTATTCTTATCCGAAGATTTTGTCCCCGTTTGGTCATTATGAGAAGACATCTCACCTAAACCACCAGAAGCACTATCGCTGCCTGAAGCACCATTGTTAGAGTCATCACTTCGATCAGAATCATTCCTAGCATCACTTAGAGAGCTCTCAAAATCTCCACCGGACGTATCATTTTTCTCACTTGACCTATCTGTTGCTGAGTCGGATTTATCTGCACCAATTCCCATAATTGCCTCCTCCAATGATGACATAATGTATCAAACTAACAATTATAAAAATGTGTTTATATCCGTATTGACTACTTAGAGAATTACGTAATTACTTATGTGAAATGCGTAGTCATTTATATTTTGGACTATGAAAGATTTAAAGAGTAGAGGAAGAAGCAGCTTAAAACAGATTAAGTTTGGATCAGGTAAGCAAAACCTGATCCGAGTACCACAAAATCACCCCACCATATCAAACAACAACACATGCGCATCAGACTGCACCGAAATCGAGAACTCAGGCTTGTCCTTAATCTCAATCCCATCTCCAGCCTGCAGCACATAATCATTGATCATCAACTCACCGTCAATAACCTGCAACCATGCCTGATGCCCATCCGCAAGCCTATAAGGAAGGCTCACGCCTTTGTGCAAATGTCCAGCATAAAGCTCAAGATCACGATGGATTTGAACAGAGCCATCCCGGCCATCTCTTGAACCAATTAACATCAAACCATTTTGCAACGATCTATCAAACTGCTTTTGTTCATAGGAGGGTTGAAGACCCTTCTCTTCAGGCTCAATCCAGATCTGCAAAAAATGAACAGGCTCTGTGTCTGATGGATTATACTCACTATGTTGAATACCCGTCCCAGCGCTCATTCGTTGCACATCCCCTGGCCTGATCACAGAACCTGTACCAAGGCTGTCTTTGTGCTCCAATGCCCCCTCAATCACATAAGAAATAATCTCCATATTGTCATGGTTATGAGAAGGAAACCCAGCACCAGGTGCAACAACATCTTCATTGATCACACGTAACGGACCTGAGCCCATATAATTCGGATCATAATAATGGCCAAAAGAAAAACTATGTTTGCTTTGCAGCCAGTCAATAGAAGACTGGCCACGATCTTCAGATTTTCTCACCGTAATCATATCAACCTCCTTGGACGAAATGAATTAACTCTCATTAGCACTCAACACACCTGGTCCCTGAGAAACAACAAGGGCCCTTCTGGCGTATAACAACAGGCCACCAGCAATGCTGACATTCTTCATAAGCAGAATAAACTGGATCTGGTCAGCAATATTATTATGAAAGACCACTGCGGTAACCAGACTAAACCCTGCTAATAAGAAAGCAGCGAAACGAGATATTGCGGTAAAACCCAAAGACAAGCGCGAGAGGCGCAATAATTTCAAAAGCAATCACAGCTGGTAACAACGCACCTGGTAATCCGACAGATTCCATATAAGCCTGTGTCCCGGCATAAGCAAAAAGCTTACTCACACCTGATATAATAAATAAGCTTGCAAGAAGAACGCGTCCCAAGGGTGCGAAATAAGATATTAAAGAATGTGTCATGATATAATCTCCATATGTGTAAAGTCATGTTAAAATTCTGAGTGAAACATCCTTTTTGTGCCTCACAAGCTCTAATTTAATTGTTTTATTAATTTTGATAATATATAAAACAAAGAACTAATTGTTGCGAATAGAAGAACAATCGTATGTGAACAATGGTGAGAGAAGAATGGATCGTTTTTCTGAACTTGAAAGCTTTATCAAAGTCGTTGAAACCGGCAGCTTCAGCCAGGCTGCAGAACGCTTAAATGTGGGAAAATCAAGCATAAGTCGCCGTGTATCAGATTTAGAAGAACGTCTGGGGGCCCAGCTCTTTAAACGCACCACCCGTAAACTTCACCTCACAGAAACAGGGGAAATCTTCTATAAACGTTGCACGCGTATTTTAACAGATCTTGAAGAAGCAGAACAAACCGTAAGCCTTGAACAGACGGAGTTAAAAGGAAAACTAAAACTCGCAGCCCCCGTCTCCTTTGGCCTTAATCACCTGCAACCTGTGATCAGTCAATTTATGCTGGATCACCCCAATATTGAATTTGATATTGATTTTAATGATCGCACAATTGACCTTATAGATGAGGGCTTTGATCTTGCTGTCCGTATTGGACGCTTGGCAGACTCTAGTTTAATCGCCCGCAAACTGGCCCCCATACACCACATAGCCTGTGCCACACCTGAATTTTGGAACAAATTTGGCAGGCCAAAGAGCCCCAGAGATTTAGAACGCCTTACATGCCTGCGCTATTCAAATCTACGCAATCCGGGACTGCTAAGCTATACATCTAAATCAGGTGAAACAGGAGAAATAAATCTCTCAGTTGGACTTCTTGCTTCTAATGGAGAATTTATCAGAGACATAGCCAAAGAAAGTTGTGGCTTTATTGTCGAACCAACCTTCTTTGTCTATCAACAAATTCTCTCAGGAGAGTTAGAACCAGTCCTTAAAAACTATTCATGGTCTAATGCATCACTTTTTGCCCTTTACCCCCCAACCCGCCAGCTTTCAAACCGAGTAAGAGCATTTGTGAATACCCTAATCAAACGGTTTGGCAATAATCCCTATTGGGATAAAGGCATATATGATTAGAACAAAATATACTCTGCTTGAATTAATACATAACTGAGATATAAGTTTTCTTATGAGCAACGCAAAAACAACAGAAATCTTGTTTTATCACCTGGAACGTGCCCCCTTGGAACGCGTCCTTCCTGAACTTCTTGAAAAGACACTGGCACGAGACTGGCGCGCCGTTGTCCAGGCCTCCAGTGAAGAACGCATAGAAGATCTCAATAATCTTTTATGGACCTACAATGAAACCTCTTTCTTACCCCATGGATCATCCGCAGATGGTCATGAGGCAGAACAACCTATTTTCCTGACCACAACTGAAGAAAACCCGAATGGGGCTGCTATCCGTTTTCTAGTTGATGGGGCAGATACTGAAGATATTTCAAATTATGAACGCATTGTCTACATGTTTGATGGGCATAATGAACAAGCGATAAACAAAGCGCGTCAACAATGGAAATCAGTCACAACGGCTGGACACAAAGCAACCTATTGGCAACAAAATGCACAAGGCCGATGGGAGAAAAAAGCATAAAGTTCTCAAAATAAAAAACTGAGTTAAATAATAATAATGAAGTATGAAAAACCATCTCAAAACTATTGGCTTCCCTGGAAACAAGACCCTGTATTACTCGAACAACGCCAAGGCAGATGGCAATGGTATTGGTTTTTATTATCACTCGCAGTCATGTTCCTGTTGCTGATAATACTTGGCAATATTGAAGAAACACTAACCAAAACCATTGCTGATGTTACACAAACAAACAATCTCTATGCAACGTACACAAATAATAAAAATGCAATTCTGCTTAAAGAAAATGCCTATAGTTTCTCAAGCTTTCTCTCAGTGGGCATCATTCTAACTTTAATCACAATTATCCTCCTTCGAATTCACAGATATAAATGGCAATTTGGCTTAACATATAATGTCCCCATCAAATGGTCAGCGTTCTTCAAAGCAGCTGGTGCTTTAGGCGTTGTCTCCATAATTGGGATCAGCTATTTCATTTTGTCTGGTTCACCAGATTTTAAAATTGCCACAATCACACCAAATATCATCCCATGGCTCTGTTTGGGTATATTTGTCATTTTCATACAAACATTAGGAGAAGAAGTTTTCATTCGCGGATATTTGCTCCGAATTATTGGAGCAATCATGCCTTACAGAATGATTGCGGTCGCCCTTGTTGGGCTTTTTTTCGTCCTCCTCCATTCATCAAACCCGGATGTAAACGCAGATTTATGGTACTCCATGATTGTCTTTTCTATGCAGGAAATAGTGATCTTTTGGGTTCTGTTTCGCACACAAAGCGTAATGGCCACGTGGGGGATTCATTTTATGAACAACATTGCAGCTCTCTCGCTGAATATCCAACCAGGATGGACAAATGAAATTGCTTTATTTGTTTATACAGATCCCGTTTGGAGTGCTGGCGAAAGTCGACTTCTAGATCCAATGTCATATGTTTCAAATATTCTTGCTATAGCGATTTTTATCTTCCTGATAACATGGAATCGATCACCATTCTATTTGGCACCTGCAAAGAGATAAATTATAAAAAATTCTTTTCATAATCACTTTTCAATAAACATATAGGTGGAAAATAAACTTATTTTCCCATAAAAATATTTATCGAAAATATTTCATAACACAATCCAAATATCTCCAAAACGAAACCACAAAATAAACAAATTAAAAGAACAAATTTTCTATGGGGAAACATAGTAATTCATTAAAATGTGGAAGCTGCTCTAAAATATAAAATAGAGTAGGCAAAATGTTTAAAATAAAAACTGGGATTATTAGCTTAGTTTCGAGTCTCGTACTTTCACTAAGTGCAGCGTCATCTTTTGCAGGAGGCGAATTAAAAAAGGATCCATATGCACCCTTATGGCAAGGCTTATATTTTGGTGGCCATGTAGGGGTCGCATATAGAGATGAGCTTAACGAGTTTACTGTTTCTGATGAAGCAAGACAAAGGGAAAGAGATCCAAATCGTTTTGTGATTGGTCATTCAAAAAATAACTTTTTCTTGTCAGAAGAAGATGACACAACATCTTTTGCAGGTGGTGTTCACCTGGGCTATAACTTTCAAAAAGGTAATATTGTATACGGCCTTGAAGGAAGTTTCACACTAACTGATGCTAAAGAAGAAGTAAGTGTAGAAGCAAGATTCATCCAAGGCAATAATAATGAATTTGTTGGTCGTGCAACATCTGTGATTGATCTAAATTATCTTGCAAGTTTAAGAGGTCGCGTTGGATATGCAACAGATAAATACCTCTTTTATGTAACAGGTGGTGTCGCCTTTGCAGAAGTTGAGGTTGATTTAGAAACCAATGGTGAAGTTGTCCTAAACCGTAATGGTGGAAACAATGGCATCCTGCCAAACTTTAATCTAACAGCAAATAACTCTATCGATGATACATATGTTGGTTATGTTGTTGGTTTTGGTGGCGAGTATAAATGGTCAAAGAACGTAAGTTTACGTGGTCAACTTCTTCATCATGGATTTGATGACTTTGATTCAACTTTACTAACAGCGGGTGTATCCTGGCATTACTAAAATGTCATAGAGGATAAGAGGAAGCGCAGAGGTAACTCTCTGCTTCCTTACTATTTATAGCTTCTTACATAAAACACATCTTGAAAAAGCTCTCATCAATCTCTCGCAATGCGAAAACCAACTTCATTGCTACGAGAATTAATATCAACATAAGAACGAGAAGAAGACTTAAGCTCCGCTGTTCGGCCTTTCCATGATCCACCTCTGATCACTTTCAAAGAACAGTCGCCACCATTCTGTTTAAGCCATGCTGAACCGTCTTTAGGATGATTTCTATATGTTGCATGCCAACAGTCCTGAACAAATTCAGCCACATTACCATGCATTTGATAAAGACCAAAACGATTTGCCCAATAGCTTTGTACTGGCATCGTACGAGATTCATGACGGTCAAAATTTGCCCTGCGATAGGAAATATAATTTCCAAATGAATAAGGAGTTATACTCCTTGCCCGAGCAGCATACTCCCATTCAGACTCTGTAAGCAAACGGTAGTTTCGTTTCGTCTTAGCATTCAACCATTTTATATAAGCTTGTACATCATTCCATGAGACATTGATAACAGGTCGATCACCTCGCCCCCACTTGCTATCTTGCGGCCTATACCGACAACCTTTATCAGCAACACAACGATCCCATTCAGAAAAACTGACTTCAAATCTCCCAACAGCAAAGTCTTTCGTTATGCGAACAGAATGTCGAGGTTTAGCCTCAGATCCACCCTGGTCTTTTGGAGCCCCCATCTCGAATACACCCGCAGAGACCTTGACCATTGAAGGACAAATTTCACAATCTTTAAATGGCTTGGGAGGAACAAACTCTTTTGGAACTTTGAGATGAACGATGACTTTATAATTCTCTGCCCTTTTAGCCAACCATTTTGCGGCACTCAATAAATCTCCATAAGCTATAAAAGTCAAAGACACACATACAGAAATAATCAAAGCGCAAACTGTAAGCCATGGAAATTTCGATGAATTTATCTGTTCGTTATGTCCTCGAGTAGTATATTGAGCAAACGACCCAGCCTTCTTAACTCTCTTTATAGCCGTTTTGAGCACAAACCCTTTAACTTCTTTCACACTAGGATTGATAAAGGGTGCAGTTTTTTCTGCTTCCTTTCTTGATGTCTCCTTTCTAAGAGCAGTCTTTTTTATAGGAGAAGGTTTTTCTTCCTCCTCATTTGGGGCTTTCAGAAAATCTGGAATATCGTCTTTGACTTTGCTTTTTACTTTTGATGTGCTCTTATCAGAAAGCTTCTTAGCAACCACTGTTGCAACATTTTCTTGTGTTTCAGCCTCTATCTTAGCATCTAGTTCGCTTGTTGCTACTTTGCGTCTTTCATCAGTTTCAGATTTGTTCTCAGTCTGTGATGTATTATTTTCCGATTTAGATTTTTCTTCATCTGCAAGTGGTTGATATTTTCTATCAGCAAGCATCAGTGTCGTTTGCTCTGCAAGAGCAGTAATTTCATCTCGTTTTACGCTGACTTCAGTAACAGAAGCATCCAATTCATCTTCAAGAGCACCTTCTTCAAAGTTTTGGATCTCTTCTTCAATAACCGTTTGCAACCTGGCGACTTGTACATCCTGATCTATTTCAGGAAGAGTATCTTCTTCATCAGATCCATTAATCAAATCTGAAATAGCATTATCTATATTTTCGCTGATGTCTTGTTCAGGAAATGAAGCCGCTTCTTCTGGTAAGATAACCTTAGGTGTTTCATTATCTTTCTCAACACCTTTACGATACTCTTGTATTTCTTTTTCCAGTTCATTATTCAATGTAAGAGCCACATCTTTTGCAGTAATAATTTTCTGCTTTAATTGTTTAACTTTGGTTTCAGAACTTTTATCCAGAGCAGTTTTTTCTTCTGTCTTCACGATCTCTTTTGGTTCGATTACAACGCTTTTTTCATGAGCTGCCTCCCCTTCACTCTCATCAAATTTTGAAAGGTCTGGCATATCATCATCCGTGTTTTTTTTCTCATAATGTGATAAGATCACATTTGTTATTTCCACTTCAGAAATTTTCTTATTATCTGACTTTTTTTCTTTCATTTCAGCATCACGAATTTCTTGTTTTTTTTGATTGTCTTCAATTGAGAACAGTTTTTTATTTGCTTGAGCAACAAACATCCCCTCAGGAAACTGTTCTAAATACAGTTGAAAATCTTCTATACTGTTTGAACCTTCAATCTCTGACCAAAGTCTATTCTCGCAAGCAGATTTTGCGGCAAGTTCATCTTTAATTTTAATACGGGGCAGTTGGTCTAAATTGTTATAAATATCTAAAAGTTCTATGGACCCACGATTGATACGAATACTATCATCATCAAAGCCTTCAGGAAGATCGCAATCATCTAACTTAATTGAAAGGAGTTTATCATTCTTTTCTGCGATACGTGCCTCTTGCACAACACGAACAGATTTCACTGAAACCTGAGACCATAAAACAATCGTCTGAGTTGAACGCCCAATTTCAATTTCATTTTTCTTATTAAATTGATGATCTGAAGTAAGTTTAACATTAAACCAGACTGTCAGACCTTTTTTGATAAGAAACATGGCAATTGATTTTGCCAACTCAAAATCACTTTTCGAGTATGAAATAAAAACGTCTGACATGGCTCACAAAGTCATTTTACTCTATATTTATGTTTAAACATTATAATTCATAATATAGTAACTTAGTACATATATGCGTATTTTAAAGGCTAATGTAATTTAAAATAAAAGCTCATTTTATTTAGTGAGCAATCATTATTTCTTTTTGATATCAGTTTTAATTTGATGGAATATAAAATCCCACTTCTCTTTAGTATTTCTAACAATTTCACCTAGATACTGATTAAGAGAAGAAAGCATCGCACAGTTCGGAGATGCGTTCTTCTTACCCTTGGACAGACTTGAGACTGATTTCAAAAGCGCCTTCTCTTTATTCTGATAAGTTTCTATTTTATGTCCTTCTAAATATACTTTGACACGTCGGGAGTATTCTTCATCTGTCCAATCATGAGAGACCTTTAGTTCTCTTAATTTTTGACGCAAAGCTTGTGTATAAACAGCTTTCATTTTTTGTATTTCTGTGCTCGTATCGTCGACAGATTTTGTCAAAGCTTTTAAATCGCAGATAACGGCTTTGTTTACGTCCGCAAACCCAGAAAAAGTCTGCACAAAGAACATAAAGAAAGTTGCAACTATAAATTTACAAAAAACGAAATACATCTTCTACGTCCAAACACCTTAAAAAGCAGGTCCGAATTTATTTGATCGAGGAAACCCTTTCGGGGGCATCCGTCCGGCTTGAGCACGTGCCCCCTGCCATTCTAAATAATCTGTTACAGTCCGTGTTCGCCCAGAACTATCTAACCATGTCAGCCCGACGTCTTCACTGAAAACCTTTATATCCGCAAGGCCACCATCTTTGTATTTTTGCAAACGGACACCACGACCGCGTGTCATTTCATTAATCTCTTCAAGAGGAAAGATTAAAAACTTCCGATTTTCACCAATAACAGCAACCATATCTCCCACAACAGGTGTACACGTACAAGCCCGATCAGGTGGTGTTACATTTAACACTTGCTTGCCTTTCTTGGTAGAAGCAACAACATCGCTTTCATTCACGACAAACCCATTACCAGAATGAGACGCGACCAACAGTTTACGTTCTGCACTATGAACAAATAACTGCAAAATATCATGACCGCCATCAAGGTCTATCATTAACCTTAAAGGTTCACCATGACCCCGACCGCCTGGTAAATTCTCAGCGCCTAGAGTGTAAAATTTTCCATTAGTCGCAAATAAAACAAGCTTATCCGTTGTCCAGGCATTAAGTGCAATTTGCAGCTTATCTCCAGCTTTAAACGTTAAGCTATCTGTATCTTCAATATGCCCCTTAAGCGCACGTATCCACCCCTTATCCGAAAGCACAACCGTAATAGGTTCTTTCTCAATCATGGCTGTAACCATATCGATATCAATATCTTCAGCGACATCAAAGTCTGTGCGTCTTGCGCCAATATCTGTATCTTTACCAAAAGACTTGCGAACAGCCTTCACCTCATCAGAAATCTTCGCCCATTGCTTGTCTTCAGATTTTAATAAAGCTTTAAGTTGGGCGCGTTCTTTTGAAAGAGCTTTATGTTCGCCGCGTATTTCAATTTCTTCAAGTTTACGCAAAGACCTCAAGCGCATATTCAAAATAGCTTCAGCCTGAACCTCAGTAAGTTCAAAGACTTCTATCAACTCAGCTTTGGGCTCATCTTCTTCTCGGATAATCCGAATAACTTCATCCAAGTTAAGATAAGCAACCAGATAACCTTCTAATACTTCAAGCCGATGCCTGATCTTTTCCAAACGATGATTGGTTCTGCGAATAAGAACAACTTTACGATGATCAAGCCACTCTCTAAGAACCTGTTTTAATCCAATTACATTTGGAACCTGACCATGGCTTAAAACATTCATGTTCAAAGAAACACGTGTTTCAAGATCTGTTAACTTAAACAGAGATTCCATCAATATAACAGGGTCAACATTTTTGTTTTTTGGCTCAAGAACCAGACGTATTTCTTCTGCAGATTCATCACGAATATCGCCAAGAAGCGGCAACTTACGCAATTGCATGAGTTCTGCCATTTTCTCAATCAAACGAGACTTCTGTACCTGATAAGGAATTTCAGTGACGATAATTTGGTAACCGCGTTTTATACTCTCTTTTTCCCAGCGCGCACGCACCTTAAAACTACCACGACCAGTTTTATAAGCCTCAATAATATTTTCCTGAGGCTCAACAATAATGCCACCAGTTGGGAAATCTGGTCCTGGAACAAAATTTACGAGCTTTTCAATGGTTGCATTAGGATGCTTGATGAGATGAAGGGATGCATCGCATAACTCTGCTACATTATGCGGTGGAATATTGGTCGCCATACCAACAGCAATACCTGAAGATCCATTGGCAAGTAGATTTGGGAAATTTGCAGGTAAAACGATTGGCTCTTCTTCTTTACCATCATAGGTTTCACGAAAATCAACCGTATCTTCATCAATACCTTCAAGAAGCAGTGAAGCAACTTCTGTCATGCGAGCTTCGGTATAACGCATCGCAGCAGGATTATCACCATCGATATTACCAAAATTTCCCTGCCCATCAACAAGCGGATAACGGACCGAGAAGTCTTGAGCCAGGCGGACCATGGCGTCATAAATCGCCTGATCACCATGCGGGTGAAATTTACCCATCACTTCGCCCACAACCCGAGCACATTTATTAAATCCACCGGTTGGATCAAGTTTGAGCTGGCGCATTGCAAAAATGAGCCTGCGATGAACCGGTTTTAGACCATCACGGACATCAGGCAATGCACGATGCATGATTGTTGATAAAGCATATGCAAGATAACGCTCTTCCAGCGCATCACGCAAATTCACCCCTTCAATAGGGTTTTTATTCAGAATCGTTTCTTCACTCATAATAATCCGAGTTAACTCAGTCTTTTGTGATTATGCAAGATGGGATTTAAGACTCATTCACAACCGAGGCTTAATGCGATGTTTTTTCTTACGAAATTTTGGGTGTTTCTTCATTTTTGAATAACTCATGGGCGTTTCATAAACATAAAAAATCAACGGTCCAATCTTTTTGTGAATTAAATTCGTCCAGAATTCCTTAGATATTCGATCAGCCGCCGTTAATCTATGTCCACCATCCACAACAACCCAGCGCCCTTGCCTACCAACCCTCACAATAACAGGCTCAGAGCTGGAATATCCCTCACTTCGCATCCTTTTTAATAATGAAATCAGTCTAGGACTATCCGAACGTTCGTGGTTTTTGAGCGGTAACTCACTCAAAAGTTTCACAGGAACTTCAACTTCAGCCAAACCATCAACAAATTCTATATCATTTATATCCGCAACAGAGGATATTTTTTGGTATTTTGGCAGTTTTTTGATATGGTATCCTCTGTAATGCATATAAAGGACCTTTTCTGAGAAATTTCCATCATTAAGTATAAACATGATCACATGTGTATAATAACAAAAATATGAACCTGGCATTATAAATACCACTTTACATCTTGAAGATTAGCAATAAATCTGTTGAAATTTTAAAATAAAACAACAAGTAAGGGCACATGTTTTATGTCTAAAATAATTTTTGGACCAAGTGGTGGTATTGGTGGACACCCATTTGATGACACCCCTCCTCTGGAAAATACTGAATTACGCGAACTTCGTATATGGTCAGGCAGCTGCGTCCACGCGATTCAATGCATATTGGACCAAGATGGCGAGAATATCGAACATATCAAACATGGAGGAAGTTCAGGGAACCTTGCAACTATGCACCTTGCGCACGGTGAATATATCACAGAAGTTTATGGACGATATGGCAGCTACATTGACTCTCTAAGTCTTCGCACCAATCAGGGACAGATAAGACGTTTTGGTGGTCAGGGTGGACACAGTGACTTTATATATTCCGTTCCGCAAGGATTCGCCATCATCGGTTTTTGGGGGCGAGCAGGAACGATTATTGATGCAATTGGCGTGCATGTTTTAAAAATAAAATTAGACTAAATGCCCGTAAATTTATCCTGCCATATATAGACTATAGAACTAAGTAAAAAGCTTAAAAAAACAATAAAAACCAATAATTATACCTCGCATTTTTTCGAAAATTCAGGCATAATATGATTCATAAATCAAACATCAATACGTTCCAAATAACGCACAAATAGCAGCTTTGTGTGGGCGTATTCTCTTTGCCTGGTGAGAATTGATGCTCAGAACATCATTTATGATAATTATACTAACCTTACTCCTCGCATTTACAGCTTTTAAAGACGATAAAGAAAAACGTATAGCACTTGTGCTCTCTGTAACAGGATCTAATTACCACTTCACAACCTCCTCATTTGATACGCCAACACCTGACATAGCTTTAACACTCAGCAAGCTTGGTTTTGAGGTTATTGAAAGTATAGAACCTGACCGATATACTATGATGAGTAAGATCAGACAGTTCGCCAAAGAAGCCCGAACATCCAATGTCGCTCTCATCTATTATTCAGGAACAATTGCGCAATTGGGAGAAAGAAACTACCTAATACCTGCAAATTTAAAAGGCGATAAATACTCTAATATTGAATTCAATGCCGTCCCCTTAGACCCTCTTTTATATGAAATGAATAAAAGAAAAGGTGTCAATTTTGTTTTTCTAAACGCCTGCAAATTAAACAAAAAGAAAATTAAACGCAAATATTCAAGACGCATTAAAAAACTTTGCCATGGTCTGTCTCCAATAGCTGAAGGTAAAAACATACTCGTCACACACGCAATCCAACCCGAAGGAACTGTTTTTTCACACACCAAAAACGAAAAAACATTTGCAAAGGCTCTAAAGAAAAACCTAATTCGTCCCAATGCCTCGATTGAACAAATACTAAAAACCTTAAAACAAGATGTCGTCTTAGCCTCAAAGAATTATCAACACCCCTGGGTAGAAAACCAAAAGAAAAGCAAATTTGTATTCAATGTCCAGAAAATCCCATTCAAACCTAAACAAGCACAACTTGTAAAAGCAGCATCGTTTATTCCAAAACCTCTCTTATTGGAAAAAAAACCCATAACAAACGCAGCTTACACCTCTTTAGAAAAACAACTATCTACCAACCCTGTGGCAGGACGACAAATACAAGATATCTTAAAAGTTAGCCCTAATAAAAATCAACCAATTCCATCCGGTAAAAAAACTCACCCCTCTCATCATATATTAAAACCAACCATTAAAATAAAGAAAAACACCGCCATTAAAGTCCTGCAAAAAAGGCTTGCTGATTTTAAATGTTATAAAGGTCGTGTCGATGGTATCTGGGGACCATTATCAAAACGTGCTGCGAGCAATTTCAAAAAGAACATAAAGTTAAAATACTTAAATGCAAAACCCAGCCCAGAACTCTATGAAGCTGTTCTGGAATTTTCAGGCCCTGTCTGTGGCAAACCATGTGCAGATGGCTCTTCACGAGAAACAACAAACGGACAATGTAAAGCGATCCAAAGAACGAGCATTAATTTCACGCCAATTTTTATGGAAAGACCAAAATATCGCAAGAAGATCACAAAACGCAAAAAATACAGAATATATAAAACCCGCACAAAAAAGAAACGAACACGAAAATACAGAACACGCGTAGCAAAAAGAACCAGTGACACCTTTACTTGGAACGATTTCTAAAAAGCTTTGTCTAATAATAAAGAATAAGACTCAACCCTTTTTTTAAGAGAGTTGAGTCTGAGATCATCATCTTGAGAACACCTTTCTAAATTTAATTCACCTTTATCTCTTAAAGAGTGTTTCAGACAAATCATCAACACCGATAGTCTCAAAAAGAGCCTGGGCATCAAAGTGAGAAATATTTAAGTGCTGAAAAAGCTCTGTAATTTGTTCGTGATTCAAATTACGTAAATCAATCCCAACATCACTCAAAATTTGACTTATCTCATTTGGATTAAGGCCTTCCAGCGAACTTATATCAATACCTGCTTCAGAAAGGTGTGATATGATTTCTTTAACATCAGCATTTTCAAATGCTGATCCATCCTGAAGAAAACCAGTAAGTGTTTCTGACATTTGTACAAAGTTCAACATTTTCTCTCCATCTATCTCTTCAACCATAAAATCTATATGATGATCACAGATGCAGAGTACCAATATAAATTCTCAATATTATAATAGAAATTATTAATCAAAAATTGAATATTAATAGAGATACTATGATAGAAAAATTTAAAATATTGATGTTTACAGCACCATGAAATCTGAAAACTGTTTCTGGATAGCGCTACGTATATATTTTGTTAGGATTTGAAATTCATGAGACCGAATAGAGTTTTCCCTCCAAGCTAAACCAATAGTACGATATAATGAACGCCCTTTAAGCTGGCGCACAACAACTGTTTTGTCTTTCCTCAATTCTGATTTAACATACAAGCCTGGCAAGATTGATAACCCCATACCCATCCCAACCATCTGCCTAAGGGTATCAAGACTTGTTCCCTCATAATCAAACAGAATTTTTGCACCAAATTCCTCACAAATCGTCTCAACCTGCTCATGAAGTTGATGGCCTGTTTCAAGAGCAAGGATGGATTGCCCATACAGTTTTTTCCTCTCTATAGTGTCTTGTTTCGCCAAACTCCAATCTGCTGGAACTGCGATGGAAAGAGGCTCACGAAAAAGAGGTTGCGAAGAGATACCAGATCGCTTAACAGGTATCGTCGTCAATATTGCGTCATATCTCCCATTCAAAAGATCTCCTGGCATAACAGAAGGTATACACTCACGAACATAAAGCTTAAGGTCTTTATGGGCTTTGTGCAGCCCAGGTATCACATGAGGGAGTAAATAAGGCCCAATTGTGGGTGATACACCTAATTTTATAGTGCCAGAAAAATCTTGTATTGTTGTCTTAGCAATATCATGAATATCTTGTACATGCATAAGAATCTGCCTGGCTTTATTCACAATCTGTTCCCCAACATCCGTAATCATTACAGTTGTTCTACTTCTTTCAATAAGTTGAACACCTAACTTATCCTCCATAGCTTTAATCTGTGCACTTAACGTTGGTTGTGCCACACCAACTTGATGTGCGGCTTTATGAAAATGGCGCATTTCATCAATAGCAATCAGATATTCCAATTGGCGTATGGTCGGCACGAGACATCTCCTCATTAATAGAATGCAAAAAACAAAAAAGTTTATTTTAATAGATAATATCTATCAAACATATTTTCAAACCTATTTGAAAAACGAATTGAGAAAACAAAAATATAAGGTGTTGAAGAATGAATGTTGATAAGGAAAAGGAGTGTTAAATGCACACAAATGTTACGGAAAAATTGTTGGAAGATGTTGATAACGAATTTCTAAACAGCGCAGATTTCCATAGAATAAAGCGAAACGAAAAAGCAATTCCAAGATATTCTCGAAAATTTTGTGAAAGGCACTCTTACAGTAAAAGCAAACCCTACCCTATTGCAGTCCGTGTTTATTAGTAAAAACCATCTAAGAAAGAGAGAGCGTTAAAACAACGCTCTCTTTATAAAAATTAAAGATCCTCAGGGCGTCCGATACTTGAATAACTCAGGCCTGCTTCACGAGCCACGTCGGCTTGGAAGATATTTCTTAAATCTACAAGAACATCACCACGCATCGTCTCTTTTAATTTCTTCAGATCAATTGCTCTAAATTCATTCCACTCAGTTAAAACAACTGTAATATCTGCATCCTCAATAGCCTGTTGCACGCTATCACACCAGTGAACTTCAGGCAGGAGAGCTTCACCTTGATGCTTACCTTCAGGATCATAAACGAAGACGTCAGCACCTTTTCCTTTCAACGTTGGAATAATTGATAAGCTTGGAGCTTCACGCATGTCATCTGTATTGGGTTTAAAAGTAATTCCTAAAATGGCAATCTTTTTATTTTCAACTCCACCTGCAGCTTCTTCAATACGAATTGCCATAGCAAGCTTACGCTCATCATTAACTTTCTGAACCTGTTCAATCAAAGATACAGGAGCTTTATAATCACGAGCAGTCCGAACAAGAGCAGACACATCTTTTGGAAAACACGATCCACCATATCCAGGCCCAGGGTGTAGGAACTTTGAACCAATACGATTATCCGCACCAATAGACGTTGCAACCTCTTGGACATTCGCCCCAACCTGTTCACACAAATCAGATATTTCGTTAATAAAACTGATTTTCATAGCAAGAAATGCATTCGCTGCATATTTAGCTAACTCAGCAGATTCACGCCCAACAAAAATTACTGGAGCATTACGTAATGCAAGAGGCTTATAAAGGTTTTCCATCACCTTCTTGGCACGAGGATCATCACAACCAACCAACACACGATCAGGATGAGTAAAGTCTTGGATCGCAGAGCCTTCACGTAAAAACTCAGGGTTTGAACAAACTGCAAAATCTGCATCAGGGCGATAGCTTCTTAAACGCTTTTCTATCTCACGACTTGTGCCAACAGGAACCGTAGACTTTGTTGTAATCACCGTAAAATCTTTAAGATATGGAGAGATCTCTTCAACAGCCTGGTAAACGTAAGAAAGATCCGCATGGCCATCCCCTCGTCGCATTGGCGTTCCAACAGCAACAAAAACAAGATCAGCCGTTTCAACGGCCTCAGGTAGACTCATTGTAAACTTAAGACGACCAGCTTTATGATTTTTTGCAACAAGAGTATCTAAGCCTGGTTCAAAAATCGGGATTTCACCAGAATTCAATTTATCAATTTTTGATTGATCTTTATCTATGCATGTAACTTCCCAGCCAAATTCACTAAAACAAGCAGCCGACACGAGACCGACATAACCAGCACCAATCATGCATATTTTCATTATTCTTAACCTCACGCTACACAGAGTATATAAGGGGCGTTAAGCCCTAAACTTTTTAAATTACTAAATCAATGGAGAAACTTAATATATCATATAAAAAATCAGACTATGCTTAATTTCCATAGTCTCACTCCAAACCAAATTGTGATACGCATTATTGAATTTTAATACAAGACAAAAAATGAAAATATATTATAGAATTATAGGACATAAACGACAAAACTATAAATTTAACATAAGACAATAAGGTTAAAACAAGTATGCCTACAGAAATAGAGCGTAAATTTCTTGTAAAAAATACTGATTGGCTGCCTTTAGCTGAGGCACCAATGATGTTCCAGCAAGCCTATCTTGCTGAAACGGAAAATATAAATCTTCGCATAAGAATACGTGACAATACGTCAGCAAAACTAACAATTAAATCTGCAAAAAGTGGCCTTTCCCGTGAAGAATTTGAATATGAAATCCCTCTTGAAGATGCAAAAGCCCTAATGAAACATGTCAAAGGATCCATTATTGAAAAACAACGATACGTTGTCTCACATGAATACCTGCAATGGGAGATTGATATTTTTCATGGCGACAATGAAGGTTTAATAATTGCAGAGATCGAACTTGCGTCAGAAACGCAAAACATTACCTTGCCTCACTGGATTGGCGAAGAAGTAACGCTGGAAAAGAAATACTATAACGCAGCTCTTTCCCAAAACCCTTATAAAAATTGGTAAAATTATACGTCATTAGCAAGTTTAAGAAATCTGGAAATAGATTGCATTTCAACAAACCGCTTTTCCCGCCTCACATGAGCTTCTTCATCAACACCCCAGTGTTCGCTCTGCCAATCTTCATCGACATGCGCAACAGACCAGACATGATCTAAATCAATATGCCCCTTCAAATGGGCTAAGGATAAAATCGCGGATCCCAACAATGTTGTCATATTATGCAAACCGCTCAAGATAAAAGCATCATATTCTGAAATATGGTGTTGCGCATTATCGATTGCCTCTTGTGATTGATCGACATGTAAAATACCCGAAGTGATCTTTAATGATATGGCTAACTCATGCTCAGCCCAGCCTAAGATGGGTGACCATTTTTCATTCTGCCGTTCAACAAGCTCTTTTGGGCTTTCGGCACGATAGCAAAGCAAATCAGAACTGATATATTTTAATAAGTCTGCTATAATCTCGTTTTTTCTAGGCTGCACACGATCAATTGCGGTGTTTGCTAATTTAGTTAAAATCATACTCTCAGGATCAAGTCTTTCCCCCTGCACATCCCATTCAGAACAGATGGCACTTGCTAATGGTTCGTTGGGGAGATACAATTCTCGTTTGCCGGGTGTCTTAACTGATTTACCATCAAGCAGAATAGCAAAACGATCTTCGACAGACTGAACAGTAACTGTCTTGTAAAACTTTTTTGGATATGTTTTTTCTTTGTCACTAGCAATCATATTATTGAACTCAAATTATAAATCTCATCGTCACTTAAAACACCCACTTAAGTTTTACAAAAACCGGACAAATGTTCTGCTAACTCTGTCATATTATTTACGATATGATGCGCCTTAGCATCTTCCAACTCAGCAATAGGGTGGTATCCCCATGAAACACCAACAGATGAAACACCAGCAGCATGCGCCATATCAATATCAAACCTAGTATCCCCAACCATAATTGTAGCCTCAGGGTTGGTACCTGTCTCTGACATAGCTTGCTCTATCATTGCGGGATGTGGTTTAGAAGGAGCATCATCAGCTGTTTGCAAGGTTACAAAATGATGCTTTAAATCATATTTATTAAGAACACGAAGAAGACCTTTCTTCGATTTCCCTGTAGCAATACCAAGCAAAACATGTTCTTCACGAGACAAGACTTCAATGACATCAACAATACCATCATAAAGCTTATCATTATGCTCCGGATTTTGAACATTGGCATAAAAAGCAGCTTTATAGGTTTCAACCATCAGTAAGAGTTTTTGCTCATCAGCCTCAGGATAAAGCTTATGAATAGCTTGTTCCAAAGATAACCCGATAATCGACAACACATCTTCATGGCTGGGCGCTACTAATTCATGTGCCAGAAAAGTTTCGACCATTGCCTGGCTGATACTGAATTGACTATTTGAAATCGTCCCATCAAAATCAAATAATATAAGATTCATTAAAAACAGCTTTCTTATGTTAACATACCAGAGCAACCTGCCCTACCAGGCAACCTTAAACCAAAGACAACTAACAGGATTCTTTATAAATATAATAATTTATTTTACTTCCAAATACCATACCGCCAAGGTGCCCACCAGGCATGCTTGACATTAGTAAGATCTGGCACCGGATCATATCCATGTGTACCGCCCGGGCGACATCGAATAAGGCGAGAGACAGTTAACCACCACCCCTTCCACGAACCATTCTTATCAATCGCTTTAATAGCATACTCAGAGCATGTTGGAAGATGACGACACTGCCAACCAAAAAAAGCCTTAAAGCTATAGCGATAAAGAATAATTGGAGATTTCGCGATAAATCTAACTATTGTACTTAAGCTCACTTGTAGGGTCTTCCATCTTTATGTGTAAATACCCACGCACCATTTTCGTCTCTGCTCACCTTCATATCAATATCCGAATAAAATGCTTTTTCAGTTTTAGCTCGTGTTCCAACTTCCAGTAAAAGAGCGTTTTTATCTGACTTGTTTATAAGACAATGACCATCAGGGTGCCCGGCAGGAAACCCCACCATCATACCAGCACTGAGTTTTGTCTCACCACTATCAGTTAGTAATATAACATCGCCTTCCAGAATATAAACAAATTCATCTTCATTCTCATGCCAATGTCTTTGCGATGATTGACTGCCAGGTTCTAAGGTCACGATATTTACACCAAATTGAGACAATCCCAATACATCAGTGGCTGCCCGCTTAACACGCCCCTGAAACCCTTCATTATATGGCGCAGGATATACAGTCCCACGTCTTTCTTCCAAATCATTTTTTGTAATGACGATAGGGCTCTTTATCTCTGGCATCGAATGATCCTTTATCAAGATGATGAATTTATCTGCTCTATTGCCTTCTCAACGGCATCAAAGACAAGCAAAGTAGACGTATGGCGTGCCCTGAAATGTTTTACATTTTCCAATAATGCCAATTCAGACCATTTCCCGTTTGGTGGTGCACCATCTTCTTTTAACATTTTCCTCATTTGCTCTGAAACCTGATGAAACTCTGTTATTGATGTCCCAACAATGTACTTAGCAACAATCGCAGCAGCAGATTGCCCCAATAAGCAAGCCTCGATATCCTGACCAAAATCAGAGATCAGATTATCCTTAATATTTAAATCGACAGTTATTTTTGAACCACACAGTTTAGATTGCGTGGAAACAGTCGCATCTGGCTTGTCCAAACGCTCTAATTTTGTGATATTACCTGAAATTTCTAACAATTCCGGCGCATAAATATCATCCAGCTCTGTCATTATATCTCCAACAAAACTTGCAGCTTACCCACAGTGGGTATATATGCATTCATGGGTAAAATCTAAATTCCTTTAAAGGTCGTACTAACACAAGACCAGAAGAATGAGGAAAGCATATTATATCATAAACTATATATATCAGATATAAGTGCAATAAGAGAAACTTTCTATATATTACAATGCGATAGAAATAGTCCAAGACTCTCAAAAGAAAATAACTTTATAACAATAACTGTTATGTAATATCATAACACAGGTCCTGTTGAGTTGTAAAATAGCAACAGTTTTATAGTGTGATCCGTATGAAAGGTCTATGAAAAATATGAATGCTCTTGTGGAACAAAATACATTAGAGGCAGATAAAAGCGAAGAAAATCAGACAAAATCTCAAAGACCCAGCCGAGACGAAGCAGAAGCAGCTGTCAGAACATTAATATCTTGGGCTGGTGATGACCCAGATCGTGAAGGACTGATTGATACTCCAAAACGTGTCGTGAATGCCTATAATGAATTTTTCAGTGGCTATGAAGAAGACCCTGTAAAAATCCTTTCAAGAACATTTGAAGAAGTGAGTGGCTATGATGATATCGTTATGTTGCGAGATATAGATCTAAATTCTCATTGCGAACATCATATGATCCCGTTCATCGGAAAATGTCATATCGCCTATTTCCCAACGAATAATGTTGTTGGGATTTCAAAACTGGCACGTGTTGTTGATATTTACGCAAGACGTTTACAAACACAAGAAACCATGACAGCACAAATCACAAATGCAATTCATACGGCTCTTAAACCAAAAGGTGTCGCAGTTATGATTGAGGCTGTTCACCAATGCATGTCTTTGCGTGGAATTCAAAAACCAAATGTTGCAACGATCACCACACAATTTACTGGACTGTTCAAGGATGATCCTGCACAACAGACACGTTTCCTGACATTAGCAGGCGCAACATCATAAACTTTTAAAATAGCATAACAAAGGTACAACATGTGCGATGGCATAAATTTTCAAGATAGGGGAACCAAAGAAGATATTGAATTGGGCACACAGCTTTCACCCAAATTTGCCCCTGATGGAACAATTCCGACAATAACAACAGACGCAGAAACAGGTGAAGTTGTAATGTTTGCCTTTATGAACACTCTGTCTCTAAAACTATCTATCGAGACCGGCATTATGCATTATTGGAGCCGATCACGAAACAAACTCTGGCGCAAGGGTGAAACCAGCGGCAACGAGCAAACCATTATTGAAATGCGCACAGATTGTGATCAGGATGTAATCTTGGCAAAAGTCAAAACACAAGGTCACGGGGCTTCCTGCCATAACGGATACAAATCATGCTTTTATCGCAAGATAGATGGAATCGCAAACACAGCCGACCAAGTAAAATTAAAGTTCCAGGATGAGCCACCTTTGTTTGATCCTAAAGAAGTATACTAGATTAAAAATATAAATCGAGAGAATGTCTACAAATCCAAGCTCATTTGTTTCTGAGTAGCTTGACGCTTAGGCTCACGTTTAGATTTGCTCTTACGACTTCCATGTTTATCATAAACCTTGTGTGCATTTTCTCTAAAATTTTCTTGTTTTCTGACTCTGCTAATCTTCTCACGCGCTGATTTAATAGCATTCTTATGATCAACAATAGGCGCCGGATAATCAACACCTACAATGCATCTGTTTCTCTTCTGGCCTGTATCATCCATTTTACAAGGTTCGTGAATCCATGTGTCAGACACATTCCGCAACTCAGGAAGCCACTTACGAATAAACACCCCATTGGGGTCATGTTCTTGTGACTGTTTGATCGGGCTATAAATACGGACTGTATTAATACCTGTAACACCAGATTGCATCTGAAGTTGGCTATAGTGTATACCGGGTTCATAATCCGTAAAAAGCCGTGCAAGATAATATCCCGTTATCCTCCAATCAAGCCAAAGATGATAACTGGCGAAACTGACAAGCATGGCACGCATACGAAACGTAATCCAACCTTCGTAAATTAAATTTCTCATACAAGCATCAATAAACGGGTAACCAGTGCACCCATTTTTCCAGGCTTGGAAAAATTGTTGATTATGCTCCGCTTCCCTTAGTCCCTCAAAGGCGGGATGCATACATTTATATTCGATAGAAGGTTGATCTTCTAATTTCTGTATAAAATGACATCGCCAGGACAACCTTGATGAAAAAGCAGAAAGGTTTCGCTTCCATAACTTTATCTCGTTTTCCTTTAAACCTTGTCGCCTGTCTTTTGTATACTTAACAACTTCACGTACAGATAACGATCCCCAGGTTAAATGAGGAGACAGACGCGAACAATACTCTTCAGATACGCCTGGAGCAGAAAGATGATAGAGATAGTTTTTTCCACGTTGTTGTAAATAACTATTTAAAATTTCGGTCGCAGCTCTTCTGCCTCCCTTTTGAACACGACCAGGAACACGATCTCCAAACATGGGATCATTTTTTTTAGGTAACACGCCTGGATCTATGCCTTTTATAGGTTTTAAGGCTACAGGTTTAGGAATAAGCTCACAAGCCATGCGCCTATTTCTAATCTTCGACCATTCATCCCGCCCCTTAAGGCGTCGAACAACACCATTACAGGGATATTCTACAAAGTTGATCTCATGAGACTGGCAGTAAGAAACAACTCTCATATCTCGTTCAAAAGTCCAACCATTTCCCGTTTCTTCATGAGCATAAATAGTTCTAATTAAATAATTTTCCAAGAGTTTTTGAAAAATCTCTTCAATGTCGCCAACACGTATGACAAGTCCTTGCCCATGATCCTTTAAACGTGCATTAAGTTCAATAAGACAATCATGAATGAACTGCCAATGGCGCCTGGAAGCAAAAGGTTGCTTCCAATAATCAGGCTCAATAACATAAAGAGGGAGTGTTGGTACATTACGTAAACTTGCTTCATAAAGAGGTCTGTGGTCATAAATGCGTAAATCCCGTTTAAACCAGACGATCTGAATTTCAGACTTCATATCTTTCCTTTTTGACGCCGACACTTCTCAGAGCAATACTTTACCTGATCCCAGACTTTATTCCATTTTTTTCTCCAGGTAAAAGGGCGTCGACATACGACGCATTTCTTTGTTGGCAAATCAGACTTTTTCATTTTTTTCTAAAGCCTTAAAAAATCGCTTCGCGTCTATATGAATTGCATCGACCTTGTCACTCTCCATTTTTCTAAGGGTATTGTAGACCATTGAAAGTCGATTATTTCCACTCAATTTTTTCTCATTTCTGAACAAAAAATCCCAATATAAATAATTAAATGGACAAGCCTCAGGACCATTCTTCTTGGAGACCTTGTATCTGCAGGACTTGCAATAATCAGACATCTTATTAATATAAGCGCCACTAGCAGCGTAAGGCTTTGACCCTAAAACACCACCATCCGCGAAAAGAACCATACCTGTAACATTGGGTAACTCTACCCATTGATAAGCATCTGCATAAACGATTAAATACCATTCATTCACTTCATTAGGATCAAGCCCAGCAATGAGTGCAAAGTTTCCAAGAACCATCAAACGCTGAATATGATGTGCGTATGCATTCTCTTTTGTTTCCATCACACATTGTCTAAGGCAATTCATTTGTGTCTCACCTGTCCAATAAAATTCAGGCAGTTTTCGTTTCGCCTCAAGGAAATTCAAACGTTCATAATCAGGCATTTTTAACCAGTAAACACCTCTGACAAATTCCCGCCAGCCAATAATTTGCCGAACAAACCCCTCCACGGCATTCAAAGCAACAAGCCCCTTTTTGTAAGCCTCTTCTGCTTTTTGGACACACTCTAGAGGATTAAGCAAACCACAATTTATATAAAAACTGAGATGGCTATGATACATCCAAGGCTCCCCTTGGATCATAGCATCTTGATAATCACCGAATTGAGAAAGTCGTGATGAAATAAATTGATCAAGAGCATGCAGTGCCTGTTCTCGTGTAACGGCAAAATGAAAAGGTTCTAAATCTCCAAAATGATCTGAAAAATGTTCATTGACGAGCCGCATAACATCTTTCGTAATCTCATCTGGAGTAGAGAGATAAGTTTGAGGAATATTTAAACCTTCTTTAGGAGGCTTGCGGTTCTCAGAATCATAATTCCATTTCCCACCTTGTGGCTGATCGCCATCCATGAGAATATGATACATCTTACGCATCTCTCGATAAAAATATTCCATGCGCAACTGTTTACGCCCTTCAGACCAAGTCTTAAAGAATTCTGGCGAGGATAAAAAACGATCATCACGTCTAATCTCAACAGATACATTCAGCGCCTCTTCCCAGGATCGAATGTCTTTCAGAACACGATATTCCCCAGGAAAAGTAATAACAATTTTTTCTAGATTATAGACTGACAATACCTTTTGAATCTCCCCCAAAAAAGATCCTGAATTGTCTTTATCATCAAGCTTTGTATAGTGAACTTTATAACCGTCTTGCCTTAATTCTTCTGCAAAATGACGCATACCAGAAAATAAGAAAGCAATCTTCTTTTTATGATGCATTACATATCTGGCTTCATCATAGATCTCACACATCAGGATAAAATCTTGTGACTTATCACAATCAACGAGACTTGATATCTCTCCAGATAACTGATCTCCTAAGATTAAGCGCAATATGGTCATGTAATCTCATATTATTATTCATTAATAACAATATTACGAGATTTATCGTAATTTGGATTACTCTTTGTAAAGATAATTTTACCAATTCGAAAATACTATTCCCCGGCTCCAATCACAACAAATGGCGCCCAATATTCAGGATGAGACGTAGCCTTATCGTTAACAAGATTTAACATCGCAGATCGAAGAGCCCCAGCGCGGCTAAGTGTTTTATCTGCTCTAAGCCTTTGGAATGTATTTGTAATCAATTTAACTGTTGCTTGGGAGTTCACATACCAATGAGAGACCAGCAATGACCTTGCTCCGGCGTAAAAGAAAGCTTTTGCCAATCCAGAAAGGGGCTCCGCTCCTGGCTTATCTCCAGCGGCTGTATTACAAGCCGATAAAATAACCCAATCAGCGTCTAACTTTAATTGTGCAATTTCTGAAGTCGTTAAAAGGCCATCATCCGTCTTCGAGGCCTTATCAGGAGGAGTAAGAATTAAAGCGGGTTCAGTTTTGTTTTTTACAAGCAAAGCCGTCTCTTCTGCAAGAAGTCCATGAGTAGCAAAATGCAGAACTTTTGCATTTTTTAACACCCCATTCTTTGAAAGCTCTTTAATATGATCTTCCGTTGCCTTCTCTCCCAACTTTATACTCTCAGGCAGAGCATTTAAAACCCGGCCTACAGCACATACTTCATCTGCTGTTTCAGGCAACGGATACTGCCGTTTAAGCAGACCAATATCAACATCTCCCCCGCGAAAATATGTTGAGATACTTTGCGGAAACAACCATTTCAGGGCTACAAGTGATCCCAATGCCGACTGTGCAACACAAGCCTGTTTTAGCCAGGCTCTCTCGTCATTCCCATCAGGCCCGATCAGCAAAGGATTTGCAAAAGCCAAATATGGAGCTTTAGCAGCACTTGGTTTAACTGTTTTCCGAAGATCCTTTAAGCTCCCAACAGAAGGAAGAACACTTAAATTATGCTTTTTCACAAGCCACTCTAAATTATGATATGAGTTTTCTTTTTTGGGAGCAGCTGTAACAAGAACCTGAAAAGGCAAACTTGTTAAAATACCCGAAGGAACAAGAAGGAGCTTTTTATCTTTTATAAGATCTTCCACTTGGCCGAATAAACCTTTGTAAAGCTCATAAGCAACATCAGCTTTAAAAGGCAATGGTTGACCAAGATTATATTGAGAAGAACTATATTTCAAATCTAAAAGAAGATTACAATCTTTGGCTTTTTGTTTATCTCCCCAGCTGATAACATCAAGCCCACAACGTAATGTTTTAACCATCCTGTTAAGTTGCTTTGTTCCAAATTCCGTGCGCACCCATTTCACATCAGATTTCGTTACAACCCAGATAAATGCTTTTTGCTTCTGGCTTTCAGGGCTTTGCAAATCCATCATATAAACAAGAGCTTCATCACCTTTTAAAAGCGACTGAACCTCTTTGATTTTTAATGGTGCAGAATGAGTGATCGCAAAATAATTTGGAAACTCATTATTAAGCACTTTATCAATCTCTCCAATCCGTCGAACAATAAAATCAAGCAGATCATTAATTGCTTTTTCTAATTTTTTATTTCTTTGCTTTACAGGCTTAGCAATGATCCGATTAAAATGCCGATCCATATCTTTCCATTCGCGGATTAAATCTTGACGTTCACGAACCAGTTTCCCAAGCTCATTATCACCAGAACCAAACCGAGCAGCAATTTGTGCAAGCGCCGCAGAAGCTCCGAGCCCTTGAACCAATTGCGAACGCTCAAATGTCCCTTTGGTTAATGAAGTTCGTTTCTTTTCATCAGCCTCTATAACCCGATAAGCGGAAACCAAATATAGCTTAAATAAATCCCACTCTTTTTGTGCCGCATTTGTCTTTTGCCCGGTAAATGTCTCAACACCAGCTAGTTTGCTACGCTTCGCGATCTGCCTTGTCCCGTCATCAAGGACATAAAAAGCATCATTCCATTTATCATGAGAGAGATATAAATCTGCCAAATTACTAAGACTGATAAGTGTTTCTGGATGCTGTTCACCCAACAACTTTTTACGATCCACAAGAGAACGTTTATACAAACGCTCAGCTTGATCATAGGATTCAAGAGAGTCATAAAGAGCAGCAAGGTTATTCACACCCCTTAAAGTTTGTGGATGAGTTGGACCAAGAATACGTCCTGAAAGTTTGAAGGCTTTTTTATTAAGTTTTTTAGATAATGTATATTTTTTTCTTAATCGGTATATCTCACCAAGATTATTCATACTTAAAAGCGTATCAGGGTGTTCTTGCCCTTGCCGTTTAGCTCTAATCTCAAAAACAGGTTTAAAAAGCTTCTCTGCGTCTTCCAGCTTCCCCATGTCTTGATATAAACTGGCAATATTATTCATGGTGATTAAACTATCTGGATGTGTCTTTCCCAACGTCTTAAGCTGTGCATCTAAGACACGCTTAAATAAGTCTTCCGCTTGAGAATACAAACCTTGCACATGATAAACACTTGCAAGATTATTAACAATCGTCAACGTCCGCTTGTCCTCAGAACCAAACGCTTTTTCTGCAATCCGCACAATACGTTTAAAAAGAATTTCAGCTTTGACATAACGCCACTGCGCCTGATAAAGTGTCCCCAAATTATTAAGCGCAAGCAAAGTCTTTTCACTATCTTTGCCATGAACCCGTTCAGCACTCTCTAATGCATTAAGATATAAGGATTCTGCTTTTTGATATTGTCCTAAATCCTGATAAAGGCCAGCAAGATTATTCTGGCTGTTCAAGGTATTTAAATGATCTTTTCCAAGCAACTTGAGTGAAGTGTCCAACCCACGCTTCATCAAAAACTTTGACTTATCATAATATCCTTGCACACGATACAAACCAGCAAGATTATTTAATATCGCCAAAGTAACCGGATGCTCATCCCCTACAATCTTTTGAGCAGAAGCATAGTTCTTTTCCGCTAAGACAAGCGCCTTTTCATATTTCCCGCCCTGATAAAGCTTGATAACTTCAAGAAAAACTTTTTGTAATTTCTTTGCCTCTTGTATTGAAGCCGACGCATAAACTTGAAAGATCTGAAAACAAAATAAAATAAGAAATAAAAAAAACCGTACCATCTCCTGCCCCATATATTTATTATTTGATTAAGAAAATGATATAATCTGAATAGGTCGGAATAATGACTCAAGATTAAGTGCGCAGCTCACCAATCGGAAGGGCAGTATCTGCATCAATGCATTCATCAAGCAGAGCATCGGAGGGTTCCCCAGGATTAGCATGTTTTCCCGAAGACATTCATGCTTTAACAAAAGCTTCATGCTCTGGTGTCGATGTAAATTTCATGAATGACCTCAAATAAATGAAATCATATTATACCAAAAACACCACAAAAAGCGCAAAATACCTCTACTATTCACCTAATTATTAACAACTCCCCCAAATACCACATCACACCTTTTCATATCTTGGTAACATATTAAGTTAATGATATTCTGTTAAATAGCATCTGCTGCGAGTCACGCGCAGAAAAAATAAAGATAAGAGCGGTAAAAAGAAATGACAGAATTAAAAATAGGCATTGCTCTTGGTGGCGGCGCAGCCCGTGGCTGGGCACATATCGGTGTGCTGAAAACCTTGATGAATGCTGGCTTTCACCCTCATGTTGTTGCAGGAACATCAATAGGCGCTGTTGTTGGTGGCTGCTATGTCGCTGATAAACTCCAGGAGCTGGAAGACTTTGCATTAAGCTTAACCCGGCGCAAAGTTTTTGGCTATTTAGACTTCAATCTAGCAGGCTCGGGCATTATCACAGGACAACGCCTTTGCGACGAACTTGATGACCATCTCCATGGTTTAAATATTGAGGATATGGAAAAGAAATATACCGCAATTGCAACTGAAATCGGAGCGGGACATGAAGTCTGGTTAAGTCGTGGTCGTCTTGTTGAAGCAATGCGCGCCTCATATGCCCTACCCGGGATCTTTAAACCTGTCAAAATTGCATCACGTTGGTTGATTGATGGCGCTTTGGTAAACCCTATTCCTGTATCCGTATGTAGAGCGATGGGAGCAAACTTTGTAATCGCTGTAAATTTAAATAGTGACATGTTTGGCAAAGGTGTCGTCATCCATGATCATGGCACCAATGATCAAGAAGAAAATAAAAACGGAAATGGCAAAGATGTTGATGGCAAAACAAAAAAGGCTGCGATGCATCTGCTCCACCGTCAGTTTTTTGGCAAAGGAGATGGTGCCCCAGGCATATCGCGTGTGATGATGGACTCATTCAACATTACCCAGGATCGCATTGCCCGTGCCAGGTTAGCAGGAGATCCGCCAGACATTCAAATCACACCTCAATTGAACAATATCAACCTGTTCGATTTCCACAAAGCTGAAAGCGCTATACCCGAAGGCGCACACGCTTCTGAGCGAATATTAGACGACATTAAACGAGCTCTGGAACGAGCCGTTTAAATATATCTGAAATAACCTACCTGGAGGCAACAATATACTCTCTCATTGCTTCAGCTTCCATTTCAGCTGAGGCGATTTTGGTTTTCACCACATCACCGATAGAAATGATCCCAACTAGCTGGCCATTCTCAAGAACTGGCATATGCCGAAAACGATGAGACGTCATTATTGTCATCACATTATCAATTGTTTCTTGCTCAGAACATGTAATAACATTTTCCGTCATGCATTGTGAAACAGGACTATTCAAAATCTCTACACCATTTTTCGCAAGTGTTCTGACAATGTCACGTTCTGAGACAATACCAACAACCTTCTCACTCTCATCAACGATGACTATAGATCCTATACCATGATCAGATAAGACCTTAGCCACATCCATCAAAGATGTATTTGAGCGAAGGGTAATAACTTTCCGGCCCTTTTCACCTAAAATTGACCCTACTTTCATCAGGCTCTCCATAAGACATGTAAGGGAAAGACCTCTTGTAGCATTTTGCGAGGCCGAACTTACAAATCTCTTCAATTTTGCACATTTGCGGATGATTATATCCAGGAAACAGAATACTATATTTTGTGGCTGTTTGCAAAAGATGTGCTACATATTATGTATCTATTCACAATGAAGAGTTAAATTCCTAGTCTCCAAACCGTCTTATGAAAATAAAACTGAACAACCCTGGGCAAAAAATTGAAGAATGAGATTAATATTTATTTGGCGTTAAAGAATCTATTGTCTTAAAACTCAAGAGCCCAAACAGAAAACCACCAAGATGAGCCTCCCAGGCGATTGTGCTGGTTCCATCTGCCCCTACACCAAAATAAGCAACCGCAAAATTAACCACAATCCAGACAAAAACCACCAAAAGCACACGATTATCAGTAAATATTTGGCTGTATGTCACAAGTTGAACCTGTTTTGGATAGTGACGAATCATATAGACCTGATCGTTAATATAAGCCCCATAAACAAACAAAATAGCCCCAGCAATATGCCCAGAGACCGCAGCGGAAATTCCAATAACAGGAGTGACCGAATCCCAATAGATCAAAAGATGTAACAAAATTCCTGCAACACCGCAGAGGAGCGTGTACAATAAAAAACCCCAGTTCCCCAGCCGAAAAGCAACTGCACTGCCAAATGCCATAACCCCAAGCGAATTCACCAGCAAATGTTCAAAACTATCATGAACCAGCATGTATGTGATCCATGAGGTGATATCTGCAATATCTCCCCCGGGTATCCCTAACACATCACTCGAATAACGTGCAGGTATAAAGGCCAAAGACAGAAATAAGATCCTTTGGTTATGTGGATCAAAATAATTTAAAATCCCAAGCGTGACATGCGTAACCACCAGACACAATAATGTATAGGAAACACATTTTGGGAGATTTAATATCGGTGCACTTTGAGACAAGTTTTGCCCTTACAAAATTAAAACATTCCATAGAAATGCAAGATCATTGTTTTTATTGATATATTATATAATTAACCTCAATAAAAGAGCTTATATTTCAACGTATCATATGTAGGCATAATCCGCCGCGTAATCTATCATATAGTTAATAAAAACTTTCTGTTAACCTTTTAAAAAACTAACCTTTATCAGATCCGTGATTTGGCATAAGTCCTGCTCATTTCTCCATAAAAAATAAATACATGTCTCAATTCGAGAATGAATAGTTTGAGTGTAACCGGGCAGGAAGAAAATTTATGTCAGTCTTTGAAAAAATCAATATAACCGAAAATAAGCAACTCCTAGACTATTGGAATACTCTTAGAAAAACCCGTAAGGCCCCCCAACGTTTTGAGATCGAACCCTCTCAAATCTCTCACATTTTGCCTCATACATTTATACTTCAGCATGAAGATGATGACACATATGATTTCAGATTAGCAGGCACCCAGATTTGTCATGATTTCTGCTTCGAATTGAAACAAAAGAACATTCTGGACCTTTGGTCATCTGGAGACCGTGACGCCCTTAATAATCTATTAAGATGTGTCGTAAACGACGTTGCAATCGGTATAATTGAGTTTGAAGCAATCTCCCAGAATGGCCAATCAGTAAGCTATGAAATGGTCATTCTCCCGCTCTATCACACCAGTTTTAAGGTGAACCGTATGCTTGGAGGAATGGTAACAACTTCAAAGCCTTACTGGTTAGGGATCTCAAAACTCGAGAAGTTTAAACTAAAACAAATCCGTCTCAGTTGGGCCGAAAAAGACCAAACCTTCTCTGGTAATGTAGACCAATTCTTTAATAACAATGTCCAACCTCTGACCAATACAGATTACAAAACAGTGATACTAAATGATAGAAAATTCCGCGTATTTGAGGGTGGTCGCACAAATTGTGAGTAATTTTCCAAACTATTAGCTGTTCTTTAACAATAATAGTTCAATCATGTCACAAACCTGAAACATCTTTGAGATTTGCTGTGCAAGATCACAGATCTCAAAGATATAACCTTCTGATGTGTGACCATGCAACAAAATATCGTTCCAGATACGACTGAAGACGAGCAATCTTATCATATCAAAAAACTGACGATTGACCGACGCCGTAATCAAAGAGTTGAGGTCAATTTGCTTGGTCGCTTTATGCTCACCAACCGTGAGGAATTCCCATGCCGCTTGTTAAATATTTCTCCAGGAGGATGCGCCCTCTCCTCAACGGCAGAATCTCAAATTGGTGAAACAGTTATTGCTTATATAGACCATATCGGACGTGTCGAAGGAAAAATCTCCAGACATTTTGAAGAAGGCTTTGCGATACGATTTGAGGCAGGCGTGTATAAAAAAGAAAAGTTGGCAGAAAAACTCACATGGCTTGCAAACCGAAAAATTTTAGATCAGGAAGATGACCGCCGCCACCTGCGTATAGTTCCCAACAGTTCCATGTCAAAACTCCTGTTTAACGATGGCCACACACGTATGTGCCAGATCATCGATGTGTCTATCTCTGGAGCCTCAGTCGCTATCAAAGATCGCCCTGAAGTCGGCCTGGAACTCATCCTCGGACGTATGCGAGGCCGCGTGGTCCGCCACCACAACGAAGGCATAGGAATCGAATTCATCGACACCCAACAGCCAAATGCAATTAAGAAACTATTTGATGAGTAAACACATCATAAACAGGCCGGTCTATGTGGCCAGCCTGATTGGTTAAATTTCAAATGTTTCAGGAAAATCATTATCAGAGATCTCGAACTCTCCTGTTACTGTTGCAAAAGATAAATTAAGAAAAATAACAATCAGACAAGGCTACACCAACTTGTTCCCCTTCAATAAACACTCGCACTATCTCTGTCTTGAGCCATCAATAAGGGTTTGCGCAATACATTTTGCACGTATCGCCTCTTGCGGATCACCCGTTATGTGAGCAATGGCAGTCGCCCCTTCATGCAACAGGTTTACCTCATTTGCGATACGCTTGGGGTCATTAAATTCTCCAGCCCTTGCTAACTCTTCAAAGTAAGTCAAAACCAATCGCTTGTGTGTTGAGGCTTCCATAAATACCGGGCTAAGACGGTCGCTATACTCAGCAGCCGCACTCATAAAAGGACACCCATAAAATTCATTATCGGAAAACCAGGTCTCAAGAAAATCAAATGTCGTGATAAGCTTGTCCTTTAGCGAGGGTGCAAGTTTATCAACTGTCTGGCGCATCTGGTCACGATATTGCTCATCTATTCGCCTCAAAACAGCAACGATAAGATCTTCTTTAGACTCAAAATATCTATAGAGCGTTGTCTTTGCGATTCCTGATTCCGCAATAACCTGGTCGATACCAGCTCCATGATATCCCAGCCGATTGAATATCCTGGAGGCAACATCTATCAAGTGCTCTCTTTTTTCCGTGCGTTTCATTTTTCATCTCAATTTTAATAATACTACTTAGTATCGTTATTGGAAAAATATAACCTTCTTCAAGTTTTTACAATAAATTTCCTGGGAAATATTCACAATAAAGTGAAAGTTTTTCTGATTACACGCATTGACAAACGATACAGATCTGTACATTTTATAGATATCGATACAGATCTGTATCGTTAAATATAAAAACTCACGAGTTAATGCAATTCGTTTTATGAAAAAAGACAGGAGTAACTAATATGAATTTTAAATCTCTATTCTCAATGATCGTTGCAAGTTTTGTTATTGTAACTTCGCCAGCTTTCGCTGGCCCAGAAGTCAATACCTCAACAGGTATTGTATTGGTGGCAGGTAAGCCGGCACCCGGCTTGGCCATACATGGCTTTGATGTTGTTGCCTATTTTACGAAAGCAAAACCCACTCAAGGTAATGCAAAATTTGCAACTGTTTATAAAAACGCAACCTATCGTTTTGCATCAAAAGAAAACCTTGAAACATTCAAAAAGAACCCTGCGAAATACGAACCTGCTTATGGAGGCTATTGTGCCTATGGTGTTTCTGTTGGAGCGAAGTTCGATGGAGATCCAAGATATTGGAAGATTGTCGACGGCAAACTTTATCTCAACCTGGATGCTGGTATCCAGAAAACCTGGTTGAAAGACATCTCTGGTGCGATCACCAAAGCGAATGCCAACTGGCCTAAACTTCGCGATAAAACACCTTCAGCTTCATAACCCCACTCAATTGCCTGTCAGCGCGTCTTGTAACGCGCAGACAGCGAACAAGGAAAGGATAAATTAAATGGACCTAAGATTTGTAACGCGAAACATCCATGCTTATCTGGATTATCCAGTGGCAATCAGCTTAATGCTAGCACCAATTATATTAGGATTAGGAACCTCTAACCCAGTTGCATGGTGGCTTGCTTTTTTAACTGGAATTGCAGCATTTACCCTCACATTACTAACCAACCACCATCTAGGGATTGTTAAGGTCATCCCATATTCATGGCATCTTGCCGTAGATTTCACCGTTGGTGCGTTATTCATAATGGCACCTGCCATATTCGGATTTGAGGGTCTGGACGCCTGGTACTACTGGGCAAATGGTGCCGCAGTCCTAACCGTGATCAGTCTGCACAAACCTGAAGTAGAGCAATCGCACCAAGCTTTGCAAGGTTAAACGATAAGACCTCGCGGGGCATACCGCAGGAATGGTCAGCATGACCATTCCTGCGAAGGGAATTTCGCACTTACAGTTGAAAACCCCAATCGGACTGGGCATGCTGCCCAGTCTGAGTGTTCTTGCCCTTGTTTGCCCAGCCATTGGTTATTAGGTGTATGCAAGAACAATAGGCTCACATCAGAACATCAAGAGATACTGCATCGTAAAGTTACGGGTATCTTCAACCCCCGCCGGTCAGGCTGGTATGATTGTAAGTCTTACCCTAACTGGTTCCCAGACATTAACCATTTCTCTCGAAAGAACATAGTGCCCATGTCGAAGTATGATAGACTGACTTTTGGGACAGCCTGAGCAAGATAAGAGACAACAAATGGAAATTGTCCCGCGGAGGCCTGAAATATGTTTTGCCGGTCTCTCGCTTACAAAACATCATGATTCTCCATGTTTAGGCAATTATTCATAACATACAATGATAACCCATTCAATACAGCGTGGTCACAGTTGAATATATGATATATCGAGCGAACAATACTTTTTAGTAGCCAGCCAGAATCAGATCGCTCCTCAAATAAATTCTAATCACGAAGGGATTTAGTAAATGGCAACAGGCGATTTTTCACAATATAAGGCAGGGTATCCCTTAAATGACAGAGAAAACACGTTGAAAATGGTACTGTATTTTCTGTTCCCTTAGGCATCTTTTGCAAGTAATAAGGAAATTATAGGAATGCTGTAAATGCCGTGAATGCATGAGCCTCCTCAATCGACTTATTGATTACCGAAGATATTTTCCGTTAAGCAACATGAATAGCCCTTACATAAATGATTATGAATTCTTTAAGGTCATGAAACCTCTACGGCTGCTGCGTATTCAAATTTGATAGTAACACCAATCTTAGACAATGTTTAACTTCCATCCAAGCTCTGACTGTGATTAAGAATTGGGATAAGTCTGCAGGTAATGACAAACCAAATCCCAACGTATTTTTATGCAGCCCATTTGACCCATCGCCTCATCAAGCTCTGTGTTTTCCGTCATTCCAATCAGATAATTGTCACCATAAAACTTAATGGGACATGTGATTCAATTTGATGAAAAAGATCCCTTTTCAGGAAATTTCGGCAAAGAAAGACCAGCATAAACAATCAAACTTAAAAGATTCGGATGTGAAGAAAACGGATTATCTGGAAACCTTAGCCTCTACGTGATGGTGCCTCTCACAATGGGATACGTAGCGTTGATGTTGTAGGAAACTTGGGCAATAGAGGATACTTTATTCCACACAGGAAAGTATGCAATTGAAGTTGATAAAGAAAAATCATAAATTTTGAAGGAAATAGCTCCAAATAATGACGCGGGTTATGTAGTCGACTTCTTTAATCAGGTTTTTTGCGAACAAACTGAAACCCTTAAATTGTCAAGCCTAAAGTTAATCAACATTGGTCAGGTTGTATACCTGACCACATTATAATGACCCCAGCCGGACTGGGCATACTGCCTAGTCTGAGTTTTCTTGCCCTTATTTCCGCTGCAGTTGGTGATAGGGTTTATGCAAGAACGTTAGGGCCACATCAGAAATGATACGCCTCGCAAGGGGAATATTACCAGATCAGCATTAGGACAGGCTTACAAAACCTGGTCGGCGTGGGTTGCATGAGAAATCTATATTCAAGTGCAACTGTATTCCATATACCAATGATTTTTTAATGGAATTATTTCAGTGAAATCTCCAGCGCCAGGCTTTCCTTTTGAATTTGGAATTTTATGGTCCTTATTAATATCGACATGACAACCAGAAACGGCTAGACCTGCTCGGTACGCAAGAAATGAATATGTATCGCTTCTTTCACAATATGTGACTCTTTCAGTCCCTGTTTTTACAAAAAAGGTTTTATATTTCTTATAACGCTCTTCTGAAATTTTTAGCTTATGTAATACCTGGCTTAGCGATAACTTTATTTCATATTGATTACGTTTGTACCATTTTTCATCAGTATCTTTCCAATAATCACCAATATGATCTAAACCTATGGTAAAGCAAATTCGCCCTTGGAAATCATCTTTTGCCATTTTCCCTAGGAGTTCAAATTTTTCAATATTCTGATTAAATGTATTCTTTATTCTTTTTAAATCAGGCCCCTCACATGAAGTTAAACTCACTATGATGAACAGTATCAATAATATTATATTCATTATAATCCACAAATTACTTTTTTAAACACTATAACCAAGATATCACAATTCACTGAATATCACATGATAGTGTAATGTTTTATGATTCAGTTATATTGTTATTTTGCGTATGGCATTTCAGAAGGAAATCATAAGCCGGTTTGGGCGCATAATGGTAGTCCCTCGCGGGGCATCCCTCACTGTTCTTACAATAGCCCTGATTAGGCAAGAACCATCAGACCAATCTGCAAGATCGGTCCGGCACAAATTAGTGCTTATCATCAGAATGATGCACAACCTAACTCTGAGAAAAATATTGGGGACCCATAATCCAGCATTGATCATGGCACATCACATCCCCCTCTTAACCCTTCCCTAACCATAACACCATATGGAATAAATACCCAGGAATAATATCCTTGACACCGTAACGGTACTATGCTAAGGTTATGGCATAATCGAGAGAAATCCAACAAAACACATTTTTTTTAGCTCTAAGTCAATAAAAATTGCCCTGCTCTCTTTCTACAAAAAAATTATATAGAACCAGATTAGGCCTCGACAGAAACGAGTTCTGTGAGGAATGATCAATTCCAAAAGAAATCGAAATCCCTTATAATCCGGGCCGTTGAAGAGCTCTTAGAACAATGTTTTGAAGAACCACTCAAATTCAATTAAATTTTGAAATAAATTTGAAATTAAATAGCCGATAAATTTAGTCTAAATCTATTAAAATAGCGTTCACAGAATTACATCTTCCTCAAATTTTTTATGTCATCCTCCTAATCATAAACAAACAGGGGTGTGACGAAACAATGAAGAAACTACTAGCCATAGCATTGATTTCAAGCTTAGCAAGCACAAGTCAGGCTTTTGCGGAAAGACAAAACGGGTATGAGGGACAGAATACAAGATCTGCTTACTTAAGAGTATTTGGTCTAACCTTACCACCAGTGGGCCATGTTAAATTTTGTGAGCAAAACCCGGCAGAATGCCGCCCTAAAGCTGATAGAATATCGCACAACCGTTTTCAAATGACATCGCATAGATGGCGTGAATTAAAACATATGAATGAGCTGGTTAACAATGTCATAAAACCAGTCACAGACAAAAAGCTCTACGGACGTTTAGAACATTGGACATTTCCAACCTCGTACAAAGGAGATTGTGAAGATTATGTCTTGCTAAAACGCCAACAACTCATTCAGAGAGGATGGCCAGAAAGCTCATTACTCATCACAGTTGTACTGGATGAGAACCAGGAAGGCCACGCAGTTTTAACAGCCAGAACAGCGCAAGGAGACTTTATATTAGATAACAAATCCGATGAAGTTCTAAGTTGGCAGAAAGTGCCCTACACCTTCATCAAACGTCAATCTTATCGCAACCCCAAACTATGGGTGTCGCTTGTACCAGAGGAGAAATGGCAGAAAGTTACCGCTGTAGCCAATGAAGATGGCTAAAGCAACATTAAAACGCTAGATTTTTCAAGCTTGGTCTTCCCCTCCCCATCCCCGACCCTTACCAAGCTTGAAGTAGGAGCCAGCTTCATCCCCAAAGCTGGCTCCTCCCCCTTTTAAGGACAAAGAAAAAGAAGGGTAAGAAATTTTAAAAAAATATAATCATGTTAAACAAGCAAACAAGTTATCCTGTTCCATGTCTCAAGAAAACAGATCAAAAAACCAGATTACAAAAATTAAGAGAACTTTTAGAAATTGAATGGGTAAAATCAAAAACATCCCATTGGTCATATGACATTAACCATCACAAAGCACTCGCATTCGCATATCAGCAGGAAAAGGAATAAGAAGCTTAAATAAAAGTTTACGCGCTTTGTGCAACAGCTGTGTTTTGATCTTGAAAGGGCTGAGCGGGAATATAGGGTTTTGTGCAACTTTTGAGAGGAAAAGAAATATCATGACACAAAACATGCGAAACAGTTTGTCCGTCATTAGATAAAGGAAGCCTTAACCAGAACATAGCAAAATCATTATGCCCAGTAACAGACCCTTTTGTGACGCCTTGAAGCGGAATTTTCTCTTGCATGATTTTAGAATAAACAACTTTCCAATAGGGCAAATGTTGACCCCATTTAAGTTGATCAAATCGCATCGAGCTTAAATTACAACCATAAATTTTATTAACCTGGGTGCCTGATGATTTATAATGAAAGGAATGAAATTGAGGATCGGTTTTAACAAGACTTAAATATGGAGTGACATCTGCAATTTTATCAACTTGGAAGGCTTGCTCAGACGGCATGATTTTTCTGGCAGCTTCACGGCACCAATAATCATAAATATACCGCTGTTCGTATATGACAAGCTGTGCTCTAAATGTAAGTTCAGAATGCATGGTCACTCTATAATAATTAAAATCAAAATGACACTACGCGTAAAAAATTAATTATTGTTTATTTTTTATGCAGTTGAGTATGAAGAAAATTTACAACTAAACAAGTAAAATTATAACAAACAGACCAATTTTACGGATATTCAGACAGATCGTACACAGCTTGTTAATAAAACTATAATTTACGATGCCCGCGCTCTATACAGAGCATGGGCATTTTAAATTTTATCTCTATTGAGCTTTGAGAGGCGTAATTATTTTCTACGCTGTCCAAGTCCCATTTTCTTAGCTAAAGCAGAACGTGCTTTGGCATAATTAGGAGCAACCATTGGGTATTCGTGTGATAGTCCCCATTTTTCACGATATTCTTCAGGAGACAAATCATAATGAGTTCTTAGATGGCGTTTCAAAGATTTAAATTTCTTACCATCTTCTAGACAAATAATATATTCACCTTGTGGGTCGATCGATTTTTTAATAGGAACAGCAGGCTTAAGCTCTTCTTTCAAAGGTTGTGTACCTTCAGCTGTCGCCTGGTTCAAAGCCTTATGTACATCTACAATAATTCCTGGTAAATCCGTTGCAACAACTGCATTTTTACTAACATATGCTGAAACAATATCAGCTGTCAGTTCGACAAGCTCATTTTTTTCTATAATTTCATCCATAAGAAACCTCAATTACTATTTTTATAATTTTCGGATATATTACAGAGCTTTTTCAGTGGATAAACTGATAATACTCAAATAACAACCGACCTGTTTTTATCAGATATAATTGCTTTTACTTCATTAGTTTAACAGTCTAATAACTAAATTAACATATCTGTTCAGCTTTTATTTATTATAAGCTGTAAAAGAAAAATATTACAAATTAGGGCAACTTACAAGCTATTCTTTACATTTAACACTAAAATGAAACAGGGATTTAAAGACCTTATAGTTAAACTTGAGTTCTTTCTTAGTTTCCCGAGTATAATGATTAATAAAAATTCTTATTATTATTTCATAACTTAAGGATGATAATCACGCCAGCTAGTAAAAGATGGTGCATAAATACTTCATATAAAGTTATTTTGCTGTGGATATATAAATATAAAGAGAAAAAGGGCAAATAATCCCCCTCCCTGTGAAAAACAATAGGTTTCGGGGATTTTTTTCATAACAAATAATTTTTTACTGAAAACTTTTTTCGTTCTACAAGTAGTGGCTAAATATAGTAGAGTAAGAGATAAGCGCCGAGCAATAAAGTCGTCCAGAAAGCCATACCACCAGTGGGCCAGCTTCTGGCAAAGATCCCCCTTGGCCCATGGCTTTTATAAAGTTTACCAATAAACTCTTTAACCACTGTCTCAATATTATTTGTAAGTTTATTCCATGCTGCCGCTGAGATAAAATTAAATTCCTTACCAAGAAGAACCCCAAAACGGCGATAAAACCAGTCAAAATCAAGTGTTATCGTCATGGTTTGCTTTAACCATCCTAAAAGAAGGAAGAAAGCAAGCCCAGCAAAAAGCAAAAGCTGAAGTTGAGAGATAACTTTCCCAGCAGAATAGACATCATAATTCACTTTGTATGGTAAAAGTCCATAAAGCAAACTTGGGAACATCCCGACCGCAAGACAAATAGCCGACAATATACCCATCGAAGCAAGCATATTCGTTGGAACCTCAGGAGGTCTAAGGCCTGAATCTTTATTAAAGAACACAAACCATGGAAATTTAAGCCCGACATAAAGAAAGGCACACGCAGAAGCTGTGGTTAATAAAGCCCAAGGATAGAAAAGGTCTGCTCCAGCGACACCTTTCGTTATTAAAGACTTTGAGACAAAACCTGATGTAAATGGAAACGCTGATATCGAAAGCGCACCAATAATCCCGCAAATCATGGTAATGGGCATTGTTCGGAACAATCCACCAAGCTCTGTACATTTGGACTTACCAGTTTGATAAATCACAGCACCAGCAGCCATCAGGAGAAGGGCTTTATAAACAATATGAGCGAAAGCATGGGCTGCCGCCCCGTTCAAGGCATATTTCGCCCACTCTGAACCTTCCGTAGCGACGCCAATCGCTGTAAGCATAAAACCAACTTGATTGACAATACTGTAAACAAGAATACGACGAATATCATTCTCAAGGATTGCGTATATGACACCATAAAATATCATACACAGACCAACATATATCAATAATTCTGTACCGGGAAATCCCCTCATAATAACATAAACGGCCGTCTTAGTAGTAAAGGCAGAAAGGAAAACCGCCCCACTCCATGAAGCTTTAGGATAAGCATCAGGCAACCAAGCAGAAAAAGGAACAGCACCAGCATTAATAAGGAAGCCAAGCAAAATAAGATAGCGAGGAATAGTAAGATCTGAGCTCATACTGGTGAACTCAATGGAACCGCCATTCGTTGCAATTTCCCCAGCGATACCGGCCATCAAAACAACACCACCCATAAAGTGTATGACAGCATATCGCAATCCGGCCGCATGTGCCTCCTTGCCACCACTTAAAACAACAAGCGTTGAAGCAACAGCCATAATTTCCCAAAAAATAAACAGGCTGATCAAATCACCACAATACGTAACAGCAATAGCACTACCGGCATAAACAAAAGCAGCAGCCAGCTCACTTGTCTTTTCTTGATAAAGAGCAAACAAAGCTCCAGTGAAGGTAGCGAGCGCAAAAACAATCGCAAACAAACGACTTAATGCATCAACACTCACAAGATTAACATTAAATCCCATAAAAGGAACTTGCAGATGCTGGCCGTAAGGAATTTGCCAAATAACATAGAGCGTTATTAATGGCGCGATAAGAAGAACAATACTCCGCAGCCCCCCACGCAAAAATGGCAAAAGTAATCCAGCGATAATTAATATAAGACCAGGAGGAACAATCACATCAGTCATTGTAATATGTATCCGAACGTTTGAGTATAATTCCAAGGGTTTTTGCGATTATGACCATCACAATAGCGCTCCCAAACCCATACCAAGCTGAAAAAGCAAATTTGTCATCAAAGGCAAAATAAGGCTTATGCTTGACAAACAAATCAGCAACAATGGTAAGGGCGAGTACAGCAATAAAAATAATCCAATAAAGCCGAATGTTGCTTGGACGTACGAGCCAATGATCTTCATTTTGATCTTTCATATTCAGCCTCCTATTAACATATCTGCAAGAGCAAGTGGGACGCCAGGTAGGCAGAACAATAAGATTGTCCCAATGGCTGTAGCAGTCAAAGCCACAACTATAGGCCATGGCGCTTCACCATGCGGTGCAGGACCACCCTCTGATTGAGGAACCGGTTCATATAAAAATGCCGTAATAATGATTGGTAAGAAATAAGCCGTATTGAGTATGGTGCTTAAAACAATAACCCCAACCGCAAACCATTGTTCCGTTGCCATAGCTCCCGACAACATAAACCATTTACCTAGAAAGCCTGCTGTTGGAGGAATACCAATCATACTCAAAGCACCGATTGTAAACGCTCCCATAGTCCAGGGCATCCGTCGTCCTATTCCTTTCAATTGGCTAATCTCAGTCAAATGGGCCGCTGTATAAATCGAGCCTGCAGCAAAGAATAAAGTTATTTTACTGACAGCATGGGCAGCAATATGCATCGCAGCGCCAATCACAGAAATAGGGGTTAAGATCGCAGCAGCAAGAATAACATAAGATAATTGACTGACCGTGGAATAAGCCAAACGCTTTTTTAAATTATCTTGTCGCAAGGCAACGAGAGAAGCAATAATTACGGTACCACCGGCTGCATATAACAACCAACCCGCTGTTCCAGCATCCTTGAGAGTTTCAATACCAAAAATATAAACAACAACTTTAACAACCGTAAACACACCTGCCTTCACAACAGCAACTGCGTGAAGCAATGCACTTACAGGCGTTGGGGCAACCATTGCAGCTGGCAACCAAAAATGGATCGGCATCAAAGCTGCTTTACCAATACCAAAAGCAAACAAACCTAGGAGAATGGAAAGCGTTACAGGGTCAACTTTACCTGCAAGAATACCACCTTTTACGAAATCAACAGTTCCAGCAATCGACCATGTCCAGATAATCGCAGGCAACAGCAGAACCATTGAGGTCCCAAGTAAAAGCATCAGATAAATCCGGCCACCCATGATGGCATTCTTATCAGCCTTATGTGTTACCAAAGGGTAAGTCGAAAGTGTCAGAATTTCATAAAACAAGAAAAGCGTAAAAAGATTATCCGCAAACGCAATACCCATAGTGCTGGAAAGAGCGACAGCAAAACACATAAAAAACGGAGTTTGCCTTGGCTCATTATTTCCACGCATATAGCCAATGGAATAAATCGAATTAATAATCCAGAGCGTAGACGCAATACAGGCAAACAACATTCCGAGTGGTTCAATCTTAAATGCTATATTCAACCCAGAAATAACCTCTAAAGGTTGTGTTTTAAGAACCTCTCCATCCAACACGCGTTGTAAAATTGTAATGATCGTTGCAAACAAAGACAATGCAGCAAGCAATGTGACTGTTTCACGTAAATTAGGCCAACGTCCAAAAACAGGGATCAATAATGATCCGGCAAAAGGAATAAGAAGAGAGAGTAAAATGAGTTCCTGTCCGGTCATTTCACACCTCCTAGAAGCATCTCAGCCGCTTTCTCAGCAATACTTGCTGTAGCTGTTGTATGAATGCCAAAATAGATAGTCGCCAAAGCCATAATCAGCATCGGAAAGATCATACTACCTGGAGGCTCTTTCGCAGCAGCAACTGCTGGCGAAGGATCTCTAAACCAGGCAACTTCAACAACTCTGCCAATATAAACGACAGACAATAAAGAACTAATGAGCAACAAAAAGACTAGCCAAACCATTTGGTTTTCAATAGCGCCAACTGCAAGATAAAATTTACTGATAAACCCGACAGTTCCTGGCACGCCAATGATCGCCAAACCTCCAATAACAAAGGCTGTCATGGTAACCGGCATGGTCCGTCCGATACCCGCAAGATCATCAATTTTAACAGAACGTATACGATAGAACACAGCCCCAAGGCTCATAAACAAAGCAGCCTTCATAAAACCATGGTTGAAAAGGTGGACAATGCCACCAGTCAATCCAGCCTGATTAGCAAGACTAATTCCAAGTGTTATATATCCAACCTGTGCAACAGACGAATAAGCGAGCATACGCTTCACATCATTTTGGAAAATGGCAACAATCGAAGCTGCAAACATCGCAGCGATAGAACAAACCAGTAAAATTTCTGACACGGGCAACATATCAAAAACATTACTTTTACCGTAAACAGTGAAAAAGAACCGTAACAAAAGATAAACAGCAACCTTTGTTGCTGTTGCAGCCAGAAAGACAGTCGCAAAAGATGGCGCATAAGTGTAAGCATTAGGCAACCAACCATGTAATGGAAATAATGCAACCTTAAGACTGATACCAACTGTAATAAAGGCTAAGGCTGCCAAAACAGGACGAGAAATAACTTCAATTTCGCTAAGTTTAACAGCCATATCAGCAAGGTTCAAAGTCCCCGTAACCGTATAAAGAAGACCGACGCCAATCACATAGAAAGTCGCACCAATAGTACCAATAATCAGATATTGATAAGCCGCAACCAAAGCACGGCGATCTTTACCAAGAGCGATTAATGTGTAGGTTGCCAAAGACGAGATTTCCATAAAGACAAATGCATTAAAAGCATCGCCAGTAATCGCGATACCAAGCAAGCCCGCAAGGCAAAGTAAATACATCGAATAAAACCAGGATTGACGTGTTGAATCTATTTCCTTAGCAACACTCTTTCTGGCATATGGCATTGAGAGAGCACCAACCACAGAGACAAGGAGGAGCATAAACACCGCAATCATATCGACGCGATACTCAATACCAATTGGTGGCTTCCATCCCCCCATATGATATGAGATTGTGCCGTTCTCCATAACTTGGAAAAGCAACAGAACCGCCATAACTGGTAAAGACAAGCTGATTAAAAAAGAGATAAACCACGATATCGTACCTGGTTTTATAAAAGCACATAAGACCGCACCCAAAAGAGGGGTGACAACAATTAGTGCAGGAAGTTGCTCGGCAACAGAGAGTTCTGCCACACTCATTATTCTTCTTCCTTCCCAAATATTTCATCTTCTTCGATTGTGCCATATGCTTCATTAATACGGACAACCAAAGCCAAACCAAGAGCAATTGTAGCAACACCTACAACAATCGCCGTAAGAATCAAAACATGGGGCAAAGGATTTGAATAAACACTGAAATTTTTATCCAGTATTGGAGGGGTTCCTCCAAGGATCTTAGCAGGTGAAATATACAAAAGATAAACTGAGGTTTGAAACAAAGATAGCCCAACTAGCTTCTTCACCATATTACCTCTGGCAATCACAATATATAAGCCTGAGACCATGAGGAAAATTGTGACCCAGTGATTATAATGTGCAACGACTTTTTCCAGGACTTCCATTAGCGCCCCCGTCCAGCAAAAGCATAAAATATGGCAACCATTGTACCCGCAACAGTAACCAAAACCCCAACCTCGATAAGAATGACACCCAAATGTTGACCATGTTTTGGATCATGATGATCAAGCGCTGAATAATTCAGAAAATTTTCACCCAGCAACATACAAATCACACCAACACCAGCATAAATGCCAACACCTAAAGGAACGAGAATTTCAACAAACCATTGAGGAACAATACGCTGAGCAGATTTAAGACCAAATATAATCGCATAAAGAATTATGGTTGCCGAAGCAATTACCCCAGCCTGAAAGCCACCACCGGGACCAAAGTCACCATGAAAATGAACATATAGTCCAAACAACAAAATAAATGGCAACATGAGTTTAGTCGTAACACGAAGGATCAGGTCAAGTTTCATTTTCTAAGCCTCCTCACCTTCTGTTTGTTTTTTCTTTTTCCCTTTCAACAAGAGCATCACCCCAATGCCTGCTGTAAACACAACAATAACTTCACCGAAAGTATCAAAACCTCGATAACTTGCTAAAACAGAAGTGACAACATTGGGAATAGATGTCTCCTTAATGGAATTTTCTAAATAATGAGGAGCAACATTTAGATGAACTGGTGTTCCCGCAGCTCCAAACGGAGGAAGATCTATTGTAGCATAAATAAGGGCTGCCCCAGTTCCAAGTGCAACAAACATTGGTAGTATAACACTATGAACAGGTGGAGCTTCCTCAACCTTTGTGAGATAGAGCGTTGCCAACATCAAAACGGTCGCAACTCCAGCTCCAACGGAAGCTTCTGTCATAGCAACATCAACTGCATCAAGAACGACAAGCACACTTGACATCAGAAAACTGTAAATGCCTCCTAAAATAACAACTGCAAACAAATTACGGACACGAACAATACCAACAGTTACAATCGCCATCAGGGTCAACAGAACCATATTAATCAGCAATTCATCAATATGTTGATCCATGTAAATTTCCTTTTACTCTGATGTGCTTTTAAGATTATCCTGAGAGTTAACAGAACTCCCCTGGTCTTTAAGAATTGGCTTTTCTCCATCATGGAGAGCAGCCTGTGCAAGGGCATGAGAGACAACAGGACTTACGAAGATAAATAACAAGAATAAGACAAATAACTTCAACGTCACGAGTGAAAAACCAGTCTGCAACGCCATGCCACCAAGAAGAAAACCGGCCCCAACGGTATCTTTTATACTAGCAGCATGCATGCGCGTAAAAACATCTGGCATTCTTAGGAGCCCTATAGCACCAATCAGAACAAAGAAACTGCCAATACCGATAAAAACGTAACTTACTATTTGAAGAATTTCAGATATCATATTTCATCGTCCTCCTCCACCTCATAACTAAGGTCTCCATGGCGAAAAAACTTCAGAACAGCTAAAGTTCCGATCATATTCAAAAAGCCATAGGTAATACCTAAATCAAGGAACTCCGGCCGATCTGTCATAAAACCAAAAACTGCAAGTAAAAGAATTGCAAGTGTTCCGACTGCATTGCCTGCAAGGATACGGTCAAACACTGTAGGTCCTTTTAGAGCGCGAATGGTAGCCAAAGTTAGAGACACTAAAATTGCAAGGGCTGCAGCAAAAAACATTATTGCCCTCCCTCAAATTGCGTAACACGTTTATCCATAGCACCAGATTTTAAATCTGCTGCAGTATCTGATGTAAGGGCATGAATGGTAAGGTCATTACCTTCAACACCAACTGTGAGTGTTCCAGGAGTTAACGTAATTGAATTACCATAGATATTGATGCCAACAGGAGTCTTTTGGCTGGCGACAACTTTAAACATTGAAGGTGCTATAGGGAGGCGAGGATTTAAGATAACTTTAGTAACATGAATTGCGGATTTAATGATTTCTAACATTAGCCAGGGCATATACGTTAAAGCACCCACAAATAGATGTATTGGATGCCCTTCATCGTCTATAATATTCATCAGGGAAGCCATATAGAGGCATAACAAAATTGCTAAGATTCCAAAAAAGAGAATTAAAGAATATTTAAAAGTAAATGGCCCTGATAACAAAAGCCAGAAACAACACAATGCTAGTGTTAAACTCATAAATCTCATATTTTGCCCCGCAGCATATTCATCTAATTATTACCGTGCATTTTATTGAGTAACAGCAATGATCTAATCAGAAAATAAAGGATGCTGTGTGTAACAAGGAAGCACAAGTCGTAATAATTACGAATCAATGGATTATATTTCTAACAAAAACGTCAACTAGATCAAGTCATTTCATGTATTTGCATAAGTGTAAGTGACGAAAGAGAGACACATTTTGTTGATAAAATTTTTAGAATTATTGCAAATATATTAAATTGCATACATTTACAACTATCTGTAAAGAGATCACTTTTAAATCAATAAGCGTGCTATCTGATTCATATAAAACTCTAAAACCACATGACTATAGAATATAAATTCATAAAAACACGAAACATCAGAACCTAAAATGCGTCTGTGGTATAAATATATTTGTTAAAAAGACACATTATACGATAAAATTGATTGATGATAAGCTACACCTATTGTTTCATAAAAATAGATCTAAAAAAATAATCAAAAACAATATATCTAGCAAAGAACCATATTAAATAAATTTCAGGAAGTTTCTATGAGCACTGATAAAAAGTCTTTTTCACCATCAATTAAAGCTGAGAAAAAATGGTCAATCACCACTCATCATGGCATAGAAAAGACTGATGAATATAACTGGCTGAGAGCAAAAAACTGGCAAGACGTTATGCGAGATCCAAGTATTTTGGACCAAAGCATCAGAGAATATCTTGAAGCAGAAAATAATTTCACAGCCGAGCAAATGGCAAAAACCGAAGGACTTCAAGAGCAACTCTTTAAAGAACTTAAAGGACGTATCAAAGAAGACGACTCTACCGTCCCAGCGCCAGATGGGCCTCATGCATATTATTTAAGCTACCAAACTGGAGATCAACACCCTCGCTTTTGCAGACAACCTCGTGATGGAGGGGCAGAAACAATTCTGTTAGATGTCAATGAATTAGCAAAAGGTGAGGCTTATTATAATGTAGGCGGGGCTGAACATTCTGAAGACCATCGCCTGTTAGCCTATTCATACGATGACAAAGGATCAGAATTTTATACAATAAAGTTCAAAGACTTAGAAAGAGGCGACGATCTTATTGATATCCTAGAAAACACCTCAGGTGGTGTTGTTTGGTCTGCTGATAGTCAAACAGTTTTCTACACAAAACTTGATGATCAACATCGCCCAAAGTGGGTATACAGACACAAATTAGGAACGCTGTCATCTCAAGATGTTTTAATTTATGAAGAACATGACCCTGGTTTTTTCGTTGGTTTGGGAAAAACACAGAGTGGAAAATTTATTACCATAAATGTTCATGATCATCAGACCTCAGAAGTTTACCTAATAGATGCTCATCAACCTGAAAATGAACCACAATTAGTCAGTACACGTGAAGCAGGTCACGAATATTCTGTTGAACACCACGGTGGTGGTGGCTTTTATGATCGCCTGATAATTCTGACGAATGCAGACGGTGCGGAGGACTTTAAAATATGCGATACACCACTTTCTGCCTTGGACAAAACAAGCTGGTCTGAAATTGAATACCATCGAACTGGGCGATTAATCATAGATATCGCAGTATTGAAAGATTATTTAATACGAATTGAACGAGAAAATGGTTTACCTCGTATCGTCATCCGAAATTGGATTGAAGCAGATGAATATGAGATATCATTTGATGAAGAAGCCTATTCTCTAGGCCTGCAAGTGGGTTATGAATATGACACAAACATGATACGTTTCAGTTATTCGTCAATGACCACCCCTACTCAAGTTTATGATTATAATATTGAAACACAAGAACGTACATTACGTAAAACTCAAGAAGTCCCAAGCGGTCATGATGCTTCAGAATATATTACAAGGCGCTTAATGGCTCCAGCTCATGATGGCGAGCTTATTCCAGTCTCATTACTTTATAAAAAAGATACTCCCCGTGATGGCACTGCTCCTCTATACCTATATGGCTATGGATCATACGGCATTTCCATTCCATCTTCTTTCTCAACCAATTGTTTAAGTCTGGTTGATCGTGGTTTCATATACGCTGTTGCTCATATAAGAGGAGGCAAAGACAAAGGATATGCCTGGTATCGACAAGGACGTGAACTGCAAAAAACCAATACCTTCCATGATTTCATTTCTTCTGCAAAATACCTAGTAGAAATTGGAATGACAAAAAAAGGCAATGTTATTGCTCATGGAGGCTCAGCCGGAGGAATGCTGATGGGCGCTGTTGCCAATATGGCTCCAGAGATCTTTAAAGGAATTATAGCTGAAGTACCATTTGTAGATGTTTTAAACACTATACTTGATGATACACTCCCTTTAACGCCGATAGAATGGCCTGAATGGGGCAACCCTTTAGAGAGTAAAGAAGCCTATGACTACATAGCCTCTTATTCTCCATATGATAATATAGAAGCCAAAGATTATCCAAATATTCTAGCTCTTGCTGGACTAACCGATCCAAGGGTAACATACTGGGAACCAGCAAAATGGGTTGCAAAACTCAGAGATTTGAAAACCGACGATAATTTATTGCTATTAAAAACAAACATGGATGCTGGACATGCTGGAGCCTCGGGTCGTTTTGACAGACTAAAAGAAATAGCCCTCTATCAGGCCTTTACACTTATGATAACTGATAAAATCTAATCGCAATGTCTAACTTTTAATCACAGAAGGCTCTATTGACACCTTGCTAATCTATCAACACATCGTTAATTTCAGCCAGAATGAAAATGAGTCTATAACTATGGGAGACCCAAAGTGACTTTCGAACTTCCTGATTTACCTTATGCATACGATGCACTACAACCGTTTATGTCAGCTGAAACTTTAGAATTTCATCATGACAAACATCACCAAGCTTATGTAACAACTGGAAATACATTAGCTGCAGAAGCTGGCATGTCTGACAAATCTCTTGAAGAGATTGTAAAAGCATCACATGGCACAAATGCTCCACTATTTAATAATGCTGGCCAGCATTACAACCACATTCATTTTTGGAAATGGATGAAACCTAATGGTGGCGGCACATCATTACCTGGTGCATTAGAAGCCAAAATTAATGAAGATCTTGGCGGATATGCTGCATTTAAAGATGCATTCGTAAAAGCTGGTATGACACAATTTGGCTCTGGCTGGTGCTGGCTCGCTATCAAAGGTGGCAAACTTGAGATCATGAAAACACCAAATGGTGAAAACCCACTTGTTCATGGTGCAACTCCGATCCTAGGTTGTGATGTATGGGAACATTCTTATTACATCGACTACCGCAATGCTCGCCCGAAATACTTAGAAGCATTTGTTGATAGCTTAATTAACTGGGATTATGTTGCTGAGCTTTTTGAAGCTGCAAGCTAACATACAACCATCTAATTTCCCTATCAGCCGAACAAAATGAAACTTGGCTGGTAGGGAGTTTGCATAGAACTCATCTCTTTACTTTTTAGTTATAGCTTTTACCTTCCTCAAAATAACTATAGGAAGATAAAACCACCTTATTGAATTGATAAATTTAAATTCTCTCAAGGTGTATAATTCCAATAACAAGGGATGGGCCATATGGACCACTACGATAAAAACCTTCTTGGTGATATCTTATTAATTTTAGCCCTAGCTGGCTGTATTATTCCTGCCTTACAACGCTTTCATATTTCACCCGTTCTTGGTTACTTATTTTTCGGCCTGCTCTTAGGGCCATATAGTCTTGGCATGTGGCAAGAAGACTTCTCATGGATTTCTGCATTTGTAATATCAGATTTAGACTTAATGAAAAACCTTGCGGAACTTGGTGTTATTTTTCTACTATTTATGATTGGTTTGGAATTAACTTTCGCCCGATTATGGGATTTGCGAAAATATGTATTAGGCCTTGGTAGCGTTCAAATAATACTCACAGGCTTTGTTATTTTTCTGGTTGCATCTCAATTTAATAATGGAATAACGCTCTCTATTTTGATTGGAGCGGCATTTGCATTATCTTCAACCGCAATTGTAATGCAACTTTTAACAGAACGACATTTGGTATCACGTCCTGTTGGGCGCATATGTTTTTCTGTATTATTGATGCAGGATTTAGCTGTAGTTCCTATTCTCGTTCTAGTTGGAATATTTTCAGGTAAATCTGACGGATCTATAATTTACGCTCTTGCAACAGCTTTGCTAACCGCAGCAATTGTTGTTGCATCCATCATAGCAATCGGAAAGCTATTATTGACACCTGTTTTGCGTTTTCTAACGCCTTCTAAGAATGTCGAGTGGCTCTTTGCTGCAGTTCTATTTTTAGTTGTTGGGTCTGCTTATCTAACCCATGGATTTGGTCTATCAGCAGCATTAGGGGCTTTCCTGGCAGGTTTATTAATCGCTGAAACTGAATATAGACATGAAATTGAAATAATCATTGAGCCTGTAAAAGGTATATTGATGGGAATATTTTTCTTATCAGTAGGAATGTCAACAAATGTCAGCACAATCTTTGAGTATCCCTTCTGGCTTCCAGCATCTGTCATTGGAATTTTATTGATAAAAGCCATTATTTTTTATCCAATTGCCAGAATATTCTCCGTACCAAGAGGCCAAGCGGTTCATGCATCCATATTGCTCGCACAATGTGGTGAGTTTGCTTTTATTATTATAGGTCTGGCGTTAACTGGTAAGTTGATACAACCTGATATTGCCCAATTTTTCTTACTTGTTACAAGCATCTCTCTACTTATAACACCAATGGTATCACGCTTAGGTCCAATCTTAGAAAAGCTGGTAATTTATTATGATAATTCATCTGAGGAACATCCTAACGAAACTGGAATCTCCCAAGAAAAACATATCATAATTGCAGGTTTTGGTAGAGTAGGCAAAACACTTGCAAACATACTTGAAGATCAAAAAATACCCTATACAGCAGTTGATACAGATGGAACTAATGTTTCCCAACAACGATCCAAAGGCTACCCTGTTATATACGGAGATGCACGTAAAATTGAACTTTGGAACAAACTTAATATTCATACTGCGGAAGCTGCAGTGATCACAATCGATAACTTTGCAGCAACCTTAAACATTGTTCATTCCCTAAGGCACAAATGGCCACTGATACCAATTATCGTAAGAGTTAAGAGCACTAAAAATATAGAGGAGTATTATGAAGCTGGAGCAACTTTAGTTGTACCAGAAACCCTTGAATCAACGCTCCAGCTCACAAAAAATCTATTAGAAAAAATTGGTATAGAGAAAGAAGAAGCAAGGAATATCATAAACAAACACAGGCAAGAAATACTCTCTTAAATGGTACAAACAAAAAAGCATAGCTATGGTGGGCTATGCTTTTTCTTAAATATCTAAAATGATGATTAGTTTAGAGTGCCAAGAAAGACCAGCACGGAATGATGTAGCATCAAACTCAACTCCATCATCATCAAAGCCATAGTGAAGAACTTCACCACGCATGCTTAGGTTATCAGTGAACTTGTACTCAGCTCCACCACCGATAACATAACCAGTGAATGTTTCGCTCTCTGAATCTGATATGCCAACAGCAATATCACCAGCAGAAGCACCCAATGAAGCTTCTAGTTCTAGCTCTGTCCAAGCAATACCACCAGTAACATAAACAAGTGTTGTATTAGTAGCATAACCTAGACGACCTCTAAGACTTGCTAAGTAATTCATATTAAGTGACAGAGATCCATTGACAGTAACATCATCTTCTAGGTCAGTAATTGCAACGCCAATGCTTTCTTCAGAATCTGTCCAAGTGATATCGCCTTCGATACCATAAACCAGATTGCCTTTTTGGAAGTTGTAACCAGCATGAATACCGCCAGCAAAACCGCTTGCATCATCATCAACATCTACATCTACACGGACTTCATTATTAATAATAACAGAACCACCTTCAGCACCATCAAGACCTAAAGCATCTAATAAAGCTTCATCTCTTGTAACACCGCCAATGTGACCACCGAAATAAAATCCTTGCCAGATTGAAGGATACGGATCTTTTAGACTGCCACCAGCTTGAGCAGAAGAAACAGAAAATACCATTGCCAAACCAGCAAGAACAGAAAGTGTTTTAGATTTAATACCGAACATTTTTTAAAATCCCACTTAAGATAACTACAATATTAATTTTTTTTAGAGAGGCTTAAATAAATAAATAAAAATCAACCCGCCCCTTTCGTGAAATCTTATATACATTTCTGGATTTTTATTAAAGTAATACTTTAACAAGAGAGTTATGGAAAAATCAAAAAACTTCACAAAAACAAAAAAAATTACCATTAAAAATCATATGGTTACCCAAAGCGTTAAATTATTATGGAAATCAATGGAGTGTCGCAATATGGCAACAAAAAGGTTTAAATTGGGACGAAATAATTTTAGAGAACGTGTACGAACAAATGATAGCAGACCTATGCTTGTAATAACCTTGCCAAAGCACCATTATTTTATGGGAAAATAGATACAAATAAGCAATTTAATCGTACCAGGGACATCAAAATTTATCTAAAGGGCAGTAAATGATATTCAAATATATTGAACTCATATTATTATATATCCTTACTCCTATTATAGCTTTCATCTTACTTTACGAATATCGCCTGCCGCTTCTATTGATTTTCTTGCCACTTATATTTCTGTTCATAATCATACTGTCCTTAGACAAGACATTCAGTTGGCAACATTTATTAAAAACAAAATTAGGGTGGAAGGATACATTGCGTATATTTATACTGTTCTTATTGAGCAGTCTTTGCCTGACATTATTCGCATATAGTTTTGAGCGTGAGGCCTTCTTATCTTTTGTACGATCAAGACCCTATTTATGGGCATTAGTAATGTTACTCTATCCTTTGATTTCCGTAACAACCCAAGAGCTAATGTATCGGGTCTTTTTCTTTCATCGATATGAGAACCTTTTTAAGAACACGCCATGGTTATTTATAACCATCAATGCTCTTCTATTTGGCTATGCACATATCATTTTCCAAAATTGGTACGCAGTGATACTAAGTGCAATAGGAGGCCTTATGTTCGCATATACCTACCAAAAATCTCGATCATTTTTAGCGATTTGTTTAGAGCATAGTTTATATGGTTGCCTCATTTTTACCTTAGGCTTAGGTCGTTATTTCTTTACCGGTATTTCTAATTTCAACTAAGATAATAACACATAATACGATGCATAGAATGTGCGCCCAATAAACAACCTCTGAATCTAAGCCTATAATCACTTTTTATAATTTTCATGCTTACAATATTCAGGAAGTTTAATTTTTCTTACCTTATGCAATGTACAATTATGCTTACGAACTTGCACGACATTAGAATCGCCTGGTTTCCAAGGGATTGGTTTAAAGGCCTTTGCATTATCAACCTTCACCACCAATGGTGCTCTCTTTACAATATGGGTCTTGGGAACACAGCCAACGCTGCTCAGAAATATTATCACGAGTGCGAATTTTACCGACCCGTCCTTGAAACTTTTCCAATTCAATTGCATGGTCTTGCTCAGCCTTCACTTTGGCTTGCTCAGCCTTTACCTTTATCCTCTTTGCTTTGCGTGCTATTTCTGTAATTTTATTTTCATAATAATTTGTAAGGTCATTCTTAGCAGTCATATAAGCTTGCCAAGCAACCCATTCGTGTGACGCTATTAAAAGAGCGCCAATAAAGGTAATCCTTAAAAAATTAATAAATAAATTTTTCATCTTTCTTCTGCTTTTAATTTGGTCTTAAAGAGAAAATTACTCATTGCTTCCAAAACAATAAAACAAATTTAGCAGCAAATTTTTTTTCATATACGAATCATGCGACTATCAGCATGCCCTCAGATTATGTTTCAACAATGGCAAAAGCTGTATCCAAAAACATATTCTCAAAATGATGGAAAGCAGTTGCAAAACCCCTACATTTTGTAGTGTTGATTTGGAAAAAATGAAACGGAATGTAATTATATATTTAAAGAGAAGATGCGAAGGACCGAGAATCTCAAGACACTACAACGATACATCTTTCACATAATTATTATATTGAAAATTCTCATTATTTTTTGATTATCGAGCTAAAAGGTTTTAGCTCGATAACTAGCAGAAAATTTATACTGTACGTCTTTTGGATGTGCGAGCAGCCATTTGTTTTTCTTGCATCATAGCTGTACAAATCGTTTCGTTATTATAACCAAATCGTATCATCCACAAAGCAGCACGCAGCAACGCACCACCAGCACCTCGATTAGATTCAGGATCACGATACCCCATAACACGACGACCAACGTCCTCGATGCTTAATGGGCGCGTTTCACCTTTCGTTGAGATTTCAAGGATCAAAGCACAAACTGTTGCGAGAAGGCGGTCATCTATCGCATCGAGTAATGCAAATATTCCTCTCACGCGCTTTAAGGTTTCCTCATCAGCTGGCCCTGCTTGAACATAAGGAGCACTTGGATGATTACTAAATTTTGGCAATAAACCTGCTGCGCATACGTCTCTATAAAACGACTTAGCAAGGCTTTCTTCTTCTGGAGAAATAAGCCCACCTTGCGACATAGCTCTAATTGGCTCAGGTAAAACAACTGGTTGGTTTTCGTTACCATATTGTGATTGCTTCTGATAACTATGATTATAGGCATCTTGGTAATGATTGCCATTTTGATAATGAGCACTATCTTGATAGTGATTTCCGTTGCCACCATTATGATTATAATAATGGTATGAATTGTCGGACATGGCTTTGGCCTCCGCTACAAATTAAATAGACTCAATGATAGTCCGCAAATACATTATGACCTGCGAAGACATTAGGAGTCTTTGAGCCGCGATACAATCGAGCTCGCCCCGCTAATTACTAAAAACCTAAAAACTTTAATTACTAATTTTACTCAAGACACATGAGATTTAGGCGTAGTGTATTCAACTAATATGAGCCGCCCAGCTCAATTACACTTCAAAGTTCATAATAAGCGATAATACCGCAAAATGTTAATGAAACTTCCGAATCTATTTGAATAATCCACAGTCATTTGGTCTGAAATAAGGCAGCTATAATGGTGATACAATATATTACGCATAGAATTGCAAGTTACTTTTTATTATGTAAAATATAAATTTTACCTGTTTATTATATGATATTTCATTATTATTTCATTGACACTATCATTCTGTATCATGATAAATCAGATCTCACAGGTTCTCTATATTTATAGAGATGAAAAGGGAACACGGTACAAACATATTTAATTCCGTGGCTGTCCCCGCAACTGTATGTGGTGAGTATGCTCAAAATACCACTGATGGTTAAACATTGGGAAGGTTGAGCTAATATTATGACCCACGAGCCAGGAGACCTGCCTGTGTGCGTCACCCATCTTGTTTTCGGGGTAAGATCAAGAACGGCAGATTACCGTAGTGGTGGCGATCCTCAAGTTTGTAATGGAGGGTCGTCTTGGCTTATTTAAGTACTGAAGCGTATTTACCCAGTGTTATTGGGCATATAAATCTGTTCTTCAAACGATCCTTTATTGCTTTTGTTCAAGCGTGTATAAAGGGGATCGTATCCAATGCACAAAATAAATTCGAGTATAATAACTGGCTTAGCAATGTTCGGCTTGGTCAATACTACCTTTATTCCAACAACTCTAGCTGACATCGAACTGCCAGGAATTGTAGTTATTGGATCTTCACTTGATGATAACGCAATTAAAAGCAATCAAGTCGGTAGCTCAGTCAGCGTCATCACCGCAAAAGAGATAGAACAACAACAAATTCGGCATGTTGCAGACGCCTTAAGAAATCTTCCAGGTGTAAGTGTCAATCGCACTGGATCATCTGCAAGTGTAACCCAGGTCAGACTACGTGGCGCAGAAGGAAATCATACACTCGTTCTGATTGATGGAGTTCAAGCGAATTCTTCAACCGATGGTGAATTTGATTTTTCTGATTTATCCACAGGAGATATCGAACGTATAGAAGTCATTCGTGGACCACAAAGTGGCCTGTATGGCTCTAATGCACTTGGCGGTGTCATTAATATAATAACTAAAAAAGGGCGAGGGCCTCTAAAAGTTACGTTAAAAGGAGAAGCCGGGTCCTTTGATACAGCATCAGGTTCTGTGAACATTTCAGGCGGCAACGAAAGACTCTATGGATCATTTACAATCGACCGCTACAAAACAGACGGGTTCAATATTTCTCCATCAGGTTCAGAAGATGATGGTTCTGAAAGAACCTCCTTTTTCTTCAGGGGAGGCTTTCGTCCATTAGAGAACCTAACCATCGACTTTATGTTACGTAATGTAAATAAGGATGGGGATCGTGATGATCCAAATGGCGACTCGATTCAAGAAGACACAAACTCCATATTTTCAACAGATCTATTTATGGCTGGATTATCAGCCAAATTAGAAACACTGGATGGTAAATGGACACACAAACTAAGTGCAAACAAACAAAAGACGGATCGCTTTGATCAATCGTCATCTTTCACATCATTTAATGATAGTGAAGCAATCAATCTATCTTATTTGAACACATGGAAATTGTCATCTGATAGTATTGCAAATGCAGATCATTTTATAACGAGTCTTGTAGAATATCGTGATGAGAGCTTTGCGCCTAAATCTAGCTTCGTTTCAGATCAATCAGAACGATCAAAAAAAAGAGTGTCCTACGTGTTAGAATATCGCGGAGAAATTGGTAAACACCTCTCCTTGTCAGCAGCCATACGCTACGATGACAGTGATACTTTTGAGGACTTCACAACTTACCGTTTCACGGGATCATGGCAAATACCAAACTCACAATTCAGAATACACTCTAATGTTGGGACAGGTGTTGTATTACCTTCACTATTCGATCAGTTTGGCTTAATTCCCGACTTTTTTGTAGGTAATGAAAACTTAAAACCTGAAGAATCATTTGGATGGGATGCAGGTATTGAATGGTCGTCTATTGATAGGAAATATGTCATTGATATAACCTACTTTAACCAAAACCTTGAAAATGAAATTATCTTCGCACCTTTTGTTTTTGGTGAGCCAAGCCTAACGAATGAAGATGGAAGAAGTGAAAGGCAAGGCATAGAAGTACAACTGACGGGTAAACTAACACCATCCTTATCATTAACTGGTGGATATACATACCTTGATGCTAACGGCCCTGATGGAAGTGATGAAGTCCGTCGTCCAAAGCACTCCGGAAAATTAAATGTAAACTACGCTTTTTCAGAAGGAAAAGGTAATCTAAACCTTGGGGTAAATTACAATGGCAAAGCAAAAGATGGCATCTTCACCTCAGCTGGACCTGAAACCGTAACCCTAGATGACTACGTCCACGTCTCCTTAGCGGGATCTTACAAGCTACAACCAAACATAGAACTGTTCGGTCGAGTTGAAAACCTGCTTGATGAAGATTACCAGGAAGTCTTTGGGTTTGAAACGGCAGGCGTGTCTGCCTATGCAGGTGTGAAGGTGAAACTTGGACAGGATCATGCGCAGTAGAGAGTATCAGTCTAGCGTAAGCGCATGGGGGGATAGCATCTGCTATCCCCTTAAAATGACCATAACTGCTATTTGCATTCCGATAGTTCTCATTGTCATTTCTAGCTTTGCGTTTGCTAAAGAACCAAAACGGATTGTTTCAATTAACCTCTGTGCCGATCAATATATATTGGCGCTTGCAAGAAAAGACCAGATCCTGGCTCTCAGCCCTTTTGCTCATAATCGCGAAATGTCATATTTTGCAAAAAAAGCGAAGGCTTTTCCAAAAATCAGAGATGATGCGGAAAGCGTTCTACAACTAAAACCAGACCTTGTCATAGCCTCAGTCTTCAATAGCACCAACACTCTAAAGCTAATACGAAGACAAAATATAAAAATATTAACTTTAGGCTATGAAACCAAACTAGATGATATCGCGAAAAACATTAGGATTGCTGGAGAGGCAATTGGCAATAATGATAAATTAAAACTATGGGAAAATAAGTTTTCGATCGCAAAAAAACAAGCGCAAAACATTTATTCTGGTCTCAAATATACCGCCCTCTTTTATCAAAGGGCAGGATACATATCAGGCAAAGATAGCCTGACTGGAAAGATCCTAGAACATGTTGGTTTAAACAATTATGCGTCAAATCTCTCAAAATCTGCCTTTGGAAGTCTAAAGTTAGAAAAACTACTGATTTCTCCACCAGATTTATTATTTTTATCCAAAAATAATGACAAATATGAAGATCAGGGAAATAAACTCTTAAATCACCCTGCCCTTCTCAAGATTTATCAAAATAAATACATGCTGAATATACCAGTCTCTGAAACAGTTTGTGGTGGCCCATCTACTATTTCAATGCTTAACCGTTTAAAAAACATAAGAAAAAAAGTAATAAAATAATAATACAAAGTATAAAAAAACATATATAATCTTATTCATATTTATACGACAAAAAGAGCGCAGCAATAAACTTTTAAATCGAAATGGAATTATTATTAATTTCAAAAAAGTATACAAAATGCCTCATGTAAAAGATCTTATTGGAAAATGTCATAATTTTGATATAGGAATCTCTTCTACTGATAGGAATTGAACCTAATTATTGGTGTTAGCTCATGGAAGATACTGAACAAAAGCGTCATTACCGCACGCTATTTATCTCTGATATACATCTTGGCACTAAATCTTGCCAAGCAGAGGCATTTCTTGACTTTTTTAAAAGACATGACGCTGACAAAATATACTTGGTTGGTGATATTGTTGATTTCTGGAAAATCAAGCGTCATGGTGCCCATTGGCCTCAAGAACAAAATGATGTTGTCCAGAAATTGTTAAGATCAGTGCGTAAAGGCACAGAAATGATCTATATTCCAGGAAATCATGACGAAGCACTAAGAGATTATTGTGGCACGCACTTTGGTGGTGTCGAAATTATGCTCCAAGATATACATACAGCGGCTGATGGCAAACAATACTTAATCATGCATGGTGACGAATTTGATATCGTTATAAAATATTCCAAATGGCTCGCGTATCTTGGTGATTGGGCATACGAAGTTGCATTAACATTAAATAGATACTTCAATTTCTTCCGCCGAAAAACAGGAAGATCATATTGGTCTCTATCCGCCTATCTAAAGAAAAAAGTAAAAACAGCCGTTAATTTTATTGGAGATTTCGAGGCGTCCCTAGCCCGCGAAGCAAAAATTAGAAACGTTGATGGTGTTATTTGTGGCCATATCCACACAGCAGCAATGCGGGATATTGATGGAATTCATTATATTAATACCGGCGATTGGGTGGAAAGCTGTACAGCTGTCGGGGAAACATTTGACGGCAAATTTGAAATGATTGACTGGGTTAGCGATGTTAAGGCACGTCATCAAGCTGCGCAAGAAGTGCGCAAATTAAAAGTCGTTGCCTAGATATTTAATCATTCAAAAACAATAAAACCATCGTAAGGTTGATATCTGAGAAGTAAAGCGGGTATTATAAAGAAACAATTTATCTGTTTTTGGTATTTAGGAAATTTATGCGCATTCTCATTGCGACAGATGCATGGCGCCCGCAAGTAAATGGGGTCGTTAGAACATATGAGCGTTTAATAAAAGAAATCAAAGCGCTCAATGGTTCTGCGCGCATTTTAAGCCCTCGAGAATTTTACACAGTACCATGTCCCACTTATCCAGAAATAAGATTAGCATTGCTAAATATTGCTTCTGTGGCGCGAAGAGTAGAAAAATTCAGGCCTGATCATATTCATGTAGCTACCGAAGGGCCAATTGGGTTAATGACATTACGTTATTGCCTGAAAGAAAATATAAAATTCACAACAAGCTATCACACACGCTTTCCCGAATATATGGCAGCAAGATTCCCAGTCAAAGAATCTTGGTTTTATTCAATACAACGTCACTTTCACAATGCTGGCAACGGTATGATGGTTGCAACTCAATCATTAGCAGAAGTACTTTCTGAAAAAGGTTTTAACAATATAATGCATTGGTCAAGAGGAGTTGATACAGAAATTTTCTATCCTCGTGATGTCCGTTTATTTGGGAATGATCCTGTTTTTTTGTATGTTGGTCGTGTTTCAATTGAGAAAAATATCGAAGCATTTTTAAAAGCAAAATTACCAGGAAAAAAAGTTGTAGTTGGTGGAGGACCACAACTGGAGCTATTAAGAGAACAATACAAAGACGTTCTATTTACTGGCCCAAAAGCTGGAGAAGAACTTGCTCAACATTATTCTTCTGCTGATGTTTTTGTCTTTCCAAGTCTAACTGATACTTTTGGTATTGTACTTATTGAAGCTATGGCAAGTGGATTACCTGTAGCAGGTTTCCCTGTTACAGGACCAAAAGATATAATTAATCAAGGCGTTACTGGCTTCATTGGTAAAGACATTGGACAATCCGCTATACAGGCCTTAGAACTGAACCAGGAAGACTGTATTCAAGCTGCAGAAAAATACAATTGGAAGAATAGCGCGCAAGAATTCTTAAGAAACGCTTGGAAATCGCATGGCTGGGATCATGGTCAAGCCGCATAATCATTTGATTATACCACCTGCAATCCACATTCATATCTCTGCCAATTTCTTACATAATGAGCTGCACTCTCAGTAATTCTTTGAATTGTATCTTCATCCAACTCTCGAACAACTTTACCAGGAGAGCCCATAACCAGTGAACCGTCTGGAATTTCTTTGCCTTCAGTAATCAGGCTATGCGCACCAATAATACAATTTTCACCAATGACAACACCATTTAATAATGTTGCCCCTATCCCAACCAAACTATTTTTCTTAACTTTACAACCATGCAGCATAGCTCGATGCCCAATAGTACAATCTCTTTCAATTGTAAGTGGATAACCCATATCTGTATGAAGAACACAATTATCCTGTATATTGGTATTTTCCCCGATATGGAGCAATTCATTATCACCACGTAAAACAGCTCCAAACCAGATACTTGACATTTTTTCAAGCTTTACACGCCCAATTAATGTTGCTGTCGGAGCGACCCAATATTCACCTTTTTCAGGAAACTCAGGTACACAATCTTCCAGCTTATAAATTGACATCTTGTATCATTCCTTAACACTTATAGATCTGCATCTAGGAGAATAACATAGATTTTTTACTGATAACTAAAACTTAAGTGTAAAGAATGTTTCGATGACAACAGCACCAGAAAAAAAGCTCCAGAACGTTGCAATCATAATCGATAAAAACAACCAATGAGCTGAGCGATTTTCTATAAGGGCACCACGGATAGAGTTCCGTGTTAATATAAATGGTCCACCAAACACGCGTAGCAGTACAGCTGGTATTGCTAAAATTGGGGATATGTCTTTCTGTATTACAAAGCTTAAAGGTTGTCCTGTTATCAATTTATTTAAACTAGCCAATACCCCCGCACAAACAAAACCAACAGTGGTAACATATAAATAAAGGACAAACTCAGACACACCCAAACTCCCCAAAAGCATTGGGAGTAAATTAGTCTAAGTCTTTTTGAAACGCAGCAATTTTATTACTGAAAGGTTAATCCATAAAAGATATAATTAATATTAAAAGCAACTACTTACTCATCTTGGTAGATCTGGAGCCAGTTAAGAGCAATCTCTAAGGGCATTGGTTTTGCAACATAATAACCTTGCAATATATCAATACCTTTTTCTAAGATAAAATCTTGGTCCTCTTGACTTTCTATATTCTCAGCTACAAATCTAACACCTTCACGATGACCTAAACTTAAACATTCATCAAAAATATGCTGCTTATCTGCATTTTCACGAATTAATGGAAAGCTATTTTGATTAATTTTGATCTCATCAAACGGGAAGTTTTTAAAATGTTTCTCATCAAAATTCTCACTTCCAAAACCACAAATTGATAAACCAAAACCGACGTCCTTCAATTCTGACAAAACAGTTACATATCTTGAGTCATTTAATATAATTTGACTGTCCATAAACTCTATTGTGATTTTAGATGTATCAAGGCCACAAGACTCAACCATCATTCCTATACGATCAGGAAATTTTGTATTTGGGTGTGGCATAATACTTAAATTAATAGAAGTCCGTAAATCACTCTCTATATCACACCATTTTTTTGCCCCCCTTGCCATCTCTTTCAATGCACATTCAGTCAATGCAACAATAAGATTGTTTTCTTCTGCAAGTTCTATAAAATCTTTTGCATGAATTAAACCATGTGTTTGGTGGTGCCAACGCACAAAAGCTTCCGTTCCTACAACTTTTTTTGATTTAATATTAATTTGAGGTTGATAATGGAGAAAGATTTGTTCTTGGTGAATAGCATTCTTTAGATCATCTAAATGAATTGAAAGATCTTTAGTCGTTTCTGAGCGCATTATAATCTAACCAATAAGTGATAAACATAGAGATATACTAATTGATACAAGTTGAGATAATTTTAATAATCTATATAAATTAAAGGCTAAACATAATTTTCTTTTGTCATTCAACCAAGTACAAACATACAAACTAAGTTTTTTATATTAATGATGTTTGAACGTACTAAATATATATGAAAATCAGTTCCTTAGTTATAATCGAACTCCACAAAAAACAATTTTAATAAAATTGGATTTGAGTTTTAAAAAAAATATTTATCCATACTATACCATACGAACCAATTATTAATAACCATTAAGATATCTTTACACACTCCTCTATATCATTGAGATGATAAAACTAGAAACTGTTGAGTTACAGTGATATAAATGGGTGACATCTCGCTACCGGCAACAGCTGGCAATAATGTATTATCGTATCAAAAACCTTCGCAGGTTTTTAATTCAGCGTCTTCACAAGGCTCTGACAACAATAAGTCTTCGTTAGCTAATGACCCAATAGATTTCTTTGCACCAGCTTCTACAAATAATCACCTCTTTGATCTTCATCGTTTACAAGAGACCGCAAGCAAATCTGTGGCAACAATTAACAAAGCACAGCAAGGAATTTCCATTATTGAAACCCTTGTAGACTACGCACAAGAACTTGCAAGAAGTGCAATGGCCCTTCAAGGGGAAACCTCTCAACAACAAAGTACTGTAAAGAACCTATCGGGTAATGAGACTCTAGAAGAGGCATTTAATCTTGATACAGGCGATCAAATTACAATTGGAGATGGACTTCATAGCATTACAGCAACTGCAGACGGCTCTTTAAACATTCAGAGGTTTATTGAAGCCATAAATTCAGACGACAACCTGGATGTAAAAGCATCTTTATATATTGGATCCCTTCAGTTGGAGTCTACATATTACAATGGCATCACAGCTTCTATTAATGATGTAGCAGGCAATGCAAACACACTCTCTGATATTGGCTTTCAAGATATAGGAGATGATCTAATATCTGCACCAGGAAAACTCAGTCTGAACAAAATTGGTATATCCAATACCTATAATCAAATCCTGTCAATTATCGATACAGTCTCACAAAGTGCAGAACATGATGGTGTGAATTTGTTAGACGGAGGATCGCTAATAGAGAAATTCAATACAAACAATATTCCAACAATTAGCATCCAAGGAGTAAACTTCGACGCAACCAGCCTCGGTCTTACAAAAGCAAATAACAAATTCCAAACATCTGTAGATACAAGACAAGCAATTAACGAACTTCAAACAGCCTCAATAACTTTACAAAATCAATCTGCAAAATTTTTTGCAGATAAGACCAAAATTAATATTAATGAGAGTTTTAATAAAAGCCTGATTTATACATTAGAAACTGGAACCAACTTAAACATTAAAACTGTTGATCAAAGATTCGCAGAGCAATTAGCACAAAAAACAAAACAGATTGTTAGTTCTAATGATACATCTTTAACAACTGCCACAAACACACAAGCCTTAAAAGTTTTTTGAGTATTAACTTACTGCGCCAAACCTTGAGAAATCAACCAGTCTTCAGCGTCTTTAATCCTTGTTAAGTCAGCGAGTTCAATTATCAATCTTGGTTTAGCTTCAAATTTTACCATTGCTCTAAAAACTTCATGCCAAGAAATAGTACCTTCACCGGGCACCCAATGACGATCTGCATATCCATCAACATCCTGTATATGCATATGTGCTAATTTTTCTCCAGCTGCTTTAACAAAATAATCAACAGGTGGTGCACCATAGCAGCAATGCATATAGTGGGCATGCCCAGTATCTATAGAAATACCTAGAGCTGTGCTATTAAAGCTATTGATTAATTCTAATCGAGCATAAGGGTCTATATCTTCGATATTTTCAACGACCAATTGGCAACCTATGTCCTCGGCTCTCTTAACAGCATCTCTCATAGTCAGGTGACAGTTTTCGATCAGATAATCTTTTGTTTTATCACGGTTATCACGATTGTTATGATACCATATGGTATAAGGACTATGTACCACCATATGGGTTGCATTCAAGGCTTCACATACTTCTAGCCCCTGATCCAGTCGTTTTTTGACAATAGTCTGCACCTCTAAATCTGGCGTGGAAAGTGAAAAACCTAAAAAAGGTCCGTGAATTCCTATTCTACCCTGGAAATTTTGTAACAAAGGCTTAGCCTTTTCGACTAAGCTCTGCCAATGACCATCAAGAACATCAGCTTTAAAAAAATCCTGGAGTTCAAGATCTCTGGGCTTCTCGTTTAACCATTCTTGGTATGTCTCAAGATAAGGCACTGTCATTGCAGCACCAACAATAGGAGTCTTGGTCAACATTTCACCTCACAAAAATCAACTAAGTATTAAAAGAATTGAGGTCAAACTAAGATGATAAATGAACAGCATGGTTATCCCAATGGATGCCAGAAACTGTTTTTGTTAGCTCAGAATGCCCATCACTATTCGTTTTCGATAATTCACCAAAACCACTGGTTAATAAAAAATTCCCATGATCTTGTGTCGGGGCAACCCCACAGCCATCAGAGATTATTTTATGCCCTAAATATTTCTGTGATTGGGTCCCCCAGAATGTAACAAGATTACCTTTTGGTGAAGAAATTGCTGAGAATTCTCCACTTTTATCAACGGTTACAGAACCAATATAATTATTCATTAGCCTGTGTTGCTCGGCGGGAGCTTGCACTAAGACAGGGTCTTTCCCCTTTTCATGAAAACCAATCAGGGAAGGCCTTTCACTTAAAGTTCCTTGATACTGACATCCAAAAATAACTTTATCATCAAGCCCAACATCCAAATGACGAATTGACAACTGATGAAGGTCTTTTTTAAGGACATGCTTTTCTAGTAATTCCCCTGTATTTATATCAATATAACTGAGATTAGGTTCCATCTCAGCTAGGTTTAGAACTTTACGACCAAAATCAGGATGAGTGAGCAAGCCACCATTAGCAACGACGAGTGTTTTGCCATCAGAAAGTAAAGCTAAATCATGAGGTCCCAAGCCATGTGAAGAAAACTCTCCAATTTGCTTATAACCATTCATAACATCTCTTACACCAATAATACCACGTTCATTTTCGTAGTCATTCTCTGTGGAATAAAGAAGTTTTCCATCAGGCGAAAAGACACCATGACCATAAAAATGTCGTTCTTCTTTTGCGTTAAACCAAACAGGTGAAATATTTTTATCATATGTAATGGCCACGGCAAAACGCCCAGGACGACGAGCAAAAAAAACGCATTCTTTTTTTAATGGATGAACCGCAATATCATGACCACGTTCAGGTAAGGCAACATTAAAGATATCACCTTGCTCCAAACTAAAAATTGCTGCTGAATATTTCCCGCTTTTATCTTTACGTGATGCCGCAAAAATATCCTGCAAATCTTTATTTGTTAAATGAGAGATATTATGACTAAGAGCATGACTTGGTAGAAGCCCTGTAACAGAAGTTGCGAGCAATCCAGAGACCAAATCTCTTCTATTAATCTCCATCTTCAGCATTGAACGCAATTGTCAGCCCCCCTACCTTCAAAATTGCTAGGCCTGACTTTGCGCGAACAATATTTAGCATTGCGACTAGAAATCTGAGTTGGCCGGTTTTTTTCTTATCACTCAGAATCTCAGAAATTGGTCCTTTAAGTCTTGCAATCATCTTCAAACCATTATCCATTGATTGAATAACTTGTTGTTCCAAGTGAGGTTCTTTTTTAGCTGTAAATTCTGAAAAACCACCAATGACGAAAAAATCTTTTAAAGAGTTAAAATTCGCTTCGATAACCTCTAAACTTAAATTGCTTCTCCAATAGGCTGCCTTCTTATAATTTGATTTACCCTTTGGAGGGCGTCCAGCTGGACGCAATACTTTTAAGTTTCGTGTTTGCTCTAAACCAACTTCATAAGCTTGAAACAAATCTTTTGTCACTTCTTGAGGGGTTATATATATTTTTTTTGGACCAGGTCTTAAAAAAGCATCTGTAAATGTTGTCTCAGGCTGCCAGCCCTTCAAAATATCTGAAGACATTTTTGCAAGATTTTTAGCAATTGTTTTTGAAAAATCGCAGCGAAATTTACCTTCAGCCTCACTTGATAAAATCAATTCATTCTTGTTACCATATAATAAATATTCAAGAGCAGTGAGACCCTGCATGGCTATACTCTGAGATTCTAATGTTTCTAATGAAAGGACAGATTTATCCTGGCTAGCGATAACCCTGCGAACTTGGCGTAATCCACGCCCTTTTAAGTCAGGCCAATAAGCAAAACGCTCACGTCGATATTTTTTTGAGACGGGACCAAAATGAATATGTTCAACACGCGCCCATGCTACCAAAGCATTTTTATAAGCAATCTGGGTTTCTTTTAAACCAGTCTCTTTTGGCATTTGACAGAATTTATCAAATTGTTGCTCTAGTGCCTTGGTTTGAACCACCAAATTTTTGTAACCAGGAACAATATGTTTCTCATATGCTGTTTGTGCCAATTTAAGATAATCAGCACTATAAGTAGGTGTTGAGACAACTATAAATAGCACACTGATAAATAATAAACCAATTGACGTAATTTTATTTTTTTGAGGGGTTATATACATTGAATACTCTGATCGTTAAATACTAAACGTTACGACCATTGCATATCAATTTTACAATGATTTGACAAAGGTAATAAGCTGTTCTCGTTTTTTTTTTGATAGATTTATGAATGCATTACGTGCTTTCAATGCTTCACCGCCATGCCATACGATAGCTTCTTTGATAGATCTGGCTCTCCCATCATGCAGAAAGTTTGTATGCCCATTAACAGTTTCAGTTAACCCAATACCCCATAATGGAGGAGTACGCCATTCTTGACCATTCGCTGAACCTTCTGGACTATTATCAGCTAGTCCCTCTCCCATATCGTGTAGCAGTAAGTCTGTATACGGCCATATCAATTGGTCAGATAAGTGAGGTTGCCCTTTCACTGCCCCTGTTTTGAACTTAGGAGTATGACATAATATACATCCACTCGCATAAAATATTTTCTTACCTTGAAGCACTTCAGAATTCTCAAAATTACGCCTTTTGGGAACCGCTAAATTCTGAGAATAGAAAGTAACTAAATTTAAAATTTTTTCACCCACTTCAACATTGTCATATTTAGGACTATTACCATTTGGAGCCTTAGAACAAAAGGTTTGTTTCTGAGTACATTCACCAGAACCATTGGGTAAGAAAGTTGTTGAGAGTCCCATATCTCCTGAAAAGGCGGCAGCGGTTTGTTCTATAATAGTTGATTTGCCAGCCTTCCATCCAAAACGTCCTATCATCAAACGCCGATGAACATCTGACCAGACCATACTTGGTTTGCCAGATATGCCGTCCTTATCCAAATCATACGGATCAGCATGTTCAAGAACTTGTTCCTCTGGTATTGCCTCTAGTAATCCAAGACCTATCATTTGTGGCGCAATACGAGGAGATATTCTTGTATCTGGATGTAACTCTCCATAACCAAGGTTAACAATTTTATATTCAGGTTTGCGTAATTCAACTACTTCCCCGCCAGCAAGCACAACCGTATCGGTTTTGTATGTTATATGAATTTTACCTTCGGCGCGATGGCCTTGAATAGACAAGTCTTGCAGTTGTCGTCCATATGTAGGCTCAGGAAGAGTTGCAACCTTACGAGTTAGTAATAATGCCCTCTGCTCTTCATTTTGCGGTGGTATTGATAACCTTAAGAGCATAGAAATGGCATTATCTTCAGGCCAGTTTGATTTAGGAGGGTGTCCTCGCCCATCTTTAATGTGACACCTTTGACAGGACTTTGCATTAAAAAGTGGTCCAAGTCCGTCAGATACATCATTTGATGCCGGTGAAGAAATCCAGATTTTTTTAAAAACCCCATTCCCGACCTTAAAATCTAGCTCTTTCTCAAAAGCAATATTCCCTGAAGCATGTGAAAATGCATTATGATTATTTACACTTTTACGCGAAGTGGCTTTTCCACCTGGAAAGGCCTCTCCGTATTCAGGTTTTGTAAAATCAATAGAACTGGCAGATATTTTTTCGGCGAATGTATAACCACTACCAAGTGTAAACAAACTCAGCAAAAATAAAGCTGAGTTTCTCAAAAAACAATTAGCCATCTGTAGAAACTTTATTTGGATTATCCAAACTTTCTGATCTCTCAAATTCAATTGATTGAAGCTTAAGGGCTGCAATTGCTCGCTCAAGAGACTTTGTTTGTGCAAGAAGACGACCGATTGCTTTATTCACAAGTGCATTACCTGCTTTATTCCCTGCAGCAATCATCTGATCATAAGCTTCCTTTGTTTCTGCCCTTTTAACTATAGCCCTCATTGTTCTCATAGTTTGATTAAGCCTATTACGAAGAGCCTTATCAGCCTTCTTATTAACTGCCTTAACAAGATCAGATGGGCTGGGACCAGAAACAACTTTACCATTAGTACGCTTATACTTTCCTAAATAAACATTCTGAATACCCAGCGCATTATAATAATGTGAATTATGCGTGTTATCTGAAAAACAATCATGTTCTTCCTCTGGGTCGTGGAGCAACAAACCAAGTTTCATACGCTCACCCGCCAGCTCTCCAAAAGATAAAGACCCAAGCCCAGTAAATATTGAAATAAGACCTTTTTGTTCATTAGCAAAAAGACTTTTTCTTGCCTCACCTTCCGGTGCCCATTGAGCAACCATCCAAGCAAGATCTTCTAATAACAAATCGATACTTGATCGCAAATATGCAGTTCGACGATCACAATTCCCATTACTGCAGTTTTTCAAATCATAGTCAGTAGCCGGCCTCTGCCCTGCCCCAGGTCCAGTTCCATTTAAATCTTGCCCCCAGAGCAAAAACTCAATTGCATGAAAGCCAGTTGCAACATTGGCCTCAATACCACCAGCTTCTTGCAATTTATCAGAGAGCAGCTTTTTCGTGATTTTCGAAACATCTAGTGTTTCACCACTTATTTTAATCGTTTTATTCGCTATAACATTCGCAATATATAGCTCATTTTCATCAGATTCTTCACCATAATAGCTCAGATCCACATAGTCGATCAGTCCCTCATCCAATGGCCATGCATTTACGCGCCCTTCCCAATCATCAACAATACGATTACCAAAACGATATGCTTCAGTTTGTTGATAAGGAACTCTGGCGGCTATCCATGCATCTCGTGCTGCACGCAAATTTTCTTGATTAGGTGTTTTGAGAAATTCACTGATCTCACTTTGCATTTTTTTTGCTGCAATAAACGAGTCTTCATAACCAGCATGCGCGATATCTGCATATGTCTTCAAAACATCCTTAATTTCTATCTTTGTTCCAGGTTTGGCATAACCAATACTGTTGATGCTGCATGTGAAAACGAATAGAAAAATAATCTGGGTAAACTTAGTGTATTTTTTTTTATTTTTAATCATTATTTATGTCTCCCAACGCCCACTATATACATTGTCTTATAAAATTGTAACAGACTTTTGAATTTCTATATTTAACTTAATATGGAGAGTAGAAATCAATATTTTAGTGTATTCAAACATAAAATTTATTAAATATATGAGTTCAAATTAACCCACTGTCCCAATTCTGCCTACCACTAATTATATATGACCACCATTAAACAAACTATAAGATAAACAATATTAATTTTATTCCTTCAGTCTTGGCATAATGTCCACTAAATTGCACGGCTTATGCCTATTATCTAGCTGATATTTTAAAATTCCATTCCAAGCATCTTTGCAAGCTCCTGGCGACCCAGGTACACAAAAGACATATGTTTGCTCAATAACTCCCGCGAACGCTCTAGATTGTATGGTCGAGGTGCCAACCGATTGGTAAGAAAGTAAATGAAAAATTGTTGAAAACCCCTCTATTTCTTTAGCCAAAAGAGGTTTGATTGCATTGAGTGTCACATCTTTACCAGTCAAACCGGTTCCACCCGTTGTTAAAATAACATCGATCTTCTCATGATGAATCCAGTCACGAACTCTTTGCTTTATTTCTTCGACATCATCTTTAACGATAGCATATTCAATGTTTTTGTGCCCTGATTGGTTAATCAGATCAATTAGTATTTTTCCTGACTTATCAGTCTCAACTGTTCGCGTATCAGAGATTGTCAAAACTGCTATATGAATTGGAATAAATTCAATACTCTCGTCAATTTTTACCATACTATTGTCTTCTCACTGATGTCTTTCTGCATTTAAAAAATCTTAGGTTTATTATTTAGAATATTTTTCGAATAGATATAGTGGCAAAATTGAAAGCAAAACAAATGAAATAATATTGAGTAATACAATAAAAAAAATACTCGATTTTTTTAAATCATAGATATTTATATACATACTACAAGCCATACTAAAGTAATCTGTATCATATAAATTTAACGAAATTAGTCCATATGTTTAAAAAACTTCAAGGGGTTGTATTCCTAATCTTGTTCATGCGATAATATCTTGAATGCAACCAATTATATAGAAATATAAATTGATGAACGACATTTTCGAAGCCCTTCATCTCGCTAGTATTCTCATCATCTCTGCAGATGCCAATTTGATTGAAATTATAGTGCTATCATTACAGGTCAGCTTAGTGAGTGTTGGGATTTCCTGTTTGATAGGTTTGAGCCTTGGGGCATTTATTGCTATTAATCAATTCCCAGGACGAAATTCATTTCTCGTCATACTTAGTTCCCTTATGGGATTACCACCAGTAGTAGTAGGCTTATTAGTATATCTCATGCTCTCCAATTCTGGACCTTTTGGTTGGCTTCAATTGCTCTATACCCCTGAAGCAATGATCATAGCTCAGACTATATTAATAACGCCCATCATCGCCTCACTCTCATGCCAAGTTATATCAGATTTATATAATGAATACTCCGAGCATTTTTTATCACTTTGTGTTCCAAAGTCTAAGATAATTTTAGCATTACTTTGGGACGCTCGTTTCAGTCTGATAACGGTTTTACTGGCAGGTTTTGGCCGAGCAATTTCTGAGGTAGGAGCAGTAATTATTGTAGGTGGAAACATTAACCATTTAACACGTGTCATGACAACTGCAATCGCATTGGAAACATCAAAAGGAGACCTAGCCTTTGCCCTTGCATTAGGTATCATTTTAATGGGCTTGGCTATTTTAGTAAGCGCAAGTGTAATGGTATTGCGTTTATCAGCAGTAAGGCATGCCTATGCTTAAAGATACATTACCTAAAGAGAATATAACTTTTCAGGGTCCTATATGTGAAATCAATAATCTGGTTTACAATGTCCAAAATAAAACACTTATTAAAAATCTCGATTTGAAACTCAACTCACATAAACGTACTGTCATTATGGGATATAATGGTGCTGGAAAAAGTATTTTATTACGCCTATTACATGGAATTTTATGTCCCACATCTGGATCAATTTTGTGGGAAGGAAAACCAATATCTGAATCTGTCCGTAAAAAACAAGCCATGATATTCCAGCGGCCAGTGCTACTTCGCAGATCAGTAGCAGCGAATCTTGACTTTGTATTAGGACTTAGAGGCAAGGTGTCTAAAACGAAAAGAATACAACTCTTAGATAAAGTCGGATTAACAAATCATACAAACCAACCAGCCCGTTTACTTTCAGGCGGAGAACAACAAAGATTGGCACTTGCTAAAGCCTTAGCACTTAATCCAAAAGTGCTATTACTAGATGAGCCTACAGCTAATTTAGACCCATCCTCAGTTAGTCTCATTGAAGACAACATACTAGAGGCTTGCGAAAACGGAGTAAAAATAATTTTTGTCACCCATGATATAGGTCAAGCCAAACGCATAGCTGACGAAATTATTTTCATGAATAAAGGAAAGATTGCAGAACACTCACCTGCTGATAAGTTCTTTTCATCTCCTATGACAACAACTGCAAAAAACTATCTTGAAGGGTTACTTCCTTAATATAAAATCAATCAAATCCTTTCCAAGTAACCATAACTGTAGCGCCTGGATTGACCTTCTCATATAAATCTTCTACATGCCTGTTCAGCATACGAACACATCCCCTAGATACATTTTGTCCGATCGTGGATGGTGCATCTGTACCATGTATACGATAAAGTGTATCACCTAGATATAATGCTCTAGATCCCATTGGATTCTGTGGGTGACCTCCAGGAACAAACTTTGGCAGTTTTGGATTATCTTTTAGCATTGCAGAAGTTGGTACCCAAGGAGGGTTAACTTTTTTTGAAGTAACTTTTAAAGTACCTTCCCATCTATCTTGATCTCGAGGAATAGCAATTGGATAGCTAATTGCCCTGCCAGGTTCAGATACATAATAAAGTTTCCGATCACGAAAACTTACAATAATTAGTCCAGCTTCATATTCAGAAGAAACTTCGATAGTGGATACGCCATGTTTTGGAATTTTCTTATGAATAGAACCAAAATGTTTACCAAACCTCTTGCGGGCTACGGATGGCTCAGATAATGCAGAAAATAATAATATTGTCGAAAAAATCACAATAAATAAGTCTGTAGACCTTATCACTTTTGCCTCGCTATGCCTTATTAATGATTAAGTATTTCACGATTATATTCAATAATATGTTCTCGCAAAAGCTAAATAAAAATATTGTGATTGCCAAAACAAAACCTTACAGAAGTTTTTTTCTGTACTCATCCATGCTCACGCATTAGTCTTGCTTTTTGGCGGTCCCAATCTCGTTTTTTCTCAGTCTCTCTTTTATCATGGATTTTCTTACCCTTTGCAAGAGCCAGTTCAAGCTTCGCAAAACCACGTTTATTAAAATAAAGCTTTAAAGGAATAAGAGTCATACCATCTTTTTGCACAGACCCCATTAGCTTTCCAATCTCACGCTTTTTCATAAGCAGTTTGCGTGGACGTCTTGGTTCATGATTAAAACGATTACCTTGAGTATATACAGGAATATTTGCATTAATCAGATACAATTCACCATTTTCTTCAGACGCATAAGATTCTGCAATATTGGCCTTTCCAGTCCTCATTGATTTGACTTCAGTACCAACCAAAGCAATTCCTGCCTCAAAAGTTTCCTCAATACTAAAATTATATCTGGCCTTTCGATTATCAGCGATAACTTTGTGGCCAACAGGCTCGGCCTTCTTAGCCATAAGTTTCTCCTTTAATCAGTTTACAACAATCCTGCTTCTGTCAGCGCAGCATCAATTTTGTCTTTAGACTCTTGAGATATAGGAACAAGAGGAAGACGCATTTCTGCAGAACATAACCCTAAACGTTCTGCAGCATACTTCACTGGACCTGGGTTAGACTCTATAAATAATGTCTTATGAACTGGAATTAAACGGTCTTGAAGCTCTAATGCTTTTTTATAATCACCTTCAAGTGTTGCCTCTTGGAACTGAGCACAAAGTCTCGGTGCAATATTAGGCGTCACTGAAATACAACCACAACCACCATGAGCATTAAAACCAAGAGCGCTGCCATCTTCTCCAGACAGCTGAATAAATTTTTCTCCCATAGCTGCACGCTGTAATGAAACACGTGTCACATCACCTGTCGCATCTTTTACACCAACAATATTTGTCAGCTCATACAAACGAGCCATCGTTTCTACTGACATATCAATAACACTACGACCTGGTATATTATATATCACTATCGGAATGTCTGTCGCATCATGTATAGCTTTATAATGTTGATATAAACCTTCTTGTGTCGGTTTGTTATAGTATGGAACGACAACTAAAGCTCCATCAGCACCAGCTTGCTGTGCATATTTTGTAAGTTCTATAGCCTCTACTGTAGAGTTTGAACCAGTTCCGGCAATTACAGGAACCTTCCCATTTGAAACTTCAATACAAAGGGAGATCAGCTTTTTATGTTCTTCATGGCTAAGTGTGGGCGATTCTCCAGTTGTTCCTACTGGAACGAGGCCATGTGTTCCTTCTTCAATTTGCCATGCAACATTTTTTTGAAAAGCACTTTCATCAAGTTGACCGTTTTTAAACGGGGTTATAAGTGCAGTGATAGACCCCCGAAACATATGCGAGCTCCCTAAGATTAAATAATGATAACTAGACCAGTTTAAAGAATTACTATTAAATAAATAGTATGTATTTCGTAGCTTTTTGAGATAGAGCTTTTGCTATAGCCATTTTAATGTAATAGCAATTTTTATTTAAAAAATTAACATAAACAATTAAAAAATATAAATAATCTTAAAAAAATAATTCAATAAAAATATCATTCTAGGATAATTGGGAAAATCAAAACTCATTTTGTCATTATTATGACATAGTGTTTACAAAATCTACAAAAAATTATCTCTTATATAAATAAATCAACGCATAAAACACAGATTATGGGCTCGGGGTTCTGCAAAGATCATGTTTAAAAATCATAGACTTTTAATAATATTAAGTGCTTTAATCATATTTTTGCCAAGTATATCGCAAACGGCACCACAAAAACAACAAAACAAATATACTAGTAATAATAAAGCGAAACAATTAAACAAAAAAAAGAAGGCAAAGCTAAGAAAAACAAAGAAACAAAAAAAACTTAAAAGAAAAAAAAGAAGTAAAATAATAATAAAAATTGATTTGCCACAATTAAGATCTATTGTTTTTAAAGATCCTAATATCATTAAACTTGAGGGTCGATTTGCAGATATTCTCACCCCTCTAGTAGATAAAAAGTACTCAAACAACCAGATAAAAAATTACCTAGACGGAATAAAGTTAATTCGTCGAAAGCAAATAACTAAGGCCAAAACATTAATTAAGAAAATCAATGACCCAATAATCAAAAAGTTTCTTCATTGGTACATACATCATAAAAACCCACATAACTACACATCAGAAGAGCTGAAAAACTTTTGGAAGATACACACTGACTGGCCAAAATTAAAATCTTTAAAGGTTGTTGCTGAAGCTAAGTTAATACAGTCTAGTCAAGAAAAAAAACAAAATTATTTTGAGGAGCAAAAAGCCCTAACAGATCATGGTAAATTGGCCTATGCAAATATCCTTATAAATAAAAATAAAGCTGAAGACGCAAAAAAAATCGTTCTTGATCTCTGGAGAAAAAGAACGCTTTCTCGTAAATTAACAGATCAAATAATTGAAAAGCATAAAGATTTTTTATCTGACAGAGACTATTTTTTCAAAGCACAACAATATTTATATAGAAGTCATAGAAAATATATTAATCGAGTTAAAAAAATCTCAAAACATCTGAGTGCAGAAAAACGTAAAGTGTTAGAGGACGAAATTGCACTTCTAAAAAATAATAAGAAAACAGTTAAAAAAACTAAAGCATTAATATCTCAAAAGAAACTACCAATATTCATCACCTATTTAGAAGCCAGAAAATTAAGCCGAAAGAAAAAATATAAAGAAGCTTGGGAACTCTTAAAAATGGTACCCAATAAACCTGAACTTTTAGTAGCAACTAAAAAATGGTGGAGACTTAAACGCCCTCTGATTCATGAAGCAATTAATCAAAAACAATACAAAATTGCTTATGAAATGGCAAAAAACCATGGGCAATCTATAGTAAATCAATTAAATGACGCTGAATTCTTAGCTGGTTGGATTGCATATCGATTTTTAAAAGAGCCCAAAACTGCATATCCGCATTTCGTTGCTTTGAGCAATACAGCTGATGGCCCCAGGAGCTCATCTAGAGCACACTACTGGATGGGAAGAACAGCACTTGCACAAGGTTATAAAGTAAAAGCAAAACAACACTTTAGAGATGGCGCTAAATACTTTAATACATTTTATGGTCAACTTGCCAAGCAAAGCATGAACCTGAAAGATCAACATGTTGTAATTGAAAAGCTCGACCAGCCGACAAAAAATGACATTAAAAGCTTTGTAGAAAATGATGTTGTAAAAGCAGTTGTGCTGGCTCACAAAGCTGGCAAAAAAGCCATAGTATCCAGATTCATAGCACATTTAAGATATCAATTCACTAAGCCAGGAGAAATGATACTACTAGCTGATCTCGCCAAACAATTAGGACAAAACCAACAAAGCTTAAGAGTTGGGAAAACAGCTCTTTTTCGTGGCTATAAAGCAGCTGAATATGCATATCCAACTCACGTAATTCCTGACTTTAAACCGCTCACGTCATTACCAGAACCTGCATTTTATTTTGCGATTTCGCGGCAAGAAAGTGAATTCAATACACAAATCAAAAGCCATGCCGGAGCACGTGGCCTTATGCAGGTCATGCCCGCAACAGCCAGGTATTTAGCAAGAAAATTTAATATGGTTTATAGTAGAAATAAACTAACACAAGACCCAAGCTATAATGTGCAATTAGGCACAGCCTACATTGCTGGACGCTTAAAAGAGTTCACAGGATCTTATATTAAAACCATAGCGGGATTTAATGCTGGTCCTGGTAATGTGATGAAATGGGTGAAAAAATATGGTGACCCCAATGATCCGAAAATAGACCCAATTGATTGGATTGAACGAATTCCATTCAAGGAAACAAGAAACTATGTAAAAAAAGTTCTTGCAAATATGCAGGTCTATCGCGCTCGTCTTGGAAATTCGAAAACAGCTTTGCAAATACACAAAGATTTAGCGAGAGGACGAAAGCAAGAAAAAACAACCTATTCACCTCTCATTGCATACAATTAAGAAATTTTGCCATTTCTTTTGGTGATGGTATAACATTATAATTATTAAAGGGAATTAAAAAAACATCAGTTTTGTAGACCCCCTATCAAAGAATCAAAACTTTTGATATAGATCTAACTAGGTCTTTAAAAGATAAATAGAATAATGAAATATAAAGTTTGATTAACATGACCAATATCCATTCGGAAAACAACTGGCGAGATATTATATTTTCTTCTTTTGATGGGCTGCGAATTTATGCAAGACATTATGAGAGTATTGTACCTTCGATATATAACCCTGTTTTGTGCTTACCTGGCTTAACACGTAACTCGCAGGATTTTCATTATATTGCAACTTATCTCAGCCAACATCCTGAATTTCCAAGGAATGTATATTGTATTGATTTTAGAGGGCGTGGCCGTTCCGAATATGACTCAAACTGGCAAAACTATTCCCCATTTACAGAATTGAACGATGTCTTAGCTCTAACAACCATAGAAGGCATTCATAAAACAACCATTATTGGGACATCACGTGGCGGTATCGTTGCGATGCTAATGGCAGCAATGAGACCAACATTAATTGAGTCTGCAATTTTAAATGATATAGGGCCAATTATAGAAACAGAAGGATTACTAAGAATACGCAGCTATGCAGGTGCGATTCCTCCCCCAAAAGACTGGGAAGATGCAATGCAAATAGTGAAATCACTGAATAAAAAACAATTTCCAAACCTAAATAATGAAGAATGGTTAATTATAGCAAAGCAGTTATTTATGGAAATTGATGGCACCCCCATCCCCTCTTATGACGTAGACATAGCCAAATCACTTTCTGACATCGATTTCTCAGAGGGCCTACCTACAATGTGGCCTCAATTTATGGCATTGAGTAAGTTTCCTACCCTTGTTATTAGGGGTGCAAACTCTGATATCCTATCTCAAACAACCTTAGAACAAATGCGAGCCCGAGCACCTGAAATGCAAAGTGTTATCATTGAAGATGAAGGACATGCTCCAATACTTAATTCTAGTTCTATCCACGAGCATATATTTAATTTCATGTCATCAATTCATTGAGAATTGTTATAACAAGAAATAGATCATCAAAACCATTCATAAAAAGACATAAAATGAATTTTCTCCTGTATACGCTTATAGAAAAAAAGATCTTCAAAATAATTACCCAAATACCCCTTTGATTACTTATATCTTATTCAAAAAAGTAATAACCAAGATACCATCCTGAACAAAACAATAGCTTTTACACAAGTAAAAAGTTTTTCCAATCAATATATGCTTTGGATATACACAGCTATACTTGATAATTCACCAGCCTAAACATATAATAAAAACTGAGTTACTCCAGGTTAATGTATAAAGCGGCAAAATATTACATAACTTGGTATAGAGTTTCATAGAGGCTAGTAAAAAGTGAGTACAAAACAAACAAATGCAGATATCGATAGCAATCAAGAAATTACTGCTATCAAGGAAAATCCTAAAGTCACCATACTGGATCTTCATAAAAATAAAGACCTATCAGGCAAAAAGAAAACACCTAAAAATAAAACGACCTCATCACAACAAGGTGATAAAAATATAGTTGATTTAATTCTAAATTGCCCTCAAAAACTTGACGATAACAAACCATCATATCAAGAAAGTCTTCCAGATAATAAAATTACAGAACATTTTGAAAAGAAATTATTATCAGGAATTCAACAAGATTTTGAGGAAACTTCTGAGAAAACGCCTATCATTAATAAGAGTCAAAACAAAAAAGATTCCAATGAAAATGTCGTTGAACCTGACTTATTACAACATATAAAAAGGTCAGAAACTTTAGATATAAATGATATTCCAGATACACTATTTGAGGATATTTTTCAAAAACATGAAAATGAAAATAATAATTCAGAGACTTTAGAACCATCAAACGCATTAGAAAAACAGAGATCTCTCGAAAACCAATTCAATGCCAAACCAGTCAATACAAAAAACTTTGACTTATTTAAAGATCCAACAGAAAACATTATTCAAAATCAACAAGAAGAAGACCTTGATGTTCGCAACTTAAAACGTTGGTTAAATAAAAAAAACAATCCCAAAAAAGAGCTCTCACAAAAAGTTTTGCTTGTAGTATTTTTTATGATTGCATTGTGCGGTGCCTTAGCTGGAGCATCTATTGCATTCATGTTCAACACCAATAATGAAACCATAAAACAAAGTATCCCAAATGGCATAGATGCAAAGATAAATGAGTTTCTAGATAAATCACAACCGTTAGATTACTTTTCATCAACAGCTGCATTACCTCTAGACCAATTAAAAAATGAAAACAATTCAGAGCAAAACTTATTTAATAAATCTGATAATCAAAAAAATAAAACAACGAGTAATAAAAAATCTTCTAACAATAAAATAAAAACGACTGCAAAAAAAATTCTCCCGCCAACAAGCATATTGGAACGAGATTGTAACAAGCCAAATATACAGCTCTCCGCAATCGAAGGAGGGCAAACCAAAATTAATATAAAATCCTCATGCCCTAATAAAAGTGTTCAAATACAATACGCAGATTTGATTTATAAACGACATCTTAATGATGTTGGAGAACTTGAGTTCATACTAGACTGCTTTGCAGGAGATAACACTCCAATAAAAATTATTTTAGACAATAAAACTGAATTCATAAAAAAGCCCGTCACAAAGGATTTAGAACAACTTACAAAAGTGGCTGTGATCTGGCAGGGTCAAGAAGATTTAGATTTACACGCATTCGAATATGGAGCAAGTGAAGGGGAAATCGGACATATCTGGGAACAATCTCCCTCATCTTATTTAAAGGCAACCCACCTATCAAAGAGTAAAAGTTTAGGACATGGTTTTTTAAGCACATCCAGTCAAAGATTATTACCCAATGATCCTAAAATTGAAGTTTATACGTTCATAAATTCCCCACACCAAGAATATGGAGCAATAAAACTTGCCTTACAACACAACAAAAAGGACAGGGACAACAATAAAGAAACATGCGGAAAAAATGAAACAACAACTCTAGACTATACAACCACAGTATTAGTAAGAAATTCGAAATTAGAAAAAAACAATGCTGCGGCAATTCTGAACCCATGCCTATCAATAAAAACGGCAAAATATTACCATTCACAAGCAGTACCGGATATTATTATCGGTCAATAAATTTTTTAATATGAAACCACCAACTATAAAAAACTTAAAATACATTATCCAATATTCTTACCTCTTTGGAATATGTTTGATATCAGCAATATCACCTTGTTCCTCCAAAAACATTACTCTTGCACATAAGAATGGAAAACTGACCGTGCATGGAAAATTAATCAACTTTGACGGCAAAACATATGTTGTCCAGTCAACAAATTTTGGTCAAATGACAGTGAATTCAAATAGCTTTAAATGCATTTCAGAAAATTGTCCCAAACAAGCAAAGCAAATGCGATATTCTACAAAACAAGAGCCTCATGAAAATATCATTTTTTCTGGCTCTAACCTTATTGGATCAAATTTATTACCAGAAATAATTAAATCTTATGCTCAAAATATTGGAGCAAATACAAAAAAACTTATTGGTAAAAATAACCAAGAACTGGATTTTCATTTAAACAATATAAAAAATGAAAAAATTGCATCAATACACGTTCAATCTCATAGCTCTGAAAACTCATTTAAAGCTTTGATGAATGGCCAGACAGATATTGGGATGTCATCAAGGCCAATAAATAAACGTGAATTAGCAAGCATGGCAAAAGCTGGCATGATCGGAATGAATTATCCAGGCAGGGAGCATGTCCTGGCACTTGACGGAATATTGGTTTTATTGTCTCCTCAAAATCCAATTAATGCGCTGTCCATTGAACAGATTTCTAAAATATTCTCGGGCAAAATTACGAATTGGAAACAAGTAGGAGGCCGTGCTGGTAAAATAAAAATATATTCAAAAAATAAGAACACTGGAACCTTTGAGTCATTTAAATCTTACATTCTAAAACCATATAACAATAGTCTTTCAAAAAAGGTAACTTTTCTAAAATCGGAAGCTGATTTGTCAGACAAAGTTGCAAGAGATCCAAATGCAATTGGCTTTAATGGTATTGCTTATCGCAGAAATGCAAAAGCGATAGCAATATCCAGTTCATGCGGGATATTCATTCCACCGACCCAATTCAATATTAAGACAGAAGAATACCCGCTAGCACGAAGACTATATCTCTACACTTCCAAAAAACTTAAATCTAGAAAAGCAAAAAAAATTCTAAAATATGCTTTATCAGATCTTGCGCAGAATGCCGTAGTAAAAGCAGGTTTTATAGATCACACGATAGAAGCTCTACCATTTAGACAACAAGCTGATCGGCTAGCCCTTGCTCTATCTTCTCAACATCATGACATAAACATAAATATGATCAAACAATATTCTCAGGAGTTCAAGGATGCGAACCGTTTATCAATGACATTTCGTTTCAGACCATCATCTGTGTTTTTAGATAATAAATCTTTGGCAGATGTGAATAGATTAACAAGGCTTATCAAAAACAATAAATTTAGAGGTAAAAAAATATTTTTAGTTGGTTTTGCAGACTCCCAAGGGTCATCTGAACAAAATATTATTTTATCACTAAATCGTGCAAACAGTGTAAAGGTCGCTCTTGTAGCAGAGTCTGGAGGCAAAATCTCTCCAGATGCTTTGAATATACGCGCATATGGAGAACTGATGCCTGTCAACTGCAACCAGTCCAAGTATGGGCGTCATAAGAATAGACGCGTTGAAGTCTGGATCAAATAATCAAAAACCTGTTGAGTTAACTGTTAGCTTAAGGAGCAGGAAAAAGATCAGGGATTTTCCCGGTCAGCCAATAGGCTAATAGCCCTACCCACTCTTTTGAAGCCAGGTCAGCTTGTCTTAATCCATCGGACAGAACGAAAAAGAAACTTGTATAATCTTCATCACCACGCGTTCTGTAATCAACGGGCCAAGGGATTACTGAAATTCCCACTTGACGAAAACAACCAACCGCCCGGGTCATATGAAAAGCAGAAGTCACCAATAACCACTTCTGCCCAGATTTTGGTTTAATGATTTCTTTGGTAAAAAGAGCATTTTCTATCGTATTCCTAGACTTACTTTCCAGTATAATACGGTTTGGATTAATGCCGATCTCTCTAAAAAAATAGCCGGCACTAGCAGCCTCAGGAATTGCTTTATCCCAAATAGCTACAGTGCCACCTGTAAAAATGATCTTTGCATTCGGAAAGCGCTTTGCAAGCAGAACAGTCTCAGAAAACCTCTCTCCCGCTTCATTTAAAGCAAGAATTTTCCTTGCCTTTAAAACAGTGGTATCTGAAGCCCCACCCAATACAATAATACCGTCAATGTGTTCTGGCATTTGTGAAAGATCAGGCCGAGAAAAACGCTCTTCCAAAGGTAATAGCATGACATTACTAATTGGGCTTAAACCTAAGATAAGTAAACCCAAAACACATGCGGTGACAACAATCTTACCAATATATGCCCACTTCGTCCAAAGTAGAAATATCCCCACAACACCTATAAAAATTAAAAAACTGGTAGGTTGTATTAAAAACCATATCGTTTTAGATAAAATAAAAAACATAATAAACTGCCTTTATCCCTTAGAGTCATAACAATGAGATGAAAAGTATAACAAGTTGATGAAAAACAAGACTTTTTATCTACAGCCATAAAGCCGTTACACATCAATTTCTCATTTGAGCTATTTTAATAATATTTAAACCAATTCATGTTTCAATGATTGAGAAATATGGATTAATGTAAATAGACACAAAGATGGTTGCAACAGCATCAGATCTGTTTGGCGGAGTTGGCTCCTCAGCTATTTTCTCTATTGGCCTCAGCACTCCCGCTCAGCCAGCCCAGCAGTCTGCAAAAGTTGCAATTGATGCTGCAAAAGCAGAAATCAATACAATTCGTGGTTATAAACCAAGATTAACCCTGGCAGAAAATCAACGCCTCAGTAAAATCCAAGAAGAAATCCAAGTTTTAGACCGTAAAGCCAGTGACGGCACAATACGTCAAGATGAAATCCAAACAAGAAGCGAGCTGTTTTTAGAAGCTGATGTGATAATTGGCAAACCTTCCGCAAATGTTGAATCTGATAGCACATTAGAGGGGTTTAGAGAACAAATTGACGAACTGCTAGCTGCAAAACTAGACCCGCCAAGAGCAAGACGTCTTGAAACTTTAGAAAAATATAAAGAGAATGTAACTGAGCTGATAAATAACGGGGATACTTCAGGAATTACAAGAGCCCGATTGCAAAATGTCAGCAAGCAGATTAGCGACCTAGCACCTCCCCGTACAATTCAAAGCTTGTCAGTTACTGAAAAAGCTGAATATGATCGATTAGTTGAACAAGTAAATAATTATGCTGGTGCAAAAATTGTTTTAAACGCCCGGGAATCAATCAGGGTATTCAACTTACAAAAAACAATAGATGATCTAAGCTCATCATTACCACCCGACCAATCTGGCCAACCAACAGCATCTGAAGTTGCTCAAGCTTATGCACGTATTGGTTAAGGTTTTAATCCATCCTTATCTTTATAAAAAGCTCCTACCAATTCAGCAACCTTAATCCCGAATTTCCTCATTTCAGAACGATTGATAACAACACCACTATCTAATAAATACATCCAATCTGTGACATCAAGAACATGTCCCCCAGCACGTTCTGCTAAACGTAATTTATAACGCATAACCACGGCATTACCTTTTTGTTGCCCAGTAGCCGTGCCTATTACATCAGGTGCAGTTGCAGTAAAAGAACCATCTTGCTCAAATTTGATTTTCCAATTTCTCTGATCAACAAAACCATCACTGTATGTGAAGCTCTCATCTAAGGTGCCGTCACGATCAGAAAATTGACCGTTCATTTTTGCATGAAAGCGGATGTTCACATTGCCAGTATAATCATAAATAACACCCTCAGCTATAAATTGCCCTTTGAGAGCTTCCCGAATATCAAATATTGGTTTTTCGCTAGCATAAATATCTATATTTTGAGCACTAAAACTCCATAATGATCTCAATAAATAAAGACCTCCAAAACACAAAATAGCACCTAATAAGATACAGATAACAAATTTCATCACATTTCATCCTCAACTGTTGTCACCAATAAAGTAAAAACAGCAAACAGTTTTAAAAGACACGGAAGAGCGGCATAGTAAAAACTAAGAGCAGATAGTGCTTCATTTGAATTTTCGCTATTTGAAACAAAACCTGAAAAACTCAATGCTGGCAACACAACACCGGCCGCAATTGCTAAGGTTGATTTATTGACAAATCCCCAGATGCCAAAAGTTTGCTCCGCCCCTTTACCAATGTACTCTAGACGTTTCGAAATCATAGCAGGGAGTAGAGTCATATCAGCACCCAGCGCAGCTCCAGAGACTGCACAAACAATATAAAAAATAAGATAGTCACCTGGACCTAAACCCCAAGCAATGCTAAAAGCCAGAATAGATAACAACATACCCAAAATCATTGTTTGTTTTATTCCAAATATTTGGGCAACTCTTCCCCAAAATGGTGCTGCAACTGCAGCACATAAGAAAAATAACAGCAACATAATACCCGCATGAGTTGGGGCCTCTAAGCGGTCTTCGACATAAAAAAGGAAGAGAGTTGCAGTAATTCCAACGGGTAATGTATTGAAAAAACCAATCACAAATAAACGTGATAAAATTTTATCTTTCAATAAACTAAAGAACGAAGTACCATTAATAGAGGTTGTGTAACCAATTTCCCAAACATACCGCAGGCCCCAAAGGGCAATAAATAATAAAACACAAAATAGAACTGAGTATAAAAAGTAACCATTGCCGAGGCCATAATATTCTGAGAGCATTATTGGGGCAACACAGGCAGCACAAATCCCAACAAGGATACCTGCTTCTCTCCATGAAGCAACAATCTCATGAGAATGATCATCCCGGGCAAGTCCAACACCTGTACTGTAATAAAGTATTTGAAATCCGCTAAATCCTGTAAACACAATCACAAGGCTTAACGCTAACCACAAATGAACAGAAATTGGTATTGAAGGAATAAAGAGAAGTAACATACCAATAGCTAGTAAAGCTCCCAAACCTATTGAGATAACAAATCTTTGTGACTTATCAGATCTCCCAATGATATAACCAAGCAAGGGATCCTGGATAAAGTCAACTGAACGAAGTAAAAGCAAAATCACTCCAAGTGTTCCAACATCAATCCCATGTAAGTCGGTATAAAGTTTAGGAACGTGAATATAAATCGGAGGGCCAGCAAAAGCTAAAATTGCTCCAAAAGCTGCATAGCGAAATAACACTGTCAAGCCCCACTTGTTTATTTGTTAAGGGTTAGGTATGACGTAGCTCAATATGAATCACATCTGTTCTAGATACGGCAAAAGAAGCGGCACAGATCTCTAAATAAAACTGCCAACTCCTGAAAAAACTTTCTGTAAATCCTAATTTAAAAATATCTTCTTTAGCGGAATGAAACCGGCCCAGCCATTCTCTCAAAGTACGTGCATAGTCCTGTCCAAAACGAAATAAATTCTCTGCCTCTAAACCAGAACCTTTTGCAAGTTCATTTATTTTCCCGGGAGAAATCAACATTCCACCAGGAAAAGTATAATGACGAATAAAATCAGAACGTTTTCGATAGTCTGGGAAATGGTCATCTTCTACAATAATAGCTTGTATTGATGCTCTTCCATAATCAGCAAGTGACGACTTGATAGCTGAAAAATATTTTGGCCAATAGCGTTCTCCAACGGCTTCGATCATTTCAATAGAAACAATTGCATCAAACTTGCCTTTGACTTCTCTATAATCTCTTAGAACAATATCGGCTTGGTTGCCCAACCTATTTTGTGCATATTCTAACTGTGCTTGAGATATAGTCAGCCCTGTAACATGACGTCCTTCTTTTGCTGCTCGCTCAGCGAAACCACCCCAACCACAACCTATCTCTAAGATATTCTCTCCACAATTTTTGATGGTATTGAGCAAACGATCGTATTTTTTATTTTGAGCATCAACCAAATTATCCGTTTTATCTGAATATAACGCACTGGAATATGTCATCGTATCATCCAGCCACAATTTATAAAAATCATTACTCACGTCATAATGTGCCTGAATATTTTTACGACTGCCTTTACGGTTATTCCTGCGCAAAAAACGATCCATAAAAACAAGAATAAATTTATTTAAAAATGACCCATTAATTTCGCTATCAAAAATATCTCTGTTGAGAAATGCAACCTTCACAATATTCTCAATACTCGTGCTGTCCCACAAACCTGCAATATATGTTTCGCCTAAACCAATATCTCCACGAGCAGCTAAAGATGTTAATACTCCCCAGTCACGTATATGAATATCCGCTTCAGGTTGTCCTGATCCAAATTGATGGACTTTGCCATAAGGATCTGTAATATGAAAGGTCCCCACTTTTATTTTCTCACAAGTCTCGAAAAAATAATTAGCGATTTTTGGATATGTTAGACTCATCGAGATATTTCCTCTACAGGCGGCTCTGTCCTATCACGATACTTCGCGCCCTTAAATGCTAGTTTTAAAGCTTGCCAGTGTATCAATGCAAAAACCCGAAGTGAGCCTATTGGATAACGTAGAAACATCCTCAAAAGCGACCAATCTGACATTATTTCACATTGCCCTGTTATGCTAGCATATAACCCATCATGCTCTCCTCGCCTATAATCAATCCATACACCGATGCGATTATACGAAAAATAAAACCTGAAGGTATATTGACCTTCTATTTCCTGAAAAGGAGAAACATGAAAAACTTTTCTTGACTGCAATCTATCATCTTTTGCAATCGGTCTAAAGTCATCATGAAAACAGATATAACTATGTTTATCGCCAAAAGTATTATTAACTTCCGCAATGACAGCAATAAGATTATCTTTTTTATTTACAAAAAACCAAAAGCTAACTGGATTAAAAGCATAACCCAAAACCCGTGGCTGTGTGAATAACCATATGGTGCAATCTGAGATATCTATATTATAGTCTTTGGCAATCCCGCTAAGCCAATTATAAGCATTTGTGCCGCCAGCCCCATAGTCTTTGTCTTTAAGACATATAATATTATTTTTATTTCTAGAAAACAATCTGGTTTCAGTGATACACTTTTCGGATATTGGTAGCAAAATACAGTCTAAATTATATTTAAACTTATTTTTAATCTCTCCATAACGTCCGTGATATGTCACTGACCTAACAATCTTTGGCGAGCGATTTGATAGTTCTACTCCCATGGAATTTGTATACCCATGCTCTTTGCAACATTCACAGCACTCAACAGACCATCCTCATGGAACCCATACCGGGTATAGGCGCCACAATACCATGTCGAACGCTTACCTTGAAGAGAAGGAAGTTTACCCTGGGCTTCAATTGCTAACTGATCAAATTGCGGATGATAAAAAACAGTCTCATCAAATATATATTTTTCTTCTATTTCCTCTATGGGATTAAGTGTTACAAATAAAGGAACGTCATTGGGAATTGATTGTAATCTATTCATCCAATAAGTTAAAGGAATAGCATATTCTACATGCTTTGAATGTCCTTTGTATACCCAACTTGCCCAGCAGGATTTTCGCTTAGGCATATAGCTCGCATCATCATGCAAATAAGCTTTATTAGCTTTGTATTTCAGAGCACCTAAAATTTGTTGTTCTTCTTCATGTGGGTGAGCGAGCATAGCCAAAGCTTGATCAGAATGACAACCAAAAACAACTTCATCAAATTCTTCTAATTCACAACCTTTGATATAAACACTAACTTTCTTGTTTTCTCGAATAACAGAAATAACTTCTGCACCTAATCGAATATCCACCCCTTTAGCAAGCATTGCCTGCTCTATACGCATAACATATTCTCTGGAACCACCGTCGACAGTCCACCATTGAGGTTGGTCGTTAATGGTCAGCAACCCATGATTATCAAAAAATCGCGTAAAAGTTTTAGCTGGGAAGGATAACATATCTTTTGGAGCTGTACTCCAAATAGCGCCCGAAATTGGTAAAAGAAAATAATTCCGAAACCAATCTCTCATATTCAATTTATCTAACAACTCACCCGTTGTGAGGTTGGCACCATTTGCTGTTGTCAAGGCAAGATTGTTAAAACGAAAAATATCTCGTAACATCATCAAAAAGTTTGGATGTAACATATTTCGTTTCTGTGCAAAAATAGCTCTTAAAGTCTGCAAACCATATTCTATACGTCCATCATTTATACTCGCAGCAAAAGACATATCGCTTTTTTTAACAGGAACATTTAAAAGTTCAAATAGTCCTGTCAAATGAGGGTAATTACGATAGTTAAATACAATAAAACCAGTATCAACAGGAACCTGGCGGCCTCGTCCTGCAAATAAAGTCCGAGCATGCCCACCGAGACGTTTCTCAGATTCAAATAACGTTACTTTATACTTATCTGATAGAAGATATGCAGCGCCTAAACCAGATATCCCAGCACCAATGACCGCAATTTTTTTATGCTTCAAATTCTCATTTTTTTGCGAAGCACAAGAAGCTGAAACCATTTAATCCACCTGTGTTTATTTTTTATAACATATGTACGCGGATTTTCTTTCATTGGATCTTGATGATCATAAAAAATAACAAAAATCCCTGGCAAGTCTACTTTCCTGCAATATGCTTCTCATTATGTGTATGGAATTTTAACTAAACAACTTTTTGTTGTATCTCAGATATGACTGAAAGAAGCCAGGTTTCAATCGTCACCATTGCCTTCATCGCCGTCATCATTGTCATCATCGCCACCACTATTTCCAGTATTACCGCCACCGCCATCACTATCATTGTTACTCACAAGACCATCTGTATCAGCACAAGTACGACCAGGTACAATTGCTGTATGATTTAATGGTGTATTTTGTGAATAAACTCCGAATATTGAAGTATACCTATATTGAACAAAACCAACGATAAAACAAGGGTTCGAAATAGGGTTATCAGAAACCTGACCTGTTTCTGCAGTAGTAAAAAAAGTAATGTTAATATCTGAAGCATCACCACCAGCAGTACAATTGGCACCAGACGATGTAATATTACAACTAAAATCCTGAGACAAAGCATTATTATTATCTCTGGTAACTCTTCTCAGAACAATAGTAGGCACCACAGTAGCATTACTAAAATAAGGTTCTAATAAAGAACGTACAACATGATACATATCCGAAACATCAGTCTGTGTGACATCTGACGTTTTTGCAATAATACCAGAAATTGAATAAGCTGCAGCCTTAACACGACGTTTAAGTGTAAAGCCATCCGAAATTTCAACGACACCAATAAGCAAGGGCAAAAATACGAAAATAAAGACAAGAGCTAAAGAGATTAGAGAAATTCCATTCTCTGAGTCTCTAAACTTTTTGAGATATTTTATAATGTGTATTTTCATAAGTTTATTTCTTATCAGTTGTTAATACGATTATTGAACAATAACAGTGTTTTATCAAGATCAATCCCAGCATTAACCTGAACACTACCTTCATTTGGTGTAAGCGTTACATTAACTGTAAGGGACTCTTTATTATCATTTGTTAAAACAGATGCATCTCTTAAATAAAAACTGATATATTCTCGGGCGATAGCCTCAGCATTTTCTTGCGACATTTGAGTAAAATCTGGTTGTTTGGCAATAGCAATTGCAGCTGCATCAATACCGTTCTGCAATGTTCTCTTAGCCAATTGCCAACGACTAAAATCAACAGCAACAGCAATCGTTATGATAATAGGAACAACTACAAAAACTGTAAGAACCAAAATCGCTGCCCTAGAATCTTTATGGAAATTCAAGATCTTATGTTTCAATGATTTAAACATCATCCCACCCGAGTTCTAATCATACAATCTTCATAAAAAAAGTTGCAAAAATATCTCATATTATGGATCAATATAAAGAGATAAATGTATATAATAAAGATAAAATATTGGATATTGAATTATATTATAAACAGTTTAAAAATAACCTCTGAATCAACGCAAAATTAAGATAAAGATACAATTTTTGAAATTTAATGGTTTGGGTATGCAGAAAATCAAAAAGTTATTTTATACCAAGTTTTTAGGGAAGTTTCATAAATTTTTTAATGACACGACTGGCGCAATGATGCCTGAATTTGCAATTGCAGCTTTACCTTATCTTCTCGTTGTCTTTGGAACACTACAAGTCGGAATGCTATACTGGGCCAATCTTGAACTTGAAAATGCGACCAATGATGCTGCACGTCTTGTTCTAACAGGGCAACAACCAGATGAAAATACGTTCAAACAATATATATGCAGTAAATCGGTAATGCTAAATATATCAAATTGCCAATCAGCTCTTACCGTCGATATTCGCCCTTTAAATGGTGGTTTTAGTACAATTGATACAGGTTTTAATCCGTTGTCAGATGATGAAGACCAATCAAATGACAACAATAACAGCACCTATCAGAACATCAATGGTGATAGTGTAGCAATTGTAACAGTATTTTATCGCTGGTCTCCAATTGTGGGGATTTTAAGAGGAAATTTAACAAATGGAGATTATGCCCTAAGAGCTTCTGTAGCAATGCGCACAGAACCATTCACAAGTGTAAGCCCCTTTCAATTTGCATCAAGCTCTTCAGGCGGAAGTATTGAAAAAGACGACAGAACTCTGACGGTTCCTACATTAACCAGGGCTGTAAGACAAGACGAATTCGTAGAAACAGCATTAATGCTTGATATAACTGGATCAATGTCAGGTGATTTAGCAAGCTTAAAAACTGCTGCCAGCTCATTTGTTACGACCTTATTACCTAATGGCAGTGCACAAAGTTCAAATAACGGATTAAAGAAAGTAAGAATTGCTCTTGTGCCATACTCTGAAAATGTAAATGTGCAAGGTATTGTGGGGAGTGTTAGGAAAGCGTCTGCAAGAGTTAAAAAAATACAAAATAATAATGCTTATTTTCGATATGCCAATAATTGCGTTTCAGAGCGTGTTGGTGCAGCAAATTTTAATGATGCTGCACCTGACTCACAAGGACGTAAATTAGATCCTGTATACATACCACTGACAACAGGACCTGGAAGTCAAACAGAACAAATCGAAACAATCATAACACCTTTAAATAATAACGCCAATCCAACAATCCAGGATATTGCCAACCTACCCGACTCAGCTCTTGAAAACCGCCTAAGTGAACAACAATTTCTGGATTTAACAGATTACTTAGCCAGTATAGGTGATTGTGAAGAAGGACCAAATGATAACTCCAGCGTTGTACCACTTACAGATAACTCAACATTTCTAACTGATCGAATTAACAGTTTAACAACTGGCGGATGGACAGCAGGACATTTAGGAACCGCATGGGCTTGGTATACACTTTCACCAAATTGGGCAAGCATTTGGCCAGCTGACAACCAACCTCAACCTTACAATACACCCAATCTCACAAAAATAGCTGTTCTAATGACAGACGGCCAGTATAACATTGATTATACAGGGGGAATTGACAGCTTCACCCTTGGATCAAACTCACCAAATGGAAACTCAGATACACAAGCAGATAGTCTTTGCGCTAATATGAAAGCAGCTGGCATAACTGTTTATGCAATATTTTATGGCCCAACTTCAACTGATCCAAATAATAAAACGCAAGCAGAACTTACAATGGAACAATGTGCAACCAGTACAACAAACCATTTCTTTACACCTAGTACAACTGATGAGTTGCAAACGGCTTTCGCTGACATTGCACAAGAAATTAATAAATTAAGACTATCCAAATAAAGCGTTTTACTTATAAGAAATAGTCTTTAAAAAATAGAATATGGACACATTACTTCTAATAGCTTTCCAACTGTTTTTCATCAGTTGCATCACTTATTCCATGATAAGTGATTTTCGCAATTTACGCATACCAAATTGGGTGTCCATAGCTCTTCTCATTGGCTTCATCCCCTATGCTATTATATATTGGGAAACGATCAGATTAAGCGATCAAATAACCTATGCAGCTATTGTCTTTGGAGTAACTTTCATACTCTTTGTTATTAATATGTTTGGGGCAGGAGATGTGAAAATACTTTCAGCTATAACACTCTGGACACCACCACATTTACTCGCAGCACTTCTTTTATCCGTTGCATTTTTAGGTGGGATATTGGCTCTTACACTCATAATAATGAAATATTTTTTAAAATCCAAAGAACTCTCAGAAATAAAAAATAAAACCTTCAGACGCATAGCAAGTTTTGCAAAGAAAGGAGCTATGCCTTATGGGATCCCAATAGGGTTGGCTGCTTTATTAATTATCCCAGCCAACCTCGGATAGAAGACCAGTTTTTAATGAAACTGGTCAGAAAAAGGCGTCTTATGCACCTTTACCTTCTTTAGCTTTTTTTAAGACATTCAGATTATTGATAATCATCTTATTACCTGGATCTTTTTTCAGAGCAGCCTCTAAAGTTTTACGGGCATTATCTGTTTCACCACGCAGCAAATAATGATATCCAAGATTATTCAATACAGTTGGCGTAAACCCAACAAGCTTAATCACGATATCATAAGATCTATTCGCATTATCAAATCGTTTCAGTCTGTCATATGTCGCAGCAAGACCTAACCATGAACTTGCATCTTTTGGATCTTCTTCAACTGCAGCACGGTAATATTTCTCAGCATTACCATAATCACCATTACGAAATGCAATTTTTGCTTTTTCACTTGGCTTTTCATGGCCAGATTTTTGAATCCAATTAGGCAATTTGTCTGAATAAGCGGTCAATTCACCGTTAATCTGGTTTTTATCACACGCTGCGATCAATGGCACAAGCGCTAGAATAAACAATATACGTAGGCCAGTCATCGATTGTTCCCCCTAAATTCTATTTTTCGAACAATAACTCTTAACTCTAATTTAACATACTCATCAACTAGTTACAAAGCTTTACTTATCTTAATTGCAACTGGTAACATAACGACCACTAAAATCACAGGAAAAACAAATAATCCTAATGGTAATACAAGCTTAGCAGGTAGCGCATGGGCTTTTTCTTCTGCATAAGCAACTCTTTTATCTCGCATTTCATCACTATAAATGCGTAATGCATTCGTCAAACTGGTTCCTAATTCTTCGGTTTGTTGCAATAAAGACCCTAAACTCAGAATTTCTTCAAACCCAACACGTCGTGCAAAGTTCTCAATTGCTTCATACAATGGCTTGCCAGCTTGGAGTTCCAAACCAATATAAAATAGATTTGCTCCTAAATAAGGATAGCTATGCGCAAGTTCACGGCTAATACGTTCAATTGATGCTCTTGGCGTAATACCTGCCTCGGCTGAAACCACCATCAAATCCATAAAATCAGGAAACCCACGCCAACATTCTTGTTTTAAATAAACTTGTCTTCTATCAAGATAAATCTTCGGCAAGATGAATGCGAGTAGTATAAGACAAATACATATCGCAAACTTCAAAATAGGAGATAGTGTTTCTGAAAAAGAAGAAGCATAAAGAAATCCTATGCTCATCGATAAAGCTAGCATAATACAAATAGCATAAAACCAATAAACAGCGGACAAACTAAAGAAACCGGCTTTGATCAATTCATGCCTTATATTGGAGACTTTTTGATCCCCAATTTTAGATAAATCATGCTCAACAGAGAATAAAATTTCGGCATCTTGTGATAGTTTCTGATGAGATAAAGAAGTGCTGTTGTGTTGAGCCTGAGATACGTGAGACTGTAGAAGAGGATCAAGAGCAAGCCTGTTTGTTCTTTGCCTTATCTTAATACGAAAACTAAAATGTTGAATGACAGCGAATATCAATAAGAAAACGCACATAAAAACAAGCCCAGAAATTATAATTTCCAGATTTGCTTCAATGTAAATAAACCAAAGCTCTAATTGTTCTTCTAAATAAGCCATCAGATACTAAAATTCACCATTCTATACATTATATAGTTTCCAAACAACATCCATAAAACACACGCAGCCAGTATCGGTTGGACGATTGGATTATTCCACACCTCTCCATAAAAATTTGGTGACACGTAAGAAATAACGAGGAACAATACCAATGGGAGAAATGTTAAGAATATTGCGGAAAAACGACCTTCAGCGGAAAGGGCTTTTACTTTTCTGCGCAGCTTAAACCTATTCCGGACAACCGCGGACAACCCAGTAAGAATTTCTGATAAATTTCCACCTGTCTTAGTTTGCATCGATACAGCTACAACAACCAGAGAAAGGTCATCTTGTCCGACACGTGTTCTCAAGTTAGACATCGCTGTTTCAAGGTCCAATCCATAGGTAAGTTCATCAGAGGTAATTTTAAATTCGCCACCTATAGGTTCTGGCATCTCACGCGAAACCATGTGCAAAGCCATAGGAACTGGATGACCAGCTTTGAGACAACGAACCAAGACATCAATAGCATCAGGAAGCTGCTCTTCAAAGTTTCTCAAACGACTTGTGCGATGAAACCTTAGAGCGAAATAAGGTATAGCTATGCCCATTAACACAGCAGCAAAACACGATAAATACCAATTATAACTCAGAAATGTTCCCAGGAAGAGTACAATTGAAAAGATTGATATAGCACCAAAAAAAATCGTACCAATACCCCAACTAACACCTGATTGCAAAATGAGTTTATTTAACCAAATGATGGGTAACGAATAATCGCCTTCTGCTGTTAAGCTTCGTCTACGGCGAAGCTCAGCGAGCCTTTCAAGACTTCTATCAAGTCGATCTTCTGGAATAAGACGCTTTGATATTCTCTGCCTATAAACTGATTGCCTAAATATATGCAAAAACAAAAGAGTTAATGCTAAAAATGTAGCAATAAATACAAACAAAGCAAAAATAGACGTGTCTGAGAAAAATACCTGTTTCATAACTATAACGCTTGCCCTGGAACAAAAGCATCTTGACCAACATTCACCCCGATAGTATCTAGAGCATCTATATAGGTTGGTCGCATTCCTGTTGCTCTAAATTCACCATAGATACGTCCATCAGGCCCTGTATGTGTTGGAATGAATTTGTAAATTTCTTGCATCTGAACAACATGACCTTCCATGCCAGTTATTTCAGAAATATTTACGATACGTCTTTTACCATCACTAAATCTTTGCAATTGAATAACAACCTGAATTGCTGAAGCGATATGATTGCGTATACTATTCTCAGTCATAGACAGCCCTGCCATACCGACCATCTGTTCCAAACGAGAAATCGCATCTCGTGGACTGTTAGCGTGAATTGTTGCCATTGAACCTTCATGACCAGTTGTCATGGCCTGCATCATGTCAAAAGCTTCTTCACCACGCACCTCACCGACAATAATACGGTCAGGTCGCATACGAAGAGCATTCTTAACCAATTCACGTTGGCGGATTTCCCCCTTACCTTCTAAGTTAGGAGGACGTGTCTCCAACCTTCCGACATGTGGTTGTTGCAACTGAAGCTCAGCAGCATCCTCAATTGTAATCAGTCTCTCTTTATCAGAAATAAAATTAGACAGTGCATTAAGGAAAGTAGTTTTACCAGAACCAGTACCACCGGATATCAGCATAGTTATGCGACCACGAACTGACCCTTGTAACATATCAGCCATCTGGGGACGTAAAGTTTCATTCCCAACAAGTCGTCCCATATCATAGGGTCTTTTGGGAAATTTACGGATAGACACCAATGGCCCATCAACTGATATAGGGCGAATAGCAACGTTAATCCTTGAACCATCTTGTAGTCTAGCATCAACCATTGGCTGAGATTCATCTACGCGACGCCCAACAGCACCCACAATCTTATTTACAATACGAAGAACATGAGATTCATCTTTAAACCCAGCAGGAACTGCTTCAAGAACTCCATTTCTTTCGACATAAACAGCCTTGTGTGTATTGATCAAAATATCTGTTACCGTTGGATCTTTTAGAAGAGGCTCAATGGGCCCAAGACCTACTAATTCATCAATAATCTCATCAACAAACTCGACGAGTTCATTTGAATTCAAAGCAAGCTTCTCAGAAAGAATGTAATTAGTAACGATATCAAATATTTGCTTGTGCAGCTCTTCTTTGGAGAGTTTTTCAATGGCTGAGAGATTAAGCTCATCAATGAGTTTTCGATGCAAACGAACCTTGGCATCAATAAACTTAGGCTTTAGAAGTTCATTATTCTCATAATCAGTTTCACGTACAATATCATCGCCAGAATCAGCAACATTCGATTGTTGCCTCTCAACATGGACCAAATTTTCATTACTGTTAACGCGTTTAAACCGATTAAGCATAGTATATTCATTCATAAGTTAAATTAAATAAAATCAAACCCAACAACTATTCAAACTCAAAGCCCTAAGGCTTTGGACAATTCTTTTGTAACTCTATTGGATTTTTTTAATTGCGATAATGCTTCACCGCGATTAATAGCTTCCTCAACCAAGCGTCTATCTTCAGAAACAAAGTAGATATCATCATATCCAAGCACATCAAAGGCATCTTGTTTAACCAAACCAGATCCTATTAACTGCTGCCTGTGTTTGTTCACGATGATATTTGTTTCTAAATTACTCAGTTTTTTCTCTTTAATACTATCCATCAAAGATTTTGCATGTTGTAAGGCCGGTACTGTAAATTCAGTCACAACAAACATTTTATCAGCACCATGCATAACGCTATCCATCCATGGAAACCAGATACCAGGAAGGTCAATAACAAAATTATCAAACATATCTGAAACAAGGCCGAGAATATTTTCGACAAATTCTGTATTAACTGGTTTAAATTCTGTAGGAGACCTTGGTGCGCCAAGCACAGATACACCTGAACTGTGAGTAGCAAGCATGACTTCCAGAAGCTGTTCATCTAATCGACTAGGATTTGCGATTATTTCATCAATTTCTAGTCCAGGCTTTATATCAAGATAATCAGACACGGAACCAGTTTGAAAATTCAAATCAACAATACATGTCCTACTATCTTCTTTAAAACTCTTCTCAGCTAGTATGAATGCAGTTTCTATAGACAAAACCGTGTTACCAACACCACCAACTGTTGGCAAAAAAGTATAACAGGTTGAACGAGCACCAGACGAGACCACAGGCTTGTCTTTGATAGCTTTTTGACAAGCATGCATTAGGTCTAGTTTAACAGATGATTTTGGTAACCAATCCTCAACTCCTAAATGCAAAAGCTTCCGCACCGTATCAGTATCTAAACCATCTGATACAACGATTATTGGGGCTTTGGTCCACCCCTCAACAGTCAGTGCCTCAAGAGCATTAAGATCTAATTGAGCTTCCTGATTTATTTCAATAATCAATAATGATGTATTCGATTTCTTGAGATATGTTTTTTGAGTAAGAATTTTACCATGAACAACATTAAGATCAAATCCAGCAACAGGATCAAAAATAGCTCTGACACTATCCTGAAGATTTTGATCGGTAGTAACAAGTGTAATACTTGTCATCTGATCAGAACCAGTTCCCTGTTTTGAATACATTGTGATGTCCATTTATTCTCAAAAATGTAAAATATTGCTCTCCTGTGTAGACACGTGAGAGCAATACTAAATCGATTACTGTGTAATTTCGCCTTGCGGATTACTGTTAATAGACCCTTTATTTGCAGAGTCACCATTATCATTAGTGAATCCTTTAACTTTATCAGCCTGATATCTGCCAACAGACTTAGCCCCAACTGTACCATCATGTTTTAAGTCAGTGTTTCTAACACCTTTTGGCCACGGGTTAACAGTATGCGTTGCTTTATTTGTATTAACAGCCTCACCAAGATTTGCAGTAATACTGTCTTTTCTTGCCAAATATCTTTCTTCATTACAGCCTGATAGAAAAACAGCTGAAGCTACAAAAATACTAACAAAGAGAGTTTTATTTAAACTTATAGTCATCGTAAGCCCCTTTAGCTCCGCCACCAATTTTTGGTCCATTTTCTAGTTCTAAAATATGTCCCTGACTAGGGTTAGGTCTTTTAGCCGGCACTTCTTGAATACCATTTAGGAAAAACTCACCATCATTACTGGCAACTCTGCGATCTAACGGTGTAATCAAACGTTCACCAGGAGCCTTTGGTTTCACCAAACGGGGAGTAACAATAATAACAAGATCAGTTTCATCTTTTTGATAAGCCGCACTTCTAAAAAGTGTCCCAAGAACTGGAACCGAACCAATCCAAGGAAGTTGTCTTTGAGCTTTACTGTGATTTGACTGAAGAAGGCCAGCAACTGCAAAGCTTTGCCCATCTCGCAACTCAATAGTAGTTTCAGCACGACGAACAACCAAACTCGGAATTTCAGCACTGCCTACGCGTACTGTATTCGATAGATCAAGCTCACTGACTTCTGGTAGAATTTTAAGATTAATCAATCCATTGGCTAGAACTGTAGGCGTGAAATTCAATCCAATACCAAATTTCTTAAATTCTACAGTAATTTTATCATCACCGCTATCAACAGGAAATGGGAACTCTCCACCAGCAAGGAAACTGGCATTCTGACCTGATAATGTAATAAGATTTGGTTCTGCAAGACGTCTGGCTAAGCCGCGCTCCTCAAGAGCCTGAATAAATACATCAACTTTAAGACCACTATTCAATACATTAGCAACAGCGGAACCAAAAGGCACACTACTTGAAGCAAGTCCACCTAGTATGTTTCTAAGCAATGGTATTTGATTACCATCACCATCAACACCACCTCCTGATACTGAATCCGCCTGAGTAATTCCGAAAAACTTAGATCCCTTTTGAACCCCTAAACCAACACCTAAATCTCTACCAGAGTTACGCTTTGCTTCAACAAAACGAACTTCTAACATAACTTGTTGTGGGCTTGTAATTGCTAAACCATTTGTAACAGCCTTAGGAGCAATTTGTTCCGCAAATGTCATCGCTTTTTTGATCGCGACAGCATCGCGGACATGGCCGGTTAAAAGAACTTTACCATTAACAGAACTGACTTCAATATTTTGCCCGGGAAGCTCCTTAGCCAATCTTAAACGCAAGGCTTCAAGATCATAAGTTACCTCAATATCAACAATGCCCATCACATTCTTGTTTGCATCAAGAACTGACATTCTTGTCATACCAATCTTTTTACCCAGCACATAGATTGATCGATCTGTTAGCGGCACAACATCTGCAATATCAGAACTACCAATCAACACCTCTTTAAATGGACGATCCACACGAACAGTCTCAGATTTAAACTGAGTAACTTTCATATGAACGATATTACCATTCGTTTTCAAATGATGAACTTCTGACCGACCTGCCGCATGAGAAGTCGAAGTTAACAAGATTGTAAAACAAACAATAAATGAAAATATTCCAAATAATGATTTCGATATATCACTCATTGTTTTTTCACGGAAATACCCAGGGATAAAACAGACCATGCTGTCCTGCCCATTAGGTTTATATTCTGTCTGAGGCACTGCCACTTTATTATCTCCCCGTAAAACACCCGATAAATTTATTTACTCAGAAATTATCCTGTTTAAAGAATCTACAAATCCATTATCCTGCGGTTCTTGTTCTACTGATTGAAAACGTCGAACATCACTAGGAACGTTATACTCTTTCCGACTTCCAGAACGATAAATAGTCACTGATGGCGATTCAGTATTCGTTAACTTATTTCCATCTCGCTTAAGCAAGTCATCAATATCAATACGTCTTGTTATAGCCTCATCATTTGCACCAACACCACGCAGCATAAGGGATAGAGTTCCCACTGATGTGGCGAGTGCAAGTTTCTGTGCCTGAATAGTATTTACTTCTAATGTTACAGTTTTTGCAGGTTTTTTGCTTTTATTTAAATCTGCTGACTGGTCAATGGCTAAAACTTTAACATTCTGCAACAGAATATCAGTAAACGCTTTTTGTCTTTTTCCACCCTCAACACTTGAGTTTGCGCCTCGAGTAAGGGCAATATCTACATAATCCTGTGGGTTGATTAACCCACCCACCCCACGAACATCATTAACACGAATTGTTACAGCACGTTTATCTTCACTAATGACAGTGGACAGTGAGGCTTTTTGGCCTGGCTTAGTAATTTTGCTTCTTAAAATCGGTTCATTTACCGCAACAGCAACCAACACCTGTCGCTTGCCAGATTTCAGTAACTTCTTAATATTTGTAAATGCACCCTTTGGAACAGATTTTTTAGGCCAAGGAATTGTTGTAATATTTTTGGCACTTAGTTGATTACCAAACTTAAGGGATTTGCGGGCAACAACAACAGAAGCCATTTTAAGGTTTCTGACAGCCTCTGTTTTCACAACAACAGGCTGAGATTTCTGATTTTGCAACCAAACACGGGCTAAAAGCGCTGCAAGCACTGCACAAATAGCAGCCGTAGCAACAATTATGATAGTACTTAATCGCATGATAGCAGAAACCTCAACCTAGATGGTGATAATCAACAATACTTAAAATATTTATATTGATGAAGAACCTGCCCTGCATCTGTATCCTACTGCACCTTCAGGAGCTGATTGGTTGTCTAATGAATGTACCAAGTTCAGTGAAAGCAGTTGAAAGATCTACTGAAAATGCTCCTAGAGCAACAATAGTACCTACAGCGATAATAGCGACAACAAGCGCATATTCCATCATAGTTGCACCGCGTTCGCTTTTCTTAAAACGTTTAATGATATTTTTGAGCATGAGTTTGCTCCCCTGTTTACTGTTAAATTGAACAAAGCAAATGCACTTAGTTTATAAAGTTGTACATTTGAAGCTCTTCCAATTTTTTCAAGTTAATGAATTGAGCTCAGCACGAAAATATACGATTTAGTAATCATTTGTACAGTTAAATCTTTTACTTAAATATTTGCCATAAGTATATATTTTTTATGATTCTTTTTATTTTAGCCATTAGATTCAATAAGATACTAAATCACATGAGCGAGGGCATCTTAGTGCTTTTTCTGCAACACAAGTTATTTTAGAGAAAAAGACGCAATTTTTTCATATTTTACAAATATTAATGACACTTTCTTGATTATTTAGATTATGATTCTACTCACAGCGAGTTATGAAAAAATATTTTCATAACTTCGTTGAAAATTCAAATGACTTATTTTAATGATTTGAATGGAACAAAACTAACTAAGAAGCAAAAAAGCGAAACAAATACGATTGTTGGACTCGCTGGAGTATCTAATAAGAAAGCTCCATAAATACCAAACACAACAGATAAAGCTCCAAAAAATATTGCAATAACAGCCATTTGTTCTGGCCCTGAAGCAAATCGCCTAGCAGCAGCGGCTGGAATAATCAACAAAGCTGTTATTAATAAAATCCCAACTATTTTCATAGTAAGTGCAATTAACCCAGAAATCAAAAGCATAAATATAAAACGCGCTTGTTCAGGTTGCATCCCTTCAGCTTTAGCTAATTCATAACTTGTTGTTTCAGCTAGCAGTTTCTTCCAAATAAGAACCAGACATATAACACCCACAATACAACAAAGATAAATAATCCAAATATCCGTTGTCGAAACAGCTAAAATTTCACCAAAAAGATACCCCATAAGATGACTCTGCCCTGGCGAAATAAAGGATAAACAGACTAATCCAATTGCAAGAGAACCATGTGAAAGAATACCCAAAAGAGAGTCGCTTGATAAGGTCTGCTGCCTTTGCAGATATGTTAAAAGAAGAGCAATACAAACGGCAATTGTAAACACACCAATAATCAAATTAACATCTAATAAAATTGCCAGACTAACCCCAAGCAAAGAGGAATGCGCAACAGTATCTCCGAAATAAGCCATACGTCGCCATATAATAAAACACCCCAGCGGCCCCGCTAATAAGGAAATACCAATACCTGCAAGAATTCCATTTAGGAGCAAACTATCAATCATGATCATCTCCTGAAAATTTGCAAGATGAACCCGTATGAATGATCTCTCCATCATTCCCATGAATATGATCATGTTTATGCTTATAAATCGAGAGAGTTTGTGAGGCTGTTTCTCCAAACAATCGTCTGTATTCTTGATGTTCAACCACACTTTCTGGAGGTCCAGAACAACAAATATGTCCATTCAGACAAATGACTTTATCTGTTTTAGCCATAACAACATGAAGATCATGCGAAATAAGAAGAATACCGCAGTTTAGATCATCCCGCAGTTTTTCAATCAACTCATACAAAGCGATCATACCAGTGAAATCAACACCTTGGACAGGCTCATCTAAAACCAAAACATCGGGTTTGCGTATAAGAGCCCTAGCAAGTAATGCCCTTTGAAACTCACCTCCAGATAGATTCTGAACCTGTTTATCTATATGATCAACAATGCCTACTCTTTCTAAAGCAGAAAAAATATCTTGATGTTTTGCATGACAGGTTAAAGTCATTAATCTTTTAACTGTAAGAGGAAGTGTCCAATCAATGCTTAAGGATTGTGGGACATATCCAATCGTGACCCTATCTCTCCTAGTAACGTACCCTTCGTTTGGCTGAATCAAACCGATTAGTGTTTTAACTGTTGTGCTTTTACCACCACCATTTGGACCAATGAGAGTAAGAATTTCCCCTCTCTCGAGCGTAACACTGACATTACGGACCAACCATCGTCCATGCTTATTGACACCAATATTATCAGCTTTGAGTAACAGATTCTCTGACACGCTAATCCTTTAAATCATAATGCTTGAGAGAAAAACGAGAAATATAATAGTTTGCTTCTAGCTTATGTTATATTATAACATATAGATCAAGCGATCTTTCCAATATAAATCATTACACGACCTTGGATGAATAAATGAACATATTTTTTTCCATAATAAATGTACTTCTGCTCATGTTTATTGCATTATCACCTGCAAAGGGAAAAGAACCAATTCATGTTGCAACATCTATAAAACCAATTCACTCCCTGGCAGCTGGAGTTATGGAAGGGGTTGGAACGCCGTATCTAATAATGAAGAAAAATGCGTCCCCACACACATACACAATGAAACCTTCAGATATTAAAGCAATCCAGAAATCTAAACTTGTTTTCTGGATAAGTGAAAAGCTTGAAAAATCTCTTTCGTTTCCTCTAAGAACAATTGGTAGAAAAGCAAAGAAAGTTCCCTTAATAAAAGTATCAAAACTAAATATCCTGCCATTTCGTGAAGAAAAAGAATGGGAAGTTGGCATTGAACATTCTGACCATCACGATCATGGCAACAATGATTTACATATATGGTTAGACCCTCAAAATGCAAAACTCATAGTTCTTGAAGTTGTAAAACATATAAGTCTTGTAGATCCAGAAAATAAAAACACCTACGAGAAAAATGGAAAAAAAATGATACAACGTTTAGATCAATTGACGAATGATTTAGAAAAAATCCTTAAGCCAATTGAAAATAAGGCATTTGTGGTGTTTCATGACTCTTTTCAATATTTCGAAAAACGTTTTGGCCTCAATACAGCTGGTGTAATCACACTTGATCCAGAACATCAAATCAAAGCACGTCATCTTGTTAAGATACGCAATAAAATTAAAGAAAACAAAATCCAATGCATATTCTCAGAGCCTCAATTCAACCCCAAAGTAATCAAAGCAATAGCTAGTGAAACGAAAGCTAAAATATCTATTTTGGACCCACATGGAGCAAATATCCCGGATGGCCCTGATTTGTATTTCACAATGATGACCAACAATGCCAAAGCATTAAAAGAATGTTTGCAGAATAAGAGTTAAAAGACAGCTTTACAAAACTTTACATTCTAGAAAAAGACAGGAAAAAAACAGCCCTTATATCACAGGCATGGGATCAATATCCTCCCTTTCAATTATAGATAATGAGGAAAACATGTCTGAACAAACTGATACAAATGAGCAAACCCCATCACGTAAAAAATGCAGAGGTCGAGGCCGAGGATTTATTATAATTGTTGCTCTCCTCTCTGCTCTTGCTGGAGCATTTATCGCAAAAGCAGCTGGTCACATGCGTCATCACTGGCATCACAGTTGGATCCATGGCAAAATAGATGCTGATAAAGCCCAAAAAAGAGCAGAATATATTGTTAATCGTTTCGCTAGAAAAGTCGATGCAACACCAGAACAGAAAAAGAAACTCACCGTTGTTGCAAAAGCTCTAGTCAAAGATCTCACCCCTTTACGTGAGAAAATGCGAAACTCACGAGAAGAAACACGAAAACTTCTCACTCAAGACCCCATTAACCGTGAGCAAATAGAAACATTTCGTGTAGAAAAAATTACCCTTGCGGACCAAATAAGCAAACGTGTTTCGATTGCTTTTGCTGATGCAGCAGCTATTCTAACACCAGAGCAGCGTCAGAAAATTGCAACCCGCTGGCTGCAAAAAAGAAGTTATTAAAATTTAATCTAAATTTATATATTCCTCCTCTTTGAATTTGAGGAGGAATATCACGTTCAACACCAACTGATGATATAATGTAACCTATGGACCAACATATTTTGATTATCGAGGATGACCTCCGATTAGCTAATATGGTAAGTGACTATCTTTCTCAAGCTGGATTTAAAATTACTCATGTCATAAATGGATTAGAAGCAATCAGCAAAGTCTCCTATGTACATTTCTCAGCAATTATCCTTGATCTAATGCTTCCTGATATGGATGGCTTGGAAATCTGCCGCAACATTCGAAAAACGTCCGAAACACCAATACTCATGTTAACTGCAAGAGGAGACGCAATGGACCGTATCATCGGCTTGGAGATGGGAGCAGATGACTATCTTCCCAAACCATTTGAACCACGCGAATTGCTAGCTCGCTTGAAGGCCATTTTAAGACGTTCTGAAAATAAGTCGACCTCTGACGTATTAACTTTTGGAAGTCTGGAGATTGATCTTGCTTCGCGCACCCTTAGTTTAAAGGATGATCCAAAATCACTAACCAGCTATCAATTTACCCTTTTAGCTTACCTCGCACAGAATGCAGGAAGAGTTATCTCAAGGGAGACTATCATGGACCAAATGAAACAAGAACCTTTTGAGACATTTGATAGATCAATTGATGTCCACATTTCTCGCATTCGTGCTGAAATAGAAGATGACCCTAAAAAACCAAAACGCATCATAACAGTTCGCGGTGCAGGCTATGTCTTTGCAAAACAGCAGGATTAAATGAAACACTTATACCAGAAAATCTACCTGACAATAATTGGAAGTCTCTTACTTCTCGTCTTACTCGCTGCCCTGCTCTGGAAATTCACCTCTGACAATTCATATATGAAACATACATATGAAATTGCAAGCAACCTAGCATCTGAATTACTCCCCCCTAAAACAGATACTATAGAAAATCATAAAATTAAAATAACGGAGTTATCTGAAAAGTTTAAAATAGATATTGCCCTCCTGGATCAACAACAAAAACTAATAGCTTCATCAAGTCCTAAATTACAAAATATAAAAACAGATAGAATTAAAGTCGGCTGGATACATATACGCAGAGGTCATCACGCTTGGGCGGTCAAGCTCCCAGATCAACGCTGGGTTATCGTTCGTCCTAAAAGGCAACACTTTCGAGGCCCACCTTTTGGGGGAGTGACAATAGTCGCCCTCATTGCACTTGCAATTGCAATCGGAATATACCCGGCAGTCAGAGGATTAACCAAACGGCTTGAGCACTTACAAAAGGGTGTAGAAAACCTTGGCGCAGGAGACCTATCTGCCCGAGTTGAAGTAAAAGGAAAAGATGAAATTGCAAGATTAGCAACAAGCTTTAACCAATCTGCTGAACGTATTGAACAACTAATGCAAGCTCATCGTACATTACTGGCAAACGCCTCTCATGAACTGCGAACACCTCTATCTAGGTTACGTGTTGGAATCGAACTTTTAAAACATGACTCTGATCCAAAACGTAAAAGTGAACTTGAAACAGATATCAGTGAACTTGATCAACTGATAGATGAAATCTTACTAGCAAGCAGACTGAATAATATAAAAGAGCTAGAAACAACTGAAGAGATAGACTTACTTGCCTTAGTCGCCGAAGAAGTCGCAAAGTATCCAGAATATAGTCTGGATGGGCAACCTATAATATTTAAAGGAGATGAGCGATTAATACGCAGACTTATCCGCAATCTTTTAGAAAATGCCCTGCGCTATGGATCTCCGCCGGTAACAGTAAATTTAAAAAATCAGAATAAAGCAATATTACTGGAAGTTATTGACTCTGGTGATGGCTTATCTGCAGATGAATATGAAAAGATATTTGATCCATTCTACCGCCCCAAAGGTCAGACAGAGAATAAAGGTTTTGGCTTAGGATTATCAATCGTAAAACAAATTGCTGGCACACATGGAGGTGATGTGGAGTTTACATCAACACATGAGCAGAAAAGCTGTTTTAGAGTTACCTTACCGACCGACTATATCAACTCTTCAAACGATACCCAGTCTTAAAGATCCACCATATAATACCAATACATATGGATAAGAAAGACACCTATCATCGTAAGGCTAAACCATAAATCCACATCGGCAACACCATAAAAACTCCAGCGAAACCCACTGATCAAATATACAACTGGATTAAAAAGAGATACAGTTTGCCAGAAGGGTGGCAGCATATTGATTGAGTAAAAACTACCTCCCAAAAAAGCAAGAGGGGTAATCACGAGCAAAGGTATGATTTGCAGTTTTTCAAACCCATCTGCCCATATCCCAATAATAAACCCAAACAAACTAAACGTCACGGCTGTAAGCACCAAGAAAAACAGCATTAAAAGAGGATATTTTATCTGCAAGTCAACGAACAAGCTAGCTGTCGCTAAAATAATCAAGCCTAAAATAATTGATTTGGTCGCTGCAGCTCCAACATAACCCAAGATTATTTCAAAATAGGAAATTGGAGCAGACAGAACTTCATAAATGCTCCCCGTAAATCTTGGAAAATAAATACCAAAAGAGGCATTCGCAATACTCTGAGTCAAAACAGAAAGCATAATAAGGCCAGGAACAATAAATGTCCCATAGCTAATTCCATCAATCTCAGCAATACGTGATCCAATCGCTGAACCAAAAACAACAAAATATAAAATTGTTGTAAGAACGGGTGAGAGAATACTCTGCCCGATTGTTCTCCAGGCACGCATCATTTCAGCTTTATAAATAGTCAGGACAGCAAGAAAGTTCATTTTGTATTATTCACCAGATTAACAAAAATCTCTTCTAAAGAGCTTTGTTTTGATTGAAGATCTCTAAATATTATTCCAGAGGAATTAAGGTCATTCAGTAATGTCGTAATGCCAGTTCTCTCAGCTTGCGTATCATAAGTATAAACCAATGAACGACCATCAGATGAAAGTTCAACATTATGTTTCTCAAGCGATGATGGTAAGGTAGTAACCTTATTATGGAGTTCTAGAATAAGCTGCTTCTTACCCAACTTACGCATTAATGTATTCTTATCTTCGACAAGAATGATCTCACCAGAATTAATAACACCAATCCTGTCAGCCATTTCTTCAGCTTCTTCGATGTAATGAGTCGTCAAAATAATAGTCACTCCAGAAGCTTGGAGATCTCTGACAATATTCCACATATCTTTACGTAACTCTACATCAACACCAGCAGTTGGTTCATCTAAAAACAAAATTTCTGGCTCATGAGACAGTGCTTTTGCAATAAGCAACCGACGCTTCATACCTCCTGATAGCATCATCACTTTAGAGTCTCTCTTATCCCATAAGGTGAGTTGCTTTAGTATTTTTTCTAGATACACATCGTTTTTAGACTTTCCAAATAATCCCCGGCTAAAGCAAACCATATCCCAAACAGTCTCAAAAGCATCGGTTGTTAATTCTTGTGGTACAAGCCCAATCATGGAACGCGTTTTACGATATTCAGAAAGAATATTATGACCATCAACAGTTACAACTCCTGAGGATGGATTAACAATCCCGCATATAATGCTAATAAGAGTTGTTTTACCCGCGCCATTAGGCCCAAGAAGCGCAAAGATCTCGCCTTTACGAATATCCAGATTAATATTTTTAAGGGCTTGAAAACCACCGGAATATGTTTTTGTGAGGTCCGAAACAGAAATAATGGAAGTCATTCAGATGCCAATCGTAAAACTTTGGGTTTTTAATCGTGTAGGGCATATAGTATATTAATTTCAAAACACCAACCTGATGTCATAAATTTCCACGACTAATGTCCATATATTGGTCGAAATACAACAATAACAGTCAATATTGATAGAAAAAATGAAAAGAAGGCAAAAAATGAAACGCTATCTGGTATTTGAATTTCCTAAAAGTGGTAAGAAACAAGCTATCAAAATTGGTTTTTCATGGGCTGCCTTCATTTTTGGAGGCTTTTGGCTGCTTTATAATCAAATTTGGTTATTAGGCGTGGCTGCACTTTTATTAAGTTTTTCATTAATATTTATACTTGATGTGCCCTTAACTGTACCTGGAGCCTGGTACCAAGAGATTTTTTTAGCAATTTGTCTAACACTAATTGCATATTACATCGGCTATCGAGGCAATCACTGGAAAACACAAAAACTTTTTCAAAATGGAGCTTTATTTCTTCAAGAAGTCCAAGCAAATACGTCTGCAGAAGCAATTGAACAAGTGTCAGATACGCTTATTGTCAGGTCAGCTAATACCTAAAGATAATAATGATGCATTTCCACCAGATGCAGTCGTATCTGTTGTCCGTACTCTTTCAACCGCAAATCTTCTGAGATAATTTTGCCCACCAGCTTTGGGACCAGTGCCAGACAGTCCCTCTCCGCCAAAAGGCTGTACACCAACAACAGCCCCAATCTGATTGCGATTGATATAAATATTCCCAATTTGTACACGATCTAAAATATAATCAATGCGTTCTGTTATACGGCTATGTATACCAAGAGTTAAACCATAACCTGTTTTCTGAATAACCTGGCAAACGTCATCAAGCTTGTGAATATCATACCTAAAAACATGTAATATTGGGCCAAATATTTCTCGTGGCATGTTCTCAAAACTTTCTAGTTCATATATAGCCGGCCCAATGTAATGCCCGACCTTATCTTCCTCCGATATTGGCAGGTCAATTATCTTTTTCGCATATGTCTGAAGATTTCTCTTATGTTCATTAAGAGAGTTTGAGGCTGCAATATCAATAACCGGACCAATATCTGTCTCATAACGTGATGGATCACCAAGTCTCAATTCTTTAACCGCACCTTTAAGCATCCCCAATATTTTATCCGCAACCTCATTTTGCAAAAATAAGACCCTCAAAGCGGAACATCTCTGCCCTGCACTATCAAATGCAGAATGCACAACATCCCTTACCACTTGTTCTGGAAGTGAGGAGGAATCAACAATCATTGCATTCACACCTCCAGTTTCAGCAATGAAAGGAACAATTGGCCCCTGCTTTTCAGCAAGCCTTAAATTAATCAGACGAGCTGTTTGATCTGAACCAGTAAAAGCAACTCCTGAAACATATTTATGCCGAATAATAGAATCTCCAACTGTTTCACCAGGACCAATTAATAACTGTAAAATATTTTCTGGTACGCCTGCCTTATGGAGCAATTGAACTGCAACAAATGCAATCAAAGGAGTTTGCTCCGCAGGCTTTGCGACAACACTATTTCCAGCCGCTATAGCAGCAGAGATTTGTCCAGTAAAAATCGCCAAAGGAAAATTCCATGGAGAGATGCACACAAAACACCCTCGCCCATGAAGTGAAATAAGGTTTTCTTCCCCAGTTGGTCCTGTTAAATGAAATGGTTTGGAAAATTCTTTACTGGCCTGAGTAGCATAATATCTTAAAAAGTCTATCGCTTCCCTTAATTCGCTATATGCATTCTCAATCGTTTTTCCAGCCTCATTGATTAACAGAGCGACTAACTGTGCTCTATTCTCTTCATAAAGCTCCGCAGCTCTCTTAAGAACATCAGAGCGCCTCTCTCCACCTAACATATCCCAAGCTTTATAAGCTGCATTAGCCGAAAGAAACGCTCTTTCAATATCATCCAAATCAGCATCGCTGGTTGTTCCTAATTTTAAAGACACATCATGAGGCGCATAAATAGTATAATCTTGATGACGGATGGTTTCGCCATCAACAATTGAACCCGTAACTAATGAGGATTGCAAATAAGGTTTAAGGTCTCGCATAAAATCATTACGTGTCACCGCGTCCCAATGAGCAAGACCTAAACTATTTTCTCTCTCTGGATAAAACAAATCTTTAGGTTTAGGGATATATGGGTTTGATTTTTGTTCTAACTTCTTCACAACATCAACAGGATTAATAAGAATATCCTCTATTGGCATTTCATCATCTGCCAATCTATTAACAAAAGAAGTATTTGCCCCATTCTCAAGTAGACGCCTGACCAAATAGGCTAAGAGATCCTCATGCCCACCTACAGGTGCATAAATCCGACAAGTCTTCCCATATCCATGTACAGAAGAAATAACTTTTTCATAAAGCCCCTCTCCCATTCCATGTAATCTCTGAAATTCATAACAATCATGATCATTAGCCATAGTCATTATTGTTGCGATTGTATGCGCATTATGCGTCGCAAACTGGGGATAAAAAGAGGTTTTATGATCAAGTATATATTTTGCGGCTTTTATATAAGATACATCCGTATTTACTTTTCGAGTAAAAACCGGATAATCCTTCAAACCTTGTTCTTGAGCCCACTTTATCTCACTATCCCAATAAGCCCCTTTCACAAGTCGAACGGGAATAATCTTATCTGTTTGCCTTGATAAATCAGATAAGTAACTTAAAGTTGGCAAAGCTCGTTTTCCATATGCCTGTACAGCTAATCCCAAACCAGGCCAGTTTATAGTTTCTTGAGATTGAAAAAGTTGGGTAAAGATGCGTAAACTTAACTCTAACTTTGAGGCTTCTTCTGCATCAATCGTAATCCCTATACCGACTTCACGGGCAACTTTTATTAAAGACAACAGCTTAGGAACCAGTTCATCCAAAACCCTTAAGCTGCATTTATCCTCATATCGTGCATGTAACGCAGAAAGTTTAATTGATAAACTTGGTCTTCTCATTAAATCAGAGAGGTGATAATCAGACTGACAAGCTACAGAATACTCGGGAATTTTTTTTAAGGCATATACATAACGTTCGTAATAAAGATCAGCATCCGTCTGAGTACATGCAGCTTCCCCCAGCATATCATAAGAAAAAATATAACTTTTATTTTGATATTTCTCACTTTGAGTTAAAGCCTCTTTAATCGTTTGACCTAATACGAATTGCCCACCCAAAATCCGCATGGAATGTTTCATTGCTTCACGGATTATAGGTTCACCACTTTTTGCAATCATACGTTTAAGCACACTATAGACACTCTCACCTTTCGTGTCTTGAAGGTCTATAACTTGCCCAGTCAACATTAAAGCCCAGCTAGAAGCGTTCACAAAAAAGGACTCAGAATGTCCAATATGTTTTGCCCAATCACCCTCACCTATTTTATCGACAATTAATTGATCCGCAGTTTCTTTATCAGGAATTCGAAGCAATGCCTCGGCCAAACACATAAGCATAATCCCCTCGTAGGTACTTAAACCATACTCATGCAGAAATGCATCTATTCCACCATATCTTTTACGAGTATCCCGAGCTTGACTGACTAACTGTCTTGCAATTTGATCAATGTCTTCATTGTCTTGTGACTTAAAATTTAAATCTTTTACGAATTCATTTATCAAACTGTCTTCATTAGCAAATAAATATTCTGAAAGTTTTAGTAATTTTTCAGAGGAAATTATCTCTTGTCTGGTCATTAGCTCACCTCAACGATTAGGTATTCAACCTGTAAAGAAATATTTGACTAAGATTACCAGATCTGACTAAAGAAAACACATAAGAATCCATCTATACCTAAAAAACTATTATAACTTTGAGAAATACATGGCAGCGACAACAAACATAGTAAGAACGATTAGAGCTCTCCGCACCTATACGAATAAGTGGAGAGAACAAAGACAAACAATAGCACTTGTACCAACAATGGGTGCCTTACACGAAGGACATCTATCCCTTGTAGAATTTGCAAAGAAAAAAGCAGACAAGGTCATTGTCACGATCTTTGTAAATCCAACACAATTTGGAGAGAATGAAGACCTATCAAAATACCCCCGTAATGAAAAAGAGGATATAAAGAAATTAGATAATATAGGCGCAGATCTGGTTTTTGCACCTAACATCAATCAAATATACCCTGAAGGTTTTTCGACAACAGTTTCTGTGACTGGTTTGACAGATGTATTATGTGGCAAGTCACGTCCAACACATTTTTCTGGTGTCACAACAATCGTCAGTAAACTTCTCATGCAATCCCTACCTGATATAGCAATCTTTGGTGAGAAAGATTTCCAACAACTGATAATCATTAAGCAAATGGTTCAAGATCTGGACATACCTGTAAAAATCATCGGTGCGCCAATAGTCAGAGAATCAAACGGCTTAGCAATGTCCTCACGCAACATCTATTTAAACGAAAAACATCGAAAAATAGCTCCCAATTTATACAAAGAATTAAAACAACTGACAAAACAATTACCATCTGAGAAATCTATTTCTAATACATTATCTCAAACAATTGAGAAACTCACATCTCTGGGATTTCAAGTTGATTATTTAGAACTCAGAGACGTCAAGTCCCTCAAAAATATTCAAGGGAAAATAACAACACCCGCAAGAGTATTCGCTGCAGTATATCTAGGTAAAACTCGCTTAATTGATAATATGAAAGTTTCAAAATCCAAATAAAATTAGACTAATCAGTTTTACTCACTTACTTGCATATTCTCTATTTCACTTTCAATAAGTTGCTTAAAGCCTGCACGAACAGTCCTATACCTTCTTGGGAGTTTATCAGACATTAGATCAGCTTTTTTATCTGCTAGCTCGATGATTTGTTCAGCAAGGGATGTCAACTGGTCGCGAACCTCGGGAGTTGATAATTTATCAATAATACGTTCAAAACGTTTTTGTGCTATTGGCCCTCTGAGCAAATGTTTGCGCTCAACTTGCCCAGGTTGTTGATCAGTAATACGCCATAATGCATACAAATAATGATAGCGGGCCCAATAACCTCTATTAACAGGATCATGTGGAGCATCCAGCCATGCCTTATTCACCTTATATCCCCATAACCGAGAGGCAACCAAAGTCCATCCAATTGCTCTGTAAATTGTTGGTTCTTGTTCCTTCATAAAAACTCTGATTTTATCTGATTTACCATTTAGATCTAGTTTCGATAAAGCATGAACAGAACTTTGATGCACAGAATGAGGTTGCCCAAGAATACATGATACAAAACCATTCATCAGTTGCTTTGGTGTTAATATTTTGGCATCTGGAATAGTAAAACTTGGGTCTTCTTCTTCCCATAGTTTTCTCTCATTCCATCGTCTTTCAAGCCATAATCTTTTGTCAGGTGCAGCCCTTTCAAATTCTTTCTCAAGATCTCTAACATAAGAATTCCTGGACAACATATCAAAATCATCAACCGCTTCTTGGGTATTTGCACCTCTAACGATAGCATCTTTGAGACTCTGATCTTCTGTAACGGTAATTTTCAAAACGATATTTACATTATCTAATTTATCGCGAAAATTACTCATCGTATAACAAGACTGACAACCATTGATAACTTGTGGCGTAATCAATGTCAGTGTTTTGTTGCCCCCATCAAGCTCGGCATCACGAACAACAATGTTTACACCATTATGACAAAGTAGGACCTGAGATTGTTGGCCATTTTGCAAACTTTCTGCAAGCGCAGAAGCACCAACATTTTCTTTTTTTGTTCCCCCGCGATAATATCTAGGATTTTCCATAAATAACCAATCATCTAGAGTATCGGTCTGCTCATTAATCTTAATTTTAGAAAAGGCCTCAATTAAATTTTTTGCTGGAACAATGCCAAGATAACCTTTCGCAGAAGTTTCTTCAGGAAGAGCCATAACAGATACATTCTCAATTTTTCTTAAAACTGAGATACCTGCCATTAAACCGGCTTTTATCATCTCTTCATTATCCATTATCTCTAAAGCAATACGCGCATTAGGCATTGCGGATCTCAAATTATAAATTTGAGTCCGGCGGGATTGACGAACATTCGGGAAACCTAGGTTCATCCAATTTCCATAATATGCAAAAACAAGAACCACATCAGGAGAAAAATCATACCCTAAATGCTGTTGGAAGTATCTATAAACTTCCCATTGTTCAGTGACAGTATCATTCGTTTTAATACCATCTAAAAAATCTGGAGCAGTTAAAAATTCTTGAACACTATTACCAAAAACAACGACATCATTAGCCCTAATATATTTAGACATTTTTGATTGAAGAAACAAAACTCTTAAGTCATGAGTATCGCTCGAGTCCAAACTCAATTTTGCCTGATCTAAATTTTCAATAATTTGGTTATTATTAGAAATAACAATGCCATCAAGCCCACGGTCACCAAAACCATCAGAATAAAAAGCGCTATCATTTGTAAAATGAAATCCATAATCACGTGTCGCAACAGCAAAAGCAAAACGAGAGAAAGTAAAAGCATTTTGTTGCTGTGTTAGAGGGTCCCAGGGCAAAACATCAAAATCAGGTCCCCCATTTGCAAAAGCTTTTCTTGGGTTCTTAGCAAATACCTGAATCATTTCATCTAATTCAGGTGCAATAAAGTCTTTATTGTTATTCATTATTAATAGTTTACCCGTTATGGTCTATACGCACATTTTCAATAATTTTTATGGCCAACTATGACTGGATAATGCGTCAGGGAATTTTGTCTAAAAGATGTAATCTATGGTTCTCAGTATTTATGAAGCTCTAAAATAACGTAATAAGACTATAGCAGAAATTATTTGTTATTTTGATGGATTTCTAGAAAAGTTTTAAATTTATATAATCTTTTTGTTTCCAATCAACTTATCAGTTAAGTAGTAAACTAATCTGGCACGTGATTCTGGAATATTTTGCCCACGAGGATTAAAAATATATTTACTTAAGAAAAACCCTGTTAAATCAAATCCATGAATAACATCTTGGTTGATTTCTTGATGATTTGAAACAGCATCACGTTGCAAGAATGTCGGAAGATGTAGTAATTTATCCTTATAAGGCTCACCTGCCGAAGCACTTACAGCCTTACCAGATTTTGGTGATATGTAAATAAGATCCTCTTTTGAGCCAGTAGCGGCACATTGTGATAAGTCTAATCCAAAACCGAGTTGATGTAAAAATTCTAACTCCCAGCGCACCAACAACATAGGCCAAATATCAATATCATTCATATGATCTAATATAAGAACAGAGGCTTCATACAAACCTTTAAAAGGCTCTCTTTCGGGTAACATACGAGCAAGAGTACAAAGGGTGTTGACACCAGATAGGGAAAGACGATCATCTAGTAACAAGGCTGAATAAGCGTTCGTTAATTCAATTTTATAATTCCCAAGATGCTCTTCAAGTCGACCTCGCCAAGTTGCTATAACTCGATTGCCAATTTGCAAACTAGCTCTATTTTTTTGAGAACGCCCGCCTCTGACAAGGCCATTATGTCGACCAAACTCCGATGTTAACAGCTCTATGACTAAATTTGACTCACTGTGCGGTTTGACTGCTAAAATTATGCCTTCATTCTGCCATTCCAATTAATGAACTCCCTTAAAATAAACATTTTAATGAGTCATTATCCTGAAGATCGAATAACCTGAATGTCAAGCTCACGGATTTTCTTTCTTAAAGTATTACGATTCAAACCCAATAATTCTGCTGCTTTTATCTGATTTCCGCCAGTCGCCGCAAGAGTGATTGATATAAGCGGATATTCGACCTTTCTCAACACTCTATTATATAATCCAACAGGAGGTAAATTAGTCCCAAAACCAGCAAAATACTCATTGAGATATTGTTCTAGGGCATCCCCAATATCAAAGCTCTTGGTTTCAGCTGCCTCCAGATTTACGTTTCGGCTGACATTTAACTCAGATTGGATCAACTCTTCTGTAATAACATCTTGAGCATAAAGAGCACATAATCTGCGAACTAAATTTTCAAGTTCCCTGACATTACCTGGCCATTGATACCGTTTAAGCTGTTCAAAGGCTGCAGCTTCAAGGGTCTTATCAGGTAAGCCTTCTTGTTGTCCCTGTTTAATAAAATGCCGAACTAAATCAGGTATATCCTCCAAGCGTTCACGAAGTGGCGGTAGACGCATTGGAACAACATTCAAACGATAATATAAATCCTCACGGAACATACCTTGTTGAATTTGTTTCATAAGGTCACGATTAGTTGCTGCAACAATTCTAACATCGGTCTTGATAGGTGTGCGTCCACCAACAGTTGTATATTCACCTTCCTGTAAAACACGCAATAATCGTGTTTGTGCCTCCATAGGCATATCACCTATTTCATCTAGAAATAATGTTCCACCTTCTGCCTGTTCGAAACGTCCTACAGCACGGTTCTGTGCACCAGTGAAAGACCCTTTTTCATGACCGAATAACTCTGACTCTATCAAATCTCTTGGAATAGCAGCCATATTAACTGCAACAAAAGGCCCATGGCGACGTTTTCCAAAATCATGTAACGCTTTCGCAACAAGCTCCTTACCAGTGCCAGACTCACCTGTTATCATAACAGTTAATTCTGTCTGCATAAGACGTGCAAGAATACGATATATATCCTGCATAGCATTAGATCGACCAATCAGAGGCATTGTTTCGATCTCTTGTACATGCTCCTTGGTCACATTATTTCTAGGTTCAGAAAGAGCCCTGGAAACAATAGAAATAACTTCTGATAAATCAAACGGCTTTGGAATATACTCATACGCCCCACGCTCAGCAGCTGTGATTGCTGTCATCAACGTATTTTGTGCGCTCATCACAACAATCGGCAGCTCTGGACGAGCTTTCTTTACTCTAGGAAGAAGGTCAAAGGCATTTTCATCAGGCATGACAACATCCGTGATAACAAGATCACCTTCACCTTGTGAAATCCATTTCCACAAAGTTGATGCGTTACCAGTTGCCCTAGGCGAATACCCTGCCCTTGCTAAGGCTTGATTCAAAACCGTTCGTATCGCAGCATCATCATCTGCAATAAGTATATTACCTCTGGCCATTATTTAGTCTCCAGTTTAGTTTTCATATCTTGCATTGGCATTAAGACACGAAAAATTGTCGATCCAGGTTGTGAATTACATTCAATAACGCCGCCATGATCACCAACAATTTTAGCAACCAGAGCAAGTCCAAGACCTGACCCTGACTGTTTCGTTGTTACAAAAGCATCAAACAGATGTGGTCTGATATTTTCTGGAATACCAGTACCATTATCTTCAATTGTAATTTCTAGAGGAAGACTAACTTTTGAACGTGAGCCAGGTATTGACAAACGAATACCAGGACGAAAAGCAGTCGACATAATGATTTTACTATCTCTGGAATTTGGATCTATTGCTTCACAAGCATTTTTCACTAAGTTGAGAAAAACTTGTATGAGTTTATCTCTATTCCCTGGAATACATGGTAACGAAGGGTCATAGTTTTCTATAAAATTCATGTTATGCCCAAAACCGGTTCCTGCAATTTGTTTTACATGATTTAAAACTTCATGAATATTAACAGGCTCAGATATAATAGGCCGTTCATCGCCAAAGACTTCCATTCTATCAACAAGACGGCAAATTCGGCTAGTCTCGGAAACAATAAGTTTTGTAAGATGGCGCTCTTCAGGTAATAACTGATCTTCTAACAACTGAGCAGCACCACGAATACCTGACAATGGGTTTTTAATTTCATGTGCAAGCATAGCAGCAAGGCCAGATACAGATTTCGCAGCAGCTCTATGAGTCAGCTGGCGCTCAATCATCTGAGCCATACTTCTTTGCTGTATCATAATAAGAATATTATCTGAAGCATCTGAAACCGGCCCAGCAAAAACATCAACAAGGTGATCATGACCTAAGATCGGTAAACCCAAATCAATCGCATATTCATTCATAGTTACTTTTTGTCTCCGCACTTGATCAATTAAAGCAACAAGAGGACTATCAAAAGCAATAACGTCTGTAATTTTCTGCCTTGCTAAAACGACAAGAGTATTTTGAAGAAAAATCTCGGCAGCAGAATTTAAATAAATAAAATGATTAGTTTCACTCAACACAAAAACAGGATGTGGTAACGCATCTAAAATAGTTGTAGAATTAACCAGTTCGCCATCATTTGAAACTGCGAGTTGAAAAACAGCTTTACTCATGCTGCCACCTCATAATGATCTTCAAAAAAATTATTTAAATGCTCAACAACCTGATCAGCGATATTTTCCCGATTAATTTTTGAACGCCACTTTTTCAGAAGGCTTTCACACCGGATCATTTTTTCCAGATACCAACCTAGGTGTTTTCTTGCGTTACGTACGCCCATCAATTCCCCGTAATGATCTATAATAAGTTTATAATGCTGGAGAATAACTTTATGCTTCTCACTAAAAGAAGGCTCAGTAATAATAGTTCCAGTTTTCAGATATTCAGCTGCTTGTCGAAGAAACCAGGGACTTCCGCAAGCGCCTCGCCCAATCATGACGCCATCTGCTTTTGACTGCTCTAAGATGTTAGTGACATCATCGACACTAACAACATCGCCATTAGCAATGACTGGAATCTGCACAGCGTCTTTAACCTTAGAAATCTGCTTCCAGTTTGCTTTGCCTTTATAAAATTGACATCGTGTTCGCCCGTGTACCGTCACCATTTGAGCTCCAGAAAGTTGAGCTCGTATAGCGAGCTCTGGAGCATTTAAACTATTTTCATCCCAGCCCAAACGCATTTTTACGGTCACAGGTACATTCACTGCCGCAACAGTTGCTTCAATTAAAGAAACAGCAAGATCTAGATCTCTCATTAATGCTGAGCCTGATAATCCACTCGTAACCTGCTTTGCAGGACACCCCATATTAATATCAATAATATCTGCACCAAGAGCCTCAGCCATTCGAGCACCCTCACCCATCCAGTAAGGATCTCTACCAGCAAGTTGAATAACAAAGGGACGTATATTAGAGTTATCAGCACGCAGTAAGACATCTGGTCGCTCTTGCAATAATTGTTTACAAGCAACCATTTCTGTAACAACCATTCCGACACCATACTCAAAGGCAACGGCTCTAAATGGGGTATCTGTTACTCCAGACATAGGGGCTAGGATTACAGGGTTTCTCACCTGCACATTACCAATCATAAGAGGAGTATTATGAATTTTGTTTCGTCTCTGCATACGTTCTCGACACCAATGCATATTTTTTAGGCACTGCCTATTTGTGCATTATCTTTAGGCAGCTTACGCTTAAAATTGAAATTGTGCAACTATTTCAGTAGAAAGTTTTGAAAATTAATGACCATCACACAGATTTCCTGATAAAATTCTGTTTTATATAGTTAAATTAGAGGTATATATTTTGGACCAATCACTAAATAACTGCGTTCTAATTGTTGCCGCGGGACGCGGTGAACGTATGAAGGAAACAGGAGTACAAGAGCCGAAACAATACATAAGACTAGATTCCCACACGATTCTCCATCATTGTATTAATTCCTTTGCCACAATGAATAAAATTGATGCAATCCTTATTGTGATTCACCCTGATGACAAACAACTCTATCAGGCTTCTATACCAAAAAATTGTGACAAACTATTACCGCCCGTATACGGAGCAGAAACACGTCAAGCCTCAGTCCTCAATGGCTTAGTCGAATTGAGTAAATATAACCCTCAAAAAGTTCTTATCCATGATGCTGCCAGACCATTCATTGATCATGCAACAATTGATAAAACCCTTAATACTCTTGAAACACATAAAGCTGCATTGGTGGCCATTCCATTATCAGACACACTTAAAAAAGCGAATGATAGAAATACTGTTAAATTAACCATTCCAAGATCAGGTTTATGGCGCGCACAAACTCCTCAAGCCTTTCAGTTTGCTGATATTTATTCCGCACATAAACTTGTGATAGAAAAAGCAAAGGATATAGATTTTACTGATGACGCATCAATTGCTGAATGGGCAAACATTGACGTGCAACTTATACAAGGCTCTGAGACGAACCGAAAGATTACACTGCCAGAAGACCTCGACTGGGCAAGAAATATATTGGAGTTAAAAAGGATGCAATATCAAAAATCAATTCGCATGGGTTCAGGTTTTGATGTTCATGCATTTGAAGAGGGTGACAATGTAATTTTATGCGGCATCAACATTCCTCACAACAAATCCCTAAAAGGCCACTCTGATGCCGATGTTGCAATGCATGCTTTAACTGATGCTCTATTCGGAGCAATGTCTGATGGTGATATTGGCACACATTTTCCACCTTCTGACACTCAGTGGAAAGGGGCAGCGTCTGACCAATTCTTACGATATGCTGTAGAGCGCCTGAGAGAACGATCAGGTATGATACAAAATGTAGATATAACAATTATCTGCGAAAAACCAAAAATCTCACCACATAGTTACGTTATGAGGGAGAATTTATCTAATATAATGGATTTACCAATCGATCGGATTAGCGTAAAAGCAACGACAACTGAAAAGCTCGGATTTACAGGTCGCAGCGAAGGTATTGCAAGCATGGCAACAGCGACAATCAGCTTACCATAAGAAGAAAACACATGTTCCCTGAAAACTTAATAAAGCAAGCAGATGAACTTCTCTCGATTTGTCGAGAAAAAAATATTAAGCTTTGTACAGCTGAATCTTGTACTGGAGGATTAATCATTGGATTACTCACCGAAATTTCAGGCTCTTCAGATGTTGTAGATCGTGGCTTTATTACATATTCGAACCAAGCAAAAATGGAACTGCTTAACGTCTCAAAAGACATTCTAAATCAATATGGTGCTGTAAGTGAACAAACTGTAAGAGCAATGACATCTGGCGCTCTTTCTCAATCAAAAGCTGATATTGCAATAGCTGTCTCAGGAATTGCAGGACCAACAGGTGGAAGCACCACCAAACCTGTTGGATTAGTGCACATAGCAACCCAGCACAAATCATTGCAGATAAGTCATCAGGAATTTAATTTTGGCGATATCGGACGAACAAATATTAGAATTAAAACCATCGCGAAAGCATTAGAAATGACTAAAGAGATATGCGATGGCTGCTGACCCAACAATTTCCCTAAACGACTTAAAAGACTATTTAAATCATGAAGATCGATTAATAGGCCTTGATTTGGGAACAAAAACGATCGGAATAGCGCTCTCAGATGTTAGTAGAATAATTGCAACTCCGTATAGCACAATCAAACGTGTTAAGTTCAAACAAGATGCAGAACAATTAATAGATATTATCAATGAACATGAAGTAGCAGGCCTTATTCTTGGTTTTCCTGTAAATCTCGATGGCACAGAAGGTCCAAGAGCACAATCAACAAGAGCATTTGCAAGAAACTTTTTACAACTAAAAGAAATCCCCATAACTCTATGGGATGAACGCCTATCGACAGTTGCCGCAGAGCGAACTTTATTAGATGCAGACGCCAGCCGAAAACGTAGAGCTGAAGTCATTGATAAAATGGCAGCATCTTTTATCTTGCAAGGAGCTTTAGACAGGATGCAAACATTATAACGTTTAAGTATGTCATATAGATATAAAAAACAGCCTATGCTATAGCATGCATACAAATGAAGTCTAAATAATGAAAAAGCAATAACATGACCTTATCTTTAGATTCACTCATTATACCAATATTGATCGGTTACATTTTCGGATCAATCCCATTTGGTTTATTAATAACACACTTTGCCGGCATGGGAGACATTAGAAAAATCGGTTCAGGGAATATTGGAGCGACTAATGTGCTAAGAACAGGAAACAAAAAACTAGCAGCTCTGACACTTGCCTTAGACCTTCTAAAAGGAACAATCCCTGTCCTAATCTGCTCCCAGATTGATAATTTCTTCGGATTAATAGCAGGACTTTCAGCTTTCATAGGACATCTATTTCCAGTATGGTTGAAATTCAAAGGAGGCAAAGGAGTTGCAACTTATATTGGCGTCTTACTTGGCATGAACTGGCAACTTGCTATTATCTTTTGCCTGATATGGCTGACTATAGCTTACTTAACACGCTATTCTTCTTTATCGGCCCTTACAGCAAGTTTGTTCATACCAGTCATATTAGCTGTGCAAAGTCATTGGCAAACGTGTATTATTGTTTCCATAATGACCATCCTGATATATATCAAACATCATGCAAATATAAACCGTCTTTTAAAAGGTGAGGAAACACGTATTGGAGCTAGCAAGTCATAGTATTTACGAAGGATTTGCAGAAAATACAAATGAAGTCTCTGATACTGAGCGCTTCAACCGCTTGCAACTATTACGTTCTGAAAATGTTGGCCCCATTAACTTCCACCAGCTCCTCAAAAAATTTGGTAATGCAGCCAATGCCCTAGATGCATTGCCAGAACTTTCACGTTTGGGAGGCCGTAAAACAGCTATCAAACCTTGTCCAGTATCTGAAATAGAAGCAGAAATGCTGACCGCAAACAAACTAGGAATTTCACTAGTTTGTCATGACGAACAAAATTATCCCCCTCTTTTGAAAAATCTAGATATTCCTCCACCTATGCTATATTTACAGGGTGATATTGCTCTAATAAATCGGCCAATCGTCTCAATCGTTGGCGCACGTAATTGCTCTTCTGCAGGCCATCAGATAACGAAAATCATAGCAACTGCCCTTGGAAAGCTTGGCTATGTAATTGCTTCAGGTTTAGCAAGAGGAATAGATACGACGGCGCATGAAGCAACATTGCAATCGGGAACAATTGCTATCGTCGCTGGTGGCATAAATATTTACTACCCTCCAGAAAACAAAGAACTGCAACATGCTATAAGTAGTAAAGGTCTGCTAATTGCCGAGAATCCTCCAGGCTTTCTACCAAGAGGTCAGGACTTCCCAAGACGAAACCGGATTATATCTGGTATTTCCCACGCTGTACTCGTCATAGAAGCTGCATTAAAATCTGGCTCACTCATTACAGCAAGATATGCCCTTGAACAAAACCGTGAAGTATTCGCAATGCCAGGCAATCCGCTTGATATAAGAGCAGCTGGAACAAACAAGCTTATAAAAAGTGGAGCACACATGCTAACTTGTGCGGACGATGTTACAGAAGTTCTCACTCCTATGCTAAGAAGTCTGCCCTTATACTTTAGCTCTAATGAAACAAACACTAAAACTCAAACCCCTCTTCATTCGAAACAACTCACAAGTAAGGATGCTGAGCGGCAAAAACTTTTGTTGGCACTTGGTCCAACCCCAACTGATGTTGATGAATTAATCCGTTGTACAGGCCTTACACCCGCACATATACAAACAATATTACTGGAATTAGACTTAGCGGGGCGCCTCGAACGACACGGACAACAAAAAGTTTCTCTAAAAACAGATCCCAATAATCAACAAACACAAAAGTTATTATAAAAGCTAACCTAGAAGTAATTTCATCTATATATTTAAATACAAAACCGTATATAACCTGAATAATTATCCACACTTAATCCACAAGCTCAACTAAATATAAAAAGAAAAAGTTTTGACACTATAGTTTCATCGATCGCAAAGAAGTACATAACCAATATTAAAAAAAATCATTAAAGCATTGAGAAAAAGATATTTAAGTTTAAAACAACTATGAATATTATGAAAACAAATACTCATTAAAAACAATACTGTACCTAAATTATATTTTTTATTGCATCCGAATGTCGATTTTAGTGGAATAAATATGAAGTAAAGGTTAATATACCTCTAGATTGATTAGGTAAATATAAAAAGATGAAGTAACAGTTATAGGGAGGGATACTTTATGAAGTATTTACGAACTTATCATCACGCTCTATTTGCCATTTCATTTGGATTAATATTAGCTATCGCACTGAATTTGTTTTGATATATCCTTATGGATGTATCATATCCCCGGAAGTGTTTTATCGCATCCTGTGATTTAACACTTTCTGCCCCCTAACTTTTATAGCTGCCAATTTATTGGCAGCTTTCTTTTTTTCTCACATGAAGATATAACGACACAACATCGACAATTCCATCGTGAATATTATAGACAGTTGCCAATAAAAATTATGGTTCAAATGAACAATTCATAAAAAAATTTACAACATTATGTTTATCAAATTTAAAAAAAAGAAATGGCTATTTGCATCACTCTTAATTCTCGCAGTCATAATCTATAACCTTCCATGGGCTGGTAATTATATAAAAATAAAAAGTCATGCCGCTCCAATATGTATCAAGCTTTATTGTGAACCTCAAATAATCCCAGACTGCAAAAACAGCTTAATAAAATTACAGCCCTGCCAGCAGATTTCAAAACATTTCTGGAGTTGGATTAACTCACACGGCTTTAATGCTATAAGAAAAGCATTTAGAGCAGCTGGTCATAACGAAATTATCACATCAGCTACCATCTATTGTAACAAAGGCATCTACAATAAAAAACGAATTCTTGGCAAACGTTGGAGTCAACATTCATTTCGCAGAGCATGTGATGGAAATAGGATAAAAGTAAATAATATCATCTTTAAATACAGAGGTTATGGAGTACAACGTCCAAAGAATAAGCATGATAGATTCTTTGTTACCTTCCTAGACAACTGGGGCACCATTGGCTTTGGTGTGAATGTGAGATCTACATTCGCACTTATTGACTTTAATCGTGGTGTACGTGATTGTAGAGAAGACACGAGACATTGCGCTCATTATCATATCTCAAAACCATGCTATTCCTGTATTGTTACGGGAGCCATGGGATATGAGTAATGCTCCTTCCTCTCATTCTATATGTCTCTGATTTTCCTTATTTTTTTACTAAATTGGATACTCCAACACTCAAACAATCACCAAAATTATAAGCAGCCATTTCATCAATGCACCTATCTGAAATTAATGAAATAACACCATCTATTTATAATTGAATATGAATTGAATTTTTAAGACAAAACATCACACAAAAGTCTTAACCCAACAGGATGCCTTGATTTCAAGTGATTTATAGGTCATTATTAACCAACGTTTGGAGGAAATAAAACATAACAAAAGGCCATAAAATGGGGAAAAAAGCGCCATTTTAGCAGTTACTTGGGTATACTGAACTTTTGTAGGATTTAGACCCCAATCTCCACAAGAGCACAGTAGTTTCTTATGGAGGTTTTATGTTTAGTTTCTTCTTGACGAGGATCAAATCACTTACCAAACTTGCAATCATCTCAATTGTACCTTTTGTATTTTTGACCCCTAATATCTCTCAAGCATCACAACCAGCTAAATGTGGGCTACGCACAGATATAGTCAAAAAACTCTCAAATGTATTCAGCGAAGAACTCCACTCAAGGGGCTTAATCTCAGAACAATTGATAATGGAAATATTTGTGTCCAATAAAGGAAGTTGGAGTGTGCTCTTTACGTCTCCTGAAGGCAAAACATGTGTTATCGCAACAGGACAGATGTGGGTTGTATCCGCAAAGAAAAAGTTAGGTCCAGAAGCATAATATCAAAAACAAAATTGATGGGAGCTATTGAGGCTCCCTGATTGGTGGTCCGTAAATTTGATTGGCACGTTCTTCAAAAGCATCAGAATATTTTTTGAAAACTTTTTCAAAAAGGCCACCAACAAGTAATTGCAATGCAAAGGTTTTAAATTCGTAAGAGATTGAAAACTCAACATCACAACATGTCTTATCAATCTCGTGAAAACGCCAAACATTTTTAAGGTGACGAAAAGGCCCATCGACGCCTTCACTCACAATCTCACATCCTTCAATATTCATAGACACACGACTACCAAACGTTTCTCGTAAAAGTTTATAGGCAACCGTCATATCGGCTAAAACAATATCCATAGAACCAGATTGCTCACGTGATTTGATCACCAGATTATCACATAAAGGAACAAACTCAGGGTATTTTTCAATATCTGCAACAAGTTGATACATATTTTCCGCAGAATGAAAAACACGTCGCGTCGTTTTAAATTGAGGCATAAACAAAAAACCAGTAACTTACTTATTTTGCCAATGAAGCGTCACGTGCCTGTCTTAACTTAGCAAAATCATCATCTGCATGATAAGAAGACCGTGTTAAAGGGCTGGAAGACACCAGTAAAAAACCCTTTGTATAAGCAATACGCTCATAAGATTTAAACTCTTCAGGAGTGACAAACTTCTTAACTTCAGCATGCTTACGTGTAGGTTGCAAATATTGTCCAATCGTCATGAAATCAACATCTGCAGACCTAAGATCATCCATCAGCTGCAATACCTCATTACGCTCTTCACCAAGACCAACCATAATACCTGATTTAGTGAATATAGAAGGGTCAAGCTCTTTCGCCCGTTGCAAAACACGAAGAGAATGAAAATAACGAGATCCTGGACGTATCGTGAGATAATTAGAAGGAACGGTCTCAACATTGTGATTAAAAACATCAGGTTTCGCTTTAACAACAATTTCTAAAGCCCCCTCTTTCCTTAAAAAGTCAGGTGTTAGAACTTCAATAGTCGTTGTTGGAGTTCTCTCCCGAATAGCTGTAATAACATCCGCAAAATGCTGCGCACCTCCATCAGGAAGATCATCACGGTCAACAGACGTTATGACAATATGGCGTAAACCAAGTTTTGCAACGGCATCAGCTACGTTCTCAGGCTCTTTAGGGTCTAGAGGATCTGGCATACCTGTGCGGACATTACAAAAGGCACACGCGCGTGTACATGTATCTCCCATAATCATCATAGTTGCATGCTTTTTGTCCCAACATTCTCCAATATTGGGACAACCAGCTTCTTCACAAACTGTTACAAGATTATTATCACGCATAAGCTTGCGTGTTTCATTGTATGTTTTAGACACAGGGGCCTTCACACGAATCCAATCTGGTTTGCGCAACAAAGCTGTATCAGGCTTATGCACCTTCTCTGGATGCCGTGGCCGCTCAACTGCTTTATCTTTTGAAACTGTATCTAAAATTGTAACCATTTATGCTCTCTTAGTATTATGAATACGCCTATGCTTAAATATGGATCACCTTATCATAAGCATCCAGGACACTTTCATGCATCATCTCAGATAAAGTTGGATGTGGGAAGACTGTATGCATCAATTCTTGTTCTGTTGTTTCCATTGTTTTAGCAATGCCATACCCCTGAATCAACTCTGTTACTTCAGCACCGATCATATGTGCACCTAGTAACTCTCCAGTTTTTGCATCAAAAATAGTTTTGATAAGCCCTTCTGGCTCCCCCAGCGCAATCGCTTTTCCGTTACCTTGGTATGGGAAACGCCCCACTTTAAGCTCGTGACCAGCTTCTTTAGCTGCTTTTTCAGTCAAACCGATAGAAGCAACTTGTGGCCAGCAATATGTACAACCAGGAATATTTGTAACATCAATTGGGTGTAAACCTTGAACACCTGCAATCTTCTCCACACAGAGAATTCCCTCATGACTAGCCTTATGAGCAAGCCATGGAGGCCCAGCAACATCACCAATAGCGTAAACGCCCTCAACACCTGTTCGGCAATATTCATCAATAACAATATGGCCACGGTCAACTTTAACACCAACCTCTTCTAGGCCGATATTCTCAACATTACCTGTAATGCCAATTGCAAGAATAACCTTATCAACTGTCACTGTCTCACGTTTATTATCAGGAAGCTTTAGAGTAACTGCAACATTGTCGCTACCAGACTCAAGTTTTTCAACTGTTGTACCAGTATGAATTTTCATAGCTTGTTTGACAAACGCTTTTTGAGCCATAGCTGAAATTTCGTCATCTTCAACAGGAAGAATCTTATCCATAATCTCGACGACAGTAACATCAGCACCTAACGTATTGTAGAAGCTCGCAAACTCTATACCAATGGCACCAGATCCAACAACCAATATTGATTTAGGCATCTCTTCAGGAACCATTGCTTCTTTATAAGTCCAGATATTTTTTCCATCTGGTTCCATACCAGGCAATGTACGAGCTCTTGCACCAGTCGCAATGATAATATGCTTAGCCGTAACATCAGAAAGAGTTTTTCCATCTTTATCAGTTACACCAATAACGCCTTTGCCTTTTAATTTTGCAGCACCATCAATCACAGTTACTTTGTTTTTCTTCATTAAGAATCCGACGCCACCTGACAATTGCTTTGCTACACCACGTGAACGATTGACAATTTTACTCACATCAAACGAAATATTATCCGCTGAAAAGCCATATGCATCTAGATTATGAAGGAGATGATTAATTTCTGAAGAACGCAAAAGAGCTTTGGTTGGAATACATCCCCAGTTTAAACATATTCCCCCCAAATGTTCACGCTCAATAACTGCCGTTTTCATCCCAAGCTGTGCACCGCGAATGGCTGCAACATAACCACCAGGACCACCACCTATTACTACCAAATCAAACGAGGTTTCTGCCATCTAAATTATCCTTTAAATTTCTTGTATCTCTTCAATTGTTTGCAACAGTTTAAACGAGCATTTTCACAGGCTCTTCTATAAACTGTTTGAAAGCACCAAGGAGTTCGGCTCCTAATGCGCCATCAACAACTCTGTGATCACAAGATAATGTTACAGACATAACGGTGACAGCTTTAACATCATCACCTTTAATCATAGGACGTTTTTCACCTGCACCAACCGCAAGAATTGTAGCATGAGGTGGGTTGATCACAGCATCAAACTTCTTAATGCCAAACATGCCTAAATTAGAAATAGACGTGGTTCCACCTTGATACTCATGCGGAGCTAGTCGTTTATTACGAGCTCTTGAAGCCATATCTTTCATCTCATTGGAAATCTCAGATAAGCTTTTCAACTCTGCATGACGAATAACTGGTGTAAACAACCCCCCTTCAACAGCAACGGCAACCCCAACATCAGAACTCTTATGACGAAGAATACCCTGTTCAGTCCATGTTGAATTTGCTCCAGGAACTGTCTGCAAGGCCATCGCTAAAGCTTTAATGATAAAGTCATTAACTGATAGCTTATAAGCATTTGGGCCTTCCTTTGGAGCAGACTCATTCATGCTCTTACGCGCCGTTAACAAAGCATCAAGCTCACAATCAATAGTGAGATAAAAATGAGGGACATTTTGCTTTGACTCAACAAGACGAGAGGCAATTGTCTTACGCATACCATCAAGCGGAACAACCTCATATGATCCAGGATCATATAAACTCATAATCTGTTCATCAGTCATGCCTGGAGAAATACGTTTTGCTTCAGAACCATTTGAAGACACCACGGCATTACTTTGTGTTGGAACACCGTCCTTCATGGCTTTCAAAATATCAGATTTGACAATACGACCATGCGGCCCTGAGCCTTGCAGCATACTTAAATTGATCGAATTTTCACTTGCTAGTCGTTTTGCAAGTGGGCTAGCAAAGACACGAGCTGAACCGTTAGCAGATCCATTAACTGCTACAGTCTTCGTTACATCTTCAGCCTTTAATTCTATCTCTTTTTGAGGGGAATCAGTTGCACTCTGACCTCTGGAGGCACCTGCTCCTGCACTATAAGCATCTAATGCAGACTGCTCTTCACCATCTTCCAATAAAACTGCAATTGGAACATTGACTGCTACACCAGAACTTCCTTCTTCAACAAGGATTTTTCCGATTGTCCCCTCATCAACAGCTTCGACTTCCATAGTCGCTTTATCTGTCTCAATTTCGGCAATCACATCTCCAGCTTCAACTGCATCACCTTCTTTAACGTGCCATTTTGCAAGATTGCCCTCTTCCATAGTCGGTGAAAGTGCTGGCATGAGAATTGATATTGGCATGCTCTTTGATCCCTTAATTTGGTTCCATTTTCGCCCTGTCATGCGACCAGTTATATCCAAAAGTCAGGAAAAACAGTGCGAAATAAACAAAAAATCCAACAACACATCCAAACCCAACAGAAACTGTATAAAAATCCAGACTTATTGAGTTCAGTTCAATTGTTCCGTTTAAATAATCAAGTGGGGCGGTTGGTTCTTTAATTTGTTTCCAAGATTCAAGTACACCATCCCCAAATAACTTTATTCCTATTGTCAACAATGCAAGAAACAGTAAACCGAGTGAAAGCAATACAAAGGCTGTCATTTTTAACAAAACAGGAGCTCTATATAAAAAGAAATATAAGCCAGCGACATAAGCAGAAACCATTCCAAAGAACATCGAAAAGATAGCTAAAATAGAATCTGCCATTGCCAAACGCAAAGTTAAAATCTCAGCCTCAGTCATAACATAACGCCTAACACTCAGTTATTTAAGATTTATACATTACTGATTTTGCAGCATCGACCACCTTCTCCGCAGAAGGTAATGCAAGCTTTTCTAAATTTGCAGCATATGGCATTGGTACATCTTCACCACTAACCTTGGTTGGTGGTGCATCCAAGAAATCAAATGCTTGTGCTGCAACAGCTGAACAAATTTCAGAACCGATAGAACAAACTGGCCATGCTTCCTCGACAGTCACAATTCTATTTGTTTTCTTAACGGACTCAAGAATAGTAGGCATATCAAGTGGTCTTAATGTTCTCAAATCGATGACCTCTGCTGAGATACCTTGTTGAGATAAAATCTCTGCAGCATCTAGAGTATAGGTCATACCTCGAGAGAATGAAACAAGAGTGACATCAGATCCCTCACGAACAACCTTCGCCTTACCAATTGGCACAACCCAATCATCCAACTGAGGAACATCAAATGTACTACCATATAGCAACTCGTTTTCCAAAAAGACGATTGGATTTGGATCGCGTATAGCAGCTTTAAGCAAGCCTTTTGCGTCAGCAGCAGAATAAGGTGCAACAACTTTCAATCCAGGAACATGTGCATACCAGGCCGAATAACACTGACTATGTTGTGCCGCGACACGAGATGCCGCACCATTTGGCCCTCTAAAGACAATTGGACACCCCATTTGGCCACCCGACATGTATAAAGTCTTAGCAGCTGAGTTAATAATCTGGTCAATGGCCTGCATACCAAAATTCCATGTCATAAACTCAACAATCGGCTTCAATCCACCAAGTGCTGCACCGACACCAATACCAGCAAAACCATGTTCTGTAATTGGTGTATCGATAACACGTTTATCGCCGAATTCATCAAGTAAGCCTTGCGTAACTTTATAAGCACCTTGATATTCAGCAACTTCTTCACCCATGACAAACACATCTTCATCAGCGCGCATTTCCTCGGCCATTGCATCACGAAGAGCTTCACGAACAGTCAGGTTGACCATCTCAGTCCCTTCAGGAACATCTGGTTCTGGTTGAATATTTTGGATAACTGGGGCTTGGAGAGAAGTAGAATTTTCTGAGAGAGGAGAGGCTGTTTCAGTTTGGGCTGATGTATTCGTGGTTACTGAACCGGAGTCATCATCACCTGTAATAACTGCAATTGGCGTATTAACTTTCACACCTTCAGAACCCTCTTGAATAAGGATTTGACTAAGGGTTCCTTCATCAACAGCTTCAACTTCCATCGTAGCTTTATCTGTTTCAATTTCTGCGATAACATCACCAGAAGTAATCTCATCGCCTTCTTTTACGAGCCATTTGGCTAACTTCCCCTCTTCCATCGTTGGGGACAAGGCTGGCATCAAAATTTCGGTTGGCATATTTTTATCTCTTACAATCGAAAGAAGTTACAAACATACATATTTGTGAAACTATGCAGGTAATAAAACATCTGTATACAGCTCAGAAACATCAGGCTCTGCATCATTTTGTGCAAATTCAGCTGATTCATTAACAATTGAACGGATTTCTTTATCAATTGCTTTGAGTTCTTCTTCTGTTTTGTAACCTGCTTCTAGAATTCGGGAGCGCACCTGCTCGATAGGGTCTTGTTCTTGACGATATTTCTGAACTTCTTCCTTCGAACGATATTTTGCTGGGTCAGACATTGAGTGACCACGATATCTGTACGTTAGGATTTCCAGGATATAAGGACCATTCCCGCTTCTGACATAATCAACTGTCTTATCGGCAACGTCCTTAACCGCACGCACATCCATTCCATCAACTTGCTCACCGGGAATACCAAAACTAACACCACGTTGAGATAGGTTGGTTGTAGAAGACGCTCTTTCAATTGAAGTTCCCATCGCATACTTATTATTCTCAATGATAAATATGATTGGTAGGTTCCAAAGTTTAGCCATATTAAAGGTTTCATAAACCTGGCCTTGGTTAGCAGCACCATCTCCGAAATAACAAAGATTAATCTTATCATTGCCCTTATATTTATTCATAAAAGCAAGACCAGCGCCCAAAGGAACAGAAGCACCAACAATACCATGACCACCATAAAAGGCTTTCTCAATTGAGAACATGTGCATCGAGCCACCTTTACCATGGGATAACCCGCCTTGACGACCTGTTAACTCAGCCATCACACCTTTTGGATCCATGCCACAAGCAAGCATATGTCCATGATCGCGATATGTTGTGATCACTTGATCACCTTCTTTAATAGCCATCTGCATACCAACAACAACAGCTTCCTGACCTATATACAGGTGACAAAAACCACCAATAAAGCCCATTCCGTATAGTTGCCCAGCTTTTTCCTCAAAGCGACGTATCAGAAGCATTTCGCGATATGCATGCATCTCTTCTTCTTGAGAAAAAGGTTTAACAGACACATTGGAACTATTTAATATTCCTTGAGCAGCTTGGGACTGCTCTCCAATCTCTACCGTCATAGTACCTCCCTGAAAATATTCTATTAATTAATTACACGAGCCTCATAAATAAAACCAGTCCCTCACAATAATTTCCCATAACGCATTTCCAGGAATCAAAAAACAGCTATTTTAGTTTTGCAAACAAGATATAAATTACTCGCTACCAATTTATTTTTTTACAGTAGGTTTCAAAATAATTATATCTGACGGCTCTGCTAAGTTTAATAATTCTCTAGCCTGTTCATCTAACATATCTGGGTCAATTTTTTGCGATTTCATAAGCTCTATATAATGATCTAATTTTCTACGATCATCAGTTAATTTAGAAAGCTGAACCTCAAGCCCTGACATTTTCTTTTTCAAAGCAATACGAGATCTCAACCCATTTTTCCCTTGCAAAGCGTGAAAAACAAAGTAACAAACTATCCCTAAAAGGACAAACATCGTTATAATTTTTTTACTATTGTTCATGATTTTTTGAGTATAATTTTCTTTACGCAAATATGAAAAAAGTGAATGTAAAGACTTTTCTAAGGTTTATTCGTTAAGTTTAAATTAAACACTTCTGGTCCCAGATCACCTTATGCAACTCAAACCGAAAACATGAACCTATCTTACTTTTAAGATTCCTCATTTTTTGGCAAAAGAAATTTGATAAATTTGCATAAAGAATCTGATTTATAACGACTGCAAGTCATGCATTTTTGGAATACCTAATATGACTTTCCCCTAACAATAAAGCATAATAAACTTTTTTTCCATGGGAATCTTATACCTAAAAACACGTAAAAAAATAGGGCTTTAGCTAGTGTGAGTGATATTATGATATTCACGAAAAAAAAATGATAATTTTATTACTAAACTGACCACTGAAAAGAAATGAAAGATAAGTTTCTTTCATTCTTTTCAGCCAAATTATCAAATCATATTGAAGACTCTAACGACTAAGCCTTTAAAATAGTCTTGCCTGCATATTCAGCAATATCATCAAGCTCTTCTTCAATACGAATAAGCTGATTATATTTTGCCAAACGGTCAGAACGAGCCAAAGATCCTGTTTTGATCTGCCCACAATTTGTGCCAACTGCCAAATCTGCAATGGTTGCATCTTCAGTTTCACCACTACGATGAGACATCACGGCTGTATAACGATTACGATGAGCCAGATCAACAGAATCTAAAGTTTCTGAAAGAGAACCAATCTGGTTGACTTTTACCAGTATAGAATTGCCAACACCTTTCTCAATTCCCTCAGCAAGGCGTTTAGTATTCGTCACAAATAAATCATCACCAACAAGCTGACATTTGCCACCAATCGCATCAGTAAGCATCTTCCAGCCTTCCCAGTCATCTTCAGCCATACCATCTTCAATTGAGATAATTGGGTATCTAGACACAAGATCAGAGTAGAAAGACACCATATCAGACGCATCACGAACCACGCCTTCGCCTTTCATATTATATTTTCCATCCGCATAAAACTCTGTAGAAGCCGAATCAAGGGCAAGATAAATATCTTCTCCAGGCTTATAACCTGCTGTTTCTATTGATTTCATAATAAAATCGATAGCATCATTGGTTGAATTCAGATTAGGTGCAAAACCGCCCTCATCACCAACATTTGTATTATGACCAGCTTCGCTAAGCGCTTTTTTCAAAGTATGGAACACTTCAGACCCCATACGAACAGCTTCTGAGATATTCTCAGCAGAAACAGGCATAATCATAAATTCTTGAATATCAATTGGATTATCAGCATGCTCGCCACCATTAATGATATTCATCATGGGAACAGGCAAGACACGCGAAGACGTCCCACCAATATAGCGGTAAAGTGGCAAACCACTTGCGATAGCAGCAGCTTTCGCAGTTGCAAGAGACACACCTAGGATCGCATTAGCGCCTAATCTTGCTTTATTAGGTGTCCCATCAAGCTCACACATAATTCGGTCAACACGGCGCTGATCTTCAGCATCAATGCCTTGTAGAGCATCAAAAATCTCACCATTCACCATTTCAACAGCTTGCGTAACGCCTTTACCCTTATAACGGTCACCACCATCACGCAATTCATGCGCTTCATGAGCACCCGTAGAAGCCCCAGAAGGAACGGCAGCACGCCCCATTGAATCATCTTCTAATATGACATCAACCTCAACTGTTGGATTGCCTCGACTATCCAATATTTGACGGCTAATAATATCTACTATGGCAGTCATATTTTCATTCTCCGTATATAGTAAGAAGCTATTTCTTAGGTAAAACTTGTCATTTTATGAATGAGCCCTTTAATAGCCTAGAGATTCAAGATGGAAAAGGGTACATTTCGTTCCATATAGATATTGTATCTATTATTATGTGTGAAAGATCATGACAATTGAAAATTCAATAAATTCAGCATTAGTTTTATTTTCAGGCGGACAAGACTCAACAGTTTGTTTGGCCTGGGCCTTAAACAAATACGATTATGTAGAAACGATCGGCTTTAATTATGGCCAGCGACATAAAATTGAATTGGACTGTCGACTTAAGATCTTTGAACAAATACATAAACTTTTCCCTGAATTCGATAAAAAGCTGGGAGAAGACCATATGTTACACCTCCCAACACTAGGCCAAATATCGGAGACAGCCCTCACCAGAGATGCTGAAATTGAAATGACGGCCGCAGGACTACCAAATACATTCGTACCAGGCCGCAACTTGTTGTTTTTCACCTATGCAGCGGCATTAGCATACCGTAGAAAAATAAACACCCTGATTGGTGGAATGTGCGAAACAGACTATTCAGGATATCCAGATTGTCGCAATGATACCCTGCAAACCCTAAAACAAGCCATTTCATTAGGAATGGACACAGAATACACCCTGGAAACACCTTTAATGTATATTGATAAAGCTGGCACTTGGGAGATGGCAAATACCCTGGGTGGAGAAAAACTCTTACAACTTATTAAAGATCACAGCCATACCTGCTATCTTGGAGACCACACAACAAAGCATCAATGGGGCTATGGATGTGGACAATGCCCTGCTTGTGATTTAAGAGCGAAAGGCTATCAAACTTGGCAATCAAATTTAAAAGACTAAAGACATATGTATTCGGTTAAGGAAATCTATTACACACTCCAGGGCGAAGGCACCCATACAGGCCGACCTGCAATCTTTTGCCGTTTTGCTGGATGTAATTTATGGTCTGGCCTGGAACGAGACCGCTCAAAAGCCATCTGCCAGTTTTGCGATACTGACTTTGTTGGAATTGATGGCCCTGGCGGTGGGAAATTTAAAACAGCCACTGACCTAGCAAAATCCTGCAAATCTCTCTGGCCAGACAATGCAAATTCTCGATTCATAGTCATAACTGGTGGAGAGCCGATGCTTCAAGTCAATGAAGAACTCATAGAGGCACTTCACAATGAAGGCTTCGAAGTCGCAATCGAAACCAACGGCACCCTGCCCGTTCCAAGGTCTATTGACTGGATTTGCGTCAGCCCAAAAGCAAATACAAAACTAGTTCAAACTTCAGGTGACGAGTTAAAACTTGTCTACCCACAAGAAACTCTACTTCCTAAGCAGATGGAACACCTAAATTTCAAATATTTTTATTTGCAACCTATGGATAGCAAGCAACAAAAACAAAATACGAAAGATGCTATTTCTTATTGTCTTAAACATCCACAATGGCAACTGAGTGTACAGATACATAAAGTTTTGGGAATTGATTAGACCATGACAGAAAAGCAGGAAGAAATAGCTAAGTCTATTAACTCTCACCTCCCACAAAAAATATGGCAGGCACGTGGGGGCTGGGGAGGCTTTTTGACATTTGACATGGGTGAAAAGATTAAAAACCCCTCAACAGATGATCAAGCTCCTCCATATAGAGGAAGCGTTCATCTTTGGATCTATTTATGTGATTGGGTTTTGTACCGTGAAGACGAAGAAATATTATCCAGTGAAGTTGTGTTCAACGAAAAAATTTTTAACCTCGCTCTCTCACCTCTTAATAATGCCAATCTTATCTACATAAAAGAGGTTAATTCAGATATTGAAATCACGTTCAGCAATGATTGCAAATTGCACCTCATGCCAAATTTAGACTGGTCAAATGAAGATGCCGATTTATTTATTCTCTACGTTCAAAACCATCCAACAATTTCTTATTCTCTGGCAAGAGGTTTCCATATGGGAGAATAAGCTCCTAAAGCTCATCTCGCCTCGCCCTTAACAGAGCAAACACACCACTAGTGTAATGCGTAATAGTAATAGGAGCAATCACAAGCTGGTATTCATCTTTTTCTGTGTTGTAATCAGCCCTGGATAAAAAGGGTGTCGATTTAAAATAACTCTCAGAAAGATCAAGTAAAGTCAATGCCTTCATATCATCAGATCCAATCACAATAAGTCGCTCTGTTACATCAGGCTCTGTGTACATCTCAGGCATAAGGTGTTCACAAAAATCCTGATCAAGAGCAATATTATAAGTTGCCCTAAAATCAGAAAATTTCATCCATTTTTCAATTGGCCTCACACCACCTGGAAACATATCTAACCAGTCTTTAACAGAGGCATCATTCATAGGTCTTCCAATTTGGTCTTGTCTGTTACCAATTGATGGAGCATATCGAAAACGAACCCTGCCGCCATTCTGCTTTTTCATCAAAGTTGCAACTTCATCAGGAATCGCTTTGCCAAAACGCTCTTTTGCAGCATCAAGAGCATCATCCAAAACACCATGCCTGTCAGTATCTTTTATCCAAAAACTCTCACGATGAGAAACTCTAGGAGAAAGGCGTTGATCAGTCAGAGCAACCGTATCAAATGGATTAAGAGCGTTAACCTGTTTCTTCTGCCTTAGAGAATCTAAAAAATGTTCAGGACTGTTAAGCTGAATAATCATCTCAGGAACCATCAGGTCTGGAACAAACAACACTTGAACATCCTGAACATCTCGGTAATCTAATAACAATGCTTGATCATAAGAAGCTGCAATCACAATTAATCGTCCTGCACCCTCATACAATTCACGATAAGATCTTTCACCCTGAAAGTCCAAACGACCAGAAAGCTCCTGCAAAGTGATCCAAGATGATAATGGCAATAAAGTTTTATTCGTGTAAAGCTCTCCTGGAAATGGTGACTTTAGCTCCCCATCTTCATTAAGACCAAGACTTGGGTGAAAAGGATAAGCAGAAACTCCGCCATCAAGTTCAAAATAGAGTTTTTTAAAAACGTCCGGTAGCCTGAACCCAAGACGGTTTTCTTGTGCTAGCCACTCACCTTCACCAACACCTTTTGTAGAGTTGGCCCTAGAATTTGCCCAAAACAAATGAGGATGCTCATGGTCATAACCTTCAGATGCAAGCATCTCTGCATCACGATTAGAATTTTTCTTTAAACTCTTATCCACCTCAACTCTAAGGTCTGCAAAGAACATATCAAAATTATCATAACGCTTACGGATTTGGCTTTCAATTGGATTATCTAAGTCAACCAGCAAGACACCAGGCTCTCTTTCGTTTTCCCTATAATCAAGAAGTGTTGCAACACCATACATCCTGGATAACACCACAAGTTTCTCAGAACCTGGAAACCAGCTCTCTTTCACATCTTCATCATCATACTCAGAATCAAAATAGTCTTCATAATCGGAAATTAGACGATAAAGATCTTTAAGAGGCTTCAGATCATTATAGCCATGCGAGAAGGCCTCGATCCAGTCATCATATTTTTTTCCAGGATTTTCTATACCTGGCACCCAGTAAGTTTTTAAAGATCCACCATCCCTAATTTTATAAAGATCTCTTAAAGTTTTAGGAAGCTCATAACCCAGACGTCTTTCTGTTTCTTCTATCATTACTTCAGTTGCTGAAACTGGAGATCTGACAATTTTTTTTCCATCCTCTTGCGGCCACCGCATTAAGGCCCAATGCGTATGATCAGCAACAGAAAAATGTCGTGAAGAAAAGAAGTTTTCGAGTGTTACATTCTCATCAGATATAAGAAGATCATCGGAACTCTCGACCTTAGAGACACCATCAATGATTTCTTCTGACCGACTTTCCCCAAATATGATGAATAACAGACTAAGAAATGAAACAATAGCAAAACCACTCAGGATCCAAATGTCGGAAGTTGTTATATGTTCAGAAACTTCTACCCCTCCAAAGAGACGACCAATTCCTAAACCCAAAAAGAAAAACAGACAAACAACGACAAGCTGCACAATCCAGGTTAAAAAGACATCAAAGCAAAGACGAAAAATACTGGATGAGCTTATATGATTGTTCCACTGTTTCCATTTTCCTCCAATATAATTAATAACAAAAAGAACACTTATAGGAAAAATGATCCATAGATTGCTTGCAAATAGACCATATCCAAGAGGAAGCAAAATATGTCCGACACCAAAAATTAATCGTAAATGAACTATCCAGTTTTTTAACATACTTTGTTTCATACCAACTTTAGCGCTCAACCAGAAAAATTGACAAGAGAAATCATCATGTTGATCTCTGGTCCAACATTCATGAGCATATTTGACAACGACTTATATCTCGGCTCCCACCACTTAAAGTATAACTTCATGCGAATAGGCGATATGGTTGATTCTTATTAACTGCAATTCTTTATAAAATTACGGCTTTATAGTGATATCTATAAATCTTGAATGATGATCGTGAAGTTCCACAGAATTTCAGCAAAAGCTGCCTGGAAAAAATCACTCTTTAACAATTTCCTCACTATAAAAACTGAACGATTATTTTTTAGGAAAAATGTCCTTGACACTGTAGCGTTGCTGTGTTAGGTTTATGGCATAACCGCATAGAGTTTAGGAAAACTCATATATATCATTTTCTAACTTTTACTGCATCAGGCTTCATTCCTGACTAACTCAATACCACCCTTGGTTCTCCCAAGGTTTTTCAACTCTCTTTATATAATCCGTGCTGGAGAAACAGACGAATTTTTGAAGCACGATACAAAATTTGACCTTTTTAAAAGTAAAAAACTATTGACCTTTAAGTTTAATTTCTTCTTGCCTCATAGGCATCGCATCTATAACTGAAAATAACTTATTTATGGATAATGGTGTATTCTGACGTAATTTTTCAGTTCCATCTTTTCCAAATAGAATAACGGAATACTCATTAGGTTCTACTCTAAAATATTGATAAAAAGGGCGAGTAGCAAGATGAGGCTTTACTGCATTATTAACACGAACAAACTGATCATAAACAAAAGATAAAACAACTATATCTCGTTCTAAAACACCAGCTTTTTCTTTATCTAAAAGCGCTGTTTGTTTTAACAAAAATTGGTGCTTTATATTTGGTGCAAAAATAAGAACAACACGCTTTTCCCATAAATAGCGTTCCATGATACGAGCAACATCAGCTTTTACAGATGTAGAAGAAATTACAAATAACAATAATATAATAAGATAATTGATAATACTTCTCATAAGGAATGACCTTTTGTAATTAAGCTTTACTCCCACTCAATTGTCCCAGGAGGTTTAGAAGTAACATCATAAACAACTCTATTAATTCCGCGAACCTCATTTATAATTCGTGTCGCAGTTCTACCTAAAAAATCATGCGAAAAACCATAATAATCAGCAGTCATTCCATCCGTTGATGTAACGGCTCGTAAAGCACAAACATAATCATATGTTCTAGCATCTCCCATAACGCCAACAGTTCTTACTGGGAGCAAAACAGCAAAAGCTTGCCAGATTTCATCATACAGTCCTGCATTGCGAATTTCTTCTAGATAGATCGCATCTGCTTTACGAAGAATATCAGCCTTTTCTTTTGTAATTTCTCCAGGAATACGAATTGCCAAACCTGGACCAGGGAAAGGATGACGACCAACAAATGAGTTAGGTAGGCCTAATTCGCGACCAAGTGCTCGAACTTCATCTTTAAAGAGTTCACGCAACGGTTCAATAAGTTTCAAATCCATCCGTTCAGGTAAACCACCAACATTATGATGAGATTTAATTGTAACAGAAGGACCACCTGTAAATGAAACACTTTCAATAACATCTGGATAAAGGGTGCCTTGCGCTAAAAAATCAGCACCACCTAATTTTTTAGCTTCATCCTCAAAGACATCAATAAAAAGCTTACCGATTGTCTTTCTCTTTAATTCTGGATCTGAAATATTATTGAGTGCATGTAGAAATTTATCACCAGCATCCACATGCACAAGTGGTATATTATAATGATGTTTAAATAAATTAACGACCTCTTCAGCCTCGTTCATACGCATCAAGCCATGATCAACAAAGATACATGTGAGCTGCTCACCAATAGCTTCGTGAATCAAAACGGCAGTAACCGCACTATCTACACCACCAGATAAACCACATATGACACGACCACTGCCGACCTGTTCGCGAATTTTAAGGGTTTCCGCTTCACGAAAAGAAGCCATAGTCCAATCACCTTTACATCCAACAATGTTATGTACAAAATTGGATAATAATTTCGCTCCATCAGGAGTATGGACAACTTCAGGGTGAAACATCACACCATAATATTTACGAGCCTCATCAGCAAAAGCAGCAAAAGGAGCCCCTTCCGATGTTGCAATGACTTCACATCCTTCTGGAAGCGCAACGACACGATCTCCATGGCTCATCCAAACCTGATAAGCTGCACCTGGTTGCCATATACCATCAAATAAGGGAGAGGCTTGACGTATTTGCAACATAGCCCGACCAAACTCTCTATGATCAGAACTCTCGACCTGGCCACCTAATTGAGAGCATAAAGTCATTTGTCCATAGCAAATTCCTAAGATAGGCACACCAGACTGAAAAATAGCTTCAGGTGCACGAGGAGTGTCAATATCAGCTACACTAGCTGGTCCACCAGATAATATAATTCCCATAGGAGCAAAAGTTGATAGTACCTCACTCGCTCTATTGAAAGGAACAATTTCACAATAAACCCCACATTCCCTAACACGACGGGCAATCAGTTGAGTTACCTGACTACCAAAGTCAATAATGAGGATTTGTTCTGTCATATTTAGCCTTAATGGTTCTTGGATTTCTTTTAATTGAGTATATAAACACTTACCAGTTTATCGCTAAAACAAAACCTGGAATAACAATTCTTAATAACTCAGCATAACAGTAAGGATAAGAATCATCATTCATATACAATGCACTACACTATACAAACTTACTTAACAGATAAGACTATACATTTGCAATGGGTGACGATGATTACTTGCAATGATATATTCGCATATTTTTTTACTGATAAATCATTTCGGCTAGAGAAGGAAAATTGAATTCTTCAGGAAAAATTCATATAGCTAATTGATAGTTCTCACGAATATATCTCTCACGAAAACCCATTTTTAGCATATTAGAATATGAATGTTGAGGTTCAGCGTGTATTGCTTCATCATTACACGTCATGATCTCAACACACCCATCTTTTATTGCATCAATAATGCCCATACGAAGAATTGACAACTGACATCCTTTGCCTCTGTACTCTGGAAGAGTTGCACACCAATCTAGCCAAGCATTTTTCTTTTGAATAAACATTGCACCTGCACCTATAGGATGACCATCTGAAAAGCCCATATAAATATGCCAAGGATCACGACCTGGAAGCTTAGCTAACCAAGGAATTGCTTTGTCACCTAAATTAAAACACTTAGAAACAATTTGTCCAAACTCGATTGCATGTTCTTGTCCTATTATCTGTACATTAAGTTTGGTATTAACTTCAGGAGGGAGCTCTGTTTCACGAGCAAACTTCATCCAACCGCGTGATTTGCGAAAGCCATATTTTTCAACTAACTCAATCACAAAACTTGAACTAATATGTGGATTAATATGAAGCAAATATTTCTCAACACCGGCATTTTTATAAAATGATTTAACTGCCTCAATGTGTTCACTGTTAGCTACAGCCTCATCACCTAATCCAATTGTCCTATTTATCTTAAAAGCAGCTTCTGATATGTTTCTGGCACATGAGAGATAAGCCCCATCTAGCTTAACATCTTGCATTCCTAATTCAGAACGTAAATCAGTGTCAGCTGCGGCGTGCAAATCAGCTAAAGCAGCACTTTCTATATATTGATCATCCATAGTTTAGGATTTAATCCCATTCATGAAATTGTAAAATATTACTTTATTGAGTTGTGAATTAGGGTATTTTTGAGGCTTTAGACTGTGACATCTTTCTCTACAGCAGTCTCCCAACCATCATATTCTCCGTCTAGCTCTTTTGCTTTATTGATCAAATTAATAGAAGTTTCCGTTACATCCTCAATTATTGGCCGCTCACTGATAAAAATCTGTAATATAAATTTTTTATCATTATCATTATTTTCAACGCATTCTAAGGAGTGAATACCAAAACCTTTTGTTTGCGCCCACTTCTGGAACTCTTCTGCACTTTCTGAATCTTTAAAGTAGATCCAATGGTCAACTCGCCTTGGGATCTCACAATTATCACCTTCTAACTCTAACCGTTCAATAACCTTCAAATCATTAAGGACTCTCCAGTCTTCTTCGGTTGGAAATAAATCATCCCAGTATCTTAGTTTTTCTGGATCATCCTCAATGGAGTACTCTAACATATAACCATACTTTTCAATAATATTTTTGATAATATTTTCAATTTCACAACGATCTAAATCAACATATGCATGAAAATATCTCACAGCATTCACGGTAACACGTCCAACATATACACCACTATTTTGCTGAGCGAATTCTTCAATGTCATCATCAATCTGGTTTAACACGATAAATTCTTCATCATTGGGTAACCCATAACCATTGTCCGTTTTTAAGTTCATCTTAATCCAGACAAATTGATTAACTTCTATGTTATCAATTATATCATTAATACCATGATCATAAAAAATAAATGCTGTTTTATCTTCTATTTGACACGGATAATATTCCCAATGATCACTCACAAAACACCCCACAAAACAATAAAAAACAGATTAATCCACTCGTCCCATAACAGCAAAGAAAAAACCATCCGTTTTAGTTGCGGATGGAGTTAGAGTAATTGTGCAATCATCTGACGACCACGGTTTTAAGTCACAATGAGAATATAAATCTTCCCAAACTTCCCCTGCAGACAATAAATCAAAATTGCTATTTCTTTCCAAAAAGTTATACACCTGATATTCATTTTCATTAGGTAGAATAGAACAAGTAATATAACATAGAAATCCACCTTTTTTTACGAATTCTGATGCTTGCTCCAAAACTACAAGTTGTTCCTCTACTCGCTTCGCTAGAGACTTTTCATTCAACCTCCATTTCGTATCAGGTCTCCTACGCCAAACTCCAGACCCAGTACAAGGAGCATCTACAACGACACGATCCATAGTCTCTTTCAATGAAATTAAACTTTCTATATCCGAACCATGAACTTGAACATTTCTGGTGCCAGCTCTTTTCAAACGTTCGTATATTGGTGCTAATCGAGTTCTATCAATATCAAATGAGTGAATTTGCCCTTTATTATTCATAAGGGCAGAGATAGCAAGCGTCTTACCTCCTGCTCCAGCACAAAAATCAAGGATTTGTTCCCCTGGTTGAGCATAAACAAGTTCTGATACAACTTGACTCCCTGCATCCTGAACTTCTAACCACCCCTTTTGATAAGCAGCCTCAGGAAGGATATTCGCACCTCTTGTCGCTCCCTTTGTAGCGGCAAGTCTTAATCCAAATCGGGTTAGTTCAATGGACTCAGGAGAAAATCGGTGAAGAGATTTTTGCACTTTTTCTACTTCAGACTTCAAAGAATTAACTCTTAAATCAGTAGGAGGCCGCTCACTAAGTGCTTGCCCTTCTATGATATAATCTTCCGAGAAATTTTCTTCAAAATAAACCTCTAGCCATTCAGGTATATCAGCTTGAACCCAACCAGGAGCTTGATCTAGGGTTGCGTTTTCTATTTCCTGAATGTCTTTTTCTGTAAGATTATCAGGAGCATATTTATCATCAGAAAACATCTCATTTAATTCTTGCGCTGTAGTTCCCCACTCAAAAATACTTGTGGCAAGAATTAAAGCCCTTGCTTGCTCAGAATTAACCAACCAGCTAAGAGAAGCCTTCTTCCTGAGGGCATCATAAACAAGGTTACCTATTACAGCACGATCTCCCGCACCAGCAAAACGATGTGACTTCCCCCAGTCTGCAAGAGAAACACTTGCTGGACGATTATTGACAATAATATCATCAAGTACATCAATCGCTGCCTGCAATCTTGCACCAAATCGCATGATTATTTACCCCACTGTATTCTTAAATATAACCAAGAGTTTGGACTGCAAACAAAGAGTATATAATCTAAATAAATTAATGTTGGATATGTTACAAACATTACTTTTACAACAAATAAAAGAATATTGATTATATCTGGCTAGGATAATTAGGACTCTCTCTAGTTATTGTAACATCATGTGCGTGACTCTCACGCAAAGAAGCAGGGGAAATCCTGACAAACTCTGATTTTTCCTGCAATGCTTTGATATTTTCTGCTCCAATATATCCCATAGCAGCTCTTAAACCACCAACCAATTGATGTAATACACTGCCAACTGGTCCTTTATATGGTACTTGCCCTTCAATACCTTCAGGCACAAGCTTCAATGAATCTCCAACTTCTTGCTGAAAATAACGATCAGCTGATCCTCGGGACATTGCTGAAACAGACCCCATACCACGATATGATTTGTATGATCTACCCTGGTAAAGAAATACATCACCAGGACTTTCATCGGTTCCAGCCAATAGAGAACCAATCATTGCACAATTAGCGCCTGCAGCTATTGCTTTCGCAAGATCCCCCGAATACTTAATACCACCATCAGCTACCACAGGTATATTTTCGGAGTTTGCAGCTTCAACAGCCTGGAGAATTGCTGTTAATTGTGGCACTCCAACTCCAGCAATAATTCTTGTAGTACAGATTGATCCTGGACCTATACCAACTTTAATAGCATCAGCACCAGCATCAATTAGTGCTTTAGCGCCATCTCTGGTTGCAATATTTCCGGCTAAAACTTGTATATCACCAGGCATATTTTTAATTCGTTCAACAGCTTTTAAGACACGATCAGAATGTCCGTGTGCTGTATCGACAACAATCAAATCTGCACCAGCTGCGACCAAATGCTCTGTTCGAGAATAACCTTCATCGCCAACAGTTGTTGCAGCACCAACTCTCAATCGACCTTGATCATCTTTACAGGCCTCAGGATTTAATCTTGCTTTTTCAATATCCTTAACAGTAATAAGACCGATACAATGATAAGCATCGTCAACAACGATAAGTTTCTCAATACGATGTTGATGTAGTAATTTTTTAGCTTCTTCCAGGTCCACAGTATCACGAACTGTAACCAGACTTTCTTTTGTCATTAATGAAGAAACTGGCTCACTTAAATTAGTAGCAAATCGCACATCTCTATTAGTAAGAATGCCAACAAGTTTACCACTCGTTTTACCATGCAAAGGTTTTTCTACGACAGGAATACCTGAAATTTTATGATCATGCATTAAGCTTAAGGCTTCTGCGAGTTCCGCTTCTGGGTTAATCGTAACAGGATTAACCACCATACCAGATTCAAACTTTTTAACCTGTATTACATTATCAGCTTGCTCTTCTTGTGTCATATTACGATGAATGACACCAATTCCACCAGCTTGGGCCATAGCAATTGCCAACCGTGCCTCTGTCACTGTATCCATAGCCGAAGAAATAATGGGTATTCTTAGGGATATAGATTTTGTAATTGAGGTATATGTCTCAACTTCCGTAGGCATAACATTTGAGGCAGCAGGTTTTAAAAGTACATCATCAAATGTTAATGCAATATCAATATTGGATTTAATCAAACCGTCTAGCATTATGCTATCCTCCAGCAAATCATCTGTAATTTGGGCATTAAATAGAAGATTCTGCCTATAATGCCACAAAACTTGTTCATGAATTAATGGCAGTTACATCACAAAACAGATAAGATTTAAATGAAATTCGTACGCTTATTTACGAAACCCTTTAGCAAAAACATAGAGTTCTGAGGAATCTGAACGACTGGCTTTAGGTTTTACATGCCGAACTGTTTTAAAATGATACTTCATACTATTCAAGAGATCATTTTCTGTACCACCTTGAAGAACTTTAGCAAGAAACCCTCCTCCTTCTTCTAAGATTTCTAAAGAAAATTCAAGAGCTGCTTCGCATAACCCCATAATACGCAAATGATCTGTTTGCTTATGCCCAGTTGAGGCAGCTGCCATGTCTGACATGACTAAATCAGCTTTTTTCCCGTTCAAAACACTAATTATTGTTTCAGGAGCCTCCGAAGACATAAAATCATCTTGAATTAATTCAACGCCAGGAATTGGATCAACTTGTGTCAAATCGATGCCGATAACTTTACCTAACTCGTCAACAGATTTCACCCTTTTTGCAGCAACTTGTGACCAACCACCAGGAGCACACCCTAAATCAACAACACAAAAGCCAGACTGTAATAAATGAAATTTATCATCAATTTCAATGAGTTTATACGCGGCACGTGAACGATACCCATCACGTTTTGCAGCTGTAACATAAGGATCATTAAGTTGCCTTTGCAACCATTTAGTAGATGATAATTTCCTACCTTTAGCTGTTTTAACTTTAACAGTTAAATCCCTAGCTCCCGAACGATTTGAGCTTTTTCCTTTATTTCCAGGAGGTTTTGATTTTGTCATCGGAAATATCCAAAAGTCTATATTTTTTGTAAATGGTGCTGAATTATATTTTATTAACGCTTGATAACTCTATCATCAGCCATGAGAACGGATAGAATTCCTTCTCTTAAACCGCGATCAGCGACCCTCAAACGCTCTGTGGGCCAAACCCTCATCAAAGCTTCTAGAATGGCACAACCAGCTAAAACAAGATCTGCTCGCCCAGAACCAATACAAGGTTCTGCGACACGCTGAGAATAGGACATATTAATAAGGCGTTCGCTCACTTTTCTAACATCTTCTTCATGCATCCAGATACCATCAACTTTATTTCTATCATAGTTTTGTAACCCTAGATGAATACCAGCAACTGTTGTAACTGTCCCCGATGTCCCTAAAAAGTGAATATTTTTTCCTTTTAAACGCTCAGATATTCGATGTTGACTCTCAAAGTCCATGATAGCTTGCAAAACGTCAGATACCATAGCTTCAAATGTCTCAGAGTTAACTTCATGACCACCAAATTTTTCTGCCAGCCTCACGACCCCTATTGGCAATGATGTCCAACCAGTAATACAATTTTGAGCCTCAATACGATCATGCAATGAACGCCTTGCTTTCGGTTTATTTAATTGTTTTGAAAGATCTAGCCAAATAATCTCTGAAGACCCACCACCAATATCAAAAACAAGTGCCCAATCGCACTTTTTATCTAATAAGGAAGCGCAACCAGCAACAGCCAATTTTGCCTCAGTCTCTCGACTTATGATTTCTAATTTTAGCCCAGTCTCTGATTTAACTCTATCAATAAATTCTGCAGAATTATTTGCAATTCGACAGGCCTCAGTAGCAACCAATCTAGAACGCTGAACCTCTCTGCGAACCATTTTGCTTGAGCAAACTTTTAAAGCTTCAATTGTTCGTGCCATTGCTGCTTCAGATAAACAACTATTCAGAGATAACCCCTCACCTAGACGGATAATCCTAGAAAATGCATCAATAACTAAAAAACCACGCCTTGTAGGCTTAGCAACAAGTAATCGACAGTTATTGGTACCCAAATCCAGAGCGGCATAAATAGGTAGTTCTGATTTATGTAACTTACTCTTATGCTTAGAGTGAAACTTAGAAGTTAAAGAGTTTCTTTTCTCTGAATTTGGTTTATTAATACAAGGTTTATTCTTTTCTGATTGTCTTGGTTTTGTATTGCTTTTCCTTTGTTCATTTTCTGGAGTATTCTCTGAAATTTCCTGATATTTTGAAGCTGGCTGAATATCAACGCCCGGCTTTTTCACATTATTCTTCCTTAGAAATTCTATTGGAATTCAATTCTCTATCTTTCAAATACACTTTAATACTAATATCATTCACAGATTAGTGTATCAGCTGAATTTTTATCGTAAAGAGTTTTCATTAAAAATATTATTTCTAACTTAATTAAATATCAATTTATAGTTTATGGATTAGGCAACAAAATACATTTAGATATAAAACAAAAAAAGGAATAAACACCTACTTATTTTTATCTAATTTCAAAAAAATAAGATAGATACTCTTTATATAGTGTGGTTTTAAGATTATTTATTACCAGCAATGTAAATAAATTTGTATCTAAAAAGGTTTATCTTGTGATCGCAATTTTGGGAATTATTTTTATTTTAACTATCTGCTTCGGACCTATGATCTGGGTAAAGTATATTCTAAAAAAACACGCTTATCCAAGACAAGATTTTCCAGGCTCTGGAGGAGAATTTGCACGCCACATATTGGACTTGTCAGACCTAAAAAATGTTACAGTTGAAACAACCCAAATAGGAGATCATTATGATCCAGTTGATAAAATAATAAGATTAGATGAAAAAAATTTTAAAGACTATTCTTTAACAGCTGTTGTTGTTGCAGCTCATGAAGTTGGACATGCGTTGCAAGACCGAGATAACTATATTCCTTTGAGGATTCGTACTCAATTAGCTACAGTTTCTATGTTTGGAGATTTTGTTGCTAAAGTAATCTTATTTTCCATACCATTTATAACATATTTGTCTCCACGCTTAGCACTGATAAGTTTCAGCTCTTTTATCATGATTATGTGTTTTCGTGTAATCTTACACCTTGTTACATTACCAGTGGAATATGATGCCTCTTTCAATAGGGCATTACCAATATTAGAAAAAGGAAGATATTTATCTAATGATGATCTGATTTCAGCAAAAGCAATATTAAATGCATGTGCCTGGACATATGTTGCAGCCACCCTATTCTCTATTATTGATATCATACGGTGGTTTCGTCTCGGTAGATGATATGAAAAGAAAAAACATATTATTGATTATAAGACAAACCACTAAAACCCAATGATTGAATTTCTGATATTTCAAGATTTTTAGGTACATCTCGCAACAAGAAAGCTCCTCCACAAAGTTTATATGCAGATTTTAGTTTTTCATAATGCTCTTGTGTTAAATCAGCTCCATAGATATCTGGCAATGACCAAGCAATATATGGAACTTTTAATCTACGTGTGTCTAGCCCACCATCGACCCAAGGGTTAAAGTATGCTATCCATCCCGCCTTTTTCAAGGAAACCGAACTAATAACATTTGCACATTTTGCCATATCAATATTTTTGGGAAATCCTCTAACGCATAAAAATAACTTACATTTGGTCTTTTGCAATACAGCCTCATATTTTTTGCGGTATTGAGGTATTTTTTCAGGTTTAGCGAGGGTATCGTAATGAACATCAATAGCAATTGAAGAATCAATCTCAAAGTCAGAAATAACTTTTGACAGTAAATCTAAAAATGACATATCTCTCTGAAATTCTAGCAACTTGCGTATAGATGTATCACAAAAAGCATATGAACTTTGTAGACGTATGTCTGACAGTTTATCATAATTAAAAAAATTGATCTTTTTAACTTTATCATTGCAACTAACAAATTTAGTTAATGATAATTGTCCTTCTTCTACTATTGTAGAAAAATACTTTTTCAAAGATAGTTTATCAACATAGTTTGCAAGAAATTTATTTTGGATAAACTGAGCTTTGCTAACATCTGAAGCTTCTTCTGTTTCAGATAAAGCAATATCAAAAGGTAAATCTCTAATTCGCAAATCTTGAGCAACTAGTAGCTTACTAAAATTCTCACTCAAAGTCAGACCAAGTTCAGAATCAAAAACTTTTTGTTGAATATTTAAGGTCAAGTTTTCACGATCTATTTCTTCAAGTCCTAAAGAAGAATCCTGATTATACAGCATCACTCGACCTGGTATAGCATCATCAATCTCAGTAGTTGTATCTTGAAAAATACTCTTGAGAAATGAAACAATATAGTCATTTAAACTTTTTTCTTTATTCGTATTATATCGATCATACGTAAATAAAAGCTCTTCATAATGCAGACAAGATCCTTGCAATTTCTGTTGAGAACAAATACCCTCATCATTACCTTCTGCTGAAGAACCTGGTTGATTTTGCTCAACTGGACTAAGCTCGGTTGTTAAAGTTTTATAAAGTTTAACAAACTGCTGCTCTTTCTTTTCAACCATTCTATTCACTTGAGCAAGACGCGCTTCCAGGGTTGCAAAAAGAATATCAAAGTCCACTGGTTTAACAAGATAGTCATCCACTCCAAGTTTTTTACCCTTAATAATATCTTCTTTAGTATTAAAAGCAGACAAAAATATAAAAGGAGTCTCTGTAAGGTGAGGTAAACTATTTCTTACATTGTCAAGAAGAGCATAACCGTCCATCTCTGGCATAGATATATCTGATAAAATAATATCAGGAGTGTAGTCCACTAAAATCTCTAAGGCATTCCTGCCACTCTCGGCTACCTTTAATTCATACCCCTCTTCCGATATTTCCTCGGCCATTTCTTCGCGCAATTCAGGCTCATCTTCAACTAATAATAAATATGGCATGACATACCCCGAGAAACAAAACTACTCACCGTTTAAGCATCGTGCTTAATAAATACAAAATTCTTATTTGACGCCTATACCTATGATATAAAATATATTTTTATATCAAGTTAACAATAGATGTGTACAGGATCTAAGCGACGAGATCTTCTACTAAAGAATTTCCTTCATTTTGCTTAGATTGTTTAATTGGAAGTCTAATAATAAATTTAGACCCCTCTCCAACTTTACTGATGACATCAATTTTACCACTATGCATATCAACTATTTTTTTAACTAAATGTAGACCAACTCCTGTACCAGGAATACCGACAGAAGTCGTCGCCCTAAAAAAGCAATTAAATAAATTAGAAATTTCTTCAGCAGGAATTCCTACACCTTGATCTGAGATCTCTATTTCAAATTCTTCTCCTAATTGCTGGCCGTAAACATTTACATCTGAATCATCAGGTGAATATTTAACAGCATTTGATATCAAGTTTGAAAAAACATGATGCAATAGTTTCTCATCAGCCATAATTTCTGTTGGCAATTGGCTTAAATCTAAGTTGATTTTATTTAAGCTTATATCTGATTGATTTCTACATATCTCATTTAAGATTTTTTGCGGATTACAAGAACTTGGCATAAATTGCATCACCCCAGATTCCATTCTTTGAGTATTGAGTGTACTATCTAGCAAATCAATAAGTCTACTTATTTGCGACCTTGTTCTAGTTGCCATATGTGTAATTTTTTCAGGGTCTAACTTTCCCTCTCTCCGCAACATTTTCTGAGCTCCAGAGTCTATGATCGCAAGAGGAGTACGAAACTCATGTGAAACCATAGAAACAAATTTTCTTTGCAATTCATTTAACTCTTTTTGCTTATCAAGTGCCGTTTTCAAATCATCAGCTTGATTTAATATTTTCTTATTTTGAGCTGATATCCTATAAATCAAATAGACGACATGTAAACTTGCGCCCAATAGCATAATGTAAAATAACATAATCATTTTATCTGACATCTGTTTTTCTTGATAAAAAATAGTCTCATAAACATCAAACAAATTATCAAAAACTGCATTTTTGGGAACGGCAAAATAAGTTGAAATATCTTCTCTAAGCTCTTGAGTTTTAGTCAACATAATTTCGGAATGTTTAATCAAAGATAATAGTTTACTAGTAACTTCCTGAGTTACTGTATTTGGACCAAGTTTATTAGAAAGTTGGGCTTTCATCAAAAAATTATCTAGCTTTTTGATTGCCTGCTGTACTTCGTCAAATGTTTTAACATCTTGAACAATAGAGTTTCTAGACAACTTTTCTTTTAGCATAATCAGATCATTAGCAAAAGATGAGTTTTGTTGAAATTTCTGAAATTCACTAACAAGTTCTTTAACAAGTTTATAGAAGTAATAATTTGAGTTACCTAGCAAAGAATGTGACATCTTAATATATTCAATTTTGTCATTAGATTCCTTAAGGACGTTTTCTGTTTCGGCAAGGATATTTTTAGTCTTCTCATCTAAAATATGTTTATGTGAACTTCTCTTGACAATTGATAGATTTCTTCTTAGTTCGCCTTGTAAGTATACTAAAGGGTCGTAGTTTTGCAACTGAAGGAATTTAAGCTGGATAATATATTTATCTAATATCAAACTTGACTCTTTTATGTTTCGTATAGACTGTCGAACCTTTAAATTATCTTCAACTAATGAATAATCTTTCAAAAAAAATAAACACACAAGAACCGCTATATTAAAAATAATCACAATACTGTGTAGCCAAAGTTTATTATCTTTTGAATTATAATTATCGATATTTTCTTCTGGTAAATTTGCCATGCCCCCCCCTTTATTATTTAATATATCCGTTAAGGGTCTTTAGGAATGCAGCAATATCTTGTGTATCTTTTTGGCTCAATGAAAGACCAAGTTGAAAATATGCCATCTGTGAAATTGCAGACTCTAAATCTGGAGCAGAGCTGTCATGATAGTATGGTGGGGTAAGAGCTACGTTACGCAAAGAAGGAACTTTAAAAACATTACGATCCCTATCCTGTTGTGTAACATTATATCTCCCTAGGTTATGCCTTTTATTTTTATCCTCACCATAATAATAGTCTTTTATTGTACCTATCTTTTGATATAAGTTCCCTCCAAAATTCTTCCCTTGATGACATGAAATGCAGCCATAACTTTTAAATAACTCATACCCCTTGAGCTCTTGTGAGGTTAAAATTGAATGATTTCCTTTTAGATATTCATCAAATCTTGAGTTAATAGTGATTAATGATTTTTGATAAGTACTCAAGGCATTAAAAACATATTCTGGTTTTATTTTATCATCATAAATAAGATAAAAACTTCTTTTATACGTACTGTCATGCATTAGTCGTGTAACAACTTCATTTAATGTCATGCCCATTTTATCAATATGAGTAAGCTCTAAACGAATTGCTTCTTCTATTGACTGAGCTCTACCATCCCAGAAACTCGAAATATTATATGCTGAATTTAAAACACTAGGAGTATTTAAACTAAGTGGTTTCCCACTAACTCCTATGGAAAAGTCGTTTCCATCCACTCCACCTTTTTTTAAATCATGACAAGTTGTGCATCGAATTTTCTTGTTAATAGAAAGTAAAGGGTCATGGAATAAACGTTCCCCTAATGCAATTTTTAAAGGGTCTAGGTCTTTAATTTTTTCAAGTGGAGCAACAAATTCTTTAGCATTAAAAGTTTTAAGATGTTTTTGCGCCTTCAATTCATTTGAGCTCGGGTAATAGAATATCCAAACTACAAAACCAGCATAAACGACCGGAGAAACAAAAAAGAAATAATTTATTAATCGTGAGAATTTACTCATACAACAGATGACAATCATGCAATTTGCATAATTATCTCCCCTATAGCCCTAAATTCACAAACTAACACGAATATGATAATAAATGCTTACAGAAAAATGTGTGTGCCCTGTCTCTACGATGTATAGATAGTTAATTTATTTCAAACTTTTTATTATTTTCAAAATAATTGTAATTATTAACGCATGGCCTTGCAGAAGCATAGCATGAAGTAGCCAGTGACCCAATATAACGATTACATTTCATTTTCTTTTCGTTAGAATTATTCCAAAAACTATATTCTTTGCCATATCTAGATGCATTTCTACTCCACGATGATATAGCACTCAATTGAGCCTGTATTTTAGATGAACGCATACTACCGTACCCCTTTTCCAGAGGCTTACAAAATTTCATTTGTACTTTATTTTTTTCGTCACTAGATAATAAAATCTTTCTAAATTCAATCCCTGACAAAAAAAGTAAAGATAATATTGCTAATAAGAGAGCAAGTGTCGCCGCATTCAAATATTTTTTGTATTTTTTCTGCATCCACAAATTTCATCGATATAACTATTCCATTCCATAAGCATATACCATCTATCAATTATCTGCTGAAATTTATAAAATTATATTCTAAAAAACTGAAACATAACTGCAAAACTTATCATCATTTTTGTTTCAAATTTTATAATTAATTTGAGAATTACCATTAAGTTTCTCTAGCCTCACGCTCTGCCTCATCAGATTTTAAATCCGCAAGAACTGTTTCTCCTGCAATCGTTGTTTGCCCAACAGACACAAGAGCATTATGACCAGAAGGTAAATATACATCTACACGACTACCAAAACGAATTAAACCAAATCTCTCCCCCACTCCAACAGTTCTACCAATTTTTTTAAAAGTTATAATTCGCCTTGCAATGAACCCAGCGATTTGCACTACCCCAATTTCCTCACCGGAACGTGTAGTAAAAACAGTGGCTGATCTTTCATTATCCTCGCTAGATTTATCTAATGTAGCATTCACAAAAGCACCTGGAATATACTCAGCATGAGTGATTTGGCCAGCAACAGGTGCTCGATTAATATGAACATCAAATATTGATAATACGATTGATATACGCATAAGTTCCCCCTCTCCTAGGTTTAATTCGGAAGGTGGATAAACACGCTCTATAGAATGAATTTTACCATCAGCCGGGCTGATAATAAGCCCTTCTCTCATAGGCACAACCCGGTCAGGATCTCTAAAAAAGTATGCAACAAAAAGAGTTAAGATCGCAAAAAGCCAACCTAAAGGTGACCAGAGTAGAAAAAATAAAAGTGTCAGTATTGCCAAAACAGCAATAAACTTATGTCCTTCTCTATGAACGGGAACAAAAAGAGAGCCAATACTATCCAATAACCCATGTTCTTGTGATGACATTGCCTTGCCTCCTTATAAGAAAATTATAGTTTTTAATTATCATAGCATAAGCAATATTATCTTATATTACTGGCATGATTCTAATTTTTGCTATAAAGCAGAATAAACGTCTAATTGTTTTTAATGACAAAAAAATGTTGGAGGCGAAAATGATAAAAATATATAGCACAAATACCAAACTGTTAATTTTCATAATTTTAGCTACTATCTTACTATCCCAGAATGCATTTGCTTTGAAATGTAAGCAAAGAAACGTGGGATTTCAGTCATGGCTGACTGGTTTTAAGAAAGAGGCTGCTGCTCAAGGTATCTCTCGTCGTGTGATATCAAAAGCTTTATACGGAATAACATTTGCCCCGGATGTTATAAAACGTGACAGACGGCAAGGAGTATTCTCACAAAGCTTTAAAAAATTTGCAGGGCGTATGGTTTCTAAAAACCGTTTAATAAAAGGCAGAAAACTACTTAAGAAATATAAATCAATTTTTAGCAAAATTGAGAAAAAATATGGGGTCCCAGGACCAGTCTTGGTAGCATTTTGGGGGCTAGAAACAGACTTTGGTGCTTTTTTAGGGGATATGCCAACTTTACGTTCTTTAGCCACATTGGCTTATGATTGCAGACGACCAGAACTCTTTCATGACCAACTCATGGCAGCTTTAAAAATAATTGAACGAGGCGACTTACAAAAAGAACAAATGCTCGGTCCTTGGGCAGGAGAATTAGGTCAAATGCAATTCTTACCAACCCATTATATTGAATATGGTGTTGATTTTGATAACGATGGCCAGGTAAACCTCATTGAGAGCATATCAGATGTCTTAGCTTCTAGTGCAAACTACATGAGTCATATTGGTTGGAAAGCCAACCAGCCATGGATACAAGAGGTCAAACTACCTACTAAATTCCCATGGCATGAAGCGGATATAACACAAGCTAAACCACGTGCAGCTTGGGTAAAACTCGGCGTGCTAAATAAAGCAAATAAAAAAATTCAATCTGATGATTTGAAAGCCTCTTTAATTCTTCCCATGGGACGATTCGGACCTGCTTTCTTAGTATATGACAACTTCAAGAATGTTTATTTAGAATGGAATAAATCATTACTTTATTCAACAACAGCAGCATACTTCGCAACTCGTCTTTCTGGCGCAAAACCTTTTAATATTTATTCAAAGAATATCCAACATCTTTCTATTAGAGATATTAAAAAGCTACAACGCTTATTAGCAAAACGAGGTTATGATGTTGGAAAAATTGATGGCATCATTGGATTGGGAACAAGAACAGCGGTTAAGGACATGCAACTAAAACTTGGCCTGCCAGCTGATTCATATCCAACTGCGGAATTAATCACAAAATTAGAATAATACTAGTATGTAGGGGGTATCAGAATTACTCTTTTATATTTTCTGATAACCCCAAACCTTAAAAAGAAAGACCGCTTATAAGCTGTAATATGACTTGCTAAACCAAGAAAATTTAACACAATTTAAGAAAGCCAAATATCGATATCGTTTAAAGCACGCATTGAAAGGGCTCTTTTTTTAGCGCGTGTTTTTTCCTTACCTCTTAAACGTTTCCCATCAATAGACTTTGGAATATCAATTGTAGGGAATAATCCGTAATTTATATTCATAGGCTGGAAACTTCGTTTACTGCCCTCATTACTCTCTATATGTCCTCCAGTAATATGGTTGATGAGGGCACCTAAAGCACTTGTTTGTGGTGGTAAAACAAGGTCTTGACCTAAACGTTCAGCGGCAGCAAAGCGACCTGCCAAAATACCAATTGCCGCAGACTCTACATACCCTTCAACCCCCGTAATTTGTCCAGCAAACCTTAATCGTGGCTGCGCTTTTAATCGTAAGAATGAATCAAGAACGTTCGGACTATTTAAAAATGTATTACGGTGTAAGCCACCCAACCGGGCAAAAACTGCGTCCTCTAAGCCGGGTATCATTTTAAATATTTCGCCTTGTGCACCATATTTCAACTTTGTTTGGAAGCCTACCATATTCCATAGGCTACCAAGGGCATTATCTTGACGAAGCTGTACGACTGCATGAGGTTTCTTGTCCGGGTTATGTGGATTTGTAAGACCAATTGGCTTCATAGGCCCATGACGTAAGGTTTCTCTGCCACGCTCTGCCATCACTTCAATTGGTAAACACCCATCAAAGTAAGGTGTACTCTTCTCCCATTCATGAAAGTCAGTTTTATCGCCGGCCAACAAAGCATCTACGAACTGGTTATATTGGTCTTCATCCATTGCACAATTAATATAATCAGCCCCAGTTCCACCAGGACCAGGCTTATCATAACGAGACTGAAACCAAACTTTATCAAAATTGATAGAATCTTTATGAACAATAGGCGCTATAGCATCAAAAAAAGCTAACTCTTCTTCACCTGTTACTTTCTGAATTGAAGAACTCAATTCTTGTGATGTAAGTGGGCCTGTAGCAATAATAACATTATCCCAATCTTCAGGTGGTAGAGTAGAGACTTCCTCGCGAATAATTGTTACCAATTCATCATTCTCAAGTGTATCAGTAACAAATTCTGAGAAAGCTTCTCGGTCAACTGCAAGCGCACCACCAGCAGGTAATTTATGTTTATCTCCCCCAGACATAATTAATGAGTTTGCCTTGCGCATTTCTTCATGTAAAAGACCGACAGCATTATATTCCCAATCATCCGAACGAAAAGAATTAGAGCAAACCAACTCAGCTAATCCATCTGTCTGATGCGCTTCAGTTTTACAAACAGGTCTCATTTCATGCAATATAACAGGTACCCCCATCTGACTTACCTGCCAAGCTGCTTCAGAACCAGCCAATCCTGCGCCAATAATGTGTATGGGATTCATATTCAATAATTTCCAAGAATTAATTATGCGATGCTGGAGACTATTGCAAATTAACAAATACGGCAATAGTGCATGAAGAATCTGATAAGAATATACAAAATTTTGGGAAAAAAGAACGTAACAGGATTGACGTGTTCAACTATTACACACCAAATATAAGAAAATAAGACGTGGAACAAGGAAGGTTGCTATGAAAGCTCTAACAGTCGGTGGCGCTATGGTGGATTCAATTGCAATTGTAGAAAATGATCGCATTGAACGCATGGAAATGAGAAATGCAGATGTGTCTTTTTTGCTTCTAGAAGAAGGAAGAAAAACTGAGGCAACTGAAATATCAACCCACTCTGGAGGAGGAGCTGTTAATACAGCTGTGTCTATGTCAAGGCTTGGACTAGATGTATCTACACTCATAAAACTTGGACAAGACCAAAGAGCTGATTACATACTATCAAAACTTGAAGATGAAAAAGTATCCACACGATGGGTCAACCGAGATAAAAGAGCCCCAACAGGGTCTTCTGTTTTAATAGCTTCACATCACCGAGATGCAGCAGTCTTTACTTTTAGAGGAGCAAATACTCTACTTGAAACTGAAGATTTACGCGATGAAGCCTTTGCAGTAGATTTGGTATATATAACATCTCTTAGCAATGAATCAGCTGATTGCTTCCCGCTTCTCGTCCAAAAAGCCAAAGCACAAAAAGCTCTGATCGCTACAAATCCAGGTGTTAGACAATTATCAGCAAGAGGCGGGCCATTCCAAGAAAACCTGAAAGACATTGATATACTCTCAGTAAATCAAAGTGAAGCCAATGCGTTAGTTCCGCAGTTAATTACCAGCGTTGGAGAAGGTGGTGAGGCTCTGCCTCTTAAGAAAGGTGAACAACCTCCATCCCTTGTTGCAAGGGGTTTCACAGGAGGGGGGTATGAAATGACCCTTGCTAGATTTGTATGTGGCATTTTAGAAAGAGGCCCTAAATTTGTTGTGATTACCTCAGGTAGTGAGGGTTCATTCCTGGCATTTGAAAAAGGCTTACTATTCTGTCCTGCACGAAAAGATATAGATGTTGCGGGAACAGCAGGCGGGGGAGATGCGTATGCCTCAACTTTTTCTGCTTTCATTGCATTAGGACGCGATCCAGAAATAGCCATGCGAGCAGCGACAATAAATTCTTCATCCGTAATCTCTTTTGCAGATACACAGACTGGTCTCTTATCACTTGATGAATTAGAAGAACGTCTCACAAAGTATGAAGACAAATTACCAATAAGGTACTGGCCAATACAATCAGCTAATCTCTGTTAAAGAACATCAAGTATCACTGGGATAATACAAACTATGTAGGTGAGTAATTGCTATAAGTAATACAAACAATGCTCCTGCTTGATGTACTAAGCCAAGTGAAATAGGAACTATTGCTAACAATGTCCATATACCCAAAGCTATCTGCATCAACAGACCAATTAGTAATAGAGCAATAGACCATAAATGTCGACCTTCTCCCATACAATTTGCAACCAAATATAAATGATAACATGTCCAGATCAATAAAACATAAGCTAGCATACGATGATTGAATTGCACAGTTAATACATTCTCAAAAAAGTTTAGATACCAAGGAGACATAGTAAATAACCCAGCAGGAATAATACTCCCATCCATAAGTGGCCAAGTATTATGAGAGAGACCAGCATGCAAACCAGCAACAAATGCACCCAAAACAATTTGTAAGAACAAACCAATCACTAATACTGTTCCAGAAAATTTTACAAAGCCCATTCTGGTTAATTTCTCTTGGTGATACGTTATAGGTTTTAATCCAAGATACACCCAATAAGTTGCTGCAAAGATAAATATGGCTAATCCCAGATGTGCGGCAAGACGATATTGACTAACATCAACACGATCTACTAGACCACTTTTTACCATGTACCAACCAAGGGCTCCTTGAAGCCCACCTAAAATAAATAGCGCAGAGCATTTAAGTTTTAAATCTAGTGTAAATTTCCCAGAAACCCAAAACAAAAGCATCGGCACTAAAAATACAATACCAATAAAACGCCCTAGAAAACGGTGAAACCATTCCCACCAGAAAATATATTTAAATTCGTTTAAACTCATCCCGCGATTCTCGAGTTTATACTCTGGGATCAGTTTGTATTTTTCAAATGCCACATGCCAATCTTGATCCGTTAATGGAGGAATAGCCCCCATAATCGGTTTCCATTCTGTAATGGATAGGCCTGAATTTGTAAGGCGTGTAGCCCCACCAATAATAACCATTGAAAAAATAAGAAGACAAATGGTTAATAGCCATAAACCAATTAAATTATTATCATTTTCAGTTTTTGTGGTATGGCCCATTAATACCTCATTTTATTTAAACTAGTCTTTTATAACAAACACTAACATTTCAATTTAATTTTCCCCTGCGGCAAAAAGTTACGAATTGTAAAGGACTATTAAAACTATTATTTGTTATAAACCATACCTAACGTAGAAACTTAGAAAATGGTTCACTAAAGATGCCAACAAGATTAAGAAAATTTTTAGGACTTCTATTATTTGTAATCATTTTATTTGTATATATCATCATAGTGATACAAATAGATCATTTCCTCCCAGCAGATAGCAATATAATATTACAAACACTTGTTTACGCCATTTTGGGAATAGGGTCTATTTATCCAACATGGATTGTGATCAAATGGATGAGCCCAAAAGAGTAGTATGAATTTATAAATCTTTTATCTGTTTAACTTAATATCAATCATGACAAGATATGATGTGACATCACAAATTAATTTAATATGAATTTTTTGAATGTCCCTATATATCTTGCTCATTGAGGGCGAAAATAGCAATACTGATATCATTCACAGAATAGAAAGACAGTTTAATATTGTTCGACATAATCTGAACAATAACTCTAGCCCTGTTGATACTGAAGAACCTGCACTCATAATTATCGACGCTGATATTTCAAATCTTCAAATCGTAAAACAATTAAAGGAACAATTAAAAGATTTTATTACCATCCCAAAACTATTCTTATCACATAATTTAACCAGTCAGTCATTTACACAAGCCACCTCTCTTGGTGCTGATACGATTTTAGAATACCCAACAAGGTCAGATTGCAAAGAACGAAAAAAACAAAAGATAGACAAAATCACCGAATATCTTAAAGACCAAATAAAAATAAAAATTCAAACCTTCTTGCAAAATGTAACAACAATAGAAAAAAAGACCCTACAAACGTATAGCATTGTCAATGACAAAATAAACGATAATGCAATACAAGGTCGCCCTCTTCCTGTTAAAGAAATTTCATTCTGCTGCGATATATTGATAACCAATCTCCAAGATACATGTATTGTTACTTGGCTAGATACTGTTAAATCCCATCATAGCTATACACACAGACATAGCTTGAGTGTTACAGCGCTGGCAATAGCATTTGGTATGGAATATGGATTAGCAAAACCTGACTTAAATCAATTATCCTTAGGCGCTCTATTACACGATATTGGAAAAATAAAAATTCCATTAAATATTTTAGATAAACCAACGAAATTATCAATTGAAGAAGAAAACCTGATAAAAAAACATCCGCTTTATAGCGCAGAAATATTGAAACAAAACCAACAATTTGATCAGAATATTATTGAAATAGCAAAGAGCCATCATGAATTATTAGATGGTTCTGGTTATCCAGAAGGCCTCTCAGGAAGTGAAATTTCTGATAGTGTTCGTATCATGACAATTATTGATATTTTCTCTGCTTTAGTTGACGAAAGGTCCTACAAAAAAGGGATGCTATGGTCAAAAGCATATGAGATTATGGAGAATATGACAGGTCAACTTGATAAAGACTTTCTAAAGGCTTTTAGGCCCATTGCAATGAGAGCCCCAAATAAAGATGGAGCTCTTGCAATCTTACATTCCTAGTTAATATAGTTTGCTCAAATAAATAAAACAGCCTCTATGATATTACGTATATATAGAAGTTGTTTTATTATTACTCTTTTTCAGCTTCTGTAACATCTTGTGTTTCAGATAATTGCTCTTCTTCATCAGCAACAGGAGGCTCATCATCAAAAAAGTCTTCAGCCGCCTCACCATATTTAATATCTTCTTTATCAGCCTCATGAAGTTTTCTGATGTCTTCCCCACGAGACTGAAGCTCAGCTTCCTCTTCAGATCTAGCTACATTTACTACAATGCTAGCATCTACTTCAGGGTGCAATTTCAATCTTACAGAGTGAATACCAAGAATTTTGATAGGCCTATCCAGTAAGATCTGTGTCCGCTCAATTGTGTAACCACCTTCCGTAACAACATCAGCAACATCACGACTTGATACAGAACCATATAGCTGCCCTGTGTCACCTGCTTGACGAATCATGATAAAACTTTTTCCGTCAATTTTCTCAGCAACAGCCTCTGCTTCCTGTTTCAGTTCAAGATTGCGTGCTTCAAGTTGTGCACGTTCCTTTTCAAAACGCTCCATATTAGTCTTAGTTGCACGCAAGGCTTTACCTTTTGGTAAAAGAAAATTACGGGCAAATCCGTCTTTTACTCTAACAACATCACCCATTTGTCCGAGTTTACGAATGCGCTCCATCAAAATGACTTCCATTTTTATTCTCCAATTCTCTAATTTAATTTCTGAATTACGCAATCACCTCGCATTCGAGACGATTATTTGATTAATAAGCCAAGTTTTAATTTAAATGGTATTTGCCCAATAGCTCTAACAAAAATCAGAATTACAATACCCATTAAGAGTAATATGTTGACATAGAAATACTCAGCTAAGAAAAAACTTACTAAGACAGTTACAGAACTAACTGTGAGAGCTGTAATTGTAAGAACGGTTGTTAATCGAATTGTAAAGTTGGTGGGACAAGCAACATCATTGAAAAGCATCCAATGCATTAAAATAGTAATGATTGGCAAAAAAGATAAATAAACTAGCTGATTAGCAGCTAACGAACGACTATCTAACAGGCAAATTAATGATGTAGAAGCAATATTGGAGAGGATTCCAATAAAAACATCAATACGAAAACTATGATCCATATCAAGCTGTCCCGCTTTAAGCGGTTAGAGGCAAACTAATTTGTCCACCCCAACCTTTTAATATTCACTTCTCAAGTAAAGAAGTATTGTAAATAAGAATCTGGTTAATTTTATTCAACCAAATATGGCAATAAACCAAGAAAGCGTGCTCTCTTAACGGCCCTTGCAAGTTCACGTTGCTTCTTTGCAGAAACTGCCGTGATGCGGCTAGGGACAATCTTTCCACGCTCAGAGACAAATCTTTGTAAAAGTTTTACATCTTTGTAATCAATCTTTGGAGCTGAATCACCCGAAAAAGGGCATGTTTTACGTCTACGATAAAAAGGGCGCCTGCCGCCTGCTGCTTGTGATGTATTCATTTAGACAGCCTCCCTTTGCTTTGAATCTGATCCAAAATCTTTATAATTGTCATCCTTACTTGAATCACGGTCTTTTTTATTACCACGACGATCATCACGATCATTTTTCCGCATCATCACAGATGGACCTTCTTCATGTTCATCAACACGAACAGTCATAAATCTTAATATATCACTAGAAATACTCATTTGGCGTTCCATCTCAGCTACTGCCGCGTGAGGAGCATCTATATTAAGAAAGCTGAAATGGGCTTTGCGGTTCTTTTTAATTTTATACATTAAGTTCTTTAAACCCCAATATTCAGTTTTAGCAACTGAACCGCCATTTTCAGTAATTATGGATTTAAAGTTTTGTAATAAAGAATCAACTTGTTGTGCTGACACATCTTGCCGTGTCAGGAAAACATGCTCGTATAATGGCATATATCCTAGCCTTTCTATCTAAATCAGTAACCTCCAGCGCAAAGCCCCTTTTGAGCCCTTAGATATTGGAAAGGCTCAATTAGGAAGACTCGAAAGAGTGGAAACAAGGGAGATTTTAAGCTATAATAGCCAAGCCATTGAATATTCTTAAAAATCAGAATAATACAGGCTCTCCTTTCAGCCTCCAACTGGAGAGATTTGCCTTTTTATAAGGAACATATTAGGTATTGCAAGCATTATTATTAAAAAATGACAATAAAAATTGCATCAAAAGCTTGACAATGACCTCCGAAATACGGCATGAGCGCCAACTTATAAAGTTTCATTCGTTAAGTTAATAACACTAAGGTTCATATGACAGTTGCTTTTACATTCCCTGGACAAGGGAGCCAAGATGTAGGTATGGGTGCCGAACTCGCGGAAAAATATCCTGTTGCAAAAAATGTTTTTACTCAAGTAGATGAAGCTTTGGGAGAAAACTTATCAAAAATTATGTGGGAAGGCCCAAAAGAAGAACTGACGCTAACCGCCAATACTCAACCTGCTCTAATGGCTGTATCAATGGCTGTTATGAAAGTCCTTGAGTTAGAAAAAGGTTTAAATTTAGCAGAAAAAGCAAACTGTGTTGCGGGACATTCACTTGGAGAATATTCTGCTTTAGCTGCGGCAGGCACATTTTCAATTGAAGATACAGCAAAACTTCTAAAGATTCGTGGAACGGCAATGCAAGAAGCTGTTCCTGTTGGAGAAGGAGCTATGGCAGCATTGTTAGGACTAGATTTTGATGTTGCTAAAGAAGTAGCTGAAGAGGCTGCAAAGGGCGAAGTATGCCAAGCTGCGAATGACAATGCACCAGGACAAGTTGTAATTAGCGGTGCAAAAAGTGCAGTAGAACGTGCAATTCCAATTGCACAGGACAGAGGAGCTAGACGCGCAATCTTATTGCCAGTAAGTGCGCCTTTCCATTGCTCCCTCATGCAACCTGCTGCAGAAAAAATGGCAGAGGCACTAGAAACAGTTGACATAAATATACCATCTGTTCCATTGGTGTGTAATGTACTTGCTGAGAAAATCTCTGACACCTCAGAAATTAAGAAAAGATTGGTTGAACAAGTTACAGGAGTTGTTCGTTGGCGTGAGTCAATAGAATATATGGCAAACAACGGAATAGAAACGCTCTTTGAAATTGGATCTGGAAAAGTGTTAACTGGCTTAGCAAGACGCATTGCCCCTTCATTGAATGCAAAGCCTGCGGGAAAACCAGATGAAATTGATGCTATGTGGGATATATTGGCATAAGAGTAAGATTTAGGAGCATAACATGTTTGATTTAACAGGCAAAACCGCACTTATTACTGGTGCGACAGGTGGTATAGGTGCTGAAATAGCCACTGTGTTGCACTCTCGGGGCGCGAATATAGCAATCTCTGGAACGAGAGAAGAGAAACTTCAGGAAATTTCTGCCAATTTTAGTGAAAGAATACATATTTTACCATGTAACCTCAAAGACCGTGAAGCAGTAAAAGAGCTTGCAAATAAAGCTGAAGAAATCCTTGGTCAGGTTAATATTTTAGTCAACAATGCAGGTATCACACGTGACAACCTCTTTATGAGAATGAAAGACGAAGAATGGGATGATGTTATCAATATCAACTTAACTTCAACATTCACGCTAACTCGCGGTGTACTTAGAGGTATGATGAAAAGACGTTATGGTAGAATAATTAATATAGCATCTATTAGTGGAGTAATTGGAAATCCTGGGCAAGCCAATTACGCAAGTTCAAAAGCAGGAATGGTAGGTATGACAAAATCACTTGCTAGAGAAGTTGCGGAACGCGGCATAACTGCAAATTGTATTGCGCCAGGTTTCATAAGAACCCCAATGACTGAAGCTTTAAATGAAAAACAAACAACCGCTATAGCCGATTTTATTCCTGCAAAAAAATTTGGGGAACCGTCTGATATAGCACATACAACATTATTTCTGGCGAGCGAAGAAGCATCATACATCACTGGACAAACTATAAATGTTAACGGTGGTATGGCAATGCCTTAATATTTTGGTTTACTTTTGTCAAAATATAGGTAAATCAATACAATAGGGAGTACAAATAAGATTACAATACAATAAAAACAAGTCTCAGGAATAATGTCTATAGATTATAGCCAAACAGATCTATTTATGATACTTATTCCAAATTTTTACGAAAACGTGAAAAAAAGACTTCCCTTTGGTATGTAATCCATGTAATTCGCCACATTAGAGATTGCGTTAGGATTAACTACAAACGAATGTCCAGCGTATGGATGGCATAATGCCAATTTTTTAAAGAAGAAGCGTGAGGCAAAACAATGAGCGATATCGCAGAACGCGTGAAAAAAATAGTAGTAGACAACCTTGGTGTAGAAGCTGAAAAAGTCGTAGAAAACGCTAGTTTTATTGACGACTTAGGAGCTGATAGCTTGGACACTGTTGAGCTAGTTATGGCTTTTGAAGAGGAGTTTGGTTGTGAAATTCCTGATGATGCAGCTGAAACGATCCTAACAGTTGGAGATGCTGTTCAGTTCTTAGAAAAAGCAACTTCATCATAAAAATACAGCTTTATTTCTCCTTGTTAATCAGAGATTTATATTTTTTCAAAATATATAAATGATCAAGGAGAAATCTATTCTCTCGTTAATATTAATATAGGTCGTTGAATAATGCGACGAGTCGTTATTACTGGTTTAGGTTTAGTCACCCCCCTTGGTTGTGGTGTGGATTCCAATTGGTCAAGATTAACTGCTGGAGAAAATGCAGCAGAGCGAGTGACTGAATTTGAGGTTTCAGACTTAGCATGTCAAATTGCATGTCAAATACCTAAGGGCGATGGATCTGATGGAACTTTCAATCCTAATGATTGGATGTTGCCAAAAGAGCAGCGCAAAGTTGACGACTTTATCATATATGCAGTTGCTGCAGCAGATCAGGCAATAGCTGATTCTGGCTGGAGCGCATCCTCATATGAGGAAGAGATTAGAGCTGGTGTTCTTGTTGGTTCTGGTATTGGGGGACTTCAAGGAATTGAGCAAACTTCATTATTACTAGCAGAAAAAGGGCCCAGAAGAGTTAGCCCTTTCTTCATTCCAGGTAGACTGATTAACTTAACATCTGGTCACATATCAATTAAGCATAAACTGAAGGGACCAAACCATTCGGTCGTTACAGCATGCTCAACAGGCGCGCATGCAATCGGTGATGCTTCAAGGCTTATAGCTCTAGGCGATGCTGACCTGATGGTAGCTGGGGGCAGTGAGTCACCAATAAGTAGATTAGCACTTGCTGGCTTTGCAGCATGTAAAGCCCTCTCTACAAATTATAACGATACCCCTAAAAAAGCCTCTAGACCATATGATGAAGGACGAGATGGCTTCGTTATGGGGGAAGGTGCTGGTATAGTTATACTTGAAGAACTCGAACACGCTCTCGCTAGAGGTGCAAATATATACGCTGAAATCATAGGATATGGTTTATCTGGAGATGCATACCATATTACAGCCCCAGCAGAAGATGGCGATGGAGCGTACCGTTGTATGAAAGCAGCATTAAAAAATGCTGATATTTCTCCTAGTGATCTAGATTATGTAAATGCACATGGTACATCTACACCAATGGGCGATGAAATTGAATTGTCAGCAATTGAGCGATTATTAGATGGACAAAACAATAGCTTAATGATGTCATCTACCAAATCTGCTATTGGACACTTATTAGGCGCGGCAGGAGCTGTTGAAGCAATTTACTCAACTCTCGCTATTAAATACAATACCGCACCACCCACATTAAACTTGGATGCTCCATCTGTGGACACCCAAATTGACTTGGTGCCCCATGAAGCTAAAAGCAAAGAAATAAAAACAGTCTTAAGTAACTCTTTTGGTTTTGGAGGCACGAATGCGTCTTTAGTGCTTAGAGAATACAATAAATAAAATATTTTATTTAAATTTATAACTTTAAGAGAGCAATTTCACCCTTTCGCCAATAAATCAAAATATTGTAGGCAAGCAATAAGATGGTGAGCTTTTATTATGGCATATAACAGAAACAATACGCGTGGCGGTTCTCAAACACCTCCAAGAAGACAAGGTCTCAACGTATCTGCGCAAAGCTTATCAGCTATGCCAAGAAGTCCATCAGAAGCTTTAGAGCCTTCTAGAGGTCCAGAGCCACCACAAAAACGCAAACCGAAAAAACAGCTACATCCATTTTTTGCGTTTATAAACGGACTAATCACATTCTTTCTAGTGGGTACTGTTGGTCTGATATTAATTGTATATTTATTCCAACATCAGTTCACCAGATCTGGACCCTTAAATTATTCTACAGTAGTTGTTATACCAAAAGGTACTGGCACCACAAAAATTGCAGATAAGCTTCAAAATGAAGGTATTATAAATCATAAATTGATATTTATGTTATCTTGGTATTTTGTGCATGAAAAACCAACATTAAAAGCCGGAGAATATGCCATTCCTGAAGGGGCAAGTGTTAACAACGTCATCGAAAAATTGACCAAAGGCCAAGGTATATTTCATAAAATTACAATACCTGAAGGTTTCACGAGTGAACAAGTTGTTAATCGTATTAATACCCACCCAAAGCTTAAAGGCATTGTGACAGAAATCCCCCCAGAGGGCAGCCTTTTGCCAGATACATACACATATTCTAGGAATACAGATAGGAATGATATAATCAAACGTATGCAGGCTGAACAAAGAAAGTTTGTATCACGTGTTTGGAAAAGAAGAGCTGAAAACCTACCCGTAAAATCTGCTGCAGAAGCACTAATTCTAGCCTCTATAGTTGAAAAAGAATCTGGACGATCTGACGAAAGAGCTCGAGTCGCTGGAGTATTTGTTAATCGATTACGCCGGGGAATGAAATTACAATCAGACCCAACGATCATATATGGACTCGTTGGAGGAAAAGGCACATTAGGCCGTCCTATTTACCGCAGTGAAATAAGATCAAAAACACCATTCAATACATATTACATAAAAGGCTTACCCCCAACTCCTATTGCCAACCCAGGTAGAGCTGCTATTGAAGCAGTACTGAATCCAGCCAATACTAATGATTTATACTTTGTTGCTAATGGCACTGGAGGTCACGCTTTCGCCCCAACTTTAAAACAACATAATGAAAATGTAAAAAAGTGGCGCGTTATTGAAAAAGAAATCCGGAAGAGACAAGCCGCCAAAAAGGCCAAGCGTTTAGCTGAACAAGCTGCACAAGGCCAACAACAAAACAATAATAACATCTCTGGTATTACTGTAACTGGTAGCCAAATAAACAATATTTCTAATCAAAAAAATAATATATATATTCCACTACCTGAACGCAGAGAATAACATTGTTTTGTTTAAACTCTCTTATTTTCTTACAAAGTACAAACATCATATGTTTTTGCTATAAAAATCAGTGGAAGTCACACAAAAAACAATATATTCCTTTGATCTCTTAATATATTTTCCATAAATATTAAATGCATCTTAAGCCGCTATTGCTGCATGTTTAATTAAATCATATGGTGTTTAGCTAAACATGTTTAAAATCGAGAATAGTTTATTCAAGATCTTCTCTTTTGCTGACAGGTTTAATTAGAAAGTATGAAGGGGTTTCGTTTAAATAGCGATCTATTTTTTTGAAAACTATCAATTTTAGAAAATGAGTTTTTTATGGCATTAAATAGTATGACAGGCTTTGCTCGCACAGAAGGGAATGACCAAAACGTCATATGGTATTGGGAAATTCGCTCTTTGAATGGCCGTGGATTAGATATCAGAACTCGCATACCATCTGGCTATGAAGCTTTGGAACAAGCTATTCGTGACATATTTACGAAAAAATTATCTCGAGGTAATTGCTCTATAGGACTTAACATAAAAAGAAACCAATTTCTTACAGAGCTTAAACTTAATGAGGGTGCATTAATACAAGTCATAAATGCTTCAAAAAAACTAACTAGCCTCATTGAAGCTTCTCCTCCATCAACCGATGGCTTATTGGGGTTAAGGGGGGTCCTAGAACTTGTTGAACCTGAAGAAGATCCAAACTTAGTTAAGACACGTCACGAAAGCATGCTCTCTGACTTTCATAAAGCTTTAGATATCTTGATCAAAGCAAGAATGGACGAAGGAAAACGCCTCGAAGAAGCAATTAAATCCCAAATCGATACAATTGAAATACTTGTAGAAAAAGCTGAAAACTCAGAAAGCAGAATGCCTCAAAAAATTCAGGATAAACTGAATGAACAAATTAAAAAATTGATTGATAGCGATATTCAGTTTTCTGAAGATCGTTTGTATCAAGAAGCTGTCATCATTGCAGCTAAAGCAGATATTGCAGAAGAAATAGATAGGCTAAAATCTCATATACTAGCTGCTAAGGAATTATTGAGTTCGAATAAACCTGTTGGAAGACGTCTGGACTTTTTAACTCAAGAATTTAATCGAGAAGCAAATACAATATGTTCTAAATCTAATGATAGAGATATTAGCCGCATAGGATTAGATCTAAAAACAACAATTGATCAAATGCGTGAGCAGGTGCAAAATATTGAATAGTGATAACCTTTTATTGCCACGGAGAGGTCTAATGCTAGTCCTCTCATCACCCTCGGGTGCTGGAAAAACGACATTAGCGAAACGTTTACTTGAGATAGAAGATAACCTTGAGATATCAATATCTGTAACAACACGCCCTCAGCGTCCAGGAGAAGTAGACGGCCAAGATTATTTCTTCTATACACCAGACCAATTTCATAAATTAAAAAACTCAGGAGGTTTTTTAGAATGGGCGAAAGTATTTGATAATTTCTATGGGACCCCTCATGAGTTTGTAACTAAAGCATTAAAGGCGGGACGCGATATACTGTTTGATATAGATTGGCAAGGCTGCGCTCAACTATACAAAACCATTCCTGATGATATTGTTTCAATTTTTATACTTCCTCCATCGGCCTCTGCTTTACAAAAACGCCTAATCAATCGAGGACAAGATACTCAAGAGACAGTAAAAAGACGAATGGCAGGTGCTCAAAACGAGATTAAACATTTTGATGATTACCAATATGTTATTATTAATGAAAATATTGATGTGAGTTTATCACAAATTAGATCTATCTTACATGCAGAACGCCTTAAGCGTAGCAGATGTCATGGCCTCCCCCCTTTTGTTTCAACTCTTCTATCTGAATTATCATAATTATTTTTGAAAGTATTGTGTAATGAGTACTAAGGATGAGCCTAATATTATAAAACTATTAGAAATCATGAAAACTTTAAGGACACCAGGAATTGGTTGTCCTTGGGATATCCGGCAAACTTTCCAGTCAATTTCTCACTATACAATTGAAGAAGCATACGAAGTTGTTGACGCAATTGAACGAAATGATATTGAAGATTTAAAAGATGAACTTGGCGACCTATTACTACAGGTTGTATTTCATTCACGTATTGCACAAGAACAGGGACATTTTAAGTTTGAAGATGTAGTAAGACAAATATGTAATAAAATGATCCGACGCCACCCATATGTTTTCGGAACACCGGAGCAACGTAAAGCTGGACCTCAAGAAGGAATGTGGGATCTAATTAAAGAGCAAGAAAAGTCTCTAAAAAATAAAAAAGAGACTAATAAATACTGGCTAGATGATAATCATAAAAATTTTCCCGCATTAACACGCTCCCTGAAACTTCAAAAAAAAGTCGCCAAAGTTGGATTTGATTGGCCTGAAATTAGTTTTGTTATTGATAAAGTACATGAAGAACTTCAAGAACTTCAAATTGAAATTCACAAACAAATAGATAATGCAAATATAGAAGAAGAATATGGTGATTTACTATTTGTGATGGTCAACTTAGCCAAGCATTTAAAAATCAACCCAGAATCAGCATTGCGCAAGGCAAATACCAAATTTATTAGGCGATTTCATTTCATTGAAGAACAACTAAAAAACGAGGGCAAAACACTTGATCAAGCATCTCTAGAAGAAATGGAAACCATATGGAACCAAGCCAAAAAAGAAGAAAAAAGCGGCAAAGAGCACCATTAGTGTAATCAATAATCTGATGTGCCGCTTTTAAAACTTAACGAAACACCTATCAGCGTAAACCCGCTGAATATTTTGTTGCTTTTGCCCAACTTGGAGTTGATTGTTTTGTTGGTGTTTTTTTACTGGTAGTTTTCTTCGTCGTTACCGCAGGCTTTTTAGGGGCTGTAGCCTTAGAAGTAGTAGCCTTTTTAGTTCCTGTTGTTTTTGCAGGCGTTGTCTTCTTTGCTGGTGCTTTCTTTGCGGGCGCTTTTTTAGTTGTCTCGCTTGAACTAGCTGTTGTCTTTGCAGGCGATTTTTTGGTTGCAGTCTTAGCTGTTGATTTTGCTGCAGCTTTCTTTACTGTTGTTGTTTTTTTAGTTGTAACAGCTTTTGGTTTTTCTGTCTTAGCTTCTGCCGCCTCCTCAGGCGCTTCATTTACATCTATCATTTTCTTCTCGTACTCCAATAAAATCTATAATTGTTTTCTTTAGACTTTTTATTCGTTGCTATATAAGTTGCTATATAAATAGAGAAATACATTTAAAACAATAAAGATAATATAAATATATCTCCATTATGATAACTATCCCCCAATTTATACCTCTATAACCTCACCGACTTCAGGTACAATGACATTCTGACCTTCCATCTCCGCAACAAATTTACCTGCATCTGGATCTATAATGGGAAAAGTACCATAGTGACAAGGAATGACTTTCTTAAAGTTAAAAAACTTTTTACATGCGAGAGATGCCGTCTTTGCACCCATAGTAAATCTATCACCAATTGGAACCAAACCAATATCAGGTTCATAAATTTCATTTATAAGTGACATATCGGAAAAGATATCTGTATCACCCATATGATAAATTTTCTTCATCTCATTTGAAGAAATAACCAACCCACAAGGGGTACCTAGATAAATAGATTCTCCATCATTTACAGTACCGGATGAATGAACGGCATGCACAAAACTGATTTTAAAATCATCATAAATTACAGTACCACCTGTATTGGTAGGATCAACTTTCTCAACACCTTTAGAATTCAAATACATTGCAATTTCATAAATCGCAATCAATTGAGCTCCAGTCTGCCGGCATATATCAATTGAATCCCCAACATGATCATCATGCCCATGGGTTAATGCAACATGTGTTACTCCTTTTGAAGCCTCGTGAATATTAATCCCACTTCGCTCAAATGTAGAATTTCCAGTAAAAAAAGGGTCTATCAAGACTACACTATTTCCTGTTTCAATTTTGAAACAGGAATGACCAAACCATGTAAGCCTCATTGGTTTTGCCTCCTTGTGAAAAATTTAGTAAATGATGATATAAGTAAATATATAGTTTGTGTCTTCATACACAACTATAAATTATAGCGAATGGCTTCTTGGTATAGCAAACTATAATTTTTTTAAGTCTATCACAAGCTAATGTCTGTAAATTCAGGTGTATTCCCGATCGGGATAAACAGACTACTAACCATACTATCTGTCACTTCTTCTAATAAAGATGGTTTCCATTGTGGATCATTTAACTTGTCAACGAGAACCGCCCTTACACCTTCCTGAAGATTAGGGTTTTCCAACCAGTGACGTACTAGACTTATATCTCTAATTAAAGCATCTTTTAAAGATGAATACCCTTTAGCTTCGTTTATTTTACGAAAGGCAACTTTTAAACTAAGAGGACATTTTTGCCTAATTAGATCTTCTTGATCACGAGCCCAATCCGAGAATTCACTATGGCCATCATTAGCTTCACCCTCAAGATTTGACATGATTTCTTCTAAACTATTTCCCGAAAAGACTCTATCAATAGCAGATTGTAAATATTGAAGTTCTGACTCACCGAAATCTTCGTGTAGACTGTTCAATATTGGATCTATTGGCTCAGCTTCAAACATTGCTTTCTTGATCTCATCAAATTTATGGGCTGAAATATTATGAGAAGCAATTCCAAGGTAATAGCAATCAGAAGCACTGATCGTTGCTCCTGTGAGCGCTAAATACATTCCCATTTCACCAGGTAACTTTGACATAAAATAGCTAGAGCCAATATCAGGAAAGAAACCAATTGATACCTCTGGCATTGCAAACGAAGTGTTTTCAGACATAACGCAATGAGTGCCATATACACTTATTCCAACGCCTCCCCCCATTACGATACCATTAATAAGAGGTACAGTTGGCTTATTGAATTGCTCTATGACCCAATTATTATCATATTCAAGACAAAAATAATTGTAAGCTACTTCAATATTTGTATTAATTGTGTCAGAGATATATCGCATATCCCCACCAGCACAAAATGCTCTATCACTCTTTGACTCAATTACAATACCGTATATGTGAGGATCTTTCAGACAATCTAAATAAAATTTTCTGAATGCACTGATCATTTCATAAGACAACGCATTTAACACATTTGGACGGTTTAGAGTAATAAGACCTGAACGATTATTTTTTTCTACGATTATATCTTCTTTGAATTCAGACTCTGAAGAAGTCATGATCTCCTCCACTATACATACAAATGACTAAACACGATTTACTTATTCATCTGTTGGCTAAGTTATATGGAACAAATTGCATATCTTATAGTTATTACTTGCGCAATTCTATTAAGAGCTATACATCTCGTTAAATTATTAACAAGACTTTAACTATGGTCAAAGCAATTAATACATAAACTTACAGGCCTAAATGACGCGCATATATGTTATTCTATCTATGATATTAGCTACAATAAACACCTCTATTGCAAGCTCGACTGAAATTCCAATACCGATAAAAAGAAAAAATATACTCATTCCATCAAATCTGGACTGGGCACCAACCCCTGACATACCATTGCCATTACGTAATCCATACAGAAAAACTCTAGGAAATATTGACATTACGAGTTGGCCAGAAAGTGACATTGTAAAAGCTCAACAGGCATGCATGAAAATATTCAGCACGATCAATATACAATTTGCCACTATTCCACCTATTCGCAAAGGAAGATGCGGAACACCAGCACCAATTCGTCTAAAATCTCTAGGTGATAAACCAGAAGTACAGATAACTCCTTCAGCAAGAGTAAATTGTAATATAGCAAAAGCTATACATAAATGGATAACTGAGAAAGTTCAGCCAATAGCAAAAGAGCTGCTGAATACATCAATTATTAGTGTAAGGAACTTATCGTCATATTCTTGTCGAACACGCTACAGTAACCCCCTAAAAAGAATTAGTGAGCATGCTTTTGCTAATGCTTTAGACATATCCGGGTTTACGACAACTGAAGGCAAATTTATCAGTATTCTTAAACATTGGGGGCCTACCAAGCGAGATCTTATTGTTCAAAATAATGTAAAACACAGAAATTACGACAAAAAATCAGAAAATATTGTCAATTCAATACCCACTATTTCAGTGAAAAATTCAAACTCAAAAATTAAAAATTTGGCTATTGAAATTAAAAATGCTATTCCATTACCAATAAAAAGATCACAAGTTGGCCTTAATTCCATTGATAAATATGCAGAATTCTTACATGCGATACATAAAGTCGCTTGTGGAATATTTGGAACAGTTTTAGGTCCTGAGTCGAACGAAGCACATAGAGACCATTTTCATTTCGATCTCGCACCGAGAAAATATGGTGCTTTTTGTGAATAATAAACTCAATTGTTTGCTTATTAAATTATTTGATAATTATTTTCATTTTAACCCCAAACTATTCGGTTAATTATAGAAAGAACAAGATATGAATACGGCAGTTTTTCCATCTACACGCTTAAGACGTACAAGACAAAATTCTTGGACAAGATCCATGGTGCAGGAAAATAACTTGTCTGTTTCTGACCTTATATGGCCAATATTTGTTATTGAGGGTAACAACACAAAAGAGACAGTTGCCTCAATGCCTGGTGTTGAAAGATTAACAATCGATTTAGCTGTAAAAGCTGCTAAATATGCAAAAGACATAGGTATCCCAGCACTAGCCCTCTTTCCAAATACCCCTCAAAACCTTAGATCTGAAAAAGCGGAGGAGGCATTAAATCCCGACAACCTTATTTGTAAAGCAGTTCGAGAAATAAAGAACGAAGTTCCTGATATAGGCCTTATTTGTGATACAGCTCTAGACCCGTATACAACTCACGGACATGATGGCATCCTGTATAAGGAGCAAATTAATAATGATATGACAATAGAGGTACTAATTGCACAAAGCCTTAACCAGGTAAAAGCTGGATGTGATATAATCGCACCTTCGGATATGATGGACGGTCGTGTAGGCGCAATCCGCAATGCTTTAGAAAACCAAGGTCATGAAAATACACTTATTATGTCATACACCGCAAAATATGCCTCTGCTTTTTATGGCCCATTTCGAGATGCTGTCGGTGCGAATGGAAACTTGAAAGGTGATAAAAAGACATATCAAATGGATCCTGCCAATACCCATGAAGCTATTCGAGAAGCTCAACTTGATATAGCAGAAGGTGCTGATATGATCATGATCAAACCAGGAATGCCTTATCTTGATATTCTTTCAAAACTAAAACAAAAGTTTTTACTACCAACTTTTGTTTATCAAGTGTCAGGAGAATACGCAATGTTAATGGCAGCTTTCGAACAAGAATGGCTTGATGCAGATAGATGTATACTTGAAAGCCTTATAGCTTTTAAACGTGCTGGAGCTGATGGTATATTCACATATTTTGCACCTAAAGCAGCTGAACTGCTGCATCGGTAAATACAATACGTAAATAACATTATTAAGACTAAAAAAATATTTTTTAACTAAACCTTAACTAGATTTTTTGCAAAAAAATACGAATTCCCTCCGTTTATTTACATAAATAATAAAAATCAATATAGATTTATGTTATGTCATTTATAATTAACCTTTCGAATTTAAAAAAAAATATGAATTTACAACAGATAAGCCAAAAATGGCTTTCAATATGATAGCAGAACTACAGCACATACCAGAAATTATGAATTTTCACATGTATGTGACGTTCATAATCATAATATGCGCCATAATTTTACTGGCAATCGAGCATATTGACCTTGAAATCTCAACAATTATTATTTTATTGAGTTTATTAATTTTCTTCTACATGTTTCCATTCAATGATGAAAATGGAAAAAATCTGCTCGATGTAAAAACAATATTAAGCGGTTTTGCAAACCCTGTACTATTCACAATTTTATCACTTCTAATAATAGGACAAGGCCTATTCCATACAGGAGCTTTGGAACGCCCAGCGCAATTCATTGCAAACTTAACACAACATGGAATGACTATTGCCTTCTGTGGCTTTTTATTAACCGCAGGATTTATAAGCGCATTCTTAAATAACACACCAGTCGTTGTAATCTTTATACCAATTGCAACAGCAATTGCCGCAAGACTGGAAACAACCGCATCAAAACTACTTATGCCATTAAGTTTTATTACAATTTTAGGTGGCATGACAACGTTAATAGGTTCATCATCTAATCTGATTGTAGCTTCTATTGCGCAATCAAATGGAATCCCAGTAATTGGTTTTTTTGATTTTTTTATTCCTGGATTATTGCTAGCTCTGATTGGTGCAAGTTATGTCATCTTCATACTTCCTTCTATTTTACATGCGGGGAATAAAGATAAAGACAAACACACTCCTCGCAGTGGACGACAGTTTATTGCACAAATCAGAATAACTTCAGACCATAACTGGATTGGTGCTCAATCACATTCAGGCTTATTCCCAGAACTGAAAGACCTTACGGTTAGGCTTATTCAAAGAAATAACTCTATTATTTTACCTCCTTTTGAAGATACTGAAATACGTGAAGGTGATATAATAATAATTGCTGCTACTCGTCAAAGGCTCACTGAAATTGTAAAAATGCAGCAATCATCTTTTACTTTGCTGTTAAATGAAGAAATCCAACAGGAGGTGGTCTTAAATGGCAACAAAGATAAAAAACAAAAACAACTAACAATGGTTGAATCAGTTGTGAGCCCAGGCTCTAGATTAATTGGGCAAACAATAGCTCAGGCACCATTTTTCACAGAAACAGATGTGATGTTTTTTGGGTTACAACGTCAAAGTCGGATGTTGCGAAGGCCACTACACCAAATCAACCTTGAAGCAGGCGATATTTTACTTTTACTGGGAACCCATCAATCAATTAGGCAATTACGTTCAAATAGATCTTTAATTACCTTAGAGTGGTCGGCATCAGAATTACCTGTAACCCAACATGCACACCGTGCCAGGTCAATCTTTTTTACAACAATAGCATTAGCAGCATGCGGTATTTTACCTATCGCTATTTCCTCCCTAGCGGGGGCTGTTCTCATGGTTGCCTCCGGATGTCTGAATATTAGACAAGCGACAAGAGCAATTAACCGCCGCATCTATCTACTTATAGGAACAGCATTTGCGCTGTCCGAACCTTTAAGTATAACAGGCGGCACAGAATTTGTTGCCAATACTGTTGTGGATACTTTTTCTGGCCTGGGACCTGCTGTCCTGTTATCAGCATTTTTTCTATTAACAGCCTTGCTCACAAATTTTCTTAGCAATCATGCAACCGCTGCATTACTTGCTCCTATAGCTGTCAGTACAGCAAACAAAATAGGTGTTTCTCCTGAAGCTTTTGTATATGGCCTCATATTTGCTCTGAATTGTTCTTTTGCAACGCCTATCGCATACCAAACCAATCTGATTGTTATGGGTCCAGGTCGTTATACATTTCGTGATTATCTATATGCAGGCTTACCTTTGGTATTTATAATTTGGATAGCCTATAGTTTATTTGCACCTTACTACTTCAATCTATAGACTTGTTTTGATACCATACATCATTACTTATCTGATGAGCATGTAAAAAAGATTTCATTCTGATTGAGGTGATTGTGACGGAACAAAAAAATAACTTCCCAGATTTCTATATTACAGCACCACAAGAATGTCCTTACTTGCCTAACCGCATGGAGAGAAAGCTCTTCACACACATTTCACCAGATAAATCTAAATTTCTCATTGATAACTTATTAACCGGAGGATTTAGAAGAAGTCAAAACATAGCATACATGCCTTATTGTGATAGCTGCAATGCCTGTATCTCTATTCGTGTTATGGCCAAAACCTTTAATATAACGCGTTCAATGAAAAGAATTAAAAAAAATAATAATGATTTAATCCGTAAACATATAAGACCAGATCCAACCTCTGAGCAATATGATTTATTTAGTCAATATATTAGTCAACGTCATTCAGATGGGGGAATGTCAGACATGTCTATGTTTGATTATTCTATGATGTTACAAGAAACCATGGTTAAAACTTTTATTACAGAATACCGCCTTCCAGCTTTCAATGATACTAAAGAACATCAATTAGGTCCATTAAAAGCTGTTGCCATATGCGACCTGCTTATTGATGGCATATCTCTAGTATATAGTTTTTATGATACAGAACTTGATAAGCGCAGTTTAGGGACATTCCTTATCCTTGATCATATTGAATATGCTAAACAATTAGAGTTACCATATGTATATTTAGGCTACTGGATTAGCGGATCAGATAAAATGGACTATAAAATTCGCTTCCAACCCCAACAACACTTAACGCCTCATGGATGGCGTCAATCTAAGACTAAAACAGTCAAATAATTTAAGTTTTTTATATAACATAAGACCAAAGTTCTACGAAATAACATTGACGCTGTTAAAAATATAGTAAATAATAAACATGTTGTCTGATGAACGGAGGTTTAAGAAAATGACCCCTCCTACGGTCTTTTAAGTTATATGCAAATAAATCTAAAATATTAGATCCGCATATAACGCTCTTTGAACATATAAATTACTTTAAGTCAAGCTTAATAAATAAAATTTTTCTTTGAATTACTCGGTAATTCTGAAAGGTTTTTAGATAAGCTAATACCTGAAACGATCAGGAGGACCTATATAAAGTGATTAAATGTTAACACCATAACTGCTTTACATAACTAACTTAAGTTTCAAATGCTGTTACTTATTCTTTTCTCTCTGAAAGGTTAAGATTCAATAATTCGCTTTCGCTATGTGCTAGTACTGATGGTAGTGTTTAAAATTTTAAGAGCAGAAGCAAGTAGAATTTATGCATCAAAAAGTAAATTTATCTTTGTATTAAAGTATTTGAAACCTGAGATAATGCTCCAAAGCATTACTTCAAAATATGTTTGAAAAGGTCATGCTCTAGAAAGGATACCACTATCATAGATGATCTTATGGTTATATGAGCACAAGTATGATGAAACATTAAACTTGATCTAGCGTTCTAGTATATGGTCCAGAAATTGATCAAAGGCTTTGAACATTATGATTCAAAGCCTTTTTAATTAAATTAAGGCCCAACGCTATAATTGAAACCTATCTAAAAAACTCAAATGGAAATTTAAATCCGCCGATCAAAAGAGATTTGAAGGATAAAAATGAGTTCTGGAAATTAACCAATAGTTACATCTCTACGTATGACACATTTTATACCCCAGAACATAAATCTTAAAAAAGCGCCCACCGTTAAGCCAATTAATAATAACAAAATAGCTTTACCGCTGAGTTCCCCCAATAAAGTTGCATTCGCAATATTTGAAGCACTAGGAAAAAATGCTTCCATTTTGTTGGAGAAAAATGTAAAAAGATCTATTGAAAGAGCTACCAGCCATCCAAACAAATTTGTATCATACGTTCTTAAAAACATATAAACAGCAATTGCTGCAATAAGCTCTAAAAACACCGTCCCAATAAATTGAATTAGTGTCAGGAAAGTAATCAAAAAAATCCTCATACCCGAAACCATATCACATCCCTTTTCTAATTATATTCTTATAACAAAACATAAAACATTTTTCATGATCTATAGCCATAAAAAAATGAATCTAATATAAATGAACACTTGTATCTAACCTGCCAGAAATAAACGGATAGCTTCATCACAATCAAACAGATATAACAAGTTTCTAAGTGCTTGTCCTCTTTCTGTAATTAAATTTGGATCATTTCTGATAATTAGCTTTGCATCATCTGATGCAACAGCGAGAAATTCTGTAAATCTAGGAACTTGTGCAACACGAAACTCTGGCATCCCACTTTGCCGAGTACCTAGAATTTCTCCTCCTCCACGAAGTTTTAAATCTTTCTCAGCAATAACAAATCCATCTTCCGTCTCTCTCATAGTTTCAAGGCGCAATTTAGCCGTTTCACTAATCGGAGATTGATAAAGTAATATACAAGAAGATTGATTATCACCACGTCCTACCCGTCCTCTTAATTGATGCAATTGAGCTAAACCAAAACGTTCTGCATGTTCAATAACCATAATAGAAGCGTTTGGAACATTGACACCAACTTCGATTACAGTTGTTGCAACTAAAATTGAGAGGTCGCCTGCAGAAAATCGACCCATAACTGCATCTTTTTCTTTACCCTTCATTTGGCCATGGACCATAGCAACCCGTTCTCCAAACCTTTGTTGCAAATGTGCAAAACGTTCCTCTGCCGCAGCCAAGTCTATTTTCTGAGAACTCTCAACCAACGGACAAACCCAATATACCTGTGTGCCTGTTTCTAGTGCTCTGCTCAATCCTGAATATATCTCTTCTAATCTCTCTATAGGAACAATTCGAGTGGCAACCGGTTTTCGCCCAGCTGGCTTTTCAGTAAGCTTAGAAACTTCCATATCTCCATAGTGAGTAAGCAACAAAGTTCTGGGAATTGGTGTAGCTGTCATGACTAACATATCTGCACCAGTTCCTTTTCCTTTATCCTGCAATGCCATACGTTGATGAACCCCAAATCTGTGTTGCTCATCAACTATCGCCAAAATGAGATCGCGAAATATTACATCTTTCTGAAATATTGCATGTGTACCGATCAAAATATCAGTATTTCCTGACTCGACCCGACCTAATATATCTTTGCGAACTCTCCCCTTCTCTCTTCCTGTAAGCAGTTCAACTTTTAATCCAACAGCATCAGTTAATGGTATAATTGTTTCCATATGTTGGCGAGCTAATACTTCAGTTGGCGCCATCATTGCCGCTTGTCCGTTAGCTTCTATTGCAGTTACCATTACCAACAAAGCAACAATCGTTTTGCCACTACCTACATCGCCTTGTAATAATCTAAGCATGCGTGATGGCTGTGCCATATCATACGAAATTTCACTCAATGCATTTTGTTGTGAACCAGTCAAAGAAAAAGGTAAAATTTCCAATATTTTTGAAACTATAATATTCGTCCCAACTATGGACCGTCCTTTAGTTTGTTTCTGGTTTTCTCGTACAAGAGCCAAGGCAAGTTGATTAGCTAGCAATTCATCAAAAGCTAATCTTAATCTTGCAGGACTAGTCGTTGATAAATCCGCTTCCGTTTCTGGAGTATGTAAGAGTGATAAGGTTTGATTAAAATTTGGCCATCCTTGCTTATTTAGCCAAGTTTTATCCAACCATTCAGGCAGCTGAGGCATATAATCAAGTGCCTTAATAATTGTCTTACGTAAAACCTTTCCTGAAAGCCCTGATGTTAATGGATAAACAGGTTCCAAAAATGGGAAACTATCCAACTCCTCTTCAAACATAATATGATCTGGATGTGAAATTTGCATAATATCCGCATATTTCTCTGCACGCCCCGAGATGTAACATATTGCTCCTATTGGTAATATTTCCTGAATATATGTCTGTCCCATTCGAAAAAAAATAAGTGTGATTTCTCCTGTATCATCTCCACAAATAACACGTAAAGGCGCTTTTTTATTATTTCTTGGAGGGAATTTATGATGTAAAACTTCTACTTTAAGCGTTACAAGCTGCCCAGGCATAACTGCAATCACTTTTGGCTGTTGTCTGCGATCAATAACTCCCGTAGGCATATGCCATATTAAATCTACAATGCGAGGTAAACTAACATCACCTGATGAAGGTAATAGTTTTTTCAAAAGTTGTGCATTCCTTGGCCCAACACCTTCAAGGGCAGTGACCTCAGAAAATAGTGGATTTAATATGCTAGGACGTAAACTCATTGCTTTATTTTAAGGTTTTTTGATAATGTCAGTTGAAACATACAATAGATTCTAAGAGCCTAGTTAAAAGGCAAAAACGTTATCTTTCCACGAAATTTAGCCGTTAGAAGGGCTGACAGGCTCATCAAGAGTGATTATAGCTTAATAAAAACTAATTTTTATATACAAAATAGCTAAAAAGGATTCTCAAATGCCTGATACAATTGATGAAATTGAAATTCGCAAAAAAAAGGCATTTTATCGAGCAAATCACAGAGGCACAAAAGAGATGGATATTCTTTTGGGTCGCTTTGCTGAAGAAAAACTGCCAAATATGTCACAAGATGTACTGTTAAACTTTGAAAACTTTCTCTCTGTACCAGACCGTGATCTTGAGTCATGGATCATTCGCGATGAATACGAAAGCAAGGGTGAATTTAAACAATTGATACTTGAGCTAAGACAGTTCCATGGATTAGCTAGCTAGTTGGTTCATTAATAGAGGTTTTTCATGCTTCCGATTGATAAAATTCATGGCCTCTGTCATGCCGCAGGGCATGCTGCAATTACAGGAGTGCCAGAAGGGCTGGATGGATATATTCTTGGTGAAATTGCCAAGGGCATTGCTCTGGAGGACACACCTGGGATTATACTACATATCGCAAGAGATGATCAGCGATTAGAGCAAACATCATCAGCCATACGCTTTTTTACACCTGATGTTAAAGTTATAAACTTTCCAGCTTGGGATTGCGTACCCTATGATCGCATATCACCCAATCAGAGCATTATTGCCAAAAGAATATCGACACTTGCCAGACTGGCAATTACCAAAAATAAAACTCCAACAATTATATTATCAACTATTAACGCAGTTTTACAAAGAATTCCTTCCCGTGATTTCATAAAAAAAATTATGTTTCGCATTGCTTCAGGCAATAATATAAATATGGAAAAGCTCATTACACGCATTGAAGCAATGGGCTTTGTACGAACTGGAACCGTAATGGAAGTTGGTGAGTATGCAACACGTGGCGGTATTCTAGACTTATTCCCACCAGGACGAACAAAACCAATTAGACTAGATTTTTTTGGAGACACACTTGAGAGCATTCGTCAATTTGATGCGGAAACCCAGCGCACAACTCAAAGACTAGATAAAATAATATTGTTGCCAATCTCAGAATTGGCATATGGTAAATCAATTACAAGCCTCTTTCGTCAACGCTATGTAGAACTATTCGGCGCCGTAACTACACAAGATCCTTTATACGAAGCAGTCTCCTCAGGACAACGCTTCCAGGGTATTGAACATTGGCTTCCATTATTTCATGAACAACTAGAAACTGTATTTGACTATCTTACAAATCCACTCATCAGTTTTGATCACCTTGTTGAAGATGCTCGTTTGAGACGAACTGAACAGATACAGGACCACTATAGCGCAAGAGAAGAAGCTTTAGAGCAAGCAACATTTGGGGCAGCCCCATATAAACCTATCCCACCAGAGTTACTATTTTTATCAGAACAGGAATGGAATGATAACTTAAACAACTGTCGAATTAGAACATTTTCTGCTTTTGAAACACCTAATGACTTAAAAGGTCTCCAAAGTTTCTCATTCGAGGGGCGTCAAGGGAAAACCTTTGCGGCTGAACGCTCAAGCGAAGCTGTTAACCTATTTGATAAAGTCATAGAGCACATACATCAAATAAAAAATAAAGGAAAAAAAGCACATATCGCATGTTGGAGTAATGGTGCTAGAGAGAGATTGCAAGCACTATTGCAGGATCACAATCTCAAGAACTTGCAAAAAATAACTTCTTGGCCCGAAGTGAAAAAACTATCTGATAAAGATGTCGGGATCTGTATTTTAGGCATAGAACGAGGCTTTGAAACACCTGATTTCTCAATAATTGGCGAACAAGATATCCTAGGTGACCGTCTAGTTAGAGCGAAAAAACGTAACAAAAAAGGGGCTGATGTCCTTTCAGAAGCTGCCAGCTTAAGTCTGAATGATTTGGTCGTTCACACCGATCATGGTATTGGCCGATTTATTGGCTTGAAAACCATAGAAGCCTTGGGAGCTCCACACGATTGCCTGGAACTTGAATATCACGGAGGAGATAAACTTTTTCTCCCAGTTGAAAATATCGAACTATTATCAAGATACAGTTCTAGTGACTTAGTAATACAATTAGACCGATTAGGTGGAACAGCTTGGCAAAGTAGAAAAGCAAAACTAAAAAAACGTATCCTGGAAATAGCAGATAAATTAATTAAAATCGCTGCGATAAGAGAACTAAAAGAAGCTCCCGTCCTACAACCACCACAAGGTGCCTATGATGAGTTCTGTGCAAGGTTCCCATATGAAGAAACAGAAGATCAAGACGCAAGTATACAAGCAGTTCTAGAAGATCTCGCAAGCGGACGCCCCATGGATAGACTTGTATGTGGTGATGTAGGCTTTGGAAAAACAGAAGTAGCACTTCGTTCTGCACTCGTAGCTGTTATGTCTGGAAAGCAAGTCGCTGTTGTTGTCCCCACAACATTACTCGCAAGACAGCACTACAATACATTCAAAGAACGCTTTAAAGGTTTCCCAATTAAAGTTGCCCATGCATCACGTCTCGTCGGTTTAAAAGAATTAAACGTGGTAAAAAAAGACCTGCAATCTGGTCAAATTGATATTGTGGTAGGAACACATGCTCTGTTAGGCAAATCGATCGAATTTGATGATTTAGGTTTACTCATCATTGATGAAGAACAACATTTTGGGGTACAACATAAAGAACGTTTAAAAGCACTCAGAGAAGATATTCATGTACTAACACTCACTGCAACACCAATTCCAAGAACACTACAACTCGCTCTCACTGGTGTACGTGAGCTATCTTTAATCACAACCCCACCGGTAGACCGACTTGCAGTAAGGACATACATCTCACCATTTGACCCAATCATTTTGCGTGAAGCTTTGTTACGTGAACGTTTCAGAGGGGGGCAAAGCTTTTATGTCTGCCCTCGAATATCAGATTTAAGTGAAATAGAAGAATTCCTAGCTGACTACATTCCCGAATTAAAAGTTGTTAAAGCTCATGGGCAGATGCCAGCAGGCCAACTCGAAGATATCATGAACGCTTTCTATGACAGAGAATACGACGTTCTCTTATCGACAACAATAGTTGAATCTGGCTTAGACATTCCTACTGCAAACACACTAGTCATTCACCGTGCTGATATGTTTGGTTTAGCACAGCTTTATCAACTTCGGGGTCGAGTTGGACGCTCTAAAACACGAGCTTATGCGTATTTCACAATACCCGCAGATCAAAAATTAACATCTACAGCTGAGAAGAGATTAAAAGTACTACAATCTCTCGATACTCTTGGGGCTGGGTTTAATTTAGCAAGCCATGATATGGATATAAGAGGAGCGGGTAACCTTCTAGGAGATGAGCAGTCTGGACACATTAAAGAAGTTGGCTTTGAGCTCTACCAATCAATGCTAGAAGAAGCTGTAGCTATGCTAAAAGATGGTGGATCAATTGAAGTTGAGGATCAATGGTCGCCACAAATCTCAATAGGAACCGCTGTACTCATACCTGAAAACTATATTCCTGATCTACAATTGCGCTTAGATCTTTATAGACGTCTATCTAAAGTTGAAGATCCTGGAGACCTTGAGAGTTTTGCTGTTGAACTAGCAGATCGATTTGGTTCTCTGCCAAATGAAGTTAAATACCTACTGGAAATTGTTCGCATAAAAACCTATTGCCGAAGAGCAAATGTAGAACAAATAGAAGCAGGGCCCAAAGGAGCCGTTATAACATTCCGCAACAATAACTTCGACAATCCTGAGGGTTTACTAGGTTTTGTAAATGAATGGAAAGACACAGTTAAAATACAACCTGACCACAAATTACTTTACCAAGTACAATGGGACACACCTGAAAGTCGCTTAAAAGGTTGTCGCGCACTTATTAAAAGACTTGCTGACATTGCTGAGGAAAAAAAACAAGCCGCATAATTTTTGTGTAGCGGTTTATTCGGGCTTAGTTGTTCTCCAAGCACGATCTATAATTGTTTCAGCATCATCCGCTTCCTGATAACTGGTAACGCCAGTATTCATCGCCACTGAGACAGGGTGATTGTGGCCTTGTATCGCGAACTCAGTGAAATGAATAACACCTGCAATTCTACGAATGGCTTGCACAGCTTGATTGGACCTTGTATCTGGTAAAACAACCATAAAGCGGTGCCCAGAATAGCGAGCAGCTAGATCCTCACCTCGCACCAATATACCAATTAATTCACCAATTTGACGGATAACTCTATCTCCGGCAGCATACCCTAAAATTTCATTGATCTGCTTCATATTTTTAATTTCTAGTGCCACAACAGCAAAAGTTTGGCTCGTGCGCTCAGTATCTGAAATGATATCTGACAAATGCTCGTACATGAACCCACGGCTGTATAATCCAGTTAAGGCATCATTTGTAGCGAAATGTTTTGCTTCTGAATATATTTGATGCAGAGAGTTGCGGAAACGCTGTTCGCGAATGAGTGCAAGAGTCCTGATCTGCAATTCATCCTGGCTTACAGGCTTCTCAATAACGTCAGTTACACCTGCTTCATAGGCAATAGATAGATCTTTAATGCACCCTTGATCAATAAGCAAAAGTATAGGTAAATTGAAAAACTTCGAATTTCGCCTCATATCTCGAGCGAAATCAAGATATTGCTCTGGTTGAGAACCCGCATCTATCAAAATCGTATCAAACTCTGAGCGGTTAAGGTAATCAACTGCCGTAGAGAAAGTCAGTGCCCCTATCAAAGTAGCACGTTTATAAAGTGCATTCTCAATAATTGCAAAACCTTCAGCATTACCCATAAAAAGGATATTCGCATTTTCAAGTTTGGTTGGTGGAAGAATAGGAGATGGAGCATCAGTACCGTATTTGGCAGAAGTATTAAGTCTCCTTACTAATTCTTCATGCATTGTATTAAGGCGTACAAGAGATGAAACTCTATGACAAATCTGCTCGGACTTAATGGAACCGATCAATAGGTCATCGATATCTCCTTCAACACCGTCAAGAGACATATTATGGGTACCACCCACCATTAACACTCTCATGCGGCTGGATAATGCACTTTCCTTTAGTGTCCGAGCCAAAGCTACAAATGCTTTTGGGTTTTCCTTAGCTTCTGGAGAATCCATATTGAGGATAACAACATCAGGTCGCCTTTCACCAGAAACTTCTGCTGCGCTCTGTGCTATACTTCCGGCATATGTTTCAAAGCCCGATGTATGCAAAGTTTTAACCAAATCGTTCTCGGCTGTATCATCTTTGCCGACGATTAAGACACGTGCAGCCCCATACATGAAGATTACCCCTTAATATCCCCAAAAAAACATGTTCACAGAGTGAATTCTTTCTATTATCAGATAGAATGTTTAATTTTTAATAAAGTAATTACACATTAGATCATGTAAGAAATTGCACTATATATGTAACATATTTTTTTCTTCAAATATTCTCGAAATAGAAATCACTCTCGAAAACTATTTGTAATAGGATAACGCCTATCTCGACCAAAATTTCTATTTGAAATTTTTACCCCAGGTGCAGCCTGACGACGCTTATACTCAGAAATATATAATAAATGTTCGATTTTTTTAACAATCTCAATATCATGCCCTCTTCTTATAATTTTTTGAATCGGCATTTCTTTTTCAATGAAACATTCTAATATATCATCTAATATCTCATATGGAGGAAGACTATCCTGATCTTTCTGGTTTTCTCTAAGTTCTGCAGATGGAGCCTTAACAATAATATTTTCAGGTATGACCTCTCCCTCAGGCCCCATCACCCCTTTTGGCAGAGATTTATTTCTAAATCTAGATAAAGCATAAACTTCTGTTTTATATATATCTTTAATAGGATTATAGCCTCCATTCATATCACCATACAAAGTGGCATAACCAACAGAAACTTCGGATTTGTTTCCTGTAGTTACGACCATTTTGCCAAACTTGTTTGAGATAGCCATAAGAATAAGTCCTCTCGTTCTGGACTGTATGTTCTCATTCGTAACATCATGTTCACGGTTAGTATGAAATATCTCAGCCAAACAATCTTCAAAAGCATGGACAGGCTTATGAATGTCGACACGATCGTATTTTATTCCAAGAGCTTTAGCGCACTGCTCTGCATCTATTAAGCTCTCATCACTGGTATAGTCATAAGGCAACATAACACTATGCACCCTATCCGCACCTAAAGCATCTACAGAAATAGCTGCACAAAGAGCAGAATCAATACCACCTGACAATCCCAGCACCACCCCAGGAAAACCATTCTTATTAACATAGTCTCTTAAACCAGTAACTGCAGCCAGATAAATAGCTTCTAATCCCTCTTCAATTATACTTAATGCAGCTTGTTCACAGCTCCATTTTCCATTCTTTTTCACCCAGTCTGAAACTGAAATACCCTCTTGCCACGCAGGCATTTGTATACACATTTTACTATCCGAATTTAAAATGAAAGACCCCCCATCAAATACTAGCTCATCCTGCCCTCCATACTGGTTTACATATATCAAAGGCAATTTCGTTTCTGTGATACGTGATGTTACAACATTCATTCGAATATCATGCTTCCCATGGCAAAATGGAGAACCATTAGGGACAATTAAAATTTCCGCACCTGTTTCTTGCAGGCACTCACAAACATCTGAAGACCATATATCCTCGCAGATTGGAACCCCCAACCGCACTCCATTAAAGTTAATTGGCCCAGGCATATCTCCTGATGAAAAAACACGTTTCTCATCAAATACACCGTAATTAGGTAAATTAACTTTATGACGAACAGTTTCCACTTTCCCATCGGCAAGGAGCGCAACACTATTATAAAGCTTATCATTTTCACGCCAAGGGAGCCCTAAAAGTATAGCCGTCTCCTTAGCTAATGTAATCTTCGCAAGATCTTCAATAGCCTCCTTCGCAGAATTAATAAAGGCAGATTTAAGAACCAGGTCTTCAGGTGGGTAACCAACTAAAAAGAGTTCAGAAAAAACAATGAGGTCAACATTTTCTTGAGAGACCTGTTTATAGGCTCTTCTTACAATTTTACTATTACCAGAAATATCACCAACAATAGGATTATACTGAGCGAGTGCTATCTTCATTTGCTCTTTTGTCACATGTGCCATGTTTTTACTTATTCTCGATTAAGATTTTATCTTTATTAAATAAATATAAAATTACAAATTAAACAAAGCTATAATGCATGAGGGAAATACATAGTTGAGCAAAAAAATATATGAACAATAGTTTATTGATATATTCCAGGCATATTGAATGCCTGGAAAGTTTTTATCTAATGCCCAACCTATGCAGGAATTGAAGTATTGGATGCAAAACCCTCCGAGAGTTTTGAGCGTTCCTTATTAAGGCGTTCTGCAATAATAAATGCCAATTCAATAGACTGATCGCCGTTCAACCTTGGATCGCAATGTGTATGATAACGATCTGAAAGATCTTCCTCTCCAACAGGTCTTGCCCCACCAGTACACTCAGTAACATCTTTACCAGTCATTTCAATGTGTAATCCACCAGGATAAGTCCCTTCAGAATTATGAATATCAAAGAAATTCTCAACTTCCTTAACAACATAATCAAACGGACGCGTTTTATAACCATTGGCTGCCTTTATTGTATTGCCATGCATGGGATCACAAGACCAGACAACGATATGTCCCTCACGTTTTACAGCTTGAATAAGTTTAGGCAAATGTTCAGCGACATTATCTTTGCCAAAACGACAAATAAGAGTGATGCGACCAGATTCATTCTCAGGGTTTAAAGTATCTAGAAGCTTTAACAAGCCATCAGCTTCCATAGATGGTCCACACTTAATACCAATAGGGTTTTTAATCCCCCTCATAAATTCAACATGTGCATGGTCTGGTTGCCGCGTACGATCACCGATCCATAAAAAGTGACCACTAGTTGCGTACCAATCATTTGAGGTAGAATCTATACGAGTGAAAGCTTGTTCATAATTCAGCAATAGGGCTTCATGGCTAGTGAAAAACCTTGTTTCCCGTAATTGCTGAGTATTTTCTGGTGTAATACCACAAGCATTCATAAAATTAAGAGCCTCATCAATCCTCTTAACGATTTCCTGATATTTCTCGCCAGTTGAAGTATCTTTGAGCGAATCTACATTCCACTGATGAATCTGCTCTAAGTTTGCATATCCACCTTGTGCAAATGCCCGCAATAAATTAAGCGTAGCGGCTGATTGGCGATAAGCCATCAATAAACGCTCAGGATTTGGAATTCTGTTTTCTGGTGTAAATTCAATATCGTTGATAATATCTCCGCGATAACTTGGTAGTTCTTGATCACCTTGCTTTTCGACAGGAGAGGAACGAGGTTTTGCGAACTGTCCAGCAATACGTCCAACTTTTACAACAGGACATCCACCAGCAAAGGTCAACGCAACAGACATTCGCATAAAGACGCGGAAAAAATTACGTATTAAATCTGGCCCATGTTCTGCAAAACTCTCTGCACAATCACCCCCCTGTAATAAGAAGGCTTTACCTGCAGCAACATCTGAAAGTTGCTTTTTCAGATCTCTTGCTTCACCAGCAAACACCAGAGGAGGAAAACTCGCGAGACGTCCCTCAACATCTTTGAGTGCATCAAGATCTGGATATTCTGGGACCTGGACAATGGGCAAGGATCTCCAGCTTGATGGGGACCAGGAGGCTGACATTCTTATAACTCCTTTAGTTAATTTATTTGCATAATTATTAAGAAACTCGAAATACGACTACTGACGAGCTTACCTCAATATTGCAAATTTGTTATGTTATATAGGCTAATCTATTAAAGATTTCTAGATTTTGTTATACTTCTATAGTGAAGTAAGCAAGAGAATTCGTCAATATTATCTATGGATGAGTTTATTTCAATTAGTTCAGCGCAGTATCAACTTTGATTTAAAAATAAGATCAATCAGCAGTTAAAATTGAAACAAAATACTTTGGTATAAATATGCAAATTAAAGAACCAACTTTTACAATAGGTGTAGAAGAAGAATATTTACTCGTAGACCGAGAAACAAGAAACCTTGCGACTCAACAACCTAAATCCTTATTGCAAAAATGTGAAGAAGTTCTCAAAAATCAAGTAAGTCCCGAGTTTTTACAGTCTCAGATCGAGATTGGCACTAAAATTTGTAAAAATATAAAAGAGGTTAGAGAACAAATATGTTATTTGCGTAAGAATATTGCAGAAATATCAAATCATTATAACCTTGCACCAATCGCATCATCAACTCATCCATTTGCACATTGGACTGAGCAACATCATACGAATAAAGAACGATATAATTTACTGGCACAGGATCTACAATTAGTAGCGAGAAGAATGATTATATCAGGAATGCACGTCCACATTGGTATCGAAGACGATGAATTGCGTATTGATATCCTAAACCAGGCAAAATATTTTCTCCCTCATCTGCTTGCTCTCTCTACATCATCTCCATTCTGGCAAGGTAAAAATACTGGTCTTAAATCATATAGATTATCAATCTTTGATGAACTGCCTAGAACTGGCCTCCCACCAAACTTTCAAAGCTATAGTGAATATACAAGAACAATTTCAGTCTTAAAACAAGCAAACATTATTGAAGACGCATCAAAAGTCTGGTGGGACCTAAGACCATCAACTCGATTCCCAACTGTAGAAATGCGCATTTCAGACATGTGTCCACTTGTTGAGGATTGCATAACCATCGCAGCACTTTTTTTATGTATATGCAGAATGCTATACCGCTTAAGAGTAAATAATCAGCGTTGGCGGCTTTACCCAATTTTTTTACTTAATGAAAATAGGTGGAGAGCACAGCGTCATGGAATTACAGAAGGCCTTATAGATTTCGGAAAAGGCGAAGTTATAGAGTTTAAACAATTACTAGAAGAACTACTATATCTAATAAAAGAAGATGCAGAATATTTTGAATGTCAAACAGAATTAAATCGAGCAGAAGAAATTCTAAAACAAGGCACAAGTGCAGAACGTCAACTTATGATTTATAATAATTCACTAGAAGAAGGACTAACTGAAAAACAAGCTTTAATTAAAATCGTTGATAGCCTGATGGAAGAAACATTAACTGGAATATAAAGACATTTAAACATCTAATAAGTAATCAATTACACTCCCATACTGCTCAAAAAATTCATCTCCCAGTAGATGAATATCTACCGATTGTGTTTGATATTGGCTAGATCTGATTGCCTCAAAATATTTTGCCTTAAGAAGCTCTAAAATAATATCAGAATTCACACTAGAAGAAATCTCTCCATTATTCACACCATCTAAAATCAGGTCTTTTGCTATTTTAAGACCTCTGGAGATAATATCTTGGAATTCGCTTTCTTCTTCAGCTGTCCATTGCCAAGATTGAGCGTGATAAGCATATGTCAATTGGGGATCAGTCATAGCTCTCTTCCAAAACTTCTGAGCCAAAACTTTCAATTTTTCTTTTGCCGTTTTACCTTCAATTGCTGTATTCTCAAGGGCCTCTATATCAGATTTAAGTCGCATGACTACAAGTTCACGAAGAATACTTGCCTTTGAATCGAAATGCGCAAAAACAGTCCCATGAGAAATTCCAACATTACGAGCAATATCTGTTGTTTTTGCTTCCTCAAAGCCTTGCTCACCAAAAAGTTTATAGGCAGACTTAAGAATTTTAGCGCGAGTTTGTGCTTTTTGTTCTGTTCGGCTACTTGTCACTAGCATACCTGTCTATTCTGCGACTAAAAACTAGCCAATTCCTCATAAAATGATGTAAGAAATGATTCATTATGACATAAAATACAAAATTGAGAAATCACTACAAACAATTTATTATAGAATTATGTCAAGCAACAGATATACTAACCCCTCCATCTATAGTTAATCCTGTTCCTGTAATATATGATGCATTATCCGAGGCTAGAAAAACCACTGCTTTTGCTATCTCGTCTGGTTGACCAAATCGGCGCAAGGGAGTTTGATCTAATAAAACCTTGCTAATATGAGGATGTTTAGTGAAGCGTTCAGTAAGTTTTGTTTCGATAAAACCCGGAGCAACATAATTAACTCGAATGCCATAGGGTGCAAATTCAACTGCCATTGCTCGTGATAAAGCCTCAACACCACCTTTCGTTGCCGAATAAATAGAAACTTGCCTCATATGTTTTGCAGCAAGAATTGAAGAGAGGTTTATCACACATGCACTTCCAGAAGTCTTCAAGAGTGTAAAAGCTTCGCGACTACACCTAATTGTACCATTAAGGTTCGTTTCAATTACTTCAGAGACCATATCCTCATGCATATGACGAAAATCACCTCTAACATTTCCTCCAGCATTGTTAACTAAAATATCTAGTTTTCCATGATCAGAACTGATCTTATTCATAAGAAATTTTATGTCTTCAACAGAGCAAACATCAGCATAGCAGGATAAAACATCTATATTTTGTTCTTTAAAATAAGCTTCAGTTTTTGCTAATGCCTCTTCATTCTTATCTGATATAATTAAACTGGCACCTTCATGCACAAAATGCTTGGCAACAGATAACCCAATCCCATCTGCTGCACCTGTTACAAGTGCAATTTTACCATCTAATTGACCCATAAATTATTTCTCCAGAATTAAAGGCAGCATTACTATTAAGAACCTTTACTCATTTCATAGTTACTAATTCTTCTGCCGCTGATGGATGAAGTGCCATAGTATCATCAAAATCTTTCTTAGTGGCCCCTAGGCGCATTGAAATAGCAATTCCCTGAACGATTTCAGCTGCACTCTCACCAATAATATGACACCCCAAAACACGATCTGTTGCAACATCAATGATTAGCTTCATGAGCATTTTCGTATCTCGCCCTGAAAGTGTATGTTTCATCGGACGAAAACGGCTTTGATAAACTTTAATATCTTTATACTTTGCACGAGCTTGTTCTTCGCTTAAACCCACAGTACCTATTTCTGGTTGAGAAAACACTGCAGTAGCAATGAAACTATGATCAACAGGTTTTGGAATATTATTGAAAATCGTCTCAGCAAAAGCTGCCCCCTCATGGATCGCAACAGGTGTCAGATTAACACGATCTGTTACATCACCAACAGCATAAATTGACTCAACAGATGTATGAGAATATTCGTCAACTATAATTTCCCCTTTACCACCAAGGGTAACCCCAGCATTCTCAAGGCCAAGTTTGTTAGTATTAGGCACCCGACCGGTCGCAAACATAATCGAATCCGTATTGTATTTAGAACCATCTTTCAATGTGACTTCATAACCTTCATTCACCTGTGTAATTTCACCAGGATCTGAGTTCAATCTTACATCAATTCCACTTTTCTGCATTTCACTAAAAAGAGATTGACGAATATCATCATCAAAGCCTCGCAAAATTTGCTCACCTCGGTAAAGAAGTCTAGTATCAACTCCTAGCCCATTGAATATTCCTGCAAACTCTACAGCTATATAACCTCCACCTACGACTGTAATTCTTTCTGGTAAAGCATCTAAATGGAAAGCTTCATTTGAAGTAATTGCATAGTTAGCACCTTTAATATCAGGCACAAAAGGAGTAGCACCTGTCGCAATCAAGATATATTTTGAGGAGACAATTTTACCCTCATTAATAATCTTGATATGATGCTCATCCACAATCTCTGCTCGACTTTTATACAACTCAACCCCTGAGTTCTCAAGATTACGAGAGTAAATGCCTTCTAGCCTCTTAATTTCTTCATCTTTAGCTGAAACAAGATCTGGCCAATTAAATACAGGCTCTTGCGTATCCCAACCAAAGCCTTTGGCATCTTCAAAACTTTCTCTAAAATGACTTGCATAAACAAAAAGTTTTTTGGGCACGCACCCTCTAATAACGCATGTGCCTCCAAAACGGTATTCCTCAGCAATCGCGACTTTTGCCCCATAGGATGAACTCATTCTAGCAGCACGTGTCCCACCCGAACCAGCACCTATAACAAATAGGTCATAATCAAAATCTGTCATCAAAACTCTCTACCAAAATTTGGTGAAATATATTTCACTCAGAACCCACAACAACCATGAATGTAGTTTGGTTTAAATCCTGAGTAATACTGTCTTCAACCAATAGAAATTAAATTTCAAGGAAATCTTCGGACCATTCAATAATATTAAGCCCATCGTTACCAGCCAAAATAGCTAGTTCAGAAACCCCTATGAACAAACCAGTTGTAACTATGCCAGGAATCATTTTGAGCACATCTTCAAGTAGAATGGGATCCGGAATTGATCCAAAAGCACAATCAAGGATATAATTTCCATTATCTGTTACAAAAGGATTATTTTCTGAAGACATCCTGATGTTGATCTCGCCTTCACATTCTGCATCTGCACTAATTTCTTTAATCATAGCTTGAGTAGACCCTAGCCCAAACTTTATCACTTCAATTGGAAGTGGAAACTTACCCAGCGTCTTAACTAACTTGCTATCATCTGCAATAATAATGGTTCTTTCAGAAGCCATTGCAACTATCTTCTCTCGAAGCAAGGCTCCTCCCCCGCCTTTGATAAGCATGAGGTCTTCTGTAACTTCATCAGCACCATCAACAGTTAAATCCAGATAATGAACTTCATCCAAACTGGTCATCGGTATATTGAGCTCATCTGCTAATGACTGTGTAGCTTCAGATGAAGCAACACATGTGACATTTAGACCATCTTTAACCTTTTCACCCAAGGCTCTAACAAACTTTTCTGCTGTGGACCCAGTTCCTAACCCTAACTTCATGCCATCTTCAACATAATCTAGGGCTGCCATAGCTGCCTTAAGCTTATGATCATCCATATTCGCCTCCTATGAATTTTCTCAAAAAAATAAATTAGGGTGTCTTTACCAGATTCAATATAATAACAACATACAAAACACATATACTTTTAGCCAAAGACTAATTACAGAAGAAATATTATGCCTCTAAAAAATACATCAATTATATTTGATTTAGACGGAACTCTGATCGATACAGCCCCCGATCTATTGAAAGCTCTTAATCACTCACTTGTAAAAGTTGACTGTCCTTCAGTAAACATGAATGAGATTCGTAATATAATTGGCCGAGGTGCTAAATATATGCTAACAACAAGCCTTGCAAAAAACAGTATTGATTTAGATAAAATTGATATTGAAAAACTAATTTCTGAATTTCTAGAGTATTATGAATTTAATATAGCAAGGTATTCACAACCATTTCCTGGAGCGATTCAACTTTTACAACACCTGAAAAGTTTAAACGCTAAAATAGCAATATGCACAAACAAGAAGGAAAAACTTGCGAAAAAACTAATAAATGAATTGGAACTCTCGCATTTTTTTGAGCTTATAATAGGTGGGGATAGATTTGATGTATGCAAACCGGACCCAAAACATCTGCTAGGTACAATAGAATTAATGGATGGCGATCCTTATAAATCGCTTATGATTGGAGATAGTGCGTCAGATATTAATGCCGCAAAAGCACTTGAAATACCAGTTATTGCAGTGAATTTTGGTTATACAGAAACACCTGTGGAACAATTATTTCCAACAAAAACCATCAACCATTTTGATGAATTATATGATATTATTGACAATTTTTTCTTACAAAGCAACAATACTTAAAAATAGAATTCTAATACATATATATTTAATAAGTTTATATTGATTTCTGTTAAAATAAGCAAGATATTGGCTTTTGTTGAGAAAATGGGAAGGCAAAATTGGATGATGCCAAAATTCAAGATTGGGCTGTTTACTTTATTATCTAGTTTTCTCCAAGCTAATATCTCTAATAATACTTATAATGAGCCAGAAGAAGCATCAAAAGACAACGACAAAGAGAATATAGAGAATATCGAAACAGATTACCTCCATATAATATTAGACCATAAAAATGACGATATGGAAGCAATAGTTTTAAAAGGCCCATTTGCTAATCAGTCTCTCTCAAGATTATCATGTAATGATATCATACAGATCCGTAAAGCCTGCAAAAAAACAAATTATAGAAACATCCTTTTCTTAGAAAAATATTTAGATAAAATCCAACCTAATTGGAGGCAGCACCCTGATATTAAAGGTAAATCTGGAAAAAATTCATACCAGAACAAACCGATATCACTAGACGAAGCGAGAGCTATTTTAGGTCTAACAAAAGAAGCTTCTCATCAAGAAATTCGACAAGCCCATCGAAATTTGATGAAAAAATTTCATCCTGATCAAGGCGGTTCTAATTATCTTGCTGCAAGAATTAATGAAGCTAAAGATTACCTATTAAAAAGAGTAAATTAAAGAGTTTCGAACTATGAAACCATCTACTTCGCCTGCATAACTATACACTCAATAGACCTGCGCTTTAGAGAATTACAAATCGACTTAGCTTTTGTTTTTGAAAAAGAAGCAAAGCGAGCTCTAACCACCTTTTTTTTCTGCAAATGAAACGGTACAGCAATTGCTGGATGCCCTTCCAACAAATCATCTGCCCTTGAAACAACAGAAAGAAGCTTACTTTGAGCTTCAACCATATTAGAATAAGCACCCACTTGAATATGAAATGGACCCAAAATATTCAATTTTGGCTGATTTTGTACTTCAGTTTGTCTTAAAGCGGATTGTTTATTATTTTGAACAGTAAATTTAGCCTGCACAACTTTACGAACTTCGGTATTAAGTTCTTTTTGTTTTGCAAGTTTATTCTTATAATTTTTAAGCTGTTGTTTATTCATAGCCCGTGCTTTAGGAAAAGCCCGACTTAACAATCTACGCATATGGGCATCGCGCTTCTTGGCTGTCTTTCCACCCATTACAACGGCTAGCAAATGTTTATTTTTTCGACGGATTGAAGTTACTAAATTAAAACCTGAAGCTCTTGTATAACCAGTTTTAATTCCATCAGTACCATGATAATTTTTGAGTAAATTATTATGATTTTTATATTTCTTTCCTTTATATACAAAAACCTTTGTTTTAAAGAACTTGTAATATTTAGGAAAATCACTCTGCATTCGTTTTGCTAAAATGATCATATCCTTAGCAGTTGTATATTGATCACCATTAGGCAATCCAGAAGCATTCTTAAATTTTGTGTTTTGCATTCCCATTTTAATAGCTATATTGGTCATTTCTCTCGCAAAACCGGCTTCTGTACCAGCTAAGTTTTCCGCAACAGTGGTGGCGACATCATTTGCTGATTTCGTTACCAATGCCCGTATGGCATTTATCACAGTTATTTTTTCTTGAGGTTTTAGACCAATACGCGATGGTGGCTTTAATGCTGCGTTCTTCGTGACAATGAATTTTGAATCCAACGCAATACGGCCAGCCTTTAACTCCTTAAATAACATATAAAGTGTCATAATTTTTGTTAAGGAAGCTGGATATCTTTTTTTATCCGCATGCCGAGAAAACAATATCTTATCTGTATTAGCATCAATGACAATGGCCGCATATTTAGAGCGAGCCTCAACATCTTGCGAAATAAAAAAGCAAAAAACAGATATAAAAAAAGGTAATAAACAATGAACACTAAAACATCTACAAATAAAAGTAGAAGAACTAAAAAAGTTCTTCAAGAACTGTATGCAGACATACTGAGCTTTACACATGATATGAACTCTTGAAAACAACGCACACTATAACATAAAATTTATTCAGCCAAATATTCGAATTTGTCTGTTAATTTTCATAGATTTTCCCTTGTCAATGAGAATAACAACGAAATCATATAAAAACCGTAAAGATAATCACTTAACAGAATCTAAACACAATATAAAAAAGTGCCCATATTATGAAAAAGAATAAAAATATAAAAATACACAAGATAAAATACAACTAATACGTCATAAGATGCAAAAAGAAATAAAATAACTGGTTAGCCCTATAGCTTTTATTTAACTATACATATAATAAAGTTGTTTTTAGATAAAATTATTTATGAAGAAGTGTATCTTATCATAAAATATTATTTTATTTAGCACCCCTTATATGCAAATCTTAGAAGTTATATATAGAATGTTGACCAAAAGAAAAATTAACCTATCATTTGGGATAAGAATGAAATGTTTAATAGGAAAGTGCGATAGAACCGTGTTAGGGTATAACACGTGTAAAATTCATAAATTATAAAGGATTGGCATAATTTGGAGCTGACCTCGAAATGATAATGTGGCAGATAAAATTGTCCGGGGATGAAGAGCATCATCACGATGATGAAGATGCAGGCACAGGCATTGTAACAAAAACCCGCCCGAAGACGAAAAAGCCTAACCTATATCGTGTTTTACTTTTGAACGACGATTACACACCTATGGATTTTGTTGTTTATGTTCTCGAAAGATTCTTCAACAAAGGACATGAAGATGCAACGCGTATTATGTTGCATGTACACCAAAAAGGAGTTGGCGTTTGTGGTGTTTATACATTTGAAGTTGCTGAAACTAAAGTCTCTCAAGTTATGAGTTTTGCAAGACAACACCAACACCCTCTACAATGTACAATGGAAAAGGAGTAAGTTCTGCCGTGCCATCATTTTCTGCTAGTTTAGAAGACGCCCTTCATCGTGCATTGCAATATGCTAATGAACGATCACATGAATATGCCACATTAGAACACTTGCTTCTCTCATTACTTGATGACAGAGATGCTTCTGCAGTAATAAGAGCTTGCAACGTAGAAATTGATACGCTGCGCGACAAACTTTTTGATTACATAAATAATGAATTAGACTCACTGATTGTAGAAGAAGAAGTCGAAGCTCAACCCACAACAGGCTTTCAAAGAGTAATGCATCGTGCAGTAATTCATGTGCAATCTTCTGGCCGAGAAGAAGTTACGGGTGCTAACGTCTTAGTCGCAATTTTTGCTGAACGAGAGAGCCATGCTGCTTATTTTCTACAAGAGCAAGATATGTCTCGCTTTGATGCTGTTCAATATATAAGCCATGGTATAGCAAAACGAGTTGATATGTCTGATGCTAGACCTGTCCGAGGCATAGATGATGAGTCATCTACATTTGAAGGATCTGAAGACAAAAAATTAGGTGCAGACGCCCTTGATAACTACTGCATAAATTTAAACCAAAAAGCTAAAGACAAAAAAATAGATCCCCTTATTGGGCGAGATCAAGAACTAAAAAGAACGATACAAGTCTTGTGTCGTCGCCAAAAAAACAATCCTCTTTATGTTGGAGATCCTGGAGTAGGAAAAACAGCTATCGCAGAAGGACTTGCACGCAAAATTGTAGAAGGCGAAGTGCCCGCAGTTCTTGAAGAGTGCACTATTTTCTCATTAGATATGGGATCATTATTAGCCGGCACACGATACCGAGGAGATTTTGAAGAACGTCTCAAAGCGGTCATGAAAGAAATTGAAAACTATGAAGGTGCCGTATTGTTCATAGACGAAATCCACACTGTGATAGGTGCTGGGGCCACGTCAGGTGGAGCAATGGATGCTTCAAACCTCCTTAAACCTGCACTACAAAACGGCAGTCTAAAATGTATTGGTTCCACAACATACAAAGAATACAGACAGCATTTTGAAAAAGACCGTGCTCTCGTGAGACGTTTCCAGAAAATTGACGTCAAGGAGCCAAGTGTTCCAGATGCAATTGAAATTCTCAAAGGTTTAAAACCTTACTTTGAGGATTTCCATGACATTAAATATACGAACCAAGCAGTCAAGTCAGCCGTAGAGCTATCTGCAAAATATATAAATGATAAAAAACTTCCAGACAAAGCAATTGATGTTATTGATGAAACTGGTGCATCTCAGATGCTCTTGCCAAAATCTAAACGTAAGAAAACAATAGGCACCAAAGAGGTTGAGGAAACAGTCGCTACTATGGCTAGAATTCCTCCAAAAACGGTCTCTAAATCTGATGCAGAAGTTTTACAAAATCTTGAACAAGAGCTACGTCACGTTGTTTTTGGTCAGGATAAAGCAATTGAAGCCTTATCAAGTGCAATTAAGTTAGCGAGAGCTGGATTACGAGAACCAGAAAAACCAATTGGATGTTATCTCTTCTCAGGCCCAACTGGAGTTGGTAAAACAGAAGTTGCTCGTCAATTGGCAAGCTCATTAGGAGTGGAACTGTTACGTTTTGATATGTCTGAGTATATGGAACGACATACTGTATCTCGTTTAATCGGAGCTCCTCCTGGTTATGTTGGATACGATCAAGGAGGTCTTCTAACAGATGGTGTAGACCAACACCCACATAGTGTTCTTCTTTTGGATGAAATTGAAAAAGCACACCAAGATCTGTTCAATATCCTACTTCAAGTAATGGACCACGGTAAATTAACTGACCATAGTGGAAAAGCAATCAGTTTTAGAAATGTTATATTAATTATGACAAGTAATGCTGGTGCTGCAGACCTTGCAAAAGCTCCTATGGGTTTCAATAATGACCGCCGAGAAGGGGATGATGAAGAAGCAATAAATAAATTATTCTCCCCAGAGTTTAGAAATCGTTTGGATGCAATAATCCCATTTGCTCCACTCCCAGAAAGTGTAATTGCAAAAGTTGTAGATAAATTTATTTTCCAATTAGAAGCGCAACTACAAGAACGTAATGTAACTATTGAGCTTACAGAAGACGCTAATAAGTGGCTTGCAAAGAAAGGGTACGACTCGCGTTATGGAGCTCGCCCTCTATCTAGAGTCATCCAAGAGAATATCAAGAAGCCCCTTGCAAATGAATTATTGTTTGGTAAACTTGATAATGGTGGCACCGTTCGTGTAATTGTAACAACCAAAGACGATTCAGAGATACTCGACTTTGAAATCATTGCTAATACCGTAAAAAACAAACCATCCTCTAAGAAAAAAGAAAAGCAAAAAGAACAGCTGGCAATTGCAGATGCTGAAAATTCTGACGAAACAAAAAAAGAGGACGACATAAAAAGCCCAGTACCAAGAGTACCTCATAAACGCAAATAATCACGAGCCCACTAACGAAGTATTTCTGAAATATACGGCTGTGGGTTCAAAAAACTGATAAACTATTTTAATCAGCCGATTGATGAGTTTTGAATAAAAAATAATAGCGATATAGAAAAATATATTATTTTAGTATATCATATAAAAAGAAATTGCGAATACTCCAAGAATAAGCTTACCTTAATAAGGAGATTCTCAACTTGAGGTAATGAATGAAAACTACAGCGGGAAATTGTAAGTTATTAATTAATGTAATTGCTATCTGTTGTATATTTTTAGTTTCATCTCATATTTCTTTAAAAGCTGACTTTACATCAAATAAACCTGAAAACACGAAACAAATTCAAACGCTTTTTCCATCTAGAGTTAATGGCCTTCCAACTCAAGAATATTTACAAAGTAGTACCTATATAGAAACTCTCAAGAAAACTGTTTTAGATTATGAAACTGTTTACGGAGCGTGTTCTACTCCCAAGTTTAAGGCTAGAGTTAATATTGGTATCCCCCAAAATCCATGGTCTCTCCCAGAGATTGGCATAGCTCCTCAATGGATTGAAGTGATTAGAATATCTGGTTGTAAAGACACTTATTTGCGCAATGTCCTGGTTGTAGCATTAGAAAGAGGTACGAAATTATTTCCACTAATTTCTGGTAATGCACTAAGTTTGGTTGATTTTACTCTCCAGCAAGATGTCATAAATACTCTGATTGCATCTGAGAACATAACCGCAAAAAACCTAGGGTGTAAAAATGAAGACCGTATCCGTATCTTTACAACAAAAATGATGTCTTATGAGCATAAAGAAGAAATTATTCATTGGAATGAAATATGGACAATTTCAAACTGTAAGGAACATAAAGAATTAACTCTAGAATTCAAAATGTCACCAATTACAGGAACTGAGTTTACAATTCATCAGCCTTCAACCGATAAGTTGATTGCCAAAAGTAATTCACCGAAAATCAAATCTAATCAATAATTTTTTTAATTGATCAAAAGTGGTGTCTTTCCAATATACTTCCGATCAACAATTTGTTTCACCAAAAAATCAGCAACATCCGAACGTGAAATAAAACCGCCGCTCCAACTCTCGGGCTCTGTTAAAACCTGATAATTCCCTTTTTTAGGTAACCTAGTTAAAATCCCAGGTCTGACAATAGTCCATTCTAAAGTGCTATTTTGAATAAGATCTTCTTCCCTATCTTTATCTGCATAAATACTTCCAAGAAGAAATGGCTGGAATATTTTTGAATAAAGAAGCCCGCCAGTACCTTTACTATTTCCAGCTCCCAGTCCAGTCACTGCGATAAGCCTTTTGACACCAACTGCACTCATCGCAGAAATTAAAACTTTGGCTGAATTTGAGAATATATCAACAGGCTTCAAAGTAGGCATAATCCCAATTACTGAAATTACTGCATCACAACCATCAACCGCAGAATGAATTGCTTCAGAATCGATTGCACTTGCTGAAATTTTTTCTAAATTACGATGCGTAATCTGAATACTATGAGCATTTCTCGATAAAGCTCGCACTTCATATCCAGCCTCTAAGGCTTGCATAACAGTCTCCAAGCCCACGCCACGACTAGCACCTATGATCAAAACTGTTGTCATATTAATCCAACCTAATGTACAAATTATTCTGACAAAGATACTACAAATTTCTTCGCATGTTCAGCAAGCACATCATTCTCAGCCATAATACCAGGAGGACGTAATGCAACACCATCATACCTAGGTAAAATATGAAAATGTAAATGATACACCTCTTGCCCGCCTGAGGGTTCATTAAATTGCTGAATTGTCAAACCAGTTGCATTAAAGGCTTTAAGAGCGACATTGCCTAACATCTGAACACTTTTAATAACAGATACTAAATCTTCAGTCTGAACATCTAAAATATTTCTTGCTGGAGCTTTAGGAATAACAAGCGTATGCCCATCACTACGTGGCATGATATCCAAAAAAGCAAATGTTAAGTTATCTTCATATATTTTATGACAAGGGATCTCCTGCCTTAAAATTTTGGCAAATATATTATCAGTATCATACATCATTTTTTACTTTCTAATAAACTTGAGTTCCAATCATAACACCACATCTGGCATAAGCTTTATTATGTTTTTTTAGCATAAGGCGCTTGAGACAAAAGGATCTCTTCCTCCTTGTCAACATATTTACGTTCTCGCTTTAGATAATCTGCAATAGCTGAATTTAAATAAGGATCGGCTATATAATGTGCACTATAGGTTGTTGTAGGTATATACCCTCTAGCGAGTTTATGTTGTCCCTGAGCTCCAGCCTCAACACGTTTTAATTTATGCTCTATTGCATACTCAATTGCTTGGTAATAACAAGTTTCGAAATGTAGATACTTATGATCTTCAAGCGCTCCCCAGTAACGTCCATAGAGACAATCGCCACCAATAAAATTCAAAGCACCAGCTATAATATTGCCATCTCTTTTGCAGAGCATAAGCAAAATATCATTTTGCATTGTTTCATTTAGATGACTAAAAAACTCTCGATTTAAATATGGCATTCCCCATTTACGATCACTTGTATCCATATAGAACTTGAAGAAATGATCCCAATGGGTTTCCGTTAGATCACTGCCCGAAACCCTGTCTATTGAAATATCATTAACAAGCGCTTCTTTGCGTTCTTTACGTATAGCTTTACGCTTTCTTGATGATAAGCTTGATAGAAAATCATCAAAGTTTTCATATCCGTTATTATACCAATGGAATTGATGATCGGTCCTAATTAATAACCCAAGTTTTTCAAGCGTATCTTTTTCTTCTTGTGATAAAAAAGTTAAATGTAAGGAAGAGGCCTCATATTTCTTAAGAAGTTGTATTGCGCCCGCAATCAGAAGTTTTTGATGATCTAACTGAAATTCACCTGGCTTAACCAAAAGACGCTGCCCAGTAACAGGTGAGAAGGGGATTGAACATTGGAGTTTTGGATAATATGCTTTACCCATCTGAGCATATGCATCTGCCCACCCATGATCAAAAACATACTCTCCCTGACTATGAAATTTAAGATAAGTTGCCATAAACCCTAAGGACTCATCTTTATCATTTTGTAGCATAAGATAATGAGGAACCCAGCCACTCTCAATACCTACGCAACCAGAATCTTCAAGACATTTAAGAAACTTATAAGATATGAATGGATTATAATATTTTGCCTCTGGATTTGCATGAATATCCCAATCGCTTCGGGGAATCTCACAAATTGAAGACTTTACCTTTACAACGCATTTTAGCTCTTTAGTCATTGATATATCAGCTATTCGCTTGCCTAACTTCAAAGCCTTCGAAAATCGGTGCATCAACCCAGCTTTGCAGACTCTTTAATTGTGTCTGATTACGAACAGTCCAAGTTAAAAGTTTTAAACCAAGTACATGTTTTATAATATAAGGTGTGATACCAGCTATATCTTTCACATCATATGCGATAAATTGGGGAGCAATAAGCCTTTGCCATGAAGACCATAACATAAGAAATCTGGGCCAAGCATATCTATTTCTTTTATAGTTAGAAAAAATAAGTCCTCTTGGCATATCAGGGAAAACCTCTAAACAGTTATAAATCAAATTTGGATGAAATGACATAACCGCATAAAGCCCCTTATAGTTTCTCAAATTCTCCGCAATATTTTGACAAAAAAGTATTTCATTACAATCACTCTTTTTAATTTCAATGAGTATCGGAACTTGTCGGTTCACTAACAATAAAATATCAGAAAGACTTAAAATTTTATCAGAAGAGTTTTTGTAAGTAATTTCTTTAAGCTCTTTAGAATGCTTTTCTCTAAGCTTACCACCCAAATTTGTTAAACGTTCTAGTGAAAGGTCATGAAAAACCATAGGTTCATGATCAAACGATGCTTGTAAGTCAATTTCAATTGCATATTTTTTCTGAATAGCTAAGAGAATAGCGGCTCCTGAGTTCTCAATAATATGAGAACCATAATCGTGTAGCCCTCGATGCGCGAATGGCTGACATAACCAGGAAAAATTATCAGACATTATTTTATACGGAAGATCGCTTCCACCTCAACACTTGCATTAAATGGTAAACTGCTCACACCAACAGCAGAACGTGCATGTCGTCCTGCATCATCAAAGACTTTAACCATTAAGTCAGATGCTCCGTTAATCACAACAGGGTGTTGCTCAAATTGATCAGGGCAATTTACAAATCCTACAAGCTTTAAAACCCTATCAATACGATCCAAATCTGAAAGGGCCGCTTTTGCTTGTGCTAGTAAATTTATCGCACATGTCTCGGCTGCCTTTGCGCCATTTTCAACAGAGATTGCCATTCCAACTTTTCCAGTATAGGCTAGACCTTCAGTGCCCATCGGCAATTGCCCGGATATATAAAGATTATGCCCATCTATAACATATGGAACATAATTTGCGACAGCACGCGCGGGTATTGGAAGAGAAACGCCAATCTCTTTAAGTTTTTTATCAATAATTCCTGTCATAAACTATCCTGAAATTTTATGCATTATTGAGACTATATAGATATTACCCTATATATATACTTATTATAAGTTTTCATGTTAAATTAAAATATAATGATAATTTTATAAATCTTTGTAGAAAGAGCTAAAGAGTATAAATATGAATGTCCTTACAAGACTAATAGTACTAGTTGTTTGTTACGCTTACTTACCTATAACAGCCTCATACGCTTTAAAGCTCAATAGTCCAGTTAACCTAATGCCCCATCGAGCTGTTTATGAAATGTCACTTGCCAACAAGAAAAGCAGTTCAAGTATTTCTGGATTGCGTGGGCGTTTAGTTTTTGAACTGGGTGGTTCTAATTGTGAAGGTTATACAATTAACATGCGATTTGTAACACAAGTGACAGATAATCAAGGCATCCAAAAAATCAGTGACCTTAGAACATCCAGCTGGGAAAGCCCTAAAGGAGATCGGTTTAGATTTAATTCATCAGAATATTCAAACTCTAAATTAAGCCAGATAACCAGTGGTGATGCGAAACGAAACAAAGATCAAACACAGATCCAAATACGTGTAAGACGCCCCAAAGCACATAAAATGAATGTATCTTCAAAAGTACTATTTCCAACACAACATAGTATCCAACTTATAAAAGCAGCTCAAAAAGGTTTACAAGTTATGCAAGCTGATATTTATGACGGGTCTGAAGCAGGAAAAAAAGTTTATTCCACAACCGCTATAATAGGAAAACCACAAAGTTCCAAAAACACTAAAGATATTACAAATGGTGAAATACTAAAAAAAATAAATTCTTGGCCTGTTTCAATAAGCTATTATGCAAAAAAACCTAACGCTATAATCCCGGATTATCAAATTGCATTTCAATTATTTGAAAATGGTGTAAGCCAAAAACTCTTCATGAATTATGGAGAATTTTCAATTAAAGGCGTATTAAAACAAATAGAGTTCTTAAAGCCTGTCAAATGTTCTTAGAGGTCAATTTTTTTAAATATACTCTCGGGCAATAATTTAAGTATTGTCATGATAAACTTCCACTTCCAATCATATACAATATGGAGCCGCTTTTTATAAGCATGAAATATTAAGTCGGCTAACCTTTCTGGAGAGGATGTAAGTGGTTTTGGCAAATCCATGCCCTCTGTCATTCTTGTTGCAACAAAACCAGGCTTTACAGTCATAACGTGTAATTTTGTTGTTTTATATTTTTGTCTCAAACCCGATAAAACAGCAGTAAATCCAGCTTTTGAGGCCCCATACCAGTAATTTTTTGCCCGTCCACGTTCACCTGCAACAGAACTGATACCAATAATAGCAGTTTCCTCGTTTATATTAGCCAGATGCTCACAGGCAATTTCCATAGCTAAGGACACACCTGTCAGATTAGTATTAACAATGAGCTGCGACTTCTTTGGATGCCCTTCTGTTTCAGCTTGATCACCTAATAAACCAACGACAGATATAACAATTTCCGGCAAGTCATTTAGTTTGTTAAAAAAACCTTCGATATGCTCTAATTGAAGAACATCAAATTCATACAAGCTTACAGGGACATTATACCGTAACTGCAAATCATTTTTATTTGCTTCAAGAGATGAAAGTTGACGACCAGCCAATTGAATTGGCCAACCTTCTTTTGCGAATCTATGTGCGAGAGCCATTCCAATATCAGAGCTCGCTCCTAAAATAAGAACTGGTCGTTTATTCATAAACCTAACCTTTGAGATTGAGCAGAACGAAACTTATTAATAATCCCAGTTTTTGTTCTAAAATCACGAAAAGCCCTAGCACGAGGTTCCGAGTTCTCAAAAACCTCACGCGTCATACGAGAATCTTTTGCAAGATAAAAATGCCCTCCATAATCAACTGTGATTTTATCAAGCCTTTTTAAAAGCATTAAAGATTTAGGCGTAATGGGGAAATCTAAAGCGAGAGTATAGCCCTTCACAGGAAAAGAAAAAGCACTATTTTGTTCACCTAATAGCTTTAAAACTGCTAAAAAAGCCCCCTGCCCTGTATTCGAAATCTCTTTCAATAAAACCCGAATACCCTGCCGAGAAGCTTCTAATGGAATGACACATTGAAACTGTAAAAATCCTCTTTTACCGTAAACCCGATTCCAATGAAGTATGGAGTCCAATGGGTAAAAATATGTATCCCAATCGATGAGTTGAGACTTTGGAGCTAAACATCCTCTGCGATAATAAATTTCATTCAACATTTTTACAGAGTAATCATTAACTGCCCAACTCGGCGCATCAACCGGAAATGTTTTTATTCTACGGGAAGGAATTTCAAGTGGCATATTTTGTTTAACTTCATCTAATTCATGAAGTTTAGCATGCTCACCACAATACAGTAACGACCTGCCTAAATTTTTTCCTTTTGATAAACAATCAAGCCATGCAACAGAATAAGTCCAATCTTTTGTAGCCTCAAAATAATCCATCAACATCTCAAGATTCGCGACTGCAAAAATATCTTGTCGTATCCAAGCCGATTCAACACGAATAAGCTTAAAAGCTGCTCGAACAATTATGCCAGTTAAACCCATTCCACCAATTGTGTTATGAAATAATTCAGAATTTTGGACTGCATCACATCTGACAACACGTCCCTCAGCTGTCATAATATCTATCCAGTAAACATAATGACCAAACGAGCCTGAACTATGATGATTCTTACCATGGACGTCTGCAGCAATCATCCCACCTATGGAAACATATTTGGTTCCAGGAGTAACAGGTGGAAACCAACCTCTTGGTAAAAAAGCGGAAATAACATCTGCCAAAATAACCCCAGCCTCAACTGTCAACACACCTTGCTTATCGTCAAATTCAAGTATTTTATTGAATCTTTTCATTGAGGCTGTCATTCGAGGATTAAGAGAACTATCTCCATAGGATCTTCCGTTCCCACGGGCAATTAATGGCCCTCCATTAACTAAGAAACTTAGCTCAGTTTCATTTCTAGGAGTTTTAATATGACACTCAACAATAGGAAAACGCCCCCAACCAGACAGCTTCATATGCTATCTCCATTCTCAGGTTCAAATTAAAACCTATGCAAGACGCCAAACGGCAAAAGCATCTATAAGTCTCATGCTTTACTTAAATGCTAATTTGAAAACAGGCTCTTTAAAGACAAAAAAATATAAGAAAAATCTATCTATACACAAATACTTCACACTAAATACGAGTTTAAATTTATTTATGTAAATATACCCAACTGAACATTTAAATAAATAATACTTATTCTAAGTAATATTCAATAAAATATTTCAATTCAGCATGCATAAATACACACCAATTTTTAGATTAAATATTTTATCATTTTAAGATGATAGGTTAAGGGTGAAAGTTGATATAACAACTTAACAGAAAAAACTTAAGACTTGTAAAATGGAAAAATAGAAAGAGCAGGTAAAAATTACCTGCTCATAAATTTATGGTTATATCATACTAGCTAATAAGACACAGATCAAAATACCCAAACCACATGCAAGGCTATTACGATCTCTGACAGCAAACACAAGAGGGTCATCATGCATATGACCACGATGAGCAATCATCACAACACGACTAACCCAATAAAGTAATATAGGACATGCTCCCCACATAAGGTAAGGTTTTTGATAGAGAAGCTTCACATCTGGACTATTTAGATAAAGTGCAAGAACAAGAACAGCATTATATCCGGCTGCCAGAGCCATCATAGTGACAACATCAAGGTCATCGACACGATAACTTCTTCCAGGAATCTCTTGCTGTCCAGATCCTTGCTTATCAATAAGTTCTGCTTGTCGTTTCACAGCAGCAAGAGACAAGAATATAAAACCTGAAAAGGCAAGCATCCATGGCGAAACGATCACAGCAGTAGCTGCAGCACCTGCAATCACGCGAAGAGTATATAGAATAGACAAAGTAAAAATATCTACGATAAGTTTGCGCTTCAAAAACAAAGAATAAGCAAAAGTCAAAACATAATAAACTGCCAACACAAGTATAAATAAAGGTTGTGTCGCGTACAAGCTAAGTGCAATAGATATAATTAACAGCATAGGGGCCATAAAAAGCCCATGCATGATTGGTACATTGCCTGATGCAAATGGCCTTTTACATTTTCTCGGGTGAGCACGATCAGAGCTTAAATCAAGTAAATCATTAAGCACATATACACTTGAGGCAGTTAAACTAAATACGATAAAAGCAACAAATGCTGCAAATAAGGTTTCAATATCAAACTTATGAGCTGCCAATAATGGCAGAAAGACCAGTGCATTTTTCATCCATTGATGAGGACGCAATGCTTTTATATATGCTCTGAATGATCCTGCAGAAGCACCATTTGAAGTTATATGCTCAACATTGTCAGTAATTTTATGAACTTTTTTTCGCAGCCCATTCTGAGCGTCAACTGTGATTGCTTTGCGACCTTTTTTCCATACATTAAGATCTACATTTGCATCACCAATATAATCAAAATTGCCCTCACCATATTTCTCAATCAGAAAATTAGCTTTATTTGTACCACCCAGATTATGAGACCCGTTAGATCCATAAGCTTCATCAAAAAGCCCTAAATGACTGGCAACCGCATCAACGAGACTCTGGTCTGATGCAGAAACAAGTACAACCTTACGCCCTTGTACTTTGGCGTTTCGAATATATTCTAAAACTTCTTCTCGATATGGAATAAGTTCTGCTTGGAAGTTAACTTGATCAGCAATTTTTTTTTTAAATCCAGCTTTTCCGTATATTAGATATGATAAAACTTTAAATACATTAAAAATATTATCAGAAATGAGCTGCATTATATTTTCGTGCAACAGATCTGTCTTAATAAGTGTTCCATCAAGATCTACAGCAAGCACAGTATTTTCAGAATACATTTTTAAAAACTCTTCTGACGTATGATTTATAGAAAATTCCACCTGTATTTTGGTTTGGAAAAGATGTAGAACTAGTCACGATGTCGCATCATTTTAAATTCTTATATCTAGCATGACCAATATACGTTACTCTCACATTATTATAATTCGGAATATACAAAAGCAATAAGTTTCTGACGCCAGATGTGGCTCTATTTGTCACTCCTAGGAAAGAACAATTCTACGCCAGAAAAGTTATTAAAAAACCTAAAGGCGATAGCACTTTCTTATTATTATAGAATGCGAAACACCATTTCGCTTTACCAGAATAACTATTAAAATTTTTATAATTTAAGGATTTTAGAATAATATGCCAATTAAGCTGCAACTTTCTCTACTCGATACTTTTGAGAATACCAGATTGTAAATGGTAAAATTAAAAATCCTAAGAGAATTGCAAACCACAAAGTAATAATTCGAATAATAACAGTTCCAAGAAGGGCAATCTCAAAATCAATCCCTATAGCCATTAGCAAAAAAACTGCAGTTGCTTCCGTACTACCTAAACCACCTGGCATCATACTTATAGCTCCAACAATCATACTGAATGTGAAAATGAATATAGCCTGTTGCAATGTAATATTTGCACCTAACTCAAGCATCAGAAGATAAAAGCCATAACCTTCTGCTATCCACCCGATGAGAGACAATAAAAGACTTGCCCCAACCGCTTTTAAAGCCGTTAACTTCTGAAGTGCGATAAATACCTCTTCAAAAAAAGCTACAATAAAATTTATCAATCGCGATGTTTTAGGCAATACCAATATGACTCGTAAAGCTGTTTTAGGAAAAAGGCATGGTATTGATAAAAAAGTAAGAACGCAAAAAATAATGAAAACATTACTTCCATAAGAACTAAAGCTATACACAGTAATTAATATCAAAATCAAAACCGCCCATAAATCAAGTATTCGGTCAGCTAAAATAAGTGGTGCGGAATCTTTATAATTAATCTGATGATTACTCTTCAAAAACCATAAACGAATAGCCTCTCCAACCTTACCTGGTGTTGAAGCCATACTAAACCCCGCAAAAAAATAAAGAAAATTAGTGATTAGAGGCACTGGTAATTTTAATTGCAAACTGAATATATGCCAACGCCAAGCCCTTGATATATAATTTACTATAGAAAGCAGACTAAGAAATATAATTAAACCAGTAGGTAATGCTGAAAGTTTTTGAAATGCTGAAAAATCGAGAAAAGAATAAGCTATTATACAAAGTATAAATATAAATATTAAAACAAAGAAAATTGAATATCTCTTAGCTCTAATAATCTTATTATCTATAGAAGCATTATTTTTCTCCACAACACTCGTATTATGTGAATTATCTGACAATCCAAAACTCCAAACAAAATAAAGTAAAAATAAAAACATTCACACAACACTCTTGTATTGATACTATACTGAAGTCAATAAACACAATTACAAATATCCACCACATATATTTATAAAAAACCAAATAAAAGAAATAATTTTTCTATATTTTTAAACATGCATAACCAAGTAATTTAAAATACGAATCTATTAACTATAATTGATTTACTTAGTCTCATTTTTATTGTTTAAAATAAATTTATATAATAGAACCCTAAAAAATAACTCGTGACACCAAGAACAGCGGCTTTAGATATTGTCTTCGTACGGTTTTCTGACAATGATAAATAGAAATTAAAAATGCAAACTTTATTCTCTCACTTTTTGATCACACGTTTTAACCTAAGAATGAAACATTGGCTTAAGACAGATGAAGATGTATCTGCTTGGATGGATCATCGAACTCAAATTTTTCTCAAATTTACTTGGCCATCAGTCTGCGCTCAGACAACTAAAAATTTCAAATGGTTAATTCTTTTTGATCCTGCAACAAAGGAAGACCCTGCTTACAGCGCATTTATTGAAAAAATTACTGAGCCTGCATTCATATACCCTGTTTTCATAGATTTGAATGAAGTAACTCTTGTTGAAGGTCTAAAACAAGAAATTGATAAACATATCAGTCCCGATACAAAACATATTATCACAAGCAGAATTGACAATGATGATGCCATTCATGAAGATTATATCAAACGAGTTCAGGAACACTTCATCCCAAATAAAAACTACATCTTAAACTTCACTGATGGCTTAGGTTATTCGGATAACTTATTAAGCATTGCAAAACGCAATAAAGTAAATCCGTTTGCAACATACTTTGAAACAACTGACAACAGAGATTTACAAACAGTATACTGCACAGGACACCCATCCCTAAAAAAAGTTGCACCTGTTAATCACGTTAGCCATAAACTTATGTATCTTGTAAATTTCCATGACAATAATGTCTCAAACAGACATGTGATTACAACCCAAATTGGACTGATTTGGCACTATTTCGTAAGATATCTCTGCTTTGCCATCCCTCAAATGAACAGACATATACGTTACAGCTTTAGCAGACCAACAAAAGACACTAAAATAGACTTAGAGAAATTTAATTTACAAATCTCGTAAGATTTTAAAGGACACTATAGCTCTTTACTAATCCTCATAATAATCGGCAACAAGTTGATTTAATAAACGCACACCATATCCTGAACCCCAGCTAGTATTAATATCGGTTTTAGGGGAATTCATGCCAGTTCCAGCAATATCGATGTGAACCCAAGGAACATCTTTTTTCACAAATCGCTGAAGAAACTGGGCTGCTGTAATTGATCCAGCATAACGTCCGCCAATATTTTTCATATCAGCAATCTTAGAGTTAATCATTTTATCATATTTTGGACCAATAGGCATTCTCCAAACTTTCTCTCCAGTTTTATTCCCAGAGTCCATCAATTGTTCCACCAATTCATCATCGTTCGAAAAAATGCCTGAATACTCTTGCCCTAGAGCAACTAAAATTGCCCCTGTAAGAGTGGCAAGGTCAATCATGAATTTGGGTTGATACTTTTCCTGACAATACCACATTGCATCAGCCAAAACCAAGCGACCTTCAGCATCTGTATTAAGGACTTCTATCGTCTGTCCTGACATAGAGGTTACAATATCTCCTGGCCTTTGTGCATTTGGACCAGGCATATTTTCGACCAAACCAATAACCCCGATAGCATTTACTTTAGCTTTACGCTTTGCCAAAGCATGCATAAGCCCTGTGACACAACCTGCACCAGCCATATCCCCCTTCATATCTTCCATACCGGCAGCCGGTTTTAGAGAAATTCCACCTGTATCAAATGTAACGCCTTTACCAACGAAAGCGACTGGGGGAGCACTCTTTTTCTTGCTGCCTTTCCAATTCATAACAGCAACATAAGAGGCATTTTGGCTGCCTTGTCCTACAGCAAGAAGAGCATTCATTTTATTTTTAGCCAGAGCTTTCTGATCAAGAATTTCAACTTCTACGCCAATTTTCTCAAGAGCCTGTGCTTTTTTAACGAACTCTGACGGCGTTAAAACATTCGCTGGCTCATTAACACAATCGCGCGCTACAAATATGCCCTCACTAACTGCCTTCATTGTAGAAAACTGTTTTCTCACCTGAGTTGGTTCAGAACATTGAATTATAATTTTATTTGGACCAGTTTTGTCTCTGTCTTGTTTATTTTTTTGATTTTGCGTTTTGTATTTATCAAAACGATAGCTTCTCAACAACATCCCCAGTGCAAGCTCTGCAACTGTCTCATTATCTTCTAATGGCATAACTTCAGGGTCAAAAACGAGAATGATATTTTTATCTACATGTGTAAGTTTTGCATAAATCTGACCACCAATATCCATCCAATTAGAAGAAGTATGATCTTCATTAGAACCAAGCCCACAAATTAAAAGTCTAGCAATAGTCGTATTTCCAGGCGCAAGAAGATCAATAAAACTTTTATTTTTTCCCTTAAAATCACTTGCCGACGCAGCTGTTTCGATGGCTCCTCCAACAAAATCATTAAGGCCTTTTGTATTTTCTGGATATTCTGGCCCCTCTTTAGCAAAAGAGATGACTGTACCTTTTGCTGGCAGATCAATTTTCCCAAAAGTTATTTCTAGAGTTTTATTCATTAAAAGAACCTTCAAATTGTTTCATATTAAGATTTTTACAAATCTTACAAAAAAACGTTAAGCCACATTGCGTTTTTGAATTACGACTCATAAATACTAGATAGGATAACTACATCTATTACGCTTAATGCAAGTGCAATAAATTGTATTTTGATGAGTTTTTGACATCTTCATGCAAGAAGAATGATGACGGACATTCTATGACTAAGTATTGTAAATCATTTATAATAGACTTAAGTTCTATAAAATTTTCAGGACATTAGCAAATGGATATATACAGTCGACATATTTTCCGTCAGACCGTAACGACTTTACTGCTCATATTGATATCTTTAACGGCAATAGTCTGGATGGCAACAGCTCTAAAACAGTTGAAGCTGGTTACATCTCAAGGACAAACATTTGTCATATTTTTTCAAATGACACTATTAGCCTTGCCAAGTTTAATGAGTTTCATAGCCCCAATCGCATTGCTAATTGCCTGCCTACATGTACTAAATCGTGTGAGTGGAGACAGTGAACTTATTGTTATGAATGCTGGTGGCGCCACTATTTGGCATATCGCCCGCCCATATTTACTATTATCTCTTATCGTCGGGTTAGTATTATTATTTGTAAATATCTACCTACAACCCTATAGCTTAAAAACACTCAGAGATTATATTGTCCAGGTCAGAACTGATCTTATCTCTCAAGTTCTGCAGCCAGGTCAGTTCACAAGTCCGCAACAAGGTTTAACTTTTCATATTCGAGAACGAAACCTAAAGGGAGAATTATTAGGTTTAGCCATATATGACTCACGCGATAACGAACAGAAAATGGCCTATCTTGCAGAAAAAGGGATTATTCAAAAAGATGATAAAAATGCGTATCTCGTTATGCATAAGGGACACATACAAAGAAAAACTCCTAAAACTCATGGTTCACAAATCATTGCTTTTGAAAAATATATCTTTGATTTGAACCAATTCAGTCTGAATTCTAATAAAAGAAAAGTATCTTACAAGCCTCGTGAGAGTTATTTAAGCGAATTACTCAATCCAGATCCCAAAAATCATCATTATAAAAAATCTCCTGGAAAATTCAGATCTGAGCTACACGAGAGATTTGCATCACCTTTGTATCCCATATTATTTGCAATGCTGGCTGTAGCTATGATTGGACAAGCTGAATCGACACGAAGAAGAAACTTAAATGGGGTATTTGCTGCCTTTGGGCTTGCTGTCATTGTAAAAGTATTAGGTGTTGCTGCTTCAAATATTGTGACTAAGAATCCAGCTGCTATTCCACTGGTATATTTGATACCTATCGTTAGCTTTATGCTTGCTGCATTTTATGCCCGTGCCAAAATGACACACAAGAAAAACAAGACATAAAGGTCTTTTTTTCGACATTATTTCAATCATTTATAGCATAAACTAAGAGAATCAGACTTATATAAACCCCAGAAACTTTCGCACACTCATGAATTTACAGAATGATCAATAGAGGAACATTAATAAGATATATTGCAAAACGTTTCGCATTTGCAATAATTGGCATGTTTTCCTTATGCTTGGTATTAATCTTTTTAATTGATTTTGTTGAGATTCTGAGATTATCCACCAAATATGGTGGAGCAACATTTATACAACTTACCTGGATAACTTTGCTTAGATTACCCGCTTTTGCAGAAATTTGCTTACCTTTCGCCGTTCTTGGAGGAAGTATTGCAGCATTTTTATTGCTAAGTAGAAGCTCTGAATTGATCATTATACGCGCATCTGGGATGTCCGTATGGCAATTTGTTTGGCCTGGTATTATGATTGCGTTATTGTACGGGATAATTGCTGTAGCCGCATATAATCCGCTAGCAGCATATTCAAAAGCACTTTCCGAAAAATTATACGCAGAAACATTTAACAAAAAATCTAATGTTTTTAAAAATAAAGGTGGTGGTGCTTGGTTAAGACAAGATAGCATTGACGGTCAATCAATTATCAATGCTGCCGCAGTTGCAAACCAAGGTAAATTATTAACAGGCGTTATAATAACTCATTATGATACCGAACATCGTTTTGCTGAACGCATTGAAGCTCAAAAGGCTGTGTTGCATAATGGTCACTGGGAGCTCACAAAAGCATGGGTCAGCAGTGTTGGTCGAGAACCAATATTCTACGGAAAATACATTTTAAGTACATATTTAACTCCAACTCAGGTAACAGATGCCTTGGGAGCAGCGAATTCTGTCTCTTTTTGGGACTTGCCAAAATTCATAGAAATCGCAGAAAGAGCCGGATTATCGGCAACACAATTCAAAGTTCAGTATCAACTGTTGCTTTCGCGCCCCTTATTATTAATTTCTATGGTATTATTAGCAGCTACCTGTTCCCTAAAGGGGTTTAGATTTGGTAATATACAAACTATGGTTATAGGCGGCCTAAGTGCAGGCTTTGTTTATTTTATGGTTGCAGAAGTGTCTAGAAATATGGGATTATCTGGACTCACTGCACCGTCAATTGCTGCTTGGGCACCTATTTTTATTGCTTGCTGTTTAACAATAACAGTGCTTTTGTATCAGGAGGATGGTTAAACGATGTTTTTTGCTAAACCATCATTAATCATCCAGGTGCGTAACTTTTGGACTGTAAAAAGAATGAATAAACGTAAAATTACACTCGTCCATATTGCTTTTGTCACAGGTTTATGTGTATCAGGGGGCCTTATTTTTGATACACACCAAGCAAAAGCACAAGACAGTTTGTTACAAAAACTGCCTCAGGTAGATGATAAGAGTCCCTTACATCTTCAAGCAGATGAAGTAACATATGATAACAAAAACAATCGTGTATCAGCAGCAGGCAACGTGGAAATCTATTATAATGATTACACGCTTTTGGCTGATAAAGTAATTTATGATCAGCGGAAAAATACATTAAGTGCTGAAGGTAACGTCCGCATCAAGGAACCAAGTGGTTCTGTTGTCAGTTCTGATAAAATAACCTTAACCGATGATTTTCGTGAAGGTTTTATAAGATCATTAAAAATTGTCACCAAAGATGATATAAAAATTGCCGCAGAATCTGCTGAGAGAATTGACGAAAACACAACAATATTCAAAAAAGGTTCTTTTACGCCATGTAAAACATGCAAAGATAAGAAAGAACCTCTCTGGAAAATTAAGGCCTATAAAATCATCCATAAAAAAGATGAGAAGAATATCTATTATGAAGGAGCTTCTCTAGAACTTTTAGGTGTTCCTGTCGCTTATCTTCCATACTTCAGCCATCCAGATCCTTCGGTGAAACGTCGTTCAGGTTTCTTAGTACCTAAAGTTAGCCAATCAAACGAGCTTGGTTTTACCACAGAACTCCCATATTTTTACAACATTGCTCCAAATAAAGATTTGACTTTCAGCCCTCGTTTTACAAGCGAGCAAGGCGTTTTATGGAAAGGCGAATGGAGACATCGTGTTAAAAACGGCGCTTATAACATAAAACTTGCTGGAATTGATGAAACAAATCCTGATGCAGATACAACTGGCGATGGTTTCAGAGGCTCGATTGAAACCAAAGGCGCATTCAAAATTAGTTCCTGGTGGAACTGGGGCTGGGACGTAACAGCTGAAACAGATGAAACTTTTCGCCGTGTATATGAATTAGACAATCGCGTCGTTACAAATCGTGTATCTAAAGTATACCTGATCGGAAAAAGCGAAAGAAATTGGTTTGAAGCTAATCTCTACCATTTTGGTGCTTTAACATCATTTGATGGCTCAAATGCAGAAGCATTCGTTCACCCAGTCATTGACTATAACTACATATTTGGAAGCCCCATCCTTGGTGGAGAACTAAGTTTTGACGCAAACGTGCTCTCATTATCAAGAGAAGATGGTGCAGACTCAAACAGGCTTGTTACACAATTAAAATGGCGTAGAACAATTATTGACTCCCTAGGTCAAGTTTACACACCATTCATGCAAGCAAGAGGCGACCTATATAGGGCAACGAATGTACAAGATTTAATTACCAACGAAGTTGGTGATGATGATTACATTGCCAGAGGTCAAGCAACCGCAGGTTTAACATATAGCTTCCCATTTGTCTCAAGGACCGGAAGTGCTTCACACATCATTAAACCTACAGCTCAAATCATTGCACGTCCTGACATTGTAGGCGACCAAAATGATGTATCAAATGAAGATGCTCGAAGCTTGGTATTTGATGATACAATTCTTTTTGATACTGATAAGTTCTCAGGATATGATCGCATTGAAACAGGTGTACGTGCCAACTTCGGTTTAGAATATACAATGCAAATGTATTCTGGTGGATATGCTAAAGCTGTTGTTGGACAAAGTTATCAAATAGCAGGAGAAAATTCATTTGAAGAAGGTACAGGACTTTCAAAAGACAAATCAGATTATGTTGCAGGTCTTTATTTAGAACCAAGTTCCAACCTCACTTTAATATCTCAAGCACGCTTTGATGAGGACACATTAGATGTAAAAAGAACTGACATCTATATGAGAGCAGGTTATGGTCCGGTGAATACGAGTATCAATTATGCAAATATTGATAATGAGGAAAATCTTGGAATTCTTGAAGACCGAGAAGAGGTTTTAGCATCTGGTAGCATCCAAATCTCTGATTATTGGTCTATTTATGGAAGTCTAAGATATAACCTTGTAAGTGAAGAGTTTATTGAGGACTCACTTGGTCTGAAATATGCAGATGAGTGCTTTGTATTGTCTGTGACTTATAATGAATCATTCATTGAAGATCAGGACATTGATTCAGACAGATCTGTTCTTGTACGCTTCGAACTGAAACATTTGGGCGGAACTGACTTTAAAACAGGTATTAATGACGACCTGATTGCAGACTCAAATGACAACAAAAGCTAAGGTAAAAAGCCTTAATATGACTTAAATTTAGGTCTATGCCTTGTAAGTAAGCTTCAAAAATGCCTCAATATACTTATATGTTGAGGTATTTTAGGTTTAATCTCTCTTTATGATATGAAAAGGCAGTTATAATGTATAAAACAGATAATTTCTTTACATATATTCAGTCTACGATAATTTGCGCCATTTCAATTTTCACTTTTATAACTCTCTTCACTCAAATATCTAATGCACAATCTGTACAATCTATTCTGGCTCTCGTTAATGATGAACCAATATCTGCATTTGATGTATCGGAACGAACAAAATTAAGAATGCTTGGTTCTAAAAAAGCACGCTCTTTATTAAAGTCTAAATTCCAATCACAAGGGACCAAAGACAGATTTCGGGCTTTCATGCAAGAAAACCGTCCACAAAGCCGAGAAGAAGCAAATAAATTACGAAATATTTTTGTCAATAAATTACGCTCTGAAGTAAACAGGTCAATTGCTAAAAACATGAAGAAAGAAACACTTGAGGCATTAATTGACGAACGACTAATGCTCCAAGAAGCAAAGAAACGCAATGTATTAGTTGATGAGAAAGAAATTCAAAAACATTTAAAACGCATTGCAAGTAATAATAAAGACCCAAAAACAGGCCGCCCGATAACAATTAAAACTTTTTTTGCAAATTTAAAAAGAGTTGGTGTAAGCGAAAGAACATACAAGCAGAGAATACGTGCATCAATATCATTTCAACGTGCCGTTTCTCGTAAATATGGCAGACAGTTTCAGATCGGTGATAGACAAGTTGATACAATAATTTCACAGACAGCTAATGTTTCTCAAAACACAGAGTTTAAATTACAAAAAGTTACGCTTAAAGTGAAAGAAAATGCTGGCCAAGATATATTGGCAAAACGTTTGCTTGAAGCAGAAGTTCTTAGAAGTAAATTTTCTTCATGTGAACAGATAAAAAAACTGGCAGATTCAGTTGGTGGAGTAGTACAAGCGCTTGGTAAAAGAACACCAAACCAGCTTCCCAAAGCTTCACGAGCAGTGTTCTTACAAGCAAAATCTGGTGAAATGACACCGCCAGATATTACCTCAAATGGCATTGAATTATATGCGATCTGTAGTCGTCGAACAAAAGCAGGAAATAAGAAAGAACGAGCTGCTGTAAAAAATAAATTAAGGCAAAAAGAATTCACTTTAATGAGACGTAGATATTTAAGAGATTTACGTCAAGAAGCATTTATTGAATACAGATAATTGTAATGATCCAATATAGGGTATGGATAGTACTCTATTTCTGATCTAGCTGCCAATAACTCCTTTTTTACTAAATATGGGAGCTATTTCAGAGCTCTGACTTGAAAACATTGTATTTTCATAAAATAATAAACACATTACTTGACCGTTCATTTTTTTGTATTCCACCAAAACAATCAACTACATTTAATTTTGCAGTAAAAAATCTTGCAAATCCCTCAAGTTTAATGGAGGTTATAAACAACGCTGACAGATTGCTCTAAAATACCCAGACAAACAAAATATGACTCAAGATGGCCTGCCCCCACTACGTGATGTGATTAAAGATCTAAGTTTATCAGCAAAGAAAAGCTTGGGACAAAATTTTATATTAGACCTCAATCTCACGCGCAGGATTGCCCGTTCAACAGGAAGCTTAGAAAACCAAACTGTAATTGAAGTTGGACCTGGTCCGGGTGGGCTCACAAGGGCACTTCTTTATGAAGGTGCACAGAAAGTTATTGCGATAGAAAAAGACCAACGTTGTCTCGCCGCCCTTAACCAAATTTCTGATCACTACCCAGGTAAACTTGAAATCATCCAGGCCGATGCCTTTGATATAAATATTAAAGATTATGTTGAAGGCCCTGCTAAAATCATAGCAAACTTACCCTATAATGTTGGCACAGCACTATTATTAAACTGGCTTCAAACAGACCCATGGCCACCTTGGTTTATAAGTTTAAGTTTAATGTTTCAAAAAGAAGTTGCAGAACGCATAATCGCGAAAGAAAATTCAAAACAATATGGAAGATTAGCAGTTTTCTGTAACTGGAGGACACACGCGTATATTGACCTAAAGCTACCAGCCAGAGCATTTACCCCGTCTCCCAAGGTAGATTCCGCACTGGTTGTTCTCAAACCTAAAGACAATTTACCTATAGAATGTTCAAGACAATCCTTAGAAGCAATAACAACAGCAGCATTTGGCCAAAGACGAAAAATGTTAAGGCAAAGCCTCAAAAACCTGAGCGTAAATCATTTGCTATTGTTAGAAGAAGCCCACATTAACCCAGAAGCGAGGGCTGAGACTATTCCCGCCGAAACATATTATCATCTTGCATATTTAATGGATAGAATGCAAAAACAAAGCCATTAAATACTAAGACACTAAAGAGTGGTATTAAGGCAACGAGTACAACTAAATTTACTTTTTCTTTACTCTCATTCTAATCAACATGTGGTCCAAAAACATTTTTACGTGACATCTTTGTATCAGCATGAAATGCTTCAATTCAAATGTATGATAATTTTTTCCTAAAGCAATATTGTAGAAATTATAAGACATAATCATAGCTTTAAGAATGAAAACCCTAAAAGACAGAATATAAGAAAAAATAACACCATAAATTTTGAATGAAATGTAATAAATACATGCGACTTTACCATAACTTATACAATTTGAACAAATTCGCCAAAATGTCGCCATTATGCAACATTGTGATTGATTTACTCCGCTAGAAAGACGACAATGGTATATATGTGATGTATCTTTGCACAAGTGGCGGGTTTGAAATACAACATAAAAAAACCGGGGCATTTTTTGCTATGCAAAAAAATAAAATAAGACAACTAAAGCTGTCATACCAACTTTCAAAAACTAAATTATGTAAACATTATATGTGTATGAAAATTGCGGGCCTATTATGATTCTCAATAACCTGGCAGATAAACTGAGTAAAATTTCGCTAAAAAGGCTAAAGTCTGGACGAAAACTGGTTTTCTGGATCGGCTTTTGTGTTGTCCTACTATCATTAATATCAGGTTTTGCGACTTATTTTATTTTAACTTATTTAACCCCTATTGTTCCTACACCCTTTGTAACAACCATAGTTTTATTAGTTAATTTTATATTTATAATTGCTTTGATTATCTTAATTGGTTGGCACATATACACTTTAAGCAAACAAGCAGCCGCTGCGAACCTTCATTTACGTATCGTTGCCCTATTCGTTGTTATAGCTTCTTTACCGGCAATATTTCTTGTTGTTTTTGCTAGTACATCACTTGATCGGCGTTTGGATGAAATCTTTTCTAACAAAACAAATTCACTTGTAGAGAACTCTATTGTAGCTGCAGAATCCTATTTAAAAGGAGAAGGTGGAATAATACGTGCCGATATAACTGGCATGGCCCAAGATATAGACCGAGCCGCGGGTCTAGCAAAATCAGACCCCAAAAGATTCAGAAACTTCATCAAAGCTCAAGCAGTTCTTAGAACCTTACCAATGGCGTTTTTGATGGATGAAAATGCAAAAATCCTATCAATTGCCGCAAAAAAACATGAGGCAAATTTCTTTCCGCCCTCCAAGCGTGCCTTACAAATTGTCAAAAATAAAAAAATTGTAGTTATCCCCCCAACAACAAGTAATTACGTAAGTGCTTTGAGAAAGCTTGAGAACTTTCGAGACACCTACTTATATGTTATGAGACCTGTCAACCCAAAAGTTATACAGCACCTCAAAAAATCTGTTGGATTTGTTTCAAATTACAAAGCTCTTGAAGCAAGAAGAGGTGGTTTCCAATTTGGTATATTGTTGGCACAACTTTCAACAACACTCACTCTATTATTAGTAGCGATATGGATAGGCTTATGGTTTGCCAATCGAATAGTAAACCCAATTAGCCGGCTTATTAAAGCTGCAGAAAGTGTTTCTCAAGGTAATTTAGACGTTCATGTTCGTGTTAAACAAAAAGAAGGTGATCTTGCAAAATTAAGCTCAACCTTTAATAACATGACAACACGTTTAAGAACACAGAGAAATGATCTTATCGATGTAAATACCAAACTCGATGAGAGAAGGCGCTTTACTGAGGCCGTATTATCTGGTGTAACCTCAGGAGTTATTGGGGTAGACTCAGATGGTATAGTCACCCTCATTAATCCATCTGCACTTGAACTACTTGGGGTCTCAGAAGAAGAATTTCTTAAATCTTCTTTATCACAAGTAGCCCCAGCCTTTAAGCCACTCTTCGAAAAAGCTCAACAAGAACAAAAGAAACATCGAATAGAAAAGCAAATCGATATAATCACAGATGGTATTGAAAGACATTTTGCTGTTCGATACACCAGAGAAAAAGCTAGTGATGGTGATTATGGCTACGTTGTAACATTTGATGACATAACCGAACTTGTTTCCGCACAAAGAAATACGGCCTGGGCTGATATTGCGAGACGAATTGCCCATGAAATCAAGAACCCATTGACCCCAATCCAACTTTCCGCAGAACGTATTCGACGCAAATATGGCGACAGCCTCGGAAAAGATCGAACTGTCTTCGATCAATGTACAGATACTATCGTCAGACAGGTCGGTGACATTGGTAGAATGGTTGATGAGTTTTCATCGTTTGCAAGAATGCCAGAACCAAAGAAAAAAAACCTGGACGTTCGTGCCGTTATAAGAGATGCATTCATCTTATTTGAATCAAGTCATCCTGATATTAAGTTTTCACTTGAGTCTCCCAATGAACCAATTTTCAGTCTATGTGATGAAAGACTTATGTCACAAGCCGTAACAAACTTAGTGAAAAATGCCAGTGAAGCAATCAGCTCAGCAAAAGAGAAAACCTCTGAAAATCCAGATGAGTCTTATAAAGGCAAAATCATAATTCGCATAACATCTTCGGACATTAAATATAACATTTCGGTCATTGACAATGGATGCGGCTTACCAGAAACAAATCGCAACAAACTAGTTGAACCGTATATGACAACTAGAGAGAAGGGGACTGGTCTTGGCTTAGCAATTGTACAAAAAATAGCAGAACAACATGGTGGTATCATACAACTAAGTGATGCACCAAAACGTAGCGGTTTTTCACAAGGTGCATGCGTTAAGTTGATAATACCTATTGTAAATTCAGATTCTCAAGTAGCAGAAGATATTGAGAATATATCTTCTATAACAACCAATAACATAAACAAAAAAACAAACTTAAACGGTCAATATGTTGATAAGGAACAACAAGGGGGAGTAGATGGCATCTGATATCTTAATTGTTGATGATGAAGCTGACATCAGAGAGCTAATTGCAGGAATTTTAGAAGATGAGGGGTATGGCACACGTCTAGCCAGAAACAGTGATGAAGCTCTAATGGCTGTTGAAGAGCGAAGACCCTCTCTTGTAATTTTAGATATCTGGTTACAAGGCAGTCGATTAGATGGGCTTGACGTTTTATTGAAAATCAAAGAACGTCATGAAGACTTACCTGTAATTATAATCAGCGGTCATGGTAATATTGAAACTGCAGTTATGGCAATTAAACGGGGTGCTTACGAATATATTGAAAAACCCTTCAAAGCAGACCGCTTACTTCTCGTAACAAGCAGAGCATTAGAAGCCTCAAAATTAAAACGCGAAATCCGTGAACTTAAAGGTCGCAGCACTCAAAGTTCTGAGATGATCGGCAACTCAAGCTGTATGAATCAACTGCGTCAATCTATCGAAAAAGTTGCCCCAACAAATAGCCGTGTCATGATCACAGGCCCGTCTGGCTCGGGTAAAGAATTAGCGGCACGTTTCCTACACGAAATCTCAAGCAGAGCTACAGGGCCATTTGTTGTACTCAATGCAGCCGCTATGGTTCCCGAACGTGTAGAACTAGAACTCTTTGGATCAGAACAGACAACGTCAGCTGCAGGTAAAGTTGGAGCACTAGAAGAGGCTCATGGCGGAACTTTATATATCGATGAAGTCGCAGACATGCCTGTTGAAACGCAAAGTAAAATATTGCGCGTTCTAGTAGAACAAAAATTCCTAAGGTTAGGTGGTAATAAAAAAGTACACGTAGATGTCAGAATCATATCTTCATCGGGACGAGAACTTGGTCTAGAAATGGCCAATGGGAATTTCCGTGAGGATTTGTTTCACCGCTTAAGTGTCGTCCCTATTAATGTTCCTTCTCTATCTGAAAGGCGCGAAGATATACCAGACCTAATAAATTATTTTATTAACCAGATAGCCTCAACATCAGGCCTGCCACCAAGAAAAATTGGCGATGATGCAATCGCTGTTTTGCAGGCTCATGATTGGCCGGGGAATATAAGGCAACTACGCAATAATGTAGAACGCCTCATGATATTAACAGAAGGTGATGCTGATACTGTAATTACAGCTGATATGCTCCCAGAAGAAATTGGCTCAGCCGTTCCCCTTTCGCCAAGTGGCTCAGGAAACGAACACCTCATGTCTTTACCTCTTCGTGATGCACGGGAAATTTTTGAACGAGAATATCTAATAGCGCAAATCAATCGTTTTGGAGGAAATATCTCACGTACAGCTGAGTTTGTTGGCATGGAACGCTCTGCTCTTCATCGAAAATTGCGCGCCCTTGGTGTAAATTCCTCTGAGAGGAACTCAAATAATGCTACAAAAGAGGTCCAGCAAGCCGCACCATAAAACAAAAAACTATCCTTAAAGATAATATTAAGGCCTCTGAGGATTAATATTATCTTACAGGAATTTCCTTTTTAAAGGACCAAAGAGATATGAAAGTTCTCATATGTGGTGCGGGCCAAGTTGGTTTCGGAATAGCAGAACGTTTAGCAGCTGAAAACAATGATGTATCTATCATTGATAGCAAACCAGAACTTGTGCAACGCGTATCCGATATACTTGATGTACGCGGTTTCATCGGTCATGGCTCTCACCCTGAAACTTTAGAAGAAGCCGGTGCACAAGATGCTGACATGCTCATTGCCGTGACCTTATATGACGAAGTAAACATGGTTGCATGTCAGATTGCCCATTCCCTTTTCGGTATTCCAACAAAAATTGCTCGCATTCGTTCCCAAAGCTATTTAGATGGCAGATGGAATGATCTCTTTCTACAAAAAAATATTCCGATTGATGTAATTATTTCTCCCGAGAATGAAGTCAGTGAAATGGTTCTCAGGCGATTAAGCTTGCCCGGAACATTCGAAACAGCAAGTTTTGGGGAAAGCAAAATTACAGCAATTGGTATCAGTTGTCACGAAGAATGTCCTATTACTGATACACCTCTAAAACACTTAACAGAACTCTTTCCTGACTTACCAGCCACAGTCGTAGCAATAATCCGCAGAGGTGAGCTTTTTGTCCCCAGAGGGGACGACCAGATTCTGGTTGGAGATGATGTTTATGTCATCGCTGAAGAAAGCCAAGTCACCAGAACATTGAAAATATTTGGTCATGAAGAACAACAAGCCCGGCGTATCATTATCGCAGGGGGTGGAAATACAGGTCTTTATGTAGCTCAAAAGCTCGAAGACATGCACAGCAATATCCGAACTAAAATTATCGAGTCAAATCCAAATCAGGCCATTAAAATTGCAGAAAAACTAAAACAGGCAATCATATTAAATGGAAATGCTCTAGAAGAAGAAATTTTAAAAGAAGCTGATGTCGCAAGAGCAGATACGATGATTGCTCTCACAAACGATGATCAAGTCAATATTCTCTCATGTGTACTTGCAAAGCGCCTTGGATGTGAACGCAATCTCTGCCTTGTCAATAACAGTGGCTACATGGCCATTAGCCGTTCGCTTGGTATTGACACACATGTTAACCCAAGAAGCATTACAGTTTCTCATATATTGCAACATGTTCGTAGAGGTCGCATAAGGGCAGTTCTCTCAGTACATAATGGCGCAGGAGAAATCATTGAAGCTGAAGCTCTAGAAACCTCTCCAATGGTTGGTGTTCCACTCAAAGAATTAAAATTACCAGACGGTGTACGAATTGGAGCAATCTTAAGAAAAAATGAAGTGATTGTTCCCAGTGATGGACAAATGAGCATCAACCCTCATGACCGAGTTGTCATCTTCGCAACAGCAGAACATGTCCGTCAAGTTGAACAACGCTTTAGGGTGAGCTTAGATTATTTTTGATATATATTATTGTCGCTCTCACTTTTTTTGATTAATATAGATGACGACAATTACTTATTTGGTAAAATTAATTTTTGAAATAGAAATGATGTCTATGGAATACTCAAACTATAAAAATTTGCCTATCAAAGAACGAAAAATTAGAACTTTAATTGATCAAGTTTGTACTCAAATAGGCTTCACTATTTCACACCAGGATTGCAACCGAATTGCCAAAATGAAAAATATGAATGCAGACGAATTTGCAAAACAAATTCTTCTAACTGAAGGCTTATATCATGAATATGAGCCGAGATTTTCTAACGAGCTTAGACAAAAATACAAAGAAATTGTAGAAAATTCAAACTAAAGAACCTCAGCCAATAACTGTTCCGCCATTTGCCCGGCTTGATGAGCATACCCCCCGCCAAACAAATTATAATGATTGAGAACATGATAATGATTATAAAGCTTTTTGCGAACTTTATATCCGTCATCTATTGGCCAGATGCTATGATAAGCCTCATAAAATACATCACCAAACCCACCAAACAATTCTGTCATTGCAAGATCGGTCTCACGATCTCCATAATAACAGGCCGGATCAAAAATAACAGGTTGCCCATCCGCATCATATGCAACATTCCCACTCCATAAATCTCCATGCAGTAAGGAAGGAACAGGGTCATGAGAATAAAAGAACTTATCCAACTCACACATCAGCCTTTCACATAAACGCACATAATGTTGCTGAAGACCATTTTTAGCGGCCAGCTCAACCTGATAGCTTAACCTCTTCTCACACCAAAAATCTCTCCAGCTTAGAGCCCACTCATTGCTCTGATGTGTAGAACCAATAACATTATTTTGATGCCATCCAAATTTATGATAAGTATGTTTATGGAGTTCAGCGAGCCGTTCTCCCATGCCAACAAGATTTTGTTTAGGAGAAAATTCGATATACTCCATAACCAAAAAAGCATTTACCCCATTTACACCACAAACCACAGGACGCGGAACCTTGAAAGTTTTTGTTTGCAGCAATGCTTCAAGTCCATTTTGTTCTGCTTTAAATATGTCATGAAAAATAGATTTGTTGATCTTTACAAAATACGAATGATAAAAATCACTTATATGCCAGGCATCATTCACACACCCACCAGAAATTGGATGTTTATATTGAAGTGAAAAATTAATACCCTCTTCATTTGAAATGCAAAGCGCAAGATCATCCCAATCCAAAATAACGCCCCACTCATCCATCATATCATTGTTAGAGGTCAGTAAATCTACAAAACAACTATAGTATTATTTTTTTCTTCTAGATGTTTTTTTCTTTACCCTTTTATAACATTTTACATCACATTTTTTATTATGCGTTTCACACCATGGCAAAAGTTGTCCTAGTTTACATCCCTTTTTAGAAACAATACATTTATTTTGACATGTTCTAAAATCGGTGGAAATTGTTTTAAAGGAAACTACTATTTTACTGAGTATGTTCTTAGTATCTTGAGTAATAACTCTAGGATATTCAATTTTTAAAACATAAATCTTATCATCAGAAAAAATAAGCTTGTCCTGGAAATTCATACCCAAATGTGTCTCCCCATTGATGAGGTAAGTATCATCTTCACGTCGCACATTTACTGATGTACTGCCAGTTCGCACAAATCTTTGATATTTTTTATAACTATTCTTTTCAAGATCAGGTAAAAGAAAATACCCTATATGGGCTCCAATTTTTGAGACTGTAAAAGAAATACCCGTCTTATTTAATTTTTCTTGAGTTTTAAAAGGTTCAAAACGTGACTGCCATTTAATCTGGCCTTTAATTTTGGCCTCAAGAAAAGCATCTGGAATAAAACCACCATATTGAAACAGTGAATCAGGATAGCTTAAACTCCAGCCCTGTGTTTGGCTTTTCAAAGTTTTCCAACTATGCCCCAATTCTGCGGATGCATGAGATATATAAACAAAAAAAGCTATAATAGGAATTAGAATAGTTTTTATCATAGGAAACATCTCAAATGTATGATTCATTATTTTCGAACATACAACAAGCACTATAAAATAGCAAAAAACACTATTGATAAAAAACATAGACCTGATCAGTTAAGAATATAAATTAAAAAATGTAATAAGCGAAGTTTAAGTTCCAATCTGCTCCGCATTTTTTTTGAAAGGAAATAGAAATAATAAAATAAATTTGTTACATTATTTGGAAAATTAATTCAAATTTAAATTATAATTGATATAAAAGTAAAATATTTACTCATCTGGAGGGGGGAATATAATGCTTAATCTTAATGATGATTTTAATGATTATCCGGAACATCCACTTGAGGGACCAATTCCAACTGATTGAAATCTAAATTTATAAAGGGGTGGTTTTATTTATCACTCCTTTATGATTCTTTAATATTAATCATACGCTCGCTAGCAAAAATCTTTTCTTTGCATATATAAACTGACGAAAATGATAGACTAGTTATATTATAATAAATACAATAACTTAGACCGTGTCATATAATCCATATTTACAAACCATTTAAATACAATCATAAAAAAATGATAGCCTCTTATTTAGAAACCTTTTATCAATATGATCAATGCTTTATTGAACAAATAAAGTATAATGAAATGCTTTAATCAGATCTATATAGTGAATCCAAAGACCATGGTTATTATTACAGTTGCGTATGTATACGGCTGGCTATTTACTTGCATGGCAGCAGCTATGATAGTTCCACTTATATTTGCATTCTTTTTAAATGAAACAGCTCAAGTGCAATCTTTTCTCATAACGTCAATAGGCACCATTTTCATTGGTGGGGCATTGATTCTAGCACTTAAAAATGAACCCCATGATACAGGACGTAAACAAGGCCTTCTTTTGCTCGCAACAATATGGTTCATACTTCCATTAATAGCCGCTTTACCGTTCTATTTCTCTAAGACTCCATACAATTTTTTACAAGCATACTTCGAAGCTGTTTCTGGCTTTACAACAACAGGGGCAACAATATTTGTTGATGTATCCGAACTCCCTAAAAGTATTCTTGTTTGGCGGGCCCTCCTCCAGTGGATAGGAGGATTAGTTACGCTCTTGATATTGGCAGCTATCCTGGCACCAGTAATTGCAGCCGATGACCTTGAAGGAGATTTCCGTCAAACAAAACATGCAACTGGTGGAGGAAAACAACAAATTTCTCAAGCCTTGCCAATAATCCTGCCAATTTATTCATTCCTGACTATAAGTTGTTTCTTCTTACTTGTGATCTCGAAAATTCCCATATTTGATGCCTTTTGCTTATCTTTTTCAACAGTATCAACTGGGGGATTTATGCCAAGACCTGGCGATATTGCTCTTTATGGATCTCCCTTGGCAGAGTTGGTTTTATCATTTTTCATGTTTCTAGGAGCTGTAAATATAATTTGGGTTAACTCAATTTGCCAGGGGCGCATGCAATTACTAAAACAGTTTAGAGAACCAATATGGATTGCAACAGCTATAATTACGATCGGATTTTTGTTAGCAATCACCTTGGCTATAAAATCACCTGAAAAAAATTTTTCTGCCTTTTATCATTCTTTAACTTTAGGCTTGCTAACAGCAAGCTCTTTTATCTCAACAACTGGTTTTCAGGTCAGCACTCAAACCAAAGAGCTTATTCCCTACATAATAATAATTGTATTATGCTTGATCGGAGGCGGACGTCTTTCAACAGCAGGAGGTCTCAAATTCTTTAGGATTGTGGCTATGTTTAGCCATTCGTTTCGAGAACTTGTACAACTTCTCTTCCCACATGGTGTGCGTCCAGCCAACCTCACAAGCTATAATATGGATAGTATGATAATGCGCTCTGTATGGGCAAATTTTACACTTATAATCTTTGCTATATGCATGCTAACAGTCATTATCTCTTTGACTGGTTTGCCATTTTCTGCAGCTTTACTTGCATCAGTAAGTGCAATAAGTAATATTGGTTCTGCATACAATTTAACATCATTACCTGAGCTTACAATTGCACAATCTTATACAGCAATGCATCCAGGAGCCCATGCAGCACTATGCTTTGGTATGATCCTAGGTAGAGTAGAGGTCTTGGCATTGTTAAGCATTTTTAATATGTCATATTGGAAATCTTAAATAATCATTTCATTATGAATAAATATATGCGGCTCAAGACACAAAGCGTCTTACATATAAGAATTTAATTAAGAAAGCAAAAAAATGGCCCGGATTATTTATGTAAATGGCAGCTATAAACAATATGAAGATGCCCAAATTCATGTTGAAGATAGAGGTTTCCAATTCGCAGATGGTGTTTACGAAGTCTGTGAGGTAAAACAAAAATGTCTTGTAGACGAAACAAGACATATAGAACGCCTCCAACGCTCATTAAAAGAGCTCAAGATGGAGCTGAAAATATCAATCTCAGCTCTGGGCATTATCATGCGTGAAACCATTAGACGTAATCACGTCATAAATGGTTTGGTCTATATTCAAATCACAAGAGGCAAAGCAAAACGGGATTTTATTTTCCCTCCTAAAGACACCCCTCTGTCCATTGTTTGTTTTGCAAGAAAAGTATCACCAAGAATAAACGCAGAAAAGGCTTTGCAAGGCATCAGTGTTATAACAACGCCTGAAATTCGCTGGAAACGCCCAGATATAAAATCAGTTGCTTTGCTTCCCAACGCTCTGGCAAAGCAAGCTGCATATGAACAAGGTTGCCAGGAAGCCTGGTTTGTTGATGAAGAAGGTTTCATTACTGAAGGATCCTCTAGCAATGCCTGGATTATCACTCAAGATGATCTCTTATTAACACGACATGCTGAATCTGGAATTTTAAAAGGGATTACACGTTCTGTTATAATTGATTTACTCAACCGCGAGGGTATTGAATTTAAGGAACAAGCTTTTACATTACAAGATGTAATAGATGCTAAAGAAGCATTTATTACATCAGCCAGCACTGTTATAATGCCAGTTGTCCGAATCAATGGTACACTGGTCAACAATGGAAATGTGGGTTCAATAGTAACAATGCTAAGAAAACAGTTTCACACTCAAGCAGAGCTTAAATATTAATCAATGTATTTATTTAAAGAATAATAAGAAATATGGAAAAAAATGCATTTTATACAATTTTTCCCAAGTTTTTATCATAACTTTCTTATTAGAGACTTGACTTTGCTAATGTTATTAGGTCACGTTTCAGTGTTACACTATTTTAACCAAATAGGCTGATAATCAAGAAAAACTCGTGTGAGTCGGTCGACTAACAAAAAATGGATAAAATAATGGCTGCAGAGCGAACGCAAAGCCTTCAAGACACTTTTTTAAATTATGTAAGAAAAAACAAGATCTCTCTTACTATATTTCTAGTTAATGGCGTAAAACTTCAAGGTGTCGTCACTTGGTTTGATAATTTTTGTGTGCTTCTTCGCAGAGATGGGCATTCACAACTGGTATATAAACATGCAATATCTACGATTATGCCAGGACAACCTGTGAATTTGTTTGATGGAGAAGAAGCCCAGGATACAGCTTCAGAATAACTGTGTTTTTAGGGCAATGTGTTTAAGTCATAATGGTCAATAATCGTAGCCCTAAAAACAACCGTTATCAGGTTGAGCAAAAAGCAAAAACAAAAGCTTTGGTGATCGCACCAAAGTTTACTGAGGCCTATTATAAATCTCAACAGAACACCTCTGCTGGGAAGGCTCAAGTTATATCAAATCAAACGAGTACAAGTCGAACAAGCGAAGCCCGTCTTGAAGAAGCTGTGGGCTTAGCCAAAGCGATTGATTTAGAGATTATCTCAGATCAATTAATCTCTATAAAACAAATAAAGCCCTCAACTTTCTTTGGTCCAGGAAAGGTTGAAGAACTCTCCGAGTTTATCAAAATACAAAATATTGAACTCTGTATTGTTGATCATGCTCTGACGCCAGTACAACAAAGAAACCTGGAACAAACTCTTAAAGTCAAAGTACTTGATCGAACCGGTTTGATCCTGGAAATCTTTGGCAAACGAGCAAATACCAAAGAAGGTCGTTTACAGGTCGAATTAGCTCATTTGGAGTACCAACGAAGTCGACTGGTAAGATCATGGACACACTTGGAACGCCAGCGTGGTGGTTTTGGTTTCCTTGGCGGTCCAGGTGAAACCCAAATTGAGGCAGATCGTCGTCAATTACAAGGTCGTATCGAAGCAATCCGTAAGGATCTTGAAGGTGTCAAAAAAACCCGTCAACTTCACCGCAAAGGTCGTAAACGCGTCCCCTTCCCTGTTGTTGCTCTGGTTGGGTATACCAACGCAGGAAAATCAACACTGTTCAATAAACTAACCGGCGCAGAAGTTTTTGCCCAAGACCTTCTCTTCGCAACTCTAGATCCTACTATGCGGGAAATCCTTCTACCAAGTGGGATGAAAGTCATTCTTTCTGATACAGTTGGGTTTATCTCTGACCTGCCAACACATCTAATCGCAGCCTTCAGGGCCACATTAGAAGAAGTACTCGAAGCCGATATCATTCTTCATGTCAGAGATATCAGCCATCAAGACTCCCAAGCCCAAGAAGAAGACGTCAATCAAATTCTAAAAGACTTAGGTGTTGACCACGAAGATGCCGAAGCAAATATCATTTATGTCTGGAACAAGGTCGATGTGTTAGATCAAGAAATGCTTGAACATACCACCTATAATGCCCAGCGCTCCAACACACCTGTCGCCATGATTTCAGCAACAACAGGAACAGGCATGGACAGCCTTCTAGAAAAGATTGAAGACACCTTACAATCCCAACATCAGGTAAAATCCATCACCCTGGAACCATCCCAGGGTGTGCTCATGAATTGGCTTTATGAAAACACCGAAATCCTAGACCGCAAACATCTTGAATGCGGCGCCATAAATTTTGAGGTCCGCCTCTCAGCAGAAAACTCTGCAAGATTAGAAAAAAATTGAGATATAGATTGACGAATATCAATTATGTTCTGAGACAATTGCCCACTTATTCGTCTTGCGACTTCTAAAGATCCTTCATATGTTAAATGACCATAATCCAATGTAATTGCTTTAACGTTCTACTCATTTTTATCGCATCGGCATAATAACACCAATTTTCTGAATTCTCTTTTCAAGATCTCATCAATTTTTTTCTGTTTTTTCTTTCTGTTTACGTCAACAAACCCACGGTACAATGCATACTGACTAATTGCTATAAGCCTTGGAAGAGGCTGCTTATACTCAACAATGGGTCCTAACACGACAACCCTTTTTGTTACTTTTGCCAGCATTTTTGCCGTGGTCAGCAAGTTTTGTATATGCTTTTTATTCCATCTTGCAGCAAGGACAATCCCTGACAAACGATTGTTCTGCAAATAATCATCAAATATAAAATCCGTTAACTGTCTACATCTTTGATTAATAAGAAATTTCTTCTCTAAAAGTGGCATACACCCTGCACCCGTAGCCTGTAAAAAATGAATGTCCTTATTGTTCTCATTTAATGCAAACCATATATGAGCGGCATGGCTATCTCCAAATAAAAGATAGTTTTTCTTTTTGTTATCTTTTTTCAAACACTCATTTTGTGAGAATTCACTAATATCATTACGAGTGTAAACAAAACAAGAATCAGGCCTCCAATAATGTGTTTTTTCAAAATATTTAAGGTACCCAAGCATAAGGTTACTGATTTATTTTCATTCCAGATATAACTACTAAATGTATTCAAAGAATTAGATGCAATCACCAAGACAATTGTAGTACAAAATCCAAGCATTACTGTTTTGCGCGATGTGAATTGAAATGTCTGATTTCTAAACGGAGCTTCAATATACTTCCAGGATAAAACAGCGAGGCTGAACAAAATCAAAACAACTCTAATCAACATAGAAAAGTCTGAAAAATTATTTTTGTATATTACTAATACTGGCCAGTGCCATAAATAAAAGGAATAGGACACTAACCCTACAAACCGTAATTTCTCATTTGAAAAAAACTTTGAAACATAGGTCTCAATCGGTTGCAGAATAAATAACCTGCTTAAGCACGGAACTATAGCTAGAAAACCTGGAAAATGATTTTTAGGCGTAAAAATAGTAATGCTACAAATAAGCATAACAAACCCAATAACCCCAAAAATTTCTGCCACCTTTTGCGACTTAATCGAAGGTATTTTCCCTATAGCTAACAATGATCCAACAAGTAACTCCCAGGCCCTAAAAGGTAATAAATAAAATGCAGCATCCTTATCTATATTTAAAATCCATATACCGGAAATCAAACTGGCTATCATTATAAGCAGCATTGAAGCGACCATGAAATGTTCCGACTTTATATAAAATCAAAAGAATGACTGGAAAAAATATATAAAATTGTTCTTCGACTGAAAGTGACCATGTATGCAAAAGAGGGTTTTGCTCAAGTTCTGGACCAAAATACCCTCCTAATGTATAAAAATATATATTCGACGAAAAAAATAACGATGCTAAAAGTCCATTATTAATAAAGCTTACATCTGAGGACAACGGCACAGGCAGGGCATATAAAAGAACGAAAAAATACAGGCAAAACAGCGCAGGAAAAATACGCCTGATGCGTCGGTTATAAAAATTATAAAACGTTTTGGCTAAATCATTGTATATAATTTTCGTAATTAAAAAACCTGATATTACAAAAAATATATCAACGCCAACAAAACCACCTCTGGCAAGATCCTTAATATCAAAATGAAACAGAACAACTGCTATAACAGCAAGGGCTCTTAACCCATCAATATCTTTTCTATATTGCATTTTTATTATTTTTCTTTTTATAAATTTACTTGCCTACCCTAAGTTGCAGGTAAACAAAAAATAACATTAAAAATACACAAACGACTGTTCTATATTACGAAAGCCAGAAATTTTGCGCTCTAATATGATTTTTAATCGCAAGACATAACCCTGTCCTATGAAAATTGTGGATTCACTGTTAAAAACAAAAACTCATAAAAAACGCTGGTATTCCTTAATATTCTTAAGCCTGGTCAAAAAATATTTCCATAATCTCATCAATTGTATTGGATCAAAATCTTTGGTTGCAAACAAACCTTCATCACACATTAGAAGTTCAACCCAGCCTGCTCTTTAACATAAATAAAATACCATTATGATCTCAAAAAATAAAAGGACATTAAAATGCTCTATCCAATGTTTGCTTTCGTTCTACTCATTTTTATCATCCATAATCACCCTGACAACACGCAATCCAGCGTTATGAAGCATGAAGTCAAACGAAGTTATTATCGACTGATGCGAGTCCAGAACAGGTCATCAAAACAACACGAGTCTATAACAATTTATTTGAAATACCAATGTTGTTCTTTGCTGTGGGAATATTATATGTTGCATTGTAATATTGAAAGCCAGTTTGCCGTTATCATGGCGTGGCTCTTTGTCGTTTTCCGCGCGCTTCAAGCCACGATCCATCTAACATATAACAATGTTATGCATCGAATGTATATGTTTTGGCTTGCAAACTGGATTAATTTTGTAATTATGAAAAGCATATAAAGATCATAACTCCTTAAATATATTAAGAAATTTTAAAGCAAAGATTTGCCTATTCTGTTTGACTATTGCTGACGTTTTTTATAGCGTCCAATTAGTAAACTAGAAGAAAATAAATCTATGAATTCAAAATAGGATATCTATGAGAAAATTCGTTGCCCAACATAGGCAAAACCCTTTCTTTCGTCTGCTCGCAAGACAAAGTTATAACTACTTACGTAGGTTTGAGAATCGAGACTATAAATTTGAACGCAATGGCGAGCATTGGCTCTTAAAAAAATGCGCCTCTTTTAATTTTAAAATTATATTCGATGTTGGTTGCAATATTGGTAATTGGACAACAATCGCAAAAAAAGAAATACCAAGTGCAGAATTTCATAGCTTTGAAATTAATAAACCTGTTTTTGATCAAGCTAAAGAAAGACTCTCAAAGTACCCGGATATTCACCTTAATAATTTTGGATTATCAGATCAAAATACAAAACAGACGGCTTTTATTCACTCACAAAATTCAGGACGAACAACAATCATTCCCCCTGAATTTAAAAATTCATTAGATGCATCTTACCAGACAACATTCGAAGCAGAACTTAAATCTGGTGACACATATGTTACTCAAAAACAGATTAAGAATATTGATTTTTTAAAAATTGACACTGAAGGAAATGATCCATTTGTCCTTAAAGGACTAAAAGAGACTTTAAAAGCCGAGAAAATAAAGCTAATCCAATTTGAATATGGTATGGCCAATATAAAAACAAAATTTCTTTTACATGACTTTTATGAACTCTTAGAACATTATGCTATTGGCAAACTATATCCAAAAGGCGTTGCTTTTAAAGAGTATGAATTTCAAGATGAGAATTTTTGGGGGCCAAACTATGTAGCCGTTCATAAGGATTATCAAAATATCATTGATGCTCTTTATGAAAAACCGATAAAACTATTTTAAGATCGACAAAAAGCCAAAAACCAATTTTTCCTGGAATTCTCTCGATTATGCCATAACTATAGCAAACTACCGTCACGGTGTCAAGGCTTTTTTTCCTAGGAAAAAATATCTTGTCTATTTATAGTCAACAAAGAGTTAAATCACCGGGCCCTCAACCTCAATCCAGACTTCATTTCGAATAAGAGGAGGAAATGTAAACGGCGGATTATACCCCGCAAAATATGGTTGTGAGATAATTTTAACCCCATCTTCAACCAATTTCTGTTTCAATACCTCAGCATTGTCCCCAAACCGTCTTTCAGACTGTGACCACGAATAAGACAACACAGCAATCATACGTGCTGGCATTTGTTTAATCCGAATACGCTTATCATTCGGCTCTGGCAGCGTCTCAAGCGTATACCGACCAGGCATCACAAAAGACATCACATCTTTTGCATTCCCGCTCAATAAACACAGGCGCTGTCATACCAATATCTTCAGCTTTCCCCTTGTTATCTGTCACCACAGGTGCCGTCATCTTAATCTGACTTTTGGTCTGATTGTCCCCAAAAATATATTTCGCCAATACAGGAAACGCCGCATCCGTACTGGTCATATCAACCTCAGCAATCAAATAAGGCTCATATCGTCGGATTTCATAAGTTTCTGTCCTCTTAACAACCTGATATTTAGGCTCTTCAATATCCCAAACCACATAAAGGCTCGCCCCAATCCATCCAATCAGACCAACCAAAGCAATTCCAAAACCCCAAACCAAAATCGTCGAAATATTCATAAACTTTTCCTTTTTAATTTTATACGTAGGCAAAGAGAAGGTGGATTAACCTTACTCAAATCTGAAGACGACAATGGCACAATCTCTTTCTTCCTCCTTGAGGGGGGAAGGTCCCTTGCAAAGAAAGGGAGATGGGGGTGAAAACAAAATTAAATTGAACCTTTCTCCTTCCCTTAACGACAGACCCACCACAATCAAATCGTAAGGAAGAAAAATGTTAACTAAAAAAATGCTATTCGCAGCCAGCATGGCCCTGTTCGCAGTCTCAGTATCAGCACAAGCCAAAGGCCTGCCAGACCTCACTCCAAAATTTAACGTAAACAATGGCGTGGTCAAAGTCGCAAATATCGGCGCATCAACATCAAAACGCGTCTATGTCACCATCCGTTGCAAAAGAATAGGCGGCGGCTCCTGCCCAGATCCAAACCCAGCACTTGCAGCCCCCTACGAAAACCCACTCTTCCCAAACCGCGCCACAGTCAAAGTCCCACGCCTAAAACCAGGCCAAAGCTTTACCCATAAACTAAAATTTTTCAGCAACCTAAAATTCCGAAAAGGCAAATACCGCTTCTTCGTAAAAGCCGACGCAAGCAACATCCAGCCCGAGTCCAATGAAGGGAATAACAATAAGGTATATGTGAAATCGGTTCCTTAAGCTTGCAGTTTAGCACCCCCCTTTCTGCCCCTGCAAGACGCAAAGCTTGTGGGGGAAGTACGCTCGCAAAGCGGGTGGGTAGGGGGAGCAACCTATCGTCAAGCACAGAGCCTGCCGCATTAAACCCCATCCCCTTGTCTTGCAAGTAATCCAATGGACGTCCCCCCTTTACAATTCAGGGAAGAAAAGTGCCACATTCCTTCAGCCCCCCCTCTTCCCAAAAACCAATTGAACCTTCTCCTCCGCCACAACGACAGAACCATTAACACTTATCGCAACATTAAATTTTACATGAGGCAAGTCTGATGAAAGATGAATTTACATGGTGTCCTGAAAAACCATATTTGACATTGATATCAAAATGGGTACGTAACACAGCATTGCTCGTCCTAGCGTTCACCCTGCTGACACTAAGCATTACACAGACACGTGCAGATAGCATCATGTCATTGGCTTATGCATGGATGAGATGAGTATCTCCTAACGCGAGTATAGCACACCCTCTTTCTGCCCCCGCAAGCTTGAGGGGGGAAGTACGCCCGCGAAGCGGGTGGGTAGGGGCAAACCACCACAAAACAGGCTGCATTTATCCCCGCCCATAACCCCTTGTCTTGCAAGCAATCCAAGGGACTTGACCCCGCATATTATCTGCAATCTGGGGAAGAAAAAGACCGTCTGTAAATGTACAAAGCCTATACGCAAGATCTCTTAACCGCTGGTCGGGATAAATATTCATCCGACTTCACATATAAATCATGCAGTATTTGCAATTCGTAGGGTGCGTTAGGCAAAGCCTGTAACGCACCGTTGGATATGTGATTAGTATTACGCTTGAACTAACGCACCCTATCCGCCTTCACCGGGACAGTTCTTGATAATATTCTCACCAAGTATCATGCTGGTAGTGTTTTAACCTTCCCTTTTCGATAAATTTATAGAATTGTAAGGCTTTGAACTAGTTCAGGCTTTCAATATCAGACCTGCTTAAGGTAATTATTCTTTAAAATCATAAATATCAACATCCAGTCTAGCACCAATTTGATAAATAAATTCAATGAAGTCACGTTGAAATATCAATGCTGGGAAAGGTCCATTATGATGTGCTACAATAATTGTTAGAATTATCTTTGATTCTCTTAGATATTTCGCTTATGATAGCTTCCTTACCACAGAACTCTTTTTAAAATTTTCCCAATGCTCACTCTAACTCTGAGTCCCAATTAGAAGCTCTTAGATCTATATGAAACCAGGTTTTGCCTCGGGATAACTCTTATCAGGATGCTCCTTTCGAACGGACTTTTGGCTACACGATGAGGTTTTAAATACCAATCAATTTACCAATATCGCTAGGAGTATCTAGGAAATGATGAAATCCCAAGAGCAAGCTTGAACTTTATAATGGAATAAAACATAGTATTAATTTATTCATAACTTAGCTTCCCGTTCTTCCCTATCAAATCCTTTATATGGCCAGTGTAAATATACCTCATTATCACTGAAAAAATAATAATTAAAAAATACGCCTTATCTTACAAAATTATTCTCTACTCCGACTTACTCTCGCCAAATTACCCCGCAATATTGCACGTTAAATAACAAAAACAGGCGGGGGCAAATCATGAGCACAAATCTCGAAGTTCTGGCAGATCATTATCAAAAAACCTTTGAACTCACACATAAATATTGGGACCAGCGCAACCGCACCTTCTTGATCCTCATAGCTGTTGTCGCAAGCGCCGCCCTGCTCACCTTGCACCCTGATGGCTCCAATCAGATCATCACAAAACTGCTCTTGTCTTATGTTGAAGCCGGCAATGATCCGTTTTTTGTCAAATCCGTCACCCAGTTCCTCCCAGCCCTGATCCAGATCATCTTCCTGATTGTCATCCTCTATCTGATGGTCGGCCTATATCACCGCACCGTCGCCATCATCCGCAACTACCGCTACCTCAACCATATTGAAGAAGAAATCCGTAAAAACCTCTCCTTGTCGGAAGACAGTTATGTCTTTACCCGTGAAGGAAAATTCTATTTCGAAAACAAAGGCCGGTTTTCCTGGGCTATCAAATACAGCTATATGTTTATGCTGGGTGGCTTTCTGGGATTATTCTACATTCTGACCCTTATTCAGGATATCAAACAACTCAGTCCCCTGCTCATCGTTGATATCCTAGCAGCCATCCCGACATTCTTTTTCTTTATCGCTTATGTTGTCCCAAGCTTAAGAGCAGATCGCAAAATATCATCAGCCTTAGAAGACGCACTAAAATAAAAAAGCCTAAAAAACATTTTTTTTTAATGAAACACACTTTTGTGATACGCGTCACTACAGTAAGGCAAAAACATCTCTATTTCCTGGTTACACAACAACACTGGTTGTGAGTTTTTAACAAAAGGAAATTTGATATGATTAAAAAATTAATGCTTGCGATTGCTCTGGTTTTATTTGCAGCCGCTCCAATGGTTTCAAATGCAGATGCGGGTGGTAAAAGACACTTCCATGGTAAGAAATTCCACGGAAAGAAATTCTATGGCAAAAAGTTCTTCCACAAAAAACGCTACTATGGTGGAAGACACTGGGGGTATAAAAAATACTATGGCTCCCGTTACTACAAGCACGGTTATGGCTATGGTCACGGCTACAAAGGCTGCTGGAAATTCAAAAGAAATTACCACGCAACTGGAAACAAATACTGGTGGAAAAAATATAAGCGTTGCCTCCACGGAAAAGCATACTACTGGAGATAAGAACCCCAACCGATATTTCCGATAGAAATCAAAGACTTCACAACTCACCTCCTTAATATTAAGGGGGTGTTTTGTTTTTATTCATATAAATTATTTTAACAATTCCCCATAAAGCTGTATTTTTAAGGGAATAAATGAACGCAATATTGTGTAATCTATGCATTATGGATGTGCTGCAAAAATACTCAAAAATTAAGGGATGACGTCATGTCATTACAAAGTGATATTGAAAAGGTCAGTCTATTTGATCGCATCAAAAATGGCTGGTTTATAAGAGCATTGGAAGCCGGGACAGATGGCTATGATAAAAAAACCAAACGCAGGCTGATGCTCTGTAATATAATGGCCTATCTGATTTTTTTCGCCTCACTTCATTATGCGTTACTTTATGCCGTCGCAGATTTCGAAAAGTTTAAATATGTCATTTTAACCAATATCTTTATCAGTGCTGTCGCACTATTTGTCCCCTTGTTACACCGTCACAATGACTATTACGGTGCCATACTGATCGCGATAACAGAATATGTATTGTTGTTCTATCTCGTGAGTAGTCTTGGAAGAAATTCAGGTATTCAAATCAATTATATCATAGGCGCAGCTTTACCCTTTCTTATTTGCGACTTCTCCAGAGTAAGAATTATATTTATCGCAGTACTTGCAGGATTTGTTTGCCACCTTTTAGCATGGTTTCTCTTCCCCCCTGAAGCAGCCACCATCCAAGCCGATGAAGTTTTGCTCGCAAATCTCTATGTATCCTCTGTAATTACAACATTTGTCATGATTTCAATCATCACGCTTTATGCCTTCCAACTAGTAAACTCAGCAGAAGCACAAAATGATTACCTGCTCCGCAATATATTACCCGATATAATAGCAGACCGATTAAAAGAAAACCCAAACAAAATCATTGCAGACAACTATGACAAAGTAACTGTCCTCTTCTCAGACCTGGTGGGTTTTACAACCTTGTCAAAAACGCTACCACCAACAGATCTGCTCACCCTTCTAAATGACATTTTCAGCCATTTCGACCAATTAGCAGATAAATATGGCCTGGAAAAAATCAAAACCATTGGAGATGCTTATATGCTCGTCGCTGGCTTGCCAAACGCAATCGATGAACAAACAGAAAAAACCATAAAAATGGCCCTCGAAATGCAACAGGTCATCGAAGAACTTTCACACAAACATAATGTAGATTTAGAGCTAAGGATTGGCATCCATGTCGGACCATTAATGGCAGGCGTCATTGGCAGCAAAAAATTCTCCTACGATGTCTGGGGTCATACAGTCAACTTTGCATCGAGACTAGAAAGCCATGGTAAGGCAGGAAAAATCCACATTTCCCAAAGTATAAAAGATGATTTACCCAAATCTTATGAATTCGAATCCAATGGAACAAATGAAATTAAGGGAATTGGCAGATTAGAAACCTGGTTTATAAAATCAGAATACCAGCTTGAAGAAAGCCCTACTCAGATGACAGCTTAAACGCATCATATCGAAAGCAAATCATATCCCTCTAAGTTGCGCATTCTTACGCACAACCACAAATTCCTGGATTGCTCGAATAACTTTCTCATCAGTACTCATTGGAATATCCTCAAAGGCACGATGATTAAGAATACGAGAGTCACTCATAACAAGCTCTAAATGCGTCCCATCTTTCAATATGATTTGAAAGGCTTCCTTGGTATTATCAGCAGCCTCATCTATCGGTTGCCTGTTAAGCATACGAATAAAACGTTCAACAAAATACCAGCGCCAGGGCAAAAACAAATTCCTCAACCTGGATAAAGAAAAGAAAGCTCGTCGAACTCTCACCTTAGTAACACCGATCTTCGAGATATCAGTATAGAAAAACTCTCGAATGGTTTCATAAACCAGCTTACCTGTCGTTAAATCTAAAGCGCCCTGATAGAACATAATTTTATCCTGACGAAAACACATAGCAGTCAACGAACGAGGAGTATAACGAAGGATATGATCATTACCATAAAACCCTTTACGATATGCCATACCAAGATTATCCAAATCAGGAAATCCACTCATAACGATAGGATCAAGAAGAAGCTGGTATTTGGGCAATTCAAGCATTTCAAGAGCATGCTTCTCAAAGACAACCATATCTTCAGCTAGCCACTCATCAATTAAATATTCTTTAGGCTTAACCCTTCTGATCAGCCAAACAATTAATGAGATAAAGAGAATACATGCCCCTGCAAGAAAAATCTCGTTCATCTCAGGCTTATAACTATCTTGCAAACGATCATACTTGAATTGGCTGCCCATAATGCCAATTGCAATTGTTGATGACAAAAATGAAGCCAATTGGAACTTACCAAAATATTTATGAATCTTCAGACGTCTTGAGATATCATGAATACCAATTTGCGTTTGACCGCCAGATTGAGGACGTTGCGCTCTTTTTGCTTTCTTAGGTTTGTTCGGCTTGCTAGTCGTTTTTTCTAATGTGTTATGGTGCGCTTCATTCGTCTCCATTAAACTATCAAATATATTAGGAGGTGTTTGCTGAGGTATTGGTTGAGGTTGATATTGTGGTGAATTTTGCGCGACAGGTGGAAGTTGAACCTGCCCTGTAGGATCAGGCAGAATATTATCTTGAAAATGTCGATCTCTGTAAGCTCTAGCAGCAGGACTGATCGACTCTGAATGCCAAATAGGACTATTACCCAGATTATTATCGTCGCTATTTATGATCACAGGTTCTGGGATAAGTTTTGTTTTAGGTTGAACATACGGCTGTGGCTGAAGCTGTGGCTGAGGTTGAACTTGCGGCTGCGGCTCGGGCTCTGAACTAAGAAGGTTAGAACTATTATATCGATCAAATAATTCAGAACCGATAGGAATGTTATTCGCAGGCTCCTGTTCTAAAGGGTTATCTTTTTTGATATCACTCGCTAACCCGGCTAAATAACCCCCCGCTGAGCTACTATCTGCCCCACTAGAGGTATCAGACTTGTCTAAACCAGACAAGAAACTGTCTGTAGAACTCAAAAAACCCTGTTCCTCGCTCTGTTTTAAAACAGGCTTAACAATTTTCTTTTTCTCAACAGTCTGAGAAGTCTTTCTAGTATCTCTTTGAGATTGATAAATTGCCTTCAGGTCTTCTCGAGAGATAGCCTTTTTAGGTTTCTCAGTAACCTCTTTCTTATCCCGGCTAACACTATAAGCATCTGATTTAGGCATTAATTGTGATAAAAAGTCAGAACTGTCATCAGCTAAATTATCAAAAAACTTTTGACTTTCAGAGTTTGAGGAACTCAATATATTTTCTGGCGAAGGTTTATTAATAATTTTTGGTTGTATCTGCTCAGATATTTGAGCTTTAGGTTTTACTAAATTGAGTTTCTCAGTTGGCGTTGAGGCCCTGACCTCAGCCTTAATTGGCGCAACTTTAGATTGAGAGCTCACCTCCGGAGTGTTCTGGAAACGATTTGTGCTATCGCTCTGGAGATCATTAACCTGACTACCATTGAGTTGAGGCTGTGTTTTCTCAAGCAAACTCTCGTCGATTTTTGCAGAAGGTGGAATTCTTTTTTGAGCCCCGTTTACATTCAAAGTCTCACGAACACGTGCCTCATTTTCATGCAAAATAACTGAAGGATTAACAAAAGTCTCTTGCCGAACTCCATAGCCCTCTTCTGCTGGCTGGTCGGGAACATGCTTTGCTAATTTACGTTGAGAAGCCGGTAATTGGCTTAACGGCGTATACATATCGGCAACCACAAGATCATCAAGTTTCTCAGGAGGATCGGCCAAAATCTTACCAGCACGCTCCATCGCATCAAATTCTGAAGAAAGATTATTCAACGCATCTGCAATAGCATCAACATCCCCTGCGGAGCCTGGCGGAACTTTTGTTGAATTCTGAAGATGCGCATCAACTGCCAAGCTAAAAGATTGTGGCGAACCTTGGCTGTTCTGAGATGGCATACCTGAATCCATAGGAGCAGAATAGTTCCCACTATCCAAATGTGATGTGGAACCACTTTGCCTTTGAGGAGGCATGCTTGTTTTGGGCCGCTTAGATTTATGGTTCACAAAACTTGCCTTACGTTACAACATACCCAGAACTTTAATGTCATATGACTTAGGCTTATACTGGTAAATTAAAAAACAAAGATCCGAGAAGAACATCCAATTAATGTTATTTTTTTGACTGCATTTAACTTATTCTAATACCACGTATCACACATTTCATCCAATCAAAAATGCATATATAACAATAAATAGACCATAGAAAAAATGACCATGATTAATTTCAATGATAAGGTTAAAATGGCCGATTTTCAGGCAAATCTCATAATTTTTCTTCTAATTGAACAAAGATTCAAAGAAACTTCTTCTCCTGCGCCGACGTCTATTCTTGGAGCGACGTCTAGGTTTGTTTGACCAGAAAGAACCATTCTCATCCCACCAATCAGCGCCATCTTCTGCATAAACTGGACGTTTGGGCTTTGGTTTCCTTAAGGCAAGCTTATTCTCAATGCCTGTTGGATCTGTAACCGTAAGTGTTCCATCTTTCCAGGACCACGAAGCTTCTTTCCCAGCAATAACAAAAGGCTCTATGCTTCTCACCTTGTGCCTGTGGACATCAATAATCGCAATATACTCAACGGAACCATATTTGGACTCACCGGCATAATACCTTAATAAGACAAGACCTCTATAAAGATCTTTCAAAAGAGAATGCTCTAATAACCTCGGTTTACCCTTACCATACATTTCCAGTTTCAACTGGATTTTAGGATAACTCGGATGAACAACAACATATTTACCATCTAGCCTTTGCTTAATCGTCCATCCAGAAAGAGTGGCTCCAAAATCCTGACCTTCCTTATATAGCCCCTTCCCGGAAAACCTTGAAAGTGCAGCCATACTTTTATAGCTATTTTTACTAAGGTCTGCTGATTTCTTATAATCTGAAAAAGCTTTGTCTGATGCACCCATTGCTTCATGAACAGAAGCTCTTGTGAAAAAAGCGTTCGAGTTTTCCTTGTCCATCTCAATCGCTTTGTTCGAGGCCTCAAGTGCATTTTCAAGGTTCTGAGTAGCTACAAATGCCTCTGCTTGATACATAAAGATTTCAGGAAGGCTATTGTCCAAATTCTCTGCCTTCGTAAAATCAACAAAGGCTTTATCATATCTTTTGCGTTGCGCCTGTGCTTTTCCCCGTTCAGCAAATGCAAGGGCAAATTCAGGTTTAAGTTTTATGGCCTTATTATAATCTTTAATCGCACTGTTATATTGTTTTTTCTTCATACGTGCCAAACCACGTTTTAAATATAACTCAGCATTAGAAGAATCATTCTCAATAGCTCTGGATAAATCTTTGATAGCTTCGGTATATTTGCCTAAACGACTATAGGCATTTGAGCGATTTAAATAAGATTTAGAATAAGAACGATTAAGAGAAATTGCGTGACTGAAATCACGGATACTCGCATAATTCTGATCAAGGCTTTTCTTGACAGTTCCTCGGCCACTAAAAGGAACTGAGTTCGTAGGCATTAATGTGATAGCTTTATCAAAATCCTTCAAAGCCTCCTCAAACTTGCCAACAGAATAATAAGCATTTGCACGATTACTGTAAGCGGCACCATAAGATGGAGATAATAAAATCGCGCGATCAAAATCTTTTATAGCCTCACCAGGATATTTTAATTCAACGAGAATATTACCTCGATTATTGTAAGCTGAGGCCAGTTCGGGATATAAAGTGACAGCCTGATTAAAATTATTTACAGCTTCCTTTAATTTTCCTAAACGCCAATACGCTACCCCTTGGTCATTATATGAGCTAGCCTTTTGGATAATTGGAAGCCTCTTATCCTTTAAAACCTGATTATACAGCTCAACGGCTTTATCATAATTTCCATGTAATAACGCTGTTCCAGCTTCCTGTGCAGTTAATAAAGCATTCGAAGCAAAAACTTGAGGCGCCCAAATCAAGGCAAAACCTATAAATGCACCCAATAAGAATCTTTGATTTAACATCACCATAAATCCAAAAAGGCCTTTTTCTTCAATCTAGAATATCATATTAGAATAATATTATTCGAATTTTTCAATAATTAAAATCACATGAAGCAGATTCTATTTTATTATCATAATCAACTTCGAATTAGTTGAAAATATGTTTTGCTTAAATAGCCAGCACAAATCAACCTATATTATTGATTATGCTCAACTATTCTAGATATAACATCTGGCAATATTTCAGGCAAATCTTCAGCAATCAATCCTGGACCAAACATATTAGCCGCATCCCCATGCATCCAGACAGCAATACAACAAGCTTCATAAGCAGGCACCTCTTGTGCAATCAGTCCTGTTATAATTCCAGCAAGAACATCACCAGATCCGGCTGTTGCAAGATATGCTGGTGCATTATGATTTATAGCGACACGCCCATCTGGACAGGCGATAACAGTATCAGCCCCCTTATATATAACAATTGCTCCCATCAACTGAGCCGCACGCTTTGCTTTATCAAGTTTTGAAGCCGTTTTCTGTTCATCATCGAATAAAACTCCAAAAAGTCTAGAAAACTCTCCTTCATGGGGTGTCATAACAACAAAGCGATCTTTCCTTTTATGCACAAGCTCAACCAAACGATTAGGCTCATCCGCATAACTTGTCAAAGCGTCCGCATCAAGCACAACATCAGCTCCAGAATCTAGGCATTTGACAACATTATCTTTCGTATACTTCCCTACACCAGAATTTGGTCCAATAAGAACAACATTTTTCCTTTTATCTTTAAGTAAAGTCTCAAGGTCATCTGATGTCTTAAAAGACTGAACCATAATCGAAGTAAGATGACAGGCATGGACCAACAGTGCATCCTCTGGACAAAAAACCGTCACCAGACCAGCACCAACCCTTAAGGCACCACGAGCCCCAAGTCTTGAAGCCCCTGTCTGGCTTTGAGGACCTGATATCACCACGCCATGACCGCGTTTATATTTATGTGTTCTCTCATCAGGAACAGGAAAATGATCTATCCAGAATGGAAGATCATTGATGGCATAATCAGAGGAAATTTTCTCTAAAACATCTTCTGGAATTCCGATATCAACAAGCCTAATATCACCACATAATCCACGCCCAGGATAAAGCAAATGCCCAGGCTTATAACGAAAAAAGGTAACTGTCATATCAGCTTGAATCGCAGGCCCTAATATAGCCCCGCTATTTCCATCAATACCACTTGGAATATCAACTGATATAATCTGGTTATCATGAAGATTAAGCATTTCAATACATTGAGGTAAATCTCCTTCGATCTTTTTATTTAACCCAGCGCCAAACAGCGCATCAACCACCAACAAATCACCTGAAGTCTTATCGAGAGAAGCTTTTAAATTTTTTGATGTAAGTGAATGAGTAGCACCTTCCCACCTTAATGCCATAGCCAGGGCATCGCCTGACAAATCATCAATTTCACCATAAAGAAAAATTTCAACATCACGCCCAACATCAATGAGCTGCCGGGCAATAACAAAACCATCTCCACCATTATTGCCCGGACCGCACATCACCAGCACTTTATTGAAATGGCTGTAAGAAGACAGAATATAAGATACAACACCAAGACCTGCCCGCTCCATCAGATCCATACTGGAGATACCACTCTCTTCAGCAAGCTTATCAGCCTGTTTCATTTGTTGATTGGTTAAAAGTTCGCAATTTGTAGTTTTGTTCATTACATCATTCAGTCTTTTTGATATTCGCTAAATTCCAAAAGGTTCCCATCTGGATCGCGAATGTAAATAGAAACAATAGCCCCACAAGCACCTGTGCGTGCTATAGGACCTTCAATAATTTCAATTTTCAATGTATTTAAATGCTCCACAGTGCTTTGTAGATCATCAACAATAAAACATAAGTCTGCAGACCCTGCTGTTGGAAGCTGAGCTTTTGGTTCAAACTCTTTACCCACCTCATGAAGGTTTATCTTTTGTCCACCAAATTTTAGAGCAACTCTGCCCCCAGCAAAAACCTCTCTGGTCATACCAAACTGAGAATAAAATTTGCAACTCTCTTCAATTGATGCAACTGTTAAAACCAAATGATCAAGGCTGATAACCTGCATAATGCTTCCTTATTGAGATTGTTTTTTAAAAACTCACACGATGTTTTGCTATTCTTTGAAATAAATTGCGAGCGTAAATTTACAAAATTGATGATGAAATTTTTATCTCTTTTCAAAAAACAAGCCTATTTTTTTATCAATAAATGCATGGGCAACCCAATTTTATGCCTAAATAATAGACTTGATGTCTATATTTTGTGCTAATATTATTGAGGCCATATATATGACAGAAAACCAAAAACAACTTAACGCATTGATAAAAAAGAACTTTACAACAAATTTTCAATCTTGGCACAAGCTATGCTTAATCAGTGTTACAACCTAGTAAAAGAGATAAGCCGCCAAGAGAACGAACAACTCGCAAGCAAGGCAAGACAAACATGAAGAAAATAGAGGCAATAATAAAACCATTTAAGCTTGATGAAGTGAAAGAAGCTCTTCAAGAAATTGGTTTACAAGGCATCACAGTCACAGAAGCAAAAGGTTTTGGTCGCCAGAAAGGACACACCGAACTTTACCGCGGTGCTGAATATGTTGTTGACTTTTTACCTAAAGTAAAAGTTGAGATTGTGATCAATGATGATTTAGCGGATAAAGCCGTTGAAACAATTCAAAACTCAGCAAAAACAGGGCGAATTGGAGACGGTAAAATATTTGTATACAACGTAGAAGAAGCAATCCGCATTCGTACAGGTGAGACAGGTTCTGAAGCAATATAAAAATATGCATAAGATGAACTATTTTCTCATTTTTTTAGAAATACTACTTTTAAAATACGAAGCTGTTTGATAGAAACTTTTTGGTATTATTAAGAGTATTTTTTTGTAAAACCCATCTAAACTCGAATATGAGGGGAGTAAGATAAAAAATGGCAGACGCTAGTGCAGTAATTAGCAAACTTAAAGAAGATGACATCAAATTCGTAGATCTTCGTTTCTCTGATCCACGTGGTAAAATGCAACACGTGACTTTGGATACTTCAATTGTTGACGAAGATGTTTTCACAAATGGCGTGATGTTTGACGGGTCTTCAATCGCAGGTTGGAAAGCAATTAACGAGTCAGACATGACTTTGATGCCTGACATTGAAACGGCTTACATGGATCCATTCTATGCACAGTCTACAATGGCAATCTTCTGTGACATCCTTGAGCCATTAACTGGCGAAGGCTATGCACGTGACCCTCGTATGACAGCAAAAAGAGCTGAAGCTTATCTAAACTCAACAGGTATCGGTGATACGACTACGTTCGGTCCTGAAGCTGAGTTCTTTATTTTCGATGATGTTCGTTTTAAAGCTGATCCATACAACACAAGCTTCAAACTTGATTGTTCAGAGCTTCCATCAAACACAGACACTGAGTATGAGATGGGCAACCTAGGTCACCGTCCTCGTACAAAAGGTGGTTACTTCCCAGTAAACCCAATCGACTCTGGCCAGGACATCCGTTCTGAAATGCTATCAGTTATGACTGAAATGGGCGTAACTGTTGAGAAACACCACCACGAAGTGGGCGCAGCTCAGCACGAGCTTGGTATCAAATTCGATACACTTACACGTATCGCTGACAAGCTTCAGATCTACAAATACGTAGTTCATAACGTAGCACACGCTTACGGAAAGTCAGCAACATTCATGCCTAAGCCAGTTTATGGTGATAACGGAACAGGCATGCATTGTCACCAGTCAATCTGGAAAGACGGTCAGCCAGTTTTCGCTGGTAACCAATATGCTGATCTTTCTGAAGAGTGCTTGTACTATATCGGTGGTATCATCAAACACGCGAAAGCTCTAAACGCGTTCACAAACCCATCAACAAACTCTTACAAGCGTCTTGTTCCAGGCTACGAAGCACCAGTACTTCTAGCGTACTCAGCCCGTAACCGTTCAGCATCTTGCCGTATTCCTTTCTCTCCATCTCCAAAAGGAAAACGCGTAGAGGTTCGCTTCCCAGATCCAACAGCTAACCCATACCTGGCATTCTCTGCTATGCTTATGGCTGGCCTTGACGGTATCACAAACAAGATTCACCCTGGTGATCCAATGGACAAAGACCTTTATGAGCTTCCACCAGAAGAGCTTGCAGGTGTTCCAACAGTTTGTGGTTCTCTACGTGAAGCACTAGAAAGCCTGAAAACTGACCGCGAATTCTTGAAAGCTGGCGGTGTATTCTCTGATGATCAGATCGACGCATACATCGAGCTTAAAGAAGAAGAAAATGAGCGCTACGAACAAACTCCTCACCCAGTTGAGTTTGACCTATACTACAGCGTTTAATTCTGCTCTACGAAGAAAATGTTATGAAGAACGGGGTAGCCATTGGCTGCCCCGTTTTTTTAGGTGTACACTCCCCCAGAAACGTTCCAATTGCTGTGCAATTTAGGATAGGCTATAGGTAAGGGGTTTCATAATCGTCTGAGTAGTTTGAAATATTGACTAATGTTAATTTTAAAAATCGATAACAAACCGTTTTATTCTTTAAAATACAATACATCAGGGCGAAATGGGAATCACGATAATAGGTAAAGAACAATTTTTGAATTTAGATAATTGGCTTTATATTTTTACTAATTAAAAATAGTAAAGTGAATTCATAAAAGAAACGTCGATCCGAAGGCACTACTTTTTTAACTAAAGCAGGAAAATATACATACCATTTACTCATCTTCATAACTGAGGTGCCCCACAAACCACCTCTATAACATAATTCCCTCAATTCAAAAAAAATGAAACCTTTTTTTCTATCCTGCGTAACTGCTAGGAGAGCTTGGCATATAACCAGGCCAGTTATCAAATAATGGAGACATGAAAAAATGAAATTTCGTGAAATACTGCTAGGAGAGCTTGGCATATAACCAGGCCAGTTATCAAATAATGGAGACATGAAAAAATGAAATTTCGTATACTTACGATTGTTGCAGTATCACTCGGCCTAATAGGTGCAACATCTACTTTTGCAGCAGGGCACAAACAAAAGACCAATGAAACCGTAATGGTAGGTGGAGCCCCTATGTTCCCCCAAAAAAACATCATCGAGAATGCAGTGAATTCTAAGGACCACACAACTTTAGTTGCTGCAGTCAAAGCAGCTGGTTTGGTTAAGACACTACAGGGCAAAGGCCCATTTATGGTTTTTGCACCAACGAATAAGGCATTCTCTAAATTGCCAAAAGGAACTGTTGAAACATTATTAAAACCTGAAAACAAAAAGCAACTGGTAAAAGTCCTGACCTATCACGTCGTCAGTGCAAATGCCCTAAGTGATGCAATTAAAAAAATGGTTGCTGATAGCAATGGCAAACATACCTTGAAAACAGTTGCTGGAGGTAAACTTTTTGTATCAGTTAAAGGTGAAAAAATTAACCTGACTGACGAAAAAGGCGGCACTGCAACTGTAACGATCGCAGATGTAAGACAATCTAATGGTGTCATTCATGTCATCGACAAGGTGTTACTCCCGAATTAAACCTCGAACCTTGTCAAAACCTTACGGCCTCAAAGCCGTAAGGTTATCTCACTCATAAGAAAGGCTAAAAAATAATGATGAGCCGTCGTACATTAATCTTAACATCAATGGGACTACTCGGCGCTACTGCCCTACCTGCTGGCTTTTATTTCTATCGTTCTCAAAACAAAACTCTTGTTCGCAAGGGAAGGTTTGAAATTGAAAAAACAGAAGAAGAATGGAAAAGAATTTTAACACCCAACCAGTTTGCCGTTTTAAGAAAACATGGAACAGAGCGAGAAGGCACAAGTCCATTATTGAAGGAAAAAAGAAAAGGCGTTTACCAATGTGCTGGCTGTAAGTTACCTGTCTATCGTTCCCAAGATAAATATGATAGCGGAACCGGTTGGCCAAGTTTCATAAGGGCCATCCCTAATAATATAGGCACCCAGGAAGATAATTCAGCCTTCTTAACCAGAACAGAAGTTCATTGCAGACGCTGCGGAGGCCACCTCGGACATGTTTTTGACGATGGCCCGGCACCTACAGGAAAAAGACACTGCATAAATGGCCTCGCACTTATATTCATTGCAGATAAAGCATAAAAAATTTTGGCTGCGTTACGGCTTTGCCTAACGCACCGCAACAACCATACCCATCACCTACGCAACACCTTATCCATAAGCTCTTTAGAAAAAATAATCACAAGCCCAGCTAACACCCCAATCACACCTAACAAACGATAAACACCAAAATCTTCTCCTAAGAAAATTGAAGAAAACACCATCCCAAAAACAGGAACCATAAGTGAAAAAGGAGCAACTTTTGCCGCTGGATATGTCTTTAATAAAAACCCCCAGGCTGTAAAACCAAAAATTGTCGCGGGAAACACAACATATAAAAGTGAACCAACACTAAAAATAGAAAGCTTTGATAAAGCACCAAATATGACATCCGGGCCTTCAAGATTATAGGATAATATAAAAAGAGGAATAGGTGGAATAAGGCTCATATAAATAATAAAGCGCAACATATTCACAGAACCAGCGCTTTTCATAAGAAGATTAGAAACAGCCCAGGTCGCACCAGAAAGCACGACAAGCACCAGACCTGTTAAAACAGAAACCTCTTCAAAAGTAAGTGTAATAAGACCAATACCTAAAAAGGCAATAAATATCCCCAACCACTCTGACGAACTTGGCATTTCACGAAATAAAACGGCAGCGAACAACACAGTAAAAAAGGCCTGACATTGTAACACAACCGAAGCAATCCCCGCTGGTACACCAATATCAATTCCAACAAACAACAAAGAAAATTTAACAACACCAAGAACAAGACCAACAGCAATGATAACACTCCAAGGAGCATCCCGAGCACCAATCAAAAAAATTACCGGTATGACAGTCAATGTGAAGCGAAGAGCGGAAAACAAAAACGGTGGAAAATCCTGTAAGCCAGTTTTAATCGCAACAAAATTAAAACCCCAAACCATCGTCACAATGACAGCCAACAGGATATGTGAAAGTGGCATACCAGCCTCTAAATAGGAAAATTATCTAAATCAATTAACTTATATTCATAAGTGAAATAAATCCCAGCAAATACAATGGCAGAAATCACAGTTGTCAAAATCATCTTTTTAAGCAATTTTGGATCGCTGGGCGCAGCGCCTTCCGTACCTGGTGCAACCTCCCCGTCTTCTTCCTGTGTCCGTATACCCAGGGGTAAAACGGTAAACAACACCATCCACCAGCAAATAAAATAAATAGCAATCCCAAAGCCAATACTCATAAAGTTCTCCAGTTTGAAACGAGTGGACTATTGCTTTACTCTAAATTGAGGTAATTCTCAAGATGGACAATAATTTAATGAGGCATTATGGACTCTCTTCTCACAACCATCAAATATCTCACCAACAAAGTCCCCAGACGTGTTCTTGATATTGGCGCACGCAATTGTCATATCGCACGCCAATTTAAAGAAGCTGGTGCTGACTATGTTATGGCCATAGATTCTCATCAGCCCCCGGATGATATCAATTTGCAAGATATTGACTTTCAACAAACCAAATTTGAGGATTTACAAACCAAAAAATGCTTTGATCTCGTCATCGCACGACTTGTCTCTCACGGCGTCAGCTATCAACCGCCTGAGTTCATAGACGAACTCTTGAATATAACAAAGCATGATGGCCTGATCTACGTAACATTCTTTGGCAATGAAGATGAATGGGCTCCAAAGCCGATCATTAAAGCCATAACTCTAACCAACGCACAATCAATCATATCTGATAAAAAACTTCACATTTTACACCAATCTGAAATAAAATGGCATGGACCAACCTACGAAGGAGCTATGAAAAACTGGCACATTCTGGCATTTCTTCTCTCACGTAATAAAACGATTACATAAATAATATACTCAAAATGGAATAACCCTAACATCGATGATATAGGCAAACTAATGAACGATAAAGACGCCGCAGCACAATCTAAAAACATACAGAAACACTCATTTCTTGAAGTTTTTCTCGTATTTCTAAGGCTTGGGCTAACCTCATTTGGAGGTCCTGTGGCGCATATCGGATATTTCAGAGAAGAATTTGTCAATCAACGAAAATGGCTAAGCGATAAAGCCTATGCAGATCTTGTCGCCCTCTGCCAATTCTTACCAGGACCAGCAAGTAGCCAGGTCGGCCTGGCAATCGGCCTCTCCCGAGCAGGTTATGCAGGAGCTTTAGCAGCTTGGACAGCTTTTACTCTCCCCTCAGCTTTCCTTCTAGCTTTTTTCGCTTTCGGTTTAGGCACAATAGATGCAACCACAGCTGGTCCATGGATTAACGGATTGAAAATCGCAGCAGTCGCGGTCGTCGCTAATGCTGTGCTTGGTATGGCACAATCTTTAGCGCCAGATAGAGAACGTGCAACTTTAGCCGTTGGTGCCGCGATACTCGCTCTCTTAATACCATCTGCTCTAGGTCAGATCAGTGGTATAATCATTGGGGGACTTGTCGGTGTATTTTTACTTAGAGACACAGACAAAAACATAGATGATACAGCCCTGCCCCTCTCAATAAGAAAACGAACAGGTGCCATTGCCCTTATCGTATTTTTTATTCTGCTCTTTGGTTTACCCCTCTTGGCAGCACAAATGAATTCACAGGTTTTTAGTCTTTTTGACTCATTTTATCGATCAGGCGCATTAGTGTTTGGTGGAGGTCACGTTGTCCTTCCTCTACTCCAAGCCGAAGTCGTTCCAAATGGCCTGGTAACGAATGAACAATTCCTGGCCGGTTATGGAGCTGCCCAAGCCATCCCTGGACCGCTTTTCACGTTTTCAGCATATTTAGGGGCCCTCATTAATGGTTGGACAGGCGTAGCTCTCTGCTTATTAGCAATCTTCCTGCCTTCCGCACTTCTTGTCATTGGTGCACTACCATTCTGGAACATTTTAAGACGTAAACCAGTAATCCAATCCGCCATGCTAGGAGTAAACGCTGCTGTCGTGGGATTACTTCTCGCAGCTCTCTACAATCCTGTCTTCACTTCAGGCATAAAAAACGCTCAAGATTTCGCACTGGGCATCACAGCATTCCTAATGCTATTCATGTGGCGTGTCTCATCTTGGATTGTCGTTTTATTCTGCGCTTTAGTGGCTTGGGGAGCACCAATAGTAATCGGCCTTTTGTAATAGAAATAATATAATAAATACCATAATAAAGATTTGGACTTTCCATAAACAAAGGATATCCAGTAAATATCGACCTTTGCGATTTAAAAAAACATAGTCGTCAAATTTTAAATATCAAAATGCCTCATTTTACAACTTAATCAAAAAATACAGTGCCGAGAATACTAATATAATAATTATCAGTCCTGAGGTTTCCAATGATATTCCATAAACCCATTCATTTTCTTGTTTTCTTACTCGGTTTTATTTTCTCTCTTAATCACCAATCTATAGCCCAGTCTTCAACCGCTGACGAGTTGCAAGAATTACTTAAATTACAAACCGAGTTTATGAAAAAATCTGATGTCCTAATGAAAGCAGGCAAATATAAAGAAGCAATAAAGCTGGGAAATAAGTATAAAGAGATTATGAATGTGGAAACATTCAGAATTGAAAGCAGAAAACTCCATAACCAGGGCAATTATCAGGAAGCTGCAAAAATTGCTCGTAAAGCTGTTGCCCAAGCTGAAAAAATATATAGCAACAAACACCGTAAATATGCCTTAGCCCTCAGCGTGCTCTCCGTTATATATCAAACACAAGGTTATTACAGTAAAGCGGAACCAATCGCGCAACAGGCACTTGAAATATTTCAGACTCAAAATGACAAACTGTTAGGCAGAACCTTACAAGGTTTAGCGGATATATATCGAGCACAAGGGCGTTATATCAAAGCTGAAAAATTTTACAAACTGGCCTTAACAGATGCTGAAAAAAAATTAGGTTTTGAAGATGAAGAAGTTGGACAAATAATCAACAATTTAGCTTTTTTGTACAGTAAAAATATCGAGAATTACGATGAAGCAGAGAAACTTTTTAAAAGAGCCTATAATTTATTTGAAAAAAAAGTTAATTCTTCTGCAATTTTAAAATTTCGTAATACAGGCCATTTTACAGCAACCATAGCTAACCTTGGAGATTTATATCGAAAACAAGGACGTTATGATTTAGCAGAATCTTTCATACGGAAATCATTATCTCTAAACGAAAAAAGATTTGGGAAAAACCACCCCTATCTGGGCACTGATTTTTATAATCTGTCTAACCTTTATAAAAACCTAAAAAAATATTCTGAGGCAGAGAAATTTATCAGACAGGCAACAGAAATCGAGATAAAATCTTATGGAAAAGATCATCGCTACATCGCAGATAATCTTCACACCTTAGCTGATTTATATCACATCCAAAAAAAATATAGTGAAGCTGAAAAATCATATTTAGAATCAATGAGAATCCGTAAAAATGTATATGGAGAGCGGCACCCTATCTTTGCCGAAACAATTAATGATTTAGGGAAATTATATTTTGCTGAGAAGAATTGGAAAGATTCCTATAAACTTCTAAAAGAAGGAACGGATGTTTATTCCCAACATACAAAACAGGCAAATTCAAAAAAACAGTTTGGTAAGAAAAAGAATACAACACACAAACAAAGCTCATCATATAAAAACCTTATAAAAGCAGCTTACCGTCTATCAGAACAAGATAGCAGAGAAAAAAAACCTATAACCTACGAAACTTTCCTAAAAGCCCAATGGGTCAATGGTGCTGGAGCCTCATCAGCCCTTTCTCAAATGGCAGCACGTTTTTCTAAAGGCAATGGTAAGTTAGCGCAACTAATCCGTGAAAGACAGGATAAACAGAGTGAGTGGCAAGCCCTTGATAAAGAATTGATTGCCGTTAAATCACAAAAACAAAAACAGAGAAATATAGAAACAGAAAATCAAATTCAACAACATCTATTGAAGTTGGAAAGCCGCATTACACAAATTGATAATATACTTAAAAAAGAGTTTCCTGAATATATTGCTTTGGCAAACCCAGCCCCCTTGAGTATCCAAGACGCCCAAGCTCAATTGCAAGGCGATGAAGTTCTCGTGTATTTTGTTGATACAGCCGAACTGGAAAATGCAACAGAAGAAACCTTTATATGGTTTATCAGCAAAACAGATGTGAAATGGATAAGATCATCATTAGGTAGCAAGAGCCTTGATACAGCTGTCAAAACTTTAAGATGTGGATTGGACTCTGAAAGTTGGATAAATGAAAAAAAGGTCCAGGATTGCAATAAACTTCTAGATACAAACTTTAAGTATAATGATTATTTAAAGGGTCAACCACTTCCTTTAAATACAACATTATCTCACAAACTTTATCAGGAGTTTTTTGGAGATGTAAAAGATATAATCCATAATAAAAAACTTCTTCTGGTTCCCTCTGGCCCTCTAACCAGCTTACCCTTTCAAATATTGCTTACAGAACCGCCAAAACCTGGAACAAACTATCAAGATATGAAGTGGATTATAAATGATCATGATATAACCATTCTCCCCTCAGTCTCCAGCTTAAAAGCTCTAAGAAGAACGTTAAAACCGAGTGCTGCAACTCACCAATATCTTGGAATTGGCAACCCGCTACTATCAGGACCAAAAGAAACAGATAAAAGCGCTTGGAACAAACAAAATTGTAATTTCAATGAAGCAACTAAAACTATAAAGGTTGCAAAATGGGATTCAATAGAAAATATTACAAAGTTTTTCTCAAGAGGACAAGTCAATCTAACTTTACTTAAACGACAACACCCACTCCCCGAAACAGCCGATGAGCTCTGTGCCGTCGCACAAGTATTGGGAGCTTCGGAAAAATCAGTTGTGCTTGGAGCCAAAGCAACAGAAGGAAATATAAAAAAGTTTTCCAATGTTGGCATGCTGAAACAAATGAAGATTATCCATTTCGCAACACATGGACTACTCGCAGGAGAAACAGAAAGTCTGATCAAAAATCAAGCTGAACCAAGTTTACTACTCACCCCACCAAACAAAGCATCTAACTTTGATGACGGCTTGCTAACAGCTTCTGAAATCACACAATTAAAACTTGATGCAGATTGGGTTATCCTTTCAGCATGCAATACCGCAGGAGGTGAAAAGCCAGGAGCTGAAGCAATGTCGGGATTAGCACGGGCATTTTTCTATTCAGGTGCCCGAGCTTTATTAGTCTCTCACTGGTACGTTGATTCAAATGCTACAGTTGCCCTGATTACGAAAAGCTTCGAGGCATTAAAAAAACGACCACAACTTGGACGCTCTGGCGCACTCAGGGTTGCAATACAGGATCTAATAAAGTCCAAACAATATTCTCATCCGGAATATTGGGCACCATTCATAGTTGTTGGAGAAGGTGCAAAATTACAGTAAAATAATATAGCAATAGGCTTAGAAAATCATAACATAGTTTTCTAAGCCTCAAGCGGATGAATTCCTGTCAAACACACAATGCCATCTGAACACGTAAGTGCAATATCATTGGCATGCCCCATAATAACGGCACCTGCACCATATTCATGATCCTCTTGCCAACAAATCGCTTTTGTAATTTTAAAAGTCGCGTCACCTATTTTTGCCCGCACACCATAACGACCAAAAGCGCGAACCATAAGATCTATTTCATTAGCAGTCATATCCCAATGTACATCCCTCTGGCTGATTTCAGACGCAGTCCAATAACTTCCCGCTTCTCCTTGTGATTTAGCAGCATCCCAGAAACAATCGATATCGGATACAAACTGAGTCATCAATTTAACTGCAGAATACATATGTTTTATTGAAAGCGAGTCATGGTTTTCATTAGGCTGCAATGCAAACTCCTGTTGTAATATGATATCTCCCTCATCATATCCGTCAGTAATTTTATGAAATGTCATCCCACTTCTTGTCTCTTGTCGTAATATGCTAACAGGGATTGGGTTTGGACCTCGTCCAATTGGCAGCAAAGAAGGATGCATATTCAAATGATATTTAGGCAAATGTGCAGTTGGTACTTTATGAGGGTAAAACCCGACAACTAACAACTCCAGCCCCTCTTCAATAAGTTTGCTTAGATCAGCCTGCTCTATTTTACCGTCAATTTCAGTAACATTTTCTTGGCGGCATAATTCCTTCACGCTTTGATTATAATTATATAGATTGTCGCGTTCAGGAACCCAAGCGCCTACTAGCTCATGCCCATGTCCCAAAAGAAGATTGTAACAATCAATAAAAAAATCATCGCCAGCAAATGCAAATTTCATATAAAAAGCCCTTATGTGTTATTTCAAATCCCCCGTATTCAGGCGGATATACCTTTTATTGAAATTCAATGACATTTTTTTGTTTTTATTAAATTTTATTTTAACAACATGCTGCGGATTAAATTCAAACATAAAATTATAAGAAATGGAAAAGTCTTTTGCAGATGAAGTGCAATTAAAAGCTGTTCTTAAAACAGCATAGGCTTCACGATAATAAGTATCTATAAGCAGTTCTATGTCCTGCTTCTGACATTTTTTACCGCCAGTTTTAATGTCAAGATATTTTGACATTAAGCTGGAAATCGTTTTTTCCTTAACTTTAACTTCCCTCCAAATAATTTTGCCATCATTATTAATATCCAAACCAATAACTTTTTCTAAATCTTTAAGTGAAATATACCACTCAAAATTTATATGATTTTTTTTCATACCTAGCTTGATATAACTATGACTATTGACATGTGCAAAACTATGGGTACTCCATAATAAGCTAAATAAAAAAAACAAAACTCTAACTTTCATTTTGCATCTCCTGAATTTGATGAATCAGCTTATTAATTTTCACATCTATAATTTTGTTCACAACAACCCATTCGACAATTGGCTTAATCGTATTTGGTTGTTTTGCAGATAAAGCAGCTTGGAGAAATATTTTTGCATCTTGAATTTCTTTTTGGTTTTCCCAGTTTTTCATAGCCAGTTTTAAAGCAAATGAGGCATTATTTTTTAACTCTAATTCGAAGCGTGCATGCTCTCGCAAATGCTCCCCGTCTTCATGTTCCTCATCTACAGAAAACCTTATTTCTAACATGTTCACAAGTTTTTTAGCGATTGGCATACGCAATGCACGTGATGCAATCGCACGTCTCAAAAGCACTCCATCAGATAAATTCTTACGACTTAAAAGTTTGTAAGCTCGTTTATACTGACGATTATCAAGCAATAAATCTGTATAAACAGAAATTAAATAGCTATTCTCTTTATTAAATTTATAGGCTTTTTGAAAATGCTTTTGTGCTTTTTTGTATTGCCCTGCACTGGTAGCAATTTCTCCTAATGTCGTTTGTCCCCAGACTTTAATTGAAGGTGAGAACTTGTCAGACTTCAATTTTAAATATTTAGAAATACGACGATTATGTTCTTCGGCCTTTTGATTTAAAAAATCTATATTTGCCTGGCATAAAGTGAAAATCATTGGTCCAGCAAGCAAGGCTAAGCTTGTGCAATCTTTATGAGATTTCTGATATTTTGCTTGAATACGAAAAATATTTGACCGAGTAAGGAGTGCTTGAATATTTCGTGGATCTTTTTTTATTAACACATTTAAATCTTCAAGCGCCCCATCAAAGTTATGTCTATATTGTTTGATTGTAGCTTGAAGTAATAACACAGAATTCGGTATATGTGTCTTCTTTACCCAAGGCTTAAGAGTTGTTTCAGCATAACTAATATATCTTGGGTCTCCTGAATTTCGTCCAAACTCAATATATTCCTTTGCCAAATCTACAGCGAGCGATAAGTTTAACTTATCTTTTTGCAAATCTCGATTTAGCCGCCTTAATTTACGTTTTGTTGGATGATTTGGTAAGGGAAGATGTTCAAGAACACTATTTTCATCTTTAGGAATATAAGGTTTTGCAGATACTGAAATATATGAAATGGCATTCAACAAACCCATAAATATAACTAATATTGGTACTTTGATTTTTAAATTTAAATGTAATTGGTTCATTCTCACCTCCTAGTATATAAAAAAGCTATTTCCATTTTTCTAATACAAGATATGATGAGCCCAATGAGCGAAGAAAATTTAGAAAATCTAGATAATTTTTGTCTTCAAAGTATATAGATTTGTTGAAATAGCTATAAGAGAAGAGGCAGAAAATCCGCCTAATCTCATTTTGTGGAGAGTCAATTTACTCAGTTAAATTCCCCGCAAGAGGTGTTGTTAGATAAGGGAATGTCTCATCAAAATCAGCGTCCGTGACAAGAGCACCATCTGTAAAGTCTAAATTTCCACTTGGTGCATTACCTGTAAATAATCCAAGAGAAATAAGACGTCCCATAGCAACACGCAAAGTGATATCAACCACATCATCACCAGGTCTTCTGCCATTTGGGTAACCAGCAACATCACCACCAATAACCCCAAGGCGATTTTGCTGACCAGCAGGTGTTACAGGCGTTTTTGTGTTGAGTCGCATCATTTCAGCTGGTGTTACATTTAAAGGCTGATTTTGAATAACACCTGGTACATTTAAACCAGTAAGAAATGTTGCAACAAGATCAGTCCGTGGAAACGTATCAGGAGCTTGGACGGCACCACCAAATACAATTTCTATGAGTTCTGGAAAAGATGGGTTTGTAACAAAAGAAGCAAATTGCCCATCATTTTTTGGCTGGCTACTATTAAACGTATTCTTTTTACCAAGACCAATAACAAGTTCATTCACAAGTGGCATACTTAATCTAGAGACCTGCTTGAAACGTCCTCTTTTTGAGAAAACATTAGGTCTCATACTCGCAGTCATCCAACCACCAATAACAGGATCGCCACCGGCTGTTAAACATGAAATTGGAATTTCTAAGGCCATTGTCGTGATATTTAGATCATCAGTAACATTTGGACCAACATCATTGTTCTCTTCACCAATAGGCGTAAACGGTTCACCACCTAACTCCTGTCGCTTTGAGAAGTTCAGAAGGTCAAAAGCTTGTCCTAGATTAACAGCAAAACTCTCCTTACGCTGACCAACAAAAACACGTCCAGGTCGATCGCAACCCGGAATATTAATCGGACGCACATGATCATCAGCGTATTTTTTATATTCTGGAACAGAACGCGTACCAATATAATCTACTGGTTTTCTAAAAACCTTAGAACCAGTTTCATAATCAGTAATTGGTGAGAATTTTTTTCTTTTACCAGGTCGGCTGAGGCTTAATTTATAGGTCTCAACAACATTTAGATTTGTATCATCATTACGTCCAGGGCCAATTGGGCCTGAATTGATTAATGGTATTTTGGTTTGTTCACCGCCCGCATTAACAGCCAAGTCTTCAATAGAATTATTGAACTTAAACTGAAAAATCATATCGCTTTTTGCATCGCCATCATTATCAATATGAATGTCATACAAAGCGTTTGGATCCATAGTAAAGTAATTTGGCCCACCATAAGGGTTTTGAAGAGGTTGATAATTTGTCAGTATCGTAACAGTATCTTCTTTTCCTTTTTCGTAACTTCTAAACATATAGAAGTCAGTTCCATCTACCTTCGGAAATTTTGTAATAAATGGCGCTTCACGATGGCTGGACGCCATAGATGTCGCGGACAAACTTGCACAGGCAAGAGCCACTCCTAACGAGGCAAAAAGAGCCTTATATTTCATTAAATTAACTCCTCAGATCCTTTAAAATACTTTTATTTTCAATTATGAATAGGCAAACAGAACCCCCTGCTTGCCAAAGGAGTTACGCAAGGAAATAAAAAAAGTTTCAGAAAACTTCAAAAATAATTTAATTTTTCGGTAATGGAACGAGTTTACCCGTAAATAGAACCGGACCAGTGACCTTTCCAGTCGGCGAACCACCTTTAGGTTCGAGGCTAACCGCAAGAGTCGTATTAATTAACCGGCCACTGTCAAGTTGCCCCAATTTTTGCGCTTTAAAGCTCATATTCTCATCAACAAGACCTATAGACTGAGGGGCTTTACGCCCAGCGCCAAGGGCCCATAATTCATAACTTTTCTCTTTGTCTGGGGCTGATGTCATACGTAAAACATGAACGACTTGACGTTTTATATCCACCGATGCAACAAATGCAGGGCTTTTATTCTCTGCCTCTAAGACAGCAACGAAACTTTGCTCAGATGGACGTGTAATTTCTCTCCCCAAAATTGTCACAAATAAACAAAGGGCAATGATACTCGCTGCAATAGCTGAAACCTTCCAGAACTGAACTTTTTGCTTGAAATCAACTGTCAAAACATTTGAAGGAAGAGCCTGAACTCTTGTCATAATTTTCTCAAAGCTATTTGAGGGAGGCTCCACATTTTCAATTGTATCAATCATAGGAGCCAGTTGTTTTTCCCAGAAGGCAACTTCTTTCTGAAATTCTTTATCTTCTAAAAGGAGTTCTTCTACATGTTGTTTTTCATCTACACTTAGAGTTCCAAGAACATACTCAGCAGCAAGACCATCCAGGTCTTTTTTATCATTATCTATTGCCATTGAGACACTCCTTAAGAAATGCTAAGCTTCTCCTGAGCACGGTTTTAATCGTATTAATTGATTTATTATATTTACGACCCAACTCCTCCCTGGCCCAACCTTCATAGTAGGCCAATAAAATCATTTCTTTTTTATCTGCACTTAATTGATCCAAGCAGGCATTCAATTTTCTTAGTTCATCATTTTGTATGGTTGACATTAATGGGGTTAGGCCTTCATCTGGCAAACTAGGTTCTAATTCGTCAGATTTTGAGGCAATCTGCTCTTGTTTTAACCGCCCTATATCAATCGCACGATTCCTGGCTATAGTTGCCATCCAGGTAATTGGTGAAGAGATTTTAGGATCAAACTGGCTAGCTTGTTGCCAAATTTTTACATATGTATCCTGTAAAGCCTCTTCAGCCAGTTCTGGTTTCTTTAAAATACGACAAATAATACCAAATAGTTTCAAACACGTCTTATCATATAAATCAGAGAAAGCTTTTTTATCGCCCTGACTCACTCGTATAATAAGAAAATTTAAATCAATATTATCTGACATACGTTCCACAATTATACTCTGGAAAATTTTTATTATAAATCACTCTTTTATTCAATATCATGGCTATATAAGTAGTGGTTTTAAGAAAAAAATCCATTGTCAATAAAAACAAATTTTAATTTTTTAAGATGAAATGATCCTATAAAAATAAGAATAAATTATCAAACAAAATGACAATAAGCCATAAAGGTTAAAAACTATAAAGGTTAATTTTTTAAATAATAGATTTTGCTGAAATTTTATTCCAAACATTAAAAAAAGCGACCAGAAGGTCGCCTTTTTATGGTATCTTCTAGTTATGTTTTAAACAAAACTACCTATTGTTAGGGTTTCGCCTAAAGTTCCTACGTCCGGAAGGTCTTTGTCTAAAATCTCTTTGTCTAGGCCGAACAGATCTCTGTCTGGAATTATTCTGCTGGATAGTCCCTAGTCTATTATTAGGGGCTTGCTGAGTAACTCCTGGACGAGCACACTTACGACCATTCCATCTTGTACCAGTTGGACAAATACACCGACCACGAACATTCAAACGGCCACCACTGCAAACCACTGGACGGAAGCAAGTACGACCATTCCATTTTGTTCCACGTGGACAGACACATTTACCGCGAACATTCAAACGGCCACCTGTGCAAACCACCGGACGGAAACAAGTGCGACCATTCCATCTAGTTCCCTGCGGACAGACACATTTACCACGAACATTCAAACGGCCACCACTGCAAACCACTGGACGGAAGCAAGTACGACCATTCCATTTTGTTCCACGTGGACAGACACATTTACCACGAACATTCAAACGGCCACCTGTGCAAACTACCGGACGGAAGCAAGTGCGACCATTCCATTTTGTTCCACGTGGACAGACACATTTACCGCGAACATTCAAACGGCCACCTGTGCAAACCACCGGACGGAAGCAAGTGCTGACCATTCCATCTAGTTCCCTGCGGACAGACACATTTACCACGAACATTCAAACGGCCACCTGTACAGACTTTAGGAGGTGGTGTAACCACAACACGCCTAGCACAATAGATAACCTCTCTGCCACGACGCACAGTGCGAACACTCCACCCTTTACTTTGCCAGCCTGCTTTAACACGGCGCTCATCATTTGAACATTGTAAGGGTGGAAGGCTAACACGTCTCGCGCAATAGATCACTTGTCGACCACGGCGGACTGTTCGAACTTGCCAACCTCTGCGTTTCCAGCCGGCTTTCACAAGCCGTTCACCAATAGCACATTGTAGAGGAGGAAGAGCAACACGCCTTGCACAGTAAATAACCTGCCTGTTACGACGTACAGTGCGAACTCTCCAGCCTTTACGCTGCCAACCTGGCGAAACCTCATATTCACCTGCTCGACACTCAAGAGGAGGACCAACATTGACACGACGAGCACAGTAGATAATGTTTCTACCACGACGAACCCGGCGCACTCTCCAGCCTCTACGGTCCCAATTCGCTGAAACCTGTCTTTCACCAAAACGACAGCGCAATGGAGGCAGAACAATAATGCCATCGCCTGGGTCAACCTCAGGCACAGAACCTGTCGGTTCACCTAAATCTCGGTCATTACAGCTCTGAGTTGCCATATTCCAATACTTATTTGGAGGGCACTGACCATCTTTCCGAAGACACTTACCTGCAGACGGGCTATACACATAACCTGGAGGACAGCTATGTGAAGGAGATGTCAAAACAGGACAAATATGATTAGGTACAGATGCTACGGCTGTATCTTTATCATCTCCGGCAAGTGTATTTCTTGTGCCACCTAGAGGATACGTAATTTTAGCAAAGTTTCTAATTTTACAATTACTAGCTTTGGCAACATCCTTGCTCACCTTAACAAAAACGCTAAAGCTGCGTCTCTGTCCCGATTTCAACTTTGTTGAAGCAAGAGAGAAATTACACGTTCCACCAGGACAAGCCAATCCTGCTTTCAACGTCTGAGCACCTGGTGTTAGAGCTTTATCCTCAACTTTCAAACTACCAAGATAAGTACCTGGACCAGTATTTTGGACTGTAACCCTATATTCACAACGGAAATTAGAACCTACAGCCTGACAGATTTGAGGATCGGCTTTCTTTCTCAGTTTAAGATTGGTCTTTTGGCAATACTCCACTGGAATTTTAGCAACAGCCTCATCCTTATCATCCCCAGCATTGGTATTATTATTCGTACCACCAGCAGCCGTAAGGATTTTTGCTCTATTTTTAATCTTACAATTATAAGATTTTGCGTAATGCAGAGGAACTTTCACCCAGGCAATCAAATCCTTATACTCACCTGCCCCAATCACAGAAAAGCGTTTACAATCATGAGCTGGCGTTACAAGCTTATTACAAGTCCATGAAGGCGATGAAGAGAAAATACCCGTAGTTCCAGGCAAATAACTATCTCTGACGACAACATTTCCTATGTAAGTCCCTGGCCCAGTATTACGAACACGGACACGATATTTACAATAGAAATTCGTACCAACTCGTAAACATGGATCTGACAAAGCCTTCTTCTCAAGTTTCAAATTCTTAGTCAAAGGTCCCTGACAAATATGCGCCGGAACTTGAGCGATAGCAGAATCTGAATCATCTCCAGGATTTGTATTTAAGTTGCTCGGACTAGCCGCAGATGTAATCTTAGCAGAATTCTTAATCTTACAATTATGCGACTTAGCAACGGGTATAGACGTCTTCAACCAGACCCAGAGATTCTTTTCTTGAGATGGAAAAAGAATTGTATTTGGGTGCTTACATTTATAACTTCCCCAAGACGGGTTACAATTCCAAATACCAGGCGCAGATCCTGCAAAGACTGTACCGCTGGCAGGCGTATCTCTGACTTCTATTTTGCCATTATAAACACCAGGACCAGTATTCTTAATATTAATCCTGTAACGACAATAAAAATCAGCACCTGATTGCAAACAAGATCCAGGGTTAGCATCTTTCTTAAGCCTTAGATTTGCCTTTTTCCCGCTAGGACAATTCGCTGCTGGAATAATAGCAGTTGCTTCATCAATGTCATCAAAGAGTTTCGTATTCCATTGCGTTCCGCCAGGAGCCATGAGAATCTCAGCAATATTTTTGATATGACATTTCGGATATGAAACCGGAACCCGTGCGATTGCAGTAATCACGACACTTTGCCCAGGCAAGAGTACCGTATTCAGGCGACCGCATCTGTAATTAGCACCACCCACACCCCAACAGTTCCAGCCTGCAGGAGCACTGAAGAACATTTGAGATCCGCCAGGGTTTGGAAGCCAGTCCGCAATCAACACTGGACCATTATAAACATCAGGCCCTGTATTTCGAACGCGAATGCGATAACGACAATTCCATTTCCCAGCCCAAAGAATACATTTCTGAGGATCAGCCCATTTAGCCAATTCTAAATTCGCGCTATATGGAAGTTTTGGGTCAGGCCAGTCTTCTGGAAAATCTTCAGGAGGACCATCTAAAGGCTCATCAAAACCATAAAGTGGGTCTCCATCATCACCAGTAACAGCAACACCTTCACAAGGTTGCCAGATTTCAACATCACCTAAATGACCAGCTTTCCCCTCATCATTATATAAACTATCATAATCTATAAAATACGACTTTTGAGGAGGCACATTATTAGGCCGAACCATAGCAACAGTATTGCCTTGAATGCCATGAACATCCATTGCAGTTTTTGCAGCTTCATCCCCTGTAGCTTGACTCGATTGTAAACGGCTACCTGTGGACCATAACATCGCATCACAAGAGTTGAAATTTGGTTTGCCATTCTTATCATGAGCATAACCAAGTGCAATTCCACCATTTGCTTGATAGTGTTTTGGAACAATACCAATGGCATATTCTTCTTTTTCTTTAACCCAACGACTTTCCGTATCTGGATTATCAGGGCTTTCCAAACGGTAACGCGTTACCGAAGACTCTTCAGGTTTGGCAAACTGCGAATAGTCATAACTTCCTTGAGATACCCCGCGTTGAGCAAGATAAATCCGTCCTGCTTTATCAAAAAGCATATCGGTAATAGGCCCTTTGCCAGGAAGCTCAGAGGCATCAAACTCCCAACGAATATCATCAGAAAAGCTTCCATCATCACCAATACCGACGGACCAAACCTGAGTTTTATCTAACACAGCATAATATAACCGGCCATTATGAATCGCCATGCCATTAACACGCCGCTCGGCTTGCGTATAGCCCCATGTCTCCACATTGAGTGTGTCAAATTCAGGATTTGAAAGATCAACAATTTTCCCATCATCTGGCACCTGAGAAAATCCCTTAATCGGACGCCCTGTCACACCATGATCAAAACTGTCTATAACATTACCATCTTGATCAAGACGATAGATCAAACCTGTATCAAGATCTGAAACAAAGAATTGTTTGGAAACTTTATCAAAAACTATATCGCCAAGACCTGGACCAGAGTTATTTGGAATCGTCGCAAAAAGCTTAACCTCACCAGTTTCCCCATTCACCTGCCAGATAGAACCAGCATCGCCTCCAGGACCAAATTGCCCCTCCATCCATTGCGTTTCAGTCTCACCTTTCTTTGAAGGATCAGCCTTGCCATCCCCATCCCTATCTGGATGTATAATTTGCAAACCATAATAAGAGGTAGCACCAAGATAAATATTCGGTGTCTTTGCACCCAAACCATCATCAAGCGTAATAGCAAAAACCTGACCTACATCCTTTGCCTTAACAGCAAACTTAGAAGGCGCTTCAACCAGCTTACCATCTGGATTTACTGATATTGACTGAAGACTTTTAATTTGAGCCGATGCCCCCTCAGTATCTATAAAGAAATTATCATTCGGGTCAGCTCCAGGAGGAAGATCTTTATCTAACAGCGTAATCCCAGAAAACCCTGTAATAACAAGATCCCCAGGCTTTAATATTTTTCCGTTTTTTTGGGCAAAAGCGGATGAGATATTTAACATTAGAAATGAAAGACATAAACAAAAAAAGACAAAATAAGTAGGATTATAAATCACTCCTACAAAATCACGAGGTATTTCATAATGGCGCTCTGAGTTTGTTGCTGTCCATTTCGCAGATCCTCGCTCTGATCTATTGATGTGCAACATCACGAATTCCTTTTCGACAAACAAGATAATAATAGCGCGAAGCAGTTCCGCTCCTTGTATGTCGTCAGACTAATAAAAAAAGTTCAAAAGAATTTCTGTTATCAAAAATATTCTAAATCAATTTGCAGTTTACTTTGTGTTTCATGCGATAAGAATTTAGGTTAATATACTTATGATGCATGTTTCAGAACTATTTTAAAACATAATTTATCATATCAGTTAGTCTTAAGAATTAGATTTTACACTCAAGATTATGATCAATTTTTCAGAACATTTCCTGGATTATTTATTTGGATCTTCAACATCAGTTTCGTATGCATTTTCAATATCTTTTGCGATGATCTCAGCTGCCGCTTCTAGAAATTTATTGAGTAAAAAATCTGTTGGTCCCATTTCATCAATAACGGAACTTCCATTAGTCTTTTGGTTTAACACCATAGCCCATATTTTCTTATCTGGTAGCCAAACAAAACTAAACCTCATAAGAATATCCTGGCTCTCATCAAATTCACCAGGCACAACTCTTTGAGCTTTTTGTCCTCGATAAGTGTATTCCTCAACCTTTTGAACGATATCTCTTTTATCCAATTGCACCAGCATATAAAATGGATTTTCAGGGTATATTTCTGCTGATAAATAGTATATTTCATTCACTGGATTGTCAGATTCAAGGACTTTTTTGAGACTATAAAATTCTAGTTCAAATTCAGCGATTTGTTTTTGTTTATTTGAATTCTCGGCAGCTCTTTGGACTTGTATTTTCTTTCTTTGTAATTCAATTTGCCTTTGTAGATATTGATCCATTTTCTATTTATTCCCCCACAAATACACACATAAAATATAATTAAACAAACAGAAGAAAATTAATTTGGATAAACTATCCATAATATCATCTTAGAATGAAATTAAATATACCAATAAATAATGCTTATTGATATTAGCTCATAGATTCATTTAGGAAAAACCTGTTAATATATGGAAGAATTAAAGTTGTCTTATTTATGTCTATTAAAACATAAAATATTATCTGACTGTCAAAAATGACGTTTTATACTAAAGTAAAATTAAAAATCATTTTGCACTTTTCGTAACTAAGACAAAATACTGACAAATTAAGTTATATTGGATACCAGTATGTGCATGACTTAATTTAAAGGAGCCTCCTCCATGAATTACATCAAAAAACTAAGTTCTATGGTATTTCTTGCATTTACAATAATAACCGCATTGGCCATCTCAGCATCTGCGGAACCAGAAATCGGTAAAACCGCACCACAATTCTCAGTAACCGATACCAATGGAAAATTACAAAACTTAAAAGATTATATTGGTAAAACGGTAGTCCTGGAATGGACCAATCATGAATGTCCATTTGTCCGTAAACATTATGGCGCTGAAAATATGCAAGCCCTGCAAAAAGAGGCAACATCAAAAAATATTGTATGGTTATCTATCATCTCTTCTGCCCCAGGCCTTCAAGGATATGTTGAGGCAAAAGAAGCAAATAAATTAACAGTTTCCCGAAAAGCCTCTCCAACAGCAGTCATTTTGGACCCTGATGGAGAAATCGGCAAAGCCTTTAATGCTACTGCCACTCCTGGTATGTTTATAATCGATAAAACAGGTAAGCTCGTTTATAAAGGCGCTATTGATGACAAACCATCTGCGAACCCGGCTGATATTAAAACAGCAAAAAACTATGTTCAGCTTGCTTTAAAAGCTATTGCAGAAGATAAACCAATTGAGAGAGCAATTACACGCCCATATGGCTGTAGTGTAAAATATGGCTCCTAAGCTATATTCTACCAAGCAGGCTTAACGGGCCTGCTTGAATTTCCCTTCTTATCTCTATTCCTAATAAGACTTTCGACTAACCAGTCATTTTAATATATTCATAATATTGAATATATATTATAGTGTTTATTAAATGCAAAATCTGGAGAAACCTATGTTAGAAGACAAAAAAATTTCTAGAAGAGGAATTTTAAAAACTTGGGGCACTGCCGCAGCTCTTATGGGAGCTGGCTCGTTTATTCACTCCGGTTCACTTCAAGCAGCAGCCAAAAAACAAACAAAACAAGTCCCAGGCTTTTATCGTTTTACACTTGGAGATTTTGAAATTACTATACTTAGTGATGGATCTTATAGCCTCCCAACGGATCTTATCGCACGAAATCAGCCACGCGAAATAGTAAAAGCCTATCTCAAATCCAACTATCTTAATACCGAACAGCGTACTTCGCATGTGAACATTCCTCTTATTAATACAGGTAAGGAACTCATTCTAGTTGATGTTGGTGGTGGCCCGAATTTCCTATCGGGAGCAGGACAGCTTGTTACAAATATGCAAGCTTCTGGATACAAGCCAGAAGATGTTGATAAAATCATTTTCACTCATGGCCACCCGGATCACCTTTGGGGATTAATAGATGATTTTGATGAAACTGTTTATCCTAATGCAGAATATTTTATGTCTGTTAAAGAATGGGACTTCTGGGCAACCAACAAAGCAAAAACTAAACTTCCTGAAAGTTTTCAATCCATGGCAGCAGGTGCTTCAAGGCGCCTTCCCGTAATTGAAGAAAAAACCAAACAGATAAAATCGGGAACAGAAATCTCACCAGGTATCATGACCATAGACACGGCTGGTCACACACCAGGTCATACATCTTTATTGATTAAATCAGGCTCCGAAAGTTTAATTGTTTCGTCGGATACCCTAACCCACCCATTTATATCTTTTGAACACCCTGACTGGTGGCCAAGAACAGATCTGGATACAGAACAGGCAGAAAAGTCGCGTCGTAAAATACTGGAAATGGCGATAACAGATAGAAGTCTTGTGCTTTCCTATCACATCTCCTTCCCAGGTTTAGGTAATGTTGCTCGTCAAGGCAAATCCTATCGCTGGGTCCCAGCGACATGGCAATGGCAGATCTGATATGAAATAGAGTATAACAATTCTAGCGTTTATCCATATACTTTGTGTCTCAAATCTTGTCCAATGTCAGCTGATCAAACTCACTATTATAATATTTCTTTAAAGCATCTAAAAAGAGTTGATTATCATCTGTTGCCTGCGCAAACAAAGTCATTGAAGAACGAAACTTTAGATCATCAGGGAAACTGAGTATGGACTTAATTGGTCTGTCACTCAAATTATTAATGATCTCTGTACAGTCTCTCAGCCGAACACCAAGGACAGGATGTGCCAAAAAAGCTTTAGCTTCATCCAGCGAAGAAATTCCATATTTCTGAGAAGTAACAGTCTGACCCAAACCTTTTAACTGCGGAAAGATAAACCAGATCCAATGTGTCCGTTTATCTCCTGCCCGAAGTTCTGAAAGTACTGTGTCATAGACAGGGTCTTGCGCATCAATAAAGCGTTGAAGATTATATAGATCGGTCATGGTCATCTCCTTTTTCAAAAGAATCTCAAAAAGAATAAGTAAAGACCATGCCTTTAATAAGACAAAAATATCACCCTTAAGAACATTCAAAATCAAATAAAACATATGTGCAGGATATATCACCCTGCACAATTATGATTGTCAAATATAACTTCAATATTAAAGTTTCACGATGTGCCAGACGCCACCAACGCCATCACCATTCGTGTCACCTGGTTTTGAATCTCCAGCCCAGTAGTATAAAGGTTGCCCTTTATAAGCCCACTGTTGCTTGCCATCTTTGCGCAAAACTATACTAAAGTTTTCTTTCGCCTTAGCACCATTACCAACAAAAAATGGAGGCCAGCTTGTTGCACAGTCAGAGTAACAATTTGAAATGCCATTTTTATCTTTATCAAAAATATAGAGTGTCAAATTTTTCTCATCAGTCAGAAAGTCACTTGTCTGTACTGCGCCATTTTGCTCAACACCTTGTCCCGGAACAGGATTCTGATTTCTGCCTTGAGCTGCGGCGACATTCTGTTCCTCAACTTCAACAGGAGACTGAGCTGCAATATCCGCATTGACTGGTGGCTGTTGCACTGCCTGTCCTCCCGCAATACCACCTGAAGCAATTCCTGGCGCTTTTTTCTTAGAGTAAACTTTTGTCTTTGGATAATATTTTTTCTTAGGGTAATATTTCTTTTTATAGACCTTTTTCTTGTGATAATATTTTTTCTTATACCCATACCCACCGTGATATCCGCCATGTCCATACCCATGTCCGTAACCACCTCCATAGCCATAACCACCTGCTTGAGCTGTTACATTTAATAATGCTGTAAGCATAACCAACAACATTCCAATTAGAGTTATATTCTTCATCATCAAAACCTTTCTGGCACTAAAATTATCTGGCTGATCAAACCAGGTTCTATGAAGGCCTTCTGACGATAAATACGTTATGGCTTATTATAATATTCCACCCCCGAATTGTTTTAATTCAAAAAGAAAAATTATGTGATAAAGATCACATCTAACCAGCTGTACCTCTAATGTCTTTTGGCAATTCCCTCAGCCAAAATATATCACTTGACTTTTATTATTTAACAAATATGTTAATTAACATTATTGGTAATTAAGAAGAACTAATGACAGAATTACATCATACATTCGCGGCACTAGGCGACCCAACGAGGTTTGCTATTGTCGAGAGACTATTAAAAGAAGGCGAACTCAGTGCTGGCTGCTTACAAGACAGTGCAAACATTTCTCCTCCAGCTATTTCGCGTCACCTAAAAGTACTTCGCAAAGCCGGAGTGATCTCCCAGCGCATAGACAAACAACGACGCATCTATTCAGTCAGTCCTGATATCGTAAGAAGTATCAATACCTGGACTATGAATCATCAGAAATTCTGGTCAAACAGCTTAGATCGCTTAGAAGCAGCCTTATTGAAGGAAACAAAATAAAATGGCCGAGCTAAAACTTGAACGCGTATTTGCAGCATCACCAGAAACAGTATTCGCTTATGTCACAAAAACAGAACATCTTTTAAAATGGTGGGGGCATGAAGGCTTTGAACTCATCGAACATAACCTGAACTTTTCTGAGCCTGGCCCTTGGGCCTCAGTATTAGCAAATGCAGAAGGGCAACGTTACAAAATGACAGGAAGCGTCACCAGTATCAATCCTCCTAACTCCGTTGAATTCACATGGGGTTGGCATGATGAAAATGACCAGCGTGGCCATGAAAGCAGTGTGCGTTTTGAACTTAAACCAAACGATGTAGGTGGAACGATATTTACCCTACTACATACAAATCTACCAGATGAAGATACAGCAAACAGCCATGCCGATGGTTGGGCATCTGCACTGAGAAACCTTAAAAAACTTCCAATATAATTCAAACTTTAGGAGGAAAATAAAATGCCTAAATTTATTTATGCCTTTCATGGAGGAAGCAAACCCGAAACACCAGAAGAAGGGGTACGTGTCATGGCTGCATGGCAGACTTGGTTAGAAGCCCTCGGTTCAGTTGTCGTGGATCCAGGCCATCCGGCAGGCATGTCAAAAACTGTCACCCAAGAGGGTATCATCGATAATGGTGGATCAAATCCAATTTCTGGCTATACACTTGTTAGAGTAGAAACAATGGAAGCAGCTTTAGAATTGACCAAAGGATGTCCAATCTTTGAGTCTGGTGGAACAGTTGAGGTTGCTGAAGCAGTTGAGATGTAAAAAACAATACAACCGGGGCTAGGTATCTCGCCTAGTCCTCTATCACCTTGCCTAAATATCCCAGTTATAAAAAATCCCATAAAATTGAAAAATAACCAAATAAATCAATTTACTATAATTTCAAGTTAATTTCTCGTCACATTTCCGCCACATTAGACCATTGTCTAGCTTCAAAATTATTATGGCAAAATTAATATTTACGTTTACGTAAACAATAACAGTGGATTGCAGGGTCTTATGTATAATTTAGTTGAGCGTATGAAGCTTTGTATATTTTGTCTTTCTTTTATATGCGTAATGCTTATCTCCCCAAATACAAATGCAGAAGAATTTCGTATCGATCGCTTCTTTGTTATTGGGGATAGCCTAAGTGATGCAGGAACTTACTCTCAGGCGATTATCGCTGGAGGCGCACCAGGAGGAATTAATTACAGATTTCTTAACAACAGATTAGATGGAACATCTAAGACTTGGGCAGAGTTTTTAGGTGACGAACTAGGCCTTCAGACAGGTCCAGATATTCTCAGTGGCATCCCAGGATTAATAGCTCAAGTAGATGTCAATGGCGGAAATTACGCAGAAGGTGGCGCTCGTGTATCTCAACAACCAGGAATTGGGTTTAGCCCAGCGACTGGGATCACAACAACTCCAGCCTCAGTCCAAGTAGACAGGTTGTTAGCAGATGTAGGCGGAAGATTTACGAAAAACGACCTCGTAGCAGTATGGGCTGGAGCCAATGATGGGTTTGCACAATTTGCTGCTTTCGGCGGAAGCTTCATAACACTTCAACAAGCAAATCTAGGTATGGCAAGTGCTGCTAATGATCTCGCAACACAAATTGATCGCCTTAATGCAGCTGGTGCCAAAAATATCATTGTTATCACAATTCCTGATTATGCTTTAACACCATTTGGAGCAAGCCAAAGTCCAGCTGGAACAGCGGTTTTAAGTGGTTTGGCCGCATCCTTTAATAATCAACTAAAATCAAATCTTAGAGGAAAAAATGCAGTTATAGTAGACTCTACCAAACTGTTAACAGCAATTACCAATGATCCTCTAAAATATGGTTTCACGGCCCCAGGCGCTGCTGTAGTCCCTCTATGCCTTAATGCAAATTCTATAACCTGCATTGATGGCCTCACAACGAGAACTGATGGAACTTATATATATGCCGATGGCGTACATCCAACTGTCGAAGCTCATAGACTATTCGCTCAAGCAGGATTTGCAGGACTACAAGCCGCTTCCCAAAACGGAACAATCGGCATTGCTACTCTAACAGCTTTAAGACAACAATCAGTCTCAATCGAAAATAGATTGAATATGACAGCATTTGTCCAAACAGATCAAGCAGGAAAGACTGTAAGACGTAAAGTTGGTCATATTGATAAATATGGCTCCATTGAAGGTGGCTATTATTCGGCTGATCAAGAACAAGTTTCACCTGGCTTGGAGGCAACAACAGAAGTGGTCAAATTAGGCGCTGATGTGATGGTTGCACCAAATGCACTTGTTGGCATGGGAATTAGTGTAGACCATGGCCAAGTAGACTTTAATGATGATGCAGGAGGTTTTGATAGCCGCTTATTCGTTGGAGCATTATTTACCAACATAGCTCTCTCAAAATCAACCTATATCAATGCCGTTCTCAGTGCAGGTTATATTGACGTTTACAATATCAATAGAGCCTTTGATCTAGGGCCAGCACGAGAGTCATACAATGCTGAAACAAGCGGTCTTTATAAGATGGCAAGAGTTGGAGGTGGATTTAATCTTCCCTATGGCAATTGGCTAATTACCCCGTCAGCATCTTTGACATACGAAATCGTTGAAATCGATGGATATACTGAAAGTGATGGAGCGGCAAGCCTGTCTTTCGGAGATAACGAATATGAATCTGTTCGAGTGAGTGCTGGAGTAACAATCTATTATAAACCTCAAGACCCAAATGGTTGGACCCCAATGCTGCGTGCATCTTTGGAGCATGAACTAAATAATGATGATGAGTACATCATACAAATGGGCCCAGACTCAGAGACCTTAGGAAAGGTCACAGCACCACGCCCAGATGGCACATTTGGTTACGTAACATTAGGTCTGAGTAAAAATATCTCACAATCAACAACCTTTGGGATAAGCGCAACGACTGTCTTAGACAAAGAAGGGCAACAAGGAATTACTGGAAGCTTAACCCTAAAAAGCAGGTTCTAAAAGTATCTTGTGAGAAAACTAAACAAAGCGGATTAAAGCAAAAACTTTGATCCGCTTTTTTTATAGCTAAAGACTCTAACTCCTCAATCAACGTTTCTCGCATGCATTTCTCTAATCCTAGTCAAAATGAGACAGATATCCGTCAACATCATAATTCTGCCCGCATATTATTGTATAGCGACAAGAGTTCATCCCATAAATAAGATCTATACATAAGGACAGTCCTAAAAATGACGGATACGCCAGAACAAACTTGTGCGCGCACAATTTGTGACCAATTTGTGATGCCTTGAGCGCACGCTTTGGTGAAGAATTCTTCGTTGATGAAACCCTGTCAGGGCAAGATGAGCTGGCCCGTATTGCCAGCCGTCGTGTACATCGCCAATATTTAAATAAAGATATAGACCCCAGTTTGTTACGCCTCTTATGCGCTTGTGCATTGTCATCTCCCTCAAAAAGCGACTTACAACAAGCTGATATTCTAATTTTGAATGACCCTACGAAACGTCAGATTCTTTCTGACCTGTTACCAGATCAGGTTTGGCTTCGAACTGCTCCAAAGGTCTTGATCTTTTTAGCCAATGCCAGACGTTTGGTCGAGGCTTCAAAACTAAGAAACAAACCCTTCCCAAACAACCACCTCGATTTGTTCTTCAATGCAAGCGTTGATACTGGAATTGTCATGTCTACCTTTATGCGAGCTGCAGATGCAGTTGGACTAGGGACCTGTCCAATCAGTGTTGTAAGAGACCACTCGGCACATGTCAGTGAAATGCTCGAATTACCAGACCTGGTTATTCCAGTTGCAGGCATGTGTGTCGGTTGGCCAAAAGAACCTGGAAGCGTAAGCCCAAGACTATCACTAGAAAGTACCGTGCACGAAGATCACTATGATGAAGGCAATTTTTCAGAACGCATAAACGCGTTTGATCACAGACGTGCCGCAACTCATCCTCTCAAGACAAGGGATCCAGACCATTGGGAAGAAGTCGGATTTTATGGCTGGTCAGAAGATAAAACCCGCCAATTCGGTGTGCCTCAATGTACAGAATTTGGAGCGTTTGTGCGCAAAAAAGGCTTTAACCTGGAATGATATAAATAACGTAAAGCAGGAAAGATTACTCCTGCTTTACGACATTCTTTTGTTTCAGTTTCAAAACATCAATGATGATTTTGCGATTCAAAACGCAAACAAAATCTTTAGGTTACGACTGTTAATCAAGCAAACTGACCTTCAAAGAAAAGCTGATTTTCTAATAAAATACCACTATAAAATACAGCCCGATTAACCGCCCCACCATTCTTTCCCTTATGCTTCATTATTGGTCGGTCAAGTTTTTCTAATGACCTCAATGTCTGATCAACATGGTTTTGTAGTGGAATCTTTGCCTGCTCAGAAAGACACCTGGCAATATCTTCCGTAAAATATTTATCTTCTTCTTCAAATATTATGTACTCTTGATTGCTTACTAATATGACATGGTAATAAGTTTCAAAAGAATCTTCACTAGGAATTTCCATAGAAATATACTTGATAAATCTAATGTCAGAAATATTGAAACAATCGTATTGAGATGAGAAAATATCAATTCTTTGGTGAATAATCTGCTTAAGTTCGTGATCCACAATAATAGCTTCTCCACGAAAACTTCCCCAAATAATTACTATGCCATATATCGGTAACGCAAGCCCTAGCAAAAATATAAATGGCGAGAAAAAATCATAGTGATGAAGAATGTGTTTTAAAAAATCAGAATAATAAAATAAAGAAATAAACAAAGTAAACCAAACAAAATTGCCAATACACCCAACACAGAACCATAAAACATTTTTTGTTTGGTTCTCTCATCAGAATAGATAATATCTTTCATAAAGAAGAACCTTTAAACAATAACTTTTGGAAAATATTTTTACATGAAATAACTTTTTATATATTTTTAACTATAAATCACGCAGCGCACAGTCTATATTTCACCAATTGCCATAAATTGCAACATATTGGTTGCTCTTTCAGCAAAGAAAAAGAAATTTTTAGAAATAAAATTTTTTATTGAAAGCTATACAAAGTAGGTTTTTTACAGATATCGGCAATGTGTTTGCAAGAGCCCAAGCAGAAATTCAAATGCAAACAATCACAAATATCAAAATTTAAGATGTCTTCTCATCACAAACAGCTCTAAGTACACCATCTCCTTGTTCAACATCTCTCCACTGAGCAGAACGAATAAATGCATCTCCAGATGAGTCTTTGAGCTGCGGAACATCAGCCTGTCGGTTACTGTTACAATCAAACAACTGAAATACCTGCCCAGGATTTGCATAACGATTCATCAGGATCAACTCTGCCATAATAACATCTGGGTGGTTATCGTTTTTACGTATTTTAGAAACATCAACTAAAATCATTCGGTCTGTTCTTGGAAATAAAAATGTCCAAGGAGCAAAATAACTGCTGCCAGAATAGACTTTGCCTACTTTGACATGCGACGGTAACTCTCCAATCGTTCGCGAAGCCCAGCTATATTCCGCCCACGCACCATAGATAATCATACCACCAGCAGCAACAGCACAAATTAGAAATGTTGAAAAACTGAACTTAAACCAACGCGTAACAAGATAGGTACATAAAGCTAAAAACGCTCCAACTGCAAAAACAGAAAGCAAATGAAACAGCATAAATCCCCCTAGACAGTTTTACATAATTAGCAAAATTGTGATATTTTGTTCTTAAATATGCAACACATTTTGCATAGTCTGGTTAACTTTTAAAGTGTGTTTTTATTAAATTACCCTAAAGACTAAGGCGCCCGAAGCGTTGCCAGTTTGACTCCAAATCCAATAAAAATAAAGCCAGTTACACCTTTAAGCCATCGCTGAAAGCTCTTGCTTTGCACGGCATTGGTAAGCTTAGAAAAAACAATAACCATACCTGTAAACCAGATAACATTTAAAACAGAATGAATAAACACCAGTAGCAAAGCGGATTGAACAGCAGTTTCTGTCGTTGATATAAATTGTGGGAATGCAGCAAGATAAAACATAGATACTTTAGGGTTAAGAGCATTGGTTAAAAACCCTTCAATAAAAGCTCTAACCAGACCCATTTTCTTGGGGTTTAATGATAAAACTTCTTTTTCAGGGGTGTTCCCCCTCCAGGCGTCACAGAGTGTTTGATACCCAATCCAGCAGAGATAAAGAGCGCCTAAAATTTTTACAATAAAAAAGGCTTCAGCAGATTGCACAAGTATAAGTGAAATTCCAAGTATGGAAAATAAACCATGAACATAAAAGGCTGTAAAGAAACCGGCTATATTGGCAAAAGCAACAACCCTACCAGAAGATGGAACAGTTTTAGCAATTAAAACCCCATTCGGCCCCGGTGATATGACTAATAAACCAGCAACCAGAGTAAAACTCAATATATTTGCAATATCCATAACAATCCTTAAAGAGTTAAAATAATCTGCTAATCTTTATCATATACTTTAGCCTTTATTTTTATCTGCACCTCTAAATAAACGAATGGCATTTGTGAAGATTAACATATGAGTAAAACTTGCAAGGGCACCTAAAAATATCACCAATATAAGAACACGCGTATCTAGAAAAGCAGAAGAATGTGAAATATGAAACGCAGTAATCACTCCAGAAATGACAAAGGAGAAAAGCCCCGTCATGAGCAATCGTGCTGACAAACTCTTATCAGAATACCCCACCACAAATGATAATATCAAAGCCAACAAAGCACCTATAGGATCAAGAAAACGAGCAATATAAATCAAAACGATTGCCTGCATAAATTTTGCCTTTCTGCAATTATATTTTTTGAATAAATGATCATCTAGGTAAATGATATCATACTTTAAACGAATAAGGTGTAGACTTATTGAAGGAGTTGATAAAATAGCACGACAGCAAGTGTAAAATCACCCAAAACGATCCCGATCATGCGGCGCATTAAAATCCAGCTCTGGCCCTATTGGCACGATAAGTGTTGGATTAATACTTTCATGTGAGCCATAATAATGCGCTTTGATATGCTCAATATCCACAGTGTCTGCGATGCCAGGTTCTTGATATAAATCACGCAGATAATTCGATAAGGCAGGATAGTCTGAGATGCGTTTTTGATTACATTTAAAATGACCAACATAAACAGCATCAAAACGAATAAGAGTTGTAAATAAACGCCAGTCTGCTTCTGTGATTTTTTTGCCAATCAGATAGCGTTGGTGTGTTAATTTTTTTTCCAATTGATCCAATAGATCAAACAAAGCTGTAACTGCTTCATTATAAGCCTCTTGTGTCGTCGCAAACCCAGACTTATATACGCCATTGTTAACATTGTTATAAATCAGCTCATTTATCTCATCAATACTCTGTCTGTATTCAGCTGGATAATAGTCTCCCTCCAAAGCACCGATATCATCAAACGCACTGTTGAACATACGAATAATTTCTGAAGATTCATTGCTTACAATCGTATTAAGTTGTTTATCCCATAAAACAGGAACTGTAGCACGACCGGAATAATCAGACATGGCTAAAGTATAGAGTTCATAAATCCTGCTTTTGTGATTAACAAAATCAGGTACAACACCCTCACCAGGCTCAAAAGTCCACCCCTCCTGCCCCATAAAGGAATTCACAACAGACATCGTGATCATGTCCTCCAGACCTTTGAGTTGTCTGAAAATTAAAGTTCGATGAGCCCAAGGACAGGCAAGCGAGACATAAAGATGATAACGATCAGGCTCAGCTTTAAAGCCGGGTTTCCCCGTAATCCCAGCCTGACCATCCGCAGTCACCCAATTACGAAACTGAGATTGGGAACGAACAAACTTTCCTTTAGTGGACTTAGTATCATACCACTTATCGCGCCATTGACCATCAACCAATAATCCCATCGAGATCATTCTCCCTTACTATTTATAAATAGATTAACATGAGATCTGTTGGAAATAAAATAAACAAAGAGATCACAACTTCTCGATCAACTTACGTATATTTTCAGCTTTTTTACTCACATCATCACGATCGTCATAATAAGCCTTATACATTGGCAGGCATATATCAAGAAACGCCTGAGAAGAAGATCGCGTTATAGCCGTTAATGCCAGCTCTTCATCCAAAGCTCCAACTCTTAAGGCTTGGGATATAGTCGTATAATAATTACTCACCTTTCGTCTCGCATAATTAATAGATTCAATATCACCTGTATTAGCTCTCAAATCGTTCGCAAACTTTTGCGCAAAATCTTTTCCATGTTCTTCTTTATACTCATAGAGTGACCGAATAGCTTTTGCCATGTCTTCCGTCGCAAAACGCTCCTGAAAACTCATCAATACAGAAATACGACTATGCCTGTTAGATTGTTGCACCTGAAAAAACACAAAAAATGAAGTTAAAAGAGCTGCAAGAGAAGAAAGAGCAGCAAAAACCAGAGCATAAAATGCAATCATCATCCAGATCCTTATTATTTATTTGTAAATCTAATATATGCAGTAAGAACAGCAGTATAGTAACTTATGCTGCCACTTAACTTAAGGAAAAGGTGAAAATATGATAACAGACCTATTCTCATACGTGATCATAAAATAAATTTTATGACATTAAATAATGCAAAAATATCCTAATATTTACAAAAAATAAGGAAATATAACTTAGTAATATTACTATTAATGGGGTATTACAAATGGGATTTCTAAAAAAATCAATTGCCACAAGCTTGGTATTTTACATGGCATCTATGATAGCAATTATCATAGGATTTGTTGTGGTTGCAGCCTCCTTCTATAGCCAGCAGAAATCAAATGAAGCTCTGGTGAATAAAGGAGATATAATGCTTCGCACGTCTGTCAGTCAGGCCTTTAATTCAATTTGGAATTTGGATGAAGAATCGGCAACGCAACTTCTAAAAAACCTCTCAAATGATATTGATTTCAGTTTTGCGATTTTGGTAAATGAAGGCAACGAGCTCTTCAAACAGAACTTTAAGAATAAAGATGAAGCAAAGCATTATATCAAAAAAATCCTGACATCACTTAAATCCAAAAAGAATGTGCAAGAAAGCCTGGTTGAAACCGATAAATATATTACAGTAGCCAATATTCCAAATCTAGAAGAGCCAGAGTCAAAACAAATTGTAGGGAAAGTCATCATTGGCCTCACTCGCGATCGTTATATAAAAAATAGGGGCAAAGAAACTATTGCCATTATCATTGGCGGTATTGTTATCCTTATTTTGATCTGCGGTGTCATTTACCTCATTTCCATGAGTTTTATTCGCCCTATTTATAAAATAACAACAGAAATGAACACCTTGAGTACTGGTAACCTGAATGTTGAATTGTCAGCCCTTGAACGCGAGGATGAAATTGGACAAATAGCTTCTGCTGTTCAGATATTTAAAAATAATGCAATAGCAAAACAGGAACTTGAGCAAAAAGATAAAGCAGAAAATGAACGTAAGCTTTCAAGAGCAAAAGAAATTGAGAACCTAATTTTAATATTCGAAAATGAAACGTCAAATTTTTTGGGAACATTTGAAGAAACATCTCAAAAACTTGATAACACGAGTAGCCAACTCAGTGAAGCATCAAAACTCTCAACACATGAAGCAAATGATGTACGACAAAAAACAGAGGTTGCAAGTGACAATAATAAGAATATTGAAACGACAACAGAACAACTTTCAACATCTCTATCTGAAGTTGAACGACAAGTTAATGAAGCGAATGCTCTCACACAAGAAGCCTCTGAATGCGTTGAAGTAACATCCAGTGAAGTGTCTTTATTGCTTGACGCATCAAGCAAAATTGGCCAGGTGTTAAAACTAATTTCTGATATCGCTGAACAGACAAACTTACTGGCGCTTAACGCTACAATCGAAGCAGCAAGAGCAGGAGAAGCAGGTAGAGGCTTTGCCGTTGTTGCTGGAGAAGTAAAAAACCTTGCTGAACAAACCACAAAAGCAACAGAAGAAATAACAGAACAAATTAATGAAACACAATCTGCTAGCAACCGCACAGCAGAGTCCATTCAGAATATCAGTAAGATTATAACAGATTTAAAAGCAATCTCAAGTTCGATCACAGAAGCATCAACCATTCAATCTCATTCAGTTAAAGAGATCGTACACAATGCTCAAAGTGCATCCCAAAACTCACATGATATCGTCAACAATATTGATGAAGTTGTACAAGCATCAACCATGACACAAAATTCTGCTGATGAAGTTCTAACATACACTCATGAATTATCGGAACTCTCAAAAACACTCAAAAAACAAATCAACTTATTTGTTAAAGGCATCCGGGCGGCTTAATATGTTAGACGCTAGTCTGTACAAAGATGCAATGAACCAATTTTTTTTAATATCAGAGCAACAAGTAGATCTTTAAAAATACCAATACCGCTCCTAACTTTAAGCTAATATGTCTAAATACATATAGATAAAGGGGCCAGAACAGTGGTAACCAAAACTGCTTTCAAACTATCGAAAGGTTTTAAACCTGATCAAACAGAAAAGGCTGTGGATCTCTTCTGGCAAGCATTTAAAGGCAAACTCTCCCCTGTTATGGGACCTGAAGATAAGGCGCTAAAGTTCCTTTCATCTGTTATAAACCCAGATTTTGCCATTAGCGCGTCAGATCATCACGGAAAACTCTTAGGTATTGCTGGTTTTAAAACCAGTAAGGGAGGTTTTACGGACGGAACCTTGAAAGATATTGCCAATGTCTATGGATGGATAGGCGGTATTTGGCGAGGAACAATATTGTCATTGCTTGAGCGCCCTCTCCAACCAAACACGCTCCTGATGGATGGTATCTTTGTCAGTAAAGACGCTAGAGGAAAAGGCATCGGCTCCGCACTCCTTTCGGCCATCAAAGACAAAGCCAAAACACTGAACTACCATCAAGTAAGATTAGATGTCATCAACACCAACCCAAGGGCCCGAGACCTATATGAACGCAAGGGTTTTGTACCACTTTCAACCACACACATAGGACCTCTAAAATATATTTTTGGGTTTAAAGAAGTCACAACGATGATTTGTAAGGTGATCTAGAGAAAATGATGGTCCCAAATGAGCAACACAACTATTCTATGATCTTACCAACAACCTCATCAACAAGAACATGACTCGGCTGCGCCCCATCAACCTGCAAAACGGGGCATGAGAGTGTTTCAAGCCAAGCCTGATGGCGTTTGAGATTACGACCATCAAAACCATCTTGGTCATAACCAGCCGCCCATTTTAAAAAATCTTGGGTTTGCTGATATCTACACCCGCCTGGAGCGACAGCCTCTTTCCCAAATCGGTGAGCTTCACGTTTGTGCAAACGCTCTAATCGAATGTCAGGAGAAATATAAATGAAAATAATAACATCAAAAAACGGAAAAATAGGCTCCGCCCATGTATCAAGAGAGCCACTCAATATCCACTCTGGACGTTTCAAAAACATCTCGTCCATTAATCGAAGACGATCAGCAATCTCCCTCTTTTGTGTATAAGGATTTTCTGTCGGCGACCAGAAATAATCATCCGTATCATGATGTGGTATAGAGAGCGTATCAGCAAGCCCTCGCCCAAGGGTCGTAGTCCCGGAGCCGGAAGCTCCGGTAATATGAATACGCTTCGTTCGCATATCTTAAGTCCAACTTTGGGGTTTATGCAGCGACCGCTTCAGCTTCTGCCGCCATTTTTTGCCGATCCAACCAGATATTATGAGCAAAGATAGCGGAAAATACGACAAAACCAGCAAGTTGTACACGATAATCACTTGGCCAAATTAGAGCAAGACCAGCTAAGCCGGCAAGGATGCGCAGTGGCCAGTTCAGCCTTGCTTCCATATAACCTTGAAGGCAGGCCCCCATAGCATAAACACCAAACACACCCGTAATAAAGATCCATAACACCTGATCTATTGTCCCATAAAGGAATGGAGTATAGGCAAAAAGAACAGGAACCAGATACATTCCTTTCGCAAGCTTCCAGGCGGTAAAGCCGGTTTGCATTGGAGGTGTTTTCGCAATCGCAGCGGCAGCAAAGGCCGTCAAACAAACAGGAGGAGTTACATTTGAATCTTGTGACAACCAGAAGATTATCATATGTGCTGATAACAGCGCAGCAGTAATCACTGCCGGATTAAGCGATGAATCATGAACCTGCTTCACTAGATTAGGAGGTATTGCATTAACAATCGTCCAAGCCTCAGCTGAACTCATTGGTGTGCCAATTTTAGCAGCCAAATCAGGAACAGAAAAGCTCAACAAAACCTTACTTGCTTCTGGAACATTACCACTCATAAGAATGTCTACGAGTTGATTATTTTGTATCAAAGCTTGTAATGCCGGTGCAGAGACTGTTCCCAGAATTATATAAGCCGCTGTAACAGGAAGCCCCATACCTAACAACAAAGAGGCAATTGCAACAAGTACAAGAGCAATCAGAAGGTTTCCACCAGACCATTGCTGAATCATTTGAGAAATCTGAGGACCAATGCCTGTACCCGCAATAATATCAACGATCAGTCCTACAGAAACAAGCAAGATACCAACCGTAATCATATTTTTGGTACCCATTGCAAGGGCTTCAATAATAGCTCTTGGCCCCATAGCATTTGGTGTAAACCATGAGGCAACCACAACACAAATTATCGCCCAACCTGCAGCAAATGTAGGTGTAAAGCCTATAATTAACATCGCCATAAGTAATGCGACAGGTAAGATAAATGTAGGACCACCAGCAAGAAGAACTTTTTTAATGTCTGGCACATTTTCCGTTACCAATTTCATATTATTCTTTTTCGCTTCCATGCGAACAAAGAATATAATTGAAAGGAAATAGATCAGTGCCGGCAGAAAGGCAACCGCAATAATCTCAACATAACTAATTTGAGTAATAGAAGCCATAATGAAGGCTCCAGCCCCCATAATCGGTGGCATCATTTGTCCACCAGTTGAAGCTGCAGCCTCAACACCAGCTGCAAATCGTGGTGGAAAACCGGACTTTTTCATAAAGGGAATTGTGATAACGCCAGTAGAAACTGTATTAGCAAGAGCAGATCCAGATATTGTCCCTGTCAATCCCGATGAAAACACAGCAACAAAACCAGGCCCACCAATAAAGCGCCCTGCAACAATCCGGCCCATATCAATAATAAACTGACTAGCACCAGATTTTAAAAGAAAGGCACTAAAAATCAAAAACATTGCAACGACAGTTGCCGAAATCCGACCAATGAAACCAAACAAACCTTCATCATCAAAAATCAAACGAGAAAGAAGTTCATTAGGATTAAACCCTCTAAACTCAAAGAAACTCGTTGGTCGCTCACCTGTTAAACTGGAATAAAAATCATAAAAATATGAATGCAAGATTGGATTGAGCTGAGACGCATAAAGCATTGCAATCATAATAAGGATAGGAATAATCCACCCCGTCGTCCGTCTCGTTAATTCTATAGCACCAACAATAGCACATATGGCGGCAACCCAATGATATGGTTGGGTAAGTGATGTACCAGCATTGTAAATTTCATCTTGTGATCCGATAATGACAATTGCTCCTCCAGCAATCATAATCGCAAGGAAAATATCAATTATCAGAGAAATAAAACTACCCGTTTTGGATTTTGATGTAAAAATTGGATACCTTAAAGCACACAAAACAGCCAAAAAGGAAAAATGAAGACAGACGATCCATAACGTTGATAAAGGAGACCCTAAAGTACCGAACGGGGTGTTTTGACCAGCAAGCGTGTTTGCCCAAATATGGAAAGCAGATATAGCAGCTGCAAACCAGAAAAAGAGTTTTTCACCGAAAGGGTGAAGTGTTCTGACAGCAACTTCAACCTCTCCCTCAATATCCGTTTTTTTATTTTCTTCTTTTTGAGGGTCTTGGGGTAGAGATTGAGAAATATCAGTCACTAAAAGTCTCCATCATTCTTATTCTTTTTATTATACTATAAAACTATTAAAACTTTGCTCTATTTGCCAAATTCTTAGAATAAATAAAAGTAAAGGCGTGCGGGAACAACTCCAGCACGCCTTTACATTAAGTTAAGAATTTATTTCGCTATAAGATTCGCTGGTATTTCGATACCAATCTCTTTGTAATATTTAGCTGCACCTGGGTGAAGTGGCACAGGCAACCCAGCAATAGCACTTTTCGTGTTCATAGCTTTAGTTGCTTTATGAATAGCATTTAGGAAACTTAAATTTTCATAAATAGTTTTTGTAATAAGATAAACAGTTTCGTCAGGAATGTCAGAACGAACCGCTAGGAAATTTGGCTGAGCAATTGTTTTAATCTCTGTCTTTTGTCCTGGGTAAGTTTCAGCAGCAATAGTGTAACGTGTCCAAAGTGAACCAAACTTACCATTTGCTTTTTTCATTTGCGCATCAGTAAAATCAAGAACCTTAATTTTATCACCTAATTTAGCAAAAGCTCTCGTAACAGCTGAAACAGGAGCACCTGCAGGTGTTGACATCATTTCAACTTTACCGTCTTGAAGAGCTGCAGCTGAAGGACCATAACCACCGTAAACAAGTTTATCTTTAAACGCTTTATCTAGATCGATACCTAGATTAGCTAGAATTGTTCTATTGGAACCAATTGTTCCTGAGTTTTTCTTACCCATTGCAGCCGATTTTCCAAGTACATTTTTAATATCGTCAATTGTACCAGTTTTCGCATACTGCTTCTTAACAACGAAGTGCTCAACATTTGGCCATAACATAGTTACAGAACGCATTTCTTTTTGTGGACCAGCCTTTTTGACAGGACCTGTACCAGACCATGCATATGCACCGAAAAGACCTTGGATAATAGCGAACTGTGCGCCATTTTCTCTCAATAACTTAACGTTTGCCCCAGAACCAGCTGAGTTAATTGCCGTCAAATTAATTTTCTTTTTTGGATGAAGTTTAACTTTAACAAGTGTAGAGAGAGCAACGCCAACAGGATAGTATGTTCCACCAGTTGATGCTGTTGCCAAAATAAAATTCTGCTCTTTTGGCTTATCTGCTAATGCAGACGACATAGAATTTATACCAGCAATTGCTAATACAAGAGATGCAACCCCAACGACTTTTAAAAAAGTGCGTTTTTTTGTCATGTTTTCCTCCAATAAATTCTTTGGTTATTTTTCGAGACAGTTTTAATATTCATACCCCCACCTGAAAATAGTCAATCATTTACAGGTCTGAGTATTTTCGCATTATACTCAAAACAATTATAGTTTCTATATAATTCAGATCGTTAACTGAAACTTTTTCTACCCTTTGAAAGTATTCTGGTTTTCCAGCTTGATCAGATCTGAATATCCAAGTTTCTTGCAGTTAACCTAAGCAAACAAAAATGATGTTTCATCACCTAAGTTCAATTAACACGAGCTACCATCTTAAAAAATTGCAAATGTTGTACCAATTAAAAATAAAAATATTCCCCATATTTTCCAATAAGTTAATTATCACCAAGAATTATCCCATCAACAACCTGGCAAAACCGCGCCAAAATGATTGGCTCACTGGCGCATTTCCGCTGAAAGAAAAATAGGAGTTTAAACAATCTAAAATATTGAAATAACAAACACTCAAGGTGGGATTAAACTACACTAACCATAACTTCGCAGATAGTTTTTTTACCCCAAGCCTTATTGATACTAGCACGAGTGCCGCGACGTACAGCTTCTTGAACCAAAGCAGGGTCTTTCCGTCGAGGTCTTGGAATACTATGAATAATTCCAGTAATCTCATCCAAGACAACATCCTCTAGCAAAAAACCATTTTCATCTTCCAAAGGAATCCCAACTAATACGACATCAGGATCACTAACAAGTTCACCTTGGGTATTAAGCACGATAGAAACAACAGCTATTCCCGTATAAGACAGTTTTCGCCTTTCTCGAATAGATGGATCTTCTTTAGTAATAATAAGATCACCATCTCGATAGAGCCGACCTGTCGGAGCTTCATCAACCAGTTCAATAGCGCCAGGTCTTAACTTAACAACATCCCCATTTCGAACAACAAATGTCTCTTTTATACCAGAGCGTTCTGCAAAGACCTTATGCTCTTGCAAATGACGTTCTTCTCCATGCATAGGGATTAGAGATTTTGGCTTGAGCCACTCATATAATTTTTTAAGTTCATCTTGACGAGGATGACCGGAAACATGAACGAGCTCTTCTTTATCTGTAATGATTTTGATGCCTTGTCGGGCCAATCCATTATGCACACGAGAAACGGCAACTTCATTCCCAGGAATAGCTTTAGATGAAAAAACAATCCAATCACCTTTTGACAAGGAGACCTGAGGGTGAGCCTCATCAGCAATACGAGCAACTGCTGCCCGCATCTCCCCTTGGCTGCCGGTACACAGGGCAACCACTTTATCACGAGGAAAGTAACCAAAATCATCATCGCTGAGAAATTCTAAAGACTCAGAAAGATAACCAGTCTCTTTAGCAACTCCAATGACCCGATGAAGGGCTCGCCCCACAACAACAACATGGCGCCCACAGGCTTTCGCTGCTTCTGCAACGGCTTTGATCCTTGCAACATTTGATGCAAAAGTCGTTACAGCTACCCTATTTGGCGCTTTTTCAAAAATATCTTTCAACGTCTCTGAAACAAGGCTTTCAGACCTGGAATGCCCTTCGTCTAAAACATTTGTTGAGTCACAAACAAGAACATCAATGCCCTCATCGCCGAGTTCTTTAAGACGTTTTTCATCAAACCTCTTCCCAACGCCAGGATGGTCATCAAGTTTCCAATCACCAGTATGAAAAATAACACCACTTTTCGTTCGAATTACCAATCCGTTTGCTTCAGGAATTGAGTGAGACATACCAACAAACTCGATATCAAATGGACCGAGAGACAATTTTGAAGACAGATCTAATTCGTTAATATCAACATCTGTCTCCATAGCATATTCATGAAGTTTTGCTTTTAATAACCCAGATGTAAAAGGAGTGGCATAGATAGGAACTTCTAATCGTGGCCAAAGATCAATAATTGCTCCAAAGTGATCTTCATGGGCATGTGTCAACAGAATACCTGTGATATTTTTTTTCTCTTCCTCTAAAAAACAAATATCTGGAAGGATAATATCAACACCTGGTTCAATTTCTGATGGAAAGGTAATACCAAAGTCGACAATAAGCCATTGCCTTGTCTCTGGTTCCCCATACCCGTAAAGATATAGATTTAAACCAATTTCATTTGCGCCGCCAAGCGGTAAGAAAAACAGTTCTGGGCTGCTATTTTCTTGATGCCCACTCATATTTTGTAAGACCTTTTGTTATGTTCTTTTTAAATGTCATATATGGATTTTTTCAACACAAATAGACATCACCTACATTTATTGTTTCTATACCCCCAGATTCAGTCTGAAGCAAAAGATTGCCATTGTCATCCAAGCCTGCATAGCGACCATAAATCTTTTTCCCCTCAATGTGAACCTTCATCTGTTCACCAATTTCTTGAGAGTACGACATCCAGGTCTGACAGACCTCTTGAAAACCTTTACCATGTTCCCATAAGGAGAGCCATCTCTCGGTTTTTTCAGATAATTTCTCAAGAATATCCATTATAGGTGGAACTTGAATATCATGATTGAGTAAGTTTGTTGTTTTCCGATCATCTATAACAGGATGCCATATCAGATTAAAACCAGTGCCCATAATCACTGCAACTAAATCTTCCTGAGGGGGTTTATAAGTTTCCAATAACATACCGCCCATTTTTGAACCAAACAGAATAATATCGTTTGGCCATTTCAATCGAAGATCTTTTAGGATGGTCTCAGGACAAATATCACGCAATGTCTCGTAAGCACAGAGCCCCGCCACGAGAGAGAGTTGCGCTAGAACACTTAAATCACACCGCATTTTTACATATAAGCTTGCATGAAAATTACCCGGTTGAGAAATCCATTGACGCCCAGAGCGTCCTTTTCCATGATTTTGCTGTTCGGCTAAAACCCATAAGCGGTCACTCTCTCCAGCAATAGCAAGTCGCATGGCTTCCGAATTCGTTGAGTCAAGCTCACGATAATGCCTGACACAAAAACCATTCGTTAGGTTATGAGACGAATATAAAAAATCTTGGTTTGAGCTATTATCCAATAGTCACCTTATAATAAACTTTTAGAAGCTATCTCTGACACGACTCTCAAAGGTGCAGGATAGAAAACATAAAATATCACAATAACACTAGAAACAAATATTACAAATTTATGTGTATCAGGTACGGGTTCAAATGGTTCCACAGGCTCTTTAACAAACATAATAATAATAATGCGCAAATAATAATAGGCCGCAACCACACTTGCTAAGACACCTATAATTGCAAGTGGATATAATCCAGCTTTCACAGCTGCGGAGAAAATAAAGAACTTAGCAAAAAAACCAGCAAGAGGCGGAATGCCAGCTAATGAGAATAAGAGCATAGCTAACAAGAAGGCCATAGGAAGGTTATTTTGCGCTAATCCTGAAAGTTCATCAATATCTTCGACCATTCCTTCAGAACGACGCATAGAAAGAATACAAGCAAACGTTCCCAAAGTCATAGCAAGATAGATAACCAGATAAAAGACAATTGCACTTGTGCCCTCTGAATTACCAGCAGCCAGACCAACAAGGGCATATCCCATATGACCAATAGAACTATAGGCCATCAAACGTTTAATATTACTTTGTCCAATAGCCGCGAATGCCCCAAGTAACATAGATGCAATCGATAAAAATATTATAATTTGTTGCCATTCAATCGTGACGGAAGGAAAAGCCTGCAATGTTGTTCTCATTAAGAGAGCCATTGCTGCAATCTTAGGAGCAGCTGCAAAAAATGCTGTGACTGGAGTTGGAGATCCCTCATAAACATCGGGTGTCCACATATGGAAAGGAACAGCGGAAATCTTAAAGGCAAAACCAGCAAGAAGAAATACAAGCCCAAAAATCAACTCTAATTTCACACCTTGAGCATTCTGTAGAGCTGTTGCGATTTCAGGAAAAGTCGTAGCTCCAGTAAATCCATAAATAAACGAAGCACCATACAGCAACATACCTGATGACAGCGCACCAAGTACAAAATATTTTAACCCAGCCTCACTTGAACGAAGAGCATCTCTTCGAAGAGCCGCGATTACATATAAACCAAAACTCTGTAATTCAAGTCCAAGGAAGAGCGAAATCAGATCATTGGCAGAAATCATCAACATCATTCCAAGCACTGAAAATAAGATCATGACAATATATTCAGGACTCAGCAAAGCTGCAGATTTCATGTAATGGAAAGATAAAAGAATAATAAAAATTGTCCCGACAAGAACAAGAATTTTCATAAAGGAAGCAAAACTATCGACGATGACAGCACCATGAAACAAAGTCGCTTGCACTCCGAACTGACTGATAATCACAAAACAGACAACGACCATAACAACAATTGCCAGCCAACCTATCAATTCTGCAGATTTTTCCTTAAAAGCACCAAGCAAAAGTAAAAACAAAGCACTTAGAGCGATAATGATCTCAGGGATAAGCGGGGCATATGTCTCTAGAATCAGAGTGAATTTTTCCATCTTTATTACCCTTTAAAGCTTATGAGCTGCATATATTTGTGCTTGTTCGGCGGCGGCCAATGCCGCTTTGTAATTACTAATGAGCTTATCTACTGAAACAGCTGTAACATCAAGAAGAGCTGCAGGATAAACACCAAAAAAGATTGTTAAAAAAACGAGAGGCAACATATAGGCAATCTCCCGCGTATTCATATCTTTAATATTTTGGAGATTTGGTTTTTGTAATTCCCCAAACACAACCCGTCGATAAAGCCACAAGGCATAAGCTGCAGACAAAATAACACCTGTCGTAGCAATGAGAGCGGCCCATGTATTGACTTTGAATGTTCCTAATAGTGCAAGAAATTCCCCAACAAAACCACTAGTGCCAGGCAGACCGACGTTAGCCATCGTAAAGACCATAAAACAGAAGGCGTAAATTGGCATACGATTCACCAGACCGCCATAAGCAGATATCTCACGGGTATGTATGCGATCGTAAATAATACCAACACACAAGAACAGCGCAGCAGACACAATACCATGCGAAAGCATTTGGAAGATACCACCTTGGACACCTTGTGTTGTCAGACTAAAAATACCCATTGTTACAAAGCCCATATGAGCAACCGAAGAATAAGCAATTAGCTTTTTTATATCTTCCTGAACAAGAGCAACAAGTGATGTGTAGACAATTGCTATAACACTTAATGCAAACACAAAATTGGCAAACTGATCAGATGCAATAGGAAACATTGGGATAGAAAATCTCAAAAAACCATAACCACCCATTTTCAGCAATATACCTGCGAGTATAACAGACCCTGCTGTAGGGGCTTCCACATGAGCATCTGGTAACCATGTATGAACTGGCCACATTGGCATTTTGACAGCAAAAGAAGCAAAGAAAGCCAACCAAAGCCAAGTTTGCATACCACCGGGAATTTCATAACCAAGAAAACTAAGTGGTGTTGACGAGAATTTATGATTAAGCAGAACAGTAATATCCGTTGTCCCAGCATCCCAATACATAGCCATAAGGGCTAAAAGCATAAGAACAGAGCCTAAAAGAGTGTATAAGAAGAATTTATAACTTGCATAGATACGTCTCTTCCCACCCCAGACGCCAATGATAAAGAACATTGGAATCAGCCCGCCCTCAAAGAAGAGATAGAACAGCACAAGATCTAGAGCACAGAACACACCTATCATTAGGCATTCGAGCACGAGAAAGGCAATCATATACTCCTTAACACGTGTCTTGATTGAATCCCAGCTGGCCAGTATGCAAAACGGCATAAGGAATGTTGTCAAAATAACAAACAACATAGAAATGCCATCAACACCCATATGGTAATTTATATTACCACCTATCCAGTCATATTTCTCAATAAATTGAAAATCTGATTTTGTAGGGTCAAAATAAACCCAGATCAGAATGGAAACAAAAAATGTAACACTTGTCGTCCATAGCGCAACATATTTAGCACTTTCATCATGAGCCCTAACGAGCACAAAAATAATGAATGCTCCAATCAAGGGAAGGAAGGTTACAGCGGATAGGATTGGCCAATCAGTCATCAGTTTGCTCCTCCAGTTGCAATCATGAAATATGTTGCAAGGGCTGCAACGCCTATTAGCATGGCAAATGCGTAATGATAGACATAACCACTTTGAATTCGGATAATTCTATTTGTAATATCTATAACCCTGGCTGATATGCCATCTGGACCAAGGCCGTCAATAATAGCACCATCACCAATCTTCCAGAAAATCCGTCCAATCCACATCGCAGGGCGCACAAAAACGAAATCGTAAATCTCATCGAAATACCATTTATTTAAGAACAACAAATAAATTGGGCGAAACACTTTAGCAACAGCATCTGGAGTTCCAGGAGCAATAATATACATAAACAAGGCCACTCCAAAACCAAATACCATCATCACAAGTGGGGCTTTTTTCACCCATGTGGGAACATCGTGTAATGCTTTAAGAATAGTGTTGTTCTCTGCTGTAAAAATTGCACCCGCCCAGAATTCTGACTGATGGTGACCTACGAAATATTCATAAAAGACAAGACCCGCAATCAATGATCCAACCGCAAGTATAATCAAAGGAATGAGCATAACCCATGGAGATTCATGCGCATTATCAAGAACATCAGGTTTTGCACGTGATTGACCATGGAATGTCAAAAACATCAAGCGCCAGGAATAAAAAGAGGTCAGGAAAGCAGCAATAACTGTCATATAAAAGGCATACATACCAATATCTGTTTTTGCGGCATAGGCAGCTTCAACAATCGCATCTTTCGAATAATAACCTGCCGTAAATATAAAGCCAGTTAGCGCAATAGTGCCAATCAACATCATTGTATAGGTGATTGGAATAATCTTGCGCAATCCACCCATCTTACGAATATCCTGCTCATGATGCATCGCATGAATAACTGAGCCAGATCCCAAAAACAATAAGGCCTTAAAGAAGGCATGTGTAAACAAATGGAAAATTGCAACGGCATAAGCCCCGACCCCAAGCGCCGCAAACATATATCCTAACTGCGAACATGTTGAATAAGCAATCACACGTTTTATATCATTCTGCACAAGACCGATTGTTGCCGCAAAAATAGCTGTAGTCGCACCAACAAATGTAACAACATATAAAGCCGTTTCTGAAAACTCAAACATTGGAGAAAGGCGAGCCACCATAAATACACCGGCCGTCACCATCGTTGCTGCGTGAATAAGAGCCGAAACAGGCGTTGGACCTTCCATCGCATCTGGCAGCCATGTGTGGAGCAAAAACTGAGCGGATTTACCCATAGCACCCATAAAGAGCAATAGACAAACCACAGTCAAAGAATCAAGCTGATACCCTAAGAACCAAATAGTTTTGCTATACTCTCCTGCTTTAACAGCATTAAAAACAGTTTCAAAATCAACACTGTTAAACAGAACAAAGACACCAAAAATACCAAGAGCAAAACCAAAATCCCCCACGCGGTTCACAACAAAGGCTTTAATTGCTGCAGCATTGGCAGATGGTTTTTTATACCAGAACCCAATCAACAGATAAGAAGCAAGGCCAACCCCTTCCCAACCGAAAAACAATTGCAGGAAATTATCTGCAGTAACAAGCATCAGCATTGCAAATGTAAAGAGCGAGAGATATGCAAAGAAACGAGGGCGATCTGGATCATCATGCATATATCCAATAGAATAAATATGCACCAGACTGGAAACCGTATTAACGACAACAAGCATTACAGCAGTAAGCGTATCTACGCGTATACTCCAACTTGTCTCAAGTTGCCCTGAAGAAATCCACCGCAGCAACTCAATACTCTCAACATTTTGGTGAAGCAAACCAACTCGAATAAAAACGATCCAGGAGAGTATAGCTGATAGGACGAGTAGCGTACTCGTAATTATTTCACTTGTCCTTGCCCCGATTGAACGTCCCAGGAAACCCGCGATAAGGCTTCCAATAAGAGGCAAAAAGACAATAGCAGTGTAAATAGACATAACGTCTTTCCCCTTATCCTTAGCCCTTCATAGCATTGATATCTTCAACAGCGATACTGCCACGGTTTCGATAATAAACCACAACAATAGCCAATCCAATTGCAGCTTCCCCAGCAGCAACAGTTAAGACCAAAAATGCAAATATCTGCCCTGTGAAATTTCCAAGATAATATGAGAAAGCCACCAGGTTAATATTCACAGCCAGCAACATCAGCTCAATTGACATCAAAATGACAATGACATTTTTTCTATTCAAAAAAATACCAAATACACCTAATGTAAATAGGATTGCAGCTAACGTAAGATAGTGCGCTAATCCAATTTCCATTTATCTAGCCCCATCATATCCATTGCCAATTTTTGAAAAATTATCAGCAAATTAAAATCTTCTTTTTTTACTTACATTGCACCAATAATAGTCTTGATATTTTCCAGATCTCCAAAACTAAAGACCTGTTCCTGGCTTAACCTCTCGTATTTCAATTGCATCTTTAGGTGACCGAGCCACTTGTTCAGCAATATCTTGTCTTTTGACACCCTCTTTATGTCTAAGGGTTAACATAATTGCACCGACCATAGCCACCAGAAGAATAAGACCTGCAATTTCAACAAAGTAAATATATTTCGTGTAAAGGAGACACCCGAAAATTTCAGTATTCGTAAATGTTTTCTGCCCAGAAACAGCAAGACAATTTGCAATTTCTGCGTTTTGTATTTTCCCAGCAACTGCTTCTGCACCAAGTGTTGTTTCCCATGGACCGACCACAAGAATAAGTTCCATCAGTAAGACAAGACCAATCAAAGCCCCAACTGGTAGATAATCTAAAAAACCGGCCCTTAGCTCAGCAAAATCTACATCCAGCATCATAACCACAAATAAGAATAAAACCGCGACAGCGCCGACATAAACAATAATCAATATCATCGCCAGAAACTCTGCCCCAAGCATCAAAAACAACCCAGCTGAATTGAAAAATGCGAGTATAAGAAACAGAACTGCGTGCACAGGGTTTTTAGCTGAGATGACCATCAAAGCAGATCCAATCAGTACAGCTGAGAATATGTAAAAAAATGCTACAGTTATAGGCATCTACAAGCTACCCTTCATTTGCTTTTTTATCTTTTTATCTAACGATATGGCGCATCTAATGCAATGTTATTCGCGATCTCACGCTCCCAACGATCACCATTGTTCAATAGACGCTCTTTATTGTAATAAAGTTCTTCTCGTGTCTCAGTCGCAAACTCAAAATTAGGCCCTTCAACAATTGCATCAACAGGACACGCCTCCTGACAAAATCCACAATAGATACATTTGACCATATCAATATCATATCTTGTCGTCCTGCGGGTTCCATCGTTGCGTCTTGGACCAGCTTCAATTGTAATTGCCTGAGCAGGACAAATTGCTTCACATAATTTACAAGCAATACAACGTTCCTCACCATTAGGGTAACGTCTTAAGGCATGCTCACCACGAAATCTTGGACTCAATGGACCTTTCTCAAATGGATAGTTAATTGTCGCCTTTGGCTTAAAGAAATAGCGCATAGCCAAAAGGAAGGCAGAAACAAACTCTGCTAGAAACAAAGATTTTGTAGCCTGTATAACTCTATTCATTTGATCTTCCTTTTCCATTTAAGCCCTTACGGAGCCAAATCAAATGTTCGCAGCACAACAGCGACAATGACAACCATAAATAACGACAACGGTAAAAAGACCTTCCAACCTAACCGCATCAATTGATCATAGCGATATCTAGGTACCATGGCTTTTACCATCGCAAACATAAAGAATACAAAACATACCTTTATAACAAACCAGACAACCCCAGGTATTAAATTAAAGGGCGCAAAATCAACAGGTGGTAACCATCCGCCAAGGAACAACACTGTTGTTAGGGCACACATCATCGTTATGGCAACATACTCACCAAGCATAAAGAGCAAATAAGGTGTCGAGGAATACTCAACCATAAAACCAGCAACAAGCTCTGATTCAGCTTCAGGTAAGTCAAAAGGAGGTCTGTTCGTCTCAGCAAGAGCCGATATAAAAAACACGACAAACATTGGGAACAAAGGCAACCAGAACCAGTTAAAGAGACCATACGAGCCCTTTTGAGCATTGACTATGTCTGTAATATTCAAGGAACCAACACATAGTAAAACTGTAATAATTACAAAGCCAATAGAAACTTCATAGGAGACCATTTGTGCAGCAGATCTCAAAGCTCCAAGGAATGGATATTTTGAGTTAGAGGCCCAGCCCCCCATAATCACGCCATAAACCCCTAATGAAGAAATTGCAAATATATAGAGGATTCCGACATTAATATCAGCAATAACCCAGCCTTCAGCGACAGGCATAACGGCCCACGCAGACAATGCAAGGACTGTTGTAACCAGAGGCGCAAGCAAAAATACCGTTTTATTTGAACTTGCAGGAATAACAGGTTCTTTTACAGCAAATTTTAATAAATCAGCAAAGGATTGTAGCAGTCCGAAGGGGCCCACGACATTTGGCCCGCGTCGCAATTGCACGGCAGCCCAGACTTTACGGTCTGCATAAAGCAGATAAGCAATAATCACCAGCAGCGCGACAAGCAAAATGACGCTCTGCATAATAATAATGGACCACATAGGTAGGCCCCAGCCTGATAACAATTCAACCATCAGTTCCTGTTGCCTCACTATTATTTGCTGCCCCTAAAACACTCATCTCAGCCATAATTGCTGAGGACCGTGTGATAGGATTTGTTAAATAAAAATCTTTAATCGCAGATGTAAACGGTTGATCATTTACTGTTCCACCTAACTCAGCAAGTTTTTTGATGTCTGCATCTCGAGTATCCTCAATGTCATCAATTGAAGACAGATGTGGAACCTGTTTATACATTTCAGAACGCAATTGTGCCAAATCATCAAATGGCAAAGTATGATTTAGGATATTGGATAGGGCACGAATAATTTTCCAATCCTCTTTTGCATCTCCAGGAGGAAAGGCAGCACGAGAAGCAAGTTGGACTCGCCCTTCGGTATTCACATATGAACCGTCTTTTTCTGTATAAGCAGCCCCTGGCAAAATAACATCTGCACAATGAGCCCCTTTATCTCCATGTGTGCCTTGATAAACGACAAATACATCTTCAAGCGTGCTTGTATCAATTTCGTCAGCCCCCAAGAGATACAAAGTTTTGATATCTCCAGATTGCGTTGCAGCAAGAATACCAGCAACATCAAGACCACCATCTTGTGGAACAAACCCTAAATCCAAACCACCAACCTGCGAGGCTGTTGTATGTAGAACATTAAAGCCATTCCACTGCTCTTCTGCATTAATAGCATCAACATTAAGAGCCAGTTGAGCAACAAGAGATAAAACCGTTTCTCCATCATCACGGCTAAGAGCTGCCTGACCAACAATAATCATAGGTCTTTTGGCAGACTTCAAGACATTGGAAAATGCATGATTATTACGAACCAGATCCTTTAAAGTATTTGGTCCAGCACCTAAGTATTCATAAGGATAACCCACATCAGACTGAACACCGATAAGTCCAACCTGACATTCGCCTGTGCGCCAACGCTTTCTGATCCGACCATTTAATACAGCTGCTTCTTTTCTAGGATTGCAACCAACAAGAAGAATAACATCCGCCTCTTCTATTCCTTCAATCGTCGAATTAAACAAATAACTAGCTCGCCCATGTTTTGGGTGAACTTTTGATCCATTTTGTCGTGAATCAAGATGTTTCCAGTTTAATTTAAGAGCAAGCTCTTTCAACGCATAAATTTCTTCAGCCGCGACAAGATCACCAACTATAGCCGCACCATTCTCCGGACCAACTTTTTGTAAGTGCTGATCTATAGCCCAAAAAGCATCATCCCAACTTACAGGTTCAAGTTTTCCATTTTTGCGAAGATAAGGCTGATCAAGACGTTGAGTCCGCAATCCATCCCAGATAAAACGACTTTTATCTGAAATCCATTCCTCATTCACTGCATCATTATTGCGAGGCATCACACGCATCACTTCACTGCCGCGAGTATCAATGCGTATATTCGAACCGACAGCATCCATTACATCAATAGACTCTGTTTTTCTTAATTCCCAAGGGCGCGCCGAGAATGCATATGGCTTGGAGGTAAGAGCCCCAACCGGACACAAATCAATAACATTCCCAGAAAGCTCAGATGTCATACCATGTTCAAGATATGTCGTAATCTCCATATCTTCCCCACGCCCAATCGCTCCAAGCTCTTCAACACCAGCCACTTCAGTCATAAAACGAACACAACGCGTACAATGAATACAACGTGTCATTTCCGTTTTTATAAGAGGGCCAATATTCTTGTCTTCAACCGCTCGTTTATTGAGCGCAAAACGCGCGGCATCGACACCATAAGCCATGGCTTGGTCTTGCAGATCACATTCTCCACCCTGATCACATATTGGACAATCAAGTGGGTGATTGATCAGCAGAAATTCCATAACGCCTTCGCGAGCTTTTTTCACCATTTCTGAATTGGTTTTAATCTCTGGCGGCTCACCATTTTTTCCTGGACGAAGATCATTAACACCCATAGCACAAGACGCAGCAGGCTTTGGCATGCCGGCAACTTCCACCAGACACATCCGGCAGTTACCTGCAATTGAGAGGCGCTCATGATAGCAAAAACGGGGTATCTCTACACCAGCTTCTTCACAAGCTTGTATAAGTGTTATACCATCCTCAAATTCATGCTCATTGCCATCTATTATTAGTTTTGGCATTTTCTCTCTCGTTATATTCAGCCTAGATCTTCATTCTCTATACAAAAATCATTTAAACTTTAAACAGGTTACCCTTACCAGAACATCTCAAACACTACTGAGCTGCCACCACATTCGTTATGCCATCATCAAGTACAGGGTTCGAACTATATTCATCAATCCGCTCTTCAATAACATGGCGAAAATGTCGAATAAGCCCTTGAACGGGCCATGCAGCCGCATCACCCAGCGCGCATATTGTATGTCCTTCAATCTGATGAGACACATCAAGAAGCATATCAATTTCTTTCTTTTGAGCCTGCCCTTTTGCCATACGTTCAAGAACACGCCACATCCATCCAGTTCCTTCACGGCATGGTGTACATTGACCACAACTCTCATGCTTATAGAAATAAGATATCCGCGCGATCGCCCGAATAATGTCAGTGGATTTATCCATTACGATAACAGCAGCCGTCCCAAGGCCAGATTGCAACTCACGCAATGTATCAAAGTCCATATTCAAATTCTGGCATTGTGATGCTGGCAAACACGGCACAGAAGACCCACCAGGAATAACAGCCATAAGGTTATCCCATCCACCTCGAATACCACCACAATGCTTTTCTACCAATTCACGAAATGGAATTCCCATTTCTTCTTCAACATTACAAGGACGTTCAACATGCCCTGATATACAGAACAGCTTTGTCCCAGAATTATTTGGCGTACCCAAATTTGCAAACCAACTGGATCCCCGGCGAAGAATATCTGGAACAACAGCAATAGATTCCACATTATTAACGGTAGTTGGAGCACCATATAATCCACAATTTGCAGGGAATGGTGGTTTTAAACGAGGCTGCCCTTTTTTGCCTTCCAAGCTCTCTAGCAGCGCCGTCTCTTCACCACAAATATATGCACCAGCACCATGATGGACATAAAGATCGAAATCCCAACCATGAACATTATTCTTACCAATTAACTTGGCGTCATAAGCTTGATCAATAGCAGCCTGTAGTCTTTCACGTTCACGAATAAACTCGCCACGAACATAGATATAACCTATGTGTGCCCCCATAGCACAGGCGGCAATCAAACATCCCTCAACCAAAAGATGAGGATCATGGCGTAAAATCTCACGGTCTTTACAGGTACCAGGCTCTGACTCATCCGCGTTTACAACCAGATAATGCGGACGTCCATCAGACTCTTTTGGCATAAACGACCATTTTAATCCTGTAGGAAATCCAGCTCCTCCTCGCCCACGAAGCCCAGATTCTTTAACTTCATTAATGATCCATTCACGACCATTCTCAATAAAACTTTTCGTTTGGTCCCAAGTTCCACGTTGACGAGCATCTGTTAAGCCCCAATCTTGGTAGCCGTAGAGATTCTTAAAAATGCGATCCTTATCATCAAGCATTATGTCACCTCTCCACTCTTATCATTGTATCGACTGGAAAATTCTGTATCAGCACCTTCCGCTAACGTTTTAGCTTGCTCTATCCAACCTTCACGTTCAACACGACCCTTAAAATTCAGATGAGCATCAATCCAAGTAACATGCTCAGATGACCAAGATGCAATTTGATCAAAATGATAAATTCCAAGACCATTCAAAGTTTCTTCAAGTTTTGGACCAACACCACTTATTTTCTTTAAATCGTCCGCTTCACCATTACGAGCAGCATCCAAAGACGTCGGCTGAACTCCATCAATCCCAACAGAATCAGAGCCTGTCAAGTAAGCCATTTCCTCTGCAACATTACCTGAAGACTGCTCTGCAACATTTATTGGCTTAGTAAACTCTTGAAGTGTTGTAACGCCCCCTTGAGGACAAGAAAAATGCCGTCCATTCTGAGAACCAGGCTCTGGGGGATTACCATCAGCCAACCCCTCCAATAGAGCTTCAAAACTTTCAACAGTAAGATCTTCATAAGTGTCTTTCCAAATTTGAACCATTGGCGCATTAACACAAACGCCTAGACACTCAACTTCTTCCCAAGAAAAATTACCATCTTCAGATAATTCATGCGGATTCTCAGAAATCTTATTTTTACAGACGGTCTTAAGGTCCTCAGAACCTCGAAGCATACAGGGTGTCGTACCACAGACTTGAATATGCGCAATTTTCCCAACAGGTGAAAGCTGAAACATCGTGTAAAAAGTTGCTATTTCATACACACGAATATAGGCCATGCCCAGCATATCAGCGACATATCGGATTGCAGGTTCAGAAACCCATCCTTCATTCTGCTCTTGCGCACGCCAGAGCAATGGAATCACAGCCGATGCCTGCTTGCCTTCGGGATATTTTTTAATTGTATCCTCAGCCCATGCGAGATTTTCAGAGCTGAACTCAAAATGTTCAGGTTGTTGCGGGTCTAAGCGTCGTACACTCATCTGTCCACCTCACCAAACACAATATCAAGAGAACCAAGAATTGCAGAAACATCTGCAAGCATATGCCCTTTGCACAAGAAATCCATCGCCTGCAAATGACTATAACCTGGCGCTCGTATTTTACATCGATAAGGTTTATTCGAGCCATCTGAAACAAGATAAACACCAAACTCACCTTTAGGAGCTTCAACAGCAGCATACACCTCACCCTCAGGCACATGATAACCTTCTGTATAGAGCTTAAAATGATGTATGAGTGCTTCCATAGATTTTTTCATCTCACCTCTCTTCGGAGGGACGATCTTATTATTGACAGCAGAAACAGGACCAACATTTTGAGTTAATAACTCACAACATTGCTTCATAATACGAATGGACTGACGCATCTCTTCCATACGAATGAGATAACGATCATAACAGTCACCATTTTTACCTATAGGAATATCAAATTCGAGATCGCTGTAACATTCATATGGTTGTGCTCGGCGCAAATCCCAGGCGGCTCCAGAACCACGAACCATCACACCAGAAAAACCCCAGGCAAAGGCGTCTTCCAAACTGATAACCGCAATATCAACATTGCGTTGTTTGAAAATGCGATTTTCAGTTAACAACCCTTCGATATCATCGCAAACTTGTAAGAACGGATCACAGAAATCATAAATATCATCAATAAGCTTGCGTGGTAAGTCTTGATGAACTCCGCCTGGACGAACATAAGCAGAATGCATTCTGGATCCAGAAGCGCGCTCATAGAACACCATGAGTTTTTCACGTTCCTCAAATCCCCACAAAGGAGGTGTCAAAGCTCCCACATCAAGAGCTTGCGTCGTTATATTTAAAAGATGCGACAGCAAACGTCCAATTTCAGAATATAAAACCCGTATCAGCTGGCCGCGCTTAGGGACATCAATATTTAGTAATTTCTCAACAGAAAGAGCATAGGCATGCTCCTGGTTCATGGGAGCGACATAATCAAGACGATCAAAATAAGGAACAGCTTGTAGATATGTTTTTTGCTCAATAAGCTTTTCAGTACCCCGATGTAGCAAGCCAATATGAGGATCAACACGCTCTACAACTTCACCATCTAGCTCCAATACAAGACGCAACACACCATGCGCAGCCGGATGCTGAGGGCCAAAGTTAATATTGAAATTACGGATTTCCTTTTCAGCCATGTTATTTAAGACTTCTTTCTCTCATCTGATAGGAAAAACCAATCATCATTCTGCATTATAAAAATTGACATGCTCATCATAAATTTAGGCCTTTTCCGGCGTGTCGTTATTTGCCTTCTCATCACCTGGCAGAATGTATTCAGCACCTTCCCAAGGACTCATAAAATCAAAAGATCTAAATTCTTGAGTAAGTTTCACTGGCTCGTAAACCACACGCTTCAGGTCGTCGTTGTAACGAACTTCAACATAACCTGTAACTGGAAAATCCTTTCTTAAAGGATAACCTTTAAAACCATAATCTGTTAGTATGCGCCGCAAATCAGGATGTTTATCAAATAAAATCCCATACATATCAAAAGCCTCGCGCTCAAACCAATTGGCTGCAGGAAAAAGCTCCACGATACTCGGAACTTTACTTGCCTCATCAGTTTGCAACTTCACACGAATACGCTGATTCTGCCTGGGGCTTAAAAAGTGATAAACAACATCAAAACGTTTGTCACGTTGAGGATAATCAACACCACAAACATCTATCAAAACGCTAAAAAGACACCGTGAGTCATCACGTAAAAACTTTATAACTTTCGGCAAATCATCACTTACAACCGAGATACTCAGTTCGTCATAGGCGATCTCTGTGCTCAACAAAGAGTCACCTAATGTAAGAGTAAGATATTCACCTAAATCACTTAAAGTTTCGTCCATCATAACCTCGTAGGACAACAATATTCTCTATTACTTATCGAACAATAGTTCCCGTGCGTCGGATTTTCTTTTGCAAGAGCAACACACCATAAACAAGCGCCTCAGCGGTTGGTGGGCATCCTGGAATATATATATCTACAGGCACAATCCTGTCACATCCACGTACCACTGAATATGAATAATGATAATACCCGCCGCCATTTGCGCAACTTCCCATAGAAATAACATATCTTGGCTCAGGCATCTGGTCATAAACTTTTCTCAAAGCTGGAGCCATCTTATTCGTTAATGTCCCAGCGACAATCATAACATCAGATTGCCTAGGACTTGCACGAGGTGCAAAACCAAATCGCTCAAGATCATAACGTGGCATTGAAGATTGCATCATCTCAACGGCACAACAAGCCAGACCAAAAGTCATCCACATTAAAGACCCTGTCCTGGCCCAATTTATCAAATCTGAAGAAGCAGTAACTAAAAAGCCTTTATCTGAAAGTTCATTTGATACATCTGCGAAAAAAGGATCTGCTTTATTCTGACCGCCAAGTGTAGTGCCTTCTTGGAGTTGAGAATATACTGGTTTTGGTAGTTCAGGACGCGTAATCAATCCCATTCAAGAGCACCTTTCTTCCAAGCATATATAAATCCAATAGTCAGCTCGGCTAAAAACACCATAATAGCCCAAAAACCAACGTCGCCAATTTCCTTGAAAGTGAGGGCCCATGGGAACAAAAATGCGGCTTCAAGGTCAAAAATGATAAAAAGTATCGCAACAAGATAAAACCTGATATCGAATTTCATGCGGGCATCATCAAAAGAATTAAATCCACACTCATATGCCGATACTTTTTCAGGGTCAGGATTTCGAATAGCAATAACAAAAGGAATAACAAGAAGGGCTAAACCAATAACAAAGGAAACACCAATAAACAGAACTATTGGCAAATAAGATTGTAGTAGTTCTGACATGATCCCTCTCCAGACGCCATCCGCAAGAGCAAAAGCTTATTCCATATTAGCGATAGAACCTACATATAAATTTAAGTTGAATTCCTAAATTGTTACATTCTCAGAATCAAAATAATAACTCGTGAAATGATTTAGCTCACCAAACGATAATAGGCAACCCGAAAGCACCAAATAAGCAAATATAAGCAAAGTATTATACAACCAGGCGTTATTGAAAAAAGTTCTGCTATCTATCTGGGTGCATTTTCTCTAAGCCTTTTTAACACTGCTGAGTATTTCATTTGAAACTCTTTACGTTTTTTGTCATCTTTTAGATGATCTGAACGCTCATAATTATGTTGGGCATCTGCAATTTTCACTGTTTTTGCAATGGGATGCGCCTCAACGCGACACAAATACTCATCAAAATAATCTTCTCCACTTCGATATGTAATAGCATCAATGGCGCTACAGATTTCATCTCCAAACTGATGTTTTATTTGCAACAATGTACACTCAGTGTCTTCTACCACATCATGTAAAACTCCAACAATTTCATATTTATACCCATTTTCACGTACAGCTGACGCAACAACATGGCAATGATACAGATAAGGCTGTCCAGCTTTATCTGTTTGCCGTCGATGCATTACAGCTGCAAGAGCATATGCATCACATATAAGCTCAACACTCATGGAACCTCCAGGATCTAAAAGATAACTAGAAAAAATTTGAATATTTTAGAGATGATATTAGCGACTAAAAGCTGTTTAAAAAATATATTAAAAAAAATACTGATGAGTATCAATATATTATATAGTTTTACCTAAAATATAGACGAATGTGGCTGTGTCAGGCTTAATTTTCGGCATTTGCATATAATTTTAGAACAAATACATGCAAATGCCAGACAATTCTATTATATCACTTCTTTTTGACAATATGCTGAATATTACAATAGGAACCTAATCTGATCAGCCCAGAATCTTTCCAACCTGTACAATGAGAGATTGAGGTCTTCTAAATTATCCTGTGTAACACCGCCAACTTTTTCAAGAGAATTTAATTGGCGCTCAAACAAACTATCAATAACTTCACAAACATCAAGACCTTTCTGTGTCAGACGTACACGAACTGAGCGTCGATCTGTCTCTGATCTTTCATGATGGATGTAACCTGCATCTACTAATTTTTTTAAATTATATGATACATTTGATCCGAGATAATAGCCACGTGTACGCAATTCACCTGCTGTAAGCTCAGCATCGCCAATATTGTATAACAAAAGAGCTTGTACACTATTAACATCTGAACGACCAATACGGTCAAACTCACTTTTGATGACATCTAACAACAAACGATGTAGACGCTCGATCATTCGCAATGATTTTAAATAATGGGAGCCAATATCTTCAGAATCATTTGACGCATTATTGACATCGGCACTGTAGACAATACTCATCCCTGCCTCTTTCTATATATATCATTTCCCTGATATCATGATGATAAAGGCAATGAACTAAAATCAGATTAAGTAAAATGGCTAAAAAACAATTAAAATAATACAATAAATTTTAGAAATATTGATATTACAGGCTTAGTCTTAAAATAAAACAATATGATTTCCATTTCTTAAACATCAAAACTGCAATTTTTGCTTAACCAATATCTTTCTTACTATTTCTGTATAACGTATTAGCCATAAGGTTTTTAACAAGTGTACTAAACGTTGGTTTTGAGGCCTTAAGAAAAGGTAACGGCCTGCAAACATCAATTGTTGCAAGACCTATGCGTGTTGTCATTGCACCATTAAAGAGACCTTCACCAAGCTTTGCTGAAACTTTTGCTGCCAATTTATGCCCAAGAAACTGCTGAATGAAGTCACTTGACAAGGCTATCCCTCCAGTCAAAGTAAGGTGTGTAATCACCATTCCACCCAATCGAAACAAACCAAATGTACCAGGACGACCTCCATATAATATAGAAAGACGTCTCAAAAGCCGCAAATTTTCATAAGCAACAACAGACATATCAACAAGTGCGAACGGACTAAGAGTGGTAATAACTGAAACCCGCCTTGCAGAGTCAGCAATAATATCCTTTGCTTTCTCATCAAGGGGTATAATCAATTCTCTTTCGACCAAAATGAGCAAATCATCTGCATCTAAAATATCTTTTTCATGGTCTTTTAGTTTTGCAAACCCCCAACGCAAATCTTGTCTAGACCTAAAGATGTCTTTAGTTTTCTGAGCAACTTTACGTGATCTGGAAATATCCTTTTCATCGATAGCTTTCTCAGCATCTAATTTAATAAGATTTAAATGTTTGAGTCGTGTTAAGGCCCAAATTTCATTAAGGCAAATCATTAAGGCTGCGCAGACTGCAAGAGCCAATAATAATAAGGCCGTCCACCCAATCCAATCTTGGCGTAAAAACAATGAAGAAATAAAACCAGATAACCAAAGGCTGAAAGATAAAAAAATCAAACCACCTACGGCACTCAAAAATAGAGCAAGCCATCCCATATTTTTATACGATCGCTTTGATGAATAGCCGGCTGTTGTCCGTTCTCCTAAATCGTCTTCATTGAAATCAGGCAACCCATCAAACTCTGATTGATCACCAACTTCATCAATTTTTACTCTGCTATCATCAATCTTAAATGCTGCAGGTTGCCTTTTATTTTTTTGATGTTCGCTCATTGGAATTTATCCCCTATCAAAAATTCGATAGCTCTGTCCAATCTGATATGAGGCAAATCTGTATGAAGTTTATGGGTTTCACCTTGTGTTGGCGGAGGGGCAAAATTAATAAACAGTAAGTCTTTATTGAGCGCTTCAAGCTCTTTATTTTTCTCTAGAATGATATCGGCCCGATCAGGTAGGTCACCTGGAAAAATAGCTAATTCGTCCTCTCCATTAAAGATCTGCCCGTTAATTTTCTGCCCTGAAATTGGAACACCAACGATACTTGGTAAAGTTTCACCATTTTGCGTGACATAGGCTTCTCTGGTTGACCTGACAGACGCAAGAGCCATAGCTTTGACCTCAGCTCCAGAAAATTCAGCACGTTCAACGGCAGATTTTGTAAGCAAAGACATAATATCAGTTAATCTGTCATGATTCTTATGATGAAGCTGATCAGCTTTTGTCGCTGCAAAAATAATATGATCAATTCGTTTATGCCAGATAGAACTTAACCAGCTATTGGCTCCAGGCTTAAAACAGAATAATATATCTTGCAAAGCTCGTTGCATATCCTTGATCGCCTCAGGGCCTGAATTAATCGCATTAAGCGCATCAACCAACACAATCTGACGGTCTAAACGGGAAAAGTGATTATAGAAAAACGGTCTAATAATTTTTGCTTTATAAGCCTCAAACCTGTTTTTCATCATTTGATATAAAGTCTGATCTTTGCTCTTATCAGTATCCTCAATAAGCAATGGACTAAAAGTCATCATCGGAGAACCATGTAAATCTCCAGGCATCAAAAAACGCCCAGGAGGAACATTAGAAAAACAATAGTCATTAGCGCGACATTGAGATAAATAGGCTTTAAAAAGATCAGAAATTTCCTCAGCAACAATATCATTTTGCATCGAATAAGGATCAATGTCTTTAATTGCGTTCAGCCAGTCCTTAGCAAGAACACGGCGCTGAGGTATTTCAGCAAGTTCCAGAGACTTTTGACACCAATCTTCATAAGACATATCAAGCAAAGGCAGATCTAACAACCACTCACCAGGATAATCAATAATATCAATATGAAGCTTCCCGCCCCCTAGGACCCTATAAATAAAACTCTCTGGCTCATACTCCAAAGTTAATCGCAATTGTGAGATTGTATTTGTGCTCTCTGGCCAATGCGCCTTATCACAAGTCAAAGTTTCCAAATGTTTCTCATAAGGAAAACGAGGTAAATCATCATCAGGAACAGGTTCCAAATAACTATCCTTAAATCTACCTTCAGATATAATATTAAAAAAAGGAAGCTGGTGAGGGTGTAATAGATTATGGACCAGAGCTGTAATAAATACAGTTTTCCCAGCTCTTGATAATCCAGTAACCCCTAATTTTATGCTCTGATTAATCATTTAATGGGCGCCCCCATCAAATGTAAAATTGAAACGGATATAACGAAGATCATGTTGTATAAATGGTTGTGTTCAATGATTTGAATTTGGTATAGCAACCCAATTTATACAAGTATATAAAGATTTGATTTAAACTTCAGCTATTTCAAAGTTTGAAATAAGATGAGTATCTTAAAACTATATGTAGACAGATAAAACAGTAACTGCTGTCAATGCTGAATACATAACAAAAACAACTCCAAGACCTAAAACAATTCCACGCATCTCATTGGCTCCCTGTACAAACTGTATAACTGACAGATCTGGTCAGCTCTCCCTTAACCTAATGTGACATTAAAACAACGTGAGTGAATAATTTTTGAAGTGGGCATTCATGCCGTGTTCATGTCTATGTCAACAATTAGGCATAAATGTACGGAGAAACTTTGTGAATGATCAAATTAATGACACGCATAGAAAATAGAATTACAAATTAAATAATTAAGTGTACAAATTAAAAAACTTATAAATAGAACGGCCTGTATATGAAGTACTTCATTCAAATACTTACACTTTTATCAATTTTTTTTATATCTTTTACGAATTCTATTCAGGCTTATGGAAATAATAATCTTTTACATCAGTGCTGGTCACCAAAAGAACTTAAGGCAAAATCGTCTGAAAGATACCCACGACACGGCATCAAAAGGGCATTTGTTGCTCCACCAAAGATAGAATACCCTAAAAATTCTCCAATCCCTAAAAATTTACAAGGTGCGATCAGATACGTAAAATTACCACCAGGAAAAAAACTGATCGCATTGACCTTAGATCTCTGTGAAACCTCAAGAGAAGTCTCTGGGTATGATGGAAAAATAATTGATTACTTGCGTAAGCATAATATCAAAACCACTTTTTTTACCGGAGGAAAATGGTTCCTGACACACAAAGAACGTGCAGCTCAACTCCTCGCAGACCCGCTTTTTGAAATTGGCAGCCATGCTTGGACACATGGAAATTTCAGACATATCAATAACATCAAAATGAAGCATGAAATTGGCTATGCCCAGGCAGCCTACCATCAAACAAGAACAAACCTTCTCTCAAGAGCCTGTGCGATACCTGCAAGGACCTCCAACAACATCCCTGAACAAATGTCACTTTTTCGTTTCCCATTCGGGTCATGCACGGCAAAAGCCTTAAAAACTGTTGCTCAGAATGGACAACTCGCCATACAATGGGATGTCTCCACAGGAGATCCAAGTAAATCTCAAACATCAAGAGGCATTGCTAACCAGGTTCTGCGCAGAGTAAAACCTGGATCAATTATCATTGCTCATGCCAATGGACGTGGCTGGAACACAGCCAAAGCCTTGCCACTATTCATTCCTCAATTAAAAGCTAAAGGCTATGAGTTTGTGACTGTTTCAGAGCTCTTAAAGGCTGGGGAACCTGTTATCTCCCAATATTGTTATGACAGTGTCAGGGGAGATACCAATCATTACGGCCGCCCTAGAAAGAAACGTCAACAAAAAGCCAAATCACGACGAAAGCAAGATATATGGCAAACGAGCACCAATCTGTGGAACGACTAAATTCAGGAGAAATCGTTTTATCTCCCATGAATAACATAGAAGCTGAATATATAGGACTATATTTAGCCTCAATATCCCCCTGGAGTGATTATGATTATCCTGCAGAAAAACTTGTTAAATTCCTCCAGTGGGAAGATCCGACAACATTCCAATATACTATCAAATATCAAGAGAATTTAGCAGGGACAATTGTTATCCGAATTCCCTGGCTTCAAGGCCCTTACATCCAACTTCTTGGATTAAAAACAGAATTGCATAATAAAGGTATTGGGACTCAGGTTATGGATTGGGCAATCCAGAAATCAAAAGAAACCTCAGCACGAAATCTATGGGTCGTCGCATCTGAATTTAATCAGAAAGCTGTTCGTTTTTATGAAAGACACGGGTTTGAGAAAGCAGCCCAGTTTGACGAACTAGTCAAAGATGACCTAAACGAAATTCTTTTCCGTAAAAAGTTATTTAAAAATTCAGAACATCAAGAATGAAGGAAGTTTGTCCTTCATTCTTAGCATGTTAAGCGAATTAGCCAACGATCTCAACATCTGAGAAATTTTGACCAATTTCAATTGCAGCATTCTCAACACTGTCAGAACCGTGTACAGAATTACGCTCGATATTCTCAGCAAATTCTTTACGGATTGTGCCTTCTGCCGCTTCTTCAGGGTTTGTTGCACCCATGATTTCACGGTTTTTCGCAACAGCATTATCGCCTTCAAGAACCTGAACAACAATTGGACCAGAAGTCATAAAACTGACAAGCTCACCAAAGAAAGGACGCTCTTTATGAACTGCATAAAATTCTTCAGCCTGAGCTGTTGACCATTTTACACGCTTTTGAGCAACAACACGAAGCCCAGCGCTTTCAAATTTGTCAATAATTTTACCAGTTAGATTACGTTCTGTTGCATCTGGCTTAATAATAGATAATGTTCTTTCGATTGCCATTTTCTAAACCCCCCTTTAAGGACTATATAAGAAGTTAAAATAAACGAAATTGGGCCGCTTATAACGTTCTATAGAGTGCTTCGCAAGAGAGCATTCTCATATTTAAGGATATTTCGGGAAAACTGCGGCATCTGGTCTAAGAAATATAAATAAATATCATGCTCCATATAAATAACTTAACATACCGCATTGAAGGCAGACTATTAATCGATAATGCCAGTACAGCCATACCAACAGGCCATAAAGTCGGTATTGTCGGTCGGAATGGTACAGGTAAAACCACACTTTTAAAGCTCATTTCTGAAGAAATCAGCCCAGAAGATGGCAATATAGGTACCCCAAAAAACACCACCATTGTTCATGTTGCCCAAGAAGCTCCTGGGACCCAGACCTCTCTCATCGAGACAGTGCTTGAAGCAGACAAAGAACGCAATGCCCTATTAAAGGAAGCAGAAACAACCCAGGAGTCAGACCGCATCTCCGAAATCCAGCTCCGTCTTGTTGACATAAACGCACACAGTGCTCCTGCTAGAGCGGCAACAATTCTGGCAGGTCTTGGCTTTGACGAAGAAGCACAACAACGCCCTTGCGCCGAATATTCTGGCGGCTGGCGTATGCGGGTGTCGCTAGCAGCAGCCCTTTTTGCCGAACCAGATATCCTCCTCCTTGATGAGCCCAATAACTATCTAGATCTTGAAGGAAGCCTCTGGCTTGAAAATTTCCTGCGAAATTATAGAAACACCGTGATCATCGTAAGCCATGACCGCGATCTTCTCAACCAGGCAGTTACAGGTATTCTCCATCTCAACAAATGCAAACTCACCTATTACACCGGCGGCTATGATCAGTTCGAAGACATCAGACGCGAAAAACAACAGCTTGAACTCAAACTCAAAAAAAAGCAGGACGATGAAAAACGAAGATTACAGGCCTTCGTCGATCGTTTTAAAGCCAAAGCCTCAAAAGCCACCCAAGCCCAAAGCCGGGTAAAAGCTCTCGCGAAAATGAAACCCATCGCCGCCCAGATCGATGATGCGGTCATTCCATTCCATTTCCCAACACCTGAAAAAGATTTAGGCGATCCACTGGTCCGCCTGGAAAATGTCATCGTTGGCTACGAACCAGAAAAACCAATCCTGAAAGATCTCAATCTTCGTATTGACAGCGATGATCGTATTGGCCTACTTGGCTCAAACGGCAATGGTAAAAGTACCTTCGCCAAACTCATCTCTGGACGTCTGCAACCTTTCTCTGGACACAAACGCCATTCTAAAAAACTAGAAATCGGCTTCTTCACCCAACATCAGCTGGATGACCTTAATCCAAAACACTCACCCTATGATCATATCGCAACCTTAATGGAAGATGCGACGGAAGCCCAAAAACGCTCCAAACTCGGCCAGCTTGGCTTTGGGGCTGATAAGGCCGACACCCCGTCAGGACAACTCTCAGGGGGCGAAAAAGCACGCCTGCTCTTTGCACTTTGTTCCTTCCATGGCCCACATCTTCTTATTCTCGATGAACCAACAAACCACTTGGACGTAGACAGTTGTGAAGCCCTCATTCATGCCATCAATGCCTATGAAGGGGCAATCATTCTCATCAGTCACGATCGCCATTTAATGGCAGCCTGTGCTGACCGTCTCTGGATCGCTCGTAACCAGACTGTCTCAACCTATGACGGTGATATGGAAAGCTATAGGGCTGAATGTTTATCTGAACGCAATCAATCTAAAAATAAAGCAGATAACAAATCAGACTCAACCAACAGCTCAACCAACCGCCAGGAGCAACGCCGTCTCGCAGCTGAAAAACGCGCCAAACTCGCGCCCATGCGCAAAGAGGTTCAAAAACTCGAAAAACAGGTCGAAAAACTCACCAATGACCTTGCCAAACTCGACGAAAAACTCGCTGATGTCAGCCTCTATGAAAAATCACCAGATGAGGCGCAAAAAATAACAAAACAACGCGGCCTCATCGCCAAACAACTAGAAGAAATTGAAACCGCTTGGCTTGAAGCGCAAGAGGAGTATGAGAGTTTAGCAGAAGAGCTAGAAAACGCATAAACCGAATATAATATAGCTTCAAACCACGTGCATAACTTTTTTAAGCAAACAATTTCAATAGCTTATAAAATCAGATATCACTCTATCTCTCAACCAACACAGAACATTTCGCATTCTTCACAACTTCAGCCGCAACAGATCCAAACAAATAGTCTTCCCAGCTTGGTTGATGTGAAGGCATAATGATAAGGTCAATATTTTCCTCATCCGCCACCTCTATTATTCTATCACTTGGAATTCCGGATTTTATTTTAATTGTTGTCGCCCCTGAAAACGCTGCATCAGCGGCAACTTTCTCAAGCTGCTCTTGAGATTCCTCAATCATTTTCTGTTGATAATCAGCAGGCAACTCACTCACAACAAACCCTGGAATTTGCGGTATGATATTCAAAAGAGTAATTGAAACATCTTTTGATTGAACCATCTCTTTCGTCAATTTTATAGACCGCGCACCTTTATCTTTATCACCAAGATCAATAGGAACTAGTATTTTCTCAAACATCATACACTCCTCTCAAGACGAAATTTAACAAACCTTCACTTCACATACTTTGATATCAAACTTCTGTTTTCCTTCATCCCAGATAAAGTCATATTCCCGCTCATCTTTACAATGTGCTCTGCCAGAAACGACATCCTTTTCTCCAAGTTTAAACTCTTGAATCCGGGACAAAAAATTCACATCACAAAAATGCTCTTGTTTAAGCTGCGCCCGCAAAGATATCTCCCAGCCCGACATTGAAAAGGCTGAAGGTGGAAAAAAACAAACAACCAAAACGACAACAATGGAAAGGAAAAGAGCTGGAATAAATTTCATTTTGACATCCATTAGGTTAAGAAAGAAAAGTCAATTATTGAAAAACAATCAAGTGGCCCCAAAATCAGGCGTTCCGCCCAAGAAATTTATTTGAAGACCCATAATCATCCTCAACAATATCTTAATCTTTATCCCATCACAGAATGTTATCTTTGATCCTGATCAACTCCATAAAAATTTTTACAAGAAATTTGCAAATACAAGAACTCACCTGAATAAAATAATCAGACAAACCAAGTATAAATCAGCTTGAAACCACGTGCATAACTTTTTTAAGTTACAAAATCAAGATAAAAACAAAGATTTCAGTGGGTTACAAAATCACTTATGATTTATTTGCCAAGCCGTAACGCACCAAGGGGAGTGCAAAAATAGTGCATTACACTTAACGCTAAGGCACAATCCGCTCTTTACCTAATCAGGGCTATTGCAAGAACATGCATGACAATTCCTGCGGCAGGAAAAGTCTCTTCATGGTTATACCATTAACTCTAAGCATTCAGAATTTATTCATTTAACATAGTTCACCCTCAAACGTCACTCCCTCGTTAGAAAGAAACATATAACAACATTATCACATCGCATATAGCCGTAACGCACCAAGGGGAGTGCAAAAATAGTGCATTACATGGCAGTTTACGCTAAGGCACAATCCGCTCTTTACCTATCAGGGCTATTAAGGCAAGAACCTATGTGAGGAATGGTCAGCATGACCATTCCATGCATTCCTGCAGAAGGATCACCACTGCTAAATGGATCCCCAATATTTTACTCAGATTGGTTCTGGGGCCTGCACATTTTTGTGGCTGGCAAAATTTGGGGATGACGGTGGTGGAGAGGTATCGACAAAACAATAAGACTGAACTTCTCTCGTTAGAGAGCCCCAAAACCATCCCCCCCAATCGTCACTCCCTCGAAAGAGGGAGCCTATAACCACATTTCACAAAATACATTCATAAATTATGGTCTCGAACGACCGCCCTTCGGGCGGACCTAACCTGTGCTTTTGTATTTTCCTCAGGAAAAAAGTGGAAACCGGTTTTCAGATAAGAAAATACACAGACACTTTGAAGGCGTAAAGATATAGGATGTAATCCTTCACTCGGACCTCACGATAAACACACCAGCCTATTGACTCGCTGCACCAAGCGTTCTGGTGATACGAAAACCGACAAGCCGCTACGGTCTGTCGACGTGTCCCTGCCGCGATTAGCAGAACGCAAGAGTACAGGTTCGTTGTACCAGGAGCCCCCGCGCAAAACGCGACGGGAACAGTCGCCACCATCAGAGCTTAACCAGGCACGGCCATCACTTGGGAGCACCTTTGTAATTTGTATGCCAGCAATCCTCAACCCATTCCCAGACATTTCCATGAACATCATATAGTCCCCAAAAGCATTTGGCCTTATAACCAACTTTACAGTCCGATAGTTTCTTACCGTAAGTCCACCATAATTTGCCTTTGTTTCTGAGGGTGATTTTATCCCCCCACCAATAACGGTATTAGTTTCCGCACGAGCAACATATTCCCACTCAGCTTCACCCAACAAACGATAAGACTTGCCAGTCCTCTTACTCAGCCAACTTCACATAGGCTTTTGCATCATTCCACGAAACACCAACAACAGGACTGTGAGCAATTCTGCTTTGCAGTATCGCCCCATTCAATCAAAGGAAGAACCACAGCGGGTTATCCCAGTAATCAATCTGAACCTGATCTTGATCATTCCTCAGCCACTTAATTGCTGCAGTCTGAAGATTCCATCAAGCCATTCTGGTGCTTTACATTTGACCCGCCCTTCATCCTTCGCTTACTGTGAGCATGCTTGATACTGCATCCCATTCCAAACACTCACCTCATAACGACCAACAGCAAGCTTATTGATACGTAACCTGACGCTGTGGCCCCTCATCATCATCTCTGCCTTTCTCAGACTTGGGAGACCCCATCATAAAGCTCCCACCCTTCACAACAATCATGGATGGGCAATCAGCACAATCCTTGAATGCATATGGCCGTGTTGCCAGGAAACTTCCTGAGGCTTCAAATGGACGAAGACGTGCTGTTCAGCCTTAAATTTATAGTAGGAATTCTGAGATCCATAAGCCCTGATAAACGCTAGCCAATTTCATTCTCATCCTTTGATTTGCTTGCTGACTTTTGCCCAAATGCGTGGCAATCTTGAAGGATCACTTCCGCCTCCACCATCATTTTGTTTTCCAGCTAAGATAATAGCCGAGGCAAGGCATTCGATGTTACCCAGGGTTCTTGACCAATACTCTGCAGACACACGAAGCTGCACATTTCGGAACATTGAGACCACCTCAACCCCAGGCTTAACCAACTCCTCCGATAATATGCGCGCGTAATGTCCAAGCCCTTCGCCTTCGTCGGTCGCAATCTTACCCTCAGCCGTTGCATAGGAAATCAACATTCTGGGGATCGTTCCAACACCCACAAATCCTTTTGATTGAAACAAAGATTTTGAACCGGGACGTTTTAATTGCAGTTCATTCCGGCAGGCATCAAAGATCACAAAATGGGCAGCATTTCGGGCACCTTTTTTTAAAGTGTTTGTAATCTCATCAAGAGGAATAGAATTATCCCATAAACTGGCTGTAGATGTGTTTTTTATATCGACTGGGATCAGATAATTTGTGCGCGTGACCTGGTCTAAAGCGCCATGTCCAGAATAATAAAAAAAGCCAATAGCATCTTTTCCGGCTCTTCGTAATCTAGAGGTATACGCCCGTGTTTCGCGATAAATCTTGCCAAGGTTTGCATTACGAACAATTTTGACCTGAAAACCGATCAGTTTCAAAGCTTCCGCAAGCCGTTTCACATCATTATGAGGATTTTTAAGATTTAAATCAGTTAAATGATAATCTTTATTGCCAATGAGCAACGCAATCCGTTTCCCCTGCTGCGCCTGAGCCACACATGCAAACGCCAACCAAACCCCGACAATCCAAACAAATCTAACCATCATCGCCTAATCTCATAATCCACCACAGCCATCCCCCAGCGCGGCGCCTCTGATACAGCCCCCTGCCCTTCATAAGACAACCCTCTTGCAAGCTTCCTCTTTTCAATATAACGAGAAATCCGCCCGATCAAACCTTGTAAGAAGTTCGTTTGTTTCGCCAAAGGTTGAAACCCTTTAGTACGAACACTTTGCCCGGCTTTCGTTGCCCAGAGTTTAAAATCTTGCGGAACAATCAGCGCAAACAATTTCCCTTTCCCAACCGGCTCGGTCGCCCCAAAGGCGCGCAATCCATATTGTGCTTCATTTGGAACACGAATGGTCTCATTCGCTTTCACATTCCAAAGCGCTTCTTCAGACACAAACTTATTTGGAAAAATTTGCGTGGCTTTTCCATCCGCATTAATATCAACAATTATCAATCGCCCAGGAATAGAACTGCTGACTTCAAACGCCGTTTCATCGCCTATCCGTTTCACCACTCCCCCAGTAATACGCAATGAAAGGTCGGCTTTATGATCAACTAACAAACTTTCTAATTGTGTTTTCACACGCTCAAAAAATTGAAATCTGTTCTCAACTTTCTCCGCTTCCGTTCGCTTGGCAAAAGCAAAAGAGCGAACATTGGGCACAAACTTATTAATCCATTTTGCATAGTGCCCAACACGGGTATAAACCCCATAATGACCAGCTTCTGCACACCCGATACCCCAGCTCACAATACCGATCTGGAACGGACATCCATGTTTGTCATACCCCACAAGAGGACCACCACTATCCCCCTGACAGGCATCTTTGCCCCCCTCTTCTAATCCGCCACATATCTGCCCCTCTCCAACCTGAAACTCCTTATAGTTTTTCTTGCAGATATTTTGAGGAACCAAAGGCACGACGGCTTCCTGCAAACTGTCAGACCCTGCCCAGAACTTACGCCCCTTCACATCAATATATTGACGCAAAGGGTCTTGAACCATTGTGCTTATATTGGTCACACCATAGCCCGCAACCCGCACATCCTGCGTAAGATCTTTCAAATCAACATTACTCCCTAAAGGAAGCCTTGAATAAGACCAGCTTGTTTTAAGTTTGACGAGCGCAATATCATGTCCCTTAGTGGCCGCTTCATAGCGCTTATAATTAGGATGGAACTCCACCTTTTTTATCTCGGAAACATCCTCTAGGGCAACATCCTTGAGATTATCTGTGCCTTTAACAACCTGAAGCCACGAGCCACCTGCATCCTCATAGCGCCCCTCTGAAACCTCATTAAGATAATCAAAACAATGTGCTGCCGTTAACACCCAGCCATCACCAATCAACGTCCCACCACACTGATACCGGTTTTCAGACAATTGCGCATTATGCAGCCGTAACGTCACCAGACCAGGCCAATGCTTAACACGCACCGGATCCCCATTAATAACTTTCGTCGTGGCCCGACTAAAATTCCTTTTCCCCACACAAGACTGCGCATAGCTATCTAAGGAGAGTACCAATGTGAAAAACAAAAGAAAAAACAAAGAAAAACAACGAGAAAATAAACTCATCCCTCACCCCAAAAATGACTTTAAAAATATAAGAAGGTATTATAAAGCAAAACAGCTCATAATTTAACTTAATATTTTCATAAAAAGATCAAAAATTTAAAATTTAGGGAAAGGAGAACCACATTAAAGAGACAGGTAGAAGAAAACCATGCAAATAAGCACTCACATGGTTTTCCCAAAGAAAAATCACTGCTGATTAGGCAGCCTAGTTGTCATGATCGGAGAGACCACGCCATTAACATGATACTTGTGACAGAGCTGGCAATCATCCCGAACAGCATTCGGTTTATGGCAGGTATCACATTGCTCTTTCTTGACCTGATTAAAGTTAGAGTCAAATACGCTTGGGTCCAGCCCCTTGTACTTTTCACGAGGCTTGGAACCCTCTTTAACTGTGTGACAAGACAAACAGCCATCAGTTCCTAAAATACCAAAATGCGGTTCATGAGCAAAAGTTGTAAAGCGTCCCTTTTTATCTTCAGGCATGGATGGTGCCCAATTCACATAACGCACTTCAGATTTTTGAGCATCAACACTCTTCGTTCCATCCACACTATGACACTTATTACACTGCCCCTGAGCATCTTTATGGGTCAACAACTCAAACACCTCTGGTGCAGCTTTTGAATTCGTTTTACCAAAAACACTCCCTGAAAAATCAAGCCAAGCTCTGATAAACAAATCCTTATGCCCTGTTGGCCGATAGAGTATGCCATAATCCTGACGATACCATCCACCTGTATCTGCCCAGCTTTCAGCATCAACAGCAACCACGAGTTCCGGTGCGGGTTGTGCTTTTACTTTAGGAATTTCTGGTTGAGGTGGCGGAGAAACCACTTTCTTTGGTTGAGGTTTCGGTTCTGGCTTTGGCTCAACGTCCTTAACGGGCTCGACCTTTTGCTCCACAGTCTCAGCTGGCTTTTTGGCAGGTTCTGTTGTTTCTTCCGCCTTTGGTGCAGCAGGTTTATCCTTCGCCAGGGGAATATCGCCCTGTTCATCATCTTCAGGCTTCTTTTTCACAAGATTACCAAAAATATCAATGGTATAGCCGTCTTTCTCCGAAGCATTCTGGGCCAATCGAACAAGCCCTTTAATTTGACGGCTGCTATGGACTGAAAAATGATCTTCACCAATAAGAGTTTTAATATCTTTCAGCAGATCACTCGGGAACGCGATGTCATTTGAAAGCCCAGCAAACTCCCTCGAAGAGGTTTTGTGAGTGTAGTTTGCTTTCTTAATATCCTTCTGAACGGGCAAAGACGTCGTCTTCCCATCAGTTGGAAGTTTCTCTAATAACAGATCATCTGTTTGATTAGGATCAATCGGCCCCTCATCTTCAACAGCTGGTTTTTGTTCTTGTTGAGGCTGCGGTTCTGGCTGCTTCTGAGGAACAACTTTCTCAGGCTCCACTTTTTGAACAGGCTTTTGAGTTTGCTCAACCTTTGGTGGCTCTGGCACTTTCTTAGGTTGCTCAACCGGTTTCACTTCTTGTTTTTGAGTCCAAGGCAGTGTTTCACCGCCATCTTTACCATCATCAGGAGGAGTTGAAAGCCGGCTTAAAAGAGCGGCATTTTGCGTAATTTCTGATTTTAAGTTCGGCAACCATTCACGTTGGGCATTAAGCAAAACATCTCGCGGAATAGATGCTGTTAGATTAGCAATCAAATTTGGATCAAAATTTGAACCAGGCTCGAGCCCCAGCCTTTTGACAAAATTTGCGCTTTTCTTGAGCGTTAACTCATAAAATAGCAATTTAATTTCCCAGGCCAATTGCTGAACAGATTGAAGTTGTGCACCATTAGCAGATGTCAAATCAAGCAAATCCAGCTCTTCAATCGATTTAAGTAATGCTTGGCGACTAGCATCCCCACCAATTAGCAATTTCATCATTGGCGTAATTTCAGCCTCAGACTCAACAGGCCATTCACCAATCTGAATATTTTTCTCTTTTAGCGTCTCCACATCAAGACCAGGTAAAGCAAGTAACGCAATACCTTTTGGACCCGTAGCTCGTTCTTTGCCAAGGATCTGATCCAAATGACAAGCCGAACATGTTTCCTTAAACGATTTAACGGCCATATGTTTTTTGTTCACAACAGGCTGGTGGCAATAAGCGCATTCGCCTGGGATTTTATCCTTCTTAAGCCCTTTCTTGAGTTCTTCAGGAAAATGCTTATTAAAGTGACTCATATGATCAAACTTAAGCCTGGTCCGGCGTTGAAAAGGATAACCATCATACTCAGGATGATTACTTTTAAAGTCACTAAACTGAACCGCATGACAGGTTTGACATTGGCTGTCTGATACATCAGTCAGCTGGATACTCTTATCCATATGTTCTTTGTGACAGGTGGCACAATATACACCCTTTGGAAATGTGCTTTCGACTGGGAAAACGGTATTACTCACCGCATTAATCATAGACGCAGAGCTATTATTGGCTTTGCCTGTAAATTCAGTCGTAATGGCCTCAATTTTCGTTTTCACAACACCATGGGCCTGCATGGCAGACTCATCTTTCATTTTATGGCAACTGATACATGCCTTACTATCTTCTTGAGGTTTTGTTGATGCAAAAACGGCAGGAAGCCAGCTAAATTGATTACCTGAAATATTGGAATGACAGTTTGCACAATTATCAATAGCACTGTGAACTGTCGTCAAAGGCCCAGGCATAAGCATTTTCATATCGTAGGATGATCCGACAATAAAAAAAATCAAACCAACAACAAAGACCGATGTCCACACCGCAAATGCGTTACGTTTCGCACTTAAAGTCAAAGTCGGTTTACAAGGGGTAATGGCCTTACAACATTTTCCATTAGCCAAGGGCCCATTCTTGCATGGAGGACCATACTCCTTAGGCCTGCGGCACATCCACTGCCCATTAACTTGCTGTGGAATACACTCATGTGCTTGCTGACACTTACCAGATAAATTAGGTCCCATAGGACAAGGTCGACCCTGTTGCAAACGACCACATTGCCACTTTTGAGATTTCTCAGCCTGACGGGGTTTTCTTTTTATAAATCTTTGCAGGAGCATTTTATCTTACCCCTGAAGAATATGCATAAGCCAATGCAACATGAAAAAGAGCTATGACAGCAAGACCATAGGTTGCTGGAACATGAACAAAAAGCCAGACATGTAATACGCCCTGATGAGCATATTGAAAATCAAGATTATTTTTAACCATCACTAAATTTTCTATTTTTTTGAGTATTTCACGGCCTTTATCATCTTGATATCTTTCCATATCATGGATCTCATTTTGTATCCGTCTCAATGGTCTTTGAGAATTCCCCAAATGGGAGAAAAAGTTCTGAGGCTTTTTGAAATAACTATGCAATGTATTAAGGTAGAGATTTGATATTGATCTTTTTCCATCCTGTTGGGCAGAAGCCATAGCCAAAGAGGTCACTTCGCTCGCCAGACGATGACGAACTGTTGGAATGTTTTCAAACGTAACCTGTACAGCATTATCCTGAAGCTTCTGAGGAACATTCTGAGTAAGGTACAAACCAATAACCCCACTTACAGAAACAATGACAAACAAACTCCACAACACCCATTCGATCGTTGTGTCTGGCAAAGAGAAATCAGTATGTAAAGCAAAAACAGCTATAAGAAAAAAGCCAAAATACACATGGAATCTCAACCATGTTTTTGCCTTACCGAAACCTAAAAATTTTGATCTTTTGCGGAAATGAAACAGGATTTGAACAAGTAGACCTATAAATAAAATCCACCCATCCAGAAATCTTGGATCACGTAAAGAAACGTCATAAGTTTCAATGAACCAGTATAAGAAAATTAATAGAATGCCCACAATGGCAGAGTTTTGTAAAACACGCTGCATAAACTTTACGCCAACCAATCAGATAATTTATCTATATTTTTTATATCTATTCTAACCAACGCATCATGTGAACATGCTTCTTGACAGGCAGGACCACCTGCTTGACCAATACATAAATCACACTTTATGGCCTTAACAAGAGGAATACCCTGATTGTCAGCAACAAATGCGCCCTTGTGATCTCTTAATGTCTCCATCGTAATATTATTATAAGGACATGCGTTTGCACAACTAGTACATCCAATACACGTCTCTTCATTAATAATCACATTTCCTGTTGATTTATCTCTATGAATGGCATTCGTTGGACAATCAACAAGACACACAGGATCCACACAATGCATGCAAGCATTGGCAATTTTTAAATTTTTAACAGCATAACCCTCATGTTTATTAAAACGAGGAAGATTATTATGAGTTGCTGCACAAGCTTTTAAACAGTCATCGCAATTCACACAACGGTCTGTATTTATGGCCATTGCCATAGTTCCATTCACCAACCTGTCATTAATGGCAAAATCAGTGAGTGCTTGCTTGTGGTCCTCTTCTGGATTTGGTAAAGGAGCTCTATCGTCATTAAGCATCTCAATCACATTGCGCTTAAGCTCATTATAATCAGACAATTGAGGGATGATATATTTCTCGACGATATATGTGGGAATTTGAATTACCCCGACATACCCCATAGCCCGAAGACCATATCGTAAGATGCGGTCTCCTTTACCCATCAGGCTGGCAACGATTTCGTCTAAACCGGCGACATCGCCTGTTTGTAAATAGCCGGTTGTTTTTTCCCCAAAATCAAACTCTTCAGTCACCCTAACAAACCCCGAAGCGATGATCATCAAATCATCTAGATATCCACCTGGAGGAGTAATAAGAGTTTCATAATCTAATAAGAGATCGACATCATTACCAATTCTTTTCTTTTCTTTTTGAAAACCATGTCCCCAATCCATTTGTCCAAATGAAGCATAATTAGAATGGCTGGCAATAAGATCTAAATGATCATTATCTATTTTACTAAGTAAGGGACATTGCATAAGCGAAATAAGAATACTTCGCCTCTCATGTAAAGTATCAATAGACTCACGAAACGTATCTGACCATTGTCGCAATGCACGAACACCTGACCATTTAAGTTCTAAAATCAAAGTCCGATCATCATCTGCAACCATTGTACTTTGACGAACACTCCGGGTCAGAGCCTCAGAAACACCAAAAAAATTATATAACTGAACGACCTTAGACGTCTTAGCCCCACTTAACATTTTTTGATGAGTCTGCCCTTTTTTTATTAAGGAGCTTTGAAAAAACTTATCAATTGTTTTCTTAAAAGGGGCAGAGTTTTTCTTAGATTGTTTCTGTGTTTCAGAAAAATCTAGCTCTTCCCTCACTGCTCCAGATAAAACAAAGTAGATTGATGTTTCATAATCACCATTCTGGTAAATCACTTCACCTTGTTTATATGGGTGCACCTCAGCATCATTGGCCAAAATATCACCAAGAGGTAAGTCTGCAGGAAACTGTCCAGGGTTTATCTCTCTAAAAACTGGTAGAATAAGTATATTCTTGATCACTTGTTCTGAGAGTTTTTTAATCCCAAAACTTTCATCCCAACGTTGTGTTTTCTGAACAGGCTCTAAGTTTCTAGCCAATTATTCCTCCAACTAATACTGGTAATCCCAGCACCTTTCATATTCTTCGAATTACTTATTAACTTCGCCAACATACTTATTCGCACTAGGAATTAAGCTATCAATCGCAGCAAAACCACTTCCATCATACTTGCCTAAAAATTTAACGGTCTCATCTGCAACTTTATTAGAGGCAAGAGTCAAGGCTCTCTTATTGTTTAATTTTAACCCTGCTGAACGTGTAAGAGTAACAATCGTCTTTAGCTCAGGCACATTGCCTAATAAATCAGCGACCTTCTTTATCTTCTTACGAGCAGCATCTGCACGTCGAGCCATTAATATGGCAAACTCTTTTTTTTGTGTTGCAATACCAACTGCACGAAAAGCTGTCTCAAACTCAACGATCAAGCCAACAATATACAACATACGTTTTCGGCTCGCTGATGCCTCTTTGTTTTCTTTACCTTTTGTATAAAGAAGATTATGTCGAACCTCGCCTTGCGACCAGGACACAAGTTCAAATTTACTACCAGCTGGATGCCCACCAACATTCACGAGTTTCTCTTGAGGTACAACATGACAACTATAACAGTTCTTAGCCAGCTTATATAAAGCACGAGGACGAATCATCCCCTTCGACTCAGCAAGCTTCCAACGCTTAACCTCTTCAGCTTTAGTTTCTGTTTTTTCTGTCTTACCACTAAACTCACTATGAATTTTTATAAAATCTTTACCGGCAGAATGACACGACTCACAAGAAATACCAGAAATAGCTTTTGGTTTTTTTCTGACTTCCTGCATAGTAAAATGGCAATTCGTGCAAAGTTTACTATTTTTCATGCGTCTTATATTAAGTTTCTTTGCAATCTCTTTTGCCTTTTTACTGCGAGGCATTGCACGAAATGTTTTAAAGTGATGGCTTTTCTTCCATACCTCAGTTTCATAGGTATGACATTCCGCACAGGCGTTCGGACCTTCGATCTTGTTAGGCTCATTATTAGACAAAGCCACTTTCGTCATCAGAAAAAAAGATACGAAAAACACAAACTGCAAACCGAATGCACTTATAGATTTCGCTCTTATGCCCATAGCACTGAAACTCCAGATTTTATTTTTTCTTTTAGCCAAAGACATCTTTGGGAACCAAACACATATTTTAAAAATCATAAAACGATAAGGCGTTCGAATAGTTTCCTACGAACAACACTTATACACTGATAAATATGGCAATTTTGTTTGAAATTGAGGTTTGACAGAGCAATTTGACAATTTATTGTCTAAACAAAGTTATCAACATAACAACGTACAAAACTAATATTTAAATAAAATATTTCAAACAAGTGCAGCCATAAATTTATTCTTTTTATGTCCTGACAACAGATAGAAATTTTTTGCCATATCTGTTGTCAGCACCTAGAAAACATAAAATGTAATAAAAACTTTAGTTCTCTTTGACCCCTAAGCCGTTGGCCATAGTTACAATTTTCTTTTGGGTTTCTGGCTCATCCTTAAAGATCTCAATTGCACTTTTAAGAGCTGTTTTTGCCTTATCCATCTCATTCAAAACAACACGCGAGCGAATAAGCATCATCCACTTATTTGCATCCTTGGGAGATTCTTTCAGTTTTTCATCTAACCCATCAACCATACCTTTGATCATCTGTTGCCGATCACTATCAGATAGTTGACTAGCTTGTTTCAACTCATCAGGCGACAAACCTTTAGCCACACCTAATGAAGAATTCTGAGCCACTTGCTGCTGCACTTTTTTCTTCTTAAGCTCTGGCTTAACTTTAACGGCCTTAACCTCAGAAACTTTTGAGTCTTGAACAGTATTCTTAACTTTCTGGATAGGAGAAGAAGTCTTTGCCACTGTAGATTTTTTAGGAAGCTTACCTTCAATATTTTCACCAAGCTCCGCAGCAAGCACAGTTATTTTTTGTCTTAACTCTCTATAAAACTGTATATTTTCAGGAACATCTTTTATAAGCACAAGCCAATCATCAAGAGCTCCTTTTTTATTTCCCTTTTGTTTCTTTGAAAGAGCAATAAAATACCGAGCACGTTTATCATTGTTGCTTATTGATAAGGCTTTTTCAAAAGCTTTAAGAGCTTTGGGTGTCACCTTATCATCCGCAGCTTTCACAAGTGCGCCACCATAAGCAGAATGCCAAGCTCCAACATCACTTTTTAATGCAAGTCCTTTCTCGAATGAAGCGATAGAGTCTTTATATTGTCCTGCATGATAATAAGACCAACCGAGCAACATCCAGCCTTTTGAATTTTTAGGCTCCTTTTTAAGCTTATCAACAAGCTTCTCAATCATCGTATTGATATTTCCCGCAGGATTTTGTGAGGCAGCTTGTTTTTTAGGATGAGAAGATTTTCCATGAAATGATTTCACATAATCCAAAAGTTTTGCAACCTCAGGATCTTTAGGGCGCTGAACTTTAGTAACATGAGAACTACTCGAAGAATTAACAGCCAGATTATTTACCAACTCATCATTATAAAGTGGAACCGCAGCCAAAATCACACCGCACATGGCAAACAAGGCAATGAATTTCCTATTCATTTTAATACCAGCAAGCTTCAAAGATGAAGAATTGACTTTGGAATTTTTTTCCTGTGATGTTTCTGCATCATCTGTGTAAAAATCAATTTGTCCGAACGCAAGGAACAATAATGCAAGAATTATAAGGGCTAAGCCTATTATACTAAACAGAACCATAGGTTGTATCTCCGATATTAACAGCCTGACCACCAACAATTATATGTTATATGTCAGTAACTTAGGTCTGATTTGAAAATAACTTTAAATGTTTGCAACTTATTAATTGAAGAGCATGCAGTTGAATGTGTTTTTTCTAAGAAATTAATATAAATCAATAAGTAATTCAGAAAAACTCTATTGTTATGTAAAAACCAAGACAATCTTTTAGGTTATGGAATATTTATTTCAATGCACAAAATAAATTGGTCATGAATTCGCCTTTTTAGCAGCAAAAATAAAATCAAATTTATTTGAATGATTCACTGATTTAGTTGAAAAAAAATCCATTAAGGAGCTTGTGCCTTGAAATACTCTATCAGACATTTTTACTGCACATACCTGCTTGCAGCACTATGTGCCTCTACTGCGACTATTCAAATTAATACTGCAACTGCCGACTCATCAAAGCAGCCACAAATTAGAATAGCCCAAAATTCAAGCTGGAATACATCTGTAAGCCATCAGGATCTTGATGTTAAAGACAACCAAAAAACCAACGTAACACCCGCCAGTCAAAACTCTTATAAACCAGAAACAAAGAAATGGGAAAATAAGACAAATCAAAAATCCAAGGCAGGTGAACCAAAAAAGAATGCTGAAGGTAAACCACTTTCTGCAGAAGACGAGCATTTAAATCTCTTTGTAGAAAACCGATATCCGTCTGCGAATACATGCGGTGTCTGCCATCCGAAACATTATAAAGAATGGTCAGTATCACAACATTCATACGCTCAGCTTAGCCCTGTTTACCTCTCATTGAGTAATAAAATTAACAAACTGAGTAATGGATCAAACGGTGACTTCTGCTTACGTTGCCACAGTCCAATTGGTGCAAACCTTGGCGAAACACCATTCATGTCAAACCTGGACAGACACCCTGCATCAAGAGAGGGTATCACATGCGTTGTATGTCACAGAATTAACAAAGCATATAATAAGGTGAGTGGACGTCTAGCACTTGTTGAAGGTGGCCTGACAGATCCGGTCTTCGGTCCAAACGGTAACAAACAGTTGGAAAACGTTCTGAAGAAACCTCAAAAATTCCGCGTTGTAACAGATGACAAAGAACCAGGACGTAAAATTCACAACGAATCTAAATTGTTTAGCCCAATTAAAACACCAACATTCTGTGGTAGTTGCCATGACGTGACGCTGTTTAATGGCTTCCGTTTGGAAGAAGCATTCAGTGAGTACCGTGTATCTCCAGCAGCAGCTAAAGGGATTACATGTCACGACTGTCACATGGGTAAAATTCAAGGTAAAGTTTCTGGTTATGACTACGGACCTGCAGCAATTGTTGGTGATGTTCCAACAGAGCCAAGAAAACTTACAAACCACTTGTTCTCTGGACCTGACTACCCAATCATCCACCCAGGTATCTTCCCACACAACCAGGAAGCAGCTGCATTCAAAACAATGCGCCAATGGCTACAGTTTGATCACAAAGCTGGATGGGGTACTGACGAATTCGAAGAGAACATTCCTGCAGGATACAAATTCCCGAAAGCATGGGAATCAGTAGACGACAGATATGACGCTCGTGAAATTCTTGTAAAACAGTTTGAACTTCTTGAATTTGCTCGTCAGAAACGTGTTGAAGTCTTGAAGAATGGCTTCCTGTTAGGCAACATCATTACTGAGCAGGCAAGTGCAAGCGGACTTGAGTTCAAAGTGAAAGTCAAAAACGGTACAGATGGCCATAACGTTCCAACTGGTTTTACTGGTGAGCGTTTAGTATGGTTGGATGTTTCTGTTACTGACGCTGAGGGTACAACAATCTTCCGTTCAGGTGACCGCGATCCAAACGGTGACGTAAGAGACAACCACTCTCAATATGTTCACGCTGGTAAAGTTCCGGTTGACCCATATCTCTTCAGCTTGCAGTCAATCTTTGTGACACAGAATGGACGAGGCGGTGAGATTGAGCACGTGATCCCAATCCCATTCCCATTGTTCGCTCTACCTCGAGTATTGCCATCAACAACATCTCTAGTATTCACAGGGGAGCCTGCGACTGAGCGAAATCACAAGAAAGGTATTGAGCCTAATGGATTTAGATGGGCAAACTACAAAGTCTCTAGTGATGCTATGACTGGTAAGGGCCCATATAAGGCAGTTATCAAACTAAAATCTCAGGCTGTTCCAATTAACCTGATCTCAGCAATTCAAGATGTTGGGTTTGATTTCGGAATGACACCACGTGAAGTTGGTGATGCCATTATTGCTGGAACGGAAGTTCTATGGACGAGAGAAGCTGTATTCAATGTAAACCGTAAGGTGAGTTCAGCTCAGTAATTGAAAAGACCACACTATTGATGATGGAAACAAACAAAATTAGGGGAATGTGTGTTTCCATCATTTCAAACACAAAGATAGATAAAATAGAGAACAGATAATCTAGGTGGATAGTAAAATGAGGCTTACTCAGAAAAGTAGCTATTTAAAATCAATCAGCTTTGCATTAGCAATTGGTGTTTCAATTGCTGGGGGGGGATACAATGCTTTAGCTGCTGGTTCAGATCATCAAAAATCATATCCTGCTATGAAAAAATATGGTGATAAGGCCAGCAAGAAAAAGAAAGGGTATCCCGACTACTCTAAGAAGAACCCATACAAAGAAGAAAAGAAGTGGTGGCAGAGAATCTTTCCTTTAGGAGATAGAGTAGAAGTTAACGCTCTGAAAGATACATATGTACCATTCACAACTGACGAAGGAGTAATATCCAGCCGTCAGGACGTTTATCATAAAAAAGGAACCGATGCTTACAAAAACTCTGGCAATTCTAATTTTGTAACAGCCAAGAAAAACAAAGATTTGCTTCCAAAAAGACCAAAGCTTTTATTCGAAGCTGGTAACGGTTTCTTGGATACGGGTAACCTGGATGCAGGTTTTGAAATTCCGGTTTTGGGAGCCGTTTGGCAACCAAGATTATGGGCATATGCGATTAACCGGACTGCTCTGCAAAGCTTTGATAATGGTTTAGGTGCTGAAAGAGAATCAGAATTAGCAAACCGTTTGGATCTCTTCTTTAACCTTCAGTTGACAGGTACAGAGAAAATTATCTTAGGACTTCGTCCGACAGATAGAAACAACCCACGTTCATTCACGCGCTATACATTTGAGGGCAGAGACGAAGGGTTCAATAACGAACTGAACATCAGTGATGTTGAGACACTCTTCTTCGAGGGTGACTTGGGAAGTTTATTCCCTAACCTGGACAAATACGGCGTATTCCCACTTGATTTTGGTTTCACTGTCGGTCGTCAGCCACTTGTCTTCCAGGAAGGTATCCTGATTAACGATACAATCGATGCTGTTGGTTTCATTCGTAATAACATCCCGGTACCAGGAACCTCAAACTTCCGTGTCTCAGGTATGTGGGGTTGGAACCGCCTGGACAGAAACGATGTAGATGATGTTGATGAAAACTTCTTCGGCCTATTCATTGCAGCAGATGCAAAAGTCAGTACCTTTAACCTGGATGCGATTTATGTTGATGCTGAAAATGAAACAAGCGGTATATACTTCGGTGCATCAGCAATCCAGCGATTACAAAAATGGGGCGGCATCAGTTCGGCATTCCGTGTAAACGCCTCTTTTGCAACTGAAGAAGAAGTGACAAATACAATCGGAACAGGTGTCTTGCTAACAGCTGAGCTGTCGAAAAACGTAAAAGGCTCAGATGATATCCTATACTTCAACTCTGCTCTGAATATCGGTAACTTTACACAGGCAGGTCGTGAAGCAGTTGTTGGTGGTCCACTGGCAAACACAGGTATCTTATTCGCATCACCAAACTTAAGTACTTATGGTGCAGAGATTAACCCATTCACAACGGATGATTTGATCGCTGGTGCCATTGGTTATCAGGCATTCTGGAATAATAAGCGTACAAACCTTATACTTGAAGCTGCCTTCCGCCAAGACTTAACAGGTGAAGGACTAAGCAGCTATGGTGTTGGTGCACAACTACAACATGCAGTTGGCCGCCGAACACAATTAACATTCGAGACGTTTTATACACACAATGATAGTGATACGGCCGATGTTGATGACGGTTTTGGTTGGCGCGCAGAAGTTCAGATAGTATACTAATCAAATTAGTAGTAAAATGATTTGAGTAACAAAGAAGGAAAACACCCTTCTTTGTTATTCTGTTTCTCACATCAAAATTGGTTTACTGAATGTTTGTTTTTATTGTTCAAGGGCTTGGCCTGCTTCTCATCACAGCGGTAATTGTACGAGGAGGGCTTACAGTCTATTCAATCGTGAATTTCCGTATCAAAGAATCTAAAGCCCAGAAGAAACATCTGGAAATATTTAAATCTTTGGTAACCAAAGCACCAAAACAGATTACCCATGCATCACAAAAGCAAAATACCGCATGGAAAGGTAAAAGAAAATTCCGTGTCATTAAGCGTGTCTATGAAACGCCCAATAAAGACATTTGCTCATTCTATTTAGTACCATATGATAATAACCCAATTCCACCATATCTACCTGGGCAATTCTTAACATTTGAATTGCCAAACCAGTCAGGAAGACCAAAACGCAGATGCTATTCTCTTTCAGACAGTCCAACTGAAAAAAGATACTACCGCATTTCAGTAAAACGTATGGCACCACCTGCGAACACCCCGGAAGTTCCCCCTGGTCTGTTCTCATCGACATTCCATGATAACTTGTTTGAAGGGGATATAATCGAAGTCTTCGCTCCATCAGGTGAATTTTACCTAAAACAAAACTCCCAGCGCCCGGTTGTTTTAATCGCAGGAGGAGTTGGAATAACACCACTCTTAAGCATGCTGAATTGGTTGGTACACACCCGTAGCCAACGTGAAATCTGGTTATTTAATGCTGTCAGAAACCGTCAACACCACGCAATGTATGATCATTTGCAATGGATTAAGAAAAACTGTCCAAACGTACGCATAGTTAGTTTCTATAGTGAACCAACACCAAGTTGCCAAAAACAAGTTGATTTCGATATCGAAGGCTATGTGACTGTCGATGTCTTAAAACACTTCCTGAAAGCACGTAATTATCAATTCTACATGTGTGGCCCTGGCCCAATGATGCAACAATTATCAGGCGATCTGAAAAACTGGGGCGTCCCTGCAGCTGATATCATGACAGAAAGATTTGGCCCAGCAGCTCCAAAAAAGAAATCTGCGAACGGCAAAGCCAATGGCAAAGAAGCCGTCTTCACCATTGATTTCGCACGATCTAAGAAAAGAATTCAATGGACAGAAAAATCTGGCAGCATTCTAGACGTCGCTGAAGAAAATGATATCAAAGCCCAGTTCAACTGCCGAGGCGGCAGCTGCGGAACCTGCAAAACCCGTATCCTCAACGGGGAAGTCGAATATGATGAAGAGCCAGACCTAGACCCAGGACGAGGCTCTTGCCTGATCTGTGTCGCAAATCCGAAAAGTAATGTGGTTCTAGATTTGTAACAGAACAAGCTGACAATAAACGATCATACCAAACTGAAAAATCTGAGTTTGAAATCAAGCGCACTTTTCTTCCCTCTAATGAAATGGGAGTCCCTTTGCCCAAGCAAAAGGGATGGGGGTTAAATGCAGCTAACTCAGCATTTAACGATAACTTGCTCCCTCTTCCCACCCACTCTGGAGGGCGAAAGCTGTTGGGAGTCCATAAGCAGCAATGATCTGGTAACAAGCTGTAGATGAACCTAAAGCAAAGGTATGTAACTTTTAAGTTTCAGCTTTCAAAGGCATAACGATTGACAGGGTGTTAAACCCCAGTCACTTCTCAACCTGATGCGTAAAGCCCTCTAACGGCCCCAGCCGGTTCTTATCTCGTGTAATCGTCAGCGGGCTCATCATATAACGACACAACAAATGTGTAAGACCAACCAGTGAGTCAATATGTGTGCGCTCATACCCGTGCGAGGCATCAAGCCCAAAACACACCAATGCAGTCCGGATATCATTCCCAGCTGACACTGCAGACGCCGCATCTGACTTATAGTGCCGGAACACATCCCGCACATAAGGAATATTATGCTCTTCACAAAGCCGGATAAGTTTCTGTGTCAAATGATATTCATAAACAGCTCCCTGATCACGAATAGCAATAATCACAGTATCTTCTTTGGAATTCTGACCAGGCGCAACCGTCGAATTATCAATCGCCACCATCGCAGCCACATCACCATGCAAAATAGACGACGCGCCAGTGCCCTCTTCCTCTGAAATCGTAAACAAAGGATGGCAATCTACAGGCAACTTAATACCAAGATCTCGAATGGCTTTGATCGCAGCTAATTGGCACGCCACACCAGCTTTATTATCAAGATGGCGCGCTTTTACAAATCCACTTTTTGTAAATTCCAAATCTGAATCAATGGCAACAAAATCACCAACATTAAAGCCAAGCTCTTCCAGATCTTGCTTAGAGTGAACCTTCTCATCGATCCGAATTTCAAGATTATCCCAACACACAGGCTGGGTATCAATTTCCTCATTATACACATGGCCTGAAGCTTTTAAGGGTAAGATCGTACCACGAAAAGAATGATTATCCGTAAAAATAGTCACACGGGCCCCTTCTGCAAAACGCGCAGACCAATGCCCAATCATAATAACGCCCAAGCGCCCATTATCTTTTAATTCACGCACCATGGCACCAAGCGTATCAACATGGCTGACAATCGCCCGGTCTGGAGAATTTTGCTCGCCTTCTAAAGTTGCCCGTATAGCACCGCGCCGCGTAAGCTCAAAAGGAACGTCTAATTTCTGGAGTTCGGCACCAACCGCATGCACAATCTGGTCAGTAAACCCGGTAGGGCTTGGAATTTCGAGCAAAGAAAACAATGTTTCTTTAATATAGTCAGTATCAATTTTTATCTTCATGTAGCCCGGGCCACTGTTTGAGGAAAGAGAAAATCGACAAAACGCTCAGCTGTAGGTTGGGGTTCATGATTAGCCAACCCCGGCCTTTCATTCGCTTCAATAATGGCATAATTTGATTCTGACGGCGAGGATACAATAAAATCAAGTCCCGTAACAGGAATATCCAAAACTTCAGCTGCCTTTGTTGCAGCTTTAATAAGCTTGGGATGTAGCTCATCCGTCACATCATGTATCGTACCACCCACATGAAGATTAGCAGCCTTCCTCACCTTAACTTCCTGGCCAGATAGCAAAACATCATCTAAGATAAATCCAGCATTATGGACCGTTCTGCGCAACTCTTCATCGATAGGAATTTTGCTTTCTCCCTGCGTTGCCTGTTCCCGTCGGCGGCTTTGCTTTTTCACCAGTTCAAGAATTGTATGCTTACCATCCCCAACAATAAAAGGTGGCTTACGAACAGCAGCTGCAACAACTTCAAAATTGATAACGATAATCCGCAAATCAACACCAGGTACCATTTCTTCCAAAACCACTTTATCACAAACAGTTTTGGCATAATGAAGCGCATTGGCCAGTTCATTTTTCGTTGTCACATCAACTGTAATCCCTGCACCTTGCTCTCCAATAGCAGGCTTCACAACAATACATTTATGCTTTTCAAGAAACTTATGATTTTTAGAAGGCTCCAAGGCAATAAGCTGACGCGGTACTTTAAGCCCTGCATTTTTTAACAATCTCATCGTCGTGGTTTTATCTGAACACCTGCTCATCGCAATAGAAGATGTCATCTCTGTCAAAGACTCACGGCACACAACACTGCTTGCCCCCATAGACAATTTAAAATAATTATCAATTGGATCAAGCACATCAACCCGTATTCCCCGCCTGCGCGCCTCATCAATAATAATCATCGCATAAGGATTTAAATCGACCTCTGGTTCAGGACCAGAAAACAAGGTTTCATTCACCGCATTTTTATTTTTAATACAAAACACAGGAATTTGTATAAACCCCATTTTCTTATAAATACCGATGGCCTGTTCATTATGATGCAACACAGAAACATCTAAAAAACCACGCCCCTGATCCTTGTAAAATTCAGCCACATGCTGCACAAGATGCACCCCTATCGCCGCATGTTTTGCCTGCGGATCAACAGCTAATGCCCACAAGCTGGAACCATTTTCAGGATCATCAAACGCAAGCTTATGATCAATGCCCATACAAACCGCAAGAATATCTTGGGTCACATCATCCACAACAACCCAATATTTTATAAACTTTCCCTTATAAGTTTCTTGTAAAAACTCAGGATCAATAGGCACCATCTTGCGGGTCCTATAAATACGATTGATGGCTTCAATATCATCTTGCGGGTCAAGAAGGCGGATTGTGAAAGGGCCCTTATCCGTCTTTAAAGGTTCATACTGATCCAAAATAAGCCGAAAGGTATAAGAAGGGTCAATAAACAATTCCTGCGGAGCACTTGCAATAATGATTTGCGGATCTCGAATATACAACGCCAAATCTCGAGATCCTTGTATTTCATCACTAAAGATTTTGGCAATACGTTCATTATCCTTAAAAGTATGCCCAAAAATCAAACGCCCCCAGCCACATTCCACATAAACATTTTCATTAGGAAGATCAGCTGGTTGCCCCCAACTTTTTAAGCTGGGTGAATTCTCTGGATCTATAATCTCAGGTTTTATTGGGACGTCACTCATAAACCTTGCTCCTGTAACCAGAACTCAAGTAATGTAACCTGCCAAAGTTTGGATCCGCGCAAAGGCGTAATATGATCCTTTGGAGCTTGAAACAACATATTAACATAATTCGGCTCAAAGATCCCGCGCTCTTTCGCAGCACGGCACCCTAAAATATCACGGGCCATATCCAGATAATCACCTTCCAGATATTTCAATGCAGGAACAGGGAAATATCCTTTAGGACGATCAATAACCTCATGTGGAATAATCCGGCGTCCAACCTCTTTCAAAACATGCTTGCCACCACTCGCAACCTTATATTGCGGCGGAACCTTTGCAGCCAGTTCAACCAGCTCATGATCCAAAAACGGAACCCGCGCCTCAAGCCCCCAGGCCATAGTCATATTATCAACCCGCTTCACAGGGTCATCTACCAGCATAATCTGCGTATCAAGACGTAACGCCCGATCAATCGCAAGAGAGATATTCGGCTTGGCAAAATGATCGCTTACAAACTGTGTTGCAAAATCTTGGTTTACAAATTTTGGATTAATCGCTTTTTGATATTCTTCAAAATTCCGATCAAAAAATACATCTGAATATTTTTTTACTTCAGATCCATCCTCAACACCAAGCAAAGGCGGATACCAGTGATAACCGGCAAACACTTCATCTGCCCCTTGCCCGCTTTGCACCACCTTGATTGACTTACTCACTTCTCTTGACAAAAGATAAAACCCGATCACATCATGACTGACCATCGGTTCAGCCATCGCTCGCACACAATCAGCTAAGTTAGCCTGCAACTCTCGATGATCAACATTGATTTTGTGATGCTCCGTCTGATACCGGGCCGCAATAATATCAGAATAGCGAAACTCATTCCCCTCTTCTTCAGCCACATCCTCAAACCCAACCGAGAACGTATTGATTCCAGTCTGTCCAAGTTCACTTAACAGTCCAACAATAAGCGACGAATCTAATCCACCCGATAACAAAACCCCAACCGGAACATCAGACACCAGCCTGCGTTTAACAGCTAAAGTCAACGCCTCGTGAACCGCATCAATCCACTCGTCTTCTGTACGTTTTAGATCATCATCTGATCGCTGGTAATTAAGCTCCCAATAAGTCTCCTGATGGCTCGTTCCATCTGGTTCAATCATCATCAATGTTGCAGGAGGGAGTTTCTTGATATCTTTAAACAGCGTATGCGGTGCTGGCACCACGGCATGAAAACTCATATAATAATTCAACGCCACAGGATCAATCTGCGCATCAATCTGCATCAATCCCGCCAGACTTTAACAACGCCGGAAGCGTTGACGCAAACCGCATGAACTTGTCAGTTTTATAATAATAGAACGGCTTAATCCCAAGACGGTCCCGCGCCATAAACACCCGCTTGCTATCGCGCTCCCAAATCGCAAACGCAAACATCCCGTGAAAATGCTTAACGCAATCCTTCCCCCACGCATGATACGCTTTCAATATAACTTCCGTATCACCATGAGAAAAAAACGAATACCCCATCCCGATAAGCTCTTTGCGCAATTCAGGATAATTATAAATACACCCATTAAAAACAATCGCGAGCCCCAACGCACTATCGACCATAGGTTGTGCAGCCGTGTCCCAGCGTCGCACATAAAGATGTATCCACCATAGGCAACATCCTCTGACAACACTGGCCGAAGCATAAGTGTCAGAAAGCAATTCAATAATCTTTAACAATTGGTTATGGTATAGCGAATTAAACAAAAACATCAAATTTGGGATGCTTAAACTTTATGCCAAAACAGGGGGGCTTTGCGGGAAAGAGCCTTCCCCTAAAAGTTAGAACAGCCGAAAATACCCCAGCGCTGCATTTTCGCTTTTATTGAATGAGGCTTTTATCTTTTCCAAACGATCATAGTCCCGCGGCTCAAGAACCTGCAACATCCTCTCCAAAGACTTGGAACAAGAAGCAGAATAGCGTTTTTTCTGATCCTTACCCTGCGCTTGTGCAACGGCGCTAAGTGCAAAGAGAGTGGTAAAAAGACAAATAAAGAATACGTAAACAGATTTCATGGATCCCCCCATAGAACAAATAGTCACAAAGATTTTTGATTAAGTTTCAGATAAAAATCTTTATAAGATTATGAAAAATATAGCTTTTATAAAACCACTATTCATCGAAACAATGACTTTATTGAGACGCGGTGAAATATGGAAAATATCGGTATGGCAAAGCATCCTTCGGTGATTCCCGTAGGCAAAATGATCCGCCCGGCCGAGACTAAAATAAGGAGGAATAAAATAAATTGGAAGATATTAACTGGCTGGATGACCTTTCCTTAATTTGTCATAATTGTTTTAAACAGTGTGCTGGTATTGATTAATTGATAATGATATTGCCCAGTTCGAAGGTTCCTAACATTTTTTACGGCATAACAAATGTTTAATATGCAAGAAAAAAATGGCCTGACTATAAGGTTATACTTATAAAGCCCCATGCCGGACCGATCTTGCAGATCGGTCTGATAGTTCTTGCCTAATCAGGGCTATTGCAAGAACAGTGAGAAATGGTCAGCATGACCATTCCTGCCGGGGGCTATAATGTTTTGTACATGGGGGATAAATTTGATATATAGAACAAGGTTTTTCAGGATCTATAAAAGATAATTAATACAGAATTTACCGACAATTTAATTCAAATTTCACTTTCCAAAATAAATAAAGAATTGATATGACCGAACTAAAAAAGAATAACAAAAAACAAATTATGAAAATATGGGATTTACCAATTCGGGTTTTTCATTGGGCTCTAGTGATATGCATATTCACTTCGTGGCTTACTGTAGAAATAGATGAAATGGAACTCCATGTTATCAGTGGGGCATGTATCTTAGGATTGCTTACATTCAGACTCTTATGGGGTGTCATCGGGCCATTTACAGCACAATTCCATAACTTTATATCTTCACCTTATACGATTTTTAAATATCTAAGAAACCCTGTCTCAAATCAATTTAGACACCTCATCGGCCATTCTCCTATCGGCTCATTATCAGTTATTGCTCTTCTTCTCGTTGTGAGTTTCCAAGTTTTAACCGGACTGTTCGCTGACGATGAAATTTATCTCACAGGCCCCTTAGCTAAATTTGTTGACAGCGATATGAGAAGCTGGTCCACCAAGCTTCATGCACAAAACTTTAATATCTTATTTGGCCTTATAATTTTGCATGTTGTTGCAATTCTATTTTACCTCATCATCAAAAAGAATAATCTTGTAGGCCCTATGATTACAGGAAATAAAACGATGGAAAATGGGAGATCATCAATTCAGGCAAGACATCCAATTATAGTTTTGATTGTGGCTGGCGTGTCGATACTCATACCTTATTATATATTTTATATTATATAATAAGCTTGTTTGAATATAATTACATATTCATAATTTTACCTAAAATCTTATCACAACAGTGATATGTAATGATCTCCAAGGTGGTGCTTAGCTTGCTACACGTTCTATTATTGTTATGGAGGTTTTATTTATAGTTTTTTTCTAAAACCAGATTTTCTATGACAATATCCACATTGACTTAAAGCAGGTTTAAGTTGATCAAATGATGTTAACTTACCTTCAGCTGCAGCTTTTTGAATATCCTTGGCTGCGGCCTCTAACTTCACAAGTGCGTCTTCAAATTTCCCCCAATCTTTCCAGATTAGAGCTGTTGAAGTCGTTACCTCTTTTCCTTTACCGTCAGTGTTTTGTTTAAATGCTATCGCCATCATGGCTTTGTCAACTGATGCCGCAAAACCATCTGCATGTACTTTTAAGGCGTCCTTATGGGGAACCTTTCCTTTTAAAATTGCAACCAATCCACCAATATGACCCCCGACAGCTTTCATGGCTGACTTTCTATATTTTATTGTTTCATCTGGATCTACATCAGCGGCTAAAGCCAGTTGTGAAAACATTGCAATCATCATACTAATAATTACAGCTGAAAATTTCATAGTCTTCCTCCCATTGAAATTCATTTTTTGTCAAATCAACCTTGCAGCAAGGCAGGCATTTCTGTCCTTTTCTACAAAGCCAAAATTAAGACTGAAGGCGAAAATAAAAAGAGTCAACAAAAAAATGTTATCGATACCATAGTAAATAGTTATATTTTTCAATGGATTTAAGGTTGCTACAACATGGTAAACCCATTCCCCCGCTGGTCAGGCTTTGCAAGCTACGGGATTCACACAAATGATTCCCATTATCTGCGAATTGTGATTCAATCTAAATAAGATTGAATCTCAATTTGGAGGCTTTCTTGACTTGGCATTTATCTGACACTCGTTTGTCTGCTCGGGCAGATCAAATATTTGAAAGTATTGTTGCAACAGGATCTGTTGTTTTGCGCAGAATAGGCGGAGATCGCGCAGGTGAGGTTGCAGCTCATCGCTTTCTGGATAATGATCGTGTTACTCATGAAGCAATTATTGATACCTTGTCTTTACGCACAATTGAAGCCTGTAAAGGACGTAAAATAGTTGCTGTTCAGGATACAACTGAGATTAATTTTTCTGGTCGAGATGCAACCATGCTTGGAGGGTTTATGCTGGCAATGAAAGTTAGAGATATGTGAATCCCGTAGCTTACAAAGTCTGACCGGGGGCGGGTGACAGGTACTGTTACTATAAACCACCAGGCCCCAAGACCATGGCAACAAGTTGGATACAACTTGCAACCATGCTTGGAGGATTTATGCTGGCTTTAAAAGAATAAGATGTGTGAATTCCGTAGGAATTATGTCCAGTCCGGGTGGGCTATTCCTTATTTTCTAAATTTGAATTTTTTAGACCTGCTTCGTTGAGCCCCTTGAAAATCTTGTTCTATTGTGAATTCAGGCTCTGGTGCAGGTGGCGGCCCTGAATTTGGGTGCGTATGTAAATAACATTGTCTTCGGCCAGATTTATAACAAGCTTGGTCATTTCCACATAAAGTTGCAACATCGTGCACACAATCCGCAACTGAATGTGCTGATGCTATTGTTACGAAAACAAAAATTAAGGAGGCAGCTGTGAAAACAGCAGCAATTAGATATTTTAGTGAATTGTACATTGAAATTCTCCTATTTTAAAGTAGTTACTCAATAGTCGCGTCAAAAGGAGAAAAAGTTCAAATTGAACTGAGATTGTTTGAAATATAATACCCAGCCGAACTGGTCATGTTACCTGGTCTGAGTGTTCTTGCCATAGTTTGTGCAAAGGATAATAATGCCACCAGCCCCTCAGGCTTAGCAAGCCAGACTGGGCATATTGCCCAGTTTGAAGTTTCCCGTCATTTTTACAGCATAACAAATGTTTAATATGCAAGAAAAGAAGGGCCTGACTTTAAGGTTATACTTACAAAGCCTGATCGGCAGAGCATTTTGCTTAAAAAAACTGATATTAAATGTGAGCATAAGATAAAATGTTTGAAGGCACTTATCTCTCTTTAAGGACATCACATGAAAAATATCCTTTTCATATGTAGCAAAAATCAATGGAGAAGCCCAACTGCTGAAGCTGTTTGGCGAAACCATCCAGACTTAAATGTCCGCTCTGCCGGCACCAGTGCAAGTGCAAAAAAAGCTGTAAGTGCTAAAGACATTGAATGGGCAGATATCATCTTTGCCATGGAACAAAAACATAAAAAAAGATTAAAGCAACAGTTCGCCATTCAGCTTGAACATATACCTCTTCATGTGCTCGATATTCCTGATGACTACCCCTATATGGACCCTGAACTTATTCAGATTTTAGAAGAAAGTGTGGGAAGTTATTTGGAATGAAAAAGATAAGCCCCCCTTTCTTCCCTCAATTGCAATTGGGCCAAGTACCCTCGTGAAACGAGGGGGATGGGGGGTGAAACAAACTCTTAATAATTATTAAACCATGATAAAAAGATTAACATGTTGATTTTATTGAAATAAAAACGTTATCCTCACTCCAAATACCTCCCATATAATGGGTAGCGTCTGTTTGAGGCAGAAGGTTTTGTGCACTTTATATAAAAAGCTTTCTAAGCCCCTTAAGCTGTAACGCGTTCATACTAGGTAAGGACATGCTAGACCTCCGAGGCAGTTTTATGTTCCGTATCAGCAACAGGCCACGAGCATGGGCTTCTCGCCCCTGGTCAACCACAAGGCATAGGATACCTGTCGAGGAATCTCTAAGATTCCACAACACTTTAACCAGCAGGTTGCCTATGCAAACTTTTCAGCGGCGAAAAGCCCACGCGACCGCTGTCGCCAAATTTTTCTGGGCAAGGCGCGCGAGAGTGCAATGTAGTAAACCTACATAAACGAACGCGCAACGCAGCCCAGGGAAATCTTGGAGGCAGCTGAGACCATAGCTGATAATTAAAAAACAGCGTTTGAGACTTTACAACCTGGTATGCTTATAGCTGCCGGGCTATCGGTGCTTGTGAAATGGAAATTATTGTGCATTACTATAAATTCTGTGAGTTTAAATTTAATTGTACTATACTCATTCAAATTAATTGATGATTGATTAGGTTAGATAAAACAATGAATAATCATAACACAACCTTCTCAGATATCAGCATTCCCTTTCCACTTTTTGAAGCTCCAATTGCAGATGCAAAAGAATATGTCGGTAAATCGACTTGTTCTTTATGCAATACAAAAGAAGCTCATTGCTTCAAATTAGATATCGGGGCTGATATCATAGTTTCATGTCCAAAATGCTCCAATAAAGTTGCCTTAGATGCGGATTACCAGAGAGACACAAAATGTAATTCCTGTGGGGAAGAAATTAAATTTCCAAATTTTGATAATAATAAAAATATCGTCGTTTGCTACGAATGCCTTCGTAAGGGATATGCAGCTCTGACCAAAGATACTGAATTAGGTATGATAACTCATGAGACTGCAATGAGTGGTATAACGCATGGTGTACCAGGCTTAAACAGACCGGAATTTGAAACAGTCTCATTGGATGACGATTGGGTTGGTGTAAAGTTGTCCAAGGACATTATGTTTGAGTTGTTAAGAACACCTGGTTATCACTCATGGCAAGGAGAACAATGGTTATTTTGTTGTAACTATCCGATGACATATTTGGGTGAATGGACGATGGCAGACTTAATGATAAGAGTCAAACTAAATTAAGAAACATTGCACGCGAAGCCTTGCCGAATGAATGGGATCAACTTAATGATAATGGCTTAAGCTACTATATATTCCAATGCAAAATATGCGGTCATTATAAAACCTATTTTGATGCGTCATGAACTATAAGAGTGATGAGGATATCTCATTCAATCAAAACCTACAGCAGGAACGGGTATATACCGGTTCCTCATGTTCATAACCACATATAGGCTTTGCACAAACTGAGTTATTGAATGAACATTGATCGGGGAATATTCCCTGACAAACGATGGACAATTTATTTTATTCAATATTTTTTAAGACAGATGAAAGTCCACTTACGATTGAACCTTGTACAATCGAAATCTCAAATTCCTCTGCAATACATTCAAAAGTGCTATCATGGAATGCAAAAATATAGTGATTATATTTTGCAAAGTGTTTTGATCTATGACAAGGATGCACAGAATTCATCTTTTCTAAGGCTCTTAACCAGGAGGAATTTTTGATTTCAAAGACTCTGTAGGGATTAAGCCCCCTGGAAGCTAACGGATGACCTTCAAAGGCCTCATCATTTGGAGGACCAAACATATGAGCATAACAAAATCGAAATGTTATAACTGCAACTGGCTCATTTGATGATGATGCACTAACAACATCAACATACGAACCATCCCAGTTTTCATCTACATCTGAAAGATAATATATGAGTGATGTTTTTTGTTCTGTGGCTATAACTGCTGGTACAGGGGCTCCAACATCACTACGTGGGATAGATTTTAATTCTATAACTTCATCTAGTTCATCTACTTCGTACATACCTAATAACTTATAATCTAAATATAAAATTTTCGCGAAAGAATATACTATACAGGACTCTAGATAATCTAAGATACAATTTGTAGCTTAAGAGGAAATCGTCCAGACAATAACGAACACAACAATGTTCGATTGCGGACCCTGAGCCTTAAGCTAGCCCATTTGGAGCTATTTTTGCGAAAGTAATAATTAGCGTGAACTAATAACAAGGCACGTTCAAGAGCTCTTCCATCTGATAAAAACTCTTATCATCATGAAGCAAAGTGAGGTTATGTTTGGAACAATAAGTTGCAATAAAAAGATCAACGATGTTGATATTATTAATGCCTTCTTGGCGTAATAGCCTAGCATTCTCCGCAGCCTTAATGGAAATATCTCGTCCCACAAGACTGCGCGTTTCTAAGGTACTTAAAATTTGTATAGCGGCCTTATAATGATCATTCTGCACAAATCCTTGCAGAACTTCAGCCAGGACCAGATCTCCCATAACAATAAGCTCACGCCCAAGCAAATAATCAAGAGCATTCACTTTTTCGGAAATCTGCCCGTTAAAATATGGCACCCATACGGATGTATCGACAAGAAGCATGACTAATTTGTCCGCAAATCTTCCTTATCACTTTCCCACTTTAATTTACCACGGAATTGACGAATAGCCTCCTGACGCTTAATTTGAATAAGCAGATTTAAGGCTTCTTCTATCGTTTCTTTTTTGTTTTTATTTCCAGATAATGACATCGCTTCATTTACGAGATAGTCATCAACATCAACACCGTTACCATTTCTCATTACATTACCGCTCCAATATATCGGAATAATGAAACCAACTTAGAATATTTCACTTATCCATAAATTTTTTATGTGTTTGCAAGAGGTATCAAAAAAATATCAATATAAAACAAACAAAATGGCTAATTTTGTTATAATTATAACCATTATACTGTTTTACACAAATCTATTATATGATTTTCTTAAACTTTCGTTTTAATTAATCTTAAAACCACAGTTGGTATCAGCTTTCCATAACATTTTTACATAAATCTAATCATAAGTTTACACAATTTATTTTGGAAATTCCAGTCCCATTTCACGATAACGTTCTGGATCATCCGTCCACTTTCCACGGACTTTCACAAAGATAAACAAATGAATATTACACTCTGCCATCTCCGCAATTTCCTTACGGGATTCCATAGAAATTCTCTTTAAGGTCTGACCGTTCTTGCCGATAACAATCTTCTTCTGACTATCCCGCTCAACATAAATCGTCTGTTCAACCCGAACACTACCATCTTTCAGCTGTTTCCAGGCCGTTGTTTCAACCGTAGACGCATAGGGTAATTCTTCATGTAGACGCAAAAACAACTTCTCGCGCGTAATCTCCGCAGCTGTAAATCGTAAAGACGCATCCCCGATCTGATCTTCAGGATACAGCCAGACACCCTCTGGCACACGATCTGCCAAAAAACCTTTCAAATCCTCAACCCCATGCCCTTCGAGAGCAGAAATCATAAACACCTGATCAAAACTGATCTTGTCTGAAATCTCTTTGGTTAGCTTAAGCAGATCTTCCTTTTGAACATTGTCTATCTTATTAAGGGCAAGAATTTTTGGCAGACCAACCTCTTGCAAATCCTCGATAATCTTCTCCGCCGCATCATCAAGACCTTTCGCAGCATCAATCAAAAATACAATAAGGTCTGCATCCTTTGCGCCCTCCCAGGCCGCATCCACCATCGCTCGGTCAAGCCGCTTCTTAGGAGCAAAAATTCCAGGTGTATCAACAAGGATAATCTGGCTATTCCCCTCCATCACAATCGCTCGAAGGCGCGCCCTGGTAGTTTGGACCTTATGCGTTACAATGGAAATTTTCGTACCAGCAAGTTGATTTGTCAATGTTGATTTGCCCGCATTCGGCGCGCCAATCAAAGCTACAAATCCACACTTCGTCGGCTCACAGGTCTCCTGTGTCATCCCATAAACCTTCCTGCTTTAACATATTGCGGGCAGCTGCTTGTTCTGAAGCACGTTTGCTGGTCCCAACACCTTGCGCACTCCCGCGATGAGAGATTTGAACTTCTGTGGTAAATTCAGGGGCATGATCCGGCCCCTTACGACTAATCTCAACATATTTAGGCAAGGAAAGTTTCTCTCCTTGTGCCCATTCCTGTAAAGCTGATTTAGGATCTGTTGGAATTACGTCCGAGCTTAATAATTTTGGACGCCACATTCTTAAAATCAGGTCTTTAGCGGGTATATATCCTGCATCCAGAAAGATCGCTCCAAGAATTGCTTCACAAGCATCCGCAAGAATGGTTGGTTTCTCTGCACCGCCACTGTCTCGCTCCCCCTCACCCATAATAATATGAGGGCCAATATCCAACTCTTGAGCAACGATCGCACACGTCTCTTTACGCACCAAACGATTAAAACGCCGCGCCAACTCTCCCTCAGCCGCTTTGGGGAAATTATTATCAAGCAACTCCGCAATAGCCAGCCCTAACACACGATCACCAAGAAACTCCAGGCGCTCGTTGTTTTTCTCCCGTCCAGCACTGGCATGTGTCAGAGCGAGTTGAAGGAAAGCAATGTCCTTAAAGTGATAGTTCAGCTTGTTTTGTAGATGTTCTAAAGAATTATTTTCAGACACAAAAATCAACGAACTCCGTCAAATATGCGTGACCAGCGTGTCGTAAAAGGCCACGTCCAGAATTGGAAATAACTTGCATGTTTATCTGCTGAAAAGAAAATAATTTCGGCACGACCAATAAAATTCTCTAGTGGGACCATACCAACTTCGCTTTGAGATCGGCTATCTGTTGAATTATCACGGTTATCCCCCATCATAAAATAATGCCCCTGAGGAACAACAAAAATACCGGTATCATCAAATCGATCACCTTGGCGAAGATCAAGAACCTTATATTTCACGCCATTTGGTAAAGTTTCTTCAAATCGTTGTATAGACCGAGCATCGGCTCTATCATAAAACGTATCCAATGGCTTCTTAGGGACAGCTTTGCTATTAATATACAAAACCCCTTCCTTCATCTGTATACGGTCACCTGGCAAACCTATAACACGCTTAATATAATCAACGCTGACATCATTAGGTTTACGAAACACTGCAACATCACCTCGTTTTGGTGTACCAGCCCAAACTCTTCCGCTGAAAATATTAAAACTACCTGGGAAGGAATACTTGCTGTAACCATAGCTATATTTGGATACAAAAAGATAATCACCAACAAGTAATGTAGATTTCATTGAGCCTGAAGGAATGCTAAAAGGTTGAAATAAAAACATTCTGACAAGAAATGCCAAAATCAAAGCCTGGATGATAATGATAACAAGTTCTAATATCCAATCATCTTGTTTCTTTTTTGTACTGACTTCGACACTCATCAAATATATTTCCTCATACACCGAGTTGTTTTTTATACGTTATAGAATGAACACCACATCCTATATCCTTAAGTTGTAAATTATGCAATTATCCCGAAGAGACATTTTTTAAGATTTAAGTCCCCAGAGGCCTCATCATGATATAAATTTAGTGTTTCGATGAGTTTTGTACTCTAAAAATACATTATAGCTCAAGACTATGTTAAATAATATTCATATAAAAAAATATAATGCAGAATCTGCTTCCATTCAGATATGAAAATTTTAAAAAATGACCTTATCTCTATGCTAAATATCATCTAAAGAAGAATTAAAAAGGCAAAAGCATCAATGATACAGGCTCTTACAAAGCAATTTGGCAGTATTCTAGTACTTGTCATTAAACTCTTTAAAGTTTTCAAAAGTGTCAAACTTTTGTTAGCTGGAGCAACATTAGCAACTTATTCTTATATTTTCACATGGGAATTTGCCCTGGCGATCATGTGGACAATTGGTGTTCATGAAATGGGGCATGTCTGGGCAATGCGCAGAACAGGGATGCAAACCCCTGGATTCTACTTTGTTCCATTATTTGGAGGGGCAGCTATAGGAGAACGATCTCAGAGCGAATGGCAAGATGTTTATATCACAGCCATGGGACCAACCTGGGGCCTTCTTAGCGCAATTCCTCCAATAGTACTATATTTCATGACAGGAAATCCATTCTGGGCATCTGTCTGTGGACTGATAGGGCTTGTTAATCTCTTTAATCTCCTACCTATCTATCCGTTAGATGGCGGACGAATGATGCATTCAATCTTCGTCTCCGCAGCAGCTGGCTTGCAAATCATATACCTTCTACTTGCAGCAATCCTGGTTATTGCACTCGCAATTTACATCAACATTTATTTCATAGCGATTCTGTTTGCGATTGGTATTCTCGAGATATATTTTGAACGAAAAAATATAAATGAAGGCAAACTTGAGCAAAAACCACCACTAAACAGAGATGGCTTCATTCTGTCAGGACTTTGGTATGCTGGACTAGCAATAATCTTCATCTTGATGATTTACCTAATCAAAGACATTCAAGGCGCTGATCTTGCGTTAAGAATTTTAAGAGATTCATAAAGTCATATTATTGGATTAGACATTACCCATTAAAGGCCACCTCATAATAAAACTATGAGATGGCCTCGCCTCCCCCTATTACCAACGAGAGCGCCATCTAGGTCTTTTCGGTTTATAATACCTTGGCTTACAGCAATGATATCTCATACACCCGAAATAATTTTTATATGATGTCCCGTAGACATGAATACATTTTTTGTGCCACCATCGACATGCTGGCCGCTTGTGAGAACCACGGCGACATATAGGCCTCTTTGGTTTCCAAGGCTTAACGGCACACCGATGCCTTTTCATACAAAGCTTAAAATCATAGTTATTGCTTGTATCTGCGTGGCAGTAATTCCTGATCTTCTTACAGGACCATCTTCCACTATGTGTTTGCACAAAAAGTTCGGCCGGATCTTCTACATATCCAGGAACTGTATGAAGCATATTTGCATAAGCATAAGAAGAAACCAAAGACACAAAAAATGCTAATGATATAGGTTTTAAAAAACGCTTGAAACAAAAAACAATCATCTTACTCACCCTCAATAGAATTAAAAAACTTTTGCTATAGAGGTAACGTTAATGCAGAAAGATTGTCTAGAGACTCTCTCAAAACATGGTTAACAAGGAGAGGAGGATCTTTAAGATTTATCCATTAACAGTCTGGGTCTTTTTCACAATATTATCTATCGCCATTAAAGATGATAACAGATCCTCAAATGCTGATAACGGAACCATATTAGGTCCATCAGAAGGAGCTTGATCAGGATCTTGATGGGTTTCTATAAACAACCCAGCAACACCGACCGCAACAGCGGCTCGTGCCAATACAGGAACAAACTCTCTTTGCCCACCACTTGTTGTTCCTTGTCCACCAGGTTGTTGCACAGAATGCGTTGCATCAAAGATGACAGGACAGCCAGTCTCGGCCATGATAGGTAAGGAACGCATATCAGAAACCAGTGTATTATAACCAAAACTTGCTCCGCGTTCAGTCAGCATAATATTTGAATTACCAGAAGACAGAACTTTCCCGACCACATTCTTCATATCCCAAGGTGCAAGAAATTGTCCTTTTTTTATCTTAACAACTTTGCCAGTCTTTGCCGCAGCAACTAACAGATCTGTCTGACGACATAAAAAAGCAGGAATTTGCAACACATCCACAACGTCTCCAACGGGCCCACATTGATGAGGTTCATGAACATCAGTGACAATAGGTAAACCAAATTTTTCTTTGATTTCAGCAAAAATAGGTAAAGCTTGCTCAATACCGATACCTCGTGCACTGGAGACACTTGTTCTGTTCGCTTTATCAAATGATGTTTTATAGACCAGACCTATTCCAAGTTTCTGTGATATTTCTTTTAAACCCGAAGCCATTTCAAAGGCATGATCCCGACTTTCTAACTGACAAGGGCCAGCAAAAACAGAAAGAGGTAGCTTATTCCCGAATTGAACATTTCCAATTTGTACTTCTGTATTTGCTTCCATTACCGTCTACCTATCTGTGTTGGTTGTCTCTTAAATTGATACCAATGCTGATTATTTATTACCATTTATGAACAGCTATTCACACTTATCACGTCTACTCACATCATAGTGAGAGTTACTTTAAAATGATCAAAATTAGAACCATTATTAAAACATAAACTTAAAAAACGGGAGCAAACTATGGTACAAAACACAAATCAATCTTGCAATGCCAATGGCATACAATTAAGCAGAATTGCCTGGATTTTCATTATTTTAACTCTTATGTCTGGTCTTTTTCTATCAACAATCTCTTTAGTGGGGTGATATTCCCAGCATGTTCATTGCTACTCTAATGATGCCCAGCTGATATAACGTACATAGAGTTATTCATAAATTTTTATACCAACCTACTATGTGTCATTGCAGCTTGTATAAATGAAGCAAATAACGGATGAGGCTCAAAAGGCCGAGACTTAAGCTCTGGATGATATTGAACGCCAATAAACCAAGGGTGATCAACCAACTCAATAATCTCAGGCAATAATCCATCTGGAGATACCCCAGAAACTTTTAACCCAGCCCTTTCTAAGCTATCACGATATTCCATATTCACTTCGTAGCGATGACGATGTCGTTCCTGGATCTTAGAAGCTTGATAAATTTCTGCTACTTTGCTCCCCACAGTCAGATGAGCATCATAGGCTCCTAACCGCATGGTTCCACCTAAATTACCATTCTCTTTACGCTGCTCAAGTTGATTTCCATTAAGCCATTCTGTCATGAGGCCAACAATTGGATCGTCACAGGGACCAAACTCCGTAGACCCAGCACCATCGATCCCCACCATACTTCTAGCAAACTCAATCACGGCCATCTGCATACCAAAACATATGCCAAAATATGGAATATTACGTGTTCTTGCAAATTTCGCTGCTAATATTTTTCCTTCAGCACCACGCTCACCAAACCCTCCTGGTACCAGAATCCCATGAACATTTTCTAAATATGGAGCAGGTTCTTTTTCTTCAAAAATTTCAGACTCAAACCATTGAAGATTTACACGAACTTTATTAGCTATACCGCCATGTAATAAAGCTTCATTTAGAGACTTGTAAGCATCTTTAAGGCCTGTATATTTGCCAACAATACCGATCGTAACTTCCCCTTCCGGGTTATGTATTGTACTGGATATATCATTCCATCTTGATAAAACAGGTTCTGGAGCATCATGAATACCGAATGCATCTAAAACTTCTTGATCAAGCCCTTGTTCATGATAAGCCAAAGGCACATCATAAATACTGGCAACATCTAAAGCTTGAATAACTGCACTCTCCCGTACGTTACAAAAAAGCGCTATTTTCCGTCGCTCATCTTTAGGTATGGGGCGATCGCACCGACACATTAAAATATCTGGCTGAATACCAATAGAACGCAACTCTTTCACAGAATGCTGTGTGGGCTTTGTCTTTAATTCTCCTGCACTTGGAATATACGGCAAGAGTGTGAGATGAATAAAGATAGACTCACCACGTGGCAAATCATTCCCCAACTGTCGGATAGCTTCAAAAAAAGGCAAACCTTCAATATCACCAACTGTGCCACCTATTTCGCATAAAACAAAGTCAACATCCTCATTTCCATCACGGACAAATGCTTTAATCGCATCTGTCACATGAGGAACAACTTGCACTGTTCCGCCAAGATAGTCGCCACGTCTCTCTTTTTGCAGAATATCTTGATAGATACGCCCCGCAGTTACATTATCAGATTGCGAACAAGGACGTCCTGAGAAACGTTCATAGTGTCCAAGGTCAAGGTCTGTCTCTGCACCATCATCAGTTACAAAGACTTCACCGTGTTGATAGGGGCTCATGGTACCAGGATCGACATTTAAGTAAGGATCCAGTTTACGTAAACGAACTGAATAACCTCTGGACTGAAGCACAGCAGCAAGTGCCGCTGCAGCAAGTCCTTTGCCGAGAGAGGAAACCACGCCACCGGTTATAAATATATACCGTGCCATGGGGTTGTAGAATACACTAAAGTGCCTTGATTCGAAGTGAGAAAATTACCTGATCCACTAGCTTATCCAAAAGTGATGCAATTATACAATCTCGTTAGAGACTGAGATGAATTACACTTTACTTTGAAGCTGGAACTTGAGGACCAGTAGGTTTATTCTTTTCCTGTTCAGTTTTAATGAGGTTTTGAACTCCGCCACCTTCAGAACCACTTTGCTGAGCTGGAGCTGAGGGTTGCTGCTCTCTGCTGATACGATCAAGTATTGTATTATCACTACCACCAGTCTGACCTGTTGATAGAATTGTCAACGCAAGACTCGTCAGAAAAAACATCCCTGCTAAAATGGATGTAGTACGAGTTAATAGATTAGCAGCACCTCGGCCTGACATAAAATTACCGCCTCCACCACCAATACCTAGGGCTCCGCCCTCTGAGCGTTGCAATAAAACAACACCTATCATTGCCAAAGCAATCATAAGATGTATTACCAAAATGACAGTCGCCATTATATTCTCTCTAATTAAATGAAATTTGAACGTTATTTATATGATTAAATCGCTTATGGCCAGATCTTTTTTATAAGATATTTAGATATTTAGCGCTTCAATCTATCAGTTTAGACTCTCTAAAAAGTCTCGGTCATCAGTACTCGAGGGGAGTTGCGAGCTTTTGAGACGTTTTGCAGTAACTTTTTTATTTTTAATCTCATCACGTTTAATTTTCTTAAATACAGATGAAGCTGGCCTGCGAGCTGGAAGGGGGGCTGTTGACTTAATAAACTTAGTTTCTTTTTTCTTTACAAGAGCTTCTTCTGGCTTACCTGCTACTTGGAGACCTTTTTGATTACATTGAAAAATCAGTTTCTCAGATATATCAATAAAACTCTTAATTTCTGCTAGCGCTGCCTCATTAAGATTGTTTTTAGCCCAGTCAGGGCCCTTTTTCATATTCTTAGCTGCACCAGCTTTAATAAGCGCATTTTTCTGCTTTGTTAGCCCCTTGCAAGCATCGCGTTTTAATCTCTCAGCCATCACCTCCTGAGAATAGGAAAATAAGGTAACAAGCGCACCCAAAATAAAATAACATCTGTGTAATTTATAAAGTCTCACAATATTAACCTTTTAACACAACAAATTACTTATTAATTATAAACCGATATAATTCCCATAAAATCTTCAGCTTTTAGGCTAGCACCACCAACAAGAGCACCATTAACATTGTCAATTGCCATTAACTCAGCTGCATTGGCAGGTTTCACAGAGCCACCATATAATATACGCATGCCTTGAGCCGTATCCATACCAACAATATTAATAAGTTCAGCTCTAATAAATTTATGTACCTCAGCAACATCTTCGACAGTTGGCGTTAATCCAGTTCCTATAGCCCACACAGGCTCATAAGCTATTACTGTATTTGCAGCAGTAGAATTTACAGGAACAGAACCTTTTAGCTGTCGTTTGACAATATCAAGCGTCATTCCGGTTTTTCTTTGTCCAGCTGTTTCTCCAACGCATATAATTGCAATTAAATTTTCTTCATGTACAGCTAGAGCTTTTTGATGGGTCTCCTGATCTCTTTCCCCATGATCAGCCCTACGCTCAGAATGGCCTAAAATAACAGACTTTGCCCCAACATCAGATATCATTTCAGCGGAAATATCACCAGTATGAGCCCCAGATTTCGCGGTATGGCAATCCTGTGCACCTATCATGATGGATGTTCCTTGAACTGCATTTAATCCTGCCATTATAAGTGTTGCAGGAGGACAAACCATAATATCGGCCTTATCTACTGATGAATTTGCCTGCACGGCCTGCTTTAAAAGCTCAATCTGTTGCAGTGAGCTTACAAGACCATTCATTTTCCAATTTCCAGCAACCAATGGCTTAATAACACTCATATTTCATATCCCCGAATAACAATTACGTAATTATCTATCAAACTATTTGCAATTTTATTGTTTTTGTTGCTATTACAATTATATATTCTGCAAATTATGCATGAAAACAGAATTAGACATAACATAACACTATGTCCTAGTGATCAATTATATTCATGATGGAATAAACACACAAAATCAATACCATTATGTAACATTAACTGAAATGAAATAAAGAAAATTTGCGTGAAAGATGCTAAACACACTTCGTAAAGGTGCAGCAGGATGGGCTGCAAAAATTTTGATAGGTTTACTTGTGCTTGCTTTTGCAACATGGGGCATAGCTGACATTCTCAGTCCAAGTAGAGATAGTACACTGGTTACAGTAGGTGAGAATAAAATTACGCATCAGGATTACCAGAATTATTTATCACTTTTGCGCAATTCTCGTCGCTTCACAGCACAACAGTTGAGATCCCCCATCATTATGAACAGCATAATCACTCAACTGACGACACAAAAACTACAAGAAACACATGCAAAAGACCTACAACTTGGCATTTCAGACAATCAAATCATCCGGACAATATCCGAAAGTCCATATTTTAGAGGACTAAGTGGTGGGTTTAATGATCGTGCATTTCAAAATTACTTGAACACAATAAATCAATCACAATCGGCTTTTCTACATTCACAAAAAGTAGAAAATATTCGCCAGCAAGTTACAAGTGTATTTAACAATAAACTCTCCCCTCCTGATATACTTTTAACCGCGCAATATCACTTTGATAATGAAACACGCGAACTGAGATATTTTATTATTCCTGAAAAAACAGTTGGTAAAATAGCACCAGCCACGGAAGATGAAATTAAAGAATATTATAAGAAAACAAAAACTTCATTTAAGACACCTGAATATCGAAAGTTTTCCTACATTTTATTAAGCCCTGAGGCGATCAAAGAAACGTTAAAAGTAACGCCTGAAATGATCAAAAAATACTATAAAGAGCGAAGAAAAAATTATGTTGTAGAGGAAAGAAGAAAAATCCTCCAACTTTCTTTTTCAGATCTGAAACTGGCAGATGAGACATATCAAGATCTCAAAAAAGGCAAGAAATTCCTTGAAATAGGAAAAAAACTTGGATTGAAAAAAGAAGATATTGAGCTTGGCATAAAAAGAAAAGATGAACTTCTTGATTCAAAGATTGCTGAAGCAGTATTTGCTTTAAAAAAAGGAGAAATCTCTAAACCAATTCAGGGAAGATTAAACACTGTCATTGTAAAAGTTACTGATATTGAGCCTGCTAAAGTAACACCACTTAAAAAAGTTGAAAAAGAGATTATCGATCGTATTAAAGGTGAAAAAGCATCCGATAAACTTCCCGAACTACAAGAAGCTATTGAAGAAGCAAGAAATGATGAACCAAGCCTTGAAAAGATAGCAAAACAATTCAAACTTAAATTCCAAGAAATAAGTATAGATAGTAACGGCTTAGATACAAATGGGAAAGTAGTACCTAACATTACAACATTCCGTAAATTTACGCGCAACGTATTTGAGTCTGACATTGGAATTGAGAATGAACCTGTAGAGGCAAACAACAATATTGGTTGGTTTGATATTATTAAGATAATTCCAGAAAGAACCAAAAAACTTGATGAAGTCAAAGATGAAATAGCTAAAAAACTTCTTGCAGATAAAACAAGAAAAGCACTTAAAGAAAAGGCTGATGCTATTCTTAAAAAATTAACAGATGGCGAAAAGCTTGAACAAGCAGCCAAAAATATTTCGGCTAAGATTGTTAAAACGAAACCTCTTAAACGCAATGAAACGGATAAAGATTTAACAGCAGCATCAATTCAGCAAGCCTTTGCAATTAAAAAAGACCAATATGGCATGGCTCAGATTGACAGAGGGCAAAAACGCATTATTTTTCAAGTCACTGAGGTAACTCCTGCAAAAAAACTTGATGATAATAAACGTAAGGAATTGGTAACACAATTACAGCAAAATATATCTACCGATATAATAGAACAATATATCAGGGCTCTAGAAACTCACTATAATACACAAAGAAACGAGCAGGCGATTAGACAATTATCTGGTGGTGGCGGTGTACCACGAGGATCATTCTAAAATCGTAACCGGCTCCCTTCTTCTGAGGCGGAAAGAATGACAGTCATGTTGCAAAGAGGGCCAAGGGACTTTTTTATGCCCTCTTTCGAAAAATTCAAAAATCTATACGAAAACAATCAACCCCAAGTTATATGGACAAGACTTGTTGCTGACCTAGAAACTCCAGTGTCGGCATTTTTAAAACTGACAAGAAATGAAAAATATAGCTTTTTGTTTGAATCCGTTGAAGGTGGCAATGTAAGAGGTCGATATTCCATTATAGGGTGCAAACCCGATATAATTTGGAAAGCACATGGAAACTCCTCGGAAATCAATGAAACAGTCGAAAAAAATCCTGATGCCTTCAAAAAACAAAAAGAACCAACTTTAACATCTCTAAGAAATCTTCTGGAGGCATCAAAAATAGACTTGCCTGAAGAACTACCTCCTATGTCAGCGGGGGTATTTGGTTTTATGGGATATGATACCGTTCGCCTCATTGAAAAATTAGAAACTGACAAATCAGATCCAATCCAGATCCCCGAAAGCATACTTATCCGACCAACTCTCATGGTCATTTTTGATTCTGTTAAAAACGAAATTATCGTCGTCACACCTGTTCGCCCAACAAAAAGACTTTCTGCAAAAACAGCTTATGCTAGAGCTCAAGATCGTTTGATGACTTTAGTTGACAGACTGGATGACCCACTATCACATATTTCAGACATTGCAGCTGAAGAAATCCATCTTCCAGAGCCAGTTTCAAATACAAGCGAAGCGGACTATATGAAGATGGTCCGCAAGGCAAAGAAATATATAGCTGCAGGAGATATTTTTCAGGTTGTACTAAGTCAGCGTTTTGCGACTCCATTCCCTCTAGATCCATTTGCACTATACCGCGCCTTGAGAAGAACAAATCCTTCACCATTCTTATTCTATCTCAACATGGAAGAGTTTTCTATTGTAGGGTCTAGTCCTGAAATTTTGGTTCGTGTGAGAGACAACGAAGTCAATATAAGACCTATCGCAGGAACACGACCAAGGGGGCAAACGACAAATGAAGATCTAGATTTAGAACAAGACCTTCTTGCAGATATAAAAGAACGTGCAGAACACCTCATGTTGCTGGACTTGGGAAGAAATGATGTCGGGCGGGTTGCCGAAATAGGAACCGTTGAAGTCACAGACAGTTTCTTCATTGAGCGATATAGCCAAGTGATGCATATAGTTTCAAACGTCATTGGAAAACTTGATAAAAAATACGATGCAATTGAGGCGTTGATGGCAGGTTTCCCGGCAGGAACAGTATCAGGTGCTCCCAAAGTTAGAGCGATGGAAATAATAGATGAACTGGAAAAAGAAAAACGCGGTGTATATGCAGGCTGTGTTGGTTATTTCTCCGCAAATGGAGAAATGGATAGTTGTATAGTACTAAGGACAGCTTTGTTAAAAGATGATATGATGTATGTACAGTCAGGTGCAGGGATAGTGGCAGATTCTGTTCCTAAAAACGAACAAATGGAATGCATTAATAAAGCGAAAGCTCTCTTTATGGCTGCTGAAGAAGCTGTTCGATTTGCATCAACAAGCAAACGTTCACAGTGAGTTCTAAAATATTATTTTATACATATACAAATATTCTGTGATACTAATGAGTTAATTGTCTTACGATTCTTTTTTAATGCAAAGAAGCATTGGGAAAATTATTATGTTAGACTTAACACTTCTAAGACATGCGAAATCAAGTTGGGATAATCTGGATCTGTCTGACTATGAGCGCCCCTTAAACAAACGAGGTAAGCGTTCTGCTCCAAAAATTGGAGCTTATATGGCAACACATAAGATCACCCCTGATCTAATTTTATGCTCAGCAGCCAAAAGAACTCGAGAAACCCTAAAACTTTTGATCAAACCAGCAAAACTAAGCGCAGAAATTCGTTTCTTAGACGAACTTTATTTAATACCAGAAAAACAATTACTAAAATTACTCCAAGAAATCCCAAAACACTATAAGCATATCTGCATAATTGGACATAATCCTGGCTTGCATGATCTTTGTTTAAACCTGATACACAAAGCGACTCCTGAACAGCTTTTAGCTCTAAATATTAATTTCCCAACTGCAGCACTCGCACAAATTAGATTTAATATTGAGAATTGGGAGAATATTTCAAAAAAATCAGGAGAGTTAATTAATTTCACGTCGCCCAAAATGATTGCAGATTAAAAATGCTTATTTAATTAAATAAACTGCAACAATATTAAATATAAAACGGCTCCAATATTATATTTCTGTTTAAAATTCAAATACACACCTTATTGAAAATTAATAAATACAATAACATTACTTTATAAACATTGAAATTACACACTTAATACATGAAACAAACATGTATTAAAACTTCAGGTGGAAAGATATTTAATGGCATCCATGTACAATATAATGATTATGTCACTGACGACTTTTATCCTAAGCACTGTGGCAACAAGAGTAGTTATTGCAATTACAAGACACAGACAAATTGTACAAAATACCAACAACCGCTCACTCCACTCTATTCCAACGCCAATAGGTGGCGGATGGGCAGTTCTTCTCAGCGCTTTGTTAGTTTGGGCATTACTTCAAAAAAGCTTAACAGAAGAAATGGCACTACTGATACTTTGCACTGCAGGTTTAGCTCTATTATCTTGGCTTGACGATATCAAACCACAACAGGCAAGTTCGCGTTTGATTCTGCAAATTGCTGCGGTAACCGGATGCTTATTACTCCTGCCTGACGAAGCTATAATCTTCTCAGATCATATTCCATTAATTGCAGATCGTGTACTAGCTGGAATTTGCTGGCTCTGGTTCATTAACCTATTTAACTTTATGGATGGAATGGATGGAATGGCCGGAACTGAAACAATCGTTATATCACTTGGCATTCTACTAGTCGGTTATACGATAAACCTCTCAACACCAAACCTCTCTTTGGCATTATTATTAACCTCAGCAATGGCAGGCTTCTTGATCTGGAATTGGTCACCAGCACGCATTTTTTTAGGTGATGTAGGAAGCATTCCAGTTGGTTTTTTATTAGGTTGGCTATTAATAAATCTAGCTATTCAAGGCGCTGTATTAGCGGCATTCATTTTACCATTGTATTTTCTATTTGATTCAACTTTGACAATATCAAAACGCCTTATGAAAGGTGAAAAAATCTGGGAAGCACATCGCCAGCACTTATATCAACGCGCTGTAATGTCTGGACTATCACATTCCGAGGTCTTATTAAGAATACTGCCATCAAATATATTGTTGATATATAGTGCATATATATCATTAACAAACCCACTCTTAGGTTTATGTCTTGCAATCATTTCAATTTTTTTGATCGTCATAGGTTTATTTATTTTAAGCGAAAAAACAAAAACAATATCTGAACAAAAACTATAGAAATATTGCTTTTTCCAAACTTTCTGACACAAAATATAGTAAGAACAGCATATAAGAGCTATACAAACAAAGAGCAAAGAAATATTTTTAGAAGTCTAGTAGCTATTCATAAAGAGAATAAATTTTCATGCATGTACTCGTAACAGGTGCCTCTGGATTTATTGGCCAACATTTACTGAAACAACTAAAAGATTCAAACCATACAACATGTGCTGTAACACGTCGACCAGGCACAAAATTATTTGGGGCCAATGAGTATATCTTCGCAGACCTCAGCATACGCGATAACCTGAAAAAGTTAGAAACTCACTTCGATGCGATAGTGCATTTGGCAGACGGTTTATCTGTGCTTGAAAAAACAAAAAAATCTCTTTCTAAAAAAGAGCTATCTGAATACATTCTCCCAACTTTAAATCTCGCTGATTGGGCTCTAACAAATAACATCAAACACTTTATTTACATCAGTTCAGTAAAAGCTATGTGTAGCGAAACTGAAACGAATATACTAACCGAAACGAGCAAACTACTGCCAAATAGTGCTTATGGCTTTGCAAAAAAACAAACCGAGAGAGAACTCCAAGCACGTTTTAAAGGCCAACCAACACGTCTTATTACACTTAGGAATCCAATTGTTCACGGACCAGGGAGTAAAAACAACCTTCAAAAACTTTTGCGACTATCTGACTCTCCATGGCCTCTTCCGCTAAAACGCCTTCAAAACAATCGGAGTACTATAAGCGTCAAAAACTTTAGTGATGCTATCAAGACCGTACTTGATAATCCGTATAAATCAGGCGGCACCTATCTAGTGGCAGATAATGGGGCAATTTCAACAACTGAGATTATAGAAATATTTAGACAAGAACTCGGAAGATCTCCCCGCATGTTCACTATTCCCCGATGGCTGTGGCTTATTGCTAACAATTTTCCAGGGATAAAACAGATCACCAAACGCATGAGCCAACCACTTGTGATTTCAGATCAGCAATTTCGCAATATTTTTGAGTGGGAACCATTGCAAACAACACAACAAAGTCTAAAAGATATGGTTCAAATTTATTTGGAAGAAGAGAAACAACATTAAAGTTTCTCGCAAAAAAAGTAATATATAATCAATAATAATAAATGGGATTAGTCGCCCGCTTTATCTTTTTTCTCTTTTTTCTCATCCTCATCTCTACTTAGAGCATCAACACCAGCCTCAACGACAGCCCCAGTAACTTTTGCAGTGGTTTTAACTGCAGTTGCTGTAACACTAACTGCGGTATCTGCAACTGTATAAACGGCACAACCCGAGAAAATAACACCGAGAGAAATAATAAAGAGAACAAGTATTATTTTTTTTACTTGAATAAATACCATAAGATATCCCTACAAAAAACTTATGTAATAATGTTATTATAGCAATTATAATCTGATAATGCGTTAATTTAAGGTCATATATTAATTAATTTAATAAAGCAGCAAACTAAAATTTTTGATAAAAATTAAAGGTAAAATACGCAGATTGATCATAATTATGATCATTTCCAACACCACTTGCGGCAGTAAACTCTCCAATATCTGTATGAAACTTAGCAAATCCTCCCAATCGGATAGTAGAGTAATTCTCATTCCCCAATAAACTAACCTCAGGCCCCACTTTTAACCAGGATACAATTTGTTGTCCAAAACGAAACTTTGCCCAATAATCATGAAAACCAGTTGAATAACTTAGATTCAACTCGCCCCAACTTTCAGACGTTAAGGGAAACCAAAAGTCTATTTGAGTTTTAAAACCATAAACCTCCCCGTGAACCGAGTTACCTAAATCTATAGGGCTAACCTTATGATCTGTATAATTTAAACCAAAATAAACCTTAGCAATAAAGTCATCTTTAAATAAAATATAACCTAAGAGAACATCGAGCGATATGAACTCACCAGAAAATAAAAATTGTGTATGTAGTGCGTCACTAACATTCAGACTTTCATATGAATAATGCCCTAAAGTGCCAAGAATCTTGAGATGATAAGGGCTTTTATCTAAATGTCCGAATGGCGCCCAATTAACACCTGCATAATTGGAAAAAGAATTTCTCGTAATATCCACACCTGTTGTAAGGTCAATTCTATTAAAAAAAGAATTTTGAACAACAACATCTAGTGGAACATCGTCGGCATATGAAAAGTTAGGGGAAAAACCTAATGAAAAGAAACAAGAAACTAAAAAAAATAATTTGGTAGACACAACAATAACACATCATCAGCACAAGAACATATCTACTGAGTTAATACATGCCACTTAAGCAAAAAAATATAAAATAATTTTTTTCTCCACAATTCTATAGAGAGATCAATATTGTTCAATCATCCAACAAGCAAAACATATATAGAATGATAAAGTGCACAAAATTCATGCAAACCAGAATCGGTCCATAAAGATATGAGAAAAGACCGTTACTATTTTCTTTATAAAATAGACTTACCCATAATTTTCCCACTAGATTTCCACAAAATAATAACGAAAAACATTCAAAAAGACACAAGATGTAGTAATTGGATTTTGCGAACTACAACACCTTGATACTTTTGTGCGAATCAAAGTAGTTTCATTTCCATTGAGCCAAAGGTGTTTAAAGACCTCAGCTCTGTAGTATCGGGGGACTACAAAGTTTATCATGTTGCCATCCATAATTTGGTTCCATCATCAGCTTTGTTCAATCATCTCATCAACATAAGACGGCTGTGTTTCATGCCGGAATTCTTATGTTGCGTATCATCCATTTCACTCAATCACGTGCAAATGGAAATGTAGAGCATTTAAGATTTCAATTTTTATTTATGCGGCATGCAAATGTGAGCAGCGATTTTGCATGGCGTTTTTTAGGGGGATAATATGAGGATTGAGCGGCGTTTCACTGAACAAGGGAAATCACCATATGATAAAATTAAATTTCGCGAAACCAGCAGCCAAATACGCAATCCTGATGGTTCAATTGTCTTTGATTTAGATAATCTTTCTGTACCAGTGAAATGGAGCCAAGTCGCAGCAGATATTATTGCTCAAAAATATTTCCGAAAAGCAGGCGTTCCAGCAAGACTAAAAAAAGTAGAAGAAAATTCAGTTCCCTCATGGCTATGGCGAAGTGTCCCAGACAAAATTGCCTTGCAAGAACTGCCTGAAGAAGAACGTTATACAAGTGAGTGTGACGCAAGACAGGTTTTTGACAGACTTGTTGGCACATGGACATATTGGGGCTGGAAAGGTGGATATTTCAGCTCCGAAGACGATGCAAGAGCATATTTTGATGAATTAAGATATATGCTTGCTATGCAGATGGCAGCCCCTAATAGCCCGCAATGGTTCAACACTGGCCTGCATTGGGCTTACGGAATTGATGGTCCTAGCCAGGGACATTTTTATGTAGATCCTGACACAGGACGTCTAACCAAATCCTCATCAGCATATGAACACCCTCAACCGCACGCATGCTTCATCCAATCTATTGATGATGACCTTGTAAATGAAAATGGCATTATGGACTTGTGGGTCCGGGAAGCTCGATTATTCAAATACGGTTCAGGTACAGGTTCCAACTTCTCAAAAGTCAGAGCCGAGAGTGAACCGCTTTCTGGTGGCGGTAAGTCATCTGGTCTAATGAGCTTTTTGAAAATTGGTGATCGTGCGGCAGGTGCTATCAAATCTGGTGGTACAACAAGACGTGCTGCGAAAATGGTTGTCGTCGACATTGATCACCCAGATATTGAAGACTTTATTGATTGGAAAGTTAAAGAAGAGCAAAAAGTTGCGGCTCTGGTAACAGGTTCGAAAGTCTGTTCAGAAAAACTATCCGCAATAATGAAAGCGTGTGTCAATTGCGAAGGCACTGGTGACGATTGCTTTGATCCCAAAAAAAATCCGGCCTTAAAGCGTGAAATTCGCTCTGCAAGAAAGGCACAGGTTCCTGATAATTATATTCAAAGAGTCATCCAGTTTGCTCGTCAAGGATATAAAGATATTCAATTTGAAACCTATGATACGGATTGGGACTCAGAGGCATATCGCACAGTATCGGGACAAAATTCAAACAACTCTGTTCGTATCTCAGATGATTTCTTCTCTGCACTGGAAGCTGATAAAGACTGGGACTTAACATCAAGAACGAAAAACAACACAGTTAAAACTATTAAGGCTCAAGACTTATGGGATAAAATTGGATACGCAGCTTGGTCCTGTGCAGATCCAGGCATCCAATTTCATACAACCATCAATGATTGGCATACCTGTCCGAATTCGGGCCCTATTAGAGCATCTAACCCATGTTCGGAATATATGTTCCTTGATGATACCGCGTGTAACCTTGCTTCATTAAACCTCATGACATTCCGTGATGAGAATAAAAACTTTGATATTGAAAGCTTTGAACACGCAACGCGTCTGTGGACTATAGTGCTTGAAATCTCAGTATTAATGGCACAATTTCCCTCACGCCGAATTGCCGAACTATCATACCATTACAGAACGCTAGGTCTTGGTTATGCAAATATTGGCGGTTTCTTGATGGCTTCTGGTATTCCTTATGATTCACCAGAGGGGCGCTCAATCTGCGGTGCAATTTCTGCAATCATGACAGGAACATCTTATGCAACATCCGCTGAAATGGCCAAAGAGCTTGGCGCATTTGAGGGATATGAAGATAATGCAGAAGAAATGCTTCGTGTCATCAGGAATCACAAAAGAGCAGCTTATGGGCATGAGAGTGGATATCAGAAACTATCTACAAACCCAGTGCCATTAGATGATAAATCTTGCCCAAATCAAAAGTTTATTGATCACGCTCGTAAGGCCTGGGATAAAGCACTTGAGCTCGGTGAGCAACATGGTTTCCGTAATGCCCAATCCTCTGTTGTTGCTCCAACAGGAACAATTGGCCTAGTAATGGATTGTGATACAACTGGAATTGAGCCTGATTTTGCCTTGGTAAAATTTAAGAAACTTGCTGGTGGTGGGTATTTCAAAATTATCAACCAAACTGTTCCTGAAGCGCTTTCAAAGCTTGGCTATTCGGAAAGCCAGGTAAAACAAATTATTAATTATGCAGTAGGGTCAGGCACACTGCTTGAAGCTCCTGGTGTCAACCATGAAACTTTGAAAGCCAAAGGATTTACGCAAGAGAAATTACAAGAAATTGAAAAAACTCTTGCCGATGTTTTCGATATCAAATTTGCTTTCAATAAATGGAGTTTGGGTGAAGACTTCTGTAAAGAAACCTTGAAAATTTCAGAACAAGATCTGGAAAACCCTGAATTTGACTTACTAGCCAGCATAGGATTTTCTAAAAAGGACATTGAAGCAGCCAATGAATTTTGCTGTGGTTCAATGACCCTTGAAGGAGCACCTGGACTTAAAGAAGAACATCTTCCAGTTTTCGATTGTGCAAATCCATGTGGACGTAAAGGAAAACGTTCATTATCGGTTGAAAGTCACATTCGTATGATGGCGGCAGCACAGCCCTTTATTTCTGGTGCAATTTCCAAAACAATTAATATGCAAAATGAAGCAACCGTTGAGGATTGCCTGAATGCATACAAACTGTCATGGAAACTGGCTCTTAAGGCCAATGCTCTGTATCGTGATGGCTCTAAACTATCACAACCATTAAATTCTCAGGTTCTATCTGATGATGAAGATGTTCAAGAGGATATTGCAGAAAACATCACCAGCACAAAAGCAAACACAGCACGTGCTGAATATGTTGCAGAACGCATAGTAGAACGCATCATCGAACGTGAAAGACTAATCGCAGAAAGAGAACGTCTTCCTGATCGCAGAAAAGGTTATACGCAAAAAGCGAGTGTTGGTGGACACAAAGTCTATCTTCGTACTGGTGAATATGAAGATGGTAGAATTGGAGAAATCTTCATTGATATGCACAAAGAAGGCGCAGCCTTCAGATCATTAATGAATAACTTTGCAATCGGCATATCTCTTGGCCTTCAATACGGTGTGCCATTAGAAGAGTATGTGGATGCATTCACGTTCACCCGCTTTGAACCTGCTGGTATTGTGCGTGGCAATGATACAATCAGGAATGCAACATCCATTCTAGACTATGTTTTCCGTGAACTTGCTGTTTCCTATCTAGGTCGCAATGACTTAGCTCATGTTGATCCAAATGAGATTGGCAACACAGTCGTCGGTTCTGTCGAAGGAGATAAGAAAACGACACCAGCTATTGAAGCGGATCGCTATCTCAGTAAAGGTTTCGTGAGAGGTAGTCTGAACTCCAGAGTAATGATGGTATCTGATGAAAAGCAGTCAGCAATAGCAAATACATCAAATGATATCGACAATGGCCAGACAAAAATAACAAATGCACTATTGCAAACGACCCAAGCTGAAAACGTAGCTCAATCCTATGTTTCTGGATCGGTTGCATATGACGTCTCAGCCAAAACGGATATAAAATTACATAATGTTGAACAAGCAAGCCTCATAGCAGAAGCCCGTGTTAAAGGTTATGAGGGTGAGGCATGCTCTGATTGTGGAAACTTTACACTTGTAAGAAATGGAACTTGCTTAAAGTGTGATACATGCGGCTCAACAAGCGGCTGCTCATAAAACATACACATACATATCACGAATCATGCTATGGTGCTCTACCTGAAGTAGAACTCCATAGCTATGATGAGAGATATAACATGCAAAATGCTGAGCAATTACAATCTGTTGTATTCTTCCTGAGTGATCACCTTTGTTCTGCAATTGATGTCAGCGAAGAACTATTTGGTTTGCGTTTTGCGTCAGAAAACATGAATTCTGATTTAACGTCCGAAGATATTCTGGACCGCTTGGATGAATTTCATCAATTTCTAGATGAAATCAGGACATATGAATTTCTATTATTGACAAAAATCAATCAAGCAAGACACTGGTGTATTCATCTAAGACAGTTGGATCGCGATTTAAGGCCAGTTATTGACCTATTCAACAGTGCGACAAGTTCAGTTGCAAAAATTGAGCAAGTGCTTGGAATTGACGAACAAAATGTCTTTGATGGAGAAGGCTCAGCTCAACATTTAATCGAATCTCGCAACTTAGTTACAGAGTCTGCAACAGAAACAAATCAGCCAACAAAAATCTTAGCTGATGAAAACTATCTTCTTGGAGGAAAAGTTCCTCTGATAGATCTAATTGATGCATGCAATGCATTCCTGGATAACCTTGATATTCGCTATAGCATTACAGAAGAAGTTGATGACGAAAAAGAAACAGATAGTCTTCTAAATAAGATAGAAAATACAAATCTCGTCAAACTTGAAGTAAACTCAAAAGGCTAACTCAAATAATAGTTTTCTGATCCCAAGTGATTTTCAAATAATACACAAAGAACATTGAGAGAATACCAACAAGCGCCATAACTAAATAAGCCTCACCAGCCCAAACTTTATAGAGAGGGCCAGCACTTAAAGTAGCAATAGCCATAATAAATCCCATTGACGCCGCAGCATAAATCCCTTGTCCCGTAGCGGCCAATCTGGCGGGTATAGCCAAAGCTATAAAATGCATTGCTCCTATATGCCCAGCTCCAAATGTAAAAGCATGTAAAACCTGTAATGGGTAAAGAGCAAAAAGAGATGGGTCAAAAGCCATAATAAACCACCTAATGATAGCAGCACCCCCGGCAAATAATAAGAGATTTACAGACCCTAGATAGGATATCACCACACGCGAATATGCGAATAATATGACTTCAGAAATGACCCCGATAGACCATAATATCCCAGTTTGTGTCGTTGAAATCCCCAAACTTTGCCAATGAATAACGCCAAAGCCATAAAAAACAGCATGCGAGGCCTGTACAAGGCTTGCTCCAAAAATAAACACCCAAAAAACCGGCAACTTAAGAAGCAACAAAATATCTTGAATATTAGCTTGATATGTTATCTTTGCGTCTGGTTCATTTTTGGAGACTGAGGCCGTTGGTAGAAAAAAAGCCGCAATTAAAGTTAAAAAACCAGCCAAAACTAATGACCATAATACAGATGTAGCGCCATACTGATCAATGATATATCCCAAACTGAAGCTCACGAATATAAACATCAACGAACCCCACAATCGCATGCGACCATAATCAAGGTTTTTCTCGCGCACACCCACCATAGCCAATGTCTCAGTCAAAGGCATAATAGTTGTCCAGCAGATTGAAAAAATTGAAACAATGAAAAGTAACTGCCAAAAACCAAAACTATAAAATAAGCTAAGAGTCGTTATCACAACCCCAACAGCAAGCAGGAGAATAACATTTCGATAGTCAGAAGTCTGATCTGCATAAAAAGAAATAACAGGTGTAAAAATAAGTCTTATAAAAAGAGGAACAGCAAGGATTATTGAAATCTCACTAGGTTCGAGTTCATAAAACTTAAGCCAAACTGGGAAAAAAGGAACATAGACACCTACAATTATAAATAAAACCGCATAGAATACTGATAACCTTAGTGTGAAATACGATTGATTTTTTTGCGCTTTAGCTAATAACATCTTAAATAATCCAAATATTTTCCACACTTTTACTTTGGGTAATTCATTTAAATAAACAGATATTTCTGCGAATCATGGCATTTTCTATGCCTGAGATCATATATATAGTAGGTTTATTATTTAAGCAGATGACAAAATCAGGACCTCCAAAACCTCTTGCCCCTTCTGAGTATGAGGCAATTGAACAGGCAATGATGGAAACAGCAAGAGGACGCTGGTTCCTAGCTCAATTTGCAGAGAAAAGTCGTGGCAAAGACACTAAGATTGTTCTTGACGCTATCTCTAAATTAGAGAGCGCAATCAATCAACCAAGAAGTTTGCCCGAAGCTGAGCGAATTAAAAAAGATTTGGTTGAGATGAGCGTTGCGATAGAACGCACACGAAATGAAATAGCCTCACTCAAATTACCTGACTCAGACAATGATAGTCTCTTAGGGGCAACAGAAGAACTTGATGCAATTGTCATAGCAACGGAAAAAGCCACTCATCAGATATTGCAAGCTGCAGAAGATATACAAGAAACCGCATGGAATATTAATGAGGATGGCACTCATGATGCGCCATGCGCTCGAATAGATAATGATGTCACTGATATATACACAGCTTGTTCATTCCAGGATATCACAGGTCAACGTACACAGAAAGTTGTTCAGATCCTACGCTTCTTAGAATCGCGCATAAAAGCGATGGTAAGTATTTGGGGATTAGATGAAATTGAACAAAGTCAGACACAACAAAATCCAGGGACATTTACTTTAAATGACGATAGAGAAGACGGTCATTTACTAAATGGTCCTCAACTTGAAGGCAAAGGTCTTAATCAAGATAACATTGATGGCCTGATCAATGAAAATGAAGCTTCAGAGAAGGCCCCCCATGATGAACATATTGACCTTGCTTCTGATGATTATAAAGACTTAGAGTCACAAAATAATGACTCACATACAGACACTGAAGTTCCTGAAACAGATATAACATCAGAAGAAACTCTGGCGGCATCAGACATACCTACTCAAGAACTCGTTAATGAAAAAGATCTAATTCTTCAAGAAACAAGTAAGATAATCGAAGATACCGAGAAATTAGCGACAGACATTGAAAAAGAGGCACAAGATCTTGAGAAAGAGGGAACCTGTTCTGAAAATATACAAGAAAACCATGAGGACCTTCAAGCTTCTCCAATCACATCTGATGCGAGCGAAATATCCTTAGATCCACCTGAAAATAATGAGCTGGCAGAAGAATTATTAAGCACAATACAAGAAGATAATACTGACGCAACTTCACAAGCAAAAGATCATGAAAATATATCCTTATCCCAAGGCATAGATCAAATAAATCACGAAGAAAATGAAACAACCGAAACATTATCAAATGAACATGAAGGAGAAGGCTCTGTAGATTCATCAAATATTTTGGAAAATCAATTACAAAGCTCATCAGATATACCATCTGAGATCGATGAAACCTCAGAAACGATCGTACAATCCCTGCCAGAAAATGAAGCGACCTCTCAAAACGAGAGTAAATTATCTGACGGCATGGAAGAAGTTGATATACAGCAAAATAACGAAGAAATCAGTACAGAAACTGAAACTCAAGATATCCCGGAGTCGCTTCAAGATCTTGTCCAGGAAGCTATTGCTCATGAACAAGCTCTTGAAGAGGAAAACAAACAAGAAAGTGATAATTCACATACAAAAACAGTTTCCTCTGAAATAGAAACACAATCGCAAGAGGATATAAAAACACAAAACATAGCAACAAAACTAAACAAACTTGCTGAAATTGTTAAAGAAATAGATCAAGAAGGTGAAACATCTGAAGCATTACGCAAACTGAATGCAAAAGACAGCACGGCTTTATTTGATTAAAGCCTATAAGCCATCAATTTAATTCATTGATGGCTTTACGTATTATTTAGAAACGATTTGAGCAGAACCGCTCTTACCATCACTCCGATACCAGGAAACACTATCGCCATTTTGCTTGAACTGATAGCAATATGATTTATTTTCTAACCAATTATTCCATTGTTGACATAGGCTATTTTTAGTAATCCACCATCTGCCTTGATCTTTTGCTGGAACCCCAGAAGGTATAAGACTAATCATACCGACAACTTTACCAGACATAATCCCACCTTCATTATATCGAATTGGAATTTTACCACCTAACATAGAGAAGTTTATCGTTTTTCCCAAAAGAACTTTACGTAACTCATCTCCACTCAGACTATCTGCATAAGCTAATGACGTGAAACATAAAAATAAAAACTTAATACAAAAGAGTTCAAAAAATCTCATGACACCACCATTATAAAATCAAGCTTTTACGACCCCAAATATGTAAGCAATAATCTACTCGTGTTTGAGGTTTAAATAAACATCAAATTATTTACCTTTTAACAAATTGGACAATATGACGTGTTAGATCACTTACAGAGATTTCATCTATGTTCTCTTGCGACGGTAAAACCGCAAGTGACAACTGCCCGCGTCCAAGAATAAGTTGTTGTGATATCACATCCTCATAAACTCCGTATAACGGATTTGCTCGATTTAAAATGATTAAAGTAGGAAGTTTTAATTCTTCTAACAGCATTCTTATAGAATGCTCTTTCTCAGGTAGAGTATAATTAATAAATGCACTAGCCGTAACTTTTGCTGATTTACAATTTAAAAAGGCTTCCCCTTCAAGCAATTCAAACCCATTACCTTGATCAATAAATTGTTGTGCTCTAGCTAGAATTTGACCTAAATCCACATTGTTTTTTTGAAAATATAACTCATATGATTTTTCTGGAGTGAGGTCTAAAGGAGACAATAACATCAATTTAAATTCAAAATTAATGGGTTTTATTGGAAGCTTTAATTTCTTCCTTTTCTTCTTCTTCTTTTTTAATTTTTGATATTCTTTTTGCTTAAGAATATGGCTGTAAATGTGTAGAGCAGACTGATTTGAACCGCGCTCTATACCAAGTAAATTAATCTTCCTGACATTTTGAGACCCAAGCCATGTGAGCCAGGCGCCTATTTCATCAGCACCATCCTCATGACGATGATTCTGTTCAATATCACAATTAAATGGCCCCTGTCTGGCATTAAGGCCAAGACTTTTTGTAATCGAAAGACTATTCAAACCTTCAGCAAGCAAACTCTGTTGTAATTCTATAATAAAAGGGGTTTCACCATGAGATAATGTTTCATGAACAATAATAATAACACCGTCAGCTTCCAAAGACTTACCTGGTGCAATCTCAACATTACCAAGTAAATCTAAACCATTATACTCAATCTGGACCTGTTCAGCCGCGCTATATTTCCCTGAAAGAAAAACCAAAAGACAGATTATTAAAAGACACCTTGCTAGGATACCAAAAGAAAGCCCCATATTGAAATTCCATATTATTTTTTGCGTTTTTTCTTATAATAATTAAGAATATAAACTTGTAATCAATATGGCTATAGAACAACACATAAAAACGTATCAAAATCTATGTTTCACAGTTGTGTGTATCGATAAATCATCAACATCTTCTTGCGTGTCATCTTTTTTTTCCTCAGCTCCATAGATAAGCTCTAATCCAAAATCTAATTTTGGCAGCGTACCCAAATGACCAATACCTGGAATTCTTACTTCAATTCCAGAAGAAGACTTATTCTGTTTATCATTAACATCATTGCTCACAATATTTGCTTTATCATCTAAGGCGTTATCAAATTGTTTAACCTCAGATATCTCATTTTGAAAAGCTAATGTACGCTCAGCAAAATATTCGACGTGTCCTATGAATAGAAATAAAATAAAAATAAACCGCATGAACCTACCCCCGCTTAGTCATTGCGTATATTTTACATTAAATATAAGACCTCTTGAAATCTAGTTAAAACCCATGAAATTCAAGTTATACAAAAAACAATACTCACGCCTGTTACAATAAAACAACATATTTTAAACACAATTATTTTTTATACTTAAGTAAATAAAATAAAATCACATAATATTCCAATATTACTCTCAAAATATCTCCAAAAAACAAAAAAGCCACCCTTTAAAAGGGTGGCTTTAATCTTGTTATTCTTATCAAATAAGAATTAGAACTTAATACGAGAACCGACCATAAGAGAATCAACTTCTTGAGTAGCACCAGCATCGTCGTCAAGATGTTGGTAAGCCAAATAAAACTCCATAGCAGCCGAATCTACATATTGAACGAGTTGGACGCCAAATCTTGATGGTTCAGCAGTAGAATTATCCAAATCTTCTGAGTAGTAGTCTACAGAAAATGCAGTCGCACCAACTGGGAATACCTTCTGCTTAATGCCACCTTTAATGTACCAATATGTAAAGTCATCATCAGTTGCACTATTATCATCACTATCACCTGCGGCAAAAGTAACATTGAGGCCTGTTGGCACGTGATACACTGAAATAGATCCAGAAAGATTATCTACATCAGTTGTACCTGTATTCTCATCTTGCTGAAAATAAGCAATACCACCAGCAACTTTAAAGTCACCAATCGTATGCTTCATACGTAGAGCAAGATCAAGCTCTTCAAGATCCTCACTATCGCCATCATATCCCCAAGAAGCAGAAAGGATAAAACCTGCTATAGTTGGTGAGTCATAACGGATACGGTTATTACGACTGTTTCCGTCAAGATTGCTCCACTTAGCTGTTCCTTCTACAGCAATAAAGCTTTTAGCAATATTTGTCTGACTATAAGAAGCCACTTTCGTTCCCGAAAGATCGATTTCAGCGATACCATCAGCAGCAGAAGAGCCCCAACCTAATGTCATTTTACCTAATGTAGCAGACTTTAAGTACCACTCAGCTTTACGAACGTTGAATACACCCGCGTCATCGTTTCCGCCTTGATTACTTTCTGTCACTGAGTCTGAGTCATTTGTTTGAAATTCAAACTCTGCGGCAAAACCGGCAGCAAGATCTGAAGTGATTTTAGCTCCGCCAGTTAAGCGAAAACGAGAACCAGAAAGATCATTATCAATAATGTAAACACCACTGTCACCATTATCACCATCGACGTCACTATCCCAGAACAACAAAGCTTTATTGATCTGACCAGATAGCTTCAAAGATACTTTCCGATTACCTTTCCTTACTGTTGTTGCTTCAAGCTCAGCCACGCGCTCTTCAAGATCCGCACAGCAGTCGCCTCCAACACTCCCACCTGCTTGGGCTGGTGCAACTGATACACCTCCAACAAACAGGCTAATCGCAGCAAATTTAAATACGCTGCTGAACTTTTCATGTCCCCCAATCATAATCTATCTCCAAACAGATTGATCCAAAAAATATGCTTTTATGACGGCAATATTTTGCTGCCATAGATTTATATTTCGTAAACAAAGTAGTTTTTATGGTTTACAAAATATTTATTTACGCAACGCAACTGTTTACTGGAGTTTTTACTAGCTATATCCAGTACATTTCTGGACGTATACATGATTCTTAAATTCGATATCAAGTATTTATAGATGTTCAGATAATATATTTATTATGCTCTAAATAAAACGAGATCAAATATTAATTTTTTAAAAAACATATTAAAATAAAAAAATACCTATATTTATAAATAAAAACATATATTTATTTGATTAAAATAATTTAAAATATTATGTGAATAAATAAAACATATTAACGAATATATTTCAAAGACAAAGACAAAAAAATATTTAAAACAAAGCCAAAGTAAGAAAAATACTAAGGAAAAAAAATAAATGAAGGATATTAAAGGGAGAGAAATAAAAGCTTTTACCAATAAAAAAAGAAGCCGCCTCAAAGAGACGGCTTCCAATTTAACAATTCATTTTATATGAATTATTAGAATTTGATACGAGAACCGATCATTAGTGTATCAACTTCAGTAACCAAGCAGTTACAACCGGATCATCATCATCTAGGTGCTGGTAAGCAACATAGAGTTCCATTGCAGCAGCGTCAACATACTGAACAAGCTGAGCACCATAACGAGTAGGGTTAGCACCGTTGTCTAACTCTTCTTCTAGGTAATCAACAGAGAATGCAGTCGCGCCAATTGGGAAGATTTTCTGCTTGATACCAGCTTTAACGTACCAGTAAGAGAATTCATCACCAGAAAGATTATCTTCTGATTCACCAGCTGCAAATGTTAAGTTAAGTCCAGTTGGAACGTGGATAGCTGAGATAGAACCAGAAACGTTTTCTGAACCAGATCCGTCAAATTCATCTTCTTGCTCAAAGTAAGCGATACCACCAGCAACTTTAAAGTCACCGAAAGTTTGCTTCATACGTAGAGCAATATCAAATTCTTCTGTGCCAACTGAGTCAGTGTCGTAACCCCAAGAAGCTGATACGATAAAACCAGCTAAAGAAGGCGAGTCATAACGAACACGGTTATTACGGCTGTTTCCGTCAAGGTTAGACCACTCACCACCGCTAACAGCTACGAAGTCTTTCGCAATGTTAGTCTGGCTGTAAGAAGCAGCTTTAGTACCTGAAAGATCGATCTCAGCAATACCGTCAGCAGCTGAAGAACCTTGACCTAAGATAGCTTACCAAGAGTAGCTGATTTCAACCACCACTCAGCTTTACGAATGTTGAATAACATCGTCGTTACCAGCCTGACCACCTTCTGGATTGCCTTGAGCATCAAAGTACCTTCAGTCAACTGCATCTGAGTCATTTGTTTGGAATTCAAACTCAGCAGCAAAACCAGCTGAAAGGTCAGAAGTAATTTTCGCTCCACCAGTTAGACGGAAACGAGAACCTGAAAGATCGTTATCTACGATGTAAACATTGCTATCACCGTTTGTACCTTCAAAATCACTGTCCCAGAACAACAAAGCTTTGTTGATTTGGCCAGAAAGTTTCAAAGAAACTTTACGGTTACCTTTGCGCACTGTTGTTACTTCTAGCTCAGCTACACGCTCTTCTAGATCTGCACAGCAGTCACCGCCAATTGAACCACCAGCTGATGCAGGTGATGCAAACATGAAACCTGCTGCAGCTAGTACAGCTAGACGACTTGTAGTTTTCATAAGTCCCCCAATCATAATTTTCACTCCACTCTATTCAAATAAAGCCTAAATTTTAAACCCTGTAGCAGTACTTATTAATTATTTAATTTAAGAAACTGCTCACATTCTATAGTCAGCAAACCCCTACAGGGTTTTAGCCTCTTATGAGAAGGATTTACTCTTCTCGGCTAACCGACTTACGCTATTATCACTAGTGGTCCAGACAAAATAAGTAAATAGAAATGCTTAAGAGTGAGGCATACTAATCAGAGGCTGTGATTAAATAAACACGACTCGACTCAGCGAAACCGCAAATCCACCTGGAGAAAGCTATAATATTAGGTCAAAAACTGATTTTTTCTGCATATTTCCTTAATTTATTATGGAAATTAAACAAAAATTACATTTTATCAATAAAATCAAAAGTTTACAAAATTCCATACACAGAATATCCAAAAAAACGCGATAATACATACCTCAAAAAGAACAAAAGGGGGATAAATATTTAATAAAATGCATTAACTTGTGGAGAATACTCATTGTTTTACAACATTTTCAATGCAAAGAGCATCTTATCCAAAGTGCCTGTTGAGAAATAAGGCATATTTTTCGACTACCAAATCAATATCAAACATCATAAAAGTTTAAGTCTAAACGCAAACAAGAGTGATATGAACCCTTCATGAATTCAAACGATTATACTGATATTCTGGTTGTCGGAACAGGCCTAGCTGGGCTGACATGTATGCTTGGTCTGCAAAGTTTAAATTATAATGCAAAATGCATTGGCCCCATCCATGATTCCCCCTCTAAACAAATCGATACAAGAACAACAGCTTTATTTCAGGGCTCAATTGAGTTCTTAAAGAATCTAGGGATCTGGGAAGAATGTCATAAAGAAGCCGTCCCACTGAAAAAAATCCGTTTAATAGATAACACAGCTCGCCTTATCAGAGCTCCAGAAATGCTTTTTGAAGCAACAGAATTGGGATTATCTGAATTTGGCTTCAATATTCCTAATGCGACTCTAAGTAAGATTTTACAAAAAAAGATCGAAACAAATAATGCAAACGCATTTATAAAAAACAAAAACATTAAAGAAATACACAATCAAGACAACCACATAACTACTAAGGTTGAAGATGGGAATATCCTAACAACCAGATTAATCATTGGAGCAGATGGAAGAAACTCAATTTCACGCCAAACTGCAAACATCAAAACATTTGCCTGGTCATATCCACAAACTGCAATCGCATGTAATTTTTCACATAAACTTGAGCACCAAAATATATCAAATGAATTTCATTATCCAGCTGGGCCGTGCACGACAGTACCCTTGAAAGACAGAAATTCAAGCTTGGTTTGGGTTGAAACAACGTCTCAAGCGTCAAGATTAATGGAATTAGATGAAGAACATTTTGCACATGAATTACGTCAAAAACTACACGGCATTTTAGGAGATATCAACAAAATCGGACAAAGAGCATCTTTTCCTTTATCAGGACTAACAGCACAAACATTTGCTCAGAACCACATTATTCTCATTGGTGAGGCTGCTCACGTTATGCCTCCTATTGGTGCACAGGGATTAAATCTTGGATTTCGTGACATCGCGACACTGTTGGATATTATGAAAAAAGACAAAAAAAGCGCACAAGATTTAGCCATCTCATCAATCCTAAAACAGTACAACGCAGAAAGACGTACAGATGTCTGGAGCCGAACAATGGCGGTTGATATGCTCAATAGATCGCTGATACATGGGTTTTTACCTGTTAAAATTATGCGCTCTCTGACCTTAAACCTTATAAAAAATATTGCACCCCTGCGCAGATTAATAATGCGCCAAGGGATGCAGCCAGATTTTGCGATCCCATCACTTATGAAACCAGGCAATTCATTATAAAAATAAAAAACAACAATCTTTTACATAAAAAATCTCTTACACAACTTGACTGTCAAATCTTAAATTTGCAACAAGAAGATACGGATTATAGCAAAATGACGGTCAGTGGGGGCTTATGCCAATTTTACAAAACATACAATATCTTATCGAATATGCATTACTAAGACTCATCATAGGTTTTGTGCGTTTATTCCCACTTGATACGGCTGTTTCTTTTTCAGCAAATATGTGGGGCTGGTTAGCCCCTAGAGGCAGACGCCACAAACGTGCCTTAGATAATCTTGCCAGAGCTTTCCCAGAAAAAACAGAAGAAGAGCGTGAACAAATTGCCCTTGAAATGTGGAGAAATCTCGGGCGTGTTATGGCTGAGATGATGCTTCTGGACCGTATTCTAAAAGAACCTGAACGTGTCTCTATGGATGATGATTACATTGAAAAACGCTACGTAGGTAAAATGGGATCAGCAGTTTGCGTATCTCTTCATACAGGAAATTGGGAACTTGCCATGTGGCCAATGGCTCTGGCTGGTATCAAAGCCGCTGCAGTATATAGACTGGTAAATAATCCTTATGTTGATCTCTATTTAAGGTCAATGAGAACAAACCTCTATCCTGGAGGTCTCTTTGCAAAAGCTGGAGGCATGAAAGCTGGCCAGGATGTTGCCCGTATGATCGGAAGCTATGTAAAACAAGGTGGTCGCCTGGCTTTTTTAAATGACCTTTACGACCGAAAAGGTATTGCTGTACCATTTTTTGGCCATGAAGCAAAAACCAACCCTTTTCCAGCAATGATTGCTCGTCGCACAGGAAGTCGTGTTTGGATTGGCCGGTGTATCCGTATTGGCAACAAAAGTCAGTTTAAAGTTGAAATCAAAGAACTAAAAGTCCCGCGTACAGATGATAACAAAGCTGATATTGAAGAGATCCTCACAAATATGCAAAATCAATTTGAAGAATGGATCCGGGAATATCCAGAGCAATGGATGTGGTCGAACCGCAGATGGTCCTAAAACCACACCCATAAACTAGATAATCAATTAAAACGGGATCTCATCATCTAAAGTTTTTTCAAATGAAGAACTTGGTTGCTGAGACGGTTCTGAACCAAAATTTCCATTGCTAGAACCATAATCATAACCGCTTGAATTCCCACCACTATAACCAACTTGAGAACCATCAGACATTCCAGCACCTGAACGAGCATCAAGCATTGTAAGTTGAGAATTATATCCCTGTAATACAATCTCAGTCGTATAACGATCTTGTCCTTGTTGGTCTTGCCATTTGCGGGTTTGCAGTTGTCCTTCAAGATAGACCTTAGAACCCTTTTTCAAATATTGCTCTGCAATCCGGCATAAACCCTCATTAAAAATCACGACCTTATGCCACTCTGTACGCTCTTTCCGTTCACCAGAGCTCTTGTCACGCCAGGTTTCAGAAGTCGCAATCCGTAAATTTGCAATAGCTTTACCATCTTGTGTATGTCTGATTTCAGGATCGGCTCCTAAATTCCCGACCAGAATAACTTTATTGATACTTCCAGCCATAGCTGTCTCCTTACACTCTTTAAACGTAGACTTTGAAATTGCCTCTACGAATCGCCAAAAGTTAATACAACACTAAACAACTATGAATATTCTGCCAGTTATCTAACATTTCTATCCACAATAGCATAATTATATAAATCATATGTTCATTATTTGTTCCAAATTCAAGAGGGTATTAAAAGTGTTAATACCTTTTACAAATAAGAATCAAAGAAAAGAATTTAAGAAACGATGCGGAGATGAATCTGCGGAATTAAAAGAATTCAAACGAAAAAAACCCCAGCAAAACTGTGAGCTAGCGAGTTAAATCGATTGCAAGCTATTAAAAATAAATATTCTCACATGATTTAACCAATCCCCAGGATTGAGTCTAAAGTTATATAGCTCTGAACTTTTTTGCAGTGCAATATACCGAAAATCCCGGATATCCTTAAAAACATCTGGTGGATATAAATCTAAGTGTGAGGAGCATTAACCTCATATTCGATGATTAATATTATAATCAGCAATTGAAAATATCATTAAATTAACAAAGTAGAGTAAGAAAATGGTCCGTAAGCTTCTTATTGCTAATCGTGGTGAAATTGCAATTCGAATTATGCGTGCAGCTAGCGAATTAGGCATAAAAACCGTCGCAATCTATACCAAAGAAGACAAACTTTCTTTACATAGATTCAAATCAGATGAAGCATATTGCCTCAATACAGAATTAGGCCCTGTCAAAGCTTACCTTTCGATTAATGATATTATAGAGATTGCAAAGAAATCCGGAGTAGATGCAATACATCCAGGTTATGGCTTTTTGTCAGAAAGCCCAGAATTTGCTGAAGCTGTCATGAATGCTGGCATAGTATGGGTGGGTCCAAAGCCAGACGTCATGAGATCACTTGGAAATAAAGTCTCTGCTAGAGAAATGGCTGTGAAGGCTGGAACGCCTGTTATGCCTGCCTCAGGTCCACTTCCTAGTGATATGGATGAAATACAACGGATTGCACAGGACATCGGATATCCATTGATGTTAAAAGCCAGCTGGGGTGGCGGTGGAAGGGGCATGCGCATAATCCGAACCTCTGATGATTTAAAGGATCAGGTTCTAGCTGGACGTCGTGAAGCGGAAAATGCTTTTGGAAATGGCGAAGTTTACTTGGAAAAACTCGTCCAGCAGGCACGTCACGTTGAAGTGCAAATTCTTGGCGATAGCCATGGAAATATAGTTCACTTATGGGAAAGAGATTGTTCAATTCAACGTAGAAACCAAAAAGTTGTTGAACGCGCCCCAGCGCAATATCTCAATGACCAACAACGCAAAGATTTATGTGAAAGTGCACTTAAATTAGCCCGAACTGCGGGATACTCTAATGCGGGGACAGCTGAATTCTTAATGGATGCTGACACGGGTAAGTTTTACTTTATTGAAGTTAATCCACGTATTCAGGTTGAACACACAGTCACAGAACAAGTGACAGGAATTGATATTGTAAAAGCACAAATCTTGATTGCCCAAGGCGCTCGCATTGGCGATGTGACAGATTCAGGAGTACCAGAGCAAAACAACATAAAATTACATGGTTTTGCTATGCAATGCCGCATCACGACAGAAGATCCTGAAAATAACTTTGTACCAGACTATGGTAGAATTACAGCATACCGTGGGGCAACTGGCTTTGGTATTCGCCTTGATGGGGGAACAGCTTATTCTGGCGCTGTTATCACCAGATATTATGATTCATTACTAGAAAAAATAACAGTCTGGGCTCAAACTCCCGATGAATGTATTTCACGTATGAATCGAGCCCTGCGCGAATTCCGTATCAGAGGCGTTGCCACCAATATCTTTTTTGTTGAGAGTCTTATAAATCACCCCTCATTTAAAAGAGGCTCATACACAACGCGCTTTATTGACGAAACACCAGAACTATTTAACTTCCCTCGCCGTAGAGACAGAGCATCCCGCCTCCTACACTTCATAGCCGATGTAACAGTAAATGGTCATCCATTAGTACAAGGAAGAGCAAAACCATCTGAACATCTCATCCCTCCTGCTATACCCAAACACTCCGCTGATAAAGCGCCAAATTCAATGAAAAACATTTTGGAGGAACGAGGCCCCAAAGGGTTTACAGAATGGATGCTAGCCCAACAGAATGTTCTTATAACAGATACAACTATGCGCGATGCACACCAGTCTCTACTTGCAACACGCATGCGCACATACGATATGTCACAAATCGCGTCTGCATATGCTCACCTCCTGCCAAATTTATTCAGTTTGGAATGTTGGGGAGGCGCAACATTTGATGTCAGCATGCGTTTTCTAAATGAATGCCCATGGGAACGCTTGGCAATCATTCGCAAACGAGCACCAAATACACTTTTACAGATGCTTCTCCGTGGAGCTAATGGCGTAGGATATACAAGCTATCCTGACAATGTCGTTAGACATTTCATCAAAGAAGCGGCACGCAATGGCATAGACCTTTTCCGCGTTTTCGATAGCCTGAACTGGATTGAGAATATGCAAATTGCTATTGATGAAGTCTTGCAAACAGGGAAACTGTGCGAGGCAGCAATTTGTTATACAGGCGATATACTTGATAGCAAACGACCAACTTACGATATCGATTACTATGTAAAACTTGGATTAGAACTAAAAGCTGCTGGTGTACATATCTTGGCAATTAAAGATATGGCAGGATTATTGAAGCCTCCAGCAGCACGCGTTCTGGTCAAGACTCTGAAAGATGAAACTGGTCTTCCAATACACTTGCACACTCATGATACCTCAGGAATTGCAGCAGCCTCTCTTCTTGCAGCTTGCGAAGCAGGCGTTGATGTTATTGATGCTGCAATGGACAGCTTCTCTGGTCTCACATCGCAACCAAATCTAGGATCAATAGTGGAGGCATTAAGACACACAGACCGTAATACCGGCATTGATCCAGACATAATTAGGCAAATTTCTGACTACTGGGAAGCTGTTCGTGGGCAATATGCAGCTTTTGAACCCGAAATGAAATCTGGGGCTTCCGAAGTTTACCTTCATGAAATGCCAGGAGGACAATTCACCAATCTTAAAGAACAAGCACGCTCTTTAGGTCTTCAGGAAAAATGGCATGAAGTTGCAAAAGCCTATGCAGAAGTAAATCAAATGTTTGGAGATATTGTCAAAGTTACACCAAGTTCAAAAGTTGTTGGTGATATGGCCCTGGCCATGGTCTCAGCTGGTCTTACAAGAAAAGAAATTGAAGACCCGAATCTAGAGGTTTCTTTTCCAGATTCAGTAATAAGCTTTTTCAAAGGAGATTTGGGACAACCAACAAATGGTTTCCCAGAACAACTCCAAAAGAAAATCTTGAAAGGCTTAAAACCAAGCACAGATCGTCCAGGTATAAATTTAGCTCCAGCAAATCTTGATGCAATCAAAAAAGAAGCGGAAGAAAAAATTGATCGAGAATTACGTCAGGGTGAATTAGATTCATATCTAATGTACCCCAAAGTTTTTGTAGATTATGCTAAAACACGCCAGAAATATGGCCCAGTCTCTATACTTCCAACACAGGTGTTTTTCTATGGAATGGAACCCCAACAGGAGATCACGATAGACTTGGAACCTGGTAAGCAACTACATATACGCCTCCAAACAATCGGTGACGTTGATGAAGAAGGACAATGCAAAGTTTTTTTTGAACTCAACGGTCAACCAAGAGCAGCTAGAGTTGTTCACAGAAAATTCTCTGAGAACATTAAAACACATCCAAAAGCTGAAGAAAACAATCCACTTCATGTGGGTGCTCCAATGCCTGGGATGATATCTACAACTGCTGTAAATGAAGGACAATCTGTTCACTCTGGAGATGTCCTACTTACAATCGAAGCAATGAAGATGGAAACATCAATTCATTCCGATAGAGATGGAGTTATTGGGAAAATCCTGACACCTGCAGGTACTCAGGTAGACGCCAAAGACTTACTGATTGAATACAAAAAATAATACTTATTAAGGTCAGAGATTAACTCATCAACATTGGGAATAAAAAAGACAAATAAAAACATCGATATTTTCTATTCAGAATTGAAAGAAAATATCGATGTAATAAAACCTTGTTTTAGTAAACAAGTAAAATTTTATTCACTTGTTTTAGAAGAATCTCCAGTAAGAGCCTGAGCCTGCTCAACCCACTTTTCTGTACTGATACGTCCTTCTGCGTTCAGTTTCTTATCAATTTCAGCAACATCGCTTGGGGACCAACTTGCAATTTGCTGATAAGACTTAACCCCAAGACCATGAAGCTGACTTTCAAGAACAACTCCTATGCCTTTTATCTGTTTCAAATCTTCCTTAAGTGCAGACCTATCAGGAACAACATGAGGTTTTTGAACAGGGCGATCTTTGCTAAGTTTAGCAAACTCACTTTCACTCAAATGAGCAACATCACTTACTTCTTCGCGTTGTTTATCAATCAAACGCCCTTTATTTGCGACAGAAATTAATTCAGCGGAATTTTCTGAAGCCTCAGCTACAACAGCCCCAGCACTAACCACTGGATCAATACCACCAGATAGGTCCGGGCTTGGAGTTTCAATATGAGCTTCAGTAATCTCTTGAGGAACAACCTCAGGAGCAACAAATTCTTGAGGAGCCTCTTGTAAAGCATCTGTAATAGGAGCCTCGTTCACAGCCTCACCAGAAACATCCTGAATATCATCAGAAATAACTTGTTCAGGAGCAAAACTTTCAACGACATCTTCCTGCACAGTTTCAATAACTTCATTTACAATTGGAGCCTCTGTAACTGCAGAAACTTCTTGCTCAGGAACTTGAGTTTCAACTTGCTCAGGAACCAGAGTTTCAAGTTCTTGAGTCTCTACTACATCAATAACATCATTCACCACAGGGGTTTCTGTAACTGCAGAAACCTGCTCAACATAATCTTGCGGTTGAGCGTCTTGCACAACCTCCGATTGCACTTCATCACTCACATCTGATGTATTCTCAATTGTTTCTGCAAGATCTTGACTTTCAGGAGCCTGAGTTGTGACCTGCACATCATTTTGGGCCTCAGGTACATGATCTTCTTGCACAACATCTTCAGAAGCTTCCACAACATCACTAGTAGCCTGCGGATGGTCTGTGGTCTCCTTAACCCCTTCAGCAACGTCAAGAACTTCTGGTTCATTTATGCTCTGATCAACAGGCTGCTCGCCACTGTCTTTTTCATTTTTGCCTTCATCAGCCACCGCAAGCTGCGACGCAGCAGCTGTTGCAGCAACAGCACCAACCGCAACGGCTGCTGTCTCCACACTCTTTTTATTCCCCCCAGCGAATAGACTGCGTAAAATATAACCAATAATGGCACCTAATAAGTACGCCGCCGCCAGAAGTAAAAATGTTTGGAAAATAAAATATGTCATATCCCTTCACTCCAATACTTTTTCTAAAGACCTAGAGGGAAAATAATCAGTTAAATTGATTAGTTATTTTTCAAATAACTGAACCAACCAACAACAATTCCAATACCAAATGCTAAACCGATATATGGTAAAAGTTCTACTGCTAAATATTCCATTTTTTCAGCCTCTTATTTTATATTTCATCATCAGTATCATATTGAAATTTTACATCAAGTATTTTTCAGAATATTGTGAAATAATAAAGACAATTCGATATATTGAACTTTCAAGTCCTATTCATAAAAAACAAGAACACATAAAGGGTGTTAAAGATAAAATGAAATATTCTCAGAAAATAACTATTAAAAGGCAAAATCACTAAATGAGCAAAAAGATAAAGACCTTATCGAATAGCACTATAAAGAGATTCTACATGTGCCCTACTATCTTTTGTGGCTTCAATCTTTATACGTTCAACATATGTATATGCAGGTAGAATTTTTGATTTGAGATTATCTTGAATAGCAGAAAGAATAGCTTGATTTTCTACTATCCCAAAAATATTGATTGCACGATCCGTAAAACTTAAACCACCAGTCTTCATTTTACCAATTTGCTCAACCAGTATCCTGATCATGCTCCCCCAACCTTTGGGATGTCCAGAAGCAAATTCCAATTTATCGATAAATTGACGTCCAGGCAACAGTCTTTTTAGAGCCTTCAAAATATCTTCTCGAGTTTTAATATCAGGAATTTTACCCTCAAGTTTAATAACAGCAGAACTAGCATTTATAGTCAGAACATAAGGCTTTGCTTTGGGCGGCTTAACAGAAAAACTTGCAAGTTTTAAAGATTCTGGCATTTTGTTTTTAAGGTTCTGACCTAAAAACAAATAACTTTCTGAATCCACTGCTCGTCCATGGAAATCCATTTTTTGTCCAACAAGACCAACACGTCCTTTATCGACATATCGCAACTGCTTTAAGGAAAAACTGACCATAGCCAACCACATATTTTTATCCCTAAGGCCACTTCCGAATTTCATCTTATCTTTAATCTTGAAACTTGGGAAATTTGCCCGTGCAAAGCCAAGGATGATTTTTCTATCTGCCTGAGAAGAAACATATCCGTGTAGTTTTATTGTTTCTTTTTTACGTGATGCTGACCATTGATAAGGAGTAATAAGAGGCAGAGGCTTACTTGCATCTTGAACAACTCTAATACCATAGACACGAGACATTGCTTCCATGGCTTTTAAACGTTGAAATGGGTCATACTGTTCCGCATCAGAAAGATATGCGTCTCGTCCAGAAATATGGAATTTTGCCCACTTCAAACCGGAAATGTTGAGAGTATGGCGGGTACGTTGGGTTAAATCCTCTTCTATAACAGAACGCTCAAACTCTAATGTTAAAAGCGTTAATAACCCTATAAGCATTAATCCCCAAAAAAAACGGGACAGCCTACATTTATCCATTATGTATTCTCTCCAAGCTCTAGAACGAACAAGTAAATGCCTACACTAAAGCCTCTAACAACTTTGCAATAACTTATAGTCGTAGTCTTTATATATTGAAATAGGTGTTCAATATACCATATCTCAAAAAACAAGTCTTCAAATAATAAACGAAAAATACCCCCTTATTAAGAACATATCACTCATTTTTAATATATATACTTAACAACATAGTAAACAAATTATTACAAAGAAAAAACCCCATAAACTATTGATAAATAAAGATAAAAAAAGTTATCCTCACCATCTTTTCCTCCCATATAATTATTGGCATAAAAAAATTAAATTACGGGATAAATTTAGAAATGCCACAAACACCGCATCTTAAATTGCCATATATTATGGCCTCACAAGCGCAAAAACATATAACCCATAACCAGGCCATACAAATACTGGATAGTTTGATACAGCTAAGTGTAATTGACAGACAGCAAACACTACCTCCTCAGGCACCAAATAATGGAGAGCGCTATTTAGTTGCAGAAAATTCAGTATCAGATTGGTTAGGGCAAGATAACAAAATCACTATCTGGAATGATAATAACTGGATATTTCTTGAACCACAAAAAGGTTGGCAGACTTGGGTTGAAAATGAAAATAGAATGCTAATTTGGACTGGCACATCTTGGGATGACATGCCGGTTTCGCAGAGTCAAATTAACAATTTAGAACTGTTGGGTATAAATACCACAGCAGATACAACAAATAAATTATCAGTGACGAGTTCTGCAATACTCTTCAACAATGAATCTGGCAATATCAGAACAATTCTAAATAAAAACACAGCTTCAGATGTTGCAAGTATTATTTTTCAAACCAATTTCACCGGTCATACAGAAATAGGCCTAAATGAAAACAATCAGTTTAAAATTAAAACCAGCTCTGATGGAATAACATGGTTGGATGCTATCCAAATCAATAGCTCATCAGGAGAAACAGAGTTTCAACAACCGATTTCTCTCAATAGCAACTCTAAATCAAACCTCCCAAATGCAACGCCGGCAGGACGACTTATTTACATCAATGATGCTTCAGGAGGTGCAACCATTGCCTTCTCTGATGGCACAAATTGGAAACGCATAAGCGACAACACAATTATTAATTAAAGGAAAGACAATGCCAGATAATTTTAGCAAACATACATCAGCACTCAATAGCCCTGCATCAGGAGCTATAACAATCACCCCGAGTGATACTATTTCTTTGAATGAAACAACCAGAGCAATCTATATTGGAGGGGCAGGCAATTTGACGGTGATTATGAAATCAGGTCAAGAAGTAACATTCTCAAATCTTCTCAATGGCAACATTCTTCCAATCAGAGCAACACAGATTAAAGCAACAGGAACAACAGCCACTCAACTCATAGGATTAGTATAATGATAAATTTAGGACTGGATATAGCCAGCTCAAACCAATCCAGAGCATGGTGGCAACAAGAATATCCTGATGCGGTTCTGGTATTAGATTTTGAAAATGATCGTGCGATGTTGGACGGACAGGAAACGTCAATAGAGAATGTGGTCTCAATCAATCGTGCATCACCAGGTTACGCAACACGAGCAGATGGGACTTTAGCATATTTTGGACCGAATGAATTAAGACGCACAGATCTTGGGCTTTTAATTGAACCAGCATCTACAAACTACGTAAGATATTCAAATGATTTAAGCCAATGGAATATAATTGGGAACAGCCCAACCACTCCAGTTATAGAAACCGATGCTGCTTTAGCTCCAGATGGGACAATGACAGCAGATAAACTCATTCTCAACCGTCCAGACGCAACAACATTTTCTGGTATTAGACGATTAGAAAGCGGTTTACCAAATGACGTATACCGCTACAGTGTCTACCTAAAAGCAGCAAGACCCGAGGACGTTGGTAAGGTGATAGATTTGTGGCAATTTGATACCAGCACCTTACCAAATGTAAAACATACAAGCATTGCAGTTTTAACTAATAGTTGGACACGGTACTTCTCACCAATACCGTACATTGAGTTACACAACGATGCCGAAATAATTTTTATCGGATATCTAAATAATTCTATTCAAAATGCAGCACTTCAATAGGCGAAACTCAGGTATTAATTTGGGGGGGACAAGCAGAACAAAATATGATGGCATCCTCAAATATAAATACTTTAGGACAACATACACCCCGGACAGGTGATAATGTATCCTTTAGTTATCACATCTCAGAAATTAATCAATTCACATGTTATTCTGAGTTTGAACTACAAAATTACCCAAAAGCAAGTTTCTCATATTTATTAGATAACTCCATCGAAACTTATCGTTCATATATCCGTATCGATTCATCAGGTAATTTAGAATGTGCTGTGTTCAACACAACGAACAATTTAATATCACTGTCGCATCCATTTTTAATTTCTTTAAATCAAAACATAAAATTGCATTTAGCCTTAAATGGTGCTTTCTATTAATGGAGAAAATGCTACTAGAAATTCTACTGAGATTATTTTTAATCCGAACAGTAGTTTATTTCACCAAAGACTCGGGCAAAATATAATAACTAAGGAAGAACAATTAGGAGGATATATAAGTAAGTTTGCAATATATAATAAAGAGAAAAATGACGAAGAATTGTCTGACATAACTAGCTGAATAAGCAATAAATTTAAAAAGGAAATTCTCATACCAACTAGACAAAATTTAGTTAATTATAATTAACTGGGTTTTTATATAAATTTTCCTTTACATAGTTTCTTGCAGGTACTTCAATAAATGAATATGTGCAAAAAGAAGTACAAATCACTAACGCTAAAATAATCATATCCCAAACTAAAAAGTATTGAGTATTTAACAAATTAGAATCATCAACATTTACAGGAGAAAGATGAAAAATGTATTGAGCAATATTGCGTGCCACAACACAGATAATGAAATGAGTCATATATATCGAATAAGAAATTTTACCAAGGAATGTAAAAATTTTTGTCTCGAATAATAAACCAACAATTCCCTTTATTTTTAAAGAAAATATAATCATAATTAATCCAAAAACCAAAAAAGCTAATAATTGGTATAGTCGATTATCATCACTATTTAATATAACAGCTATAGCAACAACAATAACGGTTATTTCAAAAAACGTTTGTAAAAGAAAATTATTATATTTTAACTTTTTGTGAAACCTAACCGCATGAATAGATACTCCTAAAAAAAAACCTCCGAGACCTCTTAAGTCCATAATCATAATAACTAACAAACTATTATAGTTTTCCGTTAATGGCCATAAAGTTGAATAGGATACAATTGAAATAACTAAACTTAACAAGAGTATATGATTTAATTTAGTAAAACGAATAAATAAATAGAAAATAAGATAAACGTAAAATTCGACACTTATACTCCACGATGGATGATTCCAAGATACAAAATCTAATAAACCTAATGAATGAATTAGAAACACATTTAAGAAAAAAGTTGTGATGTTATTTTCATCTATTGGATTTGTTCCAAAACCAAAATATTGAAAAATAACAAACTTAACAAAAGTAATTGGAAGTAGACATATCAAAACAAAAAAATGAAGTGGATATAATCTCCCTAACATTAACATAGAAAAAGTTATAAACCCTAACCCGTTCTATAATTTTACTTCAAATAAGCATGAGCGATAATAAAACCAGATAAAATAAAGAAAAAGTCTACAAAAATTTCTCCATGTTTTATAATAGGAAGTTTTTCACCGTAAGCAAATGGAGAATGAAATAGTACTACTAATATTGCTGCTATACCACGAAAAGACTCAAGTGATAAAAAGATCTCATTTTTAGGATTATTCATCAAAACTTATTTATCCACTCATAATAAAACCCGAATAAGTGACAAAGAATAATAACCAACATAGCTACTGATAATAAAAGCATGTTGCCAGCGACTGAAAATAGAGTTTTGTGAAAAATATACAAAAGCAAAAGTAAAAAGCAGTTGTGGCTCCAGATATCTTTGCCAGGCAAATTTCTGCACGAGGAAACCACTAAAAAAAAACCAAAAAGAGAAGTAAGATAATAAAACAAGAGCGAGAAGAGAATGATACCACATCAAAAAAGCAGATCAATCCAATATATATTGTCAAAATAAGAAACCCTGCAAAAATAAAATAACTTTGATCAGTAATTAGCTCTAAAACATTTTTAAAACTCCATATAATAGAACCGATTTCTCCCCCTCGCAAAGACATGAGTGTCAAAACAGTAATAGCCACTGAAAGAAACAAAAATAAAATATTATTCCTCAAAGAAATTTCATGAAAAATACATCGAGCTCGAACAACAAAAAATGGTAAAATGAGTATGCCTGTTAAACTCAACATATGCCCGAGTTGAAATAAATGAATCTGCGTTCCACCATGCTGACGGAAACTATAGGGAACCAAGCCGCCCCATCCCCATAACAACAATGTTAGAAATATCAAACCAACTAAAATTGGAACAATAACGTAAAACAACTTGTTTAGTGAGAAATCAACTTTAGCAACTCTACCTAACCATAGTAAGAAAGGCACACTGCAAATGAGAATATAATTTTGACGAATAAAAGCTAAAGATACAACAGTGATCGAAAAAAAAAGTGCTGACTTAAAATTATCTCTCCAATAGAGCAAACAATAAGCTGAAAGAGCATAAAATGTCATACCGGCAAGATCTGTTGTTGGCCAGGCCCACGACATCAAGATATAAGACGAACCAAAACTTATAACCAGCCAGGAAAAAATATAATGTTTTGAAATAAAGCATTGAGAAATTTTATAGAGAATAAAAAACAACCCCGCAGCCCAAAATGATTGAACAAAAAAACTAAGCACATCATCGGGTACAAGAGGATCAATTGTAAACAGACGGGCAACTATTGCAAAAACATAATGATATCCTGGGAGCATGGGAATGACATCTGGATATTCCAAATCAAAGAGATCATTTATAAAATGATTGATAACTGGAAAATGGTATCTCAACCCATCGCTTTCAGCATGATTCACCTGCCCCTCAAAGACCCTCATGCAATAAACAAGAAGTATAAAAAATCCAAATAATAAAAAATTTGAGAAATATTCTTTAGCTTTTAGCACTTTTACCACATTGAAGATTGTGTATATCTTCTTGCAATTTTTTGCTCTCTTGTTTTTCCTCTAAGTGAGCTACAAGATTCTCAAAAGTTGAAGCTAGTCCTTCAACATTACCGACATCAACACGAAAATAAGGAACAGACATTTGTTCCTGACAAAGCCTATGAACATCAGATTTAGAACTTCCAATAAAAACAATAGGCTTTTTAGAAGAGATGCAGCCATAAACCTTAGACGGTAAGACATATCCTACAAAGGCATCACTTAAAGTTATTAACTGAGCATCAGGAGTAATCAGAAGGCTGGGTAAATCTGCAAGTTTTACTGGATACCCCCGAACACAAGGCAAACCTTTCTGAATTAAAACTTGTTCTATCTGATCTGCTCTGGCACCGACAGCATTTAACCAAAGGACTATTCGACCACTTCCTTGTTTATGGTGTAAAGTATACCCTTCAATAAATGTTTCATGGTCATGGGCCACCCCCCAATTACCAGAGTACAAAACAAGAAATTGTCCTTTTGATATTGAAGGCGTTTCTAAAGGTTGAGTATCGTCATTGATCACAACAGGAGAAGCAACTGGATTTAAAGTGATATTTTCTTTAGGAATACCAATTGCAGTTAACCGTTCTAACTGATCATATCCCAAGACTTCAAACCTCGAAACACGCTTCCGCCAAAATAAAGTGAGCTTATATATAAGATTTAACAAGAATGAAGGTTTATCACGCGACGCCATTAAACATTCAGGATGAAAGTCCATGATATGGTAAGTAACTGGTTTCTGCAAAATTAGGTTAGCTGGTGCAATCCAATGTAAAAATAATGGAGGACTACCAGTAAATTTAATTTCCTTAGCTTTTCGCATATATGGCCAAGCTTTTATAAGAAGTTCAGTGTTTGTAATAAAAGTCCATATAAGACGATGTAAGAAGCTACCTTTATTATAAAGCTTCCTTTTCAAATAGACCTTAGTTAACGAACCACTGGGCATCTCTTCTGTGATTTCATCTGAAATCTTTGAAGACAAACCAATGAGCACAATTTTTTGCCCATCCTTCGCGCTATCTCTAGCAAATCCAAGACAATATTGGCCAACGGCACCGAAATCAGGAGGAAGCCAGTCACAAATATAAACAAGATCAATTTCAGGTAATTTCTTCTTTTTCACGCTAGAACCTTACTAAGCTGAATGAACATGCGAGAATTTTTTCTGACTTCTTACTCTTGAACGAACTGCTTTAGATGGATTACCATGATATATCGTCCAAGGGTCTAAGTTTTTCATAGCAACACTAGCAAAAGCAAGAATTGCTCCTTGCCCGATTTCCACCCCAGGAGCCACCCTTGATTGAGCACAAATCCAAACTTGATCAGAAATTTTTATAGGAGATGTAATAAGGTCAAAAGTCTCTCTCCCCCAATCATGAGAACCAGTACATAAATACGCTCCTTGAGATAAACAACAATCAGAACCTATATCAACTTGATCTAAATTATCAATCCAGACATTTTCCCCAATCCAACTATAATCTCCAATGGATAAACGCCACGGGAATTTCACATAAACTCCTGGTTTGATACATACGCCTCGACCAATATTGGCGCCAAAGATTCGCAATAAAAAACGTCTATGCATTGAACCCGGCAACCATGATGATACAAACAATGCATTCACAATGATCCAAATAAACTCAGTAAATATAGAACAACCACGCTGAAAATCTTCATTGGAGTAATTTAGTAATTTCATTTAAAAATTGCGGGAAAAAGTATTGATTAAGAAGTGACCGTAGAATTTTTCTTCGAAGTTTTTGTTTCGGCTTGCTTATGATGAAACTCTATCATTCTCAAAGATAATAGGGTCTCTGCCAAAAGTCTTTGAGTGGCATAAAAGAAGCCAGCTCTACCATTAAAAATACACCCTTTGACAAATAAACAATAAAAAAATACAAGAAAAGGTGCTATATATGTAAACTTACGAATTTGATCAATAACCCCTAACTGAGACGATCTTTTTTCAGACAAAAAGTTTCTTTCTAGTTTCGCATATTTATCTTGCGATAAAAGCCATCTTGATAAAGCCTTGCGATCATCATGAAAAATCTTTGCATTTAAATGTGTAATTGGCCCATTGACTTGTATTCGTTGTGTATGACCATCTTGTATATATTCTGCTTGATCACGTCTATACAATGTAACAACAGGTGGATAAATAGTCCCAGTAAGAGGTCTTCCCCAGACAAGATATTTAAAACTAGCTGAATAGCCTGAAACATTATTTGTACTATTTAATTGTGAGAACTCCTTTATAATTTCATCAGAGAGAACATAATCTGCATCAAGTGCAAGAACCCAATCTGTCTTTATATCTGTCTCTTTAATGGCATATTCCCATTGTTGGGAATGACTATCAAATTTTCTTTGAAATAACCTTACATTCTTAAAACTATTTATTTTTTCAAGAGTACTATCTGTACTATAACTATCAACAACAATGATCTCTTGCGCCCAATATAATTTCTGTAATGTTCTTTCAATATTCAATTCTTCATTAAAGGTAAGAATGACTGGGGTTATTTTATCTAACATTATATCCCTTAAGCAATACTAATAGCTTCACTACTTAATATATAATCAAAGTAGTGTATTGATTTCTTCAAGCCTTCTTCTTATTTATCAGTAAGAACCCAACATAAAATTTAATTTGCTAAACTGACATCAGGTTTGCTCTTCAAGGAACCATCAATCAGTAATAAGGATGGATTAGTACCATAACTTTAATTGCGATCTCAGCAATCGAACTAACATGGATTACTCAGATTAATAGGTCGTATGAAATGACCTTTAGTCTCAACGAGTTTAATACAAACATCTATAATATAATCTATAATCTATGCTAACCGGCTCAATTAGGGCTATTTGAGACTAAATCTAATTCATTATGATTCTTCACCACAAATTCTGGGGCCTCCCCCCCATAAATTGCCCATCCATAAAGAGCCAACATTTTCTCAGAAAGTGTCTCCCAAGAAAATTCCCCCTGCATCCAATGACGACCTCTGTTCCCCATAGCTTCAAGATCCATATCTTTTATTCGTAGAATAGATTGAGCAAGGCTATCAGGAGTGTTATCAACTGAAAAACCGCAACCAATCTGTTCTACTTGTTGCCATGGAATTTGATTGCTAACAATTACAGGTAGTTTATGGGCTAAAGCCTCAGCCACTGCTATACCAAAGTTCTCCATATAAGATGGTAAAACAAAAACATCACTCTCTAGAAAAGCAAGTTCCTTTTCTTGCCCTTCAACTTGCCCAACAAATTGAACACGATCATTGAGACCCAAATAATCGGAAAGAGATTTTAGCTCTTGAGTATATTCTTTTTTACCAGTTCCACAAATTTTTAAATGATAGTTCAAAGGCAATTTCACAAAAGCCTGTAGAAGATTCTCAAGCCCCTTTGTGGGATCAAGCCGACTAAGATAAAGAACATGAAATTTTTCTTTATCTGACTTAAGAAGTTTAGGTAATTGTTTAGGAACCGAAACACCATTGGTAATAATTCCAGCTGGAATTTTTTTGATTCTAACCATTGCCTCCCTCGCTTCCTGTCGTGTTGTCAGATGCAAGATGCTTCTTTCCTTAAGAAGGACTTGTGAAGCCATGTGTTCCCAAATAACTTTCAGCTTAAGTTTTCGTGATTTCTCCCAACGCATTAAAGAACCCCTAGGAGACCAGATGAGTGGCTTATTAAAAGTTCGGCATGCAACCAATGTTGGAAATGTTGGAAAATTATAGACTCCTGTCAAATGAACAACATCAGCCCAATCTACTAATTTGCCCAATTGTCTCAGCATCATAGGGGCAACACTCACTCCAAACTGTCGTCGTGTAAAATAAACATCAAATAGATCGTCATAACGCTCGGGCATATTCTGCCAATTTATACGATCATCACGTTTTGGACTAGCTCCATCAGTTGTGAGTACTCTAAGTTCCACAGTCTCACGATATTTTGCCAAACCTTTACATATCTCATAGGTTGAAAAAATCGGACCGCCATAATAAATAGCAGGATAGAATGTTGGTGAAATATGAAGAATTTTAAGTGGCATCAACGTCTATATATTAAACAAATCTTCTAACAACAAAAATTCGCGATATCTTCTCAAGAATAAATAAAAGAATATGAAGATAAATAGCTATAATAAGAGGGCCTATAATACTTAAAACAAACCAACCACTGACCGCAACGCTAATCGTTATCCCAAATAGAACTACAGGCAAATAGAGCCATTTATTTCTTGATATGATAAATAAGGAATAGCGCGAATAAAACCCTATGATAAATCCAAATGGAATCATAAGAAGCGGTATGCCTAGCCAACCATAATTCCAATAGGCTTCAGCAAATATACCAGGACTAACCCAAACACCTCCTCGACCATGAATTAAAAAATATAAGTTCTCTCCTAAATTACCTAAGATAGGTTTATCCGGCCACAGCAATCTAGGAATTAGTGTATAAAATATCCCTTGTAATGTCTCTCCATTAACCCCTTGGTTATACTGATCAATAACATAAGCCTGCATGGGTGCATAACTTAACCGTCTAAGCCAAGCTTGATCTTCATCATGATATTCCTGAGCTTCATTCCCAAAATAATCTAATGTAATTTCAAAACGTTGTTGCAAGGACCCTATGCGGAAGTCTCCATTTAATTCCTCTAACTGAGAACGACCATGTAAAACAAATGGGGCAAGTGTTATATAAATTAATATAAAACATGAACCGATTATAACCATACGGCTCATGGTCAATTTATGATGTAATATGGCGAGAGAGCAGAAAATCAATGTGATAATAACATCAGTTTTCTCAAAAAGAAGAAGCCCCATTAAAACGTTTACAAATATTAGAACAAATACACAGGGCAAAACAGATCTATTATATTTCAAAGCATAATAGAGAAGAAGAAATAAACCAATTATAAAAATATTTGACAATTGAACAATAAATCCAGAAGCAACAATCTCTGGATCGTGATTCAACTTATCAGGTAGTTGAACAAAAAATCTAAAATAGCCCCCAATGAACAGAAAAATATACATTATTAAAACTAATGAGGAAACGTCTGTAGTATCTTCATTGTGAATTGTATTTTGTTCGTTAAGACCAGAAGTTGAAAAAGATAATATTACACGGCTTACAAAAAGAACTACTATGATTGAACATAAGTTGATTATATTGACTTGTAAGATTTCAGTTTCCAAAAAATCAATAAGATAGCGTGCTGCAGCTCTGGTATCCTCATTACTAAAATAATGTGCTATTGACCCAAAACCAAAGAAAGCTGCACTTGCGACTCTGAACCATAAAAAAGGAGTCCAGAGAAAATATTTATTATTTAGAAGTAGATTTATAGATGAAATGATAAGAATTATACTAACTATTATTGGACCGATAAAATTAATAAGTCCATAGAATTCAGAAATATTAATGAGAAATGACGTCAAATATAATCCTAAAACACTAAGCAGGGTAATAATCTCAAAACTGAACATATCTAATATGTACTATAATAACCTGTTAAGAATTTTTAGTGAGGTTAGCATTGATTATTTCTGCAATTAATTTAGAACGAATATCATAACTATAGTGCGGCACACACCTTGAGTAAGCAGCTTCAATCATTTTTTCTCTGAGGTCTCTATTTTTTAAATAGTAATGGATTTTTTCTAATAGTTCCTCATGTGTTTTAAAAACATCAATTTCAGAACCAACATTAAAAAGTGTCCGAACTTCTTGATTATCCTTATGTAACATAAACCCCTTACAGGCTGGTATTTCAAAAGTTCTCGTTGAAACATCATCTTGCCATTTATTTTTTCCGATTGTCCCCCAATGTATTGAAAGGTTAATACGACTTAGTTGTATAGCTCTCGCATAATTATCTCCATGATAAACATGACCGAGTATACAGTCTTTAATCTCAAAAGACTTATTTCTTTCTATCCAACCTGGTCCAGCAATTAATAAATTTAAGTCTGGTTGGAGTTGTTTGAGTTTACACAACCAATCTTCTTTATAAGAAGAATGACTCCCAATATAACTTATGTCACAGCGATACTCATGTTCATTAACAAACTTTTTTCTTGGATAATGCACATGGGAAGAATATCCATGATCAAGATGCTTGACTTTATTTACACCTAACATCTTTTCTAGGAACGGAACCTGGAAACGTTTTGTTGTAAATACAAAATCATAATGTTTGAGAGTCTTGATATCTACATCTTGATGATCAAAATGAAAATCTGGATAATACATTATCCTTATAATACCCTCCTTTCGCATCCATTCCAACAAATCTATACTAATATTACTCCCCTTCACACTGACAAAAGCAGAAGGGGAGATATTCTGTATTAAACGTAATATAGAGTTATTAAAGTCTGTCCGTAAAAAAGGCCTCATAAGTCGGTTCAGTCCCTTCAACAATATATGCTTGTTAATTGGGAGTGACATTTGTGGGTCTATCGGCCATACATCCCAGCCGAGTTGACGAAACCCGCACGCAAGTCCATCTTCAGTAGATGCATACTTACAAGCAAACATTAGGATTAAGGGAGGAAATCCATTCTGCTCTAAAGAATTTTCAGGTGCTAATTTATGAAGTTGATCTAATTGCATATTTTTATCTTAATGTACTTATTGACCAAAAGAGAACTCTGCAAAATTGATGCATTTATGCCTGTTCGAATAAATCCAAAATATAACAAAATTAATTTAACAGCGATTAGGCTGATAAAAGAAGCAATGGCAGCACCAATAAAACCGTAAAAGAAAATTAGAAAAAGGTTTAAAACAATATTTAGCAATGCCATTAAAATAAATATATGAGCAACTATTCGTTCATACCCACTCATCGTCATCAATAAAGCTGCAGGTCCTAGCCCAACATCAACAACTCTCAGAATGACCAATATAACAAAAGCTGGATAAGCTAATTGAAAATTCACTCCAAATATGCCAAGACACTCTCTTCCAAAAAATATAAAAAATACTCCAAATAACAATGTTATAAAAAAAACACCTTTTGTTAAGCGAACAACAATATTTTGTAATTCACTAGTTTTACCTTTAGCATATAAGCTTGATATAATGGGAGCTAAAACCATTTCTGCAGCAACCATCCCAAAAACTAATATATAAGCTAAACGATTAGCGACAGCATAAAGCCCAGCTTCTTCAGTCCCTCGCATTGCACTCAGCATAACCAAATCTGTTTGACCAAGAATTGTTTGAGACCCTGCATAAACAAGCATTGGCAATGAAGTTCCAAGCCACTGCTTATTATTATACTCTAGCGAAACATCTTTTATGTAGGGAGATGTTTTATTCTGCAACCAATAAAACGCAACTATGAGAGCAATAACAGCACCAACACCATTTAATATCATCGCAGATATAGGGTTGATACTTTTAGGCCAAAAATTAAAACATAGAATTAATGTAACACATAAGATTGCCGGCCTGATAAGCATATTGGCAGAGTTGCCCTTAATGACTTGTTCCAATCCTCTTAATCCTGAGGTGAATAATGTACATAAAACGATAAATGGCAAGATGAATGCTCCAACTTGCAATACCTCACCCAGTAGAATTCCATGCGATGTTGTGAGAAAAATTTGTGCTATAAAATATAAGACCCCTGAACACAGCAAGCTTGAAATGATGATGAGAAACGAAGAGAAATATAATAATCCCTTTAATTTTCCCCAACTCTTTTCTGACCGGGAAATAGCAAACTCTTTAACAATTAAGATATGAAACCCTAAACTTGCTGGGATCGCAAATAAACTCATCCAAGCTATAGCACCAGAATAAGCACCATACCCTTCAGGACCTAACCATCTCGCAAGAAAGATCGCATTCACGAAAGATAAAGCAGCAAAGCCGACCTGAATTAAAAAACTACCTACAGCACCAAAAGCCAGCTTCTCCCAGATATCGTCACCTGCAAAAAATGTGTAAGCTTTCCATTTATTAAAAACAAGAGATTTCATAGAATTTATATTAACGATTATAGAGCTAAAAAGTTCTCTAATATCGGTTTTATTCTAGAACGAAATGCTGAATAGCAGAAATGTTTTCTCCATCGCTTCTGTCCAGCACGCCCCATTCTAAAAGCGAGCTCCTTATTCTTGAGAAGATTTATAATGCATGAAGTAAAATACTCTCGATCTGTCAAATCAATGTTATACCCTGTCTCACGATCAATATTAATCTCCTGACCAGCATCATGAATTGAAGCAATAACTGGAACTCCATATCTCATAGCTTCTACATATGTTAATCCAAACCCCTCGGTTCGACTTGGCATTATAAAAACATGAGCTCGACTCCATAAATCTTCTATTTTCTCGTCAGAGACAAAACCCGTTATTTCTACATAATCACTAAGCTTTAAATTTAAAACTTTTTTTCTTAAAGAATCTAATCCAGGCCCAGTCCCCGTAATAACCAACTTAGCATTCGGTACTGCTTTTAAAACCTCTGGCCAAACTTCCAAAGTTAGATCATGACCTTTATTACGCCCCTCAACAATACGCCCTAAAATAAATGCTACTGGCTCACCTCTAAAATCAGACATATGTTGTGGCAATAAATCCTGTTCAGTTCCCAACCAACAAACATTTGCTTTTTCAAAACTTCCATGTAACCCTTGTGCTTTATCTTTAGTATATTGAGAATTAACTAATGTTAAATTAGAGTTTCGGATAGCTTTCTGATAATCGAACCTTAAATTTTCCCATACATCAATACCATGTACCCAAACTGCGGAAGGCCGATTAAGCCAAGGAAAGATAGGATGCGCTCGTGCCGTTCCTGGAAAATCATATATAAAATGAGTAAATGATCTAGCAGCCATATGCCCTTTAACAAGAAATTTCAGCTGACTTCCATGAGTAACATTCACGTCACACCCATGAACGGAAGAGCATTTCGTGTCTTTAAGTGCTAAAGCATCGACAGGGATACCTTCATCTACAAGAACTTTAGCTGTCAGTCTTGCAACTCTGCATATTCCACCATTACCAGCACACATTGTTGCAGCTCCAAGAAAAACTCTTGGGGATTGTTTAGTCCTAACACGACCCATGGTCAAATTCACACCTTTACCAAGCAGCTAATTAATAAAAACCATACCGCTTCTGTAAACAATAAACTTGCTCTAAATGTTTCGTTCCTCTCCCAGACAGAGCAGCTTTTATTCCGCTCCAATATTGTTTTTTCAGTTGACGAGAGAGATATCTTTTCTTTCCAAGTTGGAACCCAGGAAATGTATCATATGCACCTGAATGATGACAAAAAACGTCCATCATCTCATTAAGATGATAAATCTGGCTGTTATCAGAATTAGTAGAAACATTTCTGATGACCAAAGCATCATCAACCATCACGGCCCCTGCATCTAAAACCATATCAAACCATGCAAGTATATCTATTGAGAACCTACGTTTATGAAAATACTTATTATAAAAACTTCGTTCTTTAAAAAAATCATACTCAATACACAACTCAGAAATATTCCAGCCCCAATTTTTATCTTCACATAAAAAACGGAATAAATTAGAGCGATCTAGACAAAAAATATTTAAATCAGAAGGCATATGATATGTTTCTAGATCATTTAAATTCTTAGACTGTTTCACACAAATAAGTTTCGTTTCATAATCTTTATCTTTAAAAATATTATAGAGTATTTTTAAACAATCTTTAGCCAGAAGGTCTTGTGGAAGTAAAAATTTTAAATATCGCCCATTCGCCCTACTGCAAGCCGCATTAAGCCCTTCAAAGACTCCTAGAGGTTCTGGGTTTTCATAATATAAAATACGATCATCATCAAACTCTTCAAAAACATTATTGAAAGAGCCCTTAGGGCTATTACTTTGTATAATCACTTCAAAATTTCTAAACCTTTGTGCTAAGATACTCTCCAATGTCACTTTAAGGTGAGAACTAACATGATCAACAGGAATACAAATCGAGAAAAAAGGTTGAGCTATCATAACTTATTCAAACCAATGCTACCGCACTCTAGGTGAAACCAAGAGTTCAAAAAGTTTATTTAAAAAGAAGCAAAAACGCTTCATATTGATTCGAAAAACCTATAATCATCTTATTAACAAACTCTACACATTTCAGGCATGCAAAATTTGAATAAGACCATCTTTAAAGATTATCTAAAGATAACTATAATTTCTTTTGAAGATTAAAAATTAAGGTGAAAACAAAGTTACGATTGAAACTCCTATACAAAACAAAATCCATAAACCAAGAACTTTTTATATCACGCAATCCGCCGTTGACTGGAACCAGACATTAAACGTGAAGCATTATTTTTAGGTTGATTGATTAACTCCTGAAATTTTCTTCCTTCACCAACCAATTCTTTATACGCCTGTTCAATCGCAGAATGGTTAAGGCGTTCTCCAAAAACCACCATATGTAGTGTTAAAAAAACAATTTTTAGATCAAGCCATAGGGACGCGTTATGTAAATACCATAAGTCTAGAATTGCTTTATCGTTTTTGGAAACCGACTTACCACCATTAACTTGCGCCCATCCAGTTAAACCAGGGCGTACTAATAATCTTAGCCCTGCCTCTTCAGGTTGATCGACCATAAGCAAGGGCCTTGGACCAACAAATGACATTTGTCCAATAAGAATATTGTAAAGCTGAGGCAATTCATCCAAACGGCTTCTTCTTAAAAAGTGACCAACCATTGAAGTTCTCTCACGATCAGGTAGCCTATTCCCATGTCGATCAAGACCGCTTGACATCGTCTTAAATTTATACAGCCGAAAAGTTTGACCATTTTTACCAGGTCGCAATTGCCAGAATGTAATCGGATGACCTTGATCCAAAAGAACCAGAAGACCCACGAAGAAAATTATCGGACTAAAGCATAAAATCATACATAAACTAAAAACAATATCCGCAAAACGTTTATAGTTAAGATATTTATTTTTATATGAAAATATTGGAATCTTCCTCTTAATCTCTATGGAAGAGAGAGACGTACTACTATCGATATTATGATCATTCACAATCTCTTGCTGTTGAGAAAAAGTACTTAATTGATCACTAAACATATCAATTTTGATACGACCGCGTTGTTCTAAATCAGATAATAATGTTTTAGAAACAGACGAAAGCTTCTCATAAGGCAGCGCAATAACAACCCGTTGAATGTCCATACCATGAATTTTATAATTTTCTAATATTTGAGGTAGCAACTTAGGACTACCAATTACATGGCACGATTGTATACATCTTCCTTTTAATTGCTCTCTTTCATCTAATATGCCAACAACATTAACTGATTTTTTTTCCACATCATTAACCCATCGCAAATATAACTCTGCTATATGAGTTAAACCAATAACCAAAACATTTTCTTTCTGTGTCAGAGAATGTATTGCTGTATGAAAATCTGTTCGCCGCAAAATATGCCGCACACACACCCTGAAAGCAATCATGGAAAAAAGAACAAACCCCCATTGTAGGAGTTGAAAAGAAACACTCTCATATTTTACAGACATAACAAATAAATAGAAATAAGTTGTGATCATCATAGCTAACACAACTGCCTTCAAGATTTTCCAAAAATCAGGAAGAGAGACATATCGCCATATGCCTCTGTGAATTCCAGAAGTAACAAAAACCAAAAAGGAAACAATGAAACAAATTAAAGTATAAGGAAGTATCTCCTTGATGCGCTGTAATGTTAAATAAAAATCTTCTAAAATAAGAATGGCTACAAAAGGTGAGAAAGCAACAATTGCCAAATCAAAAGATAAAAGTAACCACTTTCTCAAGACCAGCTCCATTAAAAAATAACACCAAACTGAAAATGACACTAATCAAGTTTTTTTTAAATAGTTTATTTTGATAATCTACAACTTTATAAGATACTTACTTGACTATACTATATAAAAGATTCTCTCCAATAAAATAACCCTTTCTTTTCAAATAAGACGAAAGTATTTTTATTTCTTGATATCCATATCTATTTATCTGGCTATAAATTATTTTTTTTCCTTTAGTCGAGGTATTCGCAAATATTTGTGCAAGTTCATATTTAAAATAATGATGTTCCCAAAGGAGATGAATGTCTTTTTTTGCAAATGCTCTCACAGCATCGCTTACATATCGCCAATTACTCAAAACAAACTTCAAACGTTCTGTAGCAACCCAACCTTCTCTCATCCCAGTAAGATAAGACATTCTTAAAAACTTATTAGGACGGCTCCCAGGATCTTGTTGCCTGGCACTAACTTCAGCTAACAAATACCAATAATTAGGTTTTGATGGTCTAGTGCGTAAAGAAGTTTCTATTGTCGAATAAATCTTATTTTTAATGTTTAGAGTATTTTGGGATTTGCGAACATCTTGAGTTAGATAAGACTGATACTTTTTAAGTAGATAAGACACTTTCTGATCTTTATAAATATGGTTATATCTATCAAGATAGTCTAAATCGAATAGATTTTGAATAAAACTTTCATTTTTTATAATTTCAAAACTGCTTACGCTCTCGTTATTCTCAGATAAATACCCTTTTTCAAAATAAGAAGTAATTTCATTTATACCTCTTGGAATAATCAGATAAAGTGAAAAAATCCCAATAAGAAAAAAACAATAAAAACTTGTTAAATTATTTTTTTTGTAATGCTGAATTTTCAAGGACTTCATTTACAAAATAGTCCACCTTTAGCTGTTATTAAATTGATAATCAGAATGTCCATAATACCCACCATATCCAGAATAAGCACTACCTTGCACTTTTTTAAGATCGACTTTATTTAAGACAATACCAGTAAGCTTTTCCCGCTCTGGATCTAATGTATTTAAAACATTCAAGATTGCATCCTTGGGTGTCTTATCCCACTCAACAACAAGAACAAGACTATCAACAATCTGCATCAGTACTTTTGCATCAATGACAGGCATCACAGGAGATGCATCAAAAACTATAAGACCATACATACTCCTCAATTGCTGCAGTAAAGCCTTCATGTTTTCAGACCTTAAAATCTCAGCAGAATTATAAGGAACACTTTTACTAGGTAAAATATCAACACCTGTATGATCTCTAATGATGGCTTCTTCGACTGATATTTGTCGACTTAAAAGCTCTATCAATCCTTTATCATACCCTTTAACAAGTCGTTCTGTTAAAGAAGGGTTTCTCAAATCAGCATCAATTAATAATGTTCTCGTTCCAACTTGTGCAGCATGTTGAGCAAAATTTGTACAAATTGTTGTTTTACCTTCATTTGGAAACACGGAAGTCATCAGAACAACTTTAGGAGGACGATCGATATTAGATAATTCTAGTCCAACTTTTAATGTCCGCATCGCCTCAGCAAATGGTGTCAAAGGACGCATCACCGAAAACCGCTCAATAGGAATATCTTGTCCTTCATAAAAAGTATCAGAAGAACTTAACTTAGGTATAGATACAAGATGAGAAGCCTGTAAAAACTCTTCAATTTGCTCAGGTTTTTTGATGCTGTTATCAAAATATTCTAATAAAAACGCAAGCCCTAAGCCTAATGTTGTAAATCCGATCAAAGCAAGCGCTAATGCTCTGGTTTTATTCGGAAAACTCGGGACTGAATTTGGTACAGCTTGTGTGATAATACGAGTATCAGCAGTTTTAAGTGTTTCCTGCTGAGAGGTTTGCTTAAAACGATTCAAAAAAGACTCATAAACAGCACGATTCGCTTGAGCGTCCCTTTGTAATTCCCTTAAGCGAATTGAAGCTGTTCGCTCACCTTGCGTTTTGCTTTTTAACTCTTCAATATTTTTTTGTATTAAAACAACTTTGTTTTTAATTGATTGATATTTTGTTTTAATATTATCAACAACCTTTAAAGCTTCAACCTCAATTTGTCGTTCTAAACTTTGCCGTTCACTCCTCTTACTAACAACCATAGGATGACGCTTAGTAAACCTTGTAATTAGCTCTGTCTCTTCTTTGGCAAGTTTTGCTCGCGCCTGACGAAGTTTTTTAATTTCTTCAGAACCAGCTAGAACATCAATTGTACTTAGGCGACCTTTTTTTCTAAGGACATTACGGACTTGTTGATATTGTGTATATTTCTCATTCAATTCAATACGAGCAAGAATGAGCTTTTCATTAAGCTTTTCTAACTCTGCCTCGAAAGGTGTTTTGCCTTTTGTTCCTATAAGATTGTTTTTAGCTATATATAATTCTATGGCCTTTTCAGAGACTTGCAATTTTTTTTGTAAGGTAGCAAGCCTCTCATTTAACCAATTATTAGCGGTACGAGTAGCCTCAAATCTAGCTTCAAGTTGTGAGACAATATATGCATTTGCAACACTGTTTGCAATCTGCGCAGCTTTGTTGGGACTTTCGGATGAAAAACTAACTGCAATGATATAGGTACGACCAACACGTTTAACTTTTACATTTTTGGAGAACTTTCTTATTATATCTTGTAGCTCCTGATTATTAATACTCTCTTTTTTATTGTCTAAGTCTTCTGCTCGGACGGACATTTGAAACAAATTCAAAAAACCAAAAAGAGAAAATGAACCATTTGATAACGTTGGATTAAATTCAGGGTCTTGATAAAGGTTAAGCTCATTAATAACACGTTCAGCAATATGCGAGGACTTCATAATCAATACTTCACTGGCAATACTGATTGCATCCACACTAAGATTGGAAAAAACTGCTTCTCCCTCAACAACATTTTTACTACGAGGGTCTAGAATAAGTTCTGCAGTTGAAGAATATTGAGGCGTTTGCATAAATACACTCAACATTACAAAACCAACACCAAGTACAACAGTACTGAAAATCACCTTCCATCTACTGCGAACGAGTTGATAGAAGTCCTTAGGATCAAAAGTTTGACCAGCATCATTAATTTTATTTTTATCTACCACCATAACACAACAACCCTAGGACCTCTCCTCAAACCTTTAAAAAACAGAGGTATGTAATTTTAAAATTGAAGTTTTATCTCCCCACCAAAAATATTTTTATCATAATCGAAATTGTTATCGTTCGAATCTTTATTGGTATATGTATAAAAAGTTTTCGCTCGTAATTTTCTATTGATTAAATATTCAAGTGAAACGCCTGCTGTAATCTGTTCATCCTCACGCGATGACCCCACAAAATCTTCAAAAAGATATGAAACATATGGAGACCCAATAAGATTACGCATGATCTCATAATCGACTTTCGCAACAATAATAGTGTCAACATGGCCTGAAGCATCTGATACAGTTGTTTCAGAGACAACACGCGTCGCATCAAGACTAACAGTCATTAACTTTGTTGGGTTCCATAAGAGGGCAAACTTAAAGGCCAAATCTTCAACATCAGATAAACTATTGTCATCATAATCTTGATAGAGATAACCAATAGATGCCTCACCTGCAATCAGGCGAGTAATCTCAAATTCAACACCAACTCTGGCTTCTAAACCATCCGAGTCTCTATTCTGAAGAGCTGCATTAGAAACATCGCCACTATCAAAATCACGGAAGTTTGCATCCAGTAGTCCAAAGAAGCTATAACCAGGAGATACAAAATATGATTTTTTCACCACAGCCGAATAGATATAACCATCTCGAGAATCTTGCCCAGAACCTTTATAATCATAATTCTGGATTGACCCGCCAACTTGCAAACTGGAATTAGAAAACTTTTTATCTACTGTAACTGTCCCTAAAAAATGCGTATATTCCGTTGGTTCATTTGCCGTTATATCAGCATCACTTGAACCACGAGCTTCGTGCAATTGAGCAAAAGACACATTACTGGAGACAGATAAATCATGATAAATATCAAGACGTCCACTTAAACCGCCCGTCAAGTTCGTAGTATCATCACTTGTTAAATCAAGATATCTCTTGTCATCAATAGAAAAAATAAATCCAAATTCATGACGCCCCCAATCTGACTCAGCCTTAACGCCAGCTTGACTATTAAAATAAACATCCTCTTGCTCTTGGTTAGAACCTTGCGACAAAACATTATCGTCAAAGAACACACCAAAAGAAGCAAACGGTGAATAAATAAAACCGTTAGCACGAATACCTAGAGGATCATATTCTGGTCGCGAGCGACCATAAACGCTAGCTTCTTGAACCGTATTACCATATTCTGTACCTTGAACTGCAACGGCATCTCGAGCAGCTACATTTCTTGAATAACGCCCATCATCAGCAACAGAAAAACCTGCTAAAAAAGACATATACAAACAACACAGAGCGAAAAAGCGGCACAACAATCCAATTTTAGGAAACAACATTTTCTATCCCCACACCCAAATAATCAGTAAAAATTATTATAAAAATTCTGATATTCAATTTCTTCTAACTTGGACTCACTGATCCGCCACCGCCACCAGTACCAGTAGTACCTGGGAACGTCCCGCCGGTAGTTCCCCCACTTGGGAATCCTCCACCTGTAGCCCCACCACCTGTAGCCCCAGGTTGATCTGCGGTACCTGCCTGGCCTGTACCTTGATCAATTCCCTGACCTGAACCATCACCCTGGTTCGCCGCAGTCTGATCCCCAGTACCGCCTAGAAAAGCAACTTGCAGGTTTTGATTCCCTGACCGAGCAATCACAGCCGCCATACGAGAAGCTGCTTCTGGATTTGTCTGGTTAATTGCAATAACGGCACGGGCCAAAGCTTTTCCAGCATCTATCGAATGAACCTTTGAAGGAGAGGAATTAACAGCAGCAATAATATCTGATACGCTATCAGGAGAGGCTCTAGCCAAATCAGCAACTGCAGAAATAAATCTTGGACCACCATTTGGATATTTGGCCATTAATTGTCTCATGAGAGACTTTACATCCAACTGAGGTTGATCACCAGAATTTCCTTGTTCTGACAAAGATAAAGAAGGTTGAGTATTTTGAGCATGAGATGTTGCTATAAAAACAAAACTTATAAAGAAAACCAAAAATATAAAGTTTAATTTGCGCTCGAATAGAGCTTTGCAAAATATATCAATAAACATTATTCTTTCTCCACCGCAAATAAATCCAATGTAAAAATACATCATGATTCCCAAAACACAAACATTATTTTCTTTTTACAAAGTTTTTTATTTGATATACGTAAGTTTAAATATTACATTTACTTTATAAGATATTATATTTACTAGAATATACGCTCTGGTATTCTAATATTATCTCCAGGTTGCACATAAACAGATTGATTTAGAGAATATTTTTTTTCAGAAGTATCATTCGCTCTTTGAATGTATACATAAGCTTTTATAGCGCGATACGTATAACCACCGGCAATAGCAACAGCCCGCCGAACATCAAGGCCATCCACATAATCATACTGCCCACCTTTTTTGATCTCACCTTGAATATAAAAAGGTCGATAATTAAGCACTGAAACCCGCACTTGAGGGTCACGAATATAAACTTTCAACCTTGATTTAACAGTTTGCTCAAACTCCTTAAGAGTTAAGCCTGCCGCTTTAACCTTGCCCACAAATGGAATAGAGACCTGACCATTACCCGCAATATCAAATTCTCCAGAATGATCTTTAACACCATCGACTGTGACATTTAATTTATCACCAGGCCCTAAAAGATATACTTTTGCACGCTCCGCAATTTTGTTTTGAACATCATTTTGCCCAACAGAAGAAACGTGAGCGGGAGTCAGCTGACCATTTCCTGCACAGCCAGAAAAAGCAATAAGTAAGCATCCATATATTAGAAACTGTATTATTTTAATGTATTTTATAGTCATAACAGCTATATCATCCCAAGATAGAATAATTACCTTAGCAACAATAGATGACTATACAGACATAAAAACATATTTGTCAGCATATATTTCATATATACTTATATTTACTCACAATTATAAATAATTATATTAATATAAAAAAGTAATAAAACAAAAATAAACTACAAACACCATTGTTCATTTTTCTCTAAGACAAGACACGTAAGCTTATTTGAAATATAAGCGCCTGTATCAATATTAATTCTATTTGACCATATCTCTGGCCTCTCAACAGGTGTATGACCATGAACAATCACTTTTCCATGATCAACAGTGCTTGAGAGAAATTCCTCACGAATCCATATCAAATCATCTTCTGATTGATCATCAAGCGCTACACCAGGTCTTACACCAGCATGACAAAAAAAGTACCCACCAAGAGAGTAACTCGTTTTTAAGCCTCTAAAAAAATCATGGTGAGACTCTGGGAAAACTTGTATGAATTTTTTTTGCAACTCTTTGTAATTTGATTCATTGTGAATTTTAGAGACATCTAATCCGTATGAATGTAATGTTTCAATGCCACCAAAACTCTTCCAGGCCGTAAGGGTCAATTCGTCATCAACAAAATCCAGAAGCGTAGATTCATGATTGCCTTTAAGAAAAACATATTCAACATTGTCACGAGTTGGTACACCCGTAAGGAAATCAATAACCTCTTTTGAGTTTTGTCCTCTATCTATATAATCCCCTAAAAACACTTGTTTAACAGTGGTTTCAGGATCTAAGGAAGACAAATCTTTATCAATTTCATTCTGAATACTCTTTAAAAGATCGACCCTACCGTGAATATCACCTAACGCATAGATACGAACCCCCTCCGGCAGACCTCTCACTTTTTTCTCATGCGAGCTCAAAGAAAAATTCAAAAATTTCAAAACGTCCTCTCAAAAGCTTATGTAAGATAATTGCAAATATCACGTCAAACTTATAATAAAAAAAAATTAAAACCACATGATACACCAATAAAAAAAGAACAATTCACAAATTAAACACATAAAATTTTATAAAAATAAGATTATATATTAACTTACATTTACATATGTAAATAAAATATAAAAAAATACTTATCTGCTATCTTCTGTTCTAACATAATCAGGAGGTGGTGAATGTTAAAAAACATTTTAGCAAAAATGCTTGTATTAGGAACCTGCCTAATATTCTCAACCTATTCAGCTAACGCCATAAGTATACCAAAAATTTCAAAATCAACATTTGTCCCGTCAAGCACGACGATGAAATCTCGGGGAAATGTATTTGCCCCATTAGGTCATATTCAGTTTTGTAACCGCAATCCAAGTCAATGCCGCACGATAAGAGGCAAAAAACAAAGAGTAAAAAATAAAGTTGTATTAAATGCAAAAAACTGGTCAGAGCTTAAACGTATAAATTACAGGACAAATAGTAATATAAGACCCATCTCGGATCAAAGAAAGCATGGTACTCTTGATGTCTGGTCCGTTGGGCGAGGCTCAGGTGATTGTGAAGACTATGCATTACGAAAACGACATGATCTTATAGCCTTAGGTTGGCCTTCAAGCGCATTAATGATTACAACAGCTTTAGATCACTTACGAAGACCTCATGCAGTCTTATTAGTAAGAACATCTAAAGGTGATTTCATTCTCGATAATTTAACGAATAGAATACGTCCCTGGAGGCATGTACCTTATCGATGGGCAAAACGCCAATCGGAATACAACCCGAAAAAATGGGTCCGCTTGTCAGGCTATAACCCTGTTAAAAGGTTTAAAAACAAAAAAATAAAAAGCAAAGCTCAAGCGCAAAGAGACCTTAAAAAGCTATTGAAACGCCTCAAAATAAAACCTGTTTACAAGAAAAGGCGGACATAAAAATATAACCACCGATAAAAGAACTGGTCAGGGATACCCCCTGACCAAAAAAATTACTGGGTTCTTTTATGGTCTTGCCAATAACTATAAAAATTACGATAAATTTCTTGTTTCTGTTTCTGAGTAAATTCTGGTACTCCATTTGTCTTTGCATATGAGCGCAAAAATTTACCGAACTCTGCTTTCATTTTTTCTGAAGATTTAACATCAGAACTATGATCGGCTTTTGCCTGCAAAATTGAAGCTGTCAGTAATTTCAAATGTTTCTGAGCAGCAGGCAGACGCCTCCAACCAGGCACTTCGGCCTTCAAATTTATATCACTCCATTTTTCACGAAAAGGAGGTTTTTGTAAAACAGCCCATCGATCAACTAAATACTGGACAAACCGTTCAACGCGTGTACGCCTCACATTACCAGGTTTCCAATTATATGCTGCAAGAATGGTCGGCACCGCAACGGTTAACAGATGCTCCCCTTCGGAAATAAACTCCGGGTAATCTTTGCTCGTAAGCTTTGAAGGAACATAATAATCCATCAGCTTCTCATTATAAAGTGCCCGCAAAAGCTTAAAACCTTTTGGCCACTTTTTCTGTTGTAGTTCTTTAACAGGATCTCCTGAAACAAACACAACAGCAGCAATCTCATCACTCTTCTTCATTTTTTCTAGAGCAACAGAATGAGAAAGAAATGACTCGTCCACAGTTACACCTAATCGCTTCATCATGGCTGGACCAGAAAAAGAAGCTGAAGTCCCTTTAATATCAAAATTCACCTTCTTCCCATCCAGCTCTTCAATCGAGTTGATTTCTGGTCTCGCAAGAATATGTAAGTTTGATATAAAGAGCTGCATAACGTAATTAATTCGCCTCTCAATATCCTTGATCTTTCCATCTCGTTTATAAAAGTCAAGAATATCTGCATTCATCACGGCAAGATCAACACCCCGCAAGTATAATAAGGAATGAGCATTTGAAGAAGGCCCTCTCGTGATGATAGGCAACACATGCAAATTATCGCCATCATCAACAACTCTTGAAAGCTCTTCAGCAAAACGAATGGGGGCCCCATCCAGTTTTCCCGCTGCTAACCCAACGGCCCATCTGTTCAGTTTTTCTTTAAGTCGAGACTCATAACCAAGCTTTGGATGTGCATAAATAGTCTGATTATTCGACTTGGCAACAAGTGCCTGTTCAAATGGATCATTTTGTGCCTGCACTAAATACATAGGTGTAAACAAACAACACAAAAAAAGTAACTTAAAAACTATACAAGTAAAGTTAGCCATATCCGCCTCAGATAATCATTATAGCTGAAAATTAAATGTACAAAGCTCTACCCAAGATGCCTTGCACGAGGAGGATAAAAATCTAGCGGATCAAAAAAGCAAAAGCGAGCCATCAACTCTGTAATATGTAAAGTAACGAATGTTTCTTTTTGCCTGTTTATAATTATTTTACGATAATATATTCCTAAGAAACCAAAAACTATTGAACCCTATAAGTCACTGTATCATAATAGTAATTTCCGCACACAAACATTTTCGTGTAAAACGAAAAAAAGAGGTATAAAATGCACCAAGAATATCTGAACGGTTTAGCTGGAGGTCTCCTCATTGGTCTCTCCTCGGCACTCCTTCTTTTGGTCAGAGGAAAAATTGCCGGCATTAGCGGCATTATTGGAAGCCTTTTTGATAACCAAAATATCAATGCCACTCATATTTCATTTCTCTTAGGTCTGATCCTCGCCCCTTTCATATTAGCAAACCTTCACGCAACTCCTGAAATCAAAGTCACGCACTCTCATCCATTATTAATAATCGCAGGCCTTTTGGTTGGTGTCGGCACTCAACTTGGTAGCGGATGCACCAGTGGTCATGGCGTATGTGGTATATCGCGTGGTTCACTCCGCTCCATCACAGCAACCATCACATTTATGTTTGTTGCTGCCATCACAGTTTTCCTCACACGTCACATAGGAGGATAACCGATGGCTCATATAGTAATCTCTCTCATCTCTGGCCTGATCTTTGGTTTAGGTTTAACCATCTCGGGCATGATAAACCCAGAGAAAGTTCTAGGTTTTTTAGATATATTTGGCTCTTGGGACCCAACACTTGCCTTTGTTATGGTTGGCGCACTTATCCCAATGGCTTGCGCATGGCGCTTGGTAAAAAAAGAAACATTTCCGTTATTGGACAAAAATGCGAAAATACAATTCCGCAAAGAAATCGATCCTAAACTAATAGGTGGAGCAATCATTTTCGGGCTAGGCTGGGGCCTCGTCGGCTTCTGCCCAGGACCTGCACTTGCAGCCTTAACCATAGCAGGAACACCTGCCATACTCTTCTGCGCAGCAATGATCGCTGGCATCTTCGCCTATCATTATTGGATGTATATATTTAGGTAAAAAAATAAAAGAATTTCGTAACGATAAGTCTTATAAAATGGATCAAATTCTTTAAATAAGTCCATTTTCTCCGATTATGCCATAAACATAACAGAGTACCGTTACGGTGTCAAGGACTTTATTCCTGGGATATTTTTTAAAATAAATTTCATGGTTTTTAAAGAGTAAAACGCATAATTTCCATTAGAATTTCACGACAGAATATTATTGTAAAATAACCATTGTTATAAAACATTGAGAACAATAGTCTTTTTTAACTCCTTCCACCAATCAGATATGAATACTGTACCGAATAGTGTTTTTTCGCTATTCTTATTGTTTTATTTAATGAAAAAAATTTATTGGTCAGAAGAAAATATGAAATTTTTCGATAAAAATTATGACAATGTAATTGCTCTTACGATAGTTAACTCAGAAACTCTGGAAAGCGGGAATATAACTGACGATAGTGAAGTATGGGTTTGTCAAAGACACGATAATCATAATAAATCTCACCCTAATTCTGTAAGCATCCCGACACAAAGAACCCCTATCGCAATAATGAAAGATTTGGTGAAACTAAAAAAAGGAACGAAAATATTACCGGCTTATGAGACACTAAACAGTGACCCCTGCCTGAATTATGCAATAGAAAGTATTTTATCAAAGAAACTGGGGTTAGCTAGAGAGCTTTACGATAAACATCTTGAATTTAAAGCTATTGTAACAAAATGCTGAATATGGCCAGTCACGGTGTAGCAAAACTCAAAAAGAAGAAGACTTAAGAATGTTAAACATAGTTGTTTATGCAAAAACAAATAACGAAACACGCATCACGGAAAATTGCATTAGTTATCATAAAGCAAAATGGGCGACAGTTCGTGACTTCAAGAAAATGTATAAATCTCAAAAGCCTGAGATTGTTGGTTTAGAGGGAGCTGATTTTGCAGAAAACGCAATGTGTGTGAAAATGGCATGTGATTTTCTGGATCATAAGTAGAAGTAACTTTATATTTTCCGATAAACAACAGCTTTTTGAGACTTAACCTGCCCATCATGGTGCGGAAGCTTGATTTCAAACTCGTCAACAAGTTCAAAACCAACTTTCTCAAAATGTTTCTTAACACAATTATAATGCTTTATACAGGACTTCGCTTTATAGTAATTGAAAACAAACACCCCATCTTTTTTCAAAGAATTAGAAACCCACTCAATATATCTATCTGTAACCTTAAAGTGCATAACAAAATTGGCAACACCGGCATCAAAGTCTTTATAGTCAGGAAGTAATTTTAAATTTCGAATGCACTGAAAATGAAACCTACCATCTGTCCCGGTCCTATCACGAGCCCCCTGGATTGCTGTCTGGGAAATATCGACCCCGTAAATATCGGCTTCAGTTAAAAGCTCAGGCGTCGTTTCCAAGACATCAATGATAGGGGCATCACCACAACCAAAATCTAAGATTTTCTTCGGTTCAGGGTTTGTAGGAATTTTTTGTAAAAGTGTCTTTAGAGTTTGTCGTGTATATTCCCAATCACAACTATTGCGATGTGTTGTGATACGAGCATCACATATTTCAATAACGTCCTTTTGAGGGATCTTTGAGAGAGGGTCTCTCAATACAAATGAGTCTATAAAATGTCGTCGTGTAGCTCGTGCACTCTTATCAGAATTTATAGGAACCTCTGCTTCTAACTTAAAAGCTGTAAATTGCTTTTCCATCACATTGCGCCCTGTTAACGGTTAAAACGTTCCTGCAAAAAATGAACAACGGAAACGAGATACCTATATATAATTGCGGCTAGAGACAAACATCCAAAAAATATAATTACTGCCATAATAGCCGGATTAGACCAAACTAGAAACTGACTTATAAAATTGTCACTATCACCATAAGGCTTCGCGACGAGTAAAACAAAAGCCCAAATCGAGAATATAAAAAACTGAACTGAAAAAACTAAATTCCAATAGATTCTTTTCTTTCGATTATATTTTATAACTATCGTAGGAATCAAGCTAACACATACTACGATCCACCATAATGTACGACTAATTTCAATTTCATTGTATCCTGGCAATGACGGAGCAGGAAATGGTGGGAATAGTTCTGCAATGCCTGGTGATAAACCTAAAGTAAAGATTGTCGCAAACCAAATATTTATGATAATAAGAAATGCGTTCTGTCTACTAAATTCTCTTTTATCCTTCAGTTTGAAATCGATTTGAGCTTTAAGCGCAGTGCCTTCTTCAAAATGTGAGTCAACTTTAGAAGAAGGGAAACGTAAAATTTTAGCTTGTGATATACCAAGCTGCTTCCACTCGCGATAATATGGAGCTGTGTGTAAGGGATTCTTTTCGAGAACATCAATGGTATAATCTCGTCCTCCACTCACGATAAATCGAAAATTCCTGTCCTCAATATTAAAATCATTATTGATCACAAAATAAGTTGTAAAGTCACGACATGAGAGATGCCCTGGCCAATTCACCTCATACTCGACATCCCTGACAAGATGATGATGCTTGGAACCAATTAGAAAATCCTGCTTAACCCAATACCCAATGCCGGCACCAGCTATACTCGCGGCATCGTGCAAGTCATTAAGGTGCTCAGAAATATACTTGGTATCGGTCTTAAATTTAGTTATAGGACCCAAATCAGAATCTTCAGCTTCCCCTGGAATTAAGATGAAAGGCTTAATGTGTTTAAAGGAGTCCGCCTCTTGTATCAAAAAAGGGGTTAAATCTGCATGACGTCCTTTTTGATATATTTTCCTGAAAGCTTCCTCAGAGTCTTCATCTATCATAAACTGTTTTCTCTCTTCGTTTATGATCTTAAAACTCTCATTTAATAAGTCTTCAGAGTCAATAACCTTGCTGTCCCTGCCCCACCAGATTTTCAAAGCCTCATCATTTAAAAAAAATGTCTTTGTCCGATCTTGCGTTTTAGGTTGAACAATCTTCTCTCGTCTTAACCTAGGCAATATAACTTTCGTTTCCATTTCAAGGGCAGACAAGACCAGCTTATGAGAGGTTCTGGAAACAACGACGCCTGTATAGATAATCACTGGCGCATTATGTTGATGAGAATCAAGGAATATAACTTGAAAGAGTTTTTCTATAATAATTGGATTATCGTCTTGAGGGTCAACTTTAAAATTGATTTGAATCTGCATTAAAAAGAGCGCCTGAAAATATTTTTAATAATTTTTACGCATATGCTAGCAAAAATTAGGCTATTTAACTATAAACTTCTGCGTTTCATATAGGTTGCTAAAGCGAATAATCTAAAATAGTGCTCCAACAGCCACAAATCCTGACAAATATTGATCGCTCATGCTGTCCTGTCGCCAGAATAATACGTAGCCCCCCATAAATATTACGTACGTAATCTGCACTGATATACATGCGGTATCGAATATGATATTTATGTAAACTAGCATGATTTTAAAAAAGGAAAGTTCTGCAATGACAGCAATTTCAGCGATAGGAAAGTCAGTTACACCAAACAAAACGATCACAGACTTTGAGACGGTTCTGAACGACATCATTAATCAGCAGATCAACAATAAAATTGAAAACTTTCTCGCTATGCTTTCAAACCAGAATGTCGAAACCATCCAATCCTACACTGACACTCTGCCAAAGGCTTAAAAGCGTAATTCACTTAACAGCTTTTCATCTGCCTTCATTATGCATTGCTGACATAAAGCACCTGATCAATCTCTACGATACCCAATCAAATCAAAAATGATAAATGCCAACGCAGAACTCATAACGATTGCGAGCCCAGCGCCAATCCCTTGTTCAGTAATACTCATATAGTCCCATACAGTCACAACACCCGTATCCAGAACGGAAACTGCAATAACAAAGGATAAGAGTGCCGCAAAAATAGTAAGTATTCCTCTTAGATACCGAGCCTGAAACAACCGCAAAAGCTGCAATACAATCATTAACAGTAAGATCTGCCAGAATATTTGAAAAGAAGCATAGCGAACAAAAATAATGATAAGGGCTGAATCATAAAGCTTTTCAAAGGGAGCTTGATTAAGAACAATGCCCTGAACAAAATAGATCCCATAGCCAATCAAAAGGTCGAATAGTGTAAAACAAATAACATAGACAAAATCACATAAGAAAATTCTTAACATTGAAAAATTTATTTCTTGAGTCTTATCTTCACCAGTCATCTCTAAACCACCTCATTCACAATACCAATTATATAGGAACATAAAAGGGTTGTAATAAGGGCCTCAAAAAATCATCCAATCTATAGATTTTCCAATAATAAGAAAGTCATATAGCGAAGCTATTGAAATCCGTTATATAATTTATCATTACAGTTCAAACAACATAGGTAATCAACGATGAGAACAATAGCTGTTATTGGCTTAGGCAATATGGGCGGCCCCATGGCAGTAAATCTAAAACAGGCAGGCTGTACCGTAAAAGGCTATGACTTATCGCAATCAGCGAAACAAACCGCTCAAGACAATAATATCACCATTTGCGATACCCCCACTGAAACTGTTAATGATGCAGATGTCATCATCACAATGTTACCAAACGGTATCATAACGTTAAGTGTATACGAAGAAATCTTACCAAACCTGGGCCCAGATGCCATTCTCATTGATTGCTCGACAATAGATATCAAGAGCGCAAAAACCGCTCATGATTTAGCAAAACAACAAGGCTTGCAAAGTTTGGACGCACCAGTTTCAGGTGGTGTAACAGGAGCAGAAGCGGGAACTTTAACATTCATGGTTGGCGGCGAAAAAGAAACACTTGATCTCACACAAAAGGTTTTTGATGCCATGGGCAGCAGAACAGTTCATTGTGGAGGGCCTGGCGCAGGACAAGCTGCAAAAATTTGCAACAATATGCTTCTGGCAATTTCCATGATTGGCAGTTGTGAAGTTTTTTCTTTAGCAGAAAAACTTGGCCTTAACCAACAAGCCCTCTTTGATGTTATCTCAACCTCATCAGGCCAATGCTGGTCTGTCAACACATACTGCCCGGTCCCAGGTGTAGGACCACAAAGCCCAGCCGATAATGAATACAAACCAGGTTTTGCTGCAGAGTTAATGCTTAAAGATTTACTGTTAGGAAAGCAGGCTGCTCAAGAATATGAAGCCTTAACTCCTTTAGGTGAACACGCAACTCAGCTCTATAAAATACTTGTAGAAAATGGAGCTGCAAATATGGATTTCTCGGCAATAATTAAAATACTTTCTGCAACCAAAGAGGCGAGTGAAGCTGACTAATATTATTTTAAAGTATCTAGTGCACTTTGAAGCTTTTGTATAATGCGATCATCTATGTCTTTATGACAAGCCAAGCCTAATTCAGTTACTTTAAATGCATAGACTTGTTTTAAGTTTATACCTAATTTCTCTGCCTGAATTTTTCCTTGAAATTTACCCGTAGCCCACAGATCTAAACGTCCGGCATTTAGCAATTTAACATTTTTTTCATCATGGCGCGCTTCAATTACAGGCAAGCCTTGCTCTTTTAAATAAAGAGCAATAGCATCATTTAAATATCCACCTATTTTATATTGGTGAGCTTCATCCAATTCATTAATAACAATGTCGCTATCAGAGCGAGCATAAAAAACCCACTCATTATAAACCAAAGGGCTAACCCACTTAAATAGAGGTTTACGTTTCTCTGTTATTGTAGTGGAATAAACGCAAGTATTTTTTTGTTGTAAAGCTTCTTGATAAGCCCGGTTCCATGGATATGTATTTATCTTATAAGGAATTTGTGCATCTTGGAAAATTTCTTTAATACGATCTGTAGCTATACCCTTGAGTTTTCCATTCTCAACAAAATGAAAAGGATAATAATGCTCAGTATTGATCTGCAATGTAACTTCACTCGCAAAAACAGGACGAGTGAACAAAAATAGGATAATGATTAATACTCTATACATAACTTCCCTAACCCAATATGCAGCATAGAAGGAGAATAAATCACTTCGATTAATTTAAAGTGAAACATTGTTAAATGATTGTTTTCATAAAACTTTAAAGCAGACAAAACTTATCAGTCGCATTAGAATACGCACAAAAATTTCTTTGAGAATAATGAGAACCCTATGAAAATAAATCTAGAAGCGAGCTGGCAAAAAGCCCTCGGTAATGAGCTAAAAACACCTTACATGCAATCCTTACAGGATTTCCTAAAAACAGAAAAAGCCAATGGGAAAATCATATACCCAAAAGAAACCGAATATTTCCGTGCCCTGGAATTAACTCCGCTAAATGCTGTCCGCGTTGTCATTCTCGGCCAGGACCCCTATCACGGTGAAGGCCAGGCACACGGCTTAAGCTTTAGTGTTCCCCCTGGCATCAAAATCCCCCCATCTCTGAAAAACATCTACAAAGAACAGGAACAGGACCTTGGTATCACACAACCAAAACATGGCTTCTTAGAACACTGGGCCAAACAGGGTGTCTTGCTCCTCAATGCCGTCCTCACCGTAGAACATAGCAAAGCAGCCTCACACCAAAAGAAGGGTTGGGAAAAATTCACTGACACCATCATCCAAACCATCAACACAGACGCAGACCATGTCGTATTCCTCCTCTGGGGCAGCCACGCCCAAAAGAAAGCCGCTTTTGTCGATGAAAATAAACACTTAACCTTAAAAGCCCCGCACCCCTCTCCCCTCTCTGCCCATAGAGGATTTTTAGGCTGCGGACATTTTTCTAAGGCTAATAAATTTTTGCAAGAAAAGGGATATGATCCGATAGACTGGCGGTTGGGGGAGATTTAAAAATGTTATAAAACCTATAATTTAAATCCTTTGATATCCTTATAATCCTCTTCATCATAATCACTGATATAGTTCAATCCCTTATCTTTAATCTTTCTTTTAAAGAGCTGCTTGATATCATCAATGGCTTGAGTATTTATGAAACCTTCATCTTGGCTTGTATCTTCAAGAGGATCTTTTAGGTTCTTCCAACGACGTTTGATAAAGGCACATATTTCTTTTTAAAATCATAACGTATGGCATTTTCAAAAAGCTTATCCTGCAATCCTAAATCTTCATAGATATCATTTAAGATCTTATCCATTACCTCACTATCAACAAGAATAAGCCGATGCCCTCGGCTTGCAATCAGAAAAGTAGATAAGCCTTGTAAAAGGTTTAGAATTTTCTCTGGATTCTTTTTTAGATCTTCACTCATGGCATTTGACCAAAGATCGGAAAGACACATCATATTGTCCTGTTCAATCTCTTCACAAATAGCTTTAGGGTCACAGGTTAATGACCGAGACAATGAAAATTCTTCGCCTGTGTCCAGGTTAAGCAATACATAACTTCGCTTGAGCATAAAATAGCCTATGGTTTATTTAATTATTTCCCCGTTAGAATATCTTACGATACCTTGTTTAGTATGTATAACAATTTCCTTAACCTCGTCACTAATTTTTCCACTTCTGACAGCCGCTTCAAGCGCTTCAACAGCAGTTCCCTTAGAAAGCCCTGCCGTTCTGCCATCAATCACCGTGCGTGCAGCTTGGCGTCCAGCCCCTTCAATATGACGCCCAACCGATCTGAGAGTTGGTTCTGTTAAAGATTTCAACTCGGTTAGACCATCGACACCCTCGATAAGCAGATCACCACCAGCAGCATCTCGTCCTCTGATCGTCACTTTAGATTTTGTTTGGTCGGCAATTTCAAGGGCATACTGGATCTCAGCCGCATTCGCAGCAGGCCCCTCTAAAACAACTTGACCACCATTGGGCGTATCAAAAGTCGAACCAGCTCTATTACTACTCGAGAAGATTTCGTCGGCTCGACGGGCAATGCTTGGTTTGACAAAATCAGCAATATTTTTTACAACTCCCGCTACAGCTCCCGCAGCAACTTTACCTCCAGGAATCATGCTTGCTGCAGCTGATACCCCATCAATGGTACCAAAAACATAATTGCCTTCTTTGAAGTTGCTATAAGCACTATGCACATCCATACCTGTGCCAATTACAGGAAGATTACTTGCTATAAATTCTGTTACTCCATGATCTGTTACTTTGTTCCATGTATTTGGATCTTGTAAAGATCCTCGAACAGCTTGCGCAAATTCAGCATCTGTTGTCTTACCCGCAATATGATCTTGTACAACAGATGTTAATTCAGCAGAACGAAAACCAGCACCATATCCAGTTGTCGTAGACCTAGCAATTGCTTGGAATTTATCGGAATAATCTTTATAAAAATCTGTTATAGCCTGAGGGAAGTTTTGCTCTACAGATGCTCTAACAAAACTTTCAAATTTACTGCCCAAATAACCGCGCGTGCTATTAACGCCCCTGTCATTTGTTGTCAATGCTCCGGAAAGATAACCATCCAATGTCGGATTCTTTGCATTCAGCATAGCATCAAGCTCTTCACGCATCTCTGCTATGTCAGGGGGATAAGAAGCATATTGGTTGGTTTCATCCGTAGTAACCGGCGCGGGTTGATTGCTGGCCCGAGCAGCTGCAGCCTCTGAATCTCTTGCTACGGCTTCATTTAAACCTTGCACAGACTCATGCGTGTCTTCCATTGTTGAAGAAACATCAGATTTCTCAGATGAACCAGAAGGATGATTATCTTCAGATCCTCTTGATGGACTAAGATCTTCAGAAATACCAGCATTTGAAACATTATCCATAGAGCCTGCAAAACTCTCAGATCCGCCCCCACTGAAACCTTCACCACCCCCTAGAGTTTCTCCTCCGTCAGAAGTAGAATCTGCTCCTGAAACACCATTTGCCATTATCTTATCCTAAAAAACAATCGAATTAAAAATTGCACGTATGATAACAGTTCAACTTACACTAGCTCCATTCGTAAAAAATACTTACGTAGTCTGAAGAGGACACTCTAAGTAATGGAAAGCTCCTCTCCTAATTAGCTCAAAAAACCATATTATTTTACCGTTTCATGACCCAATCACACCTCAACACTAAGGAAATGAGGCTCTTTCCCACGCGCCAGCACAACAGCCGCCAACCTCCCATTTGACGTCGCACCTATGTCAAGACCAATCCGATTAAACCGAACAACCGGTTCATCACTTGGTGTATGACCATGAACCACACAAACCCCATGGTCTTCTTCGCTATCCAAAAAACGACCTCGTATCCATAAAAGATCATTTTCACTTTGTTCTTCTATCGGGAGACCTGGAACAATACCAGCATGCACAAAAAGAAAGTCTTCAGTTCGATAATATAATGGCAATGACCTCAACCACGCGATACGGCTCTCCCCAAGGGCCTCAACAAGAACTTGAGAATCATATCCCCCAAAATGCAATGAAACACCAAAAGAATTTAAAGTCGCTTCCCCGCCATTACTCAACCAATTATTCCAAACATCTCTTTCACTGCTTTCAAGGCACCGTAGCATAAGACCTTCATGATTGCCTTTCAAACAGATCACCTCAAATTCAGGAACCCCTCTCATCAAGCGGTCAATAACTTTCATACTATCAGGGCCACCATCAATATAATCATGCCGATATGGATAAGAACAGCATTCATGCCTGGATACATCACAGAATGATAAGCAACAATCTTCTCATGCAGACATTCCAAAAGATCATCACGCCCATGAATATCCCCAATCGCATAAATAAGAGATGACATTATATGTTTACCTTTTTTGAAAAGCTCCATGAAAATTTGGAAAATCAATTTGGATATCCATCTGCTAACGCTCAAATAAATCGGAACTTTTAACTCATTTGAATCCTCTAAAAAATAATCCTTATCCATATGAGGAAATATAAATTGTTTCATAGCCATCATTCCAAAAATCATCTATTTTCATTATATACAATCCTGCCCGAAAAGTTCATCCAAACAAATAAACAACCCAATATCTATAAGATGTAAAAAATAACGAACCGTCTAACCAACCTCCCCCTCACGCTTCCACTCTTTCGAATAAGCCCCCACCAACATCATCACCCCAATGCTCAGCAAAACAAGACCGATATACATCACAATTGAAACAAAAACCGTCTTATAAAGAATAACATTGACATATGTTTTTACCGGGAACCAGAAGGGTAAAAAATACCCCAAAACACTATCAATCGGCACGAATGTAAGCAATAACAACCCAGCACCAATCACACTCGCCCAAGTTTTCTTAACTTTCATCATCAGGCTCGCAGCAGACAATATCAATAAAACCGCAGGGGCTAACATAATTAAAATTAGCAAAACCCCGACAAAGATCTTTAAATAAAATGGAAGCATAATCTCCTCAAATAAACCTTGTTATAGTTTTTCTTATCAATAACATTTATAAATCAAAAATGTCGAAATTAATTCATATATGAGCACCTAATGAAAACACTTCTAAGCTGGAGCTCTGGTAAAGACTCTGCCTGGTCCCTTTATACATTGCAACAAAACCCGGATATTGAACTCTGCGGTCTTTTTACCACGATTAACGAAGAATTTGACCGGGTCGCCATGCACGGTGTCCGCAAAACCATTCTTGAACAACAAGCCAAATGTGCAGAACTTCCCTTGTCGGTCATTCCTCTGCCAAACCCATGCCCAAACGAAATTTACGAACAAAGAATGGCAGAATTTATCAAACAGACAAAACAGAAAAACATCGAAGCCATGGCTTTCGGTGATCTCTTCCTCGAAGATATCCGCAACTACAGAATAAAAAATATGGAAAATACTGGCATAGAACCAATCTTCCCAATCTGGGGAGAGAACACAAAAGACCTCGCATCCAAAATGATTGCATCTGGCGTAAAAGCGCACCTCACATGTGTGGACTCAAAACAAATTGACCCAAGCTTTTCTGGCAGAGCCTTTGATCAAAGCCTATTAAATGATTTACCAGACAGCGCAGATCCATGTGGAGAAAATGGAGAATTCCATACCGTCGTTTATGCGGGTCCCATGTTCAAAAACGAGATCCCCCTCAAAAAGGGAGAAACTCTAAACCGAGAGGGGTTTATCTTCACCGACTTTTCACTAAATAATTAACACATAATACTGAAAAAACATGATCTAGATCAAATCATTGGTTCTATCTTTCTGCTCTTATTGCCTATGACAATAGAAGAAAGGTTGAATCATATGTCACATGTTCCTCACCAACTCGTAGATGAGTTTCCCCAATACAAAGATAAAATCCATGATCTCAAAATAAATGACAATCACTTTGCGCGTTTCTTTGAAGAATATCATGATGTAAACCGAGAAATCCATCGGGCAGAAGCCAATGGCGTTAACATTACTGACGAACATTATGAAGACCTAAAGAAAAAACGCCTGTCTCTCAAAGACACACTTCTTCAAAAATTAGAAGACTAACCCTGAACAAAACACATAGGAACAAATTTAATGATCAACACAGAAAAATACAAAACCATTTTACTCGACAGACTAGAAGAACTAGACGCAAGACTTCATCACATAGAGGATAAACTCGATGAACCTCATGCTAGAGATTTCGAAGATATGGCCACAGAAAGAGAAGAAGATGAAATGTTAGAAAGCCTTGGTAATGCTGGCTTGTTAGAAGTGAAACAAATAAAGAATGCACTCAAACGTATCGCAGATGGTACATATGGTAAATGCGTAAAATGCGGAAATAAAATAAGCACTAAACGCCTTGATTTAATCCCACATACAGCACTATGCCGGAACTGTGCTTGAGAGGTTGTAGCAAAAACTAAAATTCTTATAGGTTACACCCGGCTACTCCAGGACTGCGCACACCCCAAACCCAATAAAGCAGCATATGTTATCGTAATTCCTGGAATCTGAAGTGGAAAATCAACCATTGAATGAGCAAAAAGCCCTATGGAAACAGCCACAGCTATCTGAGCAAAATGCTCATCTTTCCGCCGCGTCAAAGCCCCTCTCAAACATGTTAAAAAGCAAAGACCAATGGCAGAAAAAAATAACAAGGCCGCCGGCAATCCCAATTCTAGAACAGCTTCAAGATAACTGTTATGCGCCTGGAGCCAACGCCCATAAGGAGAAATCGTATCATTTCGATAAAACGGAAACACATCTGCAAACGTCCCAAACCCCGTTCCCAGCCATAAAGAATCTCCAATAGCTTGAAGAGTTTGGTAAAACACATTCATCCTCGGCAAATCAACAACACCATGCGCGACTAACCGCGCAGCAAGACGCTCTCCCGCCATAGAATACATCAAAGTCAAGATGCCAATTAAAGTCAGACCTAAAACACAATAGCGAATATAATAAACAAAACCGGGTTGCCTTTCACCACGTGAGGATAAGGACATAAAAGATCTGCCAGACGCAATAAGAAAAGTTAAACTAAAGAGTGCCAAAGCAGTACACATCAAACCAGCGCGCGACCGCGTTAAAAATACAGTCCCCACGACAAAGAGCAGAGCCAATAAAAATAATCCGTTCCGACCAGAAAAACTTCCAAAGATCTTCTCAATCGCATAGACCAGTTTCATTCCCCTACTCTGTAAAAAAATTTTAAAAATACCTCTTGAACAATAGGACGCCCAGATTAAACACCCAATACATAAATAGGCTGCAAAATGATTGCGATTAACAAAAGTCCCTGACACATCCCCTTCACCAGCCCATTTTTTAAACCAAAGAATAGTATCAGAACCAAGTGACCACAAAATAAGCGCATAAAAAACATTACACAGGGTTGCAAAAGCAATGCATTTCAAAATGAATTCTGCTCTCTTCAAATCACTTCCCAACTGCAATGCCAGAACAAAAACCATCCCATACATAACAAGGCGCATAAGATGAGTTTCTGTCTCAATAGGGTTGATAGAAATAGAACCTTGAACAGATGGCCCAAGAAGCTGTTTTGTCTCCCACCACAAGGGATGATGTAAAACTTCAGGCAGAAAGCTCTGAATTTGTATAAAGACCCAAACACAGACCAACACGAAAAAAATAAGAGCAATTCGTAACCGCTTCATCGGGAATGGAAGATATTGTCGGCCAATCGCTAATGAAACCGCAAACCATAAAGTTAGGAAACAAATAAAAAAAGCTGAAAAAGTCCAAGCTGCTGAATGATTACCCCCTAAGGGGATAGGAGCAAAAGCAATAAAACCTGCAAATAAAAATAAATAAGACCTATCTAATATTACAGACAATACTCACCCCATTCTCTTTACTATTTGGATTAAATCCCATTTGATAAAGAAATACTAGGATAATTCTGACTATAATCAAAATAAAATATATCTATATACTGTAAAACTCTCTGTACCAGTTGACAAAATTCTTAATTCCATCCTCGATTGAGGTCTTAGGAGCAAAATCCACAGCTTGTTCCAATGCATCAATATCAGCAAATGTTTTGGGCACATCACCAGCTTGCATTGGTAAAAAGTTCATTTTAGCCTCACGACCAAGGTTTTCTTCAATCAAATTAATAAAATCAATCAATTTAATTGGAGTATTATTACCAATATTAAACAATCGATAAGGAGCATTCGAAGAACTGGGATCAGGAGAAAGAGAAGACCAATCAGGATTTGGAGCAGCCGTATTATCTAAACAACGAATAACCCCCTCAACAATATCATCGATATAGGTAAAATCACGTTCGTGATCCCCATTATTATGGACATTGATCGGCTCACCTTCGATAATCCTCTTGGTGAATATAAATAACGCCATATCCGGACGCCCCCAAGGTCCGTATACTGTAAAAAAGCGTAATCCTGTAACAGGCAACCGGTACAAATGTGCATAAGTATGCGCCATCAATTCATTTGATTTTTTACTTGCAGCATACAAGCTGAGGGGATGGTCTACATTCTGGTGGACACCAAAAGGCATGTGTGTATTAGCCCCATAAACAGAACTGGATGAGGCATAGACCAAATGCTGTATGTTCTTATTCCTACAGGCTTCAAGAATATTTAAAAAACCAACAATATTCGCATCAATATAAGCATAGGGATTTTCTAATGAATATCGCACACCAGCCTGTGCAGCCAAATGAATAACCTTTTCAGGTAAAAATTCTTGAAAAACGTCATCAAGAGCAGGTTTATCAGTAATATCAATCTTAAAAAACTGAAAATTAGGGTGGTCTTCAAGTTGTTTTAAGCGAGCATTTTTGAGGTTCACATCATAATAATCATTAATACAGTCAATTCCAACCACTTGATCCCCTCTATCTAAGAGAGCTTTAGCCGTGTGAAACCCTATGAAGCCTGCAGCTCCTGTAACAATAACTTTCATGATTAATTCTAACGAATAGCTATGTGATTGAAATATAAGCGTCTAAAACACTTAACTCAGTCTCATAAATATCCCATATACACCACCACAACAAGTTTTTTTATTGTGTTTTACAAGTTGTTCCGTGGATTATAATGGTTTATTTTACCCCATTCTTCCATCATTGATTTTAAACTATCATCAATTTTTTCTGGCAAAACAATCTTCAAGCGGATTAACAGATCACCTGTTTTTTTACTTCTTGCATTTTCCACTCCCTTACCTCTTAATCTAAGAAGCTTTCCTGAACTGGACCCACTTGGGATAGAAACTGAAACACGCCCAGTTAAGGTTGGGACTTCCACTTTAGCACCTGCAATAGCTTCATTTATCGCTATGGGCAGCTCAATAGAAATATCATCACCTTCTCGTTCAAAATAAGCATGGGGTTTTATGGTAATCTCAATCAAGGCATCCCCTTTCTGACCACCAATACCAGTCTCCCCCTTACCTTTAAGACGTAAAATCTGGCCATCTGTAACACCTGCTGGTACATTCATATCTAGAGTACCACCATCGGGCAATTTTATGCGTTTCTTGGCTCCACACGCTGCTTCAAGAAACTCGACATCCAGGCTATAGCGTATATCACCGCCTCCACTATGCCCCCGAGCCCCTGCAGGACCATCTTGGCCAAAAAGGTCGCCAAATATATCCTTAAAACTGGAGGTTTCTTCAAAACGATCAGCGCCTCTAGCCCTTCCACCAGCAAATTCCCTGTAGAATTGTGCTTCAGGACGTTCTTGCCCACTTGCATCAATCTCACCAAGATCAAAGCGTTTGCGTGTCTCCACATCACCTAATATTCGAAATGCAGCAGAAACTTTCTTAAATTTCTCTTCTGCAGCTGCATCACCTGGATTCAAATCTGGATGCAACTCTTTTGCCATCTTGCGATACGCTGAACGTATCTCATCATCAGTTGCAGTCCTGGAAACACCTAAAACTTTATACGGATTTTCCGCCATAATATTTATCGCAATTATTCTATGATTTTATCTTAACTCAAAATCAGCGCAGCATTGACTTTGATTTACCACACCACTCTCTAATAAATATCCTTTTGGAACAAGAAAAATATTCATCAAGCTAAATTTCTCTCATTATTTACAAATCAATCAGATATTTATCCCTTGGCAACTTATATTATAATACCACAACCAACATAGCATAAAGTCATGAAGAATCAGTATTTTGCTGAATTTTAGAATCTAACTTGAGGAGTTGAGCAAGGTTCGCAAGCCTTCGAACCACTCTTTCCCCATCTAAAACCTGATATGGCTCAGGAAGCGTTAATATAAGTTTTCCCGATTTATCCCTCATCAAAGGGGTATTATGTAATATACCAGGCATATTTGCAGAAATGATATTCGCTAATCTGATAGCCAAACCGAGAATACGCGCTTTTTCGATTCTTTTTTCATCTAACAAAGCACTGATTTCTGGCAGTTTTCTATTTCTATGCCGCCCTTCATGTCGAAAAAACACACCCAAAGCAATATATATCCGGTCCATATGACTGACACCAGCAAAAGCACTTTGGGCTATAATGCTAATACTATGCCGCCCACGATATTCGGGGTGAATTCGCCAGGCAATATCTGATAACAAACAAATCGCATATCGCAAATTCTTCTCATGCTGTGATTCATGAGTATCAAGACTTTCAAACAACTTATCGGTCCAGGAACACAACTCTTCCGCATTTTGAGGAGAGCGAGCTCTTAAAGTAGCCAAATCATAACAAGCTGCGTAAAGCGGATCTTTCAAACGTTCTTGCTCAGGTAATAAATTATACAGCAAGCCTTCGCGCACGCCATATCCAGAAAAAATCACTTTAGAAGGCTTAATCTTTTTTATGAGTTCTTTTAAAGCGCACGCCCCATACACGACGCTCTCTCGTCTTCCCTTAGAAATTTCTTCATAAGGAAGTGTCTCAGTTGCTGATGGCTGCTTAACAAAGTCTATAAATTTTACAACCTGCGAAATATCAAGTTTATAATTGTCAATAAACCGCATAGGATAGCTTGTATAAATCATATGTAGTTTTGCAAGAGCCCGCCACGTGCCACCAACAAGATAAAGGTGACGCTCACGGCCTTTTTTAAGCCATTCAATTTTCTTTAATTGATCCTCAACAATTTTCTCAGCTTGCTCAACGTTCCTTTCACTTGCCTCCATCAAGCGTAAGGCACCAATAGGCAATGAAATCAACTCATGAATATCTTGTTTAAAAACATTGCTGATTTCTATACTTCCACCACCCATATCAGCAATCAATCCATCTGCATCCATATCACCAGAAAGAACACCAGTGGCAGCAAGACGAGCCTCTTCCTCCCCTGATAACAAATGGATCGTTTCACCAAGTATATCTTCTGACGTCTTTATAAACTCATCACCATTAGAAGCATCACGAGCAGCAGCAGTTGCTATCGCATGAATCTTATTTGAACCTAACTGACGCGAAACAGCGCGATAACGCCTTAAGGCCTCAAAAGCTTGCGCCATATTCTCCTGACCCAACGCACCATTAGCGTCTAGTGATTTGCCTAATCCACAGAGTATCTTTTCATTAAAAATAACTGCTGGGCTGCGCTTTGCACCTTCATATACGACTAGCCTGACTGAATTTGAGCCTATATCAACAACAGATAAAGGTTCAGTATCTAGCAAACGTCCTAAAGGAATCTGAAACTTGCTCATATTTTGCCTTACTCTGGATTATTATTTTTTTTATTTCGTGCCGTAAATCGAGGTGGAAAATTCTCATTTAAAGCGCCACCTCTACCAGAAAGACTTGGGTTTGTCATAAAATATTTTTGTGCATTAAAAGGAGTCTCATCCTCATGCAATGCAATCCTTTGAGAAGAACCATTTGGAAGAATACGCCAGCTCTGTTCATTGTCTTTCAAATTCGCGACCATAATCTGATCCAGAATTTGTTCATGAACAGTAGAATTCGTAATTGGAACCATAGCTTCAACCCGGCGATCTAAGTTACGTGGCATAAGATCTGCTGAAGAAATATAGACCAGAGCAGATTCTGAAGGCAAACCAGTGCCCGCTCCAAAACAATAAATTCTGGAATGCTCAAGAAACCTGCCAACAATGCTTTTCACACGGATATTTTCAGACAACCCTGGAATACCTGGTCTCAAACAACAGATCCCACGTATAATCAAATCGATTTCAACCCCTGCCCCACTTGCATCGTATAAGGCATCAATCACCTGTCTATCTACCAAAGAATTCATTTTCATCCAGATGGCAGCTGGTTGGCCAGCTTTCGCAAAATCTATTTCATTATAAATATTTTGAATGATTGTACTTTTTAAATCCTCAGGTGCTACTGACATTTTTTCTAACTCGAGAGGAGCCGCATAACCTGTAATAAAGTTAAAAATCCGACTCACATCTCTCCCAATAGCTGGGTCTGCTGTAAAAAAGGAAAGGTCAGTATAAACCTTAGCGGTGATTGGATGATAATTACCTGTACCAATATGACAATAACTCTTTAATTTCCGCCCCTCGCTTCTTACAATCTGACAAAGTTTAGAATGGGTTTTCAATTGAAGAATACCATAAATAACATGAACCCCAGCGCTCTCAAGATCTCTAGACCATCTAATATTGGCTTCTTCATCAAACCTGGCTTGCAATTCAATAACAGCAGTAACAGACTTTCCCGCCTCAGCAGCTTCTTTAAGAGACCGAATAATAGGAGAGTCTTTACTTGTACGATAAAGCGTCCATTTTATTGAGAGAACATTTGGGTCTTCAACAGCCTGCTTTAGAAAACTATGAACAACCTCAAAGGATTCATAAGGGTGATGCACAATAATATCTTTTTGAGATATCGCGGCAAAACAATCCCCACCATGCTCCATAATCCTTTCTGGGAAACGGATATTGAAGGGTGTAAACTTATGTTCAGCCAATTCACCAACAATAAGTTCCGAAACATCAGATATGCCAAGCAGTCCTTTATGATTGAAAACTTCGTTACTTCCAACTTCCAACTTTTGTATAACAAATGTCTTCAATCGCTTCGGCATAGAAGCCTCAACTTCTAACCTTATGACCGTTCCACGTTTTCGTTTTTTCAAAGCTGTTTCATAAAAGCTAACAAGATCTTCGGCCTCTTCTTGAATTTCAAGGTCACTATCTCTGAGCAGTCTGAATGCTCCTTGCCCTTTAATTTCAAATCCAGGAAAAAGCCGTGAAACAAATAACCCAACAATATCCTCAATAGGTATAAAGCGTATCTCAGGCTTGTGAGGTTTGCTATTAGGAACAGGCAATTTCACAAACCGCTTTAATTGATGCGGAATTGGCAATATAGCATGCATCATTTTTTCGTCTTTGGCACGATAAAGCTCAAAACCCACGGTAAAACCAAAATTAGGTATAAAAGGAAATGGATGTGCTGGATCAATGGCAAGAGGTGTAAGCACAGGAAAAATCTGATCGATAAAATGCTTTGCCAACCATTTTTTTTCTCCACTTTTTAAGTCTTCAGGACGAATGATGTGGATACCAATTTTCACAAGCTCACTTTTGATCGCATCCCATCGATTTTGTAAATTTTTTGATAAATCAGCGACAAATTGATTAATCTTAATGAGCTGTTCAGCAGGTGTAAGACCATCCTGACTTATGATATCAATATCTGCAGAAAGCTGTCCTCGCAAACCGGCAACGCGAACCATATAAAATTCATCTAGATTAGAGGCTGAAATGGATAAAAAACGAAGTCTTTCCAATATTGGATGGCTTAAATTATCAACTTCTTCTAAAACACGTCTGTTAAATTCTAACCACGATAATTCACGATTAAAAAAACGTTCTGGTTTATCCTGAAGTTCCGAACCATCCAGATCATTTTCCGACAAATTTACAGTCTTCCCCGCACCATTAACAACTTTTAAGTGTTCCATATTTTTATGTCCATTAACCTAACGATTATTATATAACCTGTATACGCCCTCTAAACGGCTTACATTTGAAGCTCGACTATAAATTGTAACAAAATAATGAATTATGTAAATTAGACATACTCTGAAGCAAAAATGCTCTATCAGATGGTTACAAGATGGTATAAAAATGCTAATACAGACATACAGTTGTAGCTTTAGAATAATTTTTAACTTTCACCAAATAAAATTATATTTTTAAACTAGATATGATTTGCTAAATAATGAGTTGATTATATGCATCCATTTTTTTATCCAACAACAACTATGATCATTGATGATGAGCCTATACTCTTAGAGAGCCTAAATTCAAGTTTATCTGAAAATTTTCTTTGCAAATGTTTTAATAATACGCAAGCTGCCCTGGATTACGCAAACGCCCTGAACAACAATACTCTTAATATTGAGAATTTTTTTTCACCTCCCACAGATAAATTAGAAATTAGCTCGCATATACAAGGAGACATATTTATAAAATTAAAAGCCGCATATTGGTTCCACATAATGCACAAAAATATACGCTTTCAAGAGTTATCTATTGCAGTTGTTGACTACCGTATGCCATTTATGAATGGTATTGAATTATGCAGGAAACTTAAAGGTTTGCCAATGAAAAAGATCATGCTCACTGGTCTGGCAAGCAAAGAATTAGCTGTAGAAGCGTTCAATGAGAAAATAATAGATAGCTTCATACTTAAACAAGAGCATGATTTAATCAATAGATTGACGAAAGATATAGAAGATCTGAAACATCAATATTTCATTGATAAAACGAAAACTGTGAAATTCGCATTCTCACAATCTGATACACAATTTATTAATGACACTGTATTTGAAAAAACATTCGAACAAATTCTTCAAGATCATAAAATAATAGAATATTACTTAAATGCCTCCCCTCCAAGTGTATTAGTGATACCTGCAAATGGAACACCATCAATAATGTTGGTATATAATTCTGAGTGTATGAGAGCTAATTATGAAATTGCCCAAGAATATGGTGCACCTCAGGAACTATTAGAAGTCTTATCACAACTTAAGCACATAACGTTCTTTCCAACAGCAAGCGGATATTATCACAAAAAATTTGCGAATGATTGGAAGAAATATCTATACAACGTAAAACCAATTCAAGGGAAGCAAACTTGGTATTTATCAGAATTAATACCAGCAGACTTCGTAAAAGAATATCTTGCAGATTTCACATCCTATGAAGAATATAATGAAAACAACCAAATGGTAAATGAGGATTTTCTGGCTTCTATAAGATGAAAGTTTCAAGTCTTATATCTTGAAATATGTACGATAATCTCTATGTAAAACGAGACTAAACATTTAATATATATTGTGGTAAAAATGATTTCAAGAGTAATTATTGTTTCGCTTTATTTAGCTGTCTTTAACATCAGCACACTCACTGTTAAAGCAAAAGTCATAAAATCAGAACAGGAACATTTCACTATCGAAACAATAGCTGATGATCTTGTTCACCCTTGGGCACTCGCTTTCTTACCAAATGGAAATATGCTTGTCACGGAGCGTATTGGAAGATTACGACTTATAACAAACGACAACCTAACCACTAAACCAATATCAGGCCTCCCCAAAATATCTGTGGGTGGACAAGGAGGGTTACTAGATGTTGCAGTTCACCCCGATTTTAAAAATAATAAACTAATATACCTATCTTATGCCGCACTAGGGCAAAAAGGACGAGGCACAGAAATTTCGCGTGCTGAGTTACATGGACATGAACTCAAAAACCTCAAAACAATATTTAAGGCACACCCCAAAACATACTCTAGCTTACATTTTGGCTCACGACTTGTTTTTGATGACAAAAATTATTTATACATAACCATTGGTGAAAAATTTGAAATGCGCCAAGCACAAAACTTAAAATCCCATTTAGGCACTATAATTCGTATAAAAGATGATGGGACTATTCCACCAGATAACCCTTTTGTCCAAAAAAAACATGCCTTACAAGAAATTTTTAGTTATGGCCATAGAAACCCCCAAGGCCTGACAATACATCCAGTAACTAGAAAAATCTGGGCGCACGAACATGGGCCAAGAGGTGGTGATGAAGTAAACATAATCAAATCAGGAGCAAACTATGGCTGGCCTAAAATTACGTATGGTATAGATTACAGTGGTGCAATCATTTCCAGAGAAACGCATAGAAAAGGTATGGAACAACCAGTCGTCTATTGGGACCCTTCAATAGCTCCTTCAGGCATGACGTTCTACCATGGTGATAAATTCCCAAACTGGAAAGGTGATTTGTTTGTGGGCGCTCTGGCACATTTACACTTACGCCGAATTGAACTCGATGGGGAAAAAGTTGTTGGCCAAGAAGTTATATTACAAAATTTGAGTCAACGAATAAGAGATGTAAGGTCTGGCCCAGATGGTTACCTCTACATATTAACAGATAGTTCGAATGGAAAAGTTCTAAGATTAAAACCCACGAATTAAATGAAGAGTACCTTGCCATGAATGAGTATCTTTTAACCCGCCGGCAGCTCATCACTACATTAACAGCAAGTATAGCAATAACAAAACTGCCTTTCCCTCCCTCATATGCCTCATCTGCAAAAATTATCAAACGCAAAATCCCAAAAACGCAAGAAGCTCTCCCAGTAATTGGTATGGGGACATGGATTACTTTTAATGTAGGAAAAGATGAGAAAACACGCCTGAAAAGATCTGAAGTCCTCAAAACATTTTTCAATTCAGGAGGCACCCTTATAGACTCATCCCCTATGTATGGGTCTGCTGAAGAAGTCATAGGCTATAGCTTAAACAAGCTAGCTCATAAGTCCCCCTTATTCTCTGCTACAAAAGTGTGGACGCCCTTCTCAGCCTACGGAAAAGTTCAAATTCAAAACTCACATAACCTATGGGATGTAAATAAAATTGACTTAATACAAGTCCACAATCTTGTCTCATGGAAAGCACATTTAGAAACTTTATATCAGATGAAGGCAGACCAGAAACTCCGCTATGTGGGCATAACAACATCTCATGGCTTGAGGCATAAAGAAATTGAAAAAATAATGTTATCAGAACCAATAGACTTTGTTCAATTCACCTACAATGTTCTCGATAGAGAAGCAGAAAATCGTTTACTTCCTCTTGCAGCGGAAAAAAATATAGCAGTGATAATCAATCGCCCTTTTCAAAGAGGTGAGTTGTTTAATCGCTTCGAAACAAAACCATTGCCAAAGTGGACGAAGGAGATTGATTGTAAAAACTGGGCACAGTTCTTTTTAAAATATATTATATCTCATCCCGCAGTTACATGTGCCATCCCTGCGACATCACAAGTGACCCATATGAAAGAAAATATGGGAGCAGCTTATGGTCGGCTACCAACGCCCAAACTAAGAAAAAGAATGATTACATATATTGAAAGTTTGTGATGAATATACTCGCATACACACTTTCAGATTTATTGATGTTTGCGCCAGAAAATTACGCTCGCCTTATACAAACATATAACCAAAACTACTGGCCATTACATATTCTAATGCTTCTACTAGGGGCTCTAATTGTATGGAATATTATTCATCCAAATAAATATCAAAGACAAATCATCATGACCAGTCTCGCCCTATCATGGATATGGGTAGGATATGGCTTCCACTATTTATACTACAGCACCATTAACTGGTTTGCTTTTTTCTATGCCCTAACATTTTTTACCCAAGGCATGATACTCCTTAGCTACGGTCTTTTTAAATCTAACTTAAGTTTCAAGATAGCTTACAAACCCCATCACTACATAGGAACATTTTTTATTCTAACGGGCTTGATATTTTATCCACTAATAAGTCTATTAAATCATGGGCTCCACCATGTTGAAATATTTGGTATGCTTTCACCACCAACTCTCATTACAACTTGTGGTATAGTGTTACTAAGTAAAAATTCACCATCACTATTCCCAATACTAATTCCATTAGTCTCTTCAATGGTTGCGAGTTTAACGGGTTGGGCTATCGGATCCTATGAGGTAATGATCACGCTTTTTGTATCTCTTGCCACCATGATTCTAATATTCCACCGAAAACTCTTTGAATAACTAAAAGCACACCAATCAAACGTTTTAAGCATTTGTTTTATAACAATAAATTATATTTTTACCTTTGTAGTGTAAACTCTCTTTGTTAAGTTTCATGAAAGTTTTTCTACTATGCGTCTTCGATATGTACTGTTGTTGTTATTTTTGTTCATTACTGTGGTTCCATTGAGTGTATTTTGGGCCTGGCCCCATTCGCAATCACTACAAAAGGAATTAGATGAAGTTCGCGATCGTCATCTATTACTCGCCAGAAACCTTGGCGCAGCTTTACAAAGGTATCATCGAGATGTGAATTCTGCTTTTAATCTTTTGGTGGTCAATCTAATTGAAAAGAATAAACTCTCTGAAGCAGGAAATATCCTTTCAAACTTAGACTTCAAACATATTTGCGTAATAAATGAAAGTAGTGGAAAAATAATTGCAGATGTGAGTATCCCCGGAATAAATAAATCAGAGTTATTATCCCCCAAACGAATTAAAATTTTAACTGAGCTTGCCAAATCAGATAAAAATGTTTTTAGCCCAGTGATGAAGGGACCTCAAAACAAACCAATAATGTATGTGGTTAAAAGACATAAAGGTCATTTGGCTATTGGCGCTTTATCAACTGAATATTTTATCAGTTTGGGAAAATCAATAGCATTCGGTGTAAAAGGCCACGCCGCAATTGTAGATCAAGAAGGTAATGTACTGGCTCACCCGCTTGACAGCTGGATACAAGCACGACGAAATATTGCGAAAGTTTCTGCCGTTAAAAGAATGTTAAATGGAGAAACAGGAATAGAAACATTTTTTTCTCCTGCACTGAAAGGTGATATGATCGCTGGCTTCACAGCGGTGTATGGCACAGGTTGGGGAGTTATGATACCCCAACCAATTATTGAGCTACAACAAAAAGCAGATCATATAAAAAATTCTTCCCTCGTAGTATTCACCTTTGGCCTACTGATTGCGAGTATCTCGGCATTTCTTGTTTCAATTATATTTGCAAAACCCATTGAAGGAATTAGCAAAAGCTCCAATGATGTTCTTGAGGGAAATAACCTCTCCGAAATCAATGAAAGCAAAGGTTGGTTTGTCCCAATCGAATTTTCCAAATTACAGTCAAGCTTCAATGCAATGGTGCGCAAACTTCATGAAAACTTTATCCGCATCCATAAACTCGCATATGAAGATACAATCACAAAACTTCCCAACAGAACTTTCTTTATAAATCATGTGACCAAACTTATCCAAAAAATGAAAGCAAAAGAGTCTTGCCAGGGGCTAATGTTTTTTATCGACTTGGATGGTTTTAAAGCTGCAAATGATACATTTGGTCATGATTGTGGAGATGATATTCTCCGCCAGTTTTCCAAGCGAATCCAAACAATATTGAATTTAGATAACTCGTCAAACCTTCTGGATATGGAAACAACAACAAATAATGCAAAACTGGAAGATCAAAACAATGCGATCGTAGCAAGATTGGGTGGTGATGAATTTGCAATTTTCATCCCAAATATTTCAGATCAAAACCTCGCCCAAAAATTAGCTGACGAAATAATTGAGTCTGTAAATCAACCTTTTAAACTAGGCTGCCACGAAGCTAATATTGGGGCGTCTATTGGCATATCTTCAATGCCCAAAGACAGTGATGATTTTGAAAGATTGTTAAAATACGCTGATGTGGCTATGTATCATGCTAAAAAAACAGGTAAGAATAAAGCTGAGTTCTTTAGTAACAATATAGAAAATACAACACTCCTAGCGGAGAAAACCAAACAAGAACTATACAAAGCCCTTAAGTGCGAAGAGTTGGAATTATTTTATCAACCAAGATACAATCTTGAAACGAAAACAGTAGACAGTTTTGAGACATTAGTACGTTGGAACCATCCCCAAAAAGGATTCATGTTGCCAACAGATTTCCTTCCAATGGTTGAGGATATGGATATTATTTTTGAAATTGATGATTGGGTTCTTAAGAACTCAATGCAACAATTAGAATTCTGGACTAAAGAATACCCTGATCTAAGTTTATCAATAAATATATCTCCAAAACAAATCTATGACCCAGAAAGAGCCAGTCAAATTATCGAAAAAGTACAAAGACACAATTTTGATCCATCACAAATTGAACTTGAAATTACCGAGCATGCACTTTTTGAAAGCATGACAAATACTAAAAACTTCATCGGTAATTTAAGATCAACAGGTTATCGAATTGCGATAGACGACTTTGGGCGCGGCTACTCAAATTTCTCTCGTCTGATTGAACTACCAGTAGATGTCATAAAAATTGACAAAAGCCTTGTCGATAAGCTGACAGAAGATGAAAGAGTGCCTGTTATTATCCAGGCACTAATAAATATGGCAAAAGGTATGGGTGCCAAAACAGTATCAGAAGGAGTTGAAACTTTAGAAACAGCATCTGTGCTAAGCAAGATGAATTGTAATGAAATTCAAGGACACCTGATTTCTAAGCCGCTATCTTCAAACAATGTGATGCCATGGTTGAAATCTTCAAGACCAGAAGTTCATAAAATTCATGATCAAATTAATCTTGCATTTGCAAATAATGCTTAAATTCATAAAACTATTTATCAGTACAAGGAGGTCATTAATTATGCTTTCCCTTGCCTCTTCCCTATGCAATCATTAAATAAAAGAAAATAACAAGGGGCTGGATGATGATTGAGTCAAAGTCAGATAAGACGCGAACAAGCTTTAAAGATATCGTAAGACGTCTATATCATGGTGCTAGCCTGCGCTCACGTATATTCCGCTATTCTCTTATAGTTTTTGACATCGTAACAATTTTATTTTTCATAATATCATCTCTTTTCGATGATATTATACTGGTACGATCAATTGAATATGCTGTAGCGATTGTAATTTTCCTGGATTTTGCTGCACGATTTTGGATTTCAAACAATCGTATTAACTATATGTCTCAAATGACCACTTGGGCGGATATAATTGTTTTCTTAACCCTGATAGTCCCATTCTTCCTGGAAAACTTCATTTTCTTAAGAGTTTTAAGGGCATTACGCCTACTCAGATCATATCATGTCCTCAATGATTTACGAAAACAGAGCAAATATTTTAAAAAAAATGAAGAGATAATTCAAAGCGTTATAAACCTGCTTGTCTTTATTTTCATTATCACAGCCTTAGTGTATGTCCTGCAGGTTGGCCGAAACCCTAGTATTAACAATTACATAGATGCTCTTTATTTTACTGTTGCAACACTAACAACGACAGGTTTTGGTGATGTAACCTTACAAAACACCTCAGGAAGATTGCTATCTATCATTATAATGGTTGTAGGTGTCGGCCTATTTTTAAGGCTTGTTCAAACGATATTCAGACCATCAAAAGTAGAATATAAGTGCGAAAACTGCGGATTAAGCCGCCATGATCCAGATGCAATTCATTGCAAACATTGCGGAAATGTCATCAAAATATCAACAGAAGGCGCTATTTAAGCACAAATTTTAGGGTTTTCTCCAAAGCTTTTGTAAATAGTAACCTTTTTTTTGCTGTTCATATGGCTTATATTAAATCTGCTGGGTTTTCCAGCTATGACGATAAATGACCGTCGTAATAAACCTATCGGACCCGGGGGCGGTACCCGGCGCCTCCACCAAATACGGCTAATATATTGGTAATAAAAGATATTGGCCGCATTTGATGGGGGCGAAATAGGATCGACGAGGGCGTAAAGGACTGGTTTTCGTTCGGAATGGCACCGCCGTTATCGGGCCAAAGCAAATAGTTGCAAATGACAACGAAATTGCTCCGGCTGCAGTAGCTGCGTAAGGCAGTTAATGTACCGAAATTTAAAGTCCTTTAGCGCTAGCAAGCTTTAGGCGCGGTTCGGAGAGCACCGGGCAACAGAAGCTCTCCTCTTAATTTTTTACAATAAACCTTCCTTAGAATTTCCAATAAAATGCTATAGTTGATGATATATCATGAGAAAAAGCACAAATTACCTGATTGCAGTAACCTATAAGTAAAGTATAAGATGTAGTAACACATAAGAATCGTTTGCATGTAAGAATAACTGGTTGGAGCAATTGGAAGTATGGCGAGCCATCAAATCCATTATAAGGAATTAGAACAAGAAGCACTAAGAGGTGTCATTCGTACAGTCATGACACGCATCGAGAAAATTGGTGAATTACCAGGTGATCACCATTTTTTCATTGCCTTCAACACCCAGGCAGATGGCGTTATGCTATCAAAGCGTCTGATGGAGCAATATCCCGAAGAAATGACAATTGTTCTCCAACACCAATTTTGGGATCTAAAAGTTGAAGAAGATTATTTTGAAGTAAAATTATCATTCAATAACATACCTGAAAAACTTGTAATTCCATACAAATCAATCAAAGTCTTCTTTGATCCATCAGTCCCCTATGGCTTACAACTGGGTATCTCAGAAATTGCCGCAACAGATAAATTACCAGATATGATAGATGAGAAAGACCCCAATACGTTCTCTCCTCCAATTGCAGCATTCCCTAAAAATAACCCTCTTGCAGAGAACAACAAAACCTCTCATATAGAAGAAAATGAAAGTGACGAGCCTGAAATAACCAATAAAGAACCTGAGAAACCTTCTGAACAAGAGCCCGAAGAAAAGAAAGAGCAAGAACCACAAAAGTCTGCGGATATTGTCTCATTGGATACATTTAGAAAAAAATAAGTGTCTTTGATCAAAAGGGTTTCATTTAAGAATATTTCAGTGACAGAACGCTAGATTGAGAGACTGAGTATGCGCGGCGAAATTTTACAATACGATGATAATAAAGGGTCTGGATATATTACAGGCAAAGACTTAAAACAATACCGTTTCGAACGTTCTGACCTTCAACAACTCTACCCTGTACAACCAGGGATGCATGTGAGTTTCACGCCAAATGGTGATAAAGCTGACAAAGTTTTTTTATTAGATCATCAAAAATATATATCTGAACCAATAAAAAGACGTCCGTCATACGAGCCTACAAATGATTATGACACAAATCAAAATCCATCATTATGGGATCATTTTTACACCTGCATTACCGATAAATACGCAACATTTGAAGGCCGAGCAAACCTAAAAGAATATTGGTCATTTATATTATTTTATACTCTGATATTTTTTGTTCTGGCATTTGTTACAATAATGATCTCAAGTTCTCAAAATGAACTTGAGGCTGGACGTATTCCTGGCCTAACAGCCGTCACGATGTTTCTTTACCTTATTGCTATGATTGTTCCAAATTGCGCAGTAACTGTACGTAGACTTCATGATATTGGACTGTCGGGATGGTTTATCTTGCTTAGCTTTCTTCCTTTTGGTGGGTTTGTTGTTTTATTCATGACCCTTTTACCATCAGAAAAGGGGGCGAATAATTTTGGCCCCCCTTCAAATCAACACTAACACCAATTAGGTTTAGGGCTTAACACCTCTTTTCTTCAACTTATTGATATATTTTTTTGCAGGATTTATTTTTATTGCACTACGTAAGTCCTTAATTGCATCTTCCTTACGCCCGAGTGCTTCATAAATATGGGCACGCGTATCAAAAAAAGCTGCTGAAGCTTGAGATTTCGAGTCAATCTCAAGAGCGCGATTAACATCGGTTAAACCATCTTCAGGAAGTCCAGCCACCATCAAAGCCCAGGCTCTGTTATTATAGTAAATTGGTTCTTTTGGGTTAAGTCGAATTGCATTGCTATAATCTTCTATAGCACTGGCAGTATCACCGCTTTTACGATAAGCTAAAGCACGATTTGCATACAATCCTGCATATTGAGTATTTAACTTGATACCAACCGTATAACTTTCAATTGCTTTTTTGTAATCAGCTTTTTGGTGATACGTAAAACCTATTTGATAATAAATATCAAAACGGCCTGGTTGAAGTTCTATGGCTTTTTTATAATCACGAATTGCATTATCATATTGTGAAGCACGTCGATAAAGATCGGCCCTGTTTTCATAAGCCTGCACATAATCTTTTTTCATCTTGATTGCCAGGTGATAATCTTCAAGAGCCTTGCCAACCTTACCAATCTTATCATGGGCTAAACCTCGCCCGTTATAAAATTCTGCTTTATTAGTTTTACCCTGCAAAGCAGTAGTGAAATCTTCAATCGCCTCATGAAAATTCTCTTGAAACATATGGGCATACCCACGATAACCATGAATCGTATCAATATGAGTTTTTGATAAAGGAGACTTATCAATTAATTTGGAGCATGCTTCCACAGAATGCTTATGCTGCATTCCAAAACAGAGAGTTAAGTATTGCCCCCAGGCTTCTGATGGCCTGTTTGAACCTGTACTCAAATCATCTTGAAGACCAGTAGAAGTGATAGAACCACTCAAAGAAACAGCTATAGCTAGGGCTTTCAACATTGATACTCGACTCCTCTTGTAAACCTACTTAAACTAATACCAACCCAAAAGATTGTTCTTCTGCTGGCAAAGGAGCATACCTATGAATGGAAAACGTATAGAAACAGACTCTTTTGGTGCTATTGAAGTCCCTAATGAAAGATATTGGGGCGCACAAACACAGCGCTCACTAGAAAACTTCAAGATTGGGCAAGAAACCCTACCTATTCCACTCATTCGCGCTCTAGGGGTCGTAAAAAAAGCTGCGGCACTTACAAATACAGACCTAAACACGCTTGATACCTCGATTAGCAAAGCAATCATCACCGCTGCTCAAGAGGTGATTGATGGCCAGTTAAACAGCAATTTCCCCCTTGTCATTTGGCAAACGGGGTCTGGTACACAAAGCAATATGAATGCCAACGAAGTCATTGCGAACAGAGCAATTGAGATTTTAGATGGTGATTTGGGCTCAAAAACCCCCATACACCCCAATGATCATGTAAATAAATCCCAATCTTCGAATGATACTTTCCCAACTGCAATCCATATTGCTGCAGCTCAAGAGATACATATCCGGCTGCTTCCAGCCTTAAAAACCATTGAAACGGCTCTAAAAGAAAAGTCACAAGCATGGAAAGATATTATCAAAATTGGCAGAACCCACCTTCAAGACGCCACGCCCCTCACCTTAGGACAGGAATTTTCTGGTTATGCTGAACAAATTGCTAATGGCATAAAACGTATCAATTCGGTACTACCAAGATTATATCAGTTGGCCCAAGGTGGCACAGCAGTTGGAACAGGATTGAATACCAAAATGGGCTTTGATATAAAATTCGCAGAACACGTTGCAACCATAACAGGTATTCCTTTCACGACAGCACCAAATAAATTTGAGGCGCTTGCCTCAAATGATACCATCGTCGAAGTGTCTGGAGCCTTAAATGTCATTGCAGTAAGTCTAAACAAAATTGCCAATGACATTCGATTATTGGCATCAGGACCTAGATCAGGCTTAGGAGAAATATCTCTACCAGCAAATGAACCTGGCTCATCAATAATGCCTGGAAAAGTTAATCCAACACAATGTGAGGCTATGACAATGGTGTGCGCCCAAGTGATGGGTAACCACACAACAATGACAATTGCCGGATGTCAAGGACATTTTGAATTGAATGTATTTAAACCTGTATTAGCGTATAATTTATTGCAATCCATAGCCCTACTATCAGATGCCTGTAACAGTCTGACAAAAAAATGTATAATTGATATTGAGCCAAATCATGCTCATATTAAACAACTAATGGAAAAATCATTAATGCTTGTAACGGCATTAGCCCCACATATTGGTTATGATAAGGCAACTAAAATCGCCAAACAAGCCCATCAGAATGGCACCACCCTAAAACAGGAAGCTATTAATTTAGGTTATATTACAGAAGATATATTTGATAAAATCGTTCGACCAGAAAGTATGATTGGACCAGAACAATAGAGCTAAAATCATGGGACAACGCACAAAGAAATACTCACTCACACTTGCAGGACACAGAACCTCTGTGTCAATGGAAGAGCCCTTTTGGGAGGCTTTAAAAGACATCTCAAAACGCAAACAACAATCAATTACAGCGATAGCCTCCCATATAGATAGGAACCGTAGTGATTTACCACTTTCCAGTGCTATAAGAATATATGTATTAGAATATTACCGTTTTCGTAATGATGAAAAAAGCAGCTAACAATCTTATCATAAACTAATGCAATGATCTTATTCTAGCTCTTCATGTTTCTTAAAACCTATATAAATATTGGCATTTGAGGAGTGTGCTAGCTCTTGTATGGCCTCTAATTCCCGAAGGCGCAATAAAGCCGGGTGCTTCGAATAAGTTTGAGCCGTGTCTTCAATTTGCTTTAAAATTTCAGCCTCGGTATCCGCCTTTATTTTACTCGCTTTGGCTTCAGATTCTGCTTCTAATTTCTGCGCTTCAGCCTGTGCCAGGGCGTCCACATTGCGGATTTCAGCCTGAGCTCTTGCTGCAATCTGCTGTGTTTCTGCCTTGGTTCTTGCTTCAACAAGCTGTGCCTGACTGGTTCTTTCAGCAGCAAGAACTTTATTCATAATTTCTTGTAAATTCCCAGGAAAGATTAAATCTTTTACATCTGCTCGTAGAATCAACACTCCATAACGTGCTGCAATTTCTTTAACATCACGCAAAATATCTTCACTAAGACGATTTCTATTGGTAAGAATATCCTCTAATGTCATAGACGCTAAGGAACGACGTGCAGCAAGCTGAACATCACTGTAAAGCCGATCTTCGTAATTCTCAACTTCATGAACCGCAGCTTTTGGATCAATTACACGAAACTGAACAATAATACTCACACGAATGGCAACTTTGTCAGCTGTGAGGATTTCCTGCCCTTTAATTGTAAGTTCTCTTTCACGCACATCAACAATGACAACATCAACTGTTGGTCGCCCTTGTCCCCATAATTTTCCAGGAGGCTTTGGAATCTTATACTTACCGGCATCAAGAACCTTCACCATAACACCATCTTCATACCAGAGGCCACGATGCGTATCTCGAATAATAATTTCTCTATTATACATAATCACAAATTATTCTTATAAATTAATGCTGGTGACCCCGCAGCTTAACCGATATGGAGAACGGTTGTCCAGATTGGCAATCTGCTGACCCATCTTGCTTGGATGATAGCGAAACCTTTGTCAATACGCTCCTTGTAAAGCCGGAGCCACCACATTCATTATGTCTCAGTTAAAATAAGTGTCAATAAGTTATATAAAAAAAACTATTGTTCAGAACGCCTAACAACTCTCTGTTTCATCATCCGTGCAACGACGGGCCTTAAGTCAGCAGGCTCATAAACGGGCAGAGAACAAATCTGATTAGCACAAGCAAAAACAGCAGCTGTCTCAAGCTCAGGATATTTTACATCCTGATTTAACATAGGCCCCTGAGAAGGGTCCCACCAATCAACCCGCTTATATGGTAATGCAAGTTTCAAAGCAGCAACATGTAACGCTTTAGCTTGAGGATCAGTCTTTGATCCTACGACGGTAATATGAGCAGGTTCAACACTCAACTCCTGATCAGCCAAGATCACACCTAATAAGAATCTCCGCCTGTTCGTTATCGCATCAGTCGCCAGATAAGTCATTGCATGCTTAGCTATTTTCTTAAAACGCTTTTCTCCTAAAGTACGGTAAATAGCATTTGAAAGACGAACAAAGCGAATATTCTCTTCAATATTCAAAAAAGGTTTTTGAAACACACCTGTTTTTGCTGAGGGTGTCTTAGTTGTTATATATCCCGCAACCTCATATTTAAAAGTCGCTGAGATAAAGCCCGCTGTCTTGGCAGAAAGTTTCAGCCATTCTTCATCTCCTGAAGCAGAGTAAAGATCAAGAAAAGCCTTGGACATTGCAAGATTATCAGATAAAAAAGGACCGCCTTTATCATTTTCACCATGCTGAAATCCACCATTATTCAAGGACCTATTATCAATTACCCATTTGGCAACTTTCTTGGATATTTTGAGCAACTCCGCATCACCAGTCACACGGTGCAACGCAAGTAACCCTGAAATTGCCCAACCATTTTCACGAGCATATTGATTTTTATCTATTTTTGGAAACTTGCCGAGCGCCTTACGTTTCTCTGCAGTTAGTTGATAAAACTCTTTTCCAAGAATCTTCTCATCCACATCAGCATCCTGGCTTGTATAGAATGCTCCATTTTGACCCAACAAATAATTGATAAGGTAATCAGAAACTTTACGAGCAGCTTTCAAATACTTATCTTTTCCAAATAAAGAATATGCATATGAATATAACTCAATAGCCTTCACCTGAGACCACATTATCTTTTCATAATGCGGTGCAGACCAATCTCGCTCATGAGAATACTGATACACCCCTCCCCATTCCTGATCCATAAGGGATAAAGCAGCATCAAGTGTTTCAAGAACACGCTCTCGCATTTTAACATTCCCTAAACGGGCTTGATCCATTGCATACTCAATAACTTCTGGCTGTAAAAACTTTAATCTGCGTCCCCAACCGCCATGCTCAACATCATATGTTTCTTCAAGTAATGTTAAAATTTTCTGTTTCTGTTGATCATTCAAAAACAGTTTATCACCTCGTTTAATTTCTGTTTCTTTTCGTAAAGCGGGCACTCTATCTGGATGATGACGTATGGTATACAAAATTTGAGCCATTGAGCTCGGTCTTAAAAACCCTTGGAGTTTTGCAACTTCATTGCCTTCAGAATCAAAGATGATTGTGGCTGGCCAACCCCAATCTCCATAACGAGAACCAAGATCAGGATGAGCATCCTGGTCAGCTTTTACTGCCAAATAACCGTCATGCACCATTTTTCTAATGACGGGATGTGCATATGTTCTTCGCTCCATAAAATGGCACCAATGGCACCATTTTGCATAAAGGTCGAGTAAAACATATCGTTTTTCTGATTTAGCTTTATCAAATACATCCAATGTCCATGGATGCCACAGAATCTGCGGAGCTTCTTTCCCAGAAAAAGTTTGCTTTTGTGCAAAAGCATTCGCTGTCATTATATTGAAACTCAATAATACGACACATAAAATGAGTTTTATCTTATGCATAAACAGAAACATTCATATTGATTGTTGCGGGAACTATCAAAATGTAAACCTGCCTCTATACACAAGTAAAATCACACTTTCTCAAAACTCTGTGATATAAAGAAGAAAATATAGGCTTAGAAATTATCCTCTGCCGCTCTCACGTGCTAAAATTATATTGAGTAGTTTGACTTGCTTCTCTAACCCTTGATAGACTTTGACCCATGTCTTATCTTTTGTTGTTTCAGCAATTGGACGAGAAATAATAAGCGCTTTTGTAATCAGTCTTAGAGCTTCATTATTCTCTTTGTTCGCCATTTTGACAGCAGCAAGTTTTTGGTGAGTTTTGACTTGATGTAAACGTAACGTATTGCTTTGTGGATCTTTAACTAGAAGCCTATCAATAACAGTTATTGCTGCAAGATACCTTGAAGCTGCACCATTTAAATCAGTTTGATCCACCATGATTGAGGCAAGTTTGTTATGCAACTCAAAAACATCAAGCAATCTTTTCTGATCATGTGGTTGAAGTTTAACTAAATTAAGTCGGATAAATAAAGCAGAATTATATTGTTTAAGAGCCTCAGACAAACTCCCAAGTGAAACTAAGGTATCTGCACTATTTTCCAATTCACTAGCCTTATCATCTCGTGATTTTATCTCAGCATAGCGTAAACGTTCTACAGCAATTAGTTTTTGTCTTTTATCAACATTGTCGATAACATTATCTTGCTGCAATTTGTCTAAATCCCACAGAGACAAACGAGCATTATTTATAAACCAGTTATTCTGAGTTGTTCTATCGCTGGTCATCGCTTTGCTGAATGCACGTCTTGCTTCTTGGCGCGAACCATATGTTTTTTGCATCCACCCATGCCAAAACATACCTGGTGCATGAGAGGGTTGTAGCTTCGCAGCTCGAGCAAAGGGTTGAACAGCTCGCTTAACGTTATTGAGTGAAGCGATAACGGCATAATTACGATAAGCTTGGGCAGCTATTTCACTTGTATTTGCACCAAGCATATTATCCGCAATATTTTTAAGTAAAATTTCGGCCTCTTGTGGCCTTCCCCCATTTAACAATTGCAAAACTTCAATATGCCTGTGGTCTAAATTTGAAAATTCAATAATTGAGTAAAATGTTTGCTTCAAACCTTTTGAAATTGCGGGTAAATTATTTTGATTTTGAGCGTCTGTTGAAGCATATCTAACCATAAGTGGTAAGATTGCATTATCAACTTTATTAGAAACCTGTTTTGATAAGAACAAACTATAACTCAAACCAAAGGCTACAAGAAAAATAGCAATACATGCAGGTATGATATAATAATATTTTTTAATCCAAGTGATGGGTTGAGAAACAGCAATCTCTTTGGCTTCATCAACTTCAACAAGTGGGCGAGAGCCAACAACTTTAGCTTCTATAGCCAACTCTCTAATTTTATTATATCCCCTGTCTATTAAATTTCTCTGCTCTATATCCTTTGGTGCAGTAGGGTTAGAGTGCTCTTGAATTTCTTCAAACTCAGTTTCTTCTGCAAGAGATTTCTTATGAGCTTCTACTTTTTTCTTAAAAGCAGCGACCCTGGCCTCTCTTAAATTATCTTTATTTTCAATAATCGGCTCGGCTTCTAACTTTATAGGAGACTGTGTTACAACCAAGGACTTTTGCGGCCCCTGTTTATTCTTAATTCTCGCAATTGACTCAAGCAATTTATCTCCATGATCGCGGATATCAATAGTTTGAATAACATCAGGTTCGTTAGAAACTTTTCCCTTCTCATCGACTTTATAACGAAGCGAGGGGGGTAAGCACTCTTTTTCAGGGTTCCCCGCTTCTCCATAAAGAATTAATGGTATGATTTCTTGGGCTCGACCCAAAAGTTTAAAAACGCGTATCTCTTCATACACATCAGGATTCTCAGCTGCATTGGGAGAACATAATACAATAAGATATGCTGAGGATTTCAACTCCTGTATCGTTTTAGGGCTGAGTATCTGACCAAAGGGAATAGCACTTTTATCTTTGAAAATTGGCTGTAAGGTTTTTGCAATTAAATTCTGTGAACCTTCAGATGTACCATTATCTCCAGCTAAAGTCCTGATGATTTTATCAGCAAATTTAGTATCTTTATGACAATAAGAAACAAATGCTTTATATTTATAATCTACTTTTTCAACCATCTTTACGCGCCAGAATGGAATTTCTATTAACTTTATCTGGAAGCTTAAGGTGCCACACTTTCAGATAACTTGTACGGCTTCAAACAAATTTCTTCCAGTTGTTTCAAATTATTTTCAATATTTTCACATTTACCAAGAAGATCTTTAGGTTCATACTCAGCATCATTCCCTCCATTAAGAGAAGGAACTTGATTTGCTATTGTATTCTTAGGTTGTGATAATAATTTGATATCTTGCTTAGAATTATCAGTATTACTGGAATTATTTTGTTTTTCTTCTAAGACACCAGTCGCAGTAGTAAAGAACTGTTTCAAAAGTTCATCAAGATACTTTTGCAGTTCATTATCTGCACTTTCAATAAGATCATTATTTATCTGCGAGAAATCTTGACGAATTAACTTGCCAAGCTTTTCACACTTTGCTTCTGTAGTCGCAGACTCACTCTTGATAAAGTCCCACCAAGCACCTTTCAAATCTAACGCCACGACTTGGCTAAGAGCATCCAATGGCATTTCCCAATTTCCTACCATAATAGGACTGGTGGGAATCTGTTCTTTGTCGATACCATAAGTCTCGCTGAAGATTTGCTTTAACCTTTTTAAAGCTTCGATCTGAAGCTTATCAAAATCATTTCTTAAAATCTCAAAATTATCATTACAACATTTTTCAATTCTATTGCGTATTGCAGCAACATTCACATACCATTTATCGATATGATGACAAGTACGAATAACTTGCCGTAACTCGTAAGTTTGTCCTTCGACGAAATCATCTAGAATATCATCAAGCTGTTGTGAAGCTAATTTGAGTTTCTTTTGAATTCTAACATTAATCTCATCTTTAACTTTTTCTAAAAGCCTTTTGGTATCCTGAATACTCTGATTGAGTTTCTCAGAATTATAAGAACTTATCCCTGTCGCATTCTGTGATGATGAAACTTCCATACTATTCGACTTTTGTCGAACAGTTGCCATCACGCCTTTGCTAACAGTTCTTAATGTTCGCACAACTTTTGCTAAATTTTCCGCATGTTTGCTGGTAAGCATCTGAGATGAAATAACGTTCGATAGACGAGGCATTCCAGAGGAAAATTCAAGGACATAAGCAAGAAACTTGCGATCAATCTCACTTTCCGCATTAATATTAAAGCCATTATCGCCAGAAATAACGCCAACTTCACGCGCATAAGGCAATAAGGACTGGTTTAATGCCTCAAAATCAATTTGCTCTCCTGATCTTAAAGACATATTACTCCAATTCGCACTACCTAAAATAATCGGAATATTATACCCTGGGAACTCATGATCAATCTGGTGACGAATATAATGAAAAATACTCTCAGCATCAGCACTCACAAATGAAAGTTCATCAATGCGATTTACAAAAATGACCAATCTCTCTTTGCGCAAACCATGAAGAATACGAATAAGCGAGAGGTCTGCATCAGAAAGTTGAGTATGAGCAGTCAAAACGAGAATAAAAATATCTGCTTGCAAATTTTGCCTGGTAATTTCATCACGCATAAGAAGGGGGTCATCTGTACCAGGAGTATCGATAAGTGTAACTGGAAATGCAAAAGGTTCTTGTGGTAAAAACAAATCGGCATACTTAGTGACATCAGCGTATTTGCCAATTTCTGCTCCACCGATAGGCAACTCCTCAGATCCCGCAGCGAGATATTTTTGTAAAACTTCTAAATTCACAACATCATAACTATGACCACGCCCCAGCAGACTTGTGTAATCATCACCCAAACGAGCACGCGCACGTTCATCAAGTTCGGACGAATGTTGTTCAAAAAGCTCTCTTGGGATTTTGGACTCATGCGAACTAGATGATTCTGGCACTTTGCCTTTTTTAAGAATAATATCCCATTCTTCAGAACTAAAGAAATGAGCTTGAAATCCATATTTAGGCGCACCAGGACGCCCCATATGTATCCGAGTTACGGCACTCGTACATGGTGCCAGATCCACAGGAAGCAGATTCTTATTTCCAATAAGAGAATTTACCAGAGTCGTCTTACCAGATTTTGGCTGCCCTAGAACCGCAATTTTACAATTTCCTGTTGCAATTTCTGATAGCAGTTTACGAACGAGCAATTCAAGCTGGCCACTTAAAATGCCAGCTAATTGCTCTCCGACACTGTCGATTTGGTGCGTTAAGTCAGCAAGTTCCCTACCAATACCTCTAATATGTATTGGTTCAACCCAGTGGCTCAACTTATAGCTTTGCTCAGAACCTTGAATCAGGGGTTGCTGAACTTTCATATTGCCTCACTTAACTCGTTTTTCAACTTAACCGCTTTAATTTTCTTAAACAAATGAGAGACATATTTAAACTAAATATGCAAAACAGAACATCATATACAGATTTACTAGCAGCTTAACATAATCATATAATGCATTCTGACACATAACCCAATAAATTTGTCTATTTAAGGAACAAGAATAGCAACTAATTTTAAAATGAAAAGTTTGATTTTTTTTATGGTTTCCAGCAGCTTACTTTAAAAAACAACAAGTTAAAACAAATATTCTCCAAACATATTAAACATAAACAAGAGCATAAAAACTAAAGAATCAACCCCAGAATATACAACAAGAAGTATATTTAAGAAAAAATATCGCCCCTAAAACACAAAAAAACATGAAAATACTTCAAATTGAGAAAAAATATCAGAAAACACATAAATAAAACAAACCTGAAAATTAAAAAAACTTACTTTTACCAGAAAACCTTACACAGACACTAACCAGTGACGACAACACCACCTGATAACGGTTGTTCAACCCCCGTAGTTCCGGGGAATGTAATAGGATATTTTTTCATAGAACGGGTCGCAAGATATGCAAAAGCTTGTGCTTCAATGAAATTTGTATTCCATCCTAATTCATGCGCTAGTCGAACCTCGGTGACACCATAATTTTGAATAGCATGCTTGAACATACCACAAAATACCGGATTAGACACTCCACCACCTGTTAGAACCCATATTCTGGGGAATTCTGGCATATGTTTAATACTGGATGCCAAACTATGCGCTGTAAAAGCTGTCAATGTTGCGGCACCATCTTCCAGACTGAGCCTTTCAACTGGCTGATAGTTAAAATCACCTCGATCTAAGGATTTTGGCGGACGAATATCAAAAAATGGGTGACGCATTAAAGTAGCCAATCTATCCTGATTAACACGACCAGCCCCTGCAATTAAACCGTCAATATCCATAAGTTTTCCAGTATGTTTATTGACCCAATCATCAATCAATGCATTACCAGGACCTGTATCAAAGGCCAGCAATTCTCCACGATGCCCAATCCATGTAACATTTGCGACCCCTCCGATATTTACGATAACTGCAGGCCGAGGTATTCTGGAGAAGTCAGCCAGAGCCGTATGATAAACAGGAACCAAAGGAGCCCCTTGCCCACCATTCTCCACATCATGTGCTCGAAGGTCATAAACAACTGGCACACCAAAAAATTTATGAATTTGTGGACCTATTCCCAACTGGATCGTAAGGGATTTTTCTGGATCATGACGTACTGTTTGACCATGAAAGCCTATGATATCAAGGGCTTCAACCGAAATTCTTTGATTTGATAAAAATGATTTAATAGCTTCGATATGTGCTTTAGTAATTGCCCCCTCAACATGAGAAAGCTGGCCAGGACGATCAAACCTATTTTGTATTTGCTTGGCTTCAATTAAGGCATGTTCGATAATGTTACGCAACTCTATGGGATAAGGGGTAAACTGTGTTGGCCCAAAAGACTCAATGATTTCACCATTTGTTTTCAAAAGGGCAATATCAATACCATCCATAGAAGTGCCACTCATAAGTCCAAGGGCTGTCAGCATATCTTTCATAAAAAATCTCTCAGAAAACGAATGTCAAACATTGCGAAATTAACAAATACGACATATACCAACGACTGGTATATGGACTGAGGCACATAAGAAGGTGTCTTAATAGTTAATCATAAGAATATGATTAATTTTGTGCCACATCGCATACACATACAAAACTTTTCTACTGATATACAAAACCTAAGCAAGAATGAAGTAAATATTATGGCCAATTACAAGTCAGACTTTTTAAACGAATTGAGTTCACGTGGATTTATACATCAATGCACAGATGATCAGGCTCTTGATTCTAAAGCAAAAAGCGACATCATCACTGGGTATATTGGCTTTGATTGCACAGCCTCAAGTCTACATGTTGGCAGCTTGCTTGTTATAATGATCTTGCGAAAAATGCAGCAAGCAGGACATAAACCTGTCGTCCTCATGGGTGGAGGAACAACAAAAGTAGGAGACCCATCCGGTAAAGATGAGTCGCGTCAGTTGCTCACTGAAGATAAAATTAACGAAAATATGTCTGGCATCAAAAAGGTTTTTGAAAAATTCTTAACCTTTGGAGATGGACCAACAGACGCAATTATGGTCAATAATGCAGAATGGTTAGATAAGCTAGAATATATTGATTTCCTTAGAGATTATGGTCCCCACTTTACAATCAATAGAATGCTTACATTTGACTCAGTTAAACTAAGACTGGAACGTGAACAACCTCTCACATTCCTTGAGTTTAATTACATGCTCTTACAAGCCTATGATTTTCTAGAGCTGAAAAAAAATTATAATTGCACCTTACAAATGGGCGGCTCAGACCAATGGGGCAATATCATCAATGGTATAGACTTAACAAGAAGAATTGATGGTTCTGAAGTTTACGGCTTAACAGCTCCTCTTTTAACAACATCTACTGGCGCAAAAATGGGTAAAACAGCAGCTGGAGCTGTCTGGCTCAATGAAGATATGCTCAGCCCATATGATTACTGGCAATTCTGGAGAAACACAGAAGACGCAGATGTTGGAAAATTTTTAAAGCTATTTACAGAACTCCCTCTTGACGAAATCGAACGTCTTAAGAACCTCGAAGGAGCTGAAATAAACGAAGCCAAAAAGATCTTGGCCACAGAAGCAACGACAATGGCACACGGCAAAGAAGCTGCAGAAAATGCTGCCAAAACTGCTTTAGAAGCTTTCGAAAAAGGTAAAATCTCAGAAGGTTTACCAACTATTGAAATCACTAAAGATGAAATTTCACAAGGCATCGGCCTTCTGAATGCTCTCGTACAAGCTGGCTTGGCAAATACAAACAGTGAAGCCAGAAGACATGTTCAAGGTGGTGCCGCAAAAATAAATGATCATTCGATATCAGATGTCAAAACACAACTGACATTAGATAACCTGACTGACGAAGGTTTGATCAAACTATCCGTTGGTAAGAAAAAACATGTGCTGATCAAACCTGTCTAAATACTATCAAACGTAAAGGCAACACCACTCAAGCGCATCAAACTAGCTCTTTTCTATAAAGAGCTAGCAGTCATGTTTTTTCATACAATGATCAAATTTTTTCGAATGTTTCTTATAGTGCTTCGCGCATTTATGTTCCTGCTTCTCACAATGATGATCATTATAGCCTTTTTGGCAATGATACCTCATACAGGCTTTATACTTATAAGAGACATAACTGCCATAACGTTTAAAACATAGCTTCTTACATAATCCAACAGATCCAAATTGCACCTTTTGGAGATATAGTTTCTCATCAATACCAGAAATATCAGCGTTTGAAATGCTAGCCTGCAAAGAAATCGCAAAAACAACACAGATAAAAGAAATAATAAAACAATATTTTTTTTGCATAAGTACCGTCTCCTTACGCTCCCCCGCTTATTTCTATTAGGCGCAATAATGGCTTGAATATGGTATAGTCATAAAAAGCCCCCAGAACGAATGACAAACCACGATTTAAAACAACTCAATTGACATAATCAACATTTCACACAATGTTGTCATAGATAGAGCAAACAAATTTTTATTAGGGCCAGAATGAACAACGACCACATATTAAAAGTCATTGAACAGTTTTGCCAGAGCAATCCAGGAAGAAGCGTCAGTTTCAAAAACCTAAAAACACATAGCAATGTTATCAGCACAAATGGAACGATCTTACGACCTGTCGCCAGTGTGATGAAAGTCCCCCTTATTATAGCCCTTTATGATGCACATGAGGCAGGCTCTATTAATTTGCATCAAAAATTAAAAATCTCTGATTTTCCAAAAACACGTTACGTTTCTTTACTTAACGCTTTTTCACCAGAAACAGAATTAATGCTATCTGAAATAGCAGCGCTGGCATTAATCACCAGTGATAACCCCATGATCGTTGTCATAAATGATCTAGTGAGTTTTGAAGATACAAATACTGTTTTAAAAAACTGCGGATGCTCAGATAATGCACAAATGGCAGCTGGCTTTACAGAAGTCGAATTGGGTCCCTTAAATCGTGCAAACCTATTAACATCTAATGATACAATGCTTATTTTAGATCACCTATTAAATCATGAAAAATATCGTCCTATTATTACAGCCATGGAAAATAACCTAAGAAATAACCGTATTCCAGCGCTCCTCCCCGACTCAGCTATCATCGCGCATAAAACAGGAAGTCTTGAAGGGGTTGTCAATAATGTTGGCATAGTAAAGGATGAGAATATACACTATTCAATAGCATTCTTATGCGATAATGAATCTGACTCGACACTAACTTCAAATGAAATCGCTCAATGCTCTTTGGAGATATATAATAGTCTTAAAAATGAATCTTAAACAGTTTGATTGACAACACACATCTCATCAGTGCTGGCATATATTATCTGATGATCGTCAGACACAAACCCTAATCTGTCAAAATCAAAATTCTGACTCTTCAAAAATTTAAGTAATTGATGATCTTCTGACAGCCCATCAAAATAATTTCGCAACTCATTTTCCCTCATATGCGGTATAGAAAATCCGCAACGTCTTAAAACAACTTCGATAAGACCACCTTCATCCAATCCCAAATACGAGCGACCTCCATATAAATAAGGCGTATTCATAAGTTGATTGGCAATCAGAAACGGATCGGTCGAATACTGCCCCACATCATCAACAGCTTTTGTAATAATCCATTCCCCGCTGCTAAGCTCTTCCACAGTTGCACTGAAAGACCCAGAGGGAAATATTAATGGTTTTGACTGACCTGTAAGTTGAATATGGGAATTCATAGAAAGAATTCTTGTCGTTGGACTTTCATGTTCCGGTCTTTCATAAAGATAGGCATAAGGAACATTCACGACATGCGTACTATCTACAAGGTTTTCTGATAACTCATCACTGCGTAAAAAACCTGTAAGACCACTTTCAATATGCTCACATTTTTTCCAGTCTCTATCAATATCAACAATATGTAACTGTTCTCCATAAAGCACTTGGGATAACTGCTCTGCACTCTCATCTGGCTGAGATTGTAGAGAAAGAACATCTCCTAAAAAACTATAAATTTTGTGCTCAAACGAGGTCATAACGTAAGTTTCTGCTCATATAAATCAGGCAAATCATTTTCAAGCAACACAACATCAGCAGCCGTAACATTCTCTTGTAGCCAGGCTTTAGCATCTTCAAAAGATGGCAACTCAATCAATTCAGCACCATTTTTTGAGTTATTATAAGCGTCCGCAAATGTAGGAATTCTCTCCCCTTTAATCAGAAGCGTAATATCAACCTTTTCTGAAGCAATACGACCAATTTCTGTATGCTCTTTATCATGAAGGTCACCCAATTCCACCATTCCTGGCGTGACAAGAATTTTTCTTCCATTTTTCGTATTCAACAAATCAAGAAGATTTATAGCATTTCTAAACCCTTGCGGATTAGAGTTATAGGCATCATCAATCACCTGGCTCCCATTAATATAGGACTTAACCTCTAACCGATGCTTGATTTGAGGTGTAGATTTCAAAGCAACTTTAATCATCTCCGGCTTAATGCCAATAAAGCAAGCCATAACAAATGCAAGACTAATATTACTCGCATGATGCTTCCCAAAGATTGGAGCCGATATTGAATAAGTCTCACCATTATAATTTATGTCAATACCAATACCCTTCTCAGTTTGTTCAACTGACATGATCTTGGCATCGACATCATCGCCTTCTCCAACAATAATAAAATGTTCTCTTTTATCTTTGACATAGGTCTTCGCATAATTTGAATTCAACACACCTTCCGCAATAACAACTTTCCCGCCACGGCTAATGACACGAGTTGCCAGCTCAAACTTCGCTTTTGCAGTTGTCTCAAGATCTTTAAAACGCTCAAAATGGGCAGCACCAATTGCCGTAATAATACCATGATCTGGCGGTGTGAAATCACACAGCCTATTAATAGACCCTTCGCCATAAGCACCCATTTCGGTCACAAAATACTTACAATTATCCGCCATTTTTTCGCGGATCATACGGGTAATTCCCATAACCGTATTAATACTTCCTGGGGGAAAATAAGCATGAGTATTTAATTGCAGAATATGCCCAAGAACGAGCTTCGTTGATGTCTTCCCAAATGAACCCGTAATCGCAATCGTCTCTGGTTGAATTCTTTCAAACTTAGTAACCGCTTCATTCTTAAATTTATCTTGAATGCTCTTCTCTAATGGTCTCAACAACATATTCGCAATCATAAGTGTGACTGGAATGAAATGCACACAAACCAAAAAGAAAAAGAAAGACTGAAAATACAATTCCAACAACACAACCAAATTCAAAACCAAAGACAACCTGAAAATTCGATTGGCCCTTTGTGTAAGTACAAGTTTCTTTTTCGCCAATTGAAGAGGATTAGGCTCAAGATATGAAAAAACCAAAAATAAAACTGCAAGTGCAAAATAGAATATGTAAAGAGGGCCAATCGTTAGAGCTGCAATTGCAACAACAATAACGATCAAAGAAAGCCGCTTATCATAAGAATGAGTTCTAAAAATCCAACTCAAAAACCTGGGATTATCATATTCCTCCTGCTGGAAAATATGAAGATACCTTAACTGCCTCTTATAGACAAAAACAAGAAAGGCAATAAGGGCGATAAATAGAGAAAATTCTGTCATTGGTTTAACTTATGAATTGTTTTATATGTTTTACTACTTGATGCCTGCCCTTATCTAAAATGGAATTATGATCCTCTCCATTGATAAGAACAAATTCTGAAGTCTTAATCAAACGGGCATACCGCTCACCAATTTCTGGTGGCGTATCCACATCATCTGAGCCATAAATCAATTTAACTGGGCAAGATATCTTTTCAGCCACATCAGATAAGTCTTCACGAACGACTTTTGTTAAAATGTTCCTCATATTGCCGGCACTTTTATAATCTGCACTTCCAAACCGGTCTCTTAAAGCCTCAGTGCTCAATCCAATAAGAGGAGCAACCTTCTTTAAAGCCTTATAAGTGTAAATTTTACCCTTAACTTTTACAGCTCCAGCCAGACTTCTTTTGCGTGGCAACCCAGCCCCTGCAATAAACAACATCTTTTCAAAGAGCTCCGGATATTTCGCCCCAATCTGAACACCAACGCGGCACCCAAAAGAATGCCCAACCCAGATAAATGTTTTATTCGGAAACTGTTCTTTCAAAAAAGTAGCTGTAGCATCCGCATAATCTAAAGTCCCCCAATCGCTTGAAGGCGCAGGCGTTTCCCCAAAGCCAGGAAAATCTATAAGAATATGCGACCCAAAATTCCGAATAGACTCTATGATTGGCAGAAAGACAGTTCTATTCGCACCCCAACCATGCGCCCAAACAAACACCCTATCTGTATTTGTTTCAATGTACTCATATTTGAATGGCTCATCATTTTTATGCAACATTCTTATCAGCCTCAGGAAAGTTATTTGAGCCGCAATCATTTTCTACGGCGAATAGTCTTATATCTGAAATATTCCAATATCCAAAGAGTGTGATTTAAGTCTATAGCTTGTTAAGATCAAGAATTCTATAGCATATTGATCTAACACCTTAATATTCAATAGCTATTGTTACGCAGAGATCTTAACCATATACCTTAAGCTTTCAAAAATATGTTGATTGTAAGACCAGTTTTTGCAATCACTACGAGAAATATAAGAGAAGTCAAATATTCCATAATCTAGTATTTCTACAGATTTTCTCTATGAAAATTTATTGTTTTTATCAAACAATATATCATGATATGAAGCAGAACTTAGATCTTCATAAAATAGAGAAAAAAGGTCTTTTATTATAAAAATCTAGTAATAATAATAACTTAAGCGGTTCATACAATGTCAGAAACAAAAAAGAACATAGCAGTTTTCTTTGGCGGTCAATCTCCTGAACATGATGTCAGCATCATCACAGGGCTTCAGGTTGTTTCAGCACTGGATACAGAAAAATACACCCCAATTCCAGTCTATGTCTCCTTTGATGGCAAATGGTGGATCGGCGAAGGCCTGGAAAATCGAGACTTTTATATCCCCAGCGCAAGTGATTTTAACAAACTTCACCAAGTGTATCTCGGCAAAGAAAACAGCCAACATCAACTCATTGAACAAACCGATAAACTACTCGGCAAAAGAAAAAAATGGAATATTGACGCTGTAATCCCAGCATTTCACGGCAAAAACGGCGAAGATGGCTGCTTTCAAGGCCTTTTTGAACTCTCAGCTACCCCTTACACAGGCATGCGTGTCATGGCAGCAAGCGTATTAATGGACAAAGCTGGCACCAAAAATTTCTTAAGCAAAACCGGTATTCCTTTGCTTCCTCATGCTCATCTAAAAAAACCAAAAGAAGGCCTGCTTATCCCAGAAGATGTTTTGAATGAAAAACTGCAAGGAATGACCTTCCCACTCATTCTAAAACCAGCCCATCTTGGCAGCAGTATTGGTGTCGCAAAGGTCAATAACACTGACGAAATTCTCGCAACCCTGCCGGAAATCTTCAAATATGATAATGAAGCCATCCTGGAGCCTTTCATTGAAAATATGGTCGAATATAATGTGGCTGTCTCAGGCGTCACAGGTGAAACAACCACCTCAGCCATCGAAAAACCAAAAACACAAGAAGAACTCTTAGACTTCAGCGAAAAATATTGCGCAGGCGGCACCAAAGGTGAAGGCACCAAAACTCCAGGCCAAACCCAAGCCAGCGAAGGCATGCTCTCTCTCACCAGAGAAATAAACCCAGACTTGCCTGAAGAGTTAGAAAACAACATCAGACAATGGTCAAAAACAGCTTTTGAAGCAATCGGTGGAACAGGCGCCCCACGCATAGATTACATCTCAGACAAAATCACAGGCGAAATCTGGCTCAACGAAATCAACCCCTGCCCAGGCTCCTTTGGCTACTTCCTCTGGGAAGCCCTGGACGAACCAATCATCTTTTCTGAATTGTTAGATTATATGATCCAAGAAGCCTTTACATGCAATATGAACAAAAACACAAATGCAGATCCAACTCCAGATTACGCAAGATTATTACCAAGGAAGTAGGTTGGAAATCCCCTTCCTTGCTTACTTGGAGTTTTCTTATAATGAGGTTTTCTTAAAAGTCTCTCGATTATGCCATAACCCTACCACAGCACCGTTACGGTGTCAAGGACTTTTTTCCTGGGCATATATTCTTTCTGTGTTATGGTTGATAAAACATTAAAACCTCAACCAAACCATTGATAATCTTCCTGTCAACCTGCATGCGCGCACAGAGTCTCAAAAACAGACTTGATCTTACACAAAGATAAACCATAATAACTTTGACCAATAACAAAAGCTTCCCGCTGGACAATCAGCGTATTAGGAAAAAATTGATATATTTTCAGGGAGTTAGGTAGTGTATGCACAGCCATGTTTATGGCAAATGGTGCCCAGGGGCGGAATCGAACCACCGACACGCGGATTTTCAATCCGCTGCTCTACCAACTGAGCTACCTGGGCATATCACTTGAAGGTGTTGACCTATACAAGACAGTTCTTGAATGAATAAGAACAAATAAGCAGAACTGGCTTATAAGAAATTCTGGAGAAAATGTCGAGTCGCAAGATGCTAATTTATGAACTTTCTTCACTTTTTTCTGCATAATTTTGCTCAGAAAAGGGTAAAGAACCATCTTCCTCCGCGTCATTACTACCAGCAATATAATAATTTCCGTCTAACCACTTACCAAGATCAAGATCTGCGCAACGTTTTGAGCAAAAAGGACGATATTTTTGAACGGTCTTTTGCCCACACATAGGACAATAACTATTCGCTTTGACCTCTAAGTCATCTGTAATTGTCGTTCTATTCAGGCTTTTTGACTGATTATCATTATTAGGTTGTCGATAATTCATACCTAATCAAGCTCCAGCTCCGCTTGTTTTAACCAATTAAAATAGACATGAAATCCTTCACTTTGCAGCATAGCGACCACTTCAGTAAGAGGCAAACCTACAACATTTGTATAAGATCCAACCAGCTTTTGTACAAATGTCCCAGCCAACCCTTGGATCGCATATCCACCAGCTTTACCACGCCACTCACGTGATGAAAGATAGCTGTCCATTTCTTTATCGCTTAAACGTTTAAATCTAACACGTGTTTCAACAACACGCTGACGATAATTACCATTTGGTAAAATCAGCCCAACACCAGTATAAACTTTATGAGCACGTCCCGAAAGCAACCTTAGAGCCCCGGTTGCTTCATCGACTAATTCAGGTTTAGTCACAATCCTGCGACCAACAGCAACAGTCGTATCTGCCGCCAGAATATAAGTTTCCCTGAGATCTTCCTCGCCGGCCAGTGAGTCACGCGCAGCAAAAGCCTTCGCCTTCGCTAAACGTTTAACCATCGTGCGCGGCAATTCACCCTTTTTAGGTGTCTCATCTATTTCAGCTGGACGTAAAGCATAAGGCTCTATTCCGGCCTGTTGTAATAAAGCCAAACGACGTGGAGAAGCACTTGCAAGAATTAACTTCCGTCTTGCTAGATTTTTCCTGACTTGTTTGGCCATACTGACCTCCGATAGAAACCTAAAACCTATTATTAATTATTATTTTATTTAAAACGGAAAATAATCCGTCCCTTTGTCAGATCATAAGGAGTCATTTCAACTTCCACCTTATCGCCAGCCAAAACACGGATTCTATTTTTACGCATACGACCTGCAGTATGAGCTATAATCTCGTGGCCATTTTCGAGCTCAACTCGAAAAGTTGCATTAGGCAACAATTCGGTGACAACACCTGCAAACTTAAGAGACTCCTCTTTAGACATATAATTTTATCCTATCTATCATTGTAACAGAGTAATTTGGTATCACGACCAAGTAAATTCTCATACATGAATAAATTAATTTAACATAATAGAGAATAACACTCTTTCCAAATGCTCGATTTTGGTAGGAGGCAAATGAGAATATGTCAAGATGCAAATTCAGTAAGATCAAATACTATGTGCAAAATATATATATATTTGCCAAATATTATACTTTGGGGGGATTTTTTACACCAAAACGTTTAACAATCTTCTGGAGTAAAATATTACGACATTCACGATATGCTGCTAAAACCTGCTCTCTGCTTCCTGATATCAAGGACGGATCCAAGGTCGGCCAATATTCAACATCGACAGCCATTGTTCGGGTTAACTCCATAGCTTTATGATGCGCTTCTGGAGTCAATGAAATGACAAGATCAAAGGATGTATCCACTAAATCTTGAAAAGTTTTTGGATGATATTGAGATAAATCTATGCCTATCTCTGACATAACCGATATGGCAAAATGATCAACTTCCCCTGCCTTAACCCCCGCGGAACGTACGTAAATCCTATCACCAAGAAGATATTTTAATATATTGGACGCCATTGGCGAACGCACAGAATTCATCGTACACGCAAATAATACAGAATGAGGAGAGTCATCAGTTGCGGACGACACAATAACTCACCCTTTCCAATGCAAAGCACAAATGAGCGTAAAAAGACGCCTTGCCGAGTCAAAATCTATATTAATCTTCCCCATTAATCTCTCCATAAGAAGTCGACTGGCTTCATCATGTAAACCCCGCCGCCCCATATCATAAGCTTCAATCTGACCAAGTGGAGCTGATTTAATAGCCTCGTAATAACTTTCACAAACAAGAAAGTAATCTTTAATAAGTTTTCTAAAAGGAGATAAGGATAAGATAAGATCTGTAACATGACCTGCTTCATTACGAATATGAAACATGAGGCGTTTTTCAACAATACTAAGGTGTAATATATACGGCCCAGCGTCTTTGCCTTCTATTTCAAAGACATTATGATCCAATAAATCATATATAGCCACCTGTCTCTCATGAGTAACATCGGGACTAATATGGCCTATTGTGTCCTCATCTAAATGTATTTCTATTAACCGAGACGTATTTGAGCTCGTCATATTCTCCATAATGTACTCCAATAAAATAGGAGCTATTGTTATTTCATTATTATGCAGCTCGTCATATAAATGAGGTGACTATAATGGATACAAAAATAAATTCAGCAAGATTTTCCCTCAAAAAACCTCCTTATGCTCAGGTTTATTTTTTGTTTCCCAAGCAGCCCCTAAATCTTGGAGTTCAGCTTCAATACATTCCACATGCAAACGTATCCCACCACCTCCAGCAAAAATGAGAGAAATATAACCCTCTGGCTCACTAATGGGCTCAAATTGAATTGCCAATAACTCCAGGACATCATCTTTATTATGAACATGTAGATTTTGAACTTGCGCACCAAGAACACGCTCGAATCTAAGAGCAGCACGCCGCCTTTCATATTCAGGGCGAGTTTTTTTATCCTTGTCGTAAAGTTTTTCCCAATTAAACCTATTTGTGACAGTAGCGAATCTACTCTGAGCAGGCAAGTAAGCAAGATCGGCAACCCTCAAGACAGCATCTTGCAAATGTGCAGATATGATTTTCAGATCTTCATCGTCGAGAGCTATGAGTTTTAAATGTGTCATTTATTCGAGTTTTTCCAATTATTTCAAGCATAAGAATTGAGTTTGCAATGTAAAAAATCCCATTAAACCAGGGAAAACTATGAGCTTAACCTCTGAATCTGAGCACCACATCGCCCTAATTTTTCTTCAATACGCTCAAAACCTCGGTCCAAATGATAAACACGATTGATAACAGTCTCACCTTCTGCAACCAATCCCGCGATTACCAAAGACACAGAAGCTCTCAAATCAGTTGCCATCACTTGGGCACCACGTAATCCTTGAACCCCGCGAATTGTAGCTTTTTCCCCTTCAAGATTTATATCTGCTCCTAATCGCGCCAATTCTTGTACATGCATAAATCGGTTTTCAAAAATTGTTTCAAGTACTTCAGATGTGCCATTTGCAACTGTCATCAACGCCATAAACTGAGCCTGTAAATCCGTAGGGAACCCAGGAAAAGGTTGGGTTTCAATATCAGCAGGTTTTATAGCATCATCTTGTTTTGATATATTAATTCCAGTCTGACTTGTCTCAATAACAGCACCTGTTTTCTCAAGAACATCGAGAGCAGATTGCAAGAGCTCCGCTTTCGCGCCTTCTAAAAAAACATCTCCACCAGTTGCTGCCACAGCCATAGCATAAGTCCCGGCCTCAATGCGATCTGGAAGAACAGTATGCACAGCTCCTTCCAGCTGATCAACGCCTTGAATCCTCAATTTAGACGTACCAATACCGTCTATTTGAGCGCCCATTTTAACCAAACATGAAGCAACATCGCCAACTTCAGGCTCACAGGCAGCATTTTCAATAAGCGTCTCACCTTTGGCAAGAACCGCAGCCATTAATACATTATGTGTCGCACCAACAGATACCTTAGGGAAATTAATATGAGCGCCTTGTAATCCCTTTGGGGCTTTTGCAAGGACATAGCCACCCTCAAGTTCAATATCAGCGCCTAAAGCTTCTAGTCCCATCAGGTGCAAATCAACCGGACGAGTTCCAATAGCGCATCCTCCAGGCATTGAGACACGGGCATTTCCACAGCGGGCGAGTAATGGTCCAAGCACCCAGAAACTGGCCCTCATTCTAGAAACCATCTCATAAGGTGCTGTGGTATCGACGATATCACGGGCCGTGAGATGAAAAGTCTCCCCTGTCTGGTTTTTACCTGGACGTTTCCCATCAACACCAGAATCAACACCATGATTCCTCAAAATTCTCGCTAACAAAGCAACATCAGCTAGGTTAGGCACCCCCTTAAGAGTGAGCGTGTCAGATGTCAAAAGACTGGCAATCATAAGTGGTAAAGTGGCATTTTTTGCACCACTAATTGGAATACACCCATTTAATTTCTGACCACCTACAATTTTAATTCTATCCATAAACGTAACCTATTTTTCAATTTTTAATATTGGTTAAAAGCCTAAAGCCTATTCATGATCCGAAGCTATCAATATGATTTACTTTTTTGATTGTGTTTGTTTTTTGCGCTTCTTCAAATTTTCCCTTAATTCCTCAGCCAATCGCCGTTTCTTTTCTTCTTTTGCGTCTATATTTACGTTTTCTTTAGACTGAGAAGACATGTCGAAAACCCTATTCTTTTCTATCAACCGCTAAAATACTTCAGTTAAGTCATATCCCAAAAAAACAAAAACAAAAACCTAAAGTGAAATCTTGTGTAATAATGACTATAATTAATGTAAATATATTAATTTAGCCATTTATTGTGATATAAACATACACACTTATCACTTAAGATACTGATTGTCATATTTTTAATGACACTAAATTTCTTTAATAATCAAAGTTTGATGGAACTTAGATAGAGAGAATTATTATCTTAATCTGCGACAAAACATACAAGTACTCTATGTTGTAACGCAAGTGTAATCATTGGCTGATGATGAACAGTATATCTATTGTTATTTCACCTTTGCACTAAATAATAACAATCGTTATTGTCTCTTGTAATCAACTAAGCTTGTATCAAAAAAACAAAATTGGAGGCATCTAGAATATGTCAGATTCTCTTGCAAAGAGCGCACTGCATTATCATAAACACCCTGTACCAGGAAAACTTGCTATCACAGCAACAAAACCGCTAGCGAATCAGAGAGATCTAACACTTGCCTACAGCCCGGGTGTGGCAGAAGCCTGCAAAGAAATTGTCACCAACCCTGATGAAGCCTCCTTTTTAACGTCACGAGCAAATCTTGTTGCCGTAGTAACAAATGGATCCGCAGTCCTAGGCCTTGGAAATATCGGTCCATTAGCAGCCAAACCTGTAATGGAAGGTAAGGCTGTTCTTTTCAAAAAATTTGCTGGCATTGATGTTTTTGATATAGAGATTAATGAGAGTGATCCAGAAAAACTCATAGACATAATCGCAGCTTTAGAGCCATCCTTTGGTGCGATTAATCTAGAAGACATTAAAGCTCCAGACTGCTTCATAGTAGAACAGGCATTGAAGCAAAAAATGGGTATACCTGTTTTTCATGATGACCAGCACGGAACGGCAATTGTTGTAGCTGCGGCAGCTTTAAATGCTCTTCGCCTGGCAAACAAAAGCATAGACCAGATTAAGGTTGTATCAACAGGAGGCGGAGCAGCCGGTATTGCGTGTCTTAATCTTCTTATAAAGCTTGGTCTAAAGCGTGAAAATGTCTTTCTGGTTGATCATATTGGACTGATCTATAAAGGCCGGGAAGAAGATGTCACAGAACAAAAAATGGCTTTTGCGCAAGAAACTAATCAACGTACTTTGGCGGATGTAATGCCAGGTGCTGACATGTTCTTAGGCTTGTCCGCAGCAAATATTTTAAAACCAGAAATGCTTTCTGGCATGAATCCGAACCCAATAATACTTGCTCTTGCAAACCCAGACCCCGAAATTCTCCCAGAAACAGCGCATGCCGTTAGGGACGATATCATCATGGCAACAGGGCGTACAGATTACCCAAACCAGGTGAACAATGTTCTGTGTTTTCCTTATATATTTAGAGGGGCTCTTGATGTAGGTGCGGACAATATCAATGATGCCATGGTTGAGGCTTGCGTCCGTGCAATCGCAGACCTGGCGCGTTCTGGCAGCTCTGATATCGCTGTTGCTGCATATGGGGGAGAAAGCCAGAAATTTGGTAAAGACTACTTAATACCAAAACCTTTTGATCCAAGACTTGTTATTGATATTTCCTGCGCCGTTGCAAAGGCCGCAATGGACTCAGGCATTGCCAAAAGGCCAATCGCAGACCTGGAACGCTACCGACAAGATCTTTATCGTTTTGTATACCGTTCTGGAATGGTAATGCGTCCCGTGTTTGAATACGCAAGACAACAACCTCAAAAAATCGTTTTTGCCGAAGGCGAAGATGAACGAGTTTTATTCGCTGTCAAAGCAATCATTGAAGAACAATTAGCTCAGCCAATACTAATCGGCCGCCCAGATGTCATTCAATATCGCCTGGAACAATATGGTATTAATTTAAAACCTGGCGAAGACTTTGAACTCGTTAACCCGGCAAGTGATGAACGTTATAACTCATATTGGAAACATTATCTGGACAAAGCTGAGAGATTTGGCATTACCCCAGAAATTGCAAAAACTGATACAAGAACCAACACAACTGTTATTTCAGCTATTATGGTCGATAGAGGTGAGGCTGATGGATTAATTTGTGGAACATTTGGTCATTATCCTGACCACCTCAAACCTCTGTTAAATATTATAGGTCTAAAGCAAAACAAGAAAAAAGCCTCAACGCTTTCAATAGCAATTCATTCTAAAGGCCCTCTATTCTTAACCGATTGTTATATTGCGATGGACCCTTCAGTTGAGCAGATTGTCGAACAAACGATATTGTCTGCCCAAGAAATGCGTTATTTTGGTATTGAGCCTAGAATTGCATTTGTCTCACATTCCTCATTTGGCAGCCGCAAAAGCCCATCGGCAATAAAAATGCGCGAAGCCTTAGAATTACTGAATGAACTCGAACCCAATCTAATGGCTGATGGAGAAATGCAAATTCAAGCCGCATTAAATCCAGAAGTCAGAAATACGTTTATGACCAATAGCAAACTTGAAGGTCCAGCAAATCTATTGGTATTCCCGAACCTTGACTCAGCAAATATAGGTTTGAATATGATGCGAACTCTTGGTGATGCTCAACTGGTGGGCCCTCTATTATTAGGCATGAATAAACCAGTCCATATTCTAAGCCCATCATCTACGGCCAGAGGAATTGTAAATATGTGTGCTGTCGCAGCAGCAGCAGCAAGTGCAAGACCTGCAGCTTAAGACTTTCCCAACTTGATCAGAAGGTTTAATCTAAAATTAGACCTCCTGATCACGACACGCAAAACATATTTTATGACCATCAGGGTCCTCTATATAAAATTCTTTCATATTCCGAGATTGTTTTTTAAAATCACTTAAGCCAGAAACTTTTTTAGTTTTAAATTCTTCATACAAAAAGTTAACTTGTTCTCCACGAATGTAACATCTCAGTTTTGGCGTCTGGCTAGCGTCTGAAATAATATGATAGTGAATTTCCATATTATCCCGAAAGAAAATGAGATAGTCTCCATCCTTTTCAATCTGAAAACCCAATTCTTTAGTATAAAATCTCTCCGTTCGCCGAATGTCTGTGGAATATAAAACAGGTATTGTTCGAGCAAATACATCAAGACACCCGATAACACGACGCGCATTTGGAAAAATGTTGGGGAAGGATTCGACTTTTCCCATATCATTTACCTTTCAAAGAACAAATTAAAATAGAATGTTATTCATATAACAAAAAATATAGCTTTTAGACATTTAATAAAACGAATTTTTCTCATTAATATAAATGCATAGTATGCAGTTCAAAAAACATTTATCCCCGTATAGAGTAAGGTCAAAGAATCTAAATAAAGACGAGAACCCCATATTGCTCATCTATTAACCAAGAGTAGATGTATGTTATGCATTTAAAAGAATTAGACGCTAACTTAATTGTCGTGCTGGATGCACTGTTAATTGATGCAAGTGTAACCAAAGCCGCAGAACGTCTGGGCCGAAGTCCCTCTGCCGTGAGCCATGCGCTAGCAAACTTAAGACATATATTTGATGATCCGTTATTTGTCAGAGCCGGTCAAAAACTCGTACCCACATCAAAAGCAGAAGCGTTAGCGCCTACAATTCATGTAATTGTATCGGGCATGGAAAGTTTACTGAGACCAGCCACACCGTTCGATCCAACAACACAAGAACGAAACTTTATAATGTGCTGTCGTGCACCGTTTGAAATCACACTGTTACACCAATTACGAAACTCTGTAAGAGAGCTTGCCCCAAATATTAAACTTGGCTGGCACCAGGTAAACGGCCTCCAGAACTTTGATGACATGCGTCAAGGAAGAATCCATTTCCTGATTACACAAGGCAAACCCGAAGAAGATGCCGCCGATTTTCAATATAAAAAGCTGAAAAGCGATACATATCTAACAATCGCAAAAAGAAACCATCCTTTAGCAAATAAAAAATTATCCGCAATAGATTTCCAAAATGCTGACCATATAGTTTTTGCATCAAATAACCGGTCAACAACTCCCTATGAGAAACACTTAATGTCACAAAACATTAATCTAGACAAAACAGTAGAAGCCTCATCCGCATTTGTTGGAATATTTATCGCACTGGAGTCAGAAGCTCTGGTGACGTTGCCCAAAACAACAATTGATATAATTAAAAAATATATCCCAATATCTGAGATAAAACAGCCATTCCCAGAATTACTCGTATCGAATTATCTCGTATGGCACAAAAGTCATGACCGCGATGAATGCCATGAATGGGTAAGAGAAAAGCTGATCGAATTAGGTACAGAAACTAATAAAAAAGCGAGCAAGTAAAACCAATTATATTTAATTGGTTATAACTTCACCTTGCAAACTCATATCAGCCTGATGCAGAGCATAAGCAAAACTTTCAGCCGAATTAAGAACAGGTGCAATCTCATCTGTTCCCAAAAGCGTAGATGCGCAAGCTTGTAAAGCGGGGCAATGATTATGCTGACTGGCCGCAATCAATGATATAGCTGTACATTCATCTTGACAAAAAGCCTGACAATCAATGGGCGCGCAATCAATTTTACGTTTGGAACAGGAACAAACAGTCTGGACCCAAAATGCAAGTTCATTCACAATAGGCTTTGCTTTTGCAACACCTAAGGTTTTCGAATATTGGTCCCAACCTGTACCCCAACAGCTAATATCACCATTTTGATACCCGGCGAGCCAGCACCGAAAACCAAAACCAACCAACTGCTCAGCTGAATTCAATTCATTTATACGGACGCGTAAATTTCGAGGATTACCTTGCATTTAGATTTATCTCTATCACAAATTGACTGATATAGGACCTTGAGCATACCAATGCTCAAGGTCAATAGATTATATCAAAAACATTAAGAGCTTGGTCCGTCATTAAATTGAACTTCGTCAACTAACTCACTGGCGCGTTTACGAAGTTTGGCAATTTGCTCTAATGAAATCGCGTCAGACTTAAACTCACCCCAGGATTTTACAAGCTTCGACCATGCAACACCATCTTTTACAGGGTATTCATAATTCACTTCAGAATAAATTTTTTGAGCGTCATCACCTGACAGAAACTCCATAAGTTTAAGCGCATTCTCTTTATTCGGAGCATATTTAGCTAAGACCATTCCAGAAAGGTTGATATGTGTTCCTCGATCTTTGGTGTTAGGGAATAAGATTTTGACAGAATCAGCCCATTTTTTCTGCTCCGGCTTTTTCTCATTCAATTGCATTTTACCCATGTAATAAGTATTACCGATTGCAATATCACATTCTCCAGCATATACACTTTTCACCTGAGCACGATCATTACCTGATGGTTTACGAGCTAGATTGACTTTCAATCCTTCAAGCCATTTTTTCGCTTTCACTTCATCAGAGTTTGCAATCATAGATGCAATCATTGCAACATTATAAACATGCTGACCTGAACGAATACAAATCTTACCTTTCCACTTTGGATCAGCAAGCTCTTCATAAGTAATAGCATCTTGTGTCACGCGTTCTTTTGAAACATAAGCAACTCGAGCCCTTTTCGTTAACCCAAACCATTCACCTTTAGGATCACGATAATGTGCGGGAATATTTTCATTCAAAGTATTAGATGTAACAGCTTGTGACACACCTAGCTTAACAGCTTTAGTCAAGCGCCCGATATCAACAGTTAACAAAACATCTGCGGGACTATTTTTACCTTCAGCAGCCATTCGCTCAATTAAACCTTTTTTAGCAAAAATCACATTGACTTTAATACCTGTCTTTTTTGTAAAAGCTTCAAACAAAGGATTTACCAAATAAGGCTGACGATAAGAATAAACGTTAATTTCACCTGCTGCTTGAACAAATGTCGTAAATAAGAAACTGAACAACACAGAAAGCATTGCACAGCGAAAGCTAAGAATAGTATTTATTTTTTTCATTTTCTTCTCCAATAGACGGGGTCAAAAGCCCGATATTAGATCCTCACTACCCACTATAGATAGCAACTAACACAGCAAAGAAGCCATTTGTCTTAAATCATGTCAAGTGTTCATAATAACAAGAAAATGCAAAAATAAGCTTATTATTCAACATATTAGAACTATTCTAAAAAAATAATATAGTGAACCCAAATGGGTATATCTTTTAAAATTAAAGTTTTTCAATATCTTAAATAGACAGTGTATAATGTTTATAAATAATTGTAACAATAAATTTGAGCAAATTCTTCAATAAAGGAAAATTTTGAGAACAAAACCAATTAATGAAAGATATGCACTATTATAGATGCACACCTTTCACATTACAAAGAATATGTATATTAAAACATTCAGAATTAAATTTTAAGATTGAGGACACTTAAAAATAGTTGCTGTAAATTCAACAAATAGAGGTTTTGTTGGCTCAAAGTTCTTAACGAGCTTACAACGACGAGAAACTTCTTTGTAAAAATTGCTAATCAATGCAACATCTGAAGCCTCTCTAGTTTTACGGTCTCCTAAAACAAAAACTGAAAAACCTCTTTTTAGCCAATAATCAAGTTTCCACTCTTCTTTCTGTAATGGCCAGTTATGTGCTTTCATAGCCTCACCTAATGTATCATCATCAGTATTCTCAAGGCCCCAGAAAGCAACAGGCAAATTATAATAATTTATGGCATCTGGATCATTTCGTGCGACCAGGTTTTCTGCCGCTTGTTCTGGTAACTTAACTTTGTACTTTTTAGCCAGTCTTTCACTTCTTTTTTGATCCATGTCCCGCATTTCTTGCGTCTGAGGAGAATGCATGGTTATCGAAACAATCATCTTAGTATTATCAGATTTATAATTTTGATTGAGAAACTCTTCCACACTAAAGATAATTGGCTTCGCCAAAGCTTGCTTCATAACAACGAGACTACCAAAAACAGAAAGAAGTCCGACCACAACAGCTAAAACTAACCCAACAGATCTATATAAACTTTCTTTATGCTGAAGTATTATGCAAATCATCAGTGCAACAAATAATTGCATAAGAACCATATATGGAACCCATAAACCTGGTTGTTGACGCCCTCCTGATAGATAAATTACCATGAAAGTTGCAAAGGTAACGGCTCCCCAAAACGAGAATAGAAGCCATTTCTCATTTTCAAAAAAACCATCCCTGAAGATAAAAAATGGAAATGTAAAAAATAAAAGGACAACAAGAAAATTAATGCCTCCGCCAGTATCACTCATAATCTCCCACCACTTGGCGATACCGGAAGAAAGATCAATCGTTTCTCGAATTGACATCACTGATTGTATCTTTTGATAATCTAAAAAATTCTGGAAATCTAAAAGAATACCAATATTAAAAATTATTCCTGAAATGAGTGCTGCAAGCGTTATGAACAGCGCTGAACGCCCTAATAAAACAAGATCTTGATATTTTTGATAGAATAAGAAAGCAAATAAAGCTGCAGAGGGAATAAGAATGAATATATAAGACTGCTTAAAACTTAAAGCCAATGAGATTGAGAGGCCTAACAACAAATCCCACATTGTGGAATTGGGAGCTTTCATTTTTTTCAAAGCGACATAAACAACAAGAACACCACAAGCAGCAAGTGGAATATCACTCTTAGCAATATGAGAGAGTAGCACCATACCTGGAATAAAAACACCAAACAAACCTGCAAGCAATGAATACTGTTTATTTATTCCAACCTCTCTAGCAATCAAATAAAACAAAGGAGCAACTCCCGCCGCAATGAATGCAACTAACAAACGTGCTGTAATATAAAAAGGAGTTGGATCTGAAAAATATTGCGCGCGAAAATCTGCCAGATCATACCAAATCGATAGCACACGCCCCATACAATAAAGGATACCAAAAGCAACAGCTGTGAGATAATTTAACAGCGGCGGATAAAAATGTTGCCCAGGAACCAACTGTCCAGAAAGCGCTTTCGCGGCATCATTAATTCTTTCATCACCAAATAGGTAACCGTAATTAACCCCAATAGCCCTAATTATAAATGCAAGAAGAAATAAAAGTAAAAGCTTATTGACTTCACTTAAATTTAGAATGCGGTCCATCATTATTTTCATTTTTTAACCTATTAAGGATTAGATATAAAATTAATTAACAGCAAAAAGCCGAAGGGTAGACTAAGCCGAACTTTGAGATACCAGAATAATCCCGATAACAATTGTTATAATTCCAGCAATACGGAAAAAATCCAATTGTTCATTAAAGAAAAAATTCCCACCAACAGCAGTAATCACCAGTCCAAGAGCAATAAAAGGATAAGCCTGCGAAACATCAATCTTTGACAAAACAAATAACCAGACGAGTACACTAATCCCAAAACAAAAGATCCCAGAGACAATAAAAGGAGAAGAAATAACAGCTATAATCACAGAGATCACAGTTGGATTATTATTCAAAACAGCCTGCATAGCAGGGGCAGACATTCCCGCCTTCATAAGAAGCTGAGCGATTGCAGTTAAAGAAACGCTCATTAAAATAAAACCAATAAACCACGCAGACATTATCCCACTTGCCCCACTCATAATATTTTGAAATTAATAGATATTACGACAAGAATCTCAGTAAATTAGATATCCCATCATAATATATCAAATAAATGAACGTATCCTAAAATATTGATTGAAATAGATAAAGAGTCCAAATGGTCACTGTAGCGATAATAACCGATGAAATAAGACCTAAACGGAATAGAAAAATTAAGAATATATTTTAAGCAAACTTCAGAAATTACAATAAAAACGATAAAATATAAGAAATATCTAGCTTTCAAGGAGATATTGGCATCTCTATTGTAATGAATCGAAAATTAGGTTAAAAAGCCGCTCTACCATACAAATAATCAAAAATTAGCCGCTGTAGCTCAGTGGTAGAGCGCACCCTTGGTAAGGGTGAGGCCGGGAGTTCAATTCTCCCCAGCGGCACCATCTCAATATTATTGTCAGAAATGTCCCTTAAGACCTTGAAAGGCATGGATATTTTCGGTGTTCGATAGCCTTTGTTGCGATCATAGACGAGGCGGTCTGCAAACGCCAATTTCAGGACGGTTCTTTTGCTGATTAAATGCTCTGAATCCCACAGTTTTTGTGGGTTTGCGAGAAATCCCATAGAGAGTTCGAGAACATCTTCAAATTTATGCTTTGGCTTGCTGGATTTTGCCGCTTTTTCGCTTGCCAATATCCTTTCTTTTTCCAGACCCGTAATCCGTTTCTCATAGGCTTTGACGACCGTTTTATTGTCAGTCTCAACAATCCGGTCAAGAAGCTGTTCTATCTGTTTATCAAGCCGTTTGACCTGTTTTTTAAAGGCGGTCACAACATTTTCTGTTTGCGCCAATTGCGCGTTCCACATATCCTGAAACATGGCTTTGGCACATTGGAATAATGACTTTGTCGGCGTCATCGCATGAAGAATCGTTTCAAATTCCCCTTCAATATTTTCACGCCGAATAGATTTGCCGTAGCTTTCGCATGTTTTTGTCTGGCAAAGGTAATAAGGGTATTTTTTATACTTTCCTTGTGACCAGCAGGATTTTAGAGGCTTTTCACAATCACCACATAAAACAAAACCGCGAAGCGGGAAATCCTTATTGATATTTTTCTTGGCGGGTGCTCTGGCACCCTCATTCAATAGGTTCTGATTTTTTTGAAATGTCTCAAACGAGATTAAACCTTTATGCTTGCCTTTTCTCAAATCAACATCCCATTTGGACACTTCCAAACAGCCGGAATAAAGCGGATTGGTCAGCATCTTCGTCACGCGCCAAGTCCGCATGCCGCCTTTTGGAATGTGGCTGGCATAAGCAGGCTGATTTTCAAGAAAACGGGCGACTTCACTTTGAGAGGTAAAACGGCCAGACGCAAAACCTTCCAAAGCTTCTTGTATAATTGATGCGACTGGCTCATCGCGCACAAGTTCCTTGCCGCCATGTTTTGATTTTTCATAGCGGTATCCGGCGGGAGATTGAAACACCCAAAAGCCTTGTTCAACACGGGCTTTCATTTTCTGAAAAACTTGCCTGCTGTTTTGATCACGTTCCAATTCCCCTTGCGCGGCGAAAATGGTTTCAACAAACTTTCCTTCCGGTGAATCTTCAAACTGAAAATTCAAACATTCGCGCCGCGCATTGCGAGCGCTCATTTCACGTTTCAACTTCAAATGAAATTCTGTGTCTCTTGCATATCGTTTCAAATCATCAAAGATCACAACGAAATTTTTATCAGGTTGCGCATCAAGATAAGACAGCAACGCCACCATGCCGGGGCGTTTCATAAAATCACCACCGCCGGAAATATCATCGGGAAAAACAGCTTCGACAACATAGCCGCGTTCTTCGGCATGGGCGCGGCAACGGTGTTCTTGGCTATCAAGGCCGCTTCCGCTTGTGGTTTGTTTTTTGGAAGACACACGGCAGTAAATAACAGCAGGCTGAAACTCATTATCTTGTGTCATGTGTTGTTCCTTTGTCTTTGATGTTTGGGGTATCTTTAACATCAATTTGTTGGTCATTTTCAGGCAGAGACCTGTTGCAACGGGTGAAGGCCAAATCCGATATCAACAAAGCTTCGCATAATCAGCCATAAGGCTTCAATCAGTTCTTTCTTTTGATCATCGGTAATGTCGGTATCATCCAGAAAGGCTTGGTATTTTGCGAAGTCAATCGGGTCTATTGCGGAATTTTCGCAATCACGCTTTGAAAGGGGGGCATTGGTGGTTAGTCGTATGTTTCAAAGCATGTCTCCTGTGTGTTGGCTTGTCCGGTTGTTTTTTCCTTTTCTTTCCTGTGTTAATCACAAGAATAAAATAGGAATATATTCATTTTTAAGCAAGCTTAATCGCACAAAGAATACTCATGTATTCGTTGGAAATCCCTAGACAAAACCCAGATTATGTCTGGTTCAAATCTTATCAGATCAAAGCCCTGTAAATCTCAGGTTTATTTCAGGTAAAACAGGTAAGGTTGGTGATGTGTTGTTGACCCCTGTCATGCGGGTCATTGCATCGGTTCAGCTATGACGCAAACAGGCGAAGAAAATCATGTTTCGGCTTCTTCCCGTCTTCCGCAAGATGTGCATTGTATGACAATGCATCTTGGCAAAGGGAGACGCTCCGCTCTCCCGTTTGCAATCCCTCTGGGTTGTGCTTCGCGCTACCCTAGACCTTGTTAGCTAGTTGGTGGGTACAAGGGCGTAATTTCCCAATCAAGATTACGCAATTTATCTATTTGTCCATCTGTAATTCTGTCTCTGTGGATAGCTAGGCAAAGAAGGTGCTGAGGGCGACTCATAGCTACGTAAAGCTGGCGCATAAATCTTTGGTTTGGCATTCGTTCAACATCTCTAACATTGGTGGGGTCTGTTTTCAAAGTTTGGTTAGGGGTATCTTCATCAGGCTTATCTCCATTTAGATAAGGCAACATTGCGTATAGGTCGTAGTTATAGCTTTTAGTTTCCAGAACAATTGTGGCGTCATGCGTTTCCCCTTTTGCACCATGAATAGTTGATAATTCTATCCGGATTCCTTCAATATCAGCAAAGTTGGATGGCTTAGCAGTTGAAGCTCCGCTTTGTATGTTTTTGAATTCCAAATATGTTTTTACAGTTTCATCCGACAGATCAATCTCTAAAATCTGAGTTAAGGAGTAACAAATTTTATGCCATTTATTTCTTTTGAAAGCACCTCTATTGTTTAATAGGCCGTGTAATATTCGCCTATACAAGTCCCATTTTTCACTTTCAACTAAATGTTTTCTGAGAGACGTTGTAGTAAAAAACTTATCACTATCGTCTTTCTTCCCCGCTATCCGTAAAAGCTTTATTAAACAGTCACTCAAGAATTTGTAGCTATTAAAGCAATCTTCGCACTCCGCCTGATTTACAAAATAAACAGCTTCGATAAAGTGATTTTCTTTAAAATTATTTTTGGTTCTATCTTTATCAAAGGTATTCCAGTAATGACCGATTTTTAACTCATTAGCATTTGATGGATCAATTTCTTTACCGACTGCGCCAAGAGCTTTAACAGAAAAAGATGCACTATTTCTCTTGGCTTCACTAAATTGACCGACAACAAGTTTGGCGAAACTGGGTAATACTTTGTCAATGGTGCCATCTTCGTAAATGAAAATTGAATGCTTGAAACTTTCTTGCCTTGAGTGATGGCTTCTTCTTTCTTCGATATCGATATCGGATAAATCAGTATCTAGTTCGACTTCATTAAAGCTAAGTCGCTTAATTTTATTGCAAATTGATGTATCAAATCTGTGACTCTTATCTATTACAAAATCCATATCTTGTCTGGATTTTCCGTTATAACTTTCATTCGGGACTTCATCATTGATACTGTTGAATATTGCTTGATCGGGATCGCCAAGTCTTTGCACGGAAACCGTATCAACATTTAAAGGAAATATTTCTTGTAAAAGTTCATCTTGAAATTTTTGTGTATCTTGCATTTCATCAATAAAAACCAACGGAAACCTTTGCCGTAGAGAATGCCTTAATACACCACAAATACACAGAATGCACTCAGATAGGGCATACATATCTTTGTAAAGAAAAACTCCTTGCTTAGAAAGCGAGAGCTTTTTCCGTCTTAGGACATCTAAAGAATAGTTTTGTTGCTTTACATACCTGTAAAGCCTTTCAGAAAAGGAGGCATTTACTGTCAGATTTTGGGCACCTGAATCCCAAAGATATGAGAAATCACCAAAATGAATGCTTCCTCGAAGAGCAAGCGTATTTAAACGCATTCTTTGTCCATCCACCATTTCAACTATTGGCCACGAAGCTTTTGCAACTTCTGTATGGTATTCATTATTATCCACTAACCTGCAGACCGTATTAGAAGATCGTAATAAAGGTAAAGCCAGAAACGTATCTATAAAATCTTGAATGGTTCCTATGAAATGCGGATATGAGAGCAAGTTTTTTGCCTCAGGAAGTTTCGATCTCTCTATTTTATGAATAATTTCATTTTTTGCTACATTGGTATGTGACAGGACACATATTCCACGGTCTTTACATCGCCATTTTTGAGAACATAGCATTAGCTTAGCTGCAATAAGAGTGGTTTTCCCACTTCCCGGACAGGCTTGGACATCTATTGTATCCAAAGATTTTAAAATTTCCGTTCTGCGGTGATCAAAGGTGAGATTACTGGAAGTTTCTAGCGCCTGTATATCTGCATCAGTGATTTCAAGGCTAAGAGGCGGCATTTTCGATACCTCCTTCTTCCACTACATCCGGAAGAGGGGAAGTCACATGCTCTATTGCACTAACAATATAGGGAGGTAACTTATTTTTTAACTCGACTGGTCGATCTCGGTAATTTTGTTCCAGTAATAAAACAAGTTTTGAAGCGAAGTCAGTCTTTGAACTTTCAACTTCTTTTTGGATATATGTCGCCTTTTCTTCTTCTGAACCAATTATGTTGGCTCTACCTTCTTCTGATCCATTTATAGCTTCATAGCATTCATCAAATAGACCAAAGCGTGATAAGCAGTACTCAAAAGTCCAATAGTCTGAGATGCAAACATTGATATTTTGCCTCTCCAGTGAAACATTGTTTTCACTTTTAAGCTTCTGTTTGCGAGTGTTTATCTGTTGTTCTAGAGTGTTTTCGTTATCATCTATCCACCGCCAGATGTTACCGCCCCTTCCATTTGAAGGTTCCTTACGTTCAATAAATCCATATTGATTATCGTTTTTTTCTTCAGCGCAAACAGGCCACAGATCAAGGTCGCGCAGTACCGCAACTTTTATAGGATTCCAAGCTTCATTTTCTGCATCTTTGTCTTTCCTGAGAAAAAGTTTTGCGAAATGTTTCCAGCCAGTGTTCCCAATATTAATAACGGATACACCGTAATCTTCCAGAGGCCTCTCTAGCAATTGGGCAATTGCCGGTATCAATAAATTCTCAGAATCTCCCTCAACCAATATAACTCCACGTGCGAAGAACAGGTTCGCTTTTGTCACATCTAGGAACTTTCTTAGAAACCTATAGTCGCTTGTATCTAATTCTGTTTCCTCTGGTCTTATTGAAAAAGCTTTTCCTTTGTTTAGGATAATCACATCTTTAGGATCTGCCTTTGAAGATATGTTTGGACTGTGAGTAGTTATAATACACTGAATTCCTTTCTTATTCTCTTTTGTCTGTGCTGATCCGACAATAAATTGGAGTAATTTCATTTGTAATTGAGGGTGCAAATGAGCTTCAGGCTCTTCAATTAAAAGAAGAGGGAATTCACTGTCTAACTCCTGCTCAAGAAGAAGCAATTCGGCTGCCATAAAAAGAAGGTTGTTATAGCCAAGACCGTGCTTTCGGTGATTATCGGTTAAAGTTAAGTTTAATCCTTCCAGGACTGCTCTAAGGTGCTTGCGTTTCTTTGTATCTGTTAACCCTTCTACATCTTTAATACCTGCTATATCAATGACTGCTTTTAGCCACTCTTTGTCCTTTTCAAATATTAATTGATACAGGTAATCGTCCTGTATTTTTTGCGAGGTTGAATGTATAGGGTCTCCATCCCTAACAAGTTCGGCGTTTGTTTCCGCAATAAGCCTCAAAATAGTTTCAACAGATTCTGGTCTTGTTAGTTCTTTTGATGAGTTCAAAATTTGAGACAATCTTGATCCTCTACCAGCAGAAAGTTCTGCTTCCGCATCTCTCAGGGGTTTAAGGTATGTGGTAGACAAGAACGCTTTAATTTCGGCTTCCAAGGCAAGGCCATTGCCTTCTTTTCCTGTTTTTATTTCTGTGAGTATAAATGGATATCCACGTTTTTCCTGTCCTGTATTTTTAGCAGTAAGTTGGACATATAGGACAGGATATCGTTTACTGCTATCAGATGGATCTTTTTCGTAAGTAAGATGCTCAACGAATAGAGGTGCAGCGTGTTTTGATACATCTGCAAATTTTAGCTGTTTCCACAGGTCCTTGGAATCACCATGAACAATCGGATTCCTCTATAAACGTACGGTCAGAAGAATTACTACCCAAAGCATATCTAATGAGCAACGAACTTAAGGCTGTTTTTCCTGAAGCATTTTCTCCGAAAAAGTACATTCAAGCCCATATTAAGTGTTAATTCAAGACTTGAGAAAATACTACACCTTGCTTATTGATATATGTTCAATATACATTAGTAAATGGTAGCCAAATTTAATAAATTCAATCTTATATATTTCTTGCTCTACGAGTATAGGCATAGTTTATTTTTTCACTGTAACCAAGGTTATCTTTAAAGCTCTTGTTTGCATAACTTCTACGATTCATTAGATGGTCTTAATAAATATTTCTAATAGTGGTTTTTCTTACTCACCCGCTTTTTAGATTAAAAGCGGGACAGGCTTTATGTCGCTAAGGCTTTGAAGATTCAAAGCCTAACCTCACGGAACCCGTTACACGGTTTCCGCCCATACGGGTCACAATCCTTTTCGGGCGGCAACTCCCGTTGCCTTGGCTGGAGAGAAAACTCACCAAAAAGCAATCAAATCTGCTTTTCAAGCCCGCCCCCTGTTTTAGGGAAGGGACGGCTCCGAAAAGCAGATTTGTAAGAGGTTTTAGACTTGGCTTCTTGGAATTAAGCCTCAAACATTTCCGGCCAGTTTCTACCGCCGTAAAATAATCTTAAAATCACCACACGATCATCTTCAACAATAAAGGCAATCGCAACGCGTTTTTCAAATCCTGTAATTCGCAGACCTTCGCGAATATCATCACGCAAATGCCCGCGTTCGGAGGCAACTTCAAACCCGCGGCAATACTCTTCAATACGCTCAATATAGTTTAAAGCGATTGTCGGGCTAGAGGCTTCAGCGATCTGTTCATAAAGAGCCAACAAATCGTTTTTTGCATCTTGTGAAAATTCAACTGTTCGGCGTCTCACGTATCCTCATTCTCTGTGTTATATTTTGTGCGAATGGCATCAAAGACATCATCAATAGAATGGGTATCCATTTTTCCATTTTTAAACGCATCATACGTCCGTGCAACATCTTCTTGAAGCCATTTTTCAACAGCCGCGTCGCGTTCCTGTAAAGCCCGTAATCCGGCACGAATGACTTCGCTTCCGCTTGCATAACTGCCAGACTTGACCTTAGAGTCAATAAAAGCCGCATGTTCGGGCGGCAGGCTGAATGTTCTTTTTTCTGCTCCTGACATGAGAAACTCTCCTTTCCCATTCAGTATATCACACAAGTATGAATAAGTCATACCGTTATTTTCCCTACAATTTCAGGGTTGGTGAGAGGTTTTTTCTTGGTTTTTGTGATGGTTCGGGGTGCTCCATGCGGAGATAGAAGCCAATGTCGCGATAGAGTTTTGTGGTGGTTTTGGTGTGCTGAAACCGCATTTGCTGAATTTGTTTTTGTAATATCTGACGTTCGGCAAGTTGTGCGTCTATCAAATTTTGTTTTTCCCGTGCGTCCTGTTGGGATTGCCAGAATATTTCAAGGCTGTTTTTGGCTTTGATCTTTGCATGACGGCCTCTAATTTTATCCCATAATCCGCGCAAGCCTTTGCGGAAACGGTTGGCACGTTTTTGCATATTCGCGACTTGCCGCTTGTCCTGATTTTCTTTTAACTCTTTTCGTTGTTTTTGATGGCGATTGACAAGTTTCTGTTTCTTGGCATTTAAACTGTCGCGGACGGATTTTGACTTTCTTTCATTATCGGCAATAAATCCTGTCAACTTATCCGTCATTCTATCGGCGATCTGCGCTTTGGCTTCGGCAACCGATGGCAAGTTATCGGGCTTGCCGAGTCTCGCTTTTACTTCTTTTGTTTTAATACCAACAGAGCGGGCAATAGCGTAGACTTCTCCTTGATAATTCACCACTACAAAGCCCCGCCGATCCCCCTTTGCCAAGACAAACCCTTGTTCCTGTAATGCATTGGCAAAGGCTTTTTGTGAGTCTGACATATTCCAACATTCTTGAATCACCGCTTTGAGGGCTTTGGGGTCAATGCCCGCTCGCTTTGCCTGTTGCCATTCTTCTAGGCTGTAATTCAAAGGGTTACGCAATGTTTTATCACGCAGACCGTCCGGCATTTTCCAACCATGCTCAAGATAAAGCCTTCTGGAAATCTCTTGCAGTTTCATTTTATAAAACGGCAAATGAACGGCTTTCATGCTGGTGCTGTCAATCCGTGACCAAACTACATGGCAATGACGGCGGCCTTCCTTTTCATGGAAGATAATCACGCGCGGTTGATTGGCAATTCCCATCTTATTTTCAATATCTGTAATCGCCTGTTCAAAGACTTCAACAGCCACACTTTCATTTTGTGGCGGGTTCAGACTTAATGAAAATAAATGTTGTCGGCACCGCGTTCCCAACGCTACGGCTTGGGATTCCTTAAATGCGCCCTTCACATCATCGGCAATAAAACCGCGTACTTCATGCACTTCGACGTGTTCGTTTTCATCATTAAGAAGATGCAAAGCAAGTTGTGTTGCGCCGCTTCGTTGGCTGGCTTTTAAAATCATATTTTGCCTCCAGAGGACAGGCCGAGGGCATTCATGAGAAGATTTTTAATGGTTTGAATATGCGTGCAGGCTTGTTTTATGTCACTTTCCGTATCCGGTGTGACGGGCAAAGCCCCCATATTCATCGCTTTGGCAAGTTGGTTCAGATTATTGGCGATACGCGAATGACCGAGCATCCCCAAGGCTTTAGATAGCGATTTATGGTCTTTAATGGGGGTATGGCGGCGTTTGCGTCTTGGCGTGGTATTGTCGCCAAACAACCGCGAGCGGACATATGCGCTCAAATTCATGCCGCCAGCCGCCTGTTCCAACACCGCCCGTTCTTCTGTCGTTAGGCGTAAAGATATCGGGGAAGGGCGCGTTTGCCTCATAGAACCACTCATAACCGCAGCCCTTTTTTCTTAATCTTCCTATTTTCTTTAGGCTTTAACGGGCTTTCCTCCAAATGAGATAATTGCTCGTTCCATTCCTCCAAAACCTCAAATAATTTGTTCGAGAACTCACCCTCAATGGGCACCATTAAAATCAAAGACTTTAAAACTCTTCACATTAAAATGTATGAACCAAGATTTTCTGCTAAGCAAGTTTCGCAAAGCTGAATTCTCCACGCATTGCAAATGCATACCCCCGATGGCTTAAAGTCTTAAGTGCTGATCATATAATTTCCGTCTTATAAAATACATAACTATAATGTTAAATCACCTAAACACAAAAACAAAAAGACTAACCGATAAATGAGAATGCGATGAAACGACGAGAGTTTCTAGCTGCAATAGGAGCAGCCGGTGCCGCGATATATTCTGGCGGCCTGATATCCTTGCCCACCTTGGGCAAACAAGACAAAACAGACCTCAAAATCCAGAGCGCTCGTTTTAAATTTCGTAATCACTCGACAGATGGATTAATCAGCTTATCTGAAAATGCTCCACCACCAGTTTTATATGGCAGGCAGGGTGAGCCTTTGCTTTTTAATGTGATCAACACTCTTAATGACTATACAACCATGCATTGGCATGGCATTCGGCTTAAAAACGCAATGGATGGAGTGCCATATCTCACCCAGTTTCCAATTGCTGGTGGAGAGACATTTCTCTATAATTTTACATCTCCTGATGCAGGAACCTTCTGGTACCACCCTCATTGCATGACAATGACACAAATGGCGCAAGGCCTCACAGGTGTGCTTGTAATAAAAGAAACAAACAATCCTGGCTTTGATAATGATCAAGTGATTAACCTTAAAGACTTCCGACTGGATAAGAATGACCGTTTACGCACCCCCTATACTTTACGCGGCGCCGCTCGTGGAGGGACTTTTGGCAATGTTGTAACAGCAAACTGGCGTCAGTCACCCATTTATGATCACCCTACAGGCAGCCTTCTGCGACTGCGTTTGGTAAACACCGACACCACGCGAATTTATAAACTTAATATCCCTGGCGTAACAAACGAAACAGGCCGAATTATTGCTTGGGATGGACACCCAGTAGAAGATTTCATTTCTCTATCGACAGAAGAAACCCCCATGATGCTCGGGCCTGGACAAAGAGCAGATATTGCACTTGTTATGCCCCAATTAGAAGGTAAGAAGATTGACGTCATGACCAAGATTGCTGGAAAACGAAAAATCATGGCAAGCTTACGTTCAAGTGGCCCTAATCTTAATCGCACCTTAAAGGAACTAAAACCACTTCCACGTAACCCAGTGATGGAACCAAACCTGGAAACAGCTAAATTATATGAGTTTGTATTTGGCTGGTCCCCTGATGGAACAAAACCCAATAATGGATTTTGTGGATCATTAGGCCAAAACTTTTGGTCAATTAATCGAGTTGCTTGGCAAGGTAATAATGCGAAAAATACAGGGCCATTGGCAACACTCAAACATGGCAGAAGTTATATTTTCAGATTGCGGAATGAGTCCCCGAATTTACATCCGATTCATCTTCATGGTTTGGTCTTCAAACCATTACGCTCTAATAGGCGTAAACTTTTAAAAAACTGGACAGATACAATTCTACTTCTAAAAAATGAGACCATTGATATTGCATTAGTTGCGGACAATCCAGGGGATTGGGCATTCCACTGTCATGTCATAGAACATCAAAAAACGGGCCTTACTGGTTTCATCCGTGTGAGTTAAGAGGGTTCAAAATGGCTTGGTCTCACAAGTTATAATTTCATAGACTGCACTCTAAATTGTGGATAAACATAATGATAGCCCGAGATAAAAAGTAAATCATATCACACAGACATATTGAGCTCGCGAAATTCTAAAGGAGCATTGAAGTTATTTTCAAGAAGGCTATGATCTGCATCTTATGGATAGAAAAAATCTTAATGGGATTGCATGAAAGATTAGAGTATAACTTCATTTCTCATGACAACGACCATAGACGAATATCCTCCCACAACGTTATAGAGTATATAAGCCATGTTTGGTGTGGCGATTAGCCTATTGCAAGATGGGCCGATTCGCTAGAAAAGTACCTGATAAGCCAATATTTAACAATATTCTGTCATAATTACCTAGATTTTTGCTCGCCGCCAGAAATTTCTGAGCCCCGGCTGTATGCTTAATCTAACACTAGTGTGGGGATAAATATGAGTTTGTACACAGACTACCTAAACGAAATTGAAACTCGTAAAGCACAAGGTTTAAACCCAAAACCTATTGAAGATAGTGCGCTTACAAAAGAGATCATCACGCAAATTAAAGATCTTAACAGTGATCATAGAGAAGAGTCTCTTAAATTCTTTATTTACAATACCTTACCAGGAACAACCAGCGCTGCTGGTGAAAAAGCTCAGTTTTTAAAAGATATTATACTCGGCACCAGTGTTGTGGAGGAAATCTCTCAAACATTTGCTTTTGAATTGTTATCTCACATGAAAGGCGGCCCTTCTGTAGAGGTTCTTCTTGATTTGACACTAGGTGAAGACTTATCCATTGCCAAGCAGGCTGCAGAAGTCCTAAAGACACAAGTATTCCTTTATGAAGCAGACACTGAACGTCTTAAAGCTGCTTACACAGATGGCAATGAAATCGCTAAAGACGTTCTTGATAGCTATGCTAAGGCCGAGTTCTTTACAAAACTCCCTGAGATCGAAGAAGAAATTAAGATAGTCACTTATGTGGCTGCAGAGGGCGATATTTCCACGGATTTACTCTCCCCTGGAAATCAAGCACACTCCAGATCAGACCGAGAGTTGCATGGTAAGTGCCTAATTTCTGAAAAAGCTCAAGCAGAAATTCAAGCCCTAAAATTACAACATCCCGACAAACGGGTTATGTTAATCGCTGAAAAAGGAACGATGGGTGTAGGATCTTCGCGCATGTCTGGCGTTAACAACGTAGCTCTTTGGACAGGGCAACAAGCAAGCCCTTATGTTCCATTTGTAAATATTGCTCCGATTGTAGCAGGAACAAATGGTATCTCTCCAATCTTTTTAACAACTGTCGGTGTAACGGGTGGCATCGGAATTGATCTAAAAAATTGGGTCAAAAAACTAGATCCAGAAGGTAAACCAATCCTAAACAATGATGATAACCCAGTTCTCGAACAAAAATACTCCATAGATACAGGAACTGTTCTCACCATCAATACCAAGGAAAAGAAACTCTATAACGAAGGTGGCAATGAAGAGCTTGTAGATGTTTCTTCTGCATTTACTCCACAAAAAATTGAATTCATGAAAGCCGGTGGCTCTTATGCAATAGTTTTTGGCAAAAAACTACAGAGTTTTGCAGCTGAAACTCTTGGTATTGAAGCCCCTCAAGTTTTCGCACCTTCAAAAGAAATTTCACATCCAGGACAAGGTCTCACAGCTGTTGAGAAAATCTTTAATAATAACGCAGTCGGTGTAACAGAGGGTGTTGTCTTACACGCAGGATCTGACGTTAGAGTAAAAGTAAACATTGTTGGCTCACAAGACACAACTGGTTTAATGACATCTCAGGAACTAGAAGCGATGGCTGCAACTGTTATATCGCCGACTGTAGATGGTGCTTATCAATCAGGTTGCCACACAGCCTCTGTCTGGGATATCAAAGCACAGACAAATATTCCGAAGCTTATGAGCTTTATGAATAAATTTGGCCTGATTACTGCCCGGGATCCAAAAGGTGAATACCACGCCATGACAGATGTTATTCATAAAGTATTGAATGACATAACAGTAGACGATTGGGCGATTATTATCGGCGGTGACTCTCATACAAGAATGTCCAAAGGCGTTGCCTTTGGAGCAGACTCAGGAACGGTTGCCCTTGCACTTGCCACTGGTGAAGCAACAATGCCAATCCCGGAGTCTGTTAAAGTTACCTTCAAAGGAAGCTTAAAAGAGCACATGGACTTCCGCGATGTGGTTCATGCAACGCAGGCTCAAATGTTAAAACAGTTTGGAGACAATGTCTTCCAAGGCAGAATTATTGAGGTTCATATCGGAACCTTGCTGGCCGACCAAGCCTTTACCTTTACGGACTGGACTGCCGAAATGAAGGCAAAAGCATCTATCTGTATTTCTCATGATGATACTTTAATTCAATCACTTGAGATTGCAAAAAGCAGAATTCAAATCATGATCGAAAAAGGAATGGACAATGATGTCAAAGTCCTTCAAGGATTGATCAATATTGCTGATAAGAGAATTGCAGAAATAAAATCTGGTGAGAAACCAGCATTATCACCAGATGCTAATGCAAAATATTTTGCAGAAGTTGTCGTCGATCTTGACGAAATTGACGAACCTATGATTGCAGATCCTGATGTGAACAATGCAGATATCTCTAAAAGATATACCCATGACACGATCAGACCTGTTTCTTATTATAAAGGCGAGAAAAAGGTAGATCTTGGCTTCGTTGGCTCATGTATGGTTCATAAGGGCGACATGAAAATTGTATCGCAAATGCTTAAAAACCTTGAGCAGCAAAATGGCAAAGTTGAGTTTAATGCGCCTTTGGTTGTTGCTGCACCAACATACAATATCATCGATGAGTTAAAGGAAGAAGGTGATTGGAGTATTTTACAAAAATATTCAGCCTTCGAATTTGATGATAATGCACCTAAAGATACAGCTCGTACAGAATATGAAAATGTAATGTATCTGGAGCGACCTGGCTGTAACCTGTGCATGGGCAATCAGGAAAAAGCCGCAAAAGGTGATACCGTTTTAGCAACATCTACTCGTCTATTTAAAGGACGCGTTGTGGAAGACTCTGAAGACAAGAGAGGAGAATCTCTCCTCGCATCAACACCAGTTGTTGTCCTATCAGCCATTCTTGGTAGAACCCCTAATATGGAAGAATACAAAGCTGCCGTAGATGGGATCAATCTAACTAAGTTTGCGCCACCACTTGCTAAATCGCCTGATACAAAATCAGTGCATTATTAAGGAGTATAAGCGCATCAACCTTCTTTGCTGTCTCATGGCAGATATAAAAACTCTATTGAAACGCTAAAAACATTAGTGAAGCATCAGAAGAATTTATAAAACCTGGTGCTCTACTAAAAAATAACAATCCACATTCCAACCAAAACAATTATTTACAGATTTATTGGAGCATTATTTTTAGCTAAAGAAGTAAAAAAACCCGCAAACTAAATGGAAATACAACGAATTTTTCTGGATTATCACGGTTATCTCATAATACTATAATAGTGCTGTTACAGCTCCTAGGACTATTTTGGTTATTATATTTGACATACACGCAATAAATTAGATCTTAAGTACATCCCTAAATATTAAACAATGTTGTGATGTAATCTCACCTATTAAAATTACAACTAGTAGAATCTTAGTTTTGTGGTTCAAATGAATTTCAGACTTGACTCTCCCTTTAAGATCCACCTGTTAAATGATACCACCATAAACAATGTTCATATGGCAAATATCTGCAATCAATAAGACAAGCAATTATATAGGTCAGCAAACTAATGTGAGAAATAAAATTCCATACATTCTAGATAAAAAACTTAATCATCCAAACTCAAATTCCAGAAGTGTTCATTTGAGTCTGGATCTAGCATTAATCTGCCTGATCTCGTTAACAAGATCAGACAGAACATGTTTTACCACCAAGATTCGAATTGAATTCCAAATGTCCAACCATCAGTCTCATTGGCATAATCTGCACCACCAACTTGGCCTTTCAGGTCATCATCCCAGATAGCGTAAGTGCCATAAATTCGAGCGATTGGCCTATTGTTATACCCTTTCTTATCAGTAATACCTAAAGCAAGAGTATTTTTCCAAATAGTACCACTGGCATCATTATTGATATTTTCATTATCAACATAATCCAAACCAGACTCCCAGGCGATATTGAAATTATCATTGATAAAGTACATAGGTCTGATACCAGTTGAGAGCCATAATGTTTCCCCAAGACCATCGCCACGATAATCTTTTCTTGCCAAAGCAATCCATTTAAAGGCCCAGTCAGCACTCGTCTCCACAAAGAAGTCAGAGTTAATTTCCCATGAATAGTTACTGTCTAAATCAAAACCATCAGCTTCACGAGCAATCTGTGAGTTAAAAACGCCTTGAACTTCAGCGGCACCTTCACGATAAAGAGCTGCAACATTCCAATATCCTCCAAGAACGTTTTTTTGCTCGTGAAAAATACCAACTCCAAAACCATCACGATCTTCTTCTGATCCAAGGACATTCTCATTGCCATCCCTGTGAGAATATTTACCCCATAAAATCAGCTGACCATCTTTATTAGTCTTGATACCGTTGTAACGAAGGTCTAGAGAATATCCCTCGACGTCATCGCCATCAATCCCTCCACGAACGTTTGGATCTCTTAAATAAAACGCAGCAACATCTAATGTTTGGCCATAACCGACGCCTTTAATACCAGTAATACCACCACCAAAATCAGCGCCTTGACCTGGATTTGTATAGAAACGGTCATTCAAATCAAGTCCCCGACGACCGTACCAGGAACGTCCAAACCATACATCAATGCCTTTTCCAAGGAAGTTTGCTAACGTAACGTTAAGTTGTGGAATACATCCAGCTTCCAATTCTGGATCTGCACAAAGCCGTGTCGCTGAATAATCGCCTTGTTCACGGAAATCAGCCACACCACCATAAATACGGACATAACGCGAGTCCTTACTTCCGCCTTTTCCGGGTCTTCCATCGAGGTAATATTTATAGTCGAGGAAATACTCAACATTGATATCGGCCTCATTACCTAAACGGTATTTTGAACCAGCACCAGGGGCCTGAAATGTTATTCGACTACTTCCACCCTCATCATGCCAGTCATACGCAAACCGGTGATATCCATGGAATGATAGCGTAGAATTATTCCAAACCCATACATTCCATTCAGGGTGTCCCTCATATTCATCCCCTGCATCTTTAAAGCTGCCCCCAGCAACAGCAGACGTTGCAACCAATACAGATGAAAGAAAAGCTAAACCCCTTGTGAAATTCACAAGCCTCTTACACAAAAATTTCATTTGTCAACTCCCCCCACATGCTTATATATTTTCATGCGGGAACTATAATGTTTCTACCGACAGTCGTGATTGATATCGTTTGTGTGGAAACTATCTGATTATCAAATCACGGCTGTTTATAAGCAAATATTGATTTTAATTTTTCTACAGATCCCCCCTTTCATTCTCTGACGAATCTCATTATTTATAAGCTCCACCCGCAACCTTTCTTCCGATTTTAGAGTGATACCCCGGCCTTTAAAACCAACGGGTCTCTGATTATTTAAACGATGACAACATCTGAAGACTAGGTATGAGTCTAATGTCTCCGTCCAATTCAAAAATTGAACAAGCAATAAACAACCATCTCCAATTAAGCTTATTGTTTCTTGATTTATATATGCTCATTGACTGAGCTAAACGATTTCCATATACCTCACATATCGTTTCATTAACTTCCTCCCTTTAAGTTTTTTTATGTATCATTCCCCTAACCTGGTACGACACCGATTTCTTAATGAACCTAACTTAAGTACCCATTTTTTTATTTTTCTCGATAGTCAAGAAAATATGATACTTGCTTTTATAAGAATTTCCAGATTGTTTGTCAGTGTCGTGTATTATTTTACCTTGCAATATTTCTATTTTTTGAAGCATTTACATCATTTGACTTTTTTAAGTGACATTCCTATTTATATTTCATAAGAAAACAATATTAGTATTATGTGATACTCACCCCATTACTTATTTTATATTTATTTTAGCACTTTAAACCATCGCGCTATACTTATAGATTTGCTTAGATGAAACACGAAACACAATGAAAGCTTACCCCTTCACAGCCCCACCAACCAATCCTGCAACAATATATTTTTGGGCAACCAGAAAGAAAATCACAGAAGGAGCAAGTGTGAGTGATACAAATGCCAGGATACGATTCCACTGAACAATAAACTCACCTTGATATTGCATCATGCCTAAGGTCCAAGGAAAAGATTCAGGTGTGTTTAACATAACAAGAGGTAGTAAATAATTGTTCCAGCTTGAAGCAAATATGAAAACAGCAACTGTTGCTAGAATTGGTGTAGATAACGGAAGAGTAAACCTGAAAAAAAAACCTACATAACTACATCCATCAATGCGTGCAGCCTCAAAAAGTTCCTTAGGCATTTGCTCAAAAAAAGTCTTTAGCAAAAGAACCGAATACCCAAGACCAAAAGCAACTTGAGGTAAAATGACCCCCCAATGTGAGTCTAACAGACCAAGGTCTCTCACCTTAATAAAGAGAGGAATTATGGCCGCAGCAAACGGAAACATCATCCCCAACAATAAATAGGAGAGCAGAAAAGATGACCCAAAAAATCGGATATGGGCAAAGACGTAAGCCGCCATTGAGGCAATAATTAATGTTAGTATAACAGTCACACATGATATAATGAGTGAGTTTAACAAATACCTCCAGAAACTATAGTCTCCTAATATTTCACCATAAAATTCTAAACGCCAGACATTAGGAATTGAAAATGGTGAAACCCGCAGTTCACCAACAGTTTTAAAACCACCAAGTATAGAAGCAAGTAGCGGCATCACGATAATAAATGCAACAAGGAATAAGATGGATATTCTCATAGCTTCACGCCATGTATTGATACTCATAATCTATTTCCCCTCTTTGAGCACAGTGTTGCGATAGAGAATTGCAAAACTTAAACAGATAACAAATAAGACCACACCAACAGCACTACCAAACCCAACATTCAGACGAACCAAACCAAATGTATATAAGTAACTCACAATTGTATGAGTTGAGTGCGATGGACCACCGTTCGTTAACGGAATAATTAAATCAAAAAGTTGCAAGGAACCTAGAACTGAGAAAAATATAGAAAGTGCAAATGCTGGTTTTAATAAAGGTAATTTAACATACCATGCAATTTGAAAAGGCGTTCCCCCATCCACTTTAGCTGCCTCAATGAGTTCTCTTGGTATACTCTGTAAGGCTGCAATAAATATCATCATATGGAACCCAAAATATTTCCATACAATAACAAATAATATAACAGGCATAGCCCAGGCACGATCAGATAGAGGGTAAATAGGGTCAACACCAGCAACTTGAGATAAAATTGATGATACGCCATAATCACCATCAAAAATAAAGCTCCAGATCAAACCTGTTGTAATTTCAGCCATGATGAATGGGAGAAAAAAGATCAATCGAAAAAATGTGTTAGACCAGGTTTTTTCATGAATAAGCATTGCAAGAAATGCAGCCAGAGGAATCTGCACCAAAAGCGAAACAACAATCACTTTAAAGGAATTAAGAAAGGCTGTATTAAACGTACTTTGTTTCATTAGAACTTCAAAGTTCCGCAATCCAATCCAATCCGTTGGCTGTCCATACCCTGACCATTTATATCCCGAATATTGCGCTGCTTCAAAAAGTGGTAGTGTAACAAAAAGAGTAAATATCACGAGTGAAGCAGGAAGAAATAGTATAATAGCCGTAAGGCGACCATCACTGGCAAAATGTTGTATCCGTTCCCAGAAACTGGTTTTGATATTTACTCTCGTCATAGACTGTGTTGATTGTAGAGACATCATACTGTCTCCCTGCGAACTTTTCCATCGAACAAATGTGTTTTACCATCAAAGGGTGTTAACCAGACATTTGCCCCAACTGATAGAGGATGATCACCAGTCATTCGAACAGATATTGATCCGATATCTGTATTTTCAAGATATATAATCGACTCAGCCCCAAGCATTTCAATATGTCTGATCTTTGCATTCCATTCACCAGATTGCTCTGATAATTTTATGTGCTCAGGTCGAATACCAATCATATCCGCATTTCTTTTCTCTGCAACATTCCCTGAAATAAGATTCATTTTTGGAGAACCTATAAATTGAGCAACAAAAAGATTTGACGGTTCATGATATAAACTCATTGGAGAACCAACTTGCTGGATCACCCCGCTTTTCATAATCACGATTTGATCTGCCATAGTCATAGCTTCCACCTGATCATGGGTGACATAAATAATAGTGGCATCAAGTTTTTCATGAAGTTCAGCAAGTTCCACTCGCATTTGGTTTCTTAATGCAGCATCAAGATTGGAAAGTGGTTCATCAAATAAAAAGACTTTTGGTTTTCGAACAATCGCTCGGCCTATAGCGACCCTCTGTCTTTGTCCACCAGATAACTCACGTGGCTTCCTCTCCAACAAGGCTTCAAGTTGAAGGATATCAGCAGCTTCTTTAACGCGTCTTTGAATTTCACTTTTGGGTTTCTTTGAGAGTTTCAATCCAAATCCAATATTGTCTGCAACACTCATATGTGGATACAAGGCATAAGACTGAAAAACCATCGCAATGCCACGATCAGATGGCTCTTTATGTGAAACATTTTCTCCATCAATATAGATATGACCAGATGATAGGCTCTCTAACCCAGCTATAAGTCTAAGCAAAGTTGATTTTCCACACCCGGAAGGGCCAACGAGAACGGTAAAGGACTGATTTGGAACAACAAGAGAAAGGTTAGGAATTGCTTCAAAACTACCAAACTTTTTTGAAATTGCATTCAACTTCACTTCAGCCATATCACCCTCACACTATCCTTTTGTAATTAAAATAGTTAAAATCTGCGTGTTTCCCCCCACCAGTTAAATCCTGAGCAGCCATTCCTACAAAAGCTCCTGTGAAATTGGCATGCTCCCCTCTACCGGCTTCATCTGATAAAATTGCGGCATCAAATGTCGGTCCAATGGAATGCCAAATACCTGGTTCTAATGAATAACGAAATCTAAGATCACGATCATTAACATCTACACCTAGCTGAACCGGTCCATCAGGCAATTTTATAACTTTTATATCTGGGAACTCTAAGTTTGCTTCTGGCCAATTCCCAGCGCATGACTGTATATCTAAAATGCGATCTCCATCATCATCTAATGAAATATACAGGTAATAAAACTGATATCTGTTATAATAGCAGTCAGACCAGCAAGGTGCAAAACACTTTCTGGCTGAAAGTCAATTTCAGTTTCAGCTGAATAGGAAAAGGCATCCTGCCGTCTTGCCACAAGCGATTGCTCAAACCAGGAGCCTATAGCCTCTCGCCCAAATAATCTAAGGCATCCTGGTTTGGCAGTAACTGAAAATATTCTGTCTTTATAAGGCGTACGGAGCCATTGAAAATCAGAATCCAATTCTTCATCAGAAAAATCATAATTTACGAAAATGATATCATCTTTCTTTTCAGAGGCATTGCCATACTCTAAAGCCTGTGCAGGCACCTGCTCCCCATCTTTTTTATACAACCAGCCATCATCTCCCCATTCAAGAATATCAATACCACTTTCTCGGCCAAGTGGAGATCTACTTGGGCTTGACAATGGCCGTGCACATAAAAATGAATGCACCACTTCTTTATCATTAATTTCGACAAACTGCCCATGCCCAACCCTCTGAATAGGTGAGCTTGGCGTATCCTTGGCAGTCAATGGATGAATATTTGGATGAAGTTCATAAGGCCCTGTTATACTTTTAGATCTTGCATGCGTTACAGCATGATTATACCCTGTCCCACCTTCTGCGGTAATCAAATAATAATAGTCATTCCTTTTATAAAGGTGCGGGCCTTCGGTAACGCCAAGTAGACTGCCCTCAAAGATAAAATGTGTTGGACCAACCAGATCCTTTGCTTGATGGTCATACTCTTGCAGAAAGATCCCACCAAAAAAGTCCATTGAACCTTCTTTATTTGGTTTGGTTGCACGGTAATCCCACAGTATATTAAGTAAATATTTTTTCCCATCAACATCATGATACAACGAAGGATCAAAACCTCTAGAATTCAAATAAACTGGATCAGACCAGGGGCCTTCTATTGAAGAAGAGGTTACAAGATAATTATGAGTATCCTTATAATTCCCGTCATATCTCTTCACATCCGTATAAACTAACCAAAACAATCCATCAGCATATGATAAACATGGTGCCCAAACGCCAGTTGAGTCTGGGTTTCCCCTCATGTCCAATTGCTCAGCTCTCGAAAGTGCGCGGGTCACAAATTCCCAATTACATAAATCTGTTGAAGAAAAAATCTGTATACCAGGATACCATTCAAACGTAGATGTTGCGATATAATATGTATCATCTTTTCGACATATTGAAGGATCGGGGTTAAAGCCCTGAAGAATTGGATTCATTATGTTCATAACAATAAATGACTTTCTTTTTGAGAACAGCCTCTAGTCAAAACCAGAGGCTGTAAGTTGCTGCCCACAAAACACTTAATTAAAAAAGTCGTAAGTTACTGTAACTGACGCGCTTCTTCGATTTTTTCAGCAGCAGCTTTTGGAGTTAAATCTCCACTCGCCATTGCTGCAGAAACATCATTAACGGCTCCACCAACCGATGCACCTAAGGCCTGATCAAGAAACAATTGGTGATATTCAGATACAGAAATATTTTTTGATATTGTTTTAAGAAACTGGTTCTTTATGTCCTTATCGGCACCCTTCGCCACAGGTATCCAGAAACCTTCCCTGCCACCAGCTGTCTGATTCTTAACATTCAGCATATAACATAAAAACTTAACAGACTCATCAGAAGCATTCTTAGAAAATAACCATCCGTTAATGGCACCAAAAGTATCTGTATTTTTACCAGTACCACCCTCAACAATTGGAAAGTTAATAATGCCAAGATCTTCATCTAAAACACCTTTACCTGATGTTGAGTTTGACTTCTGAGTAAGATAATCCCAGTCTCCCATTAAATGAAAGATACCTTTAGAATCCCCAAAAAGCCCAGACGCCTTATCATACTTTGCATCCATAAAGCCGGGTTGAAACGGTTTTAAGTCCACAAGCCTTTTAAACTCTTTGCCAACTTTTACAAATCCTTCATTGGCATAACCGCCATCAAGACCTGCAGCGGCTTTCGAGATACCTTCCTCCCCTAACATTCTAACTGCCAGTAAAGAATAATAAAAATGAAGTGGCCACTTATCTTTTCCGCCAACAACTATAGGAGTGACATTGGCAGATTTTGCTTTTTTCACTTGAGCGAGAAAATCTTTCCAGTTTTTAATCTGTGTAGGATCAATACCAGCTTTTGCTGCTAGTTTTTTATTATACCAAAACACAACTTGCGCAGCATACATGGGCATACCATATAATTTGCCTTCCCTGCTAAAGGCCCCTAAGCCAGCTTTAGAAGATGTATCTTTACACTTTGTACCAATGACACCACTGATATCTCGTAAGACACCAGCCTTTTGTTGTTCATAGAAAGTCCCCCCACCCCAGGAGAAGAAGGCATCTGGACGAGCCTTAGATTGCAATAAAGTTGGCAGTTTTGTTTTAAAAGCCTCATCTTCAAGAAACTTAATATCAACTTTAACGCCTGGAGTTTTCTTTGAATAGGCCTTCGCGATATCCAGGAAATAGTCACGTTGCTTTGAATTACCAACATCGATTGATAAAACATTCACAACTTTTTCCGCATGTGCAGCCACACAACATAATGTGTTGCTAACCAAGGCAATAATAATAGCATTCCGCAAACTCATAACAGTTCCTCCCGTATTGCTTGATGCTTAGTCTTGTAGTTGAAGATAAAAAATATATTTCTTGTTAGGGCAGGTTATCCGCCAAATATATATTGATTCCGATTTTTTCCTGTTCGTGATTAAACTCAACTTTATTATGTAAAGCTTGTAAAATGCGCATGGCGCTTCTTGCGATATGACCAGTATTTTGACTGATAACAGCATCAACGGTTCCATCGACTAATCCATCGCGAATAACATCAGATAACTCGTGTAATATAAGGACAACGTCATCTCCTTTACGGCACTCTTTTAACGCCTGAACAATCCCTCTATTACCGGCTGCATTTGAATAAATACCAACAAGATCTTTATGTTGTCTCAAAAGTTTTTTAGTAATTTTTTGGTTCTCAAATGAAACACTTTCCCCCTCTTCTATTGGAAGAATTTGAAAGTCTTGAAAACGAGAACGTATAACTTGATCAAATCCAAAATGTCTTTCAACGAGATCTCGTTGACGCATAGAGCCTGTGATGATTCCGATCTTCCCATTTTTTTTATGTTTTAAAAATCGACCCATAAGGGTACCTGCAACTCTTCCCGCAGCAACATTATCGATACCAACAAAATGATTGCGACGAGAGCTAGGAAGATCGGAAACCAGGGTAACAACATTAACACCATTATCAACAAGTCGATCTACAACATGCCTCACCCCAGGTGCATCAATTGCAAAGATTGCTACCCCATGACAACTCTCAGGATTAATTTTATTTAATTCGTGAATAAGTGGTGTCCCGGTTTTTAGACTTATTCTCTTTAGACCAAGATCCACAGTAATATCTTTTGTATTTTTAGCAGCTCGAATAACTGATTGGGCCAAATTATTTGAAAAACTTGTGGGAAGTTCACACAATAAAAATTCAAATCTCAACTTTGGCTTGGGTGGTGTCATCAAATCGCTATCTAATAAACCAAAACCAACTTCATGAATAGCAAGTTTAACTTTCTCACGAGACTTGGAACTCACACCACTTCGCCCATGAACAACTCTATCAACAGTTGAAGCACTCAACCCGGTAATTTCAGCTAAATCTTTTATCGTTGGTTTATTCATTGTCTTAAACACCTCTTAATATGAATAGTAGATCCAAAGTGCTCTGTAGGAAAGAAACGCATAAGGCAAAAATAGCCATACTTTAGTTTAAATTAATCATTTTTTTTGATTTAAATAAGTCAATATAATGATTTATTTAACCCATTATACATTTCCATACATTGAAGTCATTTCTCTCGAGAAACAACTAAAGAACCAGTTTTTAAAACAAAAAATAATAAGATGATTGCGAGTTGATTGATGACAATATTGTTAGGAAAAAAAAAACTAAAATAAAAAATAATTGCATAAAGCGAAGCCTAATATTTTAGGAACATCTCAAACTTCAAACTCCTCTTACATTGAGAAAAATTGAATAAAGAGAAGTGGTTCCTGTAATAAACAACCTATTCTTTTTTGCACCACCAAAGCAAACATTAGAAACAATTTCCGGTATAAAAATCTTCCCAATAAGAGCACCAGATTGATCGATACAATGAACACCATCCCCGGCACTGGTCCATATCCGACCAAGAGTATCTAATCGAAATCCATCAAATATACCGCTTGTACATTCAGAAAAAACCGTACTCTCAGAAACGCTTGTACCATCATCCGCCAACTTGAGGCATCGTATATGAGCTGGTCCATCTTCCCGATGTGTTATGCCTGTATCAGAAACAAATAAATATTGTTCATCTAAGGAAAATGCTAACCCGTTCGGTTTGTCAAAATCTGTTGCTATGACACAAAGCTCCCCTGTAGATGGAACCAACCTGTAAACATAACATGCTCCAATCTCACTGGTTGAACTATCGCCCTCGTAATCTGTAAGTATTCCATAAGTTGGATCAGTAAACCAAATGGAACCATCCCCTTTCACCACTACATCATTCGGAGAATTCAGTCGTTTTCCTTCATATTGGTCAGCCAGAACAGTGACTGCGCCATCGTGTTCTGTTCGCGTCACCCTGCGTGTTTGATGTTCACAAGTAACCAGACGTCCGTCTTTATCTACAGTATTCCCGTTGGAGTTTTGAGAAGGAGACCGAAACACGGAAACTGATGAGTCAGTTTCATCAAAGCGCATCATTCTATTATTCGGGATATCAGACCATACCAAATATCTACCCGCAGCAAACCAAGCAGGGCCTTCTGACCATCGCGCACCAGACCATAGTCGCTCAACCCGTGCATGGGATATGATACACTCTTGAAAAGAGTCATCAATAACTTCAAATCCGGTTCCTTCCAAAACTCCAAACATATGGCACCTTTATTAAGTTTATGAAGACTAATGCACGCATAGGATATAACTTACATCATGATCGTTTCAATTCGGGGTGCAAAAGCGCATCGGGAAAGTTTTGATAAGAAACAGGTCTGAGAAAACGATTAATTGCCAGCGTACCCACAGATGTAGAACGAACATCTGTTGAAGCAGGATAAGGCCCTCCGTGCATCATCGCACTACAGACTTCTACACCTGTAGGAAACCCATTACATAACAGACGCCCTGCCTTTTCTTCTAAAATTATCGCTAACTTAGAAGCCAATTCGGTATCACTTTCTTCCAGATGCAAAGTTGCCGTAAGCTGCCCTTCAAGCTGCTCAGCCACCAACAAAAGCTCCTCAGTATTTTCACAAGAGACCACAATACCAGCTGCGCCAAAAATCTCTTCTTGAAGCTCAGGCGTACTCAGCCATTTTTGAGCGTCCGTTTTAAAAAGTACGGGTAACGCACACCTTTGTCCGTTTGCATCATGGCAAGACCCAACTTCTAAGATATTAGCAACAGATTGCGTATTACGCTCAAAAGCACTATGAATATTATCCGTGAGCATTTTTTGCTCTCCAACGCCCTTTAAGGCGGAAGTTGCAAACTCCTCAAACTCATTAAGCTTAGCCCCTTTCACAGCAAATACGACCCCAGGATTAGTGCAAAACTGCCCTGCACCCATCGTAAGAGAAGCAACCCAACCTTCTGCAATATCTTTTGTTTTTTCATTTAAAGCACCGGGCAATAAAAACACAGGGTTGATACTTCCTAATTCACCATAAAAAGGAATTGGTTTTGGTCTTTTCGCGCACAGATCATATAAAGCTCTTCCCCCAGCTAATGAACCCGTAAAGCCAACAGCAACGATCTCTGGGTGCTGAACCAGAGCCGCACCAAATTCATGACTGGTTCCTTGTAAAAATTGAAAAGTCCCAAGAGGAATTTTATTCCTTACCATTGCCGAATTAATAGCTTGTGCCACAAGTTCCCCTGTACCAGCATGGGCAGGATGGCCCTTTATAATAACAGGACAGCCCGCCGCAAGTGCAGAAGCAGTATCGCCACCTGCTGTAGAAAATGCCAAAGGAAAATTAGAAGCACCAAAAACAACAACAGGGCCAATTGGCCTATGAGTTAACCTCAAATCTGGTCGAGGTAAGGGCTGCCTGTCTGCTAGAGCTTCATCAATGCGTATATCAAGATGATCATCACCTCTAATCAAGTCTGCAAATAATTTTAATTGCCCTACTGTTCGTCCTCTCTCTCCATTTAACCTGGCTTCAGGAAGACCTGTTTCTTTTCCGCAAATATCAGTTATTTCATGAGCAAGCTTTTCAATCTCCTCACCAATGCTATCTAAAAAATTTGCACGCACCTCACGAGATAAACCAGAATATTCACGAAAAGAAGCACGCGCAGCCTTCGCTGCTTCATCAACGTGTGAACGACCAGCTTCATAAAAACCAAAACCTTCTATATCAGGACTTTCTGCTTTAGCATCAGCTTCAACCCACTCACCATTTATCAAGAGCTTACCTGTAAGCATAATATTTCCTTTTTAATAATCCAAATAAATTGCCTTCATCAAACATTTGATTAACAACAATCACATTGGACAATCTCCTCTCACGAGTTATTTTTCTCGACACTAAAGAAAATATTTTATGCAGGATTAGAAAAATGTCTAGATATTATTTCATCAATCAGAGTATTTGATACCCAAACATCATTTTTTGATGTAATCACATCAAATTAAAAACTCTATCTCCATGATTATGAAAAGTTATAAAAAGCAATTAAGATCTTTGGATATTATAAATGTTTAACGACCTGTTGATCCAAGTCATAAACACTCGCCTGAAGATTCCCATCGAATACCAGAGGGCCCTCTTCATCAACAATCGAGATTTCAGGAATATCCTCAAACCGAAAGAACAAACTATCTTCTATATGAGATTTAATTGAGGGTAACATAAGGTCAAGATATCGAATTCCAGGACCAGTTATAGTTATAGGAACAGGGGCATAAAAAGTGAACATCCGGGATATTCCAATACCAAGAACTTCTCCTGCTCGCCTGAAAGCATATTCAGCGGCATGATCACCATTCCTGGCAAGATTAGCAATTTTATCCATTTCCTCTATGGGGATAAATTTTGCAGGAATCGTATTTTCATCGACTCCAAATGCGCTTCTTAATATCCCATAGAAACCTGAAAAAGCCTCTATACACCCCCTTTGTCCACATCGGCACAAAGGACCATCCTTTTCATGTGTCATATGACCAAAGAGAATATTTTGTGCTGTTACACCTCCATCTTTCATATCCTGAGAAGCCATACCAAAACCAATACTATGCCCTAACGACAATACCGCAACTGAAGGCAATGGACTGAATGAACCCTTTGATCTTGCAGATTGAGAAATGGCTTGAGCAACAAATCCAGTTTCATTTTTTAAAGATATATTTGCCTTCCATTGTGGTTTTAACAAAGCCTCAAAATCTAATTTTGTATCACCAAGTATGGCTGACCATAAAAGGACAGGCTTTTTATGCGCAACAAGCCCTTTGCTTGTTATTGAAATTCTTAAGATCTTTTCCTTGGGAAGTTTAGCCCTAGAAACCAGCTTCTTAAGTCCAGCTTTAACCTTGAGGCCAAATTCTTTGATATCTTGATCATTCTCTCGTCTCTTTTCAGAAAACCTGTCTTTAAGCGTGCCTAAATAATCAATGAGAGAGAATTCAATTTCTTCTGATGTTATTCTTATCAAGGCTGCATAGGCACAATCAGGATTCTGCCTAAAAAGCACACGTGGCCGCCCACGCCCGGAACTTGCTTCTTGAGGAAGGCGCTCGAGAATATTTTGATGTTCAAGTTCAGAAGTAATAACGGTTACAGTCGCTGAACTTAACCCAGAACAAGAAGCGATTTCAGTATGAGAAGCTGGCCCTAAATTTCTCAAAGCAGACAAAACCAGTATACGATTCTGCTTTCGTAATATCTCTGTACCAGACTTAATATGCATATCCAAAGCAGCCCCACTTAACAATGTTCTTTTATTGATAAACCATCATCTTAATACAGACAAATCAAAAGATTATTTCTCACCTCCAAAAGTTTTACATTATTTTTCTTGCCTGTCGAGATAATTCATGTATTCTATTTTCTCGTAACTCAAGAAAAATAACTTTGAGATGAAAAATACAAATATAGCCTTAAAAATTTATGTACGAAAAATTAGTAATGGGAGGAAAAAATGAAACAACTATCAAGATTAGTTTTAAGCTTTGCAGCTCTACTAATGTGCTTTTCAATAGCACACGCAAAAGACCTTGTGGTTGGGGTCTCATGGTCAAACTTTCAGGAAGAGCGCTGGAAAACAGATGAAACAGCGATTAAAGCAGCTCTTAAAAAAGCAGGGGCTAAATATATTTCTGCAGATGCACAATCATCAGCATCCAAACAACTATCTGATGTTGAAAGCCTCATCGCCCAAGGAGCAAATGCTTTAATCATACTTGCTCAAGACTCTGAAGCCATAAGCCCTGCAGTTGAAAAAGCTGTAGCTGAAGGCATTCCAGTAATTGGTTATGACCGCTTGATCGAAAACTCAAAAGCTTTTTATATAACATTCGATAATAAAGAAGTCGGCCGCGTTCAAGCAAGAGAAGTCTTTAAAATAAAGCCAAAAGGGAACTATGTATTTATAAAAGGCTCACCATCTGATCCAAATGCAGACTTCCTTTTCGCTGGTCAATTAGAGGTTCTCAAAAAGGCAATGGATGCTGGTGATATCAAAAATGTTGGTGAAGCATATACTGATGCCTGGAAACCAGAAATTGCACAACGCAATATGGAACAAATACTAACAAAAAACAAAAATAAGGTCGACGCTGTCGTAGCTTCAAATGATGGTACAGCTGGTGGTGTAATTGCAGCTCTTTCTGCACAAGGTATCGCAGGGGCTGTGCCAGTATCAGGCCAAGACGGAGATCATGCAGCTCTCAATCGTGTAGCACTGGGAACTCAAACTGTTTCTGTATGGAAAGATGCAAGAGTACTAGGAAAGAAAGCTGGAGAAATAGCTGTCACACTTGCTAAGGGGAAAAAGATGAAAGATATCCCTAACAGTGTTGAATTTTCTGGTGGCCCTAAAGGTGTTAAAATGACATCTATGTTTCTTGCTCCCGTACCAATCACAAAAGATAATTTAAACCTAGTTGTCGATGCCGGTTGGATTGCGAAAGACAAACTATGTCGTGGAGTAAAGAAAAACTCAGTATCAGCATGTAAGTAATGCAAGTAATTTTAATATCTTACATCTAAACTTTAATATCCCAGAGCCCAAGACTCTCCACTTCACAAAAATGGCTCTGGTGATTATTAGGCCAATCGGATAAATTCAGCAATGACAAACAAACAATGACAGACCAGACAGTAACCATAATGATCTCAGAAGAGAAAAACAAAACAAGCCTGACAAACCGCTTTTTTCAAGCAACAGAAATTGACACACGTATGCTTGGCATGATTGGAGCATTACTAATAATTTGGTTAGGATTTGACATTCTATCTGGAGGTTTATTTCTAACTCCCAGAAATCTATGGAATCTCTCTGTACAATCTGCATCAATTGGAATTATGGCAACAGGCATGGTTTTGGTCATTGTTACCCGTAATATTGATTTATCCGTGGGCTCTGTCTTAGGTTTCGTCGGAATGATGATGGGAGCTTTCCAGGCTGAATGGCTCCCACCATTACTTGGCTTTGACCATCCAGCCACATGGATCCTTACCTTATTATTCGGTATTGCAATCGGTGTATCAATAGGTGCCCTACAAGGAACAATCATTGCTTACCTTGGTGTCCCTGCATTTATTGTAACTCTAGGTGGTTTGCTTGTATGGCGTGGTGCAGCATGGTGGGTCACAAGCGGCAGAACAGTAGCTCCTTTGGATTCAACATTTAGTTTAATGGGCGGAGGCGCAGATGGTGCTATAGGAGCAACCGCCAGCTGGATTGTTGCAGCCTTGGCCTGTTGCGGTCTCATCTATTTAATTATTTACAATCGCGCCCAAAGAAAGCGCTTTCAGTTTCCACTCAGACCATTATGGGCAGAATTCTTTCTGTCTTCAGTTGGCTGTTGGATGATATTGATCTGCGTTTGGATTGCCAACAGCTACCCTTGGCCCAAAGCGATCGCCAGTCAGTATGCAGCGGCAAATAATATACCAATTCCTGATGGAGGGTTATTTATTGCGCATGGCATAGCAATTCCAGTACTGATTGCAATTATCACCGCAATTCTTATGACTTTTCTATCAACCCGAACGAAGTTTGGACGTTATGTTTTCGTTATTGGTGGAAACCCTGAAGCTGCTGAACTTGCTGGAATTAACACCAGATGGGTGCAAGTAAAAATATTTGCTCTCTTAGGCGCGCTTTGTGCAATATCAGCAGCAATATCATCGGCTCGTTTAAATGCTTCAACAAATGCACTTGGAACCCTGGATGAACTCTATGTAATTGCGGCTGCGGTTATAGGCGGCACCTCTCTTGGCGGCGGCGTCGGAACAATAGCTGGAGCCATGCTGGGCGCCGTTGTTATGCAATCCCTGCAATCAGGTATGGTACTGACCGGAGTTGATACCCCCCTTCAGAACATCGTGGTTGGAATGGTTCTGATATTCGCAGTCTGGTTAGATACAATTTACAGACAACGTTCTCAATAAGGAGAAAAATAATGAAAAATAATCAAACTCCTCTTGTAGAAATGAAGAACATCTCAATTTCCTTTGGTGGCATACATGCAGTGGAAGATGCATCTATTGATTTATACCCAGGAGAAGTTGTTGCTGTCCTCGGCCATAATGGGGCCGGTAAATCAACTCTCATTAAAATATTATCAGGTGCGTATTCAAAAGACTCCGGCGAAATCTGGGTCGATGGAAAATCGGCAAATATCAATAACCCTCGTGATGCAAAAGCTTATGGAATTGAAACGATATACCAGACACTGGCAGTAGCAGATAATGTTGATGCCGCAGCTAATTTATATCTTGGCCGGGAATTAAAAACATCATGGGGAACCCTAGATGATGTAGCAATGGAAGCCCAGGCACGACAAGTCATGGGACGCCTCAATCCGAACTTCCAAAAGTTCAAAGATCCACTAAAAACCTTATCTGGCGGACAACGCCAGTCAGTAGCAATAGCTAGGGCAATATTATTTAATGCCAGAATATTAGTAATGGATGAGCCAACCGCAGCTTTAGGCCCACAAGAAACAGCCCAAGTGGGTGACCTAATCATGCAACTTAAAAAAGATGGAATTGGCATCTTTCTTATCAGCCACGATATTCATGATGTATTTGACTTGGCCGATCGACTTGTTGTGATGAAAAATGGAAAAGTCGTAGGATATGCGAACACAAGAAATGTAACAAAAGATGAAGTTCTTGGCATGATTATAATGGGCAAATGTCCCGAAAATGCGTCCCCTGGGCCAGGCGCGATAATTTAAACCTAAAAATAAAGCTGAGTAATGATTTGAGCGTGCCCTTCTTAAAAGAAGGACACGGTTTAATCTAAATTAAAGAAGCCCCCGACTTGATAAATTTGTCATCAGAGCTCGAATACCAAATAGCCAAGGATCGCAATAGTTTGTTGCGCGTACAGTGTTAACAAGCCGCCCAAGGTTCTCATTATAGATCGAAACAACATCACCAGATAAATGGGTAAACCCTTGACCTGGTTCACCGCGGTCTTTCGTTGGGGCAAACATGGTTCCAAGATACAAAGCAAAACCGTCTGGATATTGATGATGCTCTGAACAGGTCGCAGCGACAAGATCTTCTGGGCTGCGACTAATTTTAGACATAGAACTTTTATCAATAAGGTGAAATCCATCTCCACCTTGGACTTCAACACCAACATCCAATTGTTTCACATTATCAAGTGTAAATTTATCATCAATTAAACGTATAAATGGTCCAAGAGACGCTGACGCATTATTGTCTTTTGCCTTCCCAAGAAGAAGCGCAGAACGACCTTCTACGTCACGTAAATTAACATCATTACCAAGGGTTGCGCCTATAATTTTACCTTCACTATTGACAATAACCACCACCTCAGGTTCCGGATTATTCCAGTTTGAAATTGGATGAACACCTATTTTTGCTCCCAAACCAACGCTTGAAAGCACCTGCGCTTTGGTGAAAATCTCTGCGTCTGGACCAATACCAACTTCTAAATATTGTGACCAAACACCACGAGCAATCAGCTCTTCTTTCAACTTAATAGCTTCCTCTGAACCTGGCTTAAGCAAAGAAAGATCTGCCCCGATAACCTCCTGAATATCTTTACGAATACTAAATGCTTTTTCTGAGTCACCCCGAGCCTGCTCTTCAATGACACGCTCTAATAAGCTGACAACAAACGTAACGCCAGAGGCTTTAATAGCTTGCAAATCAACTGGAGAAAGCAACCAAGGCATACCAAGGTCCCTTTCCCCCTCAATACTATTCTCAATTAATGCATCGATACTGCAAATAACCTTACCTTCTGTCTTATCAATGGCTTCAAGAACATTTGGAAATTCAAAATAATCCCTTACGGTAGGAAGTTTTGAAGTCGTAATATCAATAACGTCTTCACCGCGAAGGGTAACAACAGATGGACCTGAAACTTCAGGATTCCAAATTCGTCCGATAAGTTTTGCAACATCATGATCCTTCGGCAATACCTCAGAAACCTTCAGATTTAACTTTTCCATTTTCCATCATCCTAATTTTTACTGTAATATTTCATTAAAAAGAAAGAACAACTATAGCCAACCACCATCAACCATATAGGACTGTGCTGAACAGGCAGAACTATCATCTGCTGAATAAAACAACACAACTCTGGCAACATCCTCAGGAACCAATTTTCGTTTAATAACTTGTGATTTTAACAGCTCTTTTTCAGACTCTTCATTGAGCCAGAGCTTCTGACGTTCAGTTATAATCCAACCAGGTACAACCATATTGACCCGTATATTATACTCCCCTAGGTCTTTTGCTAACGATCTCGTAAGGCCCCAGATGGCAGCCTTGGAAGCAGAATAACAAGCCATACCACCCTGTCCGACCATATAAGTAATAGAACCAAGATTTATAATACAGCCAGACTTCTGAGCTTTCATAAACTTAGCCGTTGATTGGGCTGCAAACAACTGATGCTTTAGATTGACGGCAATCCGATCATCAAAATAGTCTGTCGTAATTTTTTCAAACTCATGCCTTTCATCATGCGCTGCATTGTTAACAAGGATATCAATCCTTTTTTCTGCATCACCAACTTTTTGTATAGTATTTTGCAAAACAGAAATTTCGCGCAGATCACAATGATGAAATGTTGGCGTATGACTGACCTGACCACCTAAAGCACCGCAAAGCTCTTCACCAGCATCAACATTGATATCACAAAAGTGCACTTTGGCACCTTGCAGAGAGAAATGTTCAACTATTGATGCACCAATACCAGTTGCACCCCCTGTTATAAAAACCACCTTATTCTGAAGACTTGGATAAATGGCATAGGAACTCATATAAAACCTCAAAATATAATTGTGACCCACAAAATACTTTATTTTGTTCATTAACTAAATTATTTAAAATTCATATCAGAGTCAATAATTAGTATCACTTAGCACTATTATACTTATTTATAAACTACTGTTTTATAATATCTATTTCATGATATAAGGCACTTTAATACCTTTTAAATATATACTATTCAGAAAATTGACTTTCTTACATCATATATTCAACCATAATATTATTGATTTTTATTACATTATATGGATTAAATAACCTTATGTTTTCACCAGCATCGAAAAACAACATGAATAATCAGATTTCTGACAGTAGAAACAGAATACTCGAAATAGTAAGATCATCAGGTCCGATCAGCCGGGTGGAAATTGCAAACCAAACCGGTTTAAGCAGATCTGCAGTAACAGCTATTTCACAAGAACTAATCGTTGGTGGGTTTATTACTGAAGTAAACTCCACGAACCAACAATCAGGCAGGGGCAGACCAAGACAAGGTTTAGTCCTAAAACCAAATGCGGGATATGTGATTGGAATAAAACTTTCCCTCCATCAATTATCATGCGTCATTGCTGATTTTTCTGGAGCCCCCAATAAGTCAAGCAACCCATTCTTTTAATGGCAATATGTCTCCGTTAAAGTCTGTCATGTTAATTGAAAATGTAATAGATGACGCACTTTCAAAAACAAAAATATCTAAGAAAAAAATTATTCGAATGTGTGTTGGAATACCAGGATACATTAGTCATGAGACTGGCGATTGTTATTGGAGCCCTGTATTTGATAGAAAAAATATTAATTTTGTAGAACTCTTAAATGCCCATTTTAACTTTGACTGTATAATTGAAAATGACGCAAACCTCGCAACACTCGCTGAATACTGTTTTGGCAACACAAACAATACGGATACATTTTGCGTTGTATCCATAGAGCATGGTGTGGGTATGGGGTTAATGGTCGATGGAAATTTATACCGGGGACATAAAGGCATTGGCCCGGAGTTCGGCCATTCAAAATTAATCGTTGATGGACGTTTATGTCGATGCGGACAAACAGGATGTGTCGAAGCTTATGTAGCTGATTATGCCATTTTGCGACAGATTGATCCCTTTGTAACAATCGAAAACTATAACAAAGATCCAAAATCATACTACAATAAAATTTTAGATGCTGCAGAAAAAGCTGCAAATGGTGACCTTAATATTTTGAAAGCTTTTGAAGAGGCTGGGGCATATCTAGGGAAAGCTCTTGGGAATTTAATTGCAACCCTCAATCCATCAACAATTATTATCACTGGTGACAGCACAAAACGACGAGAACTATTTTGTGAAGCCGTAGAACGAGAAGTTTTATCCTGCCAGTTCTTTAGTGATGACATTGACACTAAAATCATTTTTAGGGACTGGGGGAGACGATGTATGGGCTCGAGGAGCAACAGCCCTAGCTTTACAAGTAACATACACAGAAATTTCAATACAACTGTCAGGAAAAACAAAACACTACCATAAAAAATCCCCTCAAATCAGTATTGGAGTACAAAGCCATGTCCGATAATAAAGACGATAAGAAATTGAGAAGTCAGAACTGGTTTGATGATACACAGAACATTGGCATGACAGCAATGTACCTGGAAAGATATTTCAATTTTGGGTTAACCCCAGAGGAATTAAGGTCAGGAAGACCCATTATCGGAATTGCACAAACAGGCTCGGAACTTGCTCCATGCAATTATATCCATAAATTACTAGAACAACGCATTCGTGACGGCATAAGAGATGCAGGCGGAATACCAATAATTTTTCCTGTCCACCCCATTCATGAACAAGGCAGAAGACCAACAGCTGCTCTTGATAGAAATTTGGCCTACATGGCCTTAGTAGAAATACTACATGGTTACCCTTTTGATGGCGTTGTATTAACAACTGGATGCGATAAAACAACCCCAGCCTGCATCATGGCCGCAACGACACTAAATATTCCCTCCATTGTTCTTTCCGGTGGACCAATGCTAGATGCGTATTGGCGCGATAAGCTATCAGGCTCGGGAACAACCCATTGGGAAGCAAGAAAACTCTATGCAACAAATCAACTAGATGAGGTTGGATACATAGATCTAGCAATGTCCCAAGTCCCAAGTACTGGCCATTGTAACACAATGGGCACGGCCCTCACGATGAATTGTCTTGCAGAAACATTAGGTCTTTCATTACCAGGCTGTGCAAGTATCCCAGCACCATATCGTGAACGACAAGCGATGGCCTATAGAACAGGTCGCCAAATAGTTGATATGGTATATAAGGATATAAAACCAACTGATTTACTAACACGTAAGTCGATCGAAAACGCCATTCGCATGACAACAGCTCTTGGTGGTTCAACGAATGCACAGGTTCACATTACAGCTATTGCCAGGCATGCAGATATAAAAATTGATATACAGGATTGGCAAACAATAGGTTATGAAATTCCTTTGCTTGTGAATATGCAGCCAACAGGAGAATATCTTGGAGAAGCCTTTCATCGTGCTGGTGGAGTTCCTGCCGTTCTCTGGGAACTTCAACAAGCAGGTCTATTGCATGAAGATTGCTTGACCTGTGATAATAAAACAATAAAAGAACGCATAAAAGAAACAACAGATCGCAAAGTTATTTTCCCATTTTCTTCACCTTTAAAATCCTCTGCCGGTTTTTTAGTCTTGTCTGGCAACATATTTGAGTCTGCAATCATGAAAGTTTCAGCAATTGATCAGGAGTTTAGAGAAAAGTACCTATCAAACAATCAAGAATTCGAGGTCAGAGCAATAATATTCGAGAGCTCAGAGGATTATCATAATCGAATTGAAGACCCTGCACTCAAAATTGATGAAAATTGTATTCTAGTCATCCGAAATGCAGGCCCTATTGGTTGGCCTGGATCTGCTGAAGTCGTCAATATGCAACCTCCTAAATATCTTTTAGACCAGGGTATAACATCTTTGCCAACAATGGGAGATGGACGTCAAAGCGGGACATCAGGAAGCCCTTCGATCTTACATACAACCCCAGAAGCCGCAGATGGCGGTACAATTGCTTACCTGCAAACAGGTGACATCATCCGGATCAATATTGAAACACGCCGCGTAGATCATCTCGTATCTCGCGAGATTATGGATGAACGTAAAAAAAGCTTTGTACCACCATCAATCGAAAACCACAGCCCTTGGCAGGAGATTTATCGTCAAACTGTTGGACCATTAAGTCTGGGAGCATGTATGGAGCTTGCTTTAGAATATAGAAACCTCTCAAAAGTCATAGAGAGACATAATCATTGAGGTCAATCATGTATGAGTCTAACATTATTATCGCAAATGATCACCAACATATCATTATAAACCCAGAAATTGGCGCTTCTATCCTGTCTTATTTAATTTACCATCAAGGAGAATGGCAACCAGTATTTCGTATAGCTGAGAATGCAAACCATGCAATTGAAGCCGCCTGTTTTCCAATGGCTCCATATTGCGGGCGTATTAAAAACGCAAGTTTCAAGTTTGAAAATCAAACAATCAACCTTCCTGTATCTGAAGGATTTGAACCAAATGCTATTCATGGGCAATGCTGGAATAATCCTTGGGAGGTTGATGAACAAGATGAAACCAGTGTTAAATTAAGCTACATACACTTACCTGATGCCTGGCCATGGGGATATATTACATATTTAACCATTGAGCTTGAGGAAAATTGTCTATGGTTTCGACTATCAATCCGTAACTTGTCAGACCAGCCAATGCCATGTGGTATAGGGCTCCATCCATACTTTATGAAAAATGAAGATGTATCACTGTCAACATCAATAGATGAGGTCTGGTTGACTAAGGATGATCTTCCTCAAAAAAAAGTAGAAGCAACAGGTACATGGTCCCTCAAACAAAATAAAAAACTTTCAGAGTTCATCTGTGATCATAATTTCGTAGGCTGGAATGGTCAGGCTACGATTAAATGGCCCAAAGAAAATATACAGCTTAACTTGACAGCAGATGAAATATTTCAAAACACAGTTTTATTTTGTCCTAACGACGAAAATTTCTTCTGTTTTGAACCAGTAAGTCTTGTCGCAGACGGTTTTAATCTCGCCAGTAATGGGGATAAAACAACTGGTATAATGGCATTGGAACCATATGATATGATGTGTGGAACAGTGAAGTTTGACTGGCAAACATATCAATAATGTTTGTCTTTAATTAACGAGAAAAACAAGACAAATCTAACAGACGAGACCATTGGCCTCGCCTATTATATAAAAAACTAACGGTTACGCGATCCTCTTCCTTTTCTTCTATTTGAGTTTCTAGAAAAACGCTGACGCTTTCTTTTATTATTAAAACTCTTTTTTCTGAAACGCTTTTTAAAGTATTTTTGAACTTGTTTTTTGCGTAACTTCCTTAGTTTAAATTTATTAAACCGTTTGTCTTTTTTATACAATTTAAGAGTTTTCTTTTTAAAGCCTCTTCGTTGAATCTTATCTTTCAATTTAGCCGTTCTCTTAAACTTTATATCCTTAGTTTGGCGTAAATTATCTTTGGTTATCCCAAGAGGACGCCGTTTAGAAAATCGCTTGCCCGATTTATCACGAACAATACCAATTTTCACATTCCCAACCGGGCGGCCCCAACGAGATTTATCACGACCAACATGTTTAATATTACCAACTGGACGCCCCCAGACACTTTTATCACGACCAATAGGTTTTCTATTACCACGTATCCCAAGATGTTCTTTCGTAATGCCTATTGGATGACGCTTGACCTTTTTACCATCAAGTGAAATCATCGTATTGCCAACTGGCCTATTCTGAACAAGACCAATACGAGCAGTCCCATTAATACGACGTGCAATTTTATTTTGACGCGTAATACGATTACCATTTGCAAAGTCTTTAAGCCCTTGCTTTAATAGCAATTGATCTGCCAGAGAAGGATTCTTAGGAATAGGCTTCAAGCTTTCACCAATCTTGGTTCCACCTTTATTTCGAATAACATGATTGATACCTCCAGCCGCTTTAGAAAGACCTTTTCCAATAGCTCTATCAAGCTTTCTGGCTGCACGACTATAAAAAGTATTTAAATCATGTTTCGCTTTCCTAGCTATTTCCTCATCAAACTTTCCAACAGCTTTAAGACCAACTTCAGTAACGGCCCATGGCACAGCTGTGAAAACTTCCATACCAACATTAAGTGTCACATCACGTGTATCTCGTGCGACTTTGGCAGCTTTAAGACCAGCCTTACCAACAGCCTCACCACCTTTACCAACGGCCTTGGCACCTTTCTTCACACCTTTTTTGACAGCTCCACCAACCTTTTTGGCTGCACCAGTAATATCACTAAGTCCAAAGGCATCGGCTTTTGTTGTCGTTAAAAACATTGTCGATGTAGCAATCGTGCTGGTTGCCCCCATCGTCAGGGCCGTGGCCAGCATTAAATTTTTCAGTTTCATTTCTATCTCCTAATTTTCTCGCTCGCTCCTGCTCGCGTTGTATTGATGGATATAGAGCAATCAGAAAACTAGAAGAGTGAACGACTTCACATATTGTTGTTTTAACGACCTGCCCATCTTAGCAAGGTATATACTTTATATATGTTTCAGGAGATTCATTTAAGAAAAATAACATTATGTGATTTAGCTCACACACCATCTAAGCAACAATGTCTATGTACCAGAATGAAAGGTTTCAAATGTCAATGGTGTTGAGATGATATTAGATTACAGACTCATTTTGCAAAACAGTACGCTTTTTAAAGCTCTTCCTATAGAAGGGCGACGTTATTTTGAGAATCATATGCGTATCGTCACGATAAAACGAGGAAAGCTTCTTTTTAAGGAATGGGATACTTCAAATGGTATCTATGTACTATTAAACGGTGTACTCAAAATCTCGCGCATAACACGTGAGGAAAACGAAATTTTTCTTGCGATACTCGTTAAAGGTGATTTAGTTGGTGAAGTTAGTTTACTTGATAGGAAACCAAGGTCAGCAACAGCAACGGGCTTAAGTGATTGCTCACTAGCTAACCTACCTCAACAGCAATTTGAGATTGTTTTGAATCAATATCCGGAACTCTATCGACAACTTCTAAATTCAATGTGCAATCGATTGCGGCAAACAAACCAAAGAATAGAAATAAATGAATTTTCTGCAACTGAACGCTTAGCAGAACTTTTTAAAAGGCTTGCCTATGCCACCGGAGAGCCTCTTCCAGATGGCCAAACAATAATCAAACTAAAGATCAGCCAAGCGGAACTTGGTACATTAACTAGCCTCTCACGCGAAATGGTCAACAGGATTTTGAAAAAATGGCGTACAAAAAAATTATTATCTGTAATTAGCGGTTATTTCGTAATCACAAATATTGAAAAAATGTACTCAGAAAATATCAAGAACGATTAAGAATATCAGACTATCATTTGTCAAAAATTTCTTAATCCCTTTATGGGGCTATCACTTTTCCCAATCTTCAAATGATGTACCAAATTCTGTAATAGGACCTTTATAACTAAAATCAATGGTATGAATAATACAATCATTATTTTGCAAAAGAATAACATTATAAACTGGTGTTAAATCCGCTTGTTTTAAAGTGGGACTTGCAGAAAAATCCTGCCAGCTATGATGATTTGTTCCTCGAATCCCACAAAATGGAATACCTGAGATCGTACCAGATAAAGGCATATGACAATGACCATGAAAAATATATTTTACATTATTTTTATAACCTAAGAGAAGTTGACGAAACTCATTTGTATGTCTCAAACCAATCATATCAGTTGATGGCAATCCGACAGGAACTGGATTGTGGTGCATAAAGATATAGACATCTTCCTGGGTGCCATGAGTTTCAAGAACATTATGCAACCATGCTTGTCTATCCTCTCCAAAATGTCCAGCATGAGTTCCAGCTTCAACGGTATCCAGGTAAATTAAAAGACCTTTTTCTGTTTTTTCAAACCACTGAATATAACCATGCGGATCTTTTGGAGAATCTGAAAAGATATTCAAGAATTTTTCTCTACGATCATGATTACCTATCAACAAACGAGTTTCAAGAGGAAAGTCATCAAGAGAGTCTTTTAAAAGTTTATACGCTCCATCTTCTGACCAATGAGTAAGGTCCCCAGTAATAACACACATTGCAGCATCTTTATGATGTTCATAAACATGAGTGAGACACGATTTAAAATTCTCATATGGATCTTTATCCAAAACCAATTCGCCTTTACATGTAAGATGAATATCAGTGATATGAATGATTTTCATTTTGTCATTCTCTCGCAAGCTATAAATTACTGGTTAATAAATTTACTGGTTAATAAATCAGAGCAACAAATTCACGTTGCTCTGAAAAAATTTCAAAAAAGGTCTCTTACTTTTTGGGAAGTAAATCAGAGACTTCTTCAGTAAGTTCTTCTTGCAGATCTTTCATGTCTGTTTCGTCACCAGTTACAATGCTTTCTAAAGCGTCATAAATAACTTGCGTCACAGCAAGACCTTTATCACCAGGATAAGCTTGCCAATCACGAAGAAGTGGAAGTTGATCAACAGCAGTCTTCTTATTTGGATTTTTGTTATAGAAATCTGAAAGGATGATTTCATTTGCTGCTTTATTAGGTGGCATATAACCTGTTGTACGAGCCACATCAGCAGCACCTTCACCAGAAGTAATGAACTTTAACCATTTCCATGCAGCGTCAAGAACTTTAGGATCTTTTGAGTTTGAAACAAGCATTGCAGCATTTCCACCTGCAGGAAGACCTTTTGGCGTTCCTTCAATTCCTGGGAATGGGCCTGTTTTAAGTTCGAACTTACCTTTTGAACGCTCAACGGCACCTAGTGCCGATGTTGACCAGAACATCATGCCAATTTCACCTGCCGAGAAAGAGGCAAGAGCTTCTTTCCATTTTAGGTTTTTCATTTTACACTCAGAAAAGATGCTCTGCATTGTTTTCAAAGCAACCAAACCTTCTGGACCAGAAACATTAAACTTGCCATCTTTCATAGTTGGCGCATCTTGTGTCCACATAAGAGCTTGCAGGAACCAGTTACCAGTGATGTTCCAGCCCCAGAAAATTGGGTTCTTGATACCTTTTTCTCTCATCGTTTTACAAGCACTAACAACTTCACTCCAGTTTGTAGGAAGTTTCTCAATGCCAGCTTTTTTAAGGATATCCATGTTGTAGTAACCAACAGGAAGAGAGACAGAAAAAGGCAAGCCATGAACTTTTCCAGCAAATGTAGAAAGCTTCAACATAGCTTTATGATAACCATCTTTCGCAAAATCTTGCTCTTTTGCTATAAATGGTTCAAGTGATTTCGCAATACCTTTTTCAACAAGAATAGCCTGACGGTTTAGACCTTGCATTGTCACATCAGGAAGCTTATTAGCAACAGACTCACGAAGAATAGTGTTTGTACCATCTTCATAATTCTCGTAAGTTGCTCTAAATTTTACTTCGATATTTGGGTGAGCTTTTTTAAATTTTGGTAAAATTGCTTTATATGTTACATCAAATAAGTGTGAATATGGATAGCCAAATTCAATAGTAACTTTATCTTCTGCTTGCGCAGTAGTTGTAAAACCTGCCAAAATAATCATGGCGAGGGCAAAGATGCGTTTCATTTTCGTTTCTCCTTCGCTATTCAAAGGGGGTTCCAGTCTTTTTAGCGATGAGCTGGAACCTCCGATACTTCGGCAAGTGCCGAAACTCTGTTCATCTCTCTTGAATTTATTTCATTCCAGAAAGCGTAATACCTTCAATAAACTTCTTTTGTGCGAGTAAAAATGCAACAATTAATGGGGTCACAATAATTGTTGCTGTTGCCATCATCGGTCCAAAGAAGCTCCCATCAGCATCCCCTTTAAACTCTCTTAAACCAAGAGGTGGCGTAAACAAGTCCCGATTTCCTGTAATGACCACGCGTGGCCAGAAATAGTCATTCCAGTGCGCAACAACTGAAAATATTGCAAACGCCAAAAGTGCTGGAACAGCTGTAGGAAGCATGACACGCCAGATAATAGAAAATTCACTTAATCCGTCCATACGTGCTGCATCAATCAAATCATCAGGCACAGTCATAAAAAACTGACGCATTAAAAAAATGCCAAATACTGATATTGTCCAAGGGATGATAAGGGCTGCATAACTATTGGTAAGTCCCAGTTTGGATAGCATAATATAGAGCGGTAAGGCGATGGCATGGACCGGTATTAACAAACAAAACAAGACCATACCAAACACCAAATCACGCCCGAGGAATCTAAGTTTCGCCAAAGCATAGGCACAAGGTAATGCAACAATGACCTGAATTAAGAATATAGATAGAGTGACAATAACCCCATTGAGCAGGTATCTCACCAGAGGGGCTTCGGCAAAAGCTTTTGAATAATTAAATTCATAAGGAAGCATCTTGCATTCACTCTCTGGCTTGCCAAGAGCCAGACATCTTGGGTCAGACATAACTTCTTGAGCACCAAAAAAGCCCCCCTCATTTCGCTCAATTTCTCCAGGAGATTTAAACGAATATGAGAGCATAACATAGAATGGAAGAATAACGATAATTGCTCCAAGAATAAGAACAACATGCTTCCAGAATTCTGATACGGTACCCGAAAGCCTCATGAGTAATGCACCCTTTTTTCAACCAATCGCTGCTGTAAGAAAGTTAATATGAAAACAAATACTAAAAAGAGAAGAGTGATCGCAGCTCCAATACCAACGAGATTCTCTTTAATCCCCTTCTCAAAGATGGCATACATCATCACATAAGTGGAACGAACAGGGCCACCTTCCGTTAAAGCTTCAACAGTATCGAAAACCTGAAAAGATCTAATTGTTGTGATAGTAACCACAAAAACCGTTGTTGGTCCAAGCATTGGCCATGTGACAAGTCGAAATCTATCAAAAGCCGATTTAGCACCATCAATTTCAGCAGCATGATAAAGCTCTCTGGGAATTGAGGTTAATCCGGCCAGGTATAATACCATATTAAAACCAAATGCTTGCCAGATACCTATAAAACAAATTGTCCAAAGCGCATAATGCTTATCCCCCAACCACAATGGAAAATCTGTTTTACAGCTCTCATCAAACCAGCCCCAATATCGCAGAAGACTATAATCACACAAACTTTTCAACGTATCATTGATCAGACCAATTGTAGGATGAAGTGTGAACTCCCACACAATAGCCATAGCTAAAAGGGAAGCCATAACAGGAAGAAAATAGATTGTCTTATAAATATTTCCACCAAAACTTAAGGAACGAATAAGCAAAGCGGCTCCTAACCCAAGAGCAACTGAAATGGGAACAACAATAAAAACATATAAAAATGTAGCATAAAGCATTTTCTCATAGCGGCTCCGAGAAAATATTTTTTCGTAATTCTCACCGCCAATCCAATTAAAACTGGTGTTCCCCAAGCTATAATCTGTAAACGAGAGAAATGCCGCGATGATCACGGGCAAAATCAATATAACAATCATCAGCACGAAGGCTGGTAGTATGAGAAAATACGGGGTAGTTCTTGAGTAAGATGAATGTGCCATAATCAATCTCCCTCAAAGTAAATACGTTTATGATCCTGGCCAAACGCAAGTGCTTGTTCTTTATGTGACCAGACAAGGGCCTTCGAATTATAACCCAATGTTTGTGCAATCTCAGGTTCTGTCCGCACGATTACCTTATCTTGACTATCTTCAAGGTCAGCATGGACAAAAAAGTCTGACCCTAAATTTTCTTTATGTCTGACGGTAACAGGAAAGCTCCTGCCATTTGGGGCCTTATGACCAATCAACAAGTGTTCAGGTCGTAATCCGACAAATATAGTTTGATTTTGTGCTTTTAGCTTCCTTAAGAGAGGATAGCCATTACTCAAAACAACACGTCCTTCATGATCAACATCACCCTTTAAAATATTGATTTTTGGAGAGCCAATAAATTCTGCAACGCGTTTATCTTTTGGATTGCGGTATATTTCATCAGGACTGTCCACTTGCACAACTTCACCATTCATCATAACAGCAATACGATCTGACATAGTCAGAGCTTCTGCCTGGTCGTGTGTCACATATATGAAGGTTGTTTTAAGTTGGCGATGTAATTGTGCAATCTCAGATCGCATATGAACACGTAAAGAAGCATCTAGATTAGAAAGTGGCTCATCCATCAGAAAAGCCACAGGTTCCCTGACAATGGCCCGCCCAACAGCAACGCGCTGCCTTTGCCCACCGGAAAGTTGCCCTGGCTTTCTATCCAAAAGCTTTTCCATTTCAAGCTGTTTAGAAACTTTTATAACATCTTCTTTGATTTGTTTCTCTTTTGTACGTGTACCTGGAATACCCCAGCGCAGAATAGGAATACGTTGTAAGCCATTCAAACGTCTCATTCTTAAAGGCACAGCAATATTATCAAACACGCTCAAATGCGGGTACAAAGCATAAGACTGAAAAACCATCGATAAATTTCGATCACTGGGCCGAACACGATCAACAGTCGTCTCATTTATCAGAACATGCCCTGAATCTTGTTGTTCAAGACCAGCAATAATTCTCAGTAAAGTAGACTTGCCGCATCCAGAAGGTCCAACAAGAGAGATAAACTCGCCATCAGCAATATCCAAGCTGATGCCTTTTAAGACTTCAGTATTGCCAAACCTTTTCATAATATTTTGTATGCTTACAGCCGACATTACTGCCTCCAACAGGGTCTCTCGAGCAAATACCTTCTAACAAGTTCTATTGACACTTTTGTGAAGTAATATTAGTTCGGCTAATGCTGGTAATAGAAATAGTAATGAGGTAATATTTGAAAAGTCAGAAAAAATATGAAAGGTGACTTTTGTGAACGACTTAAGAAAATTTTCAAATAAGGTAAGTTCCCACCAAATTGCTGCCTTTACCCAGGTCGCTCGAGAAAGAAGCTTTTCCAAGGCTGCAAAAAAATTAAACATAACCCAGTCAGCAGTAACTCAACACATCTCTAATCTGGAAAAAGTAATTGGCACTAGACTTTTTATCCGCAGACGTTCGGGCCTAGAACTGACAACAACAGCAAGAGAAATTTTTAATATATCAGACCGCATTCATGTTTTAGAACAATTGCTGGATGAACGCATACAAGACTATTCACAACTTGATGCGGGTCAAATCAACATCATCGCCAATGCACCTAGCCCTGCACTTGGTTTAATTTCAAAATTCCAGGAGATCTACCCAAGAGTCCAGGTGAACTTCTCACTTGGAATTTGGGCAGAAACGATGGAGCAACTTAAAGAAAGAAAAATTGATGTTGGTGTTGTCACAGAACCAGAAGATATCGAAGGATTACATAAAATAGAGATTGAGAGGACCAAATATGTTGCTCTTATGTTAAAAGATCATAACTTGGCAAAAAAACGAAGCATCTCACTAAAAGATTTATCCTCTGAGCGCATTATTTTACCAGCAAAAGGCTCATTAACGCGTAAAGTTTTCACAAACAAAATGAAAGAGTTAAACCTATCAGCAAGATCAATTACAACCGTAACGACCTTCCCCCTAACCAAAGAAGCCGTGTTACACGATATTGGTATTGGTATTATATTGGAAAATGCGTTTTCTCCATCCAATCAACTAAAATCAATCCCCATCAGAGATTTCAACCAAATCTTCCGCAATTTTATTGTGTGTCCAACAGATAAAAAAGATTTGCGCCTGGTCCGCAGTTTTTTAGAGTTAGCCCTATAGCTAGTCCCAACCTAATAATTAATCTCTTCAATATCTGTAAAGTTAACCTGAGATCCATCCTGCAAAGTAATCGTGCCATCGGCATCTTGTGTCAAAGTAATCTGATTAGACGTTTGACTGCTAATAGAGCCTTCTGTCAGGCTGACAGTCCAATCAGTGCCATATGTCCCAAGGTTACTTCCACCAGATGAGTCAAAAAGATAAACCGAATCCGTCCAACTGCCCCCACTACCACCATCTATCGTATCTGTTCCATGCCCCTCAGAAAAGAAGAAGGTATCATTACCATCAGAACCAACCAAAAAATCATTTCCGATACCGCCTTTAATTTGGTTGTCTCCTGCGTCCCCTGTCAAATTATCAGCATGTGCAGACCCAATAATATATTCGATTGCAGTGAGGATATCGCCTTCAGCATCACCACCTGTATTATTACCTGTCGTTAGGTTTACTGTGACAGCAGATGATGAATTTGAATAATTCACAATATCTATCCCAGAGCCTCCATCTATAACATCAGCCCCGGCACTACCATGAAAAGTATCAACCCCATCAAATCCGTAAACCACATCAGAATTACTAGATCCACTAAGAGTATCATCACTATTTGTGCCCAACTCAATCCCAATAACCTCGTCATAAGTCAGAGAACCAGAATCCGTCGTACGTACCGTCACGGTATCACTAAATGAAGAACTCGCATCATGCTCAGCAACAAGACTGATATCACCATCTGAGTCAATACTGAACTTCCCACCAGCATCATCAGTCAAACTATAGCTGAATGTCTCGCCCGCGTCTGGATCAACGCCTGATGCAGTCGCAACCACTGTAGATGCAGCAATCACATCACCACCTGCGCCACCAGTTCCATCCACGACGACAGCATTATTTTGCGGGTCTCCCCATTTAGTGGCACCGTCGTCAGGATCCATTGCAAAGCTTACAGTCGCATCCCCCGAGATTGTTATCTGATAAGGACCATCACTCGACCAATCATTCGGATAGTCGCTTTCTGTTTCTAATGCCTCCGCTGATGACATGTCTCTATTGCCTATCGCTAATATATATGTCCCAGAAGCCAATCCAGTTTCGCTGATGTAAGAATCTAAAAAACCAAAACTGCCATCGGAACCAGCAGCCCCGTCATCGTTTTCAGAAATGAGGGTATAATCCCCATCACCATCATCACGATACAGAATAATTTTACTGTCCAAGAACCCTGAATTATAGCTCCATGCTAAAACATCAATGGTTAGATCACCACCATTATGGGTAATTTCCCAATGATCAATTGATGAGTCAAACGTAGATCTTACAATCTCTCCCGTGACAACTGCAGTTCCAGGTGCACTGGTTGTTATTGTGGGACTACCTGAGGTAATCGTGATATCTGTCGGCGCTTGATTATCTGATATATTCGCGATCCCTATTGTCCCATCGGCGAACTGGAAATTCTCAATATTATTTACAGTATCCGTACCCTCTGGGGATCCAGTTCGATTGTCAAGAACAGTGTAAACACCAGAATTCTCTGTTATCGTATAATCTGATCTATTGCCTGCATATGTAACGGTGTCAGTTCCACTACCACCATCGATCGTATCATTACCAGCCCCGCCTGTTATTGTATCGTTACCACTTCCGCTTATTACAGTGTCATCTCCGCTACCCAGATCAATATCTGCATCGGATGTTAGTCCTGATAAATCAATATTCTGAGCATCGGTATCTCCTATGATCTGATCAACATCTGTCAATGTCGTAACGGAACTAAGATCAAATGTTCCTGCCCCATCGAGACGAACATTCATTTCAATCCCCATGGAGGCTCCATCTCCAGGAGCGCCATCAATCACCTCAATAGAGTTAATCTGAGTATCTGCATCCAAACGAATATCCTTAGATGCATTAGGTGTCGCTGAACCATTGCGGTTCTGTAAGGTATCAGTCCCTTCACCCCCATCAATAATATCTCCATAGGCATAAGTGTTTTCGACTGTAAACTTATCATCACCGCTCCCCCCATACATTTCGTCAGCGCCATCACTGGCCCATAAACTATCATTGCCAGCGCCACCAATTAGGATATCTTCTCCATCATCTCCATCTAAGATATCATTACCAGCACCACCAGCCAGGACATCATTTCCAGTATCGCCCCAAATAGTTCCTCCACCACTTGCTGGAGCAACAACAAAGTCATCTGTACTTCCTCCACCTTCATAGCCATCAGAACCATCAACCAAATTAGAAAGTGAATATGAAGTGCCATTAAACTGTACAGTTTCAATTCCGCTTAAGGTATCTGTGCCATCGTCACCATCATTGATATTTTGGTCCGTTACAACAAGTTGCCCATCATCATTAATTTCAAATGAATAGTCTTGTATATTTCCTGAGAAAACCGCTGTATCGGTGCCAGTACCACCATCAATCGTATCATTACCAGCCCCGCCAGTAAATGTATCTGAGCGCCTGAGCCACCGGTTAAAACATTACCGCTGTCATTACCAACAACAGAATTGGTGCCTGTTGAACCTGTGAGATCAACGTTTTCAAAATTCAATACGGTATTGCTTGACCCGTCTGAACGTGTGTAAGTACCAGCATCAATATCTATGGTATTGGTATAACCATTGATAGCACTCAGAGTATCTATACCAGTGCCAGCATCAGCATAGTCATTACCATCTCCTACATTAATAGTGTCATTACCGGCACCGCCGTATATTGTATCATGACCACTACCACCCTGGATAATGTCATCACCATCACCACCCGTTAAGGTATCAGCTCCAGTCCCTCCATATAATGTATCATTTCCTACCCCGCCATCAATCGTATCATTGCCAGCACCACCAGTGAGCGTATCATTGCCAGCATCACCTTCTATGTCATCATTTCCGGAACCACCAGTTAAAATATCATCTCCATCATACCCGTCCATATACATGCCATAGGTATCAACAGACATATCTATCGTATCAGCATAATTTTGAACCAACTAAATCTTCTATATCGGAGAATGACAGTGTATCAATCCCGTCAGTCGCAGTGCCAGCCCGATCCCCCGTACCTGTCACAGTTGTACCGGTTGATAAATTTTCAAATTTCAAATCGTCCTGGGTGCCAGCTCCACCATCAGTATCATCTGCCCGCAAAACCATCCGTATATTGTAGATCATGACCACTACCGTCACCTGCCATATATGGTATCCGCACCCGCGCCACCGTTAATGACATCAACGTTGTCTGTTCCTGTTAAGGTATCAGCTCCAGTCCCTCCAGTTATGCTCGTTTCGGTATCACTCGTATCTGTAAAAATCACTCCGCCATTGGCAATCGTGATCATTGCTCAGCAACATCCGTCACATTAATTGTGACGACGTGATCTGTGGTATTGGTACCATCGGAGCATTGGATTGTGATGTTATGGCTTGTGGCTGTTTCATAGTCCAGGGACTGGCCGGAGACTAGCGTTACCTCACCTGCTTAACTGTCGATATCGATCAAGCCGCATGCGTTACCCGTCAGGCTATATGTACATAGCTTCGCCTGTGGTGTCGGCATAGGTCGTGGCGGCAGTGTAGACGACTATGGTATCGTTGATGTTTTCAGCACCAGATCCTGTAGTGCCGGAGGTGAAGACCTGTCCTAGATCGTTGGTGTCTATATCGTTGATGGTAATAACTTCGGAATACGTACTTTCGTGAGCATCAGTTACTTCAACTGTGATATTGTGGGATGTCGCTGTTTCGTAGTCCAGACTAGCCCCTGAAGCGACCTGCAACTGGTTACCAACTATTTCAAAGAAACCTGAAGGATCGCTGGTAATTGCAAACGTATGACTATCCAATGTATTGCTATCTGTTTCGGATAAAGTCGCTATCAAAGTTCCAGCGCCGCTGTTTTCAGTAATTGTATCTCTGCTGGCTACAATATCAGTTGGTCCCACATTCAGAACATCCGCGGCGCTTAGGGTTCCATCGTCGAATTGGAAATTCTCAACTCCTGTTACTGTATCTGTACCATCAGGTGAGCCACCGCGGTTATCTACAATTGTGTAGGTGCCTGAATTTTCTGTAATCGTGTAGTCAGACCAACTTCCGGTGTAAATTGCCGTGTCAGTTCCTGTTCCACCATCTATCGTGTCATTGCCTGCACCACCGGTTAATGTATCATTGCCGCCACCGCCATTAATAACGTCTGCACCACCACGACCGTCAATTACATTATCGCCAGTATCACCGGTCAGAGTGTCATTATAATATTCTGTACCTGTAAGGTTTTCAATATTTGTCAGTGTATCACCAGCAGCATCACCTAATGTTCCTGCACCTGTTGAAAGGTCAACACTGACACCACTTGAGGACCATTGATAGCTTGCCATATCAATACCAGCACCACCATCCAAGGTGTCACTGCCACCTTCGCCAAATAGGTAATCATTCCCGCTACCACCTTCAATGTAGTCATCCCCCTCACCGGAAAAAATTATGTCTGAACCATCCCCACCATAGATTGTATCAACAGTGGTGGTGGTTCCAGTGTCAAAGGTATCATTACCGCCACCGAGATTATAGGTCATGGCGCTGTCATCACCATAAACCTCATCATTGTAATCTGTACCTGTGAAAGTTTCAAAATTTGAGAAACTGTCGCCAGAAGCATCTCCGGTATAACCACCAGCTGCTTGATTTGTATATTGAGCCTGAAATCCCTGAACCATCCGTGTTTTGAAAAGCTAGGGCTATACCTGATGTAGAGGATGAGTAGTCGAGTGTGTCAGTGCCCGTACCGCCATCCATGACGTCTGAGCCAGAGCTACCGATAATCGTGTCATTACCAGAACACCATTAATTCCATCATTACCAGTACCACCGTTGAGAGTATCATTACCTGCTCCACCAGATATTCCATCATTACCTGCCTCACCATAAATTATATCATTACCGTCATTCCCAACAAGTGTATCACCACCATCCCCTCCATAAAATGTATCAGCATCATTTGTTCCATTTATTGTGTCTCCACCAGAAGTACCTGTAATCGAAACCTCTGCAACACCGGTATCAGTAAAGACTTGAGGAAATGGTAAGGTGTAAGCTTCACTTTGATCACTTACATTGATTGTGACATTATGATCGGTTGTGTTGGTGCCATCAGACGACTGGATTGTAATATTGTGCGAAGTTGCACTCTCATAATCCAGAGACTGACCAGATGCCAAAGTTACTTCACCCGTGGAACTATCGATCTCGAACAAGCCGCCTGCGTTGTCGGTCAGGCTATACGTGATGCTCTCACCCGTCGTATCCGCATCTGTTGTCGCTGCGGTGTAGACGACTGTGGTGTCGTTAATATTTTCTGCGCCCGAACCTGTTGCACCAGAGGTGAAGACCTGGCCGACATCGTTGGTGTCGGTGACGTTGATGGTTACATTGTGATCAGTCGTATTCGTGCCGTCGGACGATTGGATTGTGATGTTGTGCGAAGTTGCAGTCTCATAGTCAAGGGACTGGCCGGAAGCTAATGTGACTTCGCCTGTGGAGCTGTCGATTTCGAACAAGCCGCCTGCGTTGTCGGTCAGGCTATACGTGATGCTCTCACCTGTCGTATCCGCATCTGTTGTCGCTGCGGTGTAGACGACTGTGGTGTCGTTAATATTTTCTGCGCCCGAACCTGTTGCACCAGAGGTGAAGACCTGGCCGACATCGTTGGTGTCCGTCACATTGATCGTGACGTTATGATCGGTCGTATTCGTCCCATCTGACGACTGGATCGTGATGTTATGGCTGGTTGCCGTTTCATAATCCAGGGATTGACCAGAGGCCAACGTAACCTCACCCGTCGAGGAATTAATCTCAAACAGCCCACCGGCATTATCCGTTAGACTGTAAGTGATCGTCTCACCCGTCGTATCCGCATCTGTTGTGGCGGCTGTGTAGACCACTGTCGTGTCATTGATATTTTCTGCGCCGGAACCCGTGGCACCAGACGTAAAGACCTGAGCAACATCATTCTCATCTGTTACGTTAATCGTAACGTTCTGATCGGTCGTATTCGTCCCATCACTCGACTTGATCGTGATATTATGTGACGTCGCGCTCTCATAATCCAGGGATTGACCAGACACCAATGTCACCTCACCTGTCGAGGAATTAATCTCAAACAACCCACCGGCATTATCGGTCAGGCTGTAGGTAATGCTCTCGCCTGTGGTGTCAGCATCGGTCGTGGCAGCCGTATAAACCGCTGTGGTGTCGTTGATGTTTTCTGCACCGGAACCTGTAGCTCCAGAGGTAAAGACCTGAGAGGTGTCATTCACATCCGTCACATTAATCGTAACATTGTGATCTGTGGTGTTGGTCCCATCGGACGATTGGATTGTGATGTTGTGGCTTGTTGCAGTCTCATAATCTAAGGACTGACCCGACGCCAGCGTCACTTCACCCGTCGATGAATTAATCTCAAACAACCCACCCGCATTATCGGTCAGGCTGTAGGTGATTGTCTCGCCTGTGGTATCGGCATCCGTTGTGGCAGCTGTGTAGACCACTGTCGTATCATTGATGTTTTCTGCGCCTGAACCTGTTGCTCCAGAGGTAAAGACCTGGCCGACATCATTTGTATCCGTGACATTTACAGTCAAACCTTTAGAATATGTACTTCCATGAGAATCCGTGACTTCAATCGTAATATTATGGCTGGTTGCAGTCTCATAATCCAAACTGGCCCCAGCTTTTACGCGGACTTCATTATCAACTATTTCAAAAAATCCAGATGGGTCTGAAGTGATGGAATATGTATGACTATCTAATGCATTTGCATCCGTTGTCGAAAGCGTTGCAACAACTGTTCCTATACCACTGTTTTCATTAACACTCCCACCAGAAACACCAATATCTGTAGGGCCAACATTAAATAAGTCAGCAACAGCAACTGTTCCATCCGCAAACTGGAAGTTTTCAACTCCAATAACAGTATCAGTACCATCCGGCGAGCTGCCCCGGTTATCAACAATTGTGTAGGTACCTGAATTTTCTGTAATCGTGTAATCAGACCAGTTTCCGCTATAGATCGCTGTATCAGTGCCTCCCCCACCACCAATCGTGTCATTTCCAGCACCGCCTGTTAAAGTGTCATTATCAGCACCGCCGTTAAGGTGGTCGGCACCGTCACCGCCTGTCAGAATATCATTACCTTCACTCCCCAAAAGCGCATCATTACCGTCACCACCGTTTAGGTTATCATTTCCCAAACCACCTTGCAGGTGGTCTGACCCTCCTGCACCTGTGATTGTATCGTTGCCATCATAGGCCATAATCCAATCATCGTCTGCTGTACCGTTGAGCGTGTCGGCACCACTTGTACCCTCGACAAAATCTGTAAGGGTGAATGTTTTATCAGCAAACTGGATTTTTTCTATATTTGAAAATGTATCTAAATCATCACCAGATATACTAGGGCTACCCCAAGGAGAGTTGTTGTCCCAGATCGACCAGCTTCCATCATTATTATCCCAAAATTCGTAATATTCTGCATTACTTGACATAACTAGCGTGTCTGTTCCAGCTCCACCATCTATTGTGTCATCACCGGTCCTACCTGTAATGGTATCATCACCAGAACTTCCTGTAATTATGTCATTACCTGTGCCACCTGTAATACTGGTTTCAGTAACACCAGTATCCGCAAAAGTAACCCCACCATCTGCCAACACAATATTTTCCGCGATGTCTGTAACATTGATCGTAACATTATGATCGGTCGTATTAGTTCCATCACTCGACTGGATCGTGATGTTGTGGCTTGTTGCTGTCTCATAATCCAAAGACTGACCAGACGCCAACGTCACTTCACCCGTCGACGAATTAATCTCAAACAACCCACCCGCATTATCCGTCAAACTATAAGTAATCGTCTCACCCGTCGTATCCGCATCCGTTGTGGTTGCTGTATAGAAAACAGTTGAGCCATTTGCAGATTCTGAAACAGTTGCTGAATCACCCGAAGTAAAGACTTGAGCGTTGTCATTACTATCAACGACTTCTATATTTTGCTCTTCTTCTTGCTCGTTTGAAAACTGGTCTAAGTCTATACCATCATTATCTTCCGCCAGAACAGCCTCAATAATGTCACTGTCTTCTGTCTCGTTAATTAAGTTGATATACTGTTCAAGAAGAGTAAAATCCTCTGCAAATGAAGTATTATCTATTCTATCGCCATACTGTGGATACGTAATTTCATTATCTTCAGTAAAAATCTCGGGCGCAGACAGGTCTAATTTCAAACCTGCAATGCTAAACGCCGTTTTGAATTCAATGCCCCCATCACCAGAGGTGTACAAAAGGCCATCTTGAACGACTTTATCCTGGTTATCATAGATGGTATTGTCACTAGAACTTTGTTCAGTATTTTTCTCCAGGAGATCGCCCAGAGTCTTATCAACATTCCCAAATTGCAAGTCTTGTTCTTCAACGCCAGCAGACCATATCGCCTCACCACTAATACTCGTAAGGGCAAAACTCTCGAGCATAGCATTCTTAGTAGAAACATCATTTCCCTTAACAGTCTCATTCTCGATGTCAAAGCTAAATTCTTTTGATTTTCTTAAGCTTTCATCATCTAGAAAGGTATCTATGAGAAGGTTTTCATCATCAGTATAGACTACATCTTTATGATGTTTCTTATCACCAATTTCATCTGTGCTCATAACTGATGCCTGGAAAGTTGTTGCTGTATCCTAAAAAATTTACACTGTTCATTTTAAGATACGAATTACTTTCCTGCTCAAATTTAATTCAAATTTTAATTAAATTACTTCTGATGCAAATTTATTAACTGATTTCATGTAATTATATCAGGTGGTGCTATCGTAAACATCTCTGTGTTTTTTGTTACGAGAAACAAATAACGAGTATATTCAACTCTATATTGTAAATGTTCAAAAATGCGTACTGAGGATAAAACAGAACAACTAGTTAGCCTTGGGTTAATGAATAACCCATTATTGAACGTTATTACCAATCATTTACGCACCTTACCTGGATCAGTAATCGCAGCATCTTTATTTATAAACATCTTAGAAATGGCTATGCCCTTGGCCATTCTACAAATATATGATCGTGTAATCCCAAACAGCTCATATGATACGCTCTCAATAATCATTTTGGGATTAGCAATAGTTGTAATTATTGAGACAATACTCAAAATTTTAAGAGCATATATCATATCTTTCCAGGAAACATATAAAGGTTATATGAGGGAAGTTAGTGCTTTACAAGATGTTATCAAAAGCTCTCCGAGCTCATTAGCGCAATTTCCACCAACGGTGTGGTTAGCAAGAATGGACGCATTAGCAGATCGTAATGACCAATATGCAGGTCCGATCAGCATACAAATGATAGACCTTCCATTTTCTCTTGTTTTCTTAGGTTTAATTGCATTTATCGGAGGAGCAATCGTAATTGTACCAATAACGATTATACTCGCCAGCGTAATATTTCTCTATTATAAGGGGCGCCATCTAAGGGAGCAGCTTGATAATCAGGTAAAACAAGGGGCAAAAAAATATGACTTTCTTAATGAAGTGCTAACCAATATTGAAACCGTTAAAGCTCTTTCCATAGAAGAAAGGATGTTAAGACGTTTTGAGGCCCTTCAAAAAGACAACTCTATCACAACTCATAAGCAAGTATCCACATCTGGTGTTATTCAAATATCAGGCAATATGACAAGCCTGATCACAATGGTCGCCTCCCTTTCATTTGGGGCCTTTTTAGTAATCACAAACACTCTAACTGTTGGAGCTTTAGCGTGCTGTACTTTGCTTATCAATAGAGCTGTAGGTCCTATAATACAAGGTATAGGTCTTTGGAGTGAAATGCAAAATCTACTGATATTGGAGAAACGTATTGCTCCCTTAAATGAATTAAAAAGTGACGAAACTGATACAGAAGAAATCTTAACATGTGATGGGGCTATTACGATTAGAGATTTTTGTGTTAAAGCTCAAGATCAATCGCCTACTCCCCAAGAAAAGACGAATATGAGGATTAACCCCCTTGAGACTGTTTGTTTTACAGGTGATGAAACTTCCGGAAAACGATTTGTTTTGATGGCCCTCCTAGGAGATTTCAAATCTTATGATGGAGCTATATATATTGATGGCTATAACATAAAGTCGGGATTTGAAAACATTAAAGATCAAATAAGTTATGTAGGGCCAAATCCGACTCTATTTGATGGCACGCTTCTGGAAAATCTCACGATGTTCCAATCGGACATAGACCTAGATTTAATTTTTAATACGACGACAATGATAGGCCTCGATGAGCAAATTAACAAATTACCATATGGTTATCATACTAAACTTGGGGGACATAACAATTATACTGTTTCGCCTGGTCTTGCACAAAAAATTGCAATAGCACGTACACTAATTAGACGTACTCCAATTATGGTATTGGAGAATATTACAACGAATTTAGATAAACAAGATATTCATTTGATCTATAAAGGTCTCCAATCCATTAAAGGTCAATCAACCATTGTGATATCTGGCGGCTCTTCTTATTTAGAAAACCTGTGTGATCGTATTTTTGAGTTTCATTCAGGCAAACTTAACAAACAACACCTATACCCAGAATTCCAGGGAGAGGCCTAATGAGTAAGTGGCTTAAAAATCCTCCCCCTATCGCAAAGAATAACTTGGAACCTGGCTCGCGTGCACTTCAAGAACATTTAGCACACCAATATCCAAGCCCTCCCCCCTTACCTTCTGTTGACAATTTGTTGGAACCTTTACTTGAAGCCCTCAAATGGCAGGGAACAAAGGAGCAAATTGCTGAAGCTCTTCCTCATGTTGATTCAGTTGAAACAATAAACGATCTCAGGAGAGTTTTGCACTCTCTTAATTACCAAACAAAACCTCTCAGAAGATCAATAAAATCACTGAGAACAAGAGATTTTCCGTTCCTGTTTGCGACTAATGATAGAAAAATCTATATAGTCTTATCAAAGACTGATGCAAATAAATATATTGTCTTAAGTTCAACATTTCTTCAACCGAAAGTAATCGATCTGGAAGGTTGCAAAGGGGATACCTACCTTATCGAAGAAATGAATATAGAACTTCTTGAAAGAGAGGTTGAGAAAAACGGCTGGGTCAACACCTTGAGCAAAAGGTTTTACCCCCAGTTTTATCTGCTGGCTTTCCTCACATTTATTATTGGCGCACTCTCTTTAGCTCTGCCGGTTTTTGTTATCTCCGTTTATGACAATATTATTTCCACCAATTCTGTTGAAACCCTTATCTATGCCGTAACAGGAATGAGCCTTATAATTGCTCTTGAATTGATTGTTCGATATCAAAGACTTAAAATTATTGCATATATCGGCGCAAGGATAGAATATTTACTGGTTCGCAAAGCCTTCCAACATATTATTAAATTACCAATATCCACAATTCGAGTAGCTCCGATTGGGGCTCAAATTACTAGAATTAAACAGTTCGAGGGTATTACAAGTATTTTCACAGGAACACTTGCAGATGCTTTCCTGGATATTCCGCTACTCTTACTACTTGTAATTACAAGCTTTGTTATTGGTGGCACCCTAGGCTGGGTTTCAGTTGGTTTAATACTCACTTACTTAATTATTGGAGTTGCCACAATCTCCATCGTTCGACATCAAGTATCAGAAACTGGAGAAGCAAAAAGTAAAAGTAGAAACTTTCTTCTAGAAACGTTCTCAAAACATAAATCTCTTTTCTATAACGGTAAAATAGAAAATTGGATACAAAGATATAGTGAGCACTGGGCAACGTACAGACAACATCAGTTTATTTCTACTAATACCAATATTTTATTACATACGATTAGTCAGGCATTGGTTGTGCTGGCTGGTATTCTGATTTTATCTTTAGGAACACAAAAAGTAATAGAGGGCACACTATCAATAGGAGCACTTATCGCTCTCATGATTATAGTATGGAAAGTACTTTCCCCAATACAAAAACTATATTTAGGTATGCATAAAATTGGACAGATTAAAGAAAGTTTACAACAGATTAACTTTTTAACCCAACTTAAGCCCGAACAAAAATTAGATAGCTCAAAGCCATGGCATCGAAAATTTAAAGGTGACTACATAGTCTCCAATATTGCACTTCGCTACACACCTGAAAGTGATCCTGTTCTCAGAAATATAAACTTTAAAGTTAAGCCTGGAGAAATGATTGCTATTACCGGCCCTTCAGGATCAGGAAAATCAACATTATTAAAAGTTTTACTTGGACTATATCAACCACAACTTGGAGTAATTCACTTGGATAACCTTGACCTCAGGCAGATTGAGCTGTCAGAGTTACGTCACTCAATTAGTTACGCACCACAAGCAGCACACTTTTTTTATGGCACCATAAGACAAAACCTAGAGTTTTCTAATGCTACAGCAACACAAGAAAGTCTTGAGCAAGTGCTCAAAGAGTTAAAACTTTTGGACCCTATACAAGCCTTGCCTGATGGTATCAACATGCGTCTTAAAGCTAAATCAAAACACCACCTGTCTCCAGAAATGCGGCAACAACTCTCTTTAGCACGGGCATTAATTAAAAATAGCCATATTTACTTCCTCGATACGCCAACAAGTAATCTGGGTAAAGAGGCAAAAGTAGCATTCATAGAAAAAATGAGAGCTCTGAAAGGGAAGTCAACAATTGTTATGGTTACACATGATAAAGACCTGCTTATGCTGGCAAATAGAGTTATGATTCTAACAAAAGGTATTATTGTCGCTGATAAACCCCCAGAAGAGATTATAAAAATTTCTGGCTAGATTCACTATTTATTAGGAAAAATATTCTACTATTTGACCACAAGGGTAGAAAGCATGCCAGTTCTTGCGCAAAGATTAAAAACGTTAAAAAAAAACAAACGTGCTGATATAGCCGATTGTTTGCTTCTGCCTGAGATTCTGGAAGATAAAAAACTTCATTACTTCGCATCCAGTATCACCTACCTCATATGCGGTTTTCTTCTACTATTTATATTCTGGCTGTCAATTGCCGAATTTAAAGAGCTGGTTATTGCTCAAGGTCAAATTGAACCATCAGGACTAATTAAAAACATTCACCATGTCGAAGGTGGCCAAGTCGGCAAGGTACATGTCCGAGAAGGTGATCTTATTGAAAAAGGGACAGTCCTTGTATCATTAACCTCGATAGGCTCAGAACAGGATTTAAAGCAACTTCAAACGCGCAAAGTATATCTGTCATTAAATAAAATTAGGCTTGAAAGTCTTCTCAATAACAAAAAACCTGACTTTTCCAAATGGATGAGTAAATATCGTAACCTTGTTCAAAAGCAAATCGATCAATATAACACAACATTAAAGAAAAAAACGAAAACACAAGAAATCTTATCATCTAAAATACGGCAGTATAAAAATGAATACAAAGCAGCTCGTTTAGAACACCAAAGTGAACTAAAGCGTGTAGAGCTCATGTCTATCAATCTCAATATGAGACTACGTCTCCAAAAAAATGGATATGTATCTTTAGAGTCCGTTATAGAAACGAAATCAGAGCTACAAATTGCGAAATCTAGAGCCATTTTATCAAAAGGAAAAGTGGATAAAACCCGCCAATTATTGAAACAAGCTAAGCTGAAACTTATACAAACAAAGACGGAATATAAAGATCAGTTATACGAGAAATATTCTGAAATTTCCCGAGAATTATTAGAGTTGAACGAAACAATTAAAAAATTCTCTGATAGAGTGAACAGACTTGATATTGTTTCCCCATATCGTGGTATCGTTCAGAAAATGTCTGTAAGATCCCAAGGTGAGGTAATCACTCCAGCTGGCCTTGTTGCTAACATTGTAACTCTGGATGATGATGTAATCGCAGAAGTACGCTTCGATCCAAAAGACCGTGCACAATTTGATGTGGGGCACGAGACACAAATAAAAGTCACGTCTTATGATACAAATATATTTGGATCTTTATCTGGAACAGTTCAAAGCATTTCAGCTAGTATTCTAAGAGACGATAAAGGCATTCCGTATTACAGAGCTTATATAGAACTGGATAAAAACTATTTCCAAAAAAATGGACATAAACATTTTATACTGCCTGGTATGCAGGTAAGAGTAGAGATTGTGACAGGTGCAAAATCCCTTATGACCTATTTCTTTAAGCCTATTTATCGTTCAATTAACCAGTCCTTTACTGAAAAGTAAATTCAATTGCTAAGCAATAAAAAACCCTTTAAAACGAAATACTCTGCATACACCTAATTTATGTAGGGTGTTTCACGGATATTTTTATATTTCAAAATATGTTTTAATATTTTTTTGACAAGCTCTTATAACAAAACATGTATTAAAAGAGCAAAATAGCTAGGACAAATCATGGAAATCAAATGGTGCGAAGATTTTCTTTGTTTAGCAAAGCACGGTAACTTCTCCAATGCGGCGAAAAAACGTTTTGTAACTCAATCCGCTTTTAGTCGAAGGATTCAATCTCTTGAGCGGTGGTTAGGGGTGCACTTAGTAAATAGGGATTCTTATCCCATTACTTTAACAAACGAAGGCGTAAAATTTAAGGAGATTGCGGAAGAGATAGTAAGCCAACTATACACTGTACGAAACTCATTCCAAAATAAAGAGCATATTTCAAAACTTGATATCACCTTTGCATCTCTAGATTCTTTGTCCACGTCTTTTTTCCCAGGCTGGCTCGGAGACCTAAATTCAACTGGACCAATACCAGCAACACAATTATTGCAAAATAACCTTAAAGAATGTGTCAATCTTCTCGAACAAGGAGACTGTGACTTTGTTCTTTGTTATGCACACCAATGGGCAACAGTTCCTCTTGAACAAAAAGAATACACCTCTATCAAAATTGCTAGCGAAAAACTCTTACCTGTCCGATTGGTGGGAATATCTCCATACATTGACCAGGCACTTCCCAAAAGCTCAGAAGAGCTCATTGAGTTCTTAGCTTACTCTCCAGACTGTTTCCTTGGGCAAATTACCGAGGTTGCTCTGGAGAAAATAAAAAATAATATAAAACTAAAAACTGTTTATGAGAACTCCACGGCTACGTCCCTAAAAGTTATGGTTGAACATGGATATGGATTTGCCTGGCTTCCTGAAAGATTAATAAACAAAGAATTATCCAGAAAAGAACTCTATATCATTCCCGAATATAATATTATTCCACCTTTAGAAATACGTCTATATCGTGCGAAAAGAAAGAAACGATCTGTTGTTGAAAGGTTTTGGAATAAAATACAACTGAAAATGAACGAATCCGATCCCAATAAGATTGATACAGAGACATATTATTCTGATAATTCTATAGCCTGTTATTCTGAGAATACTATTGCCACTTCTAAGATCATAAAAAATGATACTGCGAGAATAATTGAACAAAATACATAAGTTTCTTTATAATAATTTATGTTAGACTATTATCAGCTTTAAAACGTCTAAGAAACATGCAGGTTATGAAGCCAATAGAGCACGTGGAAAATATGCCAAGTGAAAATAATGATAAAGTCATTTATAAACCAGGCATCTCGATACGCAATTTTCTCATCATTCCATTTGCTATTCTCATCTCTACAATCATTGCGTCTTTAACTTATTTATCTTTTCAGAAAGGAAATGATGCAGTTGAGCAAATAAAAATTAAAATACGTGAAAGAACTCTCGTCGAACTAAAAACAAGAGTTTCAGAATATATTAATACAGCTCACAGATTAAACAAAGCCACAGAGAATTTTATTTCAAAAGGACATCTCAATATAAACAACCCAATTGCATTACAAGACTTCTTCTGGAACCAACTAAAAGTGCATGAAAATGTGAACTATATATATTTCGGATATAAAGATGGAGGGATCGTCCTTATTGCTAAAAGAACTGATGGAACATTTGTAGTCCGCCAAACAGATATAGTTGAAGGTAAATTTACACCTGGTGTTTCAAAAGTGTATTCTTTAGATATTAAGGGCAACCGATCTAAACTGATCAGAACACGATCACATTTTGACTCCCGTACAAGACCCTGGTTCAAAGCAGCAACAAACCATCGTGGTCCTATATGGACACAAGTGTATCCATTCTTTTTGGAAAACGCATTAGGAATAACAGCCGCTCTTCCTTTATATAATCATGAGGATAAACTCTTGGGCGTTATTTCTACAGATATACTATTAACAACATTCAACAAGGTTTTAAAACAATTCAAACCCGGAAAGCATAGTGAAGTTTTCATTGTTGAAAAAAATGGAAAATTAATTGCATCAACCGCAGATGAACAACCTTTTTATGAACATCAAAAAAAATTAATCAGGATAAAAGCTGACCAAAGTAAATCTCCAGTTATTAAAGCTGCATATAGCAGATATTCTAACTTTATACCGGAAGATAAGCCTAAAAGCTCTGTAGCTCAGAGCTTTGATGTAAATGTAGAAGGTAAACAACATCTGGTAGAAATATTTCCGTTTAAAGATCAAAACGGCATTGACTGGCTTATAGGATTAACAGTATCGGAACAGGATATACTGGGTCCAGGAAAAGAAACCTTATATCTGATTATTTATTTAGGGATTGGCGCTCTTTTTCTCAGCGTAATATTATGTATAATTTTAGGTCAAAGCCTCTCTTTCCCTCTACTACGTTTACAAGAAGTCGTTGCTAACTTATCTGAAGGTGAAAAAAAGACCTATGCAAGAGCCTCATCTATAACCGAACTAAATTCACTTGCGTCAAGCTTTAATACAATGGCGGATAAAGTAAAACAATCCGTAGCTGAATTAGAAAGAAAAAATGCTGATCTAAATTCTGAAATTAAATCTCGTCATCTCACCGAGAAGAAACTAAGAAATTTAAAAGACGAAATTGATATTAAGCAGCGCACAAAACTTGCTGGCGAACTTCACGATAACATAGGTCAATCTCTACAAGCCATTAATCTGGGTCTAAAAATGATCCAGAAAAACAACTGTGATACAGAACATCAAAATGTAAACTTAAACCAGATAATTGAAGAAGTTGGCACGGCAATTACACAACTTAGAGATATCATTGAAAGACAAAGACCTATTTTTCTAGATCAGATGGATATAGTCTCTGCGTTAGATCATTATGGAAAGAAACTATCAGAACGTGCTGGTTGTGATTTTGTACTGACAACAAATGTCAATAGCATGAACTTAAAAGCAAACATTAAGGAAGCCATTTTTCTTATTTTCCAAGAAGCCATCAATAACACAACGAAATACGCAAATGCCAAACAAATTGATATGAATATCAATTTTAAATCAGATCAAGAATTAATGATCTCCATTAAAGATGACGGCATTGGTTTTGATATAAACAAAACAAAGTGCAAACAAACAGGTTTAGGTGTAAGTCTAATGTCTGAAAGAGCAGAGAGTATCGGGGGAAATCTTGATATTAACTCTAAGCCAAATACCGGAACATGTATCACGATGAAGGTTCCTATCCATGACTAGAATTTCTCTTGCCGATGATCATGAAATATTTTTACAAGGATTAAAAAGCCTCCTAAAACAGGAAAAGGATTTAGATGTTGTCTCTTCAAACAGAAGCGGACAAAATGCATGGCTAAGTATACAACTCCATAAACCAGACATTGCTGTAATTGACTACAGAATGCCAGGAATGAATGGCATTGAAATAGCAAAAGAGATCAAACGAGTCCAACTCTCCACAAAAGTGATACTTCTAACTATGCATGATAGCCCCATACTGCTATTAGAAGCACAAGAGGCTGAGGTCTCAGGTTATATTCTTAAAGAGACGGCATTTGAAAATCTTATTTCAGCAATTAATGTGATTAGAAATGGAGGATCCTTTCTTCCAACAGAAAAAAACAAATCACATAATAGTAACAACTCAATTCGATTATCAGAAAGAGAACGTTTGGTAATTACCGCAATTGCCGAAGGTCATACAACAAAAGAAATTGCCTCCATATTAAATATCAAGCCTAAAACTGTTGAAACCTATCGAGGCAGAATCTCTGAAAAACTAGACTTACATACAATCGCAGATATGACCAGATACGCTATTCGCATGGGCTTTGTTAAGTAAACTATGCAAGGAATGCATAACCTCTACGAAGATAGCATTAGACCTCACATCATTTAAAGCATAACCCAGTCTCATTCTACCACAGTCCAAACAGGAGAGTAAAAATGAATGGAGCTGGAAAGTCATTCCTAAATGACGTTGAATATTTTTTTGAGCAAGCAGCTCAAAATATGACAATGCAAGACGGGTTAAAAGAAAAAATAAAAGTTTGCAACGCAACTTACACAATACGTTTTGGTGTTCGCCTAAGTGGTAAAGTCCATACTTTTAATGGATGGAGGTCTGTACATTCATCCCATATAATGCCTGTAAAAGGAGGTTTAAGATTTGCGCCAGGATCTAATGTTCATGAAGTAGAAGCTTTAGCATCATTAATGACATTTAAATGTTCACTAATTGGCATTCCATTTGGTGGTTCCAAAGGAGCACTTGATATAAATCCCTCCGAATGGACACAAGAAGAATTGGAACGCATCACAAGACGATTTGCGCAAGAACTCGCGAGACATGAATTTTTATCTCCAAGCCAAAACGTCCCAGCGCCTGATATGGGGACAAATGAACTGATGATGGTATGGATTGCAGATGAGTATAAACGCCTTAGGCCAAATGAAATTAATGCGAATGCATGTGTAACGGGAAAACCTCTTGCTGTTGGGGGAATTTCAGGCCGCACAGAAGCAACAGGTCGTGGTGTCCAATATGCAATTCGTGAATTTTTTAGACATCCAGAAGATATTCAAAAAACAAAATTAACAGGAGATATCAATCAAAATAGAACAATAATTATACAAGGCTTTGGAAATGTTGGATATCATGCCGCAAAGTTTCTCAGCGAAGAAGACCAACATAAAATTATTGGTATAATTGAACATAACGGTGCTCTATATGACCCTAATGGCGTAAATGTTGAAACTGCTAAAAACTTTTTCACCAATAATGGAAGTTTTCAAAATTATCCTACAGGACGTTACCTCCCAAACGGCTCACAACTTTTGGAATATGAATGTGACATTTTAATACCGGCAGCAATAGAAAGTACAATAAATGCAACCAATGCAAATAATATAAAAGCCAAACTCATCGTAGAGGCCGCAAATGGCCCTGTCACAGCTGAAGCAGAAAAAATCTTATGTAAAAATGGAGTTATTATTCTTCCAGATTTATTTGTAAATTCAGGTGGAGTTATCGTGAGCTATTTCGAATGGGTAAAAAACATAACCCATATCCCCTTCGGTCTTATGGAAAAAAGACATCATGAAACTCAGCAAAGGTTGATTGCCCAGTCTCTTGAACAAATGACTGGGAAATCTCTCCCTCATGATCTGCAAGACTCATATTTTAATGATCGCTCCGAAATAGATTTGGTTCGTTCTGGACTGGATGAGGTTATGAGGGCAACCTATGTTGAAATGTCAAATCTATTGCACAATGATGAAAATATACACGATTTAAGAACGGCTGCCTACACTTTAAGCATCCAAAAAATTGTCGATGCCTACCACGCAATTGGTATCTAATCTGAACAAGGTTTTATCAATTTATCGCAATAACTTTGTTCTTATCCTTTAGTCGTATAACTAATGAAGTAAACTGTAGGGTAATACACTGACATGCATTATCTCTAAAATTATGGTGTAATACAAACTGATAATTTTTTTAACGAAAGAGAATATCAGGAGGAATATAAATGAGAGTATTTTCTTTTTTATTAGCAACGGCAGTCCTAACAGGTTTAGGTGTTTCCGCTAGCGCTGATACAAAATTTATTTCTATTGGAACAGGTGGCGTGACAGGGGTTTACTACCCAACTGGTGGCGCAATTTGTCGTTTAGTAAATAAAAAACGTAAAGAGCATGGAATTCGTTGTTCAGTAGAATCTACTGGTGGTTCCATCTACAATATCAACACCATCAAAGGTGGCGAATTAGAATTTGGTGTAGCACAATCAGATTGGCAACATCATGCATATAATGGCACATCAAAGTTTAAAGGCAAACAGTTCAAAGACATTCGTGCTGTGATGTCTGTTCACCCAGAACCATTTACAGTGGTTGCTCGCAAAGATGCAAAGATCGCAAAATTTGAAGATATCAAAGGCAAGCGCGTAAATATTGGAAACCCAGGCTCTGGCCAACGTGCAACAATGGAAGTTGTTATGAAGGCTCTGGGGATGAAAGCAAGCGATTTTGCTCTTGCAACAGAATATAAAGGCTCAGAAATGGCCAAACAACTGTGCGATGGCAATATTGATGTAATGATCTACACAGTAGGTCACCCATCTGCAGCCATCAAGGAAGCGACAACAACATGCGATACAGTGCTTGTTCCTGTAACTGGGGCAGCTATTGATAAATTGATAGCTGACAATCCATTCTATCGCTCAGCTGTAATCAAAGGTGGACTATATAAAGGAACATCTGCAGATACAAAAACATTTGGAGTTGGTGCAACAATTGTAACGTCAGCAAAAGTTCCTGAAAAAGCTGTATACACTGTTGCAAAAACAATTATGCAGAATATTGATGACTTTAAAAAGTTACACCCAGCCTTTGCCAATCTGAATACAAAAGAAATGGTAAAAGACGGACTATCTGCACCTCTACATGATGGAGCGGCTAAAGCCTATAAAGAACTTGGCTTAATCAAATAATAAAACAATGAAATGGCGCTTATTATTAGCGCCATTTCTTTATGGAGATTATATATTTAATAACTTAATATTTTACGGAAGGGTAGAGAGCAATCATGGAAAGCGCCAATAATAAAACAGAAACCAGCGCTGAAGATCTCGTTGCTCAAGCAGATACAGGCGCCCGAAATCCGATTGGCTTTCAAGGGAAACTCATAATTGCATTATGTATTATCTGGTCCCTTTATCAGCTTTATATAGCATCCGGTTTTCCTGAACAACTTGCAGAATTAACAGGCATTGCATTTAATTATATTAAAGAAGGCACAGTAGCTCGTTATATCCACCTTGCTTTTGCAATCACCTTAGCAACATTAGCTTTTCCATTATTCAAAAATTCCCCTAGAGGGTATATTCCTTGGTATGATTGGGCACTGGTGATATTAGGTGTTGCAGCATGTTTATATCTCGTAGTCTTTAAAGATTATGCAACAGCCATGAGAGAAACATCGCAGCTCCCCTTATTTGATATTGTTATGGGAACGATTGGTATGGGTGTCTTACTCGTCAGTGTATATCGCTCTCTTGGGCTACCATTGATGATACTTTCTTCCCTTTTCCTGTGTTTGGTTTTATTTGGACATTATGTTTTCGAGATTAAAGAGTTTTCCTACTCAAAAGCACTTGGACATTTCTGGGTTCAAACAGAAGGCGTCTTTGGTGTTGCTCTTGGGGTCTCAACAACAATGATTTTCCTCTTTGTCTTATTTGGTGGTGTACTTGAAAAAGCTGGAGCAGGAAACTGGTTTATCAAAGTCGCTGTTTCTCTACTTGGTTCATTGCGTGGTGGCCCAGCCAAGGCATCTGTTCTGTCGTCAGCATTAACAGGCATGATCTCAGGATCTTCGATTGCAAATACAGTAACAACAGGCACCTTTACAATCCCTCTTATGAGACGTATTGGTTTTTCTGCTGAAAAAGCCGGAGCCGTAGAAGTGGCCTCTTCAACAAACGGTCAGTTAACGCCACCAGTCATGGGGGCCGCCGCATTTCTAATGATAGAATATGTTGGCATCTCATATTTAGAGGTAATCAAGCACGCATTCTTGCCAGCTGTTATTTCATATATAGCACTTCTCTATATAGTCCATCTTGAATCATTAAAGTTAGGCCTGCAAGGTCTGCCAAAAGCGGGAAGGCAGTTAACGGTTCCTCTTATCTTGCTACTCATGTTATCAGGCTTCCTGCTTATGGCAATAATCACTGTTGTCTTATTAGGGGTACAATCTATAGCCGAACCTGTTTTGGGAACAGGATCTGGTTCTGCCCTCATGGCGCTTCTCATTATTGCATATTTTGGTTTGGTTTTAGTGGCATCTCGTTTTCCTGAATTAGAACGAGATGACCCTAATTCTGAAGTCATTGAGGCACCTCGTTTAACACCAACCCTATTTTCAGGCTTGTATTTCTCACTACCAATATTTGTTTTAATCTGGAACTTAATGATTGAAAGGCTTTCCCCAGCGCTTTCAGCTACTTATGCGACTGTCATTATGATCCTTGTGGCATTTACTCATATCCCATTAAAAGCTTTATTTAGAGGAGAAATGGGATTTGGCCTCAAATTTAAAAAAGGCTTTGATGACGTTGTTGAGGGATTCATTTCCGGCGCACGAAACATGATTGGTATCGGTGTTGCCACAGCAGCTGCAGGTATAATTGTCGGAACATTATCTCTAACCGGAGCACATCAGATCATAGTTGAAATTGTTGAGGCTATTGCCGGAGACAACATTATGCTACTACTTGTTCTGGTTGCAGTATTAAGTCTCATCTTAGGAATGGGACTACCAACAACAGCAAACTACATTATTGTTTCTTCTTTAATGGCTCCCGTCATCCTATCCGTTGGTCAAGATGCAGGCTTGATTGTTCCCCTAATTGCCATTCATATGTTCGTATTTTATTTCGGTATTCTTGCTGACGATACCCCACCCGTAGGCTTGGCAGCATACGCAGCTGCGGCAATCTCTAGAGGAGATCCCATTAAAACAGGTATTCAAGGCTTTACATACGATATACGAACAGCTGCCTTACCATTTATGTTCATTTTCAATACCGATCTTCTGCTTTATGGCATTGATATGTCCCAGTTTCAGGGCATTCTTCAGGCCTTAGGTATCTTTTGTATTTCTCTGGTTGCCATGCTTTTATTTGCTGCAGCGACACAAGGATATTTCATCGCCAAAAGTCGTGTTTATGAAACCGCTGTTTTATTGTTAATCGCTTTCATGTTGTTCCGACCTGGTTTCTTCATGGATATGGTCTCATCTCCATATCAAGAATTTAAACCAACTCAAGTATTTGAAGCAGCATCACAACTCCCAAAAGACGGAAAAATAAGATTAAAGGTCTTAGGTCCAGATGCTCGTACTGATGATAAGATCAGAGATACATTTATTGAATTAGACATGGGAGATAAAGCAAACGGCCAGGAACGTTTTGCAAAATTAGGATGGACCATTACACAAGATGGCGACAAAATGAAACTTGATGAACCATTTGGGGCGAAATTCCGTAAATTTATTAACAAGTTTGATTTCTATGGAGATCAACCTGTAACTATTCAGCAAGTTCTAGTACCTGCTAAAAATCGCTTACCCAAAGAGCTATTCTTTATACCAGCTCTCTTACTTTTAGCCGGCATTGTTTTAATTCAAAGACGAAGGGCGACACAACCGGCTTTTTAGATACAGTAGCAAAGCCCAGTGAGGTGACATTATGCTTAAATCTATTTTAGTTCCCATAGACATCTCTGCTGAAAATAGTGGTCGGAGAAAAATTTTAAAATTTGGATATGACCTGGCAAAATTATATTCTGCGGAGCTCCATATCGTTTCTGTCTTGCCAGATTTTGGTATGTCAATTGTTGGCTCTTATTTTGACAAAGATTTTGAAAAAAAAGCTTTAGATGATATGAGGTCTAAACTACACCAATTTGTCTCTCAGAATTTACCTTCAGACATAAACATATCGAGTCACATAGCCCATGGTGCAATCTATGATGAAATTGTGAAGTCTGCAGACAAATTAGGCTGCGATGCAATTGTTATTTCTGCCCATCGCCCAGAATTAAAAGATTATCTACTTGGCCCAAACGCTGCAAGAGTTGTTCGCCATGCAAATCAATCTGTATTTGTTATTAGAGACTACTAGCTAACCTGAGAATATCATGGCAAATCATGTATTTCCTCGTAACACTAGAGTAGATCTAAAAACTGCATCCAGAGGGGAAGGATGCTACCTTTTTGATACAAATGGTAAAAAATACTTAGATGCCTCTGGTGGAGCCGCTGTTTCATGCCTTGGACATAACAACCCCTATGTTATTAATGCAATCAAAAATCAGATTGATAAGTTTGCATTTGCACACACAGGTTTCTTTACATCAGAACCCGCAGAAAAACTGGCGAACTTACTCATTGAGTATGCACCAGAAAAACTAGACCGTGTTTATTTTGTATCTGGTGGCTCTGAAGCTGTAGAGGCCGCAATAAAGTTAGCTCGACAATATTATGTTGAACGTGGTGAACATAAACGTTCAAAAATCATAGCTAGACGACAAAGCTATCATGGCAATACACTTGGTGCCTTGGCAACTGGAGGCAATCAATGGAGACGAGAGCAGTTTTCTCCATTGCTCATAGAAACCTCGCATATTTCCCCATGCTATGAATATAGATACAAAACAAATAAAGAAACTCTTGAGGATTACAGCATAAGAAGTGCCAATGAATTAGAAACCGAAATATTAAGAATAGGCCCTGAAAATGTCATGGCATTTATTGCAGAACCAGTAGTAGGGGCAACAGCAGGTGCAGTGCCAGCCACACCAGGTTATTTCAAACGCATAAGAGAAATCTGTACTAAATATGATGCCCTTCTTATTCTTGATGAAGTAATGTGTGGAATGGGAAGAACAGGTTCTCTTTATGCATGTGAACAAGATGATATTTCACCAGACATTCTATGTATGGCCAAAGGCCTTGGAGCTGGGTATCAACCAATAGGGGCAATGATTTGTACGGCAGAAATATATAACTCAATTCAAAGTGGCTCCGGTTTCTTTCAACATGGACATACCTACATGGGACATCCAACAGCATGTGCGGCAGGTTTTTCCGTTTTTAATTATATACTAAGAGAGCAACTCATTGAAAAAGTAAAAACTCAAGGAAAAAAACTAAAAGTATTATTAGATACAACTTTTGAGGAAACCCCCTTTATCGGTGATATAAGAGGCCGAGGTCTTTTTTTAGGGCTTGAACTCGTACAAGATAAAGTGTCAAAAGAACCCTTCCCACAATCGAAACAATTACATAAAACCATAAAGCAAATAGCCTTTGAAGAAGGATTAATCTGTTACCCAATGGGTGGAACAATAGATGGCAAAAATGGAGATCACATCTTGCTTGCCCCCCCCTTTATAATTGAAGATGACCAATTACATGAACTTATTTCAAAACTAAAAACTGCAATAAATAAAGCCATCAAAACAATTCGGGCAATTGAATAATGTCAAAACCAGTTATTATTATGGCTGCCCCAAATGGATCCAGGTGGAGCAAAAAAGATCACCCATCACTTCCGATAACTATTGAAGAAATTACGACTGAATCCCTAAACTGCGCGAACCAAGGAGCATCAATTGTCCATGTCCACGTTAGAGATAATAAAGGAAGTCATACATTAGATGCTGGATTATACAAAGAGCTTATAAATGAAATCTCACAAAAAGCCCCAGAACTTTTAGTGCAAATAACAACCGAAGCAGTTGGAAAATATTCTCCGAAACAACAACAATCTGTCGTACGTGATGTAAAACCAAAAATGGTCAGTATCGCGTTAAAAGAAATGATCCCAGATACAAGCTTCGAAGAAACAGCAACCCACTTTTATCATTGGGCTGCCACCGAAAATATACATATACAACACATTCTGTATGATATAGAGGACATCAAATATTATCTGTTTTTGTTAAAAAATAAAAAAATCCCACTACAGCCATCAGCAATTCTTTATGTTGTTGGCAGATATACTCAAAATTTGATTGCTGATGAACAAGATCTCTTAAAGGACCTCAGCACCCTAAAAAGTTTAAATAGACCTTGGTTCTGTTGCGCATTTGGACATACCGAACATAAGTGTATGAAAATTGCAATTCAAAATGCTGGACACTGTCGTGTCGGATTTGAAAACAACTTCTTTTTGGAAAACGGAACCAAAGCAAAAGGAACATACGAGATTGTAAAAGAAACCAGCAAGATGATTATAGAAAATGGAAAAAAGGTTGCTGATACAAAAACAACAACAAATATGCTTTGGCCATTTCAATAGAAAACAAAGAAAGCGACTACTTCGATAACCCGCCCTTTTCTATAATAAAGTCATATACAACTTCGACCCCTTCTTTACCTTTTACATTTGTAAAGACAAACGGCCGCTCTCCACGCATTTTCTTAGCATCTCTATCCATCACCTCAAGGCTGGCCCCAACCAATGGAGCAAGATCAATTTTATTAATAACCAAAAGATCTGATCGCGTAATTCCAGGACCACCTTTACGTGGAATTTTATCACCAGCTGAAACGTCAATAACATATATCGTAATATCAGCGAGTTCTGGACTAAACGTTGCAGCGAGATTATCACCCCCAGATTCAATGACAATTAAATCCAAATCAGAGAACTTTGTATTAAAGTCAGCAACCGCAGCTAAATTAATAGAGGCATCTTCCCGAATAGCAGTGTGTGGGCATCCACCAGTTTCAACACCAACAATGCGCTCTGTGGGAAGAGCCCCGGATCGATTTAGGAATTCTGCATCTTCTTTGGTATAAATATCATTGGTAATCACAGCGATAGAATATTTATCACGCAAAGCTTTACAGATTGAATCTGTGAGAGCTGTTTTTCCTGATCCTACCGGACCACCAATACCGACGCGTAAAGGACCATGTTTTGTATCTATCATGAGCGAAAGAGCCTCGTATGTTGTTGTTCATGATGCATGGAAGATATATCAATCATCATGCAAGCATTAGATATATCTTCCAAAGGCGTTAACAAAGCCTGCTGGGATACATCTATGATTAAAGGTTCCAGTTTTGCAATAAGTTTCTGGCCATCTGTCTGTCCCAATGGAACTAACCGAACCAGAGCAGAAATAAGATTTGCAGCAAAAGCATGAAGATAGGCTGTAGCTGTTTCACTCAAGTTTATCTCATGACCTGCCGCAGCAACACCCACAACAGCCGGATATGGATAAGGGCCTTGCCACGTTGCTTTAAGTATTCCCAAGGCATCGCAAGACCAGCTTTTTTCTGTGATTTCTAAAAATGCCCTACCCTGTGCCTGAGTTTCTAGTTCAAGTTCTTTAGTACCACAATATGCGACTGAGAACTCTAAACAATTATGCAATACTTCGGTGTTTCCAGATTGGATCGCTTGATAGGCTGAATGTAACAAAACGACATCTGATTGCCCTGCCCCATATTGAATTACCCCTTGCAACCAATCATAGGCATCATCAGTATCTTTAATGGCTTCTGTTTCAACAGCATTTTCCAAACCATGACTATAAGTATAAGCCCCAACTGGGTAACTTGGAGAAAACCAGGTCATTAAACGCAGCAGAGAAGTATTTTTATCCATGGTGATGATCATGTCCGTGAACAGCCCCATGGCCATAAGCGCCCCCTTCAGGAGTAAAAGGAGCTGTTATGTCTTTAACTTGGCCGCCAAGCCCTTTGACCATATCAATGATGACATGATCATGCCGGATAACCAAATGGTCTTCGAATATCTGGGTTGGTAAATGGCGATTACCAAGGTGCCAGGCAATCCGCAACATATGGTGCAAACCATCACCTCTGATCTCGACCAGTTTCTCAGAAGCAGCTATAACAAGAATAATACTACCATCCTGTAATTTCAGGCCATCACCATCTTGCAGTAATTTTGGATTTGAGAGTTCCAAAAGAACTTTTGTTCCTTGATCACAATCCAAAACCATACGTCGACGGAAACGGTCTTCATAATCTAATGTGACCTGATCGACTTCTGCTCCCTGCCATTCCCCTTTAGCTAGGATTTCTTCAACCTTATGAATTGTTTCAGACATATAGAAGCCTTTAATACATAAAGTAACGTTGTGCCATTGGCAGTTCTTTGGCAGGTTCACATGTTAAGAGCTGACCATCCGCTCGCACTTCATATGTTTCTGGGTGAACTTCAATGTTTGGCGTTAAGTTATTCAAGACCATGCTGCGCTTACCAATTCCACTTCTTGTGTTATTGACTGCAAAAAGCGGCTTTGTTAATCCCAACTTACCACCAATTCCATCTTCTAAAGCAGCTTTAGAAACGAATGTTGCAGCACTTTCTGTCAAAGACTTCCCAAAGCCACCAAACATTGGACGGTAATGGACAGGCTGAGGTGTTGGTATCGAAGCGTTTGGATCCCCCATTGCTGCAGCAGCAATAGTTCCCATTTTCAAAATCATATCTGGTTTTACACCAAAGAAAGCGGGTGACCATAAAACAAGATCTGCCAGCTTACCAACTTCAATTGAGCCAATATGTTGATCTAACCCATGAGCGATTGCCGGATTAATGGTATATTTTGCAATATAACGTTTCACACGGAAGTTATCATTGTCGCCAGTTTCTTCAGGTAAAGGACCGCGTTGCTTTTTCATTTTATCAGCTGTTTGCCATGTGCGGATAATCACTTCACCAACACGCCCCATAGCCTGGCTGTCAGAAGCTATGATTGAGAAAGCGCCCATATCATGCAAGATATCTTCAGCTGCGATTGTTTCTTTACGGATCCGACTTTCTGCAAATGCAATATCTTCTGGAATACTTGAATCCAGGTGATGACACACCATCAACATGTCCAAATGTTCATCAAGCGTATTGATTGTATAAGGTCGTGTTGGATTTGTAGAAGATGGAAGAACATTATCAAGCCCGCAAACTTTAATAATATCAGGAGCATGTCCCCCACCTGCGCCCTCTGTATGGAAAGCGTGAATTGTTCTGCCTTTCATGGCAGCAATAGTATTTTCAACAAAGCCTGACTCATTCAATGTATCTGTATGAATCATAACCTGAACATCCATCTGGTCTGCAACATCCAAACAGCAATCGATGGCACCAGGCGTTGTCCCCCAGTCCTCATGAAGCTTCATCGCACAAGCTCCACCAACAATTTGCTCAGCTAAACCTTCAGGTTTTGATGCATTTCCTTTACCTGCAAAAGCAAGATTCATTGGAAAAGCCTCGGCTGCCTGCAACATTCTTCCGATGTGCCAAGATCCTGGTGTACAAGTTGTAGCATTCGTGCCAGTTGCTGGCCCTGTACCACCTCCAAGCATCGTAGTAAGCCCTGACATCAAAGCTTCTTCAATTTGTTGAGGACAAATAAAATGAATATGAGCATCAAAGCCGCCAGCAGTTAGGATTTTTCCTTCACCGGCAATTGCTTCTGTTGAGGGACCGACAATAATATCAACATTTGGCTGCGTATCAGGATTACCTGCCTTACCAATCCCGGAAATTTTTCCATCCTTAAGCCCTACATCTGCTTTTACAATACCCCAACTATCAATAATCAAAGCATTTGTAATAACAGTATCGACAGCACCATCAGCCCTTGTAACCTGTGATTGTCCCATACCATCACGGATGACTTTACCACCACCAAACTTTACTTCTTCACCATAGGTTGTATGGTCTTTTTCGACTTCAACAAAAAGCTCTGTATCGGCCAGACGGACTTTATCGCCAACAGTTGGTCCATACATTGATGCATAAGCAGCGCGACTTATTTTTGCAGGCATGTTAATCCCCCCTATAGCGATCCCATAATTTTCTGATTAAATCCAAAAACTTGTTTTGCCCCTAATAATGGCACAAGATGAACAACCCTGGACTGCCCTGGCTCAAAACGAACCGCCGTGCCCGCAGGAATATCAAGTCTCATACCTCTTGATTTCTCTCTGTCAAAAGCAAGAGCCTCATTGGTCTCATAGAAATGATAATGGCTTCCAACCTGAACAGGCCTGTCGCCTTTATTTTCAATTGTTAACATAACAACATCCTGGCCAGCATTAAGTTCAATCTCACCTGCTTGAGGAATAATTTCACCTGGTTTCATAATATGCCTGCCTATCTTATTGGTTCATGAACTGTAACCAGCTTTGTTCCATCAGGGAATGTGGCTTCGACCTGAACATCATGGATCATTTCCGCTATACCTTCCATGACCTGATCACGCCTTAGTACATTTGCACCTGAAGCCATTAATTCTGATACTGTCTTGCCATCTCTCGCACCTTCCACAACGTAATCTGTGATAAGTGCAATAGCTTCTGGATAATTTAATTTAACCCCACGCTCTAAGCGTTGGCGCGCAACCATAGCGGCCAATGACACCAGGAGTTTATCTTTTTCTCTTGGACTAAGCTGCATACTGCCTCTCCCTCAACAATACCAAACACGGGGTAGATATTTTGCCCTGTGATCCTTTTGTTCATGATTATGAGTGTTAAATTTGTTTGAAGCAAGTTCACTAACGAACATCTCCAAGACTTTTGTGAGCATATCCCTCATACAAGCCCCTGTTTTTCCCAGGATTCTTGTTATGAGTAAATTTCCTCTCAAAGAACATCCAATAACAGAGTCTGGCCCCTCTGATATATCTCGCAGTTTTAATTGATAACTTTCCGCATCTTTAGAATAAAATAAGACGGTAGCCCAGGCCTTAGCACCTCCCGAAATTGACTGTTCTTTAAGTTTTTCCTCTATATTTCCATCTAACTTTAAGCGATCAGCAAAAATAAGTTTATTATCGCAATAAATATTCCAGTTTTCTGACAGAGCACCAATATGCACTTCTTCTCCCATAGCAGCTCGACCAAAGACCAGACTTTCACATGCTAAGAGTTGGCTAGAAGAATGAAGCTTTATATGACAATCTCTCTTGAACTTACCAGCATCAAACAAGATTGTTTCTTGTGGCAGCCACATAGCTGTAGCATCAGGAGCAATATCTATCTGTGTAATAATATTCGCACTATTAGATCTTGATTTATATATCCTCTCAGCAGCTTGAGAGGTTACAATAGCACTTGTACCTTCCCTCCAACTTGCTTCTATTTTGAAGATATCATCATCTGTCAGACCACCTGACGTATTTATTAGAACAGCTTCATAAAAATCGGTAGGTTCCAGTTTTGGCAAGCGGATTTTTGCAGATCCTCGTTGATACAGCTCGCCTAAAACCGTCTGTGTTTCCCGTATCTTAAACTCAATCTTTGCATGCCCATTTGCCCGTTGTAATTGCGGCAAGGGAGCAGAGTTTTGTGTAACGAGATTAACTTGCATTATTTCTTTTTAGATCTCACTTTTACATTTTTAGGCGTTGATTTGAAAAACAAAACATAAGCTGCTGAGATAATTAAAACAATTGGTATCAATAACCCAAGAAAGTGTACAGGATATGCTAAAATATGACTCCAGCTTGCTGATAGAGCATGTTCTAAACCTGACTGATGAGCAAATGCAGATTGAAGAGATGCTAACAAAAACAGGATACTTGCGCTAATTAATAATTGTATTCTCATTTTTTGCCTCCGTTAGACCGTTAGGTGTTTTTTAATATCATTTTCAGAATAATCATCAATATGGCCGCTCAGCACAACTTCACCACGATCCATAACAGCAAAATTGTCAGCTAGTTCCCTGGCAAACTCAAAATACTGTTCAACCAAAAGAATTGCCATTTCTCCTTTGTTTCTCAAAAGTGATATCACTTTTTCTATATCTTTGATAATAGATGGCTGAATGCCTTCTGTTGGTTCATCTAAAAGCAGAAGTTTTGGGCGCGTCACCAGAGCACGTGCAATTGAAAGCTGCTGCTGCTGCCCGCCTGATAAATCCCCACCTCTACGATCTAACATATCTTTTAAGACTGGGAACAAATCAAAAATTTCATCTTGAATTGACCAGTCTTTTCTTGCTAGAGGTGCAAAACCTGTTTGAAGGTTTTCTTTGACTGTCAATAATGGAAAGATATCTCGACCTTGTGGAACATAACCAATGCCGTGTTTTGCACGATGTGAGACACGCATTTTTGTAATATTTTTATCGCCCATAAAAATATCACCAGACTTAGTAGGAACTTGTCCAGCAATCGCACGCAACAAACTCGTTTTACCAACGCCATTACGTCCCATCAGACATGTGACTTTACCAATTTCAGCATTCAGAGAAACATTTTTTAAAGCCTGGGCGGCACCATAATATAAATCTACATTTTTAACAGAAAGCATATATATGCACCTTGTTCTTATTTTTAATACTTAGCGTCCCAAATAGACTTCAATGACTTTTTCATTCGCACTGACCTGATCAATCGACCCCTCAGCTAATACGCTCCCTTCATGAAGGACAGTAACTTTTACTCCTAAATCTCTTACAAATTCCATATCATGTTCAACGACAATTACAGAATGATTTTTAGCAATTTCTTTTAATAGAATTGCAGTCTGAGCAGTTTCAGCATCAGTCATACCTGCAGCCGGTTCATCCACTAACAGAACTTTTGGATCTTGTGCCAACAACATTCCTATTTCAAGCCACTGTTTTTGACCATGTGAGAGATTCGCTGCAAGCTCATGACGAATATGATCAAGCCTAATTGTTTTTAAAATTTCAGTGATACGATCGACTTCTTCTGCGGACGTTTCCCAAAAAAGAGTCTTTACGGCCCTTCGATCATTTGACAACGCCAGTTCAATATTAGTTTCAACATCATGGCTTTCAAACACAGTTGGCTTTTGAAATTTACGGCCAATTCCAAGCGTAGCTATATCCGCTTCATCAAGTTCAGTCAGGTCCGTATCACCATTAAAGAATATCTCACCTTCATCAGGACGTGTCTTACCAGTAATAACATCCATCATGGTTGTTTTTCCGGCGCCATTAGGACCAATAATCGCCCTCATTTCACCAGGCTCAATATACAACGCTAGATTATTCAAAGCCTTAAATCCATCAAAACTGACAGAGACACCATCTAAATAAAGTATTGATCTTGCTTTACTGTTCATTGTTCTACTCTGCCGGTTTTAACACTGTTTTTGTATTGTCATCAGAAACGTCAGTGATACGTTTCTGTTTTGAAGATGTGCCATTATCTCGACTAAATAAACCAAGAATACCCTTTGGTAAGAATAATGTTACGGCTATGAACAAACCACCTAATGCAAAAAGCCAAAGCTCAGGCAAAGCTCCTGTAAACCAGGTTTTTGCTGCATTCACCAGAATTGCTCCTATTACAGCTCCTACAAGAGTTCCTCGCCCACCAATTGCAACCCAAATAACAGCTTCAATCGAATTTGCAGGTGCAAATTCTGACGGATTAATAATCCCAACCTGAGGAACATATAACGCCCCAGCAATACCGGCAATCATAGCAGAAAGTACGAAAACAAAAAGTTTATAGGACTCTGCCCTATAACCTAAAAATCTGGTCCGACTTTCCGCATCCCGAACAGAAATCAATATCTTTCCAAACTTAGATGTCACAACAAAACGGCAAATAAGGAAACATAGGGCAAGTGCTAAAATACTAGAGACAAACAGACCAGCCCTTGTCTCATCGGATTGAAGACTGAAGCCTAGCACATCTTTAAAGTCAGTTAGCCCGTTATTACCACCAAACCCCATATCATTTTGGAAAAACGCCAACCATAATGTAAATGTAAGAGCCTGTGTAATAATTGATAGATATACGCCAGTCACTCTAGATCTAAAGGCAAACCATCCAAAAACAAAGGCAAGCACACCTGGCACCAGCAAGACCATAATCATTGAAAACCAGAACATATCAAATCCATACCAGAACCAGGGCAATTCCTTCCAATTTAGAAAAACCATAAAATCTGGTAAGATTGGATTAGCATAGACACCTCGGTCACCAATCTCGCGCATCAAATGCATTCCCATGGCGTATCCACCAAGCGCAAAAAAAGCTCCATGACCAAGACTTAAGATACCGCAATATCCCCAAACCAAATCAATACTGAGTGCAAGAAGAGCAAAGCAGATATATTTCCCAAGAAGGGACACCACATAAGTTGGTACATGCAACGGATGATCGACTGGTAAAAGAAGATTAGCGACGGGAACATAAACCGCTGCCAGAGCTAAAACAACCAGAAATATAATTGCCTGAGTATTACAGGTTCTCATTATTATTGATGTAATCATGACTCAACCGCACGACCTTTCTGAGCAAACAAACCTCTAGGTCGTTTCTGGATAAATAGAATGATAAAGACAAGCACAAGGATTTTAGCAATAATAGCTCCCGCATAAGGCTCTAAAAACTTATTGACAATACCCAGCGAAAACGCACCAACCAATGTGCCCCAAAGATTACCAACACCTCCAAACACAACAACCATAAAACTATCAATAATATATGACTGCCCAAGATTTGGACTAACATTAGCAATCTGACTTAAAGCCACCCCAGCAATACCAGCGATACCAGAGCCCAGACCAAATGTAAGAGCATCAACCCATTTGGTACTGATCCCCATTGAAGCAGCCATAGAGCGATTTTGCGTTACAGCACGCATTTGCAACCCAAAGAATGTTTTCTTAAGAATAAACAAAAGAGCACAAAAAACGATAAGTGCAAATATGATAATTGCAATCCGGTTGTATGTGAGAGAAAGGCCTACAAACTCCATCCGCCCTGTAAGCCAATCTGGAGTTTGCACATTCTGGTTTGTTGGCCCAAAAATCGTTCGAACAGCTTGTTGTAAGATAAGGCTTACACCCCAGGTTGCCAGTAGAGTATCAAGAGGGCGGTTATACATATAACGTATAATTGTCCTCTCCATAATGACGCCAATACCACCAGCTATAAGGAAGGCTACAGGAATTGAAATAAGAAGTGAAAATGGTGAAAGAACTGGCGCAGAAGCAGCAACAAGACCCTGTACAACGAAGGCAGTATAAGCGCCAATCATAACCATTTCACCATGGGCCATATTAATGACACCCATAACACCAAATGTAATGGCAAGCCCGATCGCAGCTAATAACAATACAGATCCAAGACTTAAACCAAAAATAATATCACGAAAGAAAGACAAAAACTTCTGATGCTGCTCTAGAGCCTGAGCCGCTTGCTGAGCGGCAAGCTTGATTTGACCTGAGCTTTTTAAACTCAAGGCTTTAAGAAAATTTAATGCTTCAATACCAGACCGTTGTTTAATGATACCAATAGCGATTAGTTTCTCGTTCTCTGAAACGTCTTTACTATAAACAACATTCGCAGCCCTTGCCTCTGTGAGGGCTTTACGGATAACAGAATCTTTTTCGTTCTTAATGGCTTTATCAATGACTTTTATAGAGACAGCATCACCGCTTCTAAAAACTGCATTCGCAGCGTTTAAACGCTCATCTGGTAATGGACTAAATAACTTTAAACTTCCAAGAGAACTTGTAATTTTTTTTCGAAGACGGTTGTTAACGCGTATTTTTTTAAGCTCAGATTTAGGTACAACTCCAGCATCTTGACCTGAAATAGCATTTGTAAGTTTTAAGTCCGAACCTTTTTTTTGAATAATAAAGATCTCTTGATCTGATTTACGATAATAGAGCTTTCCAGCTTTCATAGCCTCAAGCACCGGAACAGATCGTTCATGACCAGTCGCAACCAAATTTTCAATTGCCTTTATTTTTTTAGAGAAACTTTTCGCATTCAATGCTTTTATCAGAGTTGAGATTTCAACATCTTGAGCATATACAGCTTTATTCTGAGAAAAAACTCCTCCAAAAAACAAGATTGCAAAAAGCACTATACAATGTACAAAGTGGGAAGTTTTCATTTTTTTATTTTTATTCACTTTATATAAGTCCCATCCCCATATCGAAAACTCTTAGGCTCGAAAGGCTACATGGTATAGCCTTTCGATTTCTATGTCACATGAATAAAGAGTCGTAGGTTAAGTTTAAAACATAAAATGTTATTTTGCCTGTTTTAGGAGGCTCCACCACATTTCTTTGTTTTAGTGTTGTAGTTACCACATTTTAGTTTAACCCAATCAGACTTAAGGTCTTTTGAACCAGGTAGGTAGTTTGACCATGCGTCACCAGCAACAAGACCTTCAGTTTGCCAAACAACGTCAAACTGTCCATCTTCTTGAATTTCACCAATAAGAACTGGCTTCGTAATATGGTGATTTGGTAGCATTTTAGATGTACCACCAGTTAGGTTTGGAACCTCAATACCAATAATTGCATCAGCAACTTTATTCGTGTCAGTAGTTCCAGCCTTCTCAACTGCTTTAACCCACATTTTAAAACCAATCACATGCGCTTCCATAGGGTCGTTTGAAACACGCTTAGGATTTTTAGTAAACGCTTTCCATTTTTTAACGAACTCAGAATTAACTGGGCTGTCTACAGACTGGAAATAGTTCCAAGCTGCCAAGTGACCAACGAGTGGTTTTGTGTCAATGCCAGCAAGTTCTTCTTCACCGACAGAGAATGCAACGACTGGGATATCTTCTGCTTTAATACCTTGGTTTCCAAGTTCTTTGTAGAATGGTACGTTAGCGTCACCATTGATAGTTGATACAACAGCCGTTTTCTTACCAGCAGCACCAAACTTCTTGATGTCAGATACAATTGTCTGCCAGTCAGAGTGACCAAATGGCGTATAGTTGATCATGATATCTTCTTTTTTCACACCTTTAGCGATTAGGTATGCTTCAAGAATTTTATTAGTTGTACGCGGGTAAACATAGTCTGTACCAGCAAGAACCCAACGCTTCACAGAACCACCTTCTTCACTCATAAGGTAATCAACTGCAGGGATTGCTTGTTGGTTAGGTGCTGCACCTGTATAGAAAACGTTTTTAGAAGATTCTTCACCCTCATATTGCACTGGGTAGAATAAAAGTGAATTTAATTCTTCAAAAACAGGAAGGACTGATTTACGAGACACAGACGTCCAACAACCAAAGACAGCAGCGACTTTATTCTTAGAAATAAGTTCACGAGCTTTTTCAGCAAACAAAGGCCAGTTAGAAGCAGGATCGACAACAACAGGCTCTAGCTTTTTACCAAGCAGACCACCTTTTTTGTTTTGCTCTTCAATCAACATTAGCATCACATCTTTTAATGTTGTTTCAGAAATTGCCATTGTTCCTGAAAGTGAATGCAAAATGCCAACTTTAATTGTATCTGCTGCCCAACTTGTTGATGCTGCTGTAATGGTTATCGCTACAGTAGCAGCCGCAGCTATTTTCTTTATGATGCGTGATAGCATATTTTTTCTTCCTCCAACATCGATATAATCGTTAACGAAACCCTAAGGAGCAAGAGATGTGCCATATCACTAATGTTAAACAACATCATAATAAGTTGTTGTTTTATAACAAATAAGATCGTGTTCTTATTTATTCATATTATATCTTTTTTTTTAACTTAAATTGAATTGATTATTTTTTAATCATTGCCAAAATGATCGCCTATAATTTAATCAGCACAAAAGTAGAGTATCAAAAAGTAGGCAAACAAGAAGTGATAAATGAAATTATGGCAAATACATATGCAAGTAAGGCCCGGCTAATAGAGGTTTGATTATCATTTGTGCGAATGATTTTTCATAATAACAATACCCTTGAACAAATATTGATCAATCAATCTCAGCAACTCAATACAAATGTGATGTGTAAGAGTTTTATAACCTTTGATAAGCTATGTGAGATAATAAATAAATGAAATATTAACATAGAAGACTTGTTCTTCGAAGTATTACAAAACTCTACAAGCTATTCTTACGTATAATTCAGTTCTATATTGAATCAAACGCCAAAAAGTATAAATAAATCAATAGAAGCGATCAGCTTTTTGATAAACAAAATGCACAAATAGAAAACGACAACCCTTAAGGAAATTGCAGTGAGAAAAAACAGTTTCGTAATCCTGGCTATAATGATTTTGTCAATAGCCTCCACCCAGGTGAATGCAGAGGTTGACCTGAAAAAAGGTAAAAAACTATATAAAAAATGCCTTGCGTGCCACTTTATAGATAAAGAGAAAAATAAAATTGGTCCGCACCTAAAAAATGTAATTGGTAGAACAGCAGGGACATTAGAAAAATACAGATATTCACCTGCAATGAAAAAGAAGGGCAAAGAAGGTTTAATCTGGAATGATGAAAGCCTGGACAAATATCTGGAAAAACCAAGAAAATTTGTAAAAGGCACAAAAATGATTTTCCCAGGTTTAAAGAAAGAAGCAGATAGAAAAAACTTGATAGCTTATTTAAAAACTTTTTCTGAACCGGTAAAAGATGAAAAGCCAAAAGAAGCAGAAAAAGCTAAAGACGCGGAAAAAACAAAAGCTTCTGAAGAAAAGCCTAAGCAAGAAAAAGCAGAAAATAAGTAATTACGAAATTTATTTCTTATAGGGTTTGGGCACCTAGCCCTAACCCTCACCTTAATACTAAGAAATTCACTCTAAAATTACTTAATCATCAAAAAATTTTTAGAAAAAAACGACACCTCACCCACCACTATCAACACTCCCATCCAACTGCGTTTGCAAAACTCGCCCCTGCTCAGGATTCAACATGCTGATATAAGAAATCTTCCCCTGCAAACGCATAAGTTTATCTTGCGTAATAGCCTCAGGGTTCTTTTTCAATTGATGAATTTCAGCTCGCAATTTACGGCGATCTTTTTTGGACAGGCCCACCACATCATTCACAACGACACCTGTCACAGACTGCCGGCCTCCCGCACGCATGATTTGTGTTTTGTCTTTATTAACCTCAAAACCTTCTTCAGTCACAATTTTTGTAACCATATGCATCAAATGTTTTAATGCATTTTCATCATCTCCAGAAAAAGACAGATCATCCGCATAGCGTGTATATGTAAACCCAAGTTTTTTAGACAATCCTTTAAGCCGATTGTCCATCCGCAATAAAATAGCATTACACAACCCAGGACTAGTCGGTGCACCCTGCACACAATAACGATCTCCAACAGGAATATGATAAAGCTTATTATCCTGCTTCACAGGCTGCCTATGAGCCTCCGTCATGAGAACAGCCAGAGTTGTTGCGACCGGATAACTATACCCCAAAGCAATAAACAACCCTCTGACCCGACCAAAATGCAACGTTGGAAAACAATCTTTAAGATCAAATTTTACCACCAGTTTTTTTCCAATATGCTCTTTCGCGTTTGTAGCCACAGAACGTTTTTTCACAAACCCATGAGCTGCATCACTGACTGGCAATTTATTAATAAGCAAAACATTCAATGTCTGTAAAATTACCTTAAGCTCTTTTTTAGGGGCATATATAAGCCTCTCACCACCACGTCGCTTTGGTATGGCAAAAACATAATAATGCGGACAAGTCTCACGATACCTATGGATACTCATATGTCGAAGCTTTTTAACACTTAAACCAAGAGCACCTGCAACATCGTTTTCATTCTTCCAGATGGGTAATCCATATCGTTTAAGCTGCGCATCATCTGTTGCTAAATCTCTAATCTCCCGATTTTGTGTCCGCATGGTAAAAGAAAAAAGGCGCCCTGCTTCATCAGCACTCATGACTTTCTTCTTAGGCGGTAAGGGCCAGGTATTATAATCAGGCTTTGGTTTGGGCAACAAACGTTTATCACGATAGGAAACCCGGCGATGATTGTCTTTTAAAGGGCCAGATCTTTTAATGACTTCCGACTTATGAGAAGCATCATCACCAGCTAAAGTAGAAACATCTCTTTGTGGTGGATTAAAGTAGAAATAGATCTTCTTTATAAAAAAACGAGCAAACCGATAGATAAGCTTTGCAACCAGATAACCAATGACACCAATAATTATTATGAGAACTGTTTTCATAGAGAAGGCACCCGGGAAGAAAAGAGATACAGATGTTCAAAGTCAGGAAAGAACCACTGACAAGGCTTTGGACTCGTGGCCTCCCAGCGTTTCGTACGTTGGGAACCGCGGCGTTGAGATGTTAACAAGTCACAACCATGGCGAAGCACCACAGCATTAAGAGCTGATTGCAATCTTTTGACAATGAACACCTGTATCAAGTTTAACTTTTGCATTTATTCTTCATCTTCGTCAAGTTCCCAGACAGAAGGTTTTTTTCTAGGAGCATGAACGGTACTATCGGAAACAACTTTACTAGATGAACCATCCTTGCGCATGTCGGCACTCACTTTATGCAAGACAATCATATGCTCACAAGGTCCTTGGTTCATCAGATTTTCTTCAAAAAACGTACAACTACACTTACCAAAAATTATTCGCCCAAGATCATTTACAACAATTTCCACCTCATAACCTTCGACTTTTCCGATAACACGCCAGTCTCGATAAGTAATTTCTCTAGCGATTTTTTCAACTTTCTCACCAGTTGTGGGCAATTTAAACTTTTTTATTTTTTTCGTTTCTTCGCAAACACAACTAAGAATTTCATAATCTTTCTGCTTAATCAGCCTGTCCGCATGCTCTTGGCGTATATCAGGCGGGAAGTAAATCTCTTCATCAGCTGGAGTTTCAAAGAGCTCACGATGCCTAAAACGCCTGGTCTCAACATCAAACATACAACGCCCCTGTCGACATAATCGGACAAGCACTTTATCAGCAGCATGCTTTTCAATATTCAAATGTTCAGCAAGTTCTTTGACGGAAACATGATATTTCTCACGTAACAACGAAATCGCTAAATTTAAATGGGCATCACTTGCACTCGAAGCTTCAGCAAGCAAATCAAATCCTCCAGTACCAGTAAAACCAGATCCAGACCACCCTGTAAGCCCTAGAACAAAAGTCATGCCTGGTAGCTTAACAGCATAAAAACTAGGAAGCGCACGTCCTTTTAAATAAACATCAACTTCGTCAGCAAAAGGTAAAAGCCCCTCAATAAGCTGCAAACGCCTGCGTCCCCAGATGCGTGTTGTTTTAGGCGCTGTATAATTATGTTCTGCACCTTCAAGTGGAACTGTATACTCCCACGGCTCTAAGATTAATTTAGCATCTTGATTAGGCTCAAACTCATAGCGTAGGGCTCTTGGAGAAACTTTCGCTTTATTCAATTTCAAAAAACGAATAGCCGAGAGAAGATCTATAGGTTTGAGATGTAAGCGTGTTCCAGGCATACCCATTGCAGCTTGGGTCTGTAGAAATCCTCGAACCCAGCTTTCAGGAACATCTACTTTCTTCTCGAACCGACCGCCTGCAGATGAGGTCTGAACATGAAGACCACCAGGCCCTATCCGAAATGTTGTCGCTCGACTGGAACGCATTTCCCCCAGCGCCCCCCAAAGCCAAGCTGTAAAATCAATATTTGTAGTACCTGTTTCAACATCGCCTTCTGTTTCAAAAATATCAGGATCAACAATCAAAGCGCCATAAACAGATTGATCCTGACTAAAAGCCTCAAAGAAGACGCGGTCAGGATGAACTGTAATAACAGGATCAAGAATATCAGCATCAGAGATCCAAGTATCATCAGACCAGATAAGCTCACCTAATGTACGCAAAGCTATCCGCAGAATAAAATTATGCTTTTTAACATGACCATGAAACCTAACAGGCCGCCGAACATTAGTCGCAATACCAACTTGTGTTGCATCAAAATTGGACTCAAATTCTGAAGGAGCAGCGTAATCAACAAAGACAATCATGCAACACGCTCCTCTTTTCTATATATAACGAGCTGTTCTTCTTCCAGGCACAATTCAGGGTGAGTAGAGAGAATACGCCCAATCAAACCAAATAACTCTTCTTTGGGGTATTTTTTATCTGGAAGTTTTATAGCTTCTCTTGCCTTATGATGTATTTTTTCTGCAATTTCTATATTTTGTTGCGCAGCATTAGCAAGAGCAGAAAAAGCAGGCATCCGTGTCGCACGATGTATCGGCCTTAAAAGTGTTCCAATTAAAACATCAATATTTTCAGCCGCAAGCTTCTGCGCACGTGGATCATCCTGGGCTAATATTCGATAGGCCAGTTTCTGCACATGTATATTAGACCCTTCCACCAAATCCTGTACAGCCGAAGGGACCGTCAAATAGGCGTCAAATGATCTCACGAAAAGTAAGCGAGCTAAAATATTTGATTTCACAAGTTGATTAAAATTATACGTTGCATAAGCTGGCACTCTTGTAAGCACGTTGGAAGCTCGTCGTGCGTATATTTTCTTGTCTTTTTCTCTGATATTTTGATAATACTCAGCCAAACGATCTAGCTCTTTTCCATTGTCATTCTTTGAGCCATAATAACTGTAATAGCTATACATCACATATCGCGCGGATAGTGTATCAATAAGCTCATCATCATCTTGTTCCAATGCAGCAGATAATAACTCTTTAGAACTGTTCCACCATCTTGGAGTAACATTCGTAAGAAAAGGCCCTTTGATAAGCTTTGGATATTGTAAATAGAGTTTTCTTGCAAGCTGGTCATCAAGTGAATGGACACGCGCTAATCCAAACCCAGGCCAGTTCCATTCCCTGGAAACACCTGCCAAAGCCTTTAAACGTTCAATTCTTATGGTTTCATCAAGCTTGTCATTGTCAAGAAGGTCTTTAACAGCCTGATTGAAATATTTTTTATCCGACGCAACTTGTATCGCAGCAGCATGTAAATCCCACCAGCCCTTATCTTTTGCTAAAGCAATTAACTTATCCGATTGACTATTATACCACCCACCAAAAACATCTTCGAGCTTGCTTCTAATATAGGGGAAAACATCTTTTCCCTTTTTCTCTAAAAGAGAAAGAAGTGGCCCTTCAACTTTTAACCCCCAGCCACTAGGATGTCTTTGTTGAAGCTCATCATTAAGCTTTCCAACATCACTTATTCTATTAGACAGGTCTTCAACGTCAATTTTCCACTGCTTTATGGGTATAAGTGATCGATAGATCTTAAAATAAAATTTTGTATCACCAGCCTCCAGAACTCTTTGTCCAAGGCGTTGCCACATAGATCTTTTTTTATCATCCCAATAACTGCTCGGCAGATGTTTTTCTATGAATTTCTTAGAAGACGAATCTGTTTCATATAACTCCAACGCCGTATCTTCATCAAGCGTAAACCAAGTATCAAATTCATCCAGGACTATGGCTCTGGCCGCGGCTGTTTTTGCTGTCTTATAGGAAATGATCAGTGCATTATTCCAACGCTTTTGATCTAATCCCCACTTCCCGCCAGCATATTTCCAGCTAAGCAACTTTCGAACAAGATGCGTATCACGATTCTGCCTTGCACCCTTCAGCCAGACCTCTAATGCCTCTTCATGATCCTTCCATTTAATACGGGACCACCTCCAAGAGGACACCAGTTCCCACTCCGAAAAATGATTAAGAATAAAGGGACGAAAGATGACACGATTACGCTCATAAAGGATCGGTCCCCAAAACCAGGTCAGCCCCGAAAAAGCCTCATCCATACGAACACCCTCAAGATGATCTCTTAAACGTTGATCATCTGGTTGACTATCGAATAAAGTTTGCAATGTTTTTCTGAGCTTCTTGGCGTCCGACACGTAGCATCCCCCAATAAGGGTTTGTTATTTCTATATTTTCTTATAATTTATTAATGATATATGGCTGAATTAAGATTATGAAAAAACTAATATTATATATTTAAATTCAATTTAAAAGAGAGTATGTAATTTTATGGCATTACACAATTAAGAGTGGTAAAGCGATACACTTTTCAACATACCTTATACCTGGAGAGGAAAAATAATGGCAACAGTTACCAGAAAAGGAACACCTGTTGAGACAATAGGCGAACTCCCTGCTCTAGGAACAACAGCTCATAACTTCACCCTCACATTGCCTGACCTGACAGACTTAAGTCTGAGTCAATTACGGCGAAAAAATTTAGTCCTGAACATTTTCCCTTCAATCGATACACCGACATGCGCCACATCAGTGCGCCAATTTAACAAAAAAGCTACCTCAATGGAAAATGTAACAGTTCTTTGTGTTTCGGCTGATTTACCTTTTGCTTTAGGTCGTTTTTGCGGCGCTGAAGGAATTGAGAATGTAATAACAGCTTCATCATTCCGTTCAAACTTTGGAACGGATTATGGTGTCACCTTTACGACAGGGCCTTTAAAAGGCCTGTTATCTCGGGCGATTATAGTGATTGACCTAAACGGAATCATAAACCACACAGAACAGGTTCCTGATATTTCCCAGGAACCAAATTATGAGGCAGTTTTTGAGACTTTAAGCAGCGATACTTGATCTGGCACTCACGTCAAGAAAATGAAAACCAGCTGCTTTATCATCTGCCCACACACATTTGGCTTTCTTCACCGAACCATCTTGGAAATGAACTTTCACAATACCATTCACCTCAACAGCATCAACAATAAGCATACGAAGACCAGTATCACTCTTATCAACAAGCATTGTTTCATGTAATTCATTTTTGATTTCAAGCTTTACATTCTCATCGCTAAATATACGTATTGCTGCACGCCTATTCTCAACATCTTTGGCAATATTATCTAAGAACTGTTCAACAGATTGAGACAATTTATCTGCTACATCAGCCAGCTGTATAGAGACAGACCGAACTTGTTTCGCTTCCTCATTTGTTTCTTGCAAAGCCTGTGAAACAGTTTCGATATTATTAGCAGAAACATTCGTAAATTCAGAAGCTAAACCAATGCTTCTATTAATTTCCTGAGTAGAAGCTTCCTGCTGAACAACCGCTGAAGCAACGCAAGATGCCAAACTTGTAACTTGTGAAATTGCATCCGCAATTGAACCAACAGACTGAACAGCATTTCCGGTTGAAGACTGAACACCACCAACTTGCGTTGCGATTTCATCAGTTGCCTTTGCCGTTTGTTCAGAAAGCTGCTTAACTTCTTGAGCAACGACTGCAAATCCTTTACCGGCATCCCCTGCACGCGCAGCCTCAATTGTAGCGTTCAGAGCCAACAAGTTTGTCTGCTCGGCAATATCTCTAATCATCCCAACAACATCACCAATTTTCGTAGCTGTTTCAGAAAGTTTCGCGACATCATCGCTGGTTGATCGTGCAGCATCTGTTGCCTTTGCCGACTCAGCATTTGTTTGATCCGTTTGTACAGAAATTTCACGAATTGAGTCTGAGAGTTCTGTTGAAGCAGAAGCCACAGCTTCCACATTCTTTGACGCATCAAGAGCAGATTGCTTCGCATTGGCAGCTTGCTCATCGGCATCAGTTGATAAACGATAAAGGTTATCTGCTGTATTATTGATATTCTCAGTTTCCTTGTTCATCACATTAAGAACATTAGAAATCTCACCACGGAAATGATTGATAATATTCTCAACATGTGTTTGGCGTTGTATTTCTTTACTACGCTCATGAACCGCAACAGCTTCGAGACGCTTACGCTCTATGGAGTTTTCCTGGAAAACTTCAACGGCTTTTGCCATCTCACCAATTTCATTTTTCTGATCAATCCCAGGGACCTCAACATGCTCACCATTCAAAATATCTCTCATGGCTTTCGTCATTTGACCAATAGGCCTGACAACTTTAAACAGAACGACATAAACCGTTACTCCGACAATTGCCGCACAGACTAATAAAATGAGGCCATTTAAAATAAGAGTATTCCAGGCTTTATTTACAAGATCTGTAACATAGGCCTGTGTTTCTGTAGTCGATGCATTTTGAAGTTTCAGAATAGTATTGATGGCACGTGTTGAAGCTTGGATCCAGCCTGATGCTTTAACAGGGAAATCTTCTCCTTCTATACCCGCTTGGTAGATTTTTTCCCTCAAATTTTGAAATTCTCCAAAAAATTCATTATCAATCTTAGTAACAGCATTTTTGACTTCATTATTTGAGCTTGAACTAAGCTTTTTCACCATATCCCAGGCACTTTCAACCTTACCACGTTGATTAGACAATGCCTCTAAACGTTTTTCATCGAAACTCAAATTCGCAGAAATTGCTCCACCAATCATAGCACGTTCACGGCCTGCATATTCACTCATAATCCAGGCAAAATGCTTCAAATTAGATTGGCGACCTAAATCAGGATCTGTCTGTGCTGCTTCTCGAACAATAGCATACCGTAAATCTTGGCTGAGTATAATCAGCTTAGACATTGTTGGTATCCACGACTTTAAAAGTACTTTATCCCTTTTCATCGAAGGTAAGACAACATTGACATCCATCTTTTGTCGTAAAGTTGCTGCCGCATCAAAGGCTTTTTGAACCTCTGATATATACTTAGCTTTACCTTTAAAATCATATGACTTTATTTCATCCATTGCTTCTTTAAACGCTGCATTACCTTTCGTACGGCGCTGAGCAATCGTATTTTTCATTTTATCTGAAGCTGAAGTCGCAGAGTTAAGCGCTGCATTTGAGACACCACGTTCTACAGCCCAGTGCCCTGCAGCCTCTAATAACAAAGCAATCGTATGACTACTCTTCTTAGAGAATTCATAAATTCTCTCTTGTTGCCATGACATTGAAATCTTAAAACTACAAAACAGGAAGACTATCACTCCGATAATTGAAATACCTGAAAGTAAATAAAGTCTAATGCTCATGACAATTTCCTAATATATGTTCCCAAATTCTCTATATTTTGGTGCAATTTAATGCACCAAAACAAAATCTGTATTTAAAGCTTTGCAAACATCCCAACAGCTTTATTCATCTCTTTCAAAAGTGGAAGATTAGAGTTTGCAACAGCTTGCTTTGAAGCATCATCGGCGCTAGTTTCAACATTTTTGCGAAACTCCTGCCACATACCTTTCACTTTAGTAAGCTGCGCTTTTAGCTCAGCATTGGGTGCAGCAGATAATCCAAGAGAAGCATTACCATCAATCAATCCATCAAGGGTGTTTGAAAATAGCTCAATGGTTTTTTTCAAACTTTCCTTATTAACATCAGCCTGATGACCATAAGCGACAAGAAAGAACTCTTTACTCATTTTCTGTGTCAACATTCTCTGACGACCAGATAAATTAATTGCCTTAGCAAGGGCTTGATTCACACCGCTTCCAGCAGCAGAAGCTTCATAAAACTTCACACCCTTATTCATTTGCTTTAAAAGAGGTAGATTAAGGTCTGCAATAACATTCACATCTTCTTTTGAAACTTCACCAGTGGTAATGATCTGACTAACAGCCTTATCAAAATCTTTCCAAAGTTTTCCAATTTTCTTAAGCTGCTTGCGAATTTTTGGTTTTTTGGTTTTAGATAGCCCTAAATCTGCATCGCCATCTCTCAAACCTGCTAAAGTCTTATCAAAAAGGTCTCTGGTTTTCTTAAGACTCTCTAAATTCTTTTCTTTATCGATGCCAAGCGCAACAAGCATCGCTTCTTTACTCATTTTCTGAGTAAGCATGCGCTGCTTACCCGCTAAGTTAATTGCGTGATTATATTCAAATGCCGAAGCATAGGAAGAAAATACGCTTAAAATAATTAGGAATACTGCTGAATATAATACGCGTCCCATATCGCCTGCCCCTTAAAAGAAAAAACCCGAACAGGTCTAATTTACTTCAATATTATTTAAATTTTATTGAAAATGGAAAATAAAAATAAAGTAAAATTTAAGCAAGACACTAAATATTACTAACAATACATCAATATAAATAAAGATATATTAAGTACAACAACAAAGATAATATCTTTATCACCATAACAATTTTGGATATTATAAAAGTCTTTCATCTAGAGGGTGAGGCAATTTTTCACAATATATATTGCTATTGATTGAAATAAGAAGAATCAAACAAGAAGACATAACATTATGACAAAAAAAAGCTAGAGATAACCCTAGCAACCTCTTGCCTTGTAACATTTTTTTGTCCTTCATATAAAATTTAACAGATTAGTAATCATCTTTTTGTCTTAATCAGTCTTTAAGATTTTGTATACGAAATACGTACACACCAAAACGATCACCATTCAATTCGTAATACCGATTTGAAGACGCTAGCGTCTTGACTGGTCCTTCGTGGTTAAACAAAAGTAGTTAAAAATGTCACCCTCAGAAAAAACAAAAAGAAACCCTCTACTAAAAAATACAGTGTTAAAAATTCTCACCCTGTTAATCGCAGCCATAGGCGCTTATGGGTTCTTCCTTCAAAACTGGCCATTACCGTTTCTACTTGGACCACTAGCGGCATGTTTGATTGCCGCATTCATCGGTATTCCAATGAAAGGTATAAAATCATTAAGTATTGCAAGCAGGACTATGATTGGGGTAGCTGTCGGAGCAACCTTAACTCCAGAGTTTTTTGGAAATTTATCAGACATTAAATATTCAATTGCGCTTGTTCCATTTTTTATTCTTGCGATTGCCCTCGTTGGTTTTCCATTTTTCAGATATATACGAAAATATGATCCTGTGACATCTTTCTATAGTTCAATGCCAGCATCACTGCAGGATATTATCGCATTTGGAGAGTTAGCAGGAGCCAATGTCAGAAGTTTATCTCTGATTCATGCAACACGTATTTTGTTTATCGTCACCACAACACCATTTATCATCTACATGGTTTGGGGAGTAGATCTTACGAATGCCCCAGGTCAACCGGCAGAAACTATTCCCGCACTTGAACTAATAATGATGATAATCGCAGGACTTATTGGATGGTGGTATGCATCTGCAATCGGTTTGTTCGGAGCCGCCATATTGGGCCCATTGATTGTAACAGCAGCATTTAGTATGGCAGGTTTCATATCCCACAGACCACCCACAGAAGCAATTATGTGTGCTCAATATTTTATCGGGATTTCAGTAGGGGTAAAATATGTAGGAATTACCTGGAGAGAATTTCGTGATGATGTGGTTGCCGGAATATTATTCTGCTGTATCCTCACAGCAATATCACTCTCTTTCGCATTGATTGTAACACATTACGCAATTGCACAGCCAATTGATGCATTCCTAGCCTTTGCACCAGGAGGTCAATCAGAAATAACAATTCTTGCTATCATAGTTGGAGCGGATGTCGCCTTCGTAATTACACATCATCTGGTACGCATGATTCTAGTCATTACAGGAGCACCAATGATGACAATGATTGCCGATAAACTCATGAAAATAAAAGACAAAGAGAAAAAAGTTCTCACACCATAAACATAAAAAAATGGTATCAGCAAAAATCAGTTGCTGATACCACTATAAATTCTAACATTGTTCCCTAAATTCTTTTACTGTTGGCTATCTCTCCACCTTTTAAAGTCAGAGAACAAAGTTTTAGCTTCAGCATCAGGGAGTTCTTTTTGTAAAAACTGCTGAAACTTTTCCAGCAACTTACCGTTACCTTCTGCACCACCAGAAACTCTCAGATTTCTATTAACCCTACGAAGCTTGGAACTTTTAAGCCACTTCTCTGCTGGTCCGAAACGATTCCAGCCATTGAGTTTAGCAGCCAGATTAATCTGACCCCACTTAGGGTGACGTCCTTTTCGTTGTACAATTTTTTCATACTTTGAGAAAAAAGCATTTGTAAACTTAGTCAGACGACGATAACGATCTGTCTTTGGTTTCCAGTTATAAACCCCAAGGATAGCGTGAACGGCTATTGTCTCAATCTCTTTTCCATCAGGAAGAAGCTTAGGATAATCTTTAGGGCTTATTTTTGAAGGAAAATAAACTGTATTAATAAGCTTAGTTGAATAAGGGATCGGTATCATCCGTAAATTTGGATCCAGCTTAAGAAGTCGACTAACCCCAGAGAAAGGTTTACCTGTCACCCTCAAAATAGCATCATATTCACCCGTCCTGGTTTTCGCTGCGGCCGCAAACATAGTAGTTTTTACAAGTTTACCGATTCTGATACCAAGCTTATTAAGAACAATCTGTCCAGATAAATATGTTTCATTGTGAAAAGCTACCGTTTTACCCTTAAGGTCATTTATAGACTTAATATCCGGATTAGATGTCATCAAATGAAACTCTTCAGCATGAAGCACTGAAATATAACTTAAACGATTTTTAATATCATTATAATGCTTCTTTCCACGATATGTCTCAATTACATCAGCACGAATAATACCCATATCTATTCCGCGTAGATATAGAATATCCCTAACATTCGTAACCACACCTCCCCGAATAGGAAGAATGCGCAGCTTATCACCATCACCTATTCCTCTGGAGATGTCATCAATCAAACGAAGATATGTACCAGTTATACTCCCGCCCAGAATTGTAACGGTATTGGCATTGATCTTAGCCTTAAACTCACTATTAGGATCAACTGCTGGTGGATTAGCATAGCTAAATGTAACATGTGCTGTAGACAACACAAAAATAAATACTGCTGGCAATATTAAAGAAATAATGCCGGGTATCATTCGACCAAATATACTCATGACCTACCCATTCTTTATTGTTGTAGAGTGAAACTTATTTTTACATTCAAATAAAAACCAAAAAATGAAATTCATAACTTTCTTGGTTTCCTGTGAATAAATCTATTTTTATTGAGCGTGATTTTACTTAAATTAAAATAAAACAACAAGCCTCTAAGGCCTCAATAAAAATAATTTTATTAATAATTTTTATCGGGTTATAGTAAAGGAAAATTATAAAGCTTTCAAACAATGAAGCAATAGCAGAACGAAAGTTTCTGCAAAGGGGAGGGAACTCATATGATTGGTCATTTCATATATCTGATAAAACGAATAAAGATAATTTTGTTGTTACTTCTTCTTGGATATACACCTGCCTTAGCAAATACATGCCCAAAGGAAAACTTAAAACCTATTCCCAAATGTCTGTCCTGGGAATATGGACCAGTCGCAGGACTTATAATCTCCAACAAATGTAGTTTTTCAATAAACTATGAAGTGACAATTACCGATGAGAAAAATGGAGCTGGCACTGTCAAACCTGATGAGGAGGTTTTGTTCGGCTTATCTATACCTCTGGAAAAAATGAAAAAAGTATATTGTTGCTCTAATGAAAGCAGATGCAAATAATAAAACCATAATAAAAACAAGACTGAGTATTTAGTCTGCATACACGTGACAAAAGCAAAATAAAAATTGTGCGGATGTAAAGAAGTTTTTATAAAATAGAAAAAAAATCAGTACGACTAAGTGCAAATATGAGTGATCATATTGATAAATATGAACCACCCATACTAAATGTTTTTTACATAACCTTTATACGATGAAAATCGCTAGCATCATGACGCTCACGAAGTTGTTCATCCGGTTCACCCCATGTGCGATTAACAAGACGCCCTCGTTTCACAGCATCTCTTTGAGCAATTTCATCTGTCCACCTAACAACATGAGTATAGGACTGAACGTCTAAAAATTCGCCAGCGTCATATAATTTATTCTGTGTCAGAACACCATACCAAGGCCAAATGGCAATATCAGCAATCGTATATTCATCCCCACACATATATTGATAATCTTTTAAATGTCGATCAAGCACATCTAATTGACGCTTTACCTCCATCGCAAAGCGATCAATACAATACTCAATCTTTGTGGGTGCATAGGAATAAAAGTGACCAAAACCACCACCAAGATAGGGGGCACTTCCTATTTGCCAAAACAACCAGGACAAACATTCAGGACGCTTTGCTGTGTTGCTTGGCAAAAACTCTCCAAACTTTTCTGCAAGATATAACAAAATTGCACCAGACTCAAAAATACGAATTGGCTCAGAGCCACTGTAATCCATCAGTGCAGGAATCTTTGAATTTGGGTTTAACTCAACAAAACCACTTCCAAACTGGTCCCCCTCACCAATGTCAATAAGATGAGCGTTATACTCTGCCCCCATCACACCTAATTGCAACAACTCCTCTAACATTATAGTCACCTTCACCCCATTGGGAGTAGCTAACGAATAAAGTTGCATAGGATGTTTACCAACAGGCAAAACTTTCTCATGAGTAGCACCAGCAATTGGACGGTTGGTTTTACTAAAAGTTCCACCATTTTCAGACTCCCACACCCAAACTTTTGGGGGGACATATGAAGTTTCATCAGTCATTTTATATTCCATTTTCAAAAGTCAGCCAAAATTCAACTATTGACCATAGATAGGTATTAAGCCCTCTTTAATAAAGTAAGAAGACAAAAATCCTAGTTTTCACAATCAGTGTTTAGGATAATGAACAAAGCAAAAACAAACAGCTGACAAAAATTACTTGTCGTGTCAAAATGGTCTATAAGGACCAAATGCCATGGAGCCCCAATATCAGGGAGTTAAATCTCATGAATTTTAAAAAAGATACTTTATATACGATTGGCTATGCAACAAAGCCTTTAGACATTTTTATTAACCAGCTCAAAACTTATAAAATTAATGTGATCGCAGATGTGCGATCTGTCCCCTACAGTAAAGTCTTTCATGATTATCACCGAGAAGCATTAATCAACACATTAAAAGCCCATGAAATTCGCTATGTGTACCTTGGTGATGAACTTGGTCCTCGATCCAAACAGTCTTCACATTATAACGCACAAGGACAAGTCCAATTTGATCGCTTAATGAAAAGTGAAACCTTCCTAGCTGGAATGAAACGCTTACAAACAGGACTTGAGAAAAAATTTAAAATCGCACTTGTATGCGCAGAAAAAGACCCAGCAATATGCCACCGCAGTTTGCTGATAGGATATGCTCTCAAACGCTTATCAGAAAAGATTGAGTCAAACCACATACTGCATGATGGTAACCTTGAAAATCAATCCGAATTAGAAAACAGGCTTATGCACTTGACAAAAACACTGCCTGATATGTTTAGTGATGAAAACTCATGTCTAAACTTGTCGTATCAACGCCAATGTGAAGCACATGCTTACATAAGGCCAAACGAAGATTAAGTTCGACACCGCAAATTAAGATCATTCAGATAGTCTCGGATGAATTACAAACGTCTTTGTTCGCAAATAGAATAGATGCCCTATTCCCGCCCCCATTTAACTGTTTCCGTCTCTGCAAAAAACTGTGCCCCTTAAATTAGAATGATAAGACAACAAGTCACCAAATAATACAATAAACATTACACTGCCTTCATGAAAAAATATGCGAATGAACACATACTAATAATATTAAAAATCGAATCTTATTTCAACTTATGGTTGACAGAGTGTCACACCCAGTTTACGGTATATGCATAATACGAAAGCTCAATAATAAATAGAAACATTCAAGTTCGAGCATACGTTTTTTGTAAAGGCAGCGCACGTAAAAATAATAATTACTAGGAGGCCTGTTATGTATGCGTATTCAAAAATGTACCTACGCAAAAACAGTGTAATCATTATGCTCTCGCACTTGTCAGTATTTTTCATCACCCGCAAATTTCATTTGAAATCATTAAGAATTGCGCGATTAAATTTCGTAACTTAGTTACCTAATTTTCTCAGTAATATCTCAATAAACTACAATTAATATTTACTAAAAATAACAAAATTGTCCCTCGGGGCAAGAATATGAAAGAGTAGTGTCAAATGAATAAAAATGTCTTGGTTATCGGGGCTGGTCTCTCTGGGATTGCGGCTGTCAAAGAATTAAAAGAAGAAGGTCATAACGTAACTTGCTTTGAAAAAAATCCAGATTTTGGAGGCGTATTCTCTAGCAAAGAGGCTTACGATTCACTGCACCTTACAATATCAAACTATTTTATGGCTTACTCAGATTTCGTTCCAACAAACGAACGCCTTAAATTTTGGTCAGGTAAAGAATATCAAAATTACCTCAATAAATATATTATAAACAATGATTTAGAAGATCTCATATCTTACAATACAGAAGTCATAGAACTGAAAAAAGATGATGATCGCTGGCATGTAAGAACACAGCAAGATGGAAAAGAAGAAACGCATAGCTTTGATGCTGTTGCAGTGTGTTCGGGAATGTTTCAAAAAAAATCTATTCCTGAAATTGAAGGCCTAGAAAATTTTAAGGGTGAAGTTGTTCATTCAAAATCTTATAAAAATTCAAGCCCCTTCGAAGGCAAGCGCGTTCTATGTATTGGCATGGGCGAAAGTTCTGCAGATGTAACCTCTGAAATTTCTGAAGTCGCAGAGAAATGCATTCTATCTCTGCGCCGCTATCCAGTTGTTGCACCACGTATGTATCCATTTCAAAAAGATCCCTTTTTTACAATCGATACGTCACCACTGACGGCAAGAATTTTTAGTTGGTTACCAAGCACATTTTATATGGGTTTCACAAAACCTATTTTTCAAAAATATCTTCAGAGTAGAAACCCTCAAACAGTATATCGCGCACAATGGATTAAAAAGGGAGGAAAAACACCTCATCAAGTTATCACAAAAAACGAACGCGTTTTCCAACATATCGTAGATAATCAAGTAACGCCAAATCTGTCAGGCATAGAAAAGATTACTTCAGATGAGGTTATTTTTAAAGATGGGCAAAGTGAAAAAATTGATACAATTGTCCTCTGCACAGGATACCAAATTTCCTTCCCATTTTTGAACATAGAACTAAAAAATCCAAGAGATCTCTATAAACAGATCTTCCATAATGATCTAGATGACAGCTTGGCTTTTATTGGATTTGTAAGACCGCAACAGGGAGGAATCCCAGCCATCGCTGAAATGCAAAGCCGCTACTTCGCACTCGTTTGCAGTGGAAAAAAAGCCTTGCCGACGCATGAAAAACGAATAGCTATAACACGACAGGAACGTGAGTTTTGGGAACAACAATTCTATCTTGCACCGCAAGTTTTATCGCTGGTGAATTATTGTAATTATATGGATTCTATGTCCAAACTGGTTGGTTGCTACCCTCAAGTTTCGATTTTTGAAAACCCAAATTTATATTTTAAACTCTGGTTTGGTCCTCAGTTCTCAGCTCAATACCGCCTAACCGGACCTCACGCAAAAACCAAAGAAGCACAAGAATTTTTAGAAAACTTTCCTATTCCTATTTCAAAAACAAAAATGTTCTCTTTGATGCTGATTAAAGCATTCTATGAGTTTGTCGAACTCTTCCCAAACTTAAGAAAATACAATCGACTAAGAAGAATACATCAGGTCTTAGGCAGCTAAGCTTATTAGAATTTTGACAGAGTCAAAGCGTTGTGTCTCAAGCAAAAGACTCGCTCTCGTTACCCCATTTAATCATTTCGACATGAGGTCTGAAAATGCAAACATTAGAACAAGATAAATCTGTAGCCCTGAATGACTGGTTGACTGAGAAGCATCTTCAATTACTTTTACTACAACAAGAAAAAAAACAAGGTCCTATCGTAGAACTACCTTCTGAAAAGAAAAAAGTAGTCGCGTTAAATGGAATAGAGGCGATAAATGAAGCAATAGTTGATCAGGCAGACTTGCTTGGAAGGCCAGTATTTAAAGCATTTCAAAACCAAAATAAAATTATTCAGAACATCGTTGAAACGCAAAATGGAGAACGTTTCAAATGCCATCGTGGTGAGATGGAAAAAGTTCTACGAGACCAGGTTAACTCACGAGCATCACAGGTAGAAGATTGGTTGATTGAAGAAGTCAACGGCCTCGTTGATACTTTCTCTAAGAATGATGGACCTATAGACCCAGGATCTGCCATTGCCTTCACAACATTAAGCTTTATCCAACGTTTAGCTTTCGGCAGACCATTATCTCCTGAGGAGGCCGAATTCTTTGACCCGAAGGCTGTTGATGTGCTGCCTCTGGGTGTATTTGATATGGTCAAACTTGATGATTTGTCCAGAGATGATCAACGTGAAGGTTTTCTATCAATAAAAAGTGAATTACTTGAAATTTTTGGAAAAGCCGTTGACGGTCTCGAAGGGTTTGTCGCTCACAACATACAAGAGCAAAAAACATCCTTTAACGTTGCTGAACTCAGAGGTGTATGTGATGCACTTATAAATGCCCACCAGCAATTGCAGGCAAGTGCAACAAAAACAGTGGAATTAAGCGAATATGAACTATTCAATGGATCGCTCTTCCAGTTTGTTGGTGCAGGTGTTGGATTAACAACGTTTGCTATGAGGTTTGCATTACACTACATGATAGTTCATCCTGAAATTCAAGCACAAATCCAAGAAGAACTGGATTCAGGACTTGCTTCAGGTACGAAGCCCAGTTTCTCAAACCGCAAAGCATTCCCTCTTACTGAGGCAACCGTCTGGGAGATCCTTCGTCACACATCAATGACAACATTCGCACCACTTCACTACGAAGCCAAAGAAGATATTAAGGTGAACGGCACACTCATTGAAAAAGGAACAATGATTATTGCGAACTATCATAGTCTAACACGAGATGAACGCTATTGGGAAAACCCCGAAGAATTCCGTCCCTCAAGATTTTTAGATTCAGATAATAAAATTCATAGAGACTTATTGAATAAATTTTATCCTTTCGGAATAGGACCTCGCCGCTGTGTTGGGGAACACCTTGGACGCACTCAGATTTTCACTTTCTTTGCATCCCTACTCAGCCAGTGTGAATTTAAAAAAACGCCTAACAGCCCTGAGATATTAGGGAAACATTCTGGCGTATTTTTAATTCCTCATAATTATGAGCTAACGGTATCGAGAAGGACATCTTAGTCATAAAAGGTCACAATAAAAATAATGAGTGTTAGGTCAAAGACTTGATATGAAAACACAACAAACATTGAAGGACTTATAGAATGAATCATTTTTATGTGATCATGGCAACGACATGTTTCGGATTAGGCATAGGTATTTTTATCGTTTTGTACTTTTTAGAGAAACCATTCTTTCGTGTTGTCTTTAGCAACGATACAAACAACAGCGACAAAATCCATGACATAAAACGAGTCGCATCAACATTAAATCAATATGCTGATAATGGTCTTCCATTTGTTATGGCATCTCAAATGTTAGTTGGGATAACATGCTCCGCATTTTTGGTTTTATATCATCCCCATACATTCTTTAATGTCATGGTATTATGCCTTGCAATTTTAATGATTGTAATAGCAGCTATATTTGTACCTGGTGCAGTAAATAAATTAAGAATATTCTCTTCTTCAAAAGACGATATAAACTTACTCGCTCCAATTTTCAGAGCACATTTTTATGGAGGTATTTTTCTCACATTTATCGTATTACTTCAGCTCATCGGTATCTTACAGCAAAGCACGAACTTGCTACCAAATACATTCATGTATCCAGCATGGCTTTCATAATAAGTGTCCTTTTATCATTCCATCTCTGAGAGTTAAAAGCGGTTTGATATAGCTTAGAGAAACATAAAAAGCCTATCTCTGCAAAAAGACTAAAAAGATACCGAATTGAGCAAATAACAAATAAGAGAGTCGTTACAAATGATGCAATCAAAATGTCCCTATTCAGAAACATTTGATCCAGCTGAACGTAGTCAGCAAATTGACCCCTTTAGTTGGATTGCGCCGGCCCGCACAGAAGCTCCTGTTTTTTATAGTGAACGGTATAAGGTGTGGGTCATAACGCGACACAAAGATATCGAATATATTTTAAAAAATCCCGAAATATTTACCGTTGAGTTTATGTTTCAGCCAATGGCTGCGATAGCTCCTGAAGCCCAAGCTATGATGGAAAATATGCCTCCAGCAAGGGTTGCCTTAGAAGCTCCTCCGCAAGATCATAAGAGACTTAGAAAGCCATTTACTCAATATTTCAATAGAAGAACCTTAGCTGAATGGGAGAAGTTTATTGACGAGAAAGCCAATGAGCTTGTTGATGGTTTTTACGATGAAGGCAGTATTGATTTTGTAGAGAAATTTGCTAAACGTCTGCCAGCGAAAGTCATCGCAAAAATGGTAGGTATTCCTGACAATGAACTCGATAGGGTTCACCGCTGGGCAGAAGCTTTTGTCTTTATGATCAATAGTCTTGATGCTAGCGCTGAGCAACAGGTGAATGCTGCGAAATCCATTATGGAATTTGGAAAGTACATTCAGGAAAAGTTGGAAACAATAAATGTCGATAAAGATGAGGGCTTTATGGCTCACTTGCTAAGGTATCACCTCGAAGACCCAGCACAAATGTCAAAACCTGAGTTAGTTAAAGCTCTTATGAGTTCCATTCCGGCAGGATATCAAACGACTATGGTAACCTTTGTGATGGGCATGAAAACATTGCTGGAACATCCTGGTTTTGTTTCCGAACTTAAGAAAGATGAATCTTTATTTGAAACCTCAATAGATGAAATTCTGCGTTATCAAGCTGGTTTAATATTCTGGCGTAGAACAACAAAAAAACAGGTTGAAATAAGCGGAGTATCTATTCCAGAAGGACAGACTTTATTTTTGCATTTGGCCTCAGCAGGTAGGGATGATGAGATTTTTGAGAATCCTGATATATTAATGTCTGGACGACAAAACGCCCATGAACACTTGGTTTTTGGTACAGGTCCACATCGGTGTTCCGGAGATTATTTGGCCAAAATGCAATTGGCTATTGCTTATAAAACACTGTTTACGCGATTGCCAAATTTGCAACCTGTTGAGGGACAGGAATATGTCTATGAAAAAACACTTATGGATCGATTGCTGAGATCATTACACATAAAATGGGATGTGGTTAAAACCCATGCATAAATCAGTAGATAATAAAGAAATCAAAAAGTTGGATTTCTTAAACAATAAAGAAAGTAAGATGCACTCAAGCATATCTGGTTTATCTTTTTACTCACCATTTCTTAATGAACCACTTTGGCAAGATGGGGATCATTTAAAATTGCAGTTGACCCCTTCTCAGCGTGACTGGTTATTAGACACAGGATCATTAACAAAACGTTTAATTGAAAAAAGCAATGATCAACTCACAGTAACAATATTGCGTCAAAAATGGCTCTATCCATACCCCTCAGAAATACGATTATTACACCTCCCCAGCAATGAGCGGGCACTTATTAGAGAGGTCATTCTTAGTGGCTGTGACCAACCATGGGTTTTTGCCCGAAGCATTATCCCCTTTAATACATTTATACAGCATAAACACGCGCTTGATAACAGGCCCTTAGGTGATTTACTTTTCAAAGACCCAACAATGAAACGAGATCCTATAGAAGTTGCAAAAATTTGTAACAAACACCAGTATCTTCCTAATTCACTCACTTTAGATGCCCCATTGTGGGGGAGACGTTCTAAATTTCTCTTAGAAAATAGACCTCTCTTAGTAAGTGAAGTATTTTTGAAACAGTTACGAATTTCATCTACCTCTTAATGGGAGAGTTTGATGAGATTCAAATTTTTAGTTTGGTACTGAAAAAACAATAGAAATCACTTTATTTCAACAAACTTTTTAAGAAATAAAAAAAATACCTTCACTGCGCCATTGAGAAATTTTCCACTGATGCGATCGCATCAGTGGAGATACATTAAAATACCTTGCTTGGATCATAATATTTGATGGCATCTTTCTGCTCAATAAGAGGAGAAGGCAATGGTGTTAAATTCGGTAATTTTGCGCCAGCAAGAAGTCCTAGCAAATGATGAAATCCAGTACGACCAATCTGATCGCTGTCATTAACCGCAGTCGCTGTAAAGTTTGATCCTTTTCTCATCATTTCTCGCAGTGTTTCCTTACCTGCATCAGATGCGACGAAGATCATTTCATTACTACGGCCTGCAGCTTGTGTTGCCTTTTGAGCCCCTAGGCACATGCTATCATTTTCGCAAAATACAGCCTCAATTTTAGGCATCTTCGTAAGCATGTCGGCCATAATTTTGTAACCTCCATCATTACTCCAATTCCCGAAACCAGGAGCTTTTGTTATTTTGATTTTTGTACCCTTCATTTGTGAAAGAAACCCATTAGTTCTATCCAAACCAATAGAGTTATCAGCAGGACCACCCCTAATAATCAGAACATTTCCTTTACCACCCAACTTCTTTTGGACATGCGCACCAAGTTGTTCACCCATATAAGTGTTCTGCGCACCAACCCAATTCCATGGAGTTGTAAGTTTTGTATTCTTCCAAAGCCTGTCTACGAAGACCACAGGTATACCAGCTTTCTGAATAGCTGCAAGAGAGGCCGGCAATGTTTCTGTTGGACCAGCACTGATGATTAAACCATCAACATCTTTTGATAACAAATCATCAATATCAGCAGCGAGTTTTGCAATATCAAAGCCAGCATCCGTCGAGATAACTTCAATATTCTTATAAACCTTAGCTTCTTCATGGACTGCAGTATCCATACCTGTAAAATAGGCAGCCTGGTTAAAATAATTTACCATGCCTATTTTAATTTTTTTATCTTTTGCCTGTACAGTTCCAAAAGAAACTGTAATGGCAATAATCAGTACAATTGTTTGAATGAGTTTCATTCTATTCCTCCCTACTCAATGAATCTTATGACAAGACACTACGCTGGTTTCCGCCTAGCAATGACGGCAACCAAAATGATCAACCCTTTCAAAACCTGTTGATAATAGGACTGAACATTAAACAAATTTAGGATGTTATCGACAAAAGCCAACGCCATAACACCTCCAACCATACCAAGAAGAGTACCTCCGCCTCCCCCGAGTATTCCACCGCCTATCACGACAGCTGCGATAGCATCCAACTCATACCCAACGCCCACTGAAGGTTGGGAAATACCCAACCTTGCAGCAAGCAGCACCCCAGCCATTGCGGAGAAAAAGCCAGAGGCAATATATGTTCCCATGATGTGCTTTTTTACATCGATACCGGCCAATCTAACCGCTTCAGAATTCACACCAATTGCAATAACGGCACGACCAGCAGACATATGGTTGAGAAAAAACCAGACGATTGGAAGACAGGTTAAAAAGATCAGGAACGGAATGGGGATACCAAGAAACACACCTGAACCCAGAACTTCCATAAATGAAGAAGATGACGCATATTGTGGCGTTTCTGAATATATATAAAGGGCTCCTCTGACAGCACCCATCATTGCGAGTGTCACAATGAAGGGTTGCAAGTTCAAATAAGCTATTAAAAAACCATTTATCAACCCCACGAACATTCCAACCCCTAAAGCGACAATGATTGCAAGCTCCATTGGCATGGTATTTTGTAACCCTGCCGCCAACAACCCAGCAAAGGCAACAATAGATCCGACAGATAAGTCTATGCCTCCAGACAAAATAACAAGAAGCATTCCGATTGAAATTAATCCATTTGTTACCATCTGACGAGAAACGTTGGTCATATTTCTTTCTGTCAGAAAAACTTCTGAAGCAAAGCTTGCAAATAAAATAAGTGAAAGCAATGCCAGCGCAAATCCTATATCGGCAGCATGTTTGCGAAAGAATGACATGCCTATAATCGGTCTCAACATAGCTGTGTCTCTCATTGTGCGTCCTCCCGTACACCAGCAGCATAACTAAAAATGATTTCTTCCGAACATTCCGAACGATCGAGGATTGCAACGACTTCACCTTCGCGCATGATGGAGACTCTATTACTCAATCCGAGAATTTCAGGAAGTTCAGAAGAAATCAGCAGTATTGCTACACCCCGCTTAGCGACTTCTATAATCAATTGATATATTTCAACTTTCGTTCCGACATCTACACCACGGGTAGGTTCATCAAGTATCAAGACTTTTAACCCATTAAGTAACAACCACTTTGCTAAAACGACTTTTTGCTGATTACCACCGGACAGGTTTTTCACCTGGTGTTCCAAACCATGTGGTTTTATAGACATTTTCGTAACTTTATTTTCTACTGCAATTTTTCTCTTGTTATTATTGATAATTCCAGCAGAACTAAACTGGTTAAGTGTTGCCAGTGACCCATTATCTAAAATATCACAACCAAGTGCTAGACCATCACGTTTGCGCTCTTCTGTGACCATAGCTATTCCGGCCTGAATTGCTGCTCTTGGTTTCTGGGGGATAAAGTTCTTTCCTGAAAGCTCTATTGTCCCACTTGTAAATGGGTCAGCCCCAAATAGAGCTCTTGCAAATTCGGTTCTACCGCTCCCTATAAGACCGAAGAAACCTAATATTTCGCCCTCTCTGACATCAATGGAGATGTCACAAAACTGCTCGCCACACAGTTTCTCTGATTTTAAGACAACATTTCCAAACTGTTCATTTGGAACCGGATAAATAGCTTTTAATTCCCGTCCCACCATACTTCTGACAATACGGTCGATGTTTATATCATTCTGTTCAATCTCATCGACTTTATGCCCGTCTTTTAAAACAATAATTTTGTCCGCAATCTCTGAAACTTCTTCTAGACGGTGAGATATATAAAGAATGATACCTCCTTCACTCCTCATTTTAAGCATACGATTAAAGAGAACTTTGCTCTCCTGATCTGTCAGAACACCTGTTGGTTCGTCCAAAATGAGAAGTTTAGGAGAGTAGGATAGCGCTTTGGTTATCTCGACAATCTGCTGAAAGGCAACAGATAAATCCTGAACACTCTGCCGAACGTCAATATCGCCGAAACCAAGTTTTTCTAGGTAGCAGGATGCAATAAAGTGCGCTTTTTTCCAATCAATTGACCAGCCTTTTTGCGGAAGATTCCCGAGAAGTATATTTTCCGTAACAGATAGACCGGGTAAGAGACTTAGTTCCTGATACACAGTATGTATACCATGATCAAATGCATCATGCGGCGTTTGGATAGATGTTAGTTTTTCGTCAATATAGATGTCACCTGCATCTGGTTGTTTCGTGCCAGATAGAATATTCATCAGGGTTGATTTTCCAGCACCATTCTCGCCACACACAGCAACAATTTCACCCGAAGATGCGGAAAAGGAAATATTATGAAGCGCAATGTGGCCTCCATACCGTTTCCCAATGTTACTTACTCTCAGAGTTTTCATTGGCTCAACCTGTTGTATAGACTGAATATGCATCTTTAAGCACAACGGTTTTCGTTTCACTCATGTCTTTTAAGGTTTCAATTATACCCTCGCGGCCATTCCCTGAGTTTTTTGTTCCTCCAAATGGCAAACACTCTATCCGCATTGCAGTTTGGTGATTGACGATGACCGTTCCAACTTCTAACTTCATTGCCGCTTCCATAATCGCGGAAAAATCATTAGTAAAAATAGCCGCCTGTAACCCATACTTAGAATTATTGGTTATTTTGATAGCCTGTTCGACACCTTTAAACCGAACTACGCATAAGACAGGCCCAAAAATCTCTTCTTGAAATGCAGGACTATCCAATCCAACATTTGTAAGAACTGCAGGTTTAATAAACTGCCTGTCTCTGTCTCCACCTATCAACAAAGTTGCACCATCACGAACAGCTTGCTCAATTTGTTGTTCAACCCGAATTGCAGCTTGTTCTGTAATTAAAGGCCCGACGTCTGTTTCTGGATCTGTATGATCTCCGACTTTGAGGTTTCTCGTGAGTTGTAAAACCTCTTGCACAACATCATCGTATATAACATCGTCAATAAGAACTCTTTTTACCGCACAACAAATCTGTCCATTCCCGCTTGTAAAACGCCCTGCAACCAGAGCTTGAGCTGCAACTGTAGGATCCACATCTCCCATAATGATGGTTGCATCATTACCGCCAAGTTCAAGATGGACCTTTTTCAAGCTATCGGCTGCCAATGTTAAGATCTTTTTACCAACGTCCGTTGACCCAGTCATAGATATCAGTTGAATATCAGGAGATTGTGCGAAATAAGCTCCAACAGTTTCTCCGCGCCCAGTTACGATCTGATGCACACCAGCAGGAAGCCCCTCTTCTTCAAAATACTGTGCTATACGCAGCATCGTCAGTGGGCACTCCTCCGGTGGCTTAGTAATAACAGCATTACCAGAAGCAATCCCACCTGCTAACTTATGAGACCATAATTCAACCGGATAATTAAATGGCACTATCGCGGCAATGACTCCCAAGGGTTGATAAACAGTAAATGCCAAAGAATTTTCGAGTGCAGGAATTCCGTGGAGTGGGATACTATGACCATAAAGACGCTTCGCCTCTTCCGCATAGCCTCGGATAATTCTAATTGAAGCATCGATCTCCCAACCATCGATTTCACGAAATGTTTTTCCGTTTTCTGCGTTCAGGAGCTGTACCAATTCGGCTCTGTCACGCTCCATTCGATCTGCAACAGCCATCAGAATTGCCGAACGTTTATGAGCAGGCATCGAAGATATTTTGGATTTTGCTCGATTTGCTGCGGCAACTGCTTGGGCTGCGTCCTCTATTGTTGCAGATGGAACAGAGTCTATAAGTACTCCACTTGAAGGATTGGTAATATCTAATTTTCTTCCATCAGACGCTTCAACCCATTGCCCATCAATCAGCATATCCATAGGACTCTCCAAAAAAACTATAAACGTTCATTATTTGAAATATAAATGCATTATATGTGAATATGGTCAATACACCGTAAGAATAATTTACCTCACTTTTATTTTAATCGACTGTTATATATTGTTTTTATTTTATTTGACGCATGTATTATGTTTAGATATTATTTCGTCAAATATTCAATATTCGTTTTATATATTGAATATTTAGAATATTCTGAGAGACACATCAGATTGTATGGAGACACAGAATTGTCTGAAAAAAAGCAAAATACGAGCTCAACAGCCCTTAAAGTTCTTAAAGTACTGGAATGCCTTTCTGATACCAGAACGCCTCTGACGATTAGTGAAGTCTGCCAGAAAACCAATCTCGATAGACCAACAACATACAGGGCCCTGCTGACATTGGTTGAATCGGGTTATGCATTTAGGGATGAAAAAGCCAAAACATTCCGCTTAAGCTATAAGCTTCTGTCCATGGCCAGATTTATGCTGTCTGAAGAAAAGAACGCAGATACCATACGTTCAACTTTGCGTAAAATTTCACACGAAACTGGAGAAACATGTCACTATTCGATCCTCGAAGGTTTTGAAACTGTCATCACAATGAGAGAAAAGGGAAACCAGATTGTATCCGTTGATTTTAAAATAGGGGATCGTGGATTACTCCATGCAACTTCTATCGGCAAAGTTATACTTGCCTATCAAAGTGAAGAGTTTATCAAATTAGCTCTTTCAAAACCAATGGAACGTTTAACACCCTTTACAATATGTTCAGCCCAGGAACTTCGCAGAGAACTCACAAGAATTAAAACAACTGGTCTAGCGACCGATGATAATGAAATGGTTGAAGGAATGCGGTGCGTTGCTGTTCCAATAATTGAAGCAGGAAATATAATACGCTCTGGCATTTCGATGTCTGGCCCCGTATCCAGGTATACAGACACGTATCTCCGGCATCTCGGTGAGATTCTGCTAAGACACTCTAAAGACATTACTGAAAGCACAGCGGTATGATATACGAATAAATTAGAAGCTTGTTTTGAAACACTTTAAGTCAAGGAAAGATCATCATACACGAAACTCAATTTAATTTTTTGAAACAATCATAATTCCTCTGACGATAAATCAGACCATCTTTAAATTCAAAAACACAGGCAAAATATGCAACCATCTCATCACCCGTCTTGAGAGATGATAAAGGTATTTTTAATATACCTTTCCATACAACCTCTGCAACAACATCATTCTGTTCACAAATGTATTTTTGTACGTCATAACTTTGCTCACTAAAGATCCGTTTTCCTCTATCTGCTCCCTGTAACATCTCTGTAAAATTACGCACAACAACATCACCTGAAATTTGATTGGGATATTCAGTCTGTTGAATTTCAGGGTGAAAAAACTTTTCCAATGCTTCCCCAGTTATCATTTGTGAAAGCGTTGCAAAATATCTATCAAGAGTTTCTATATGTTCATGCAACATACCGCTAAATTCCATATACGATTATCAATATATTAGGATACAATAATAAAACAAGTGGCCACAAATTTGACAAAACAAACTATAAAAAAGTCGAGGTTGATAAGACACCTCAATGAAGTTTACTTAAAAAAACCTATAATGCAATTGATGGAACGACAAAAGATATTTCAATCCTTATTGAGCCGCTTTGTCATTATGATGCAATAAATCAGTTTTTCACCCCCCACCAGGCCATTCAATTATAAAAGAAGCAACACAACCTCGACCAAATAAGTTTAATCGGTAAGAATTTCGGCAATAATATTTCTCAACCAAATACTAACTTGAGACTTAGTATGCCGTTTATGCCAAAATATGTAATAATCGATCATGGGTAACTTAATAGGAACTTGTTTTATTATCAGTTCGCCAGAAAGCGTAGCTGGTAAAGCAACCCGGTGGGGTAACGTTGCAATCATATCGTCTCTTATCAGATCATAGTTGATTTGTGAAAATGTTGGTACAGAAACTCTAATAAAACGTTGCATATTCTTCTGTGCTAAATAATTATCAATGAACCCGTCTTTCATACCAAGTGGAGCAACCATGGCATGAGACGCTTTAGTGTAGTTCTCGATTGTAATTGGCTTTCGTGCCAAAGGATGTTTCTTGCTTAAAAGACATACAAATCGATCCCCATAAAGTCGTTTTTGCATTAGAGTATCAGGAGCATGCCATCCTACACTAATAACAAAATTGACGAGTTCATGTTCTAACTTCATCCGAGAATAATCCGATTCGAGTGGGATAACTGTAAGGCGCACACCTAATGTCTCTTTTTCGAGACGTTGCACCAAAGTTGGGAGCATCCGAGCAGAAACCTCATCAGTTGTTGAAATGACAAAGTCACCCTCTAGCCGAGACGGATCAAAAGTCGTCTTTTGAGACAAGGCATCCACTTCGTTTAAAATAGAGACTGCAGACTGTCCCACTGCAAGTGCTTTTTCTGTTGGCCGCAGTCCTGTTGCTGTTCGTATAAACAGCTCGTCCTCAAACCAGTTTCTCAACTTTGCCAAATGCTTGCTGGCAGCTGATTGAGTTATACCTCGTTCACGAGCTGCACCAATGATACTTCCCTGATGAAGAATAGCCTTAAATGTTAACAGCAATTCAAATCGATCAAAATTCCTTTTAGGCATATTTATAAATCCAACTATTCCTTAGGAGAATTTATGAAGGATAACTATGTTTGCGTCAAGCGTGTTAAAAACATAGGAGTTCATATGCAAGAAAATCTATCAAATCAACGTATCGTAATTACAGGAATAACCGGAGGAATTGCAAAGGCAATAGCGAAACGGTTGCTAGCTGCAGGAGCAGAAGTAATCGTCTCAGCACGCAGTCAAGAAAAACTTGAACAGAGCCTAGCAGATCTAACCGGCAAGGTCTCAGGTTATGTGATGGACTTGACAGATAAGACGAGTGTAAAGGCATTCTTCAACCGTGTCGGTCAGTTTGACCACCTTGTTACACCAGCAGCGAGCAGTATGTTTGCACCTATCAAAGAGATGGACTTTTCCGCTGCGCGTAACATTCTAGAAACAAAGCAATGGGGGCAGATGCTAAGTGTACATTACGCCTTGCCATTCTTAAAGGATACCAGCTCTATAACTTTGTTTTCCGGGACTGTTACGCAAAAACCACTTCCAGGAGCAACTATGTTTGCAGCAGCAGGGGCAGCAACTGAAGCAGCAGCACGTATTTGGGCATATGAACTTGCACCTATTCGTGTAAATACAATCGTTCCTGGTGTTATCGCAACACCAGTATGGAATGATCTTATGGGTAACAAAACACAAGCTCAAGCACAGTTAGATACTATTGCCTCAAGCCTGCCAGTGAGACGTGTAGGGACACCGGACGATATTGCTAAAGCAGCAGCATTTCTTATCGATAATGGCTTTACCAACGGTATTTCCCTGGTAGTTGATGGCGGCCATCGCCTTATATGAATGTAAAGCACATTTAAATTAATTGGTCGTTTATCAGGTTATCACTTTGATGACGCATTCAAATAAAATTTCCTTAGCTGATAAACGACCTAGGTAAAACCTGCTCTAAGAAAAAAGGTAATGTTAATGAAACAGATTAATCTTGGAACACAAGGCCTTAGCGTCCCAGCAATTGGTTTGGGGTGTATGGGAATGTCAGAATTTTACGGTCCCTCCTCAGAAGATCAAAATCTCCGCGTGCTTGATCATGCAGCTGATATTGGCTGCACATTCTGGGACACCGCAGATATGTATGGCCCATTTACGAATGAAATATTGCTATCCAAGGCACTTAAGAAACATCGCCATAAAATTACTCTGGCAACGAAATTTGGTTTTTCCCGAGGAAAAGATGGAAGCTGGCAAGGAATCAAAGGCAGTGCAGACTATGTCAAAGCATCTTGTGATGCCTCGCTAAAACGCCTTGGGACAGATTACATTGATCTCTACTATCAACATCGTATAGACCCAGAAACACCAATTGAAGAAACAGTTGATGCTATGGCTGAACTTGTAAAGGAGGGAAAAGTTCGTTACATCGGATTGTCTGAAGCAGATCCAGAAACCATTAAACGTGCACATAAGATGCATCCCATTAGTGCCCTTCAAACCGAATATTCTATTTGGTCACGAGACGTCGAATCCGACATTCTGCCCGTCATTCAAAAATTAAATATCGGATTTGTGGCCTACAGTCCTCTTGGCAGAGGATTTTTATCAGGTGCAATCCAGTCGCGTAATGATCTAGAGCCAGGAGACTGGAGGCTAGATAATCCACGTTTTACTGAAGAAGCCATCGTCAAGAACCGCCAATTGGCCAATTATGTCTCTAAGGTTGCTAAAGAAAGTAACTGCTCACCAGCTCAGGTCGCTCTATCTTGGGTATTGGCACAAGGCGTGAGTGCAATTCCAGGAACCAGAAAGATCGAACGATTGAATGAGAACTGGACCTCACAAGAAGTAATTTTACAACCCGAACATTTTGAGCGCCTAACATTACTTTTTGAGCAAGGTATCGTAGGAGATCGATACTAACTTTATCGACAAACACAGTATCAATCTCAAAAAATTTTCCCAAATTAATACCTTCACTTGGGTCATACTTTTTAGGTATGACCCTAATATTCAGACCATGATCTTGGTTTGTAATAAAATTAAAACCCTAGCAGAAATTATGTGATAGGATTACAAACACTCTCCAACCATTTTAATTTTACGCCCAATCGTCGTTGGAGATACATCAAAGACAGCCTTCTTTTTGTAAAATATATGGTGTTGTTTCAGTTGCAAACTCTAATGATACACCGGATACATTCACGAGGTAGGAGTTCAAAATCGAACCTTTTCCCAAACCATAACGAGTTGATGTATCATCCGCAACTATGAGCCCCGCGCATATGCGCAGGGCATAAAATCATTAGGCAAATTTCTTAAAAGGCTCGTCGATCGGTGTGTTTGCGAGATGGTTTGTATAATTACTCATCACCTTTTGCGACAGACCCAAGATAATTTCAAATAATTGTTGTTTACCGTAACCTACATCATAAAATGCTTGAATTTGCTCCTTTGAAATCATACCGCGATTTTTTGTAAGAGCTAGCGTTGTTTCATGTAGTGTTTGCAACTTTGGATCTTCTAATGGCTCTTTTGTCTTCAACTTTTTAGTAATACCTGAATCAGCTTTCATCATATTCGCAACGGCTGTGTGCGCTGGTACGCAATAATGGCAGTTGTGTTCAATATTGATGGTCTGCCAGACAACAGTAAGCTCATCCGCATTGAATGATGTATGTTGAAAAAGATCATGAACCTTTTGATAAGCATCCAGTAATTGCGGGGATTCTGCCATTACTGCATGCAAATTCGGGATCATGCCAAACGCATTCAGAGAGTTTTCAAAAAGAGACTTAACTCCCTCCTTGGCATTTTCCATCGTGTATAGCGTAAAATCGTTAGACATAGTTCGAGGCCCTTCTATTGGATTTAATTTTTATACTATGATGTATAAAAACACATGTGTCAATTTTATTATACATGTTTGTATAAAATTAAATGTATGTTAGAATTGCTTCAGATCAAGACACGTGGAGAGAAATGAACACACAAAAACAGATCAAAAAAACCAGAGGCCGACCAAGCTCTTTTGATCGCGAAAAGTTGCTGATTCAGGTTATGGAGCTTTTTTGGGATCGTGGCTTTGCGAACCTATCGTTTAATGAGATAGCACAGGAAGTCGGCCTGACACGGGCCAGTCTCTATAACGCGTTTGAGACAAAGGAAGCATTATTTCTCCAGGCGCTTAAACATTATTTCGCTAACGCCCCCATTGCAGATCTAGAGAACATAACAGCTGATGATCCTGTCGGACCAGCGTTCCATAAACTGTTTAAAGATTTGGCAAAAATGTACAGTGCAGATCATAAAAAACGTGGCTGTTTGGGCATAAATTGCATGAACGAGCTAATGGGTGGTGATGAGAATTTAAACCGCGAGGTCTCAAAAATTTGTGATGATATTAAAAAACGTTTAAAATCTCTGGTGCATCAAGCCATCACCCAAAAAGAACTCCCCAAAAACACAAATGTAGACACAACGGCTGATATGATTTTGGTGTTTATGAATGGCTTTAGTGTAATATCAAAATCCAAGACCAGTGAAGCCCAATTGAAAGCGATGGCGAATGACTTCCTTGTTAAAGTTGGGTTTTGCCAAAATTGAGGTAAGGAGCTATCGAAGGTATAAAAGACAATAAAAAGTAACCGAGGCTTTAATCCTTCATAAACCATAACATAAAATGAATAAATACCCAGGAAATAAGTCCTTGACAGCGTAACGGTACTATGCTATGTTTATGACATAATCGAGAGAATTCTAAGAAAACTCGTATTTCTCCCTAAAATTCTAATTCATATTTCTGGAAAATGGTGGGCCTGGCAGGACTCGAACCTGCAACCGAACGGTTATGAGCCGTTAGCTCTAACCAATTGAGCTACAGGCCCCAATTTTTTGATACAAATTGAGAAGAAAAAACCTTTTACAGGATTCCAATCAATTATAAAAGCCTAATTCTGCAATATTTGTAAAATCTTTAAACAAGAAATAATTTTCTAGCCAAAAAAGCCATTAAATTCTAATATTTGAGCATTATGCACAGATTTATATGGAAAATAAATAAGGAATAATAAATGACGAAAAACAATAATAGATCTTATGATAAGATTATAACAGGGCTATTTTGCTTTTTTATCATCGGAATAATAAATTCATTACCAACACAGGCCGCACAGGAGACAAGCAGACTAACACTAAGCGCACAAGGTGTTATAAACGTTGAACCTGATACAGCACATGTCAACACAGGTGTAGAAACCTCTGCAAAATCTGCACAAGAAGCGGTTGATCAGAACTCAGAAATAATGGATAAAATCATCAACACCTTAGTTTCGGATGGCATTTCTAAAAAAGATATTCAAACAACAAATTTCTCTGTGCAACCTCAATATGAAAGCTACAAATCAAGTTCAGCAAAAAATAGGTCACCACAAATCATTGCCTACCGAGTGATAAATTCAGTGCAAATAAAAATAAAAAAGCTGAAAAAACTCGGTACCATTTTAGATAAACTTGTAAATACAGGATCAAATCGCATAAATAGCATCTCTTTCAGTCATAGCAAGGCAGAACAATACCTTGACCAGGCACGTCAGAAAGCAGTCTATAAAGCAAAGGCAAGAGCAAAACTTTATGCCAAAGCCTCAAGAGTAAGACTTGGCAGAATTCTCTCGATATCAGAAGGAAGATCTATTGCACCCTCTGCCCCAGTTGTCAGATCAAGATCTTTCTCTAGAGCAGAAAGCTCTGTACCAATCCAAGCAGGAAGCCAGAGCTTAAAAATCTATGTCACAATGAGCTGGGCAATTAGAAGAAAGTAATCAGCTGATTTTTTCAATATTGTTTTCGTCATCCATCAGAACAACCGTAGGTTTATAATTTCGTGCTTGTTCTGATGGCATTCCACAATAAGTAACAATGATAATTTTATCACCCTTTTGGGCCTTACGCGCCGCTGCTCCATTGAGCCCAAACATTTTGGACCCTCGTTCAGCAGTAATCGCATAGGTCGTCAATCGTTCGCCATTTGTAATATTGTAGATATCAACTTGCTCGAAAGGTAAAATACCAGCAGCGTCAAGTAAGTCCTGATCAATAGAAATAGACCCTTCATAGTCTAAATCACATTCAGTTACCGTTGCACGATGAATTTTCGCTTTCATCATATGAAGTTGCATAAACTTTTAACCCTGTAATTCATTGTATAAAGGCAAAGATTAAGTGCCTAAGTAAATTCATAAGCTTCTTATATGCACCCAAAGATCATAATTTCAAGATAAAAAGAGTATTAATCATAACGAATATGTAGATACAGTTTATTGAAAAATTTTAATCTTCTAAGAGCTTATCAAAAACGTCATGAGTTAGCGCATGCGCAATGATAGGTTCAGAATTCGCGCCAATTTCATTATAAAACTCTTGCGCATCGGTATTCCAAGGTTTGGAAGCCCACCATAAGAATGTATACCCACGGGATTTGGCTTCCCGCCCAACGGCTTTGATTAACGCCCTAGCAACACCCTTTCTACGTGATGCTTCAGTGACATAAAGGTCAGATATAAACAAGCCCCTTTCGGCATAACCACTTTCATATGCAGCATGAAAAAAAACATAACCAACTATAGTAGTGTTCAGCTCTGCTACGAATGTATCAAAGACACGATCATCTCCAAAGACATCATGAATAACATGATCGATTGTAAACAAATCAGTTGGATCGCCTTGATGATGGTTTAACTCAGTCACCAAACCTAGAATAGAATCTTTGTCAGAAAGTTTTGGGGAACGAATGATCAGTTCATTTTGCATCTGACAACACATCTTGTATTTGCATGAGACATTTTTCAAATCCAGACAAACTTTTAAATTCCTGTCCTTCTGAAACTGTCTCTCGGATCACTTCGCCGCCTGACTCTGTAATAGCAATTTCAATCATCAGATTCTCAGCAAGATTAAAGCTCTCGATTTCTGTGCCAGGTCTATCAGGATCTAAAATATTGTTAGACTGAGATTTATAATATGAAGTCACACGCTCTTCGTAGGTTGCATTAATATTTGTAAAACCAAAAACAAGTTTACCCAGCGCTCTCATATAACCAACCTCATAGGCTGTTCCAGCATCCATGCTTACACCACGAAAAGGCGTAAGATTAGCAATCAGCAAATCGCAGCTCTGCATAAGAGTTTCATTAGACAGACTAATTTCTCTTGCCTTTTCAAAAAGAGGAAGTTTATTTTCTGGGTCAATTTCCACATCAAGAGGAAAAACACCCTCAAACCCATATTTATGGCAAAGCTTTTTTTTATTATCAGCGATGCCTAACGGATTTTCAAAAAAAACGTCGGGACCAGCAAGATAAATTCGTTGTGTCATTTGTTAAATATTGCCCTTTATAATGTTAGAAAATTTAATTTGAACTGAAAACAACAAATCAATTATAACTTTCAAAATGTAATATCACATAAAAAAATAGTCATACATATAATTCTATAACCCCAAAAAGAATAAATCATCTTATCATTCTAATTTAGAACTTTACTTCCATAAGCAGTCTAACCATATTTTATAGAATACCGTTTTGATTCACAGCTTGATCAGTTGTAAAACATGCCATGCTTTGTCGCTGCGGGAAATATATTTAGGAGTTGATGTATTCCCATGAGACCCATTTCAATAGCTGCACCGATAGAATTTGGAAAAGTTGTCTTAACTCCTATTCTACTTGAGATGCTAGATACATTCCCAAATATCTGCATAAACACTATCTATAAAGAACATAAATCTTATGTAACAAGTGAAGATATTGATATTTCGGTATATATTGGAAAACTCGCAAACCTATCATCCAATACAATTCATATTGGAAATATTCGCAATGTTTTATGTGCGACCCCTGATTATATATCACTACACAACCAACCGAAAGAACCTGCTGACCTGTACAATCATAAGCTAATTAATTTCAGTGAAAATCCAGATGATATGAATTGGCCTTTCATGATAAATGGCCAAATATATAATTTAAAAGCAAATGCAATACTGAACTGTAATATCGCCGCCACCGCAATTAGTGCTGTCCTCGCTGAAAAAGGCATTACCCGCGTACCATCATACAGTATTGATAATCTTGTGAACTTTGGTGCTCTAGAAATTCTTCTAAAAGAGTATGAAGTTGCGAGAAGTTCTGTTTACATCTCATACAATTCTTCACAGCTGACACGAAAAATAGTAGATCATATTGCAAAAAAATTGAAACCCTCTCCCCATTTAGATCATGAAGAAAATTAAATTGAACCTTTTCTAAATCACAATCGCCTTAACAGACATACGAAATAATTCATCTTTAAATCATTTTTTATCGAGAGAAATAATAAACTGGAAACTATGTATAATCGCTATAATTTCAATATTGATTACTGCAAATAATGCAACAGCTATTCCTCTTTCTGGAATAGATGCATCTGTAAATTCTGAGAATACAAACATCATCAAAATTCATGGCGTACATAATAGCTGCCTATACGATGTGTTAACTCCCTCAATTACTGGAAATCAAAAATCTTGGCATAAAACGCCTGAAGCTGGGATCCACATCCAATGTACTCCACCACGCAAACCAGGTGCTGGAAAACTTAAGTTAAATAATGGAAACAACGCGAATAAATATAAACTCAAGAAATTTCAGTATAAGTCTAGGTAAGAAAATAATTGTACTTCCGAGGCAGCAAAATTTTATGCTACCTCTTTGAACTTCCTCATTTTCACTTCAACAACAAATGAAGCCACAACTATTTCAACCCAAGCAAGAGGTAAAGCAACAGAAATAACCTGTAATGTAGCAAGATTCATATTATATAATCCAAGCCATAAAATACCAAAGATTGCTGACCAGACCAAAGTTCCAGCAAGTAGCGCTTGCCCCCATCCATAACCAAATCGCTCAAGATAGAGCCATACAAAACCTGTGACCGCGAATAATAAAATAATATCCCAAATTCCCCAAATAAAGAAAACTGGGATATTCATTGGAGCTATATTTACAATATTCGGAAATGCGTCACGCATCATTGGCATAACAAAAATGAAATACCGAAATATCTCCGAGATATTGATCCAGAAAAAATTGATCAGTAAAACAAGCCCAAATTCCCTTGTTTGTGTAGAAGAAAAACCGTAAGAGATATCTCTCATGTTCTAATCCTCATTTCCAACAGGTTCATCATATTTCTAACAATGTTTCTCAATTCTTCTGCTTCAGAAATAATACGAGAAAAAGACCATAGGCCATTTGTAAAGGGAACTAATATACCAGAAAGCTCTCTTGCTATAATTACAGGTGTTTTGTGATGAAAGCTCTTGGCTGAATGAGTCGTGGCATTAAGAAAACCATTGTATAAACGAATATTATGAGCATTAATAATTTCTTGTATATCGGATTTATGAGGCCCCAGCTCAGTCATACTATTCGCAAATAAACAACCTGGTCCTGGCAAACCATCTTCCTCAGCACGGCTGATTTGAAATTCAAAATAATTACAAATATCCTTTAAACCTGCGCCATCAGCCTCCACTTGCGCAAAAGCAGGTGAGACAACTATATTTTTATAAGATTCTAGACAGGCTAAAAATAACTCCTGCTTACCAGAAAATTCGGAATAAATGCCATGGCGACTAACCTTTGTTGCGTTCACCAAATCACCCAGAGAAGTTGCTTCATATCCATATCGCCAGAACTGCATCATAGCTGCGAAAACAAGCTCATTTTGTGTATGTGATTTTGACCGTGGCATAATTAACATATAACAGAACGATCGTTCTGAATCAAGTGTGATTATACTAATGCAAAATTTATCTAATACAGTGCTTTCAATAGGCTATGAATTTTTAGGGAGGTAAAAACAAATAGAATTAAACCAACCAGAAAACAGAATTTTCTGGTTGGTTATAAAATTGGAAAAATCTAAAATTAGTTATCCAAAAAACTGCGGAGCTTACGACTTCGGCTTGGATGTTTGAGCTTTCTAAGAGCTTTAGCTTCAATTTGTCTGATACGCTCGCGTGTCACAGAAAATTGCTGACCAACTTCTTCAAGAGTATGGTCAGTATTCATTCCAATACCAAATCTCATACGCAGCACTCTCTCTTCACGAGGAGTAAGCGAAGCAAGAACGCGTGTCGTTGTTTCTCGAAGGTTAGATTGGATCGCCGCATCAATTGGTAATACTGCATTTTTATCCTCGATAAAGTCTCCCAAATGACTATCTTCTTCATCACCAATCGGCGTTTCAAGAGATATTGGTTCTTTAGCAATCTTGAGAACTTTTCGAACCTTTTCAAGGGGCATACCAAGTTTTTCAGCTAACTCTTCTGGTGTAGGTTCTCTACCGATTTCATGAAGCATTTGGCGAGACGTTCGAACAATTTTATTGATCGTCTCAATCATATGAACAGGAATTCGAATTGTTCGAGCTTGATCTGCAATAGAACGGGTAATGGCTTGCCTAATCCACCAAGTTGCATAAGTAGAGAATTTATATCCACGACGATATTCAAACTTATCAACTGCTTTCATCAAACCGATGTTCCCTTCTTGAATAAGATCAAGAAATTGTAAACCACGGTTTGTATATTTTTTTGCAATTGAAATAACCAGACGCAGATTAGCTTCCACCATTTCTGTTTTCGCCTGGCTGGCTTCACGTTCACCTTTTTGAACAATACGAACAATTCTACGGAATTCAGAAATTTCCAAACCAGTTTCTGAAGCGAGATTATGAATTTCTGTTCTGATGATATTTATTTTTTCATCTTCTGAATCAACAAAAGCTTTCCAACCTTTTGATTTCAATTTTGAAACGCGATCCATCCACTTTGTATCAAGCTCACTACCTTGATACTCTTTTAAGAACGTCTCTCTAGCCACACCATAAGAATCTGCCAAACGCATTAGGCGACCTTCAAGACCAATAAGACGTTTGTTAATTGAATAAAGCTGCTCAACCAATGCCTCAATACGATTGCCATTCAATGAAAGGCTCTTCACATCTGCAACAACATCTTCTTGTAATTTTTTATATCTTCTATCCTGAGACTTAGTAAGGCTGTTACTTTGCGATTTTTTCTCAACAAGCTGATCTTGTAGCTTTCTAAGTTTTTTGTAATTTGCCGCGATATCATCAAAAGTTTGTAATACCTTTGGCTTTAACTCTGCTTCCATTGCAGCAAGAGAGATACTATTATCTAAATCGTCCTCGTCATCTTCATCAAGGCCTTCTTCATTCTCAGTTTCTTCACCAGAGGCTTTATCGGGATCTTCCTTGGTTTCACCTGTATCAACATTTGATTCAGCCGCAGTTTCTTCACTCTTACTTTTATCTGTTTCAAAAACAGCCGTTTGATTTATTTCAGATGCAGAACCTTCAGTATCTGCTTCATCTATATCATCACCTTCAGCGTCAGGCCCAGCGTATGTTGCTTCAAGATCGATAATATCTCTCAGCAAAATACGACCATCATTCAATTCATCCCGCCAGATAATAATTGCCTGGAAGGTTAATGGACTTTCGCATAAACCTGCAATCATTGCCTCACGGCCAGCTTCTATACGCTTGGCAATTGCAATTTCACCTTCACGTGATAAAAGCTCGACAGAGCCCATCTCGCGTAGGTACATACGAACTGGATCATCAGTACGATCTGTTGGTTCACTGCTCTTAGTGCTTTTTACAGGAAGTTGAGTAACAATAGCAGGTGCATTGGATATGCCCTCTTCCTCATTCTCTTCAACATCTTCAGCATCTATGACATTAATACCTTTTTCGGAAAGCATTGACATCACATCTTCAATTTGTTCTGAAGAGAAGTCTTCGGATAGAACCTCATTGAGCTCATCATACGTAACATACCCACGTTTTTGGGCTGTCTTAATCAATTTCTTGACTGTTTGATCCGACATATCCAATAAAGGACCATCCGTCGAATCATTTTTTAATTTCACTTTACTTTCTGATTTTGCCGTCGTCGTTGTCGCCATTTCTTACTCCGAACGGATTCTTAAGACACACTTTTATAAAATTAAGCATTTCTTAAGAACAGAGCTCTGTATTAAGTTTAATCAGGTATATAAAACCTGAAATTTGCCAAAAGAACTGTAAAATACTGTCAAATACCCCAAAAACAGTATATTACAAGTGTAAGTTGTACTTGTTGATAAACCGACAATGTTAAATCGAAATTAATTACAAAAATATTTATGAAGCCTCTTTAGAAAAATTTACAGAAGAAAAATCAGCCTCAAGCCCTTCCATATTATGGAGTTCAGAACGAACACTGTTCAATCTGTTCCAATTTTCTTCACTTATATCTAAATAGTAAGCTTGCTCAGCCGCCTCAAGATCACGTTTTAATTCCAAACATTTTCTATGCATGATTAGCAATTGCCTCCATCCGCCTTCCACATCAACCTCATCAGCCTGTGGTTGGACAAAGGTATAGCTTTTATGTGTAATTGTCTGTTCAATAACATTGAGTGCATCAACATATCCCAAACGACTCAAATGAGTATGAATCGCGCTTCTGTCAAGTGTTTTTTCAAGATTATATGCTTCTAAAATGCTATTAAGGACTTTTTGCAACATTTTATTCTCAAAATTAAGCCCTGCAAGCTCTTCAGCATAATCATCTAATAGCCAAAGATGGTTAACCAAAGTTAATAATATGAGTGACTCACGTGGTGAAACACTTCCAACATCTCCAGCTAAGAGTGAACTTGAGACGAGTTCATCACTTGCTACGAAATTCTGTTGAAGAAGATTTTGTCTTTTTTTGGGATGATTGAAGAACCTTTGCCTGGTGTGCCAATCAACTTGACTATTATTACGTCTTGATCCTTGAGACTGTTGTCCACCATACCCGTGTAAAGTTTGAAGCGTTTTTCTTTCTAACTGGTAAAGAGCTTGTTTAACTTCTTTGAAATATTTTTTACGGATTGCCTCATGTTTAATAGTATCAACTAAAGCACTAAGCCTCTGTTCTAAAAGAGCTCTTTTTTCTGGCGTATCCGTTTCTGTTGCATCTACTTCTTTTTTCCAAAGAACATCGAATAAGACCCGACCTTGCTTCAATACATCAGTTATAGCCTGTACGCCTTGAGATTGTATAAGATCATCAGGATCTTGGTTTTCTGGTAAATAAGCAAATTTTATACTTTTTCCAGGCGATAAGAGTGGTAAAGCTGTTTCAACCACTCTGTTAGCTGCTTTACGGCCAGCTGTATCTCCATCAAAACATAAAACAGGTTCATCTGCCATTCGCCATAAAAGCTTCAATTGCTGTTCCGTAACAGCTGTTCCAAGGGGCGCTACAGCATTTTCAAAACCAGCGAGTGAAAGGGCAATAACATCCATATAGCCCTCAGCTACAATAATTTGCCCCTGATCATAAGCAGCTTGACGTGCTTTATAAGCATTAAATAGGACATGGCCTTTATGAAAAAGAGGTGTATCTGGTGAATTTAAATATTTAGCAGGTTGATTTTCCGCCAATGCCCGCCCCCCAAAAGCAATTACGCGCCCTTTTAAATCTGTAATTGGAAACATAACACGATTGCGAAATCTGTCATATGGGACAGGAATATCCTCCCCACCAATGAGCAACCCACTTCTTATCATCTCATCAATACTAAAGCCTTGATTTAAAAGATAAGATTTCAATATATCTTTACCATTCGGAGCATATCCAAGGCGAAATGAACGAATGTTAGACTCTGAGAGTCCTCTACGATGGACATATTGCAATGCATGTCGCCCCATTGATTGAAAGCATTGCTTTTCAAAAAAATCTGCCGCAACTTCCATAATATCAAAAAGGCGGTCTTTGTGATCCGTAGTTTGTGTTTGGAATTCACCTGAGGGATTTGGCAAAGGAACGCCAGCTTCACTCGCTAATCTCTCCACAGCTTCAGAGAAGCTAAGCCCTTCATTCTTCATTAAAAAAGTAAAAATATCTCCATGTTCACCAGTTGAAAAACAATGATAAAAGCCTTTTTGATCATTGACAGTGAATGATGGTGTTTTCTCAACTTTAAAAGGACTCAAACCAATGAACTCTTTTCCCTGTCTCTTTAGCTTGACGCGACGGGAAACAACATCACTGACCAGAAATCTCTGCCGTATTTCATCAAGAAATGTCTTGGTAAAACGCATATATTGATCGATTATAAGAATGTGAACAGAAAATAATACAGATTCAGACTAATCACGAATCAGAGCTGACAATACATAAAAAAATATCTTTCAACAGGATATACATATCTTTTTATGTACCAAAAGAAGGAATTTTAAAGAAATGGGGCCTTGTCCCAAATTTATTGAGCTTGTTTCTGCCAGTCACCACCATCAATTTTGCTAACAGCTATGACAGCCTGAGTCCGACTATCAACATTGAGCTTTTGTAAAATAGCCGAAACATGTGCTTTGACTGTTGCTTCAGAAACACTCAATTCATATGCAATCTGCTTATTCAACAAACCTTCACCCAACATCATCAGAACACGTACTTGCTGAGGGGTTAAAGTTGCTAAACGAGCAACCAAACTAGAAACATCGCTATTGCCATCAACTTCATCAAGATCAATTTCAGGAGGTGTCCAAACCCCTCCTCCCAATACTGTCCGCACAGCATCGCGTATTGTTTCAACAGGAACTGATTTTGGTATGTAACCCGACGCCCCAAATTCCATGCTACGTCTCATAATTTCATGATCTTCATTGCCAGATACAATAACAACAGGAACTTCTGGATATTGCGCCCTTAAATACATCAAGCCAGAAAAACCTTTGACACCTGGCATAGTCAAATCAAGTAAAACAAGATCCGCACCTCGTGAATTTTCAAAAAGACGGGAAAGTTCGTCTAGGGAGCCAGCTTCTGAAATAACCAATTGATCTAAAGTGCCATTTAGCGCCTGACTTAAAGCACCTCTAAAAAGAGGATGATCATCTACAATAAAAATATGGTATCCAGTCATTGTTCCGCCTGCTAATTATTGAAATATTTCCTAAATAGTACAATTGTTCAACAACACAATAAAGTAGCCTATTCGTATTATACTTAGATCTAATAACCTTAATGAAATCGATAATGCTAATTCGAATAAGGAATAAAATTAATGAATAACCTTGCAAAACCCAAGATACTCAGTGCATAAATTCTGCAAAAAACAGTTTAACAAAATATAAATTTTAACAAACTGTTAACCCTTCGATTGGAAAAAATATTTACATGACATCCAAAGACCCCCAAAAACTCTATTGGAAACAAACAAAAAAATTAAGTATTCTCGTTGCGTGTATTATTGCAGGTATTCTGACACTAATCATAACAACAAGTATATTCACAAAAGCTTCAATATTTGGCTTTCCACTATATTTTTATTTCGCAGCTCAGGGAATTATAATTATATTCATTGGTATAGCATTCTGGTTTATTAATGAACAAAACCAATTAGACCGCACCCATAAAATGGGCGAAGACATATAAAGACATGTAAATATTATGGCAACTCACTCTCGTTTCCCAAGCGTTAATCCTCATCTAACGACACAATACGCAATCTTCACAAGCTCAATATTAAGTCTATTTTTCATTTTAGTGATCCTCGAACAACTTGGTATATCTCAAAGTATATTGAGAAACTTATCAATCCTGATCCCGATCTTATGTGTTATGCTAATTGGATTACTTGGCACAAACAATGAAAATGAGGACTTTTTTACTTCAGGCCGTCGAGTTCCTTCAGTTTACAACGGATTCTCAATTGCAATAACAACATTAGGTGGAACGGGACTCCTTGGTCTTATTGGCTCTATATTTTTCCTTGGAGTTGATGCTATGGCAATTGGGATTGGTTGGGCAGCAGGACTTTTGTTCATAACTATTATGTTTGCGCCGTACATAAGAAAAATGGGGGCGTATACTATACCAAGTTTTTTCGCAAATCGTTATGATAGTGCTTCCATGCGTTTTCTTTGCTTGGCAATAATTATAATCCCGATCTTTATGATTTTATTGGCAGAAATACATATCGCAATATTTGCAGCATCCATAATTTTCGAATTACCAAAATATGTTTTAGCATTAGCAATCTTAACATGCATTATTATATCTTTAATCGGTGGAGGTATGAGATCGCTTACATGGACTCAATGTGCACAATTCATTATCGTTATGATTGGCATTTTGGTTCCACTTATTATAGCTGCAATACAGATAACCAACATACCAATTCCACAACTTACATATGGAAGTATATTGGACAATATCTCCGAGTTAGAACAAGCAAGTGGTATCACATCCTCCCAAACTCAAACAGGACCACAATTAATACCGGGTCAATTTCCTGAATTTAGCAAAAAACCATTTTTAGAAGACTTTATTTCCTCTAACCTTACTAATTTTGTATTATTAAGTATAAGTATCATGCTCGGTACTGCAAGCTTACCTGGTTTATTAACACGCATGAGCACAACACCTTCTGTCTATGACGCACGCAAATCAACAGCATGGGGTGTAGCACTTGTCGGCTTTCTAATAATCACCGCGCCTGCATATGCAGCTTTTACAAAACTTGCTTTATTCCAATATCTACAACAACATTCAATTGATCAACTTCCAAGTTGGATAACAACATTTCAACAAAATGGTATTTTCTCATTTGGCAATACAACTTCAGCTTTCTTGGATATGAAAAGCTTAGGTATTTCTCGTGATGGAGTAATTTTTATTTTACCACAAGCTTTAAAATTACCGAATGTCTTGATACTACTATCAATAGCAACGGCTATATTGCTCTCTATGGCAGCTGCAAGTATGCAAATTTTAATGCTATCTAATATGATTAGTCACGATATCTTTTATAATCTATTCTCAAAACGCTTACCAAATAATCAGCAAATAAATATTTCTCGTCTAAGCATGATCGTCATTACCCTATTGATTGCATGGGTGTCGACAAATATAGAAGTCGATAGTCTAAAATTATTGCTTTATGCCTTATGTATCACTGGCTCATCACTATTTCCCGCTTTGGTGATGTCTATATGGTGGAAAGCATGCAATAAAACTTCTGTAGCTTTAGGAATGATAACAGGCTTCTTTTCCGCGGTGTTCGTTATATATCTCAATGAAATGGGAATTAACATATTGTCATCTCAAGGATATAGTGCTGCTGTAATCGGAGCTTCTGTAAACTTAGTCACTATTTTAATAGTGAACTTAATTTCTCCACCACCAATTAATATTGAAAACGATATAGTTGAAGACCTTCGTGTTCCAGGCGGAGAAACACTTTACGATAGAGTACTTCGTAATGAACTTAGAAAACAACAAAAAGCAATGGCTTTGCAATAAAGAACTGAATAATAGAAAGAACTACCTTTTTTGTATGCCTAAAAAATGCAAAGCCACTTGTCTTTGATGAGGGCGATCTCTATGCTCTATAAGATATATTCCCTGCCAAGTCCCCAAAACCATTCTTTCGTGTCGGACTGGTATTACTAAAGAAGTACTCGTCAACATAGATTTAATGTGTGCAGGCATATCATCTGGCCCTTCACAATTGTGTTTATAATAAGTATCTCTAGGGGCAAGCTTATCAAGACAAACCTTAAGATCATACTGGACATCAGGATCTGCATTCTCTTGTATTGTTAATGAAGCTGATGTATGACAAATAAAAAGTGTCAGCAAACCTTCATCTACTCCTACTTTACTCAACCAATTATCAATACGTTCACTGATATCAGTGAACCCTGGACCAGAAGTACTCACTTCAATGATATGGCTAACTTGTCCCAAATCATGATGCCAAACTGTATTAGCTTCAATGCCTGTCATAATTTTTACCTTGTGAATATGATATTCTAAACCTTGAACAAGTAAAAAAATATATAATTGATATCCAACAAAAAATATATCATGATACCTTAGCAATAATGAAAAAAGATCTTGCAATATTGATAAAAGAGCTAGAAAACAAATAAGAATTAAGTGAGATATAAAATGACAAATATAACTCTTGCCACAACAAATATTTTTTTCTCAATTATTTTAGGGGCAATTTTCTTCGTACTTTGTGGCCTAAACTTCCCGCATATGGTTTCCATAATTCAAGATGGTGCATCTGGGCTTGTAGATATCATTACCAATATTGGCATCCCAGTAGAATATAACATCTGGGTTAAGTTCGTTCTACAAGATCAAACATTCGTATTAATGTTTTTTATTATCTTAGCTAGAGTTGTTTTAGCTATATTGGGATCGATTTTCTCAAGTTTATTTAGTGTAGATTAATTTCTATAACAATTTTCAAATACGACTTTCGACGGTAAAATAATACAGAATGATAAGTTTGATGACATAACTCACATACAAAACTTATAAAATTAACGACCTGTTAAAAAACTTATCATTAGCCTGTTACCAAATTCATCTTGTAAAAAGATAGAATAGAGGTTTGGTGGAAATTTATGTTTTTTCGTCAAAAGAAAATCAAAGAAACAGAGAACAACGAACTCACAATTCCATCTGAAAAACCACGTAAAAAACGCATATTTTTGCAACACATTCTATATTGGTTAACTGTGATCAGCATATGGTGCGTCTTAACACTCACAGGAGCGATAAGCTATTATGCTTTAACCTTGCCTGACCCAGTTATTGCTGGCCTGGATAAACGCCCTCCAAACGTAAAGATTCTCTCAGATAACAACAAAATAATCGCTAACAGAGGGATGCGTAGAGATCATATTCGTCTGGAGCACCTACCAAAAAACCTCATTAATGCTGTTCTGAGCATGGAAGATAGGAGGTTTTATAACCATATAGGAATTGATCCATATGGAATGATTAGAGCAGGAATAATTAATTATAAGTCTGGGCAAGTCGTTCAAGGTGGATCAACAATTACGCAGCAATTGGCAAAAAACCTTTTTTTGTCTTCACAAAAAACATTTGCCAGAAAGGGAAAAGAGATTCTTGCTGCATTATGGCTTGAACTACATCTCACAAAAAAACAAATCCTGGAACTTTATCTTAATCGCGTATATTTTGGTGCAGGAGCGTATGGTATAGAAGCTGCCGCATATCAATATTTCGAAAAAACAGCAAAACAACTCACCTTAGCGGAATCCGCACTACTTGCAGGGCTGTTAAAAGCACCATCAAAATATAGTCCAACAAGAAACCCAATAATTTCAAAAAAACGCGCCAGGCTTGTCATTCGCCGCATGAGAGAATTAGGAAAAATCTCAAAATTACAGGCAAGAAATGCCATTTTTCACCCTGCAAAAATTCGACGTGTCAAAGATGATAATGATTATAGCTATGTAGCTGATTGGGTAATAGAAAGCATACCGGGTTTTCTTGGAGATAATGAAAAAGATTTGATTGTCGAAACAACAATCAATCAGAACATACAAAAAATAACTCAAAAAGCCATTCGTAAAATCATGAGAGCGAAAGCAAAAACAAAAAATGCACGTCAAGCATCTGCTGTGATTTATGACAGTAAAGGAGCAATCAAAGCACTGTCAGGCGGACGATCTCACAAAATCAGCCCATTTAATAGAGCGGTTAAAGCTCTCCGCCAACCTGGTTCTGCATTTAAACCATTTATTTTTCTTGCTGCTTTGGAAACGGGATTATCTAGGAAGTCTATAGTATTAGATGAGCCTATTGATATTGGAGGATGGCGTCCAAGAAACTATAAGGGGTATTATCGTGGTCCCATAACATTAGAACAGGCCCTAAGCAAATCTGTAAATACTGCAGCTGTACGCTTATTTCTAAAAGCTGGTAGATCTCGTGTTGTCCAAACAGCTAGACGTCTAGGCATATCGACAAACATACACCATAAACCCTCTTTGGCACTAGGGACAGCTGAAGTAACGCTATTAGAACTCACAGCAGCCTATGTACCATTCTCTAATGGAGGTAAGGGAATTCTCCCATACATAATAAAAAGCATAAAAGATCTAAACGGAAACATTTTATACCAGCGTATTGGTCATGGCCCTGGCCGAGTGATATCCCATAAACATGTCAAAGAAATGAACCGTATGATGTCATCTGTCATTGTTAACGGCACTGGAAAAAGAGCAAATTTTCCTGGACAAGTTATTGCAGGAAAAACAGGAACAAGTCAAAACTTCAGGGATGCCTGGTTTTTAGGATATACCCCTTATTATACGATGGGTGTTTGGGTTGGCAATGACGATAACTCAAATATGAAGTCAGTTACTGGAGGCAGTGTCCCAGCGCGCATTTGGAATTATGTAATGAAAAGAATTCATTCTCCCCTTCCCTCACGAAACCTACCCGGAGTAAGAAGAAGAAGCTAAATTCATCAGACATTCATCTAACTCTATCTAAACAATCAGATAACAAAATAATTATATAAAGATTAAATTTTTTAAAGGCCTTAAATGTCAACAAGCTTCCTTGATATTTGCACCCGCGTACTTCGCTCTCCAGCATTTAAATTCATCATTGTTATAGTGCTTGTTTTTGCACTAACAATCCCATTACTTCTTGTTGTTTTTTTAAATTATGAACGCCAACAATATGCAAAAAAAGCCCAAAACGATGTTGGTAACATGTGGGGAGCAGAGCAAACCATTCGAGGGCCATTTATTATTGTACCAACAATAAAACGCAGACAAATAAAACGTAAAGACGAAACCAGAACAGAAGTAATCAGAAAGCATGCCGTATTTTTACCAGAAAAATTAAATGTAAATTCTGATGTAAAAACAGAAGTTAGGAAACGAGGAATATTTTCTATTCCTGTATATAAAAGCACAATGAATTTCTCTGGGGAGTTCATCACTCCAGAGCTAACTCGGATCAAAAGCTCTGTTGACGAAATAGTTTGGTCAGAAGCAGTCTTAACTCTGTTGATAAATGATGTGACTGCAATTAAGAAAACAGCAAAATTGAATATAAACGATGGGGAAAATTCTAAACTATTCCGATCTGGCATTGGAGGTTTTGACAACAGAATTGGTGGAATACACGTACCTATCCAAACAACCAATGCACAAGGAAGTTTTAAATTTTCATTTAATCTTCACTTAAATGGCTCATCAGGTCTTAATTTTGTACCAGCAGGCGGAGAGACGACCAACAAAATTACCTCTGATTGGGCTCACCCAAGTTTCACTGGTACTTTTTTACCCGATACCCGTAAAATATCTGACAAAGGCTTTGAGGCAACATGGATTATTCCAAGATTAGCAAGGGGGCAAGCTCAATCATTCATCTCAAATAACCTTTATTCTTTAATGAATAATACAGTGTTTGGTGTCGATTTTTATCAACCAGTAGGCTTTTATAATCTTGTAGAACGTTCACTAAAATATGCAATTGGGTTTATAGCCATCGCATTTTTTGCTGTCTTCATTATGGAAATTCAAAGTGGACATCGTGTACATTGGATTCAATATATTTTTGTAGGATTAGCTTTAATCATATTCTATCTAGTTCTATTAGGAACTTCTGAGCATATTGGCTTTGAATTAGCTTATGCTTGCTCCTCATTAGCAACAAGCATTTTGATCGGTTCGTATGCTGCAAGTGCTTTGAAATCGCGCATTCGTGGTTTCAGTTTATTTGCGATAATGGCTGTGATATACGCGTTGTTATATCTATTGTTACGGGTGGAAGATTATGCAATGCTCATTGGATCTATTGCCGCATTCACCCTACTCGCAATTGTAATGTTTACGACAAGGAATATTGATTGGTCTGCTTCCAAGGCAAAAACTGAAACATAATTTATAAATATATAACATACACTTAGAAAGAAGAAACCCAATTATGGAGCGTTTACATTAAATCGCTCCTATACTTACTAAAAGTTAAATATAAACATTGCCTAGTTTATAAAAATACTTGACGTTACATATATGAAGCGTATTACGTGCATCAGAAACAATAAATTCGAACGGATGCGCACAAGATGACAAATGCATTTTCTCTCCCAAAAGAACAAATATCTATTCTCCTTTTGGAAGGCATCTCACAGACTGCCATAAACACTCTAAAAAATGCTGGTTACACGAATATAATTCATCATAAAACAGCATTAAGTCCTGAACAGCTCAAAGAGGAACTAAAAGGTGTCAGGATGCTAGGGATTCGCTCAAGAACAAAAATTACACCAGACATCTTAGAAAATGCAGATAGATTAGTAGCAATAGGTTGCTTCTCTGTTGGAACAAATCAAGTTAATCTGAATGCTGCCACAACTTATGGCATTCCAGTTTTTAATGCACCATTTTCAAATACCCGTAGTGTTGCTGAATTAACAATTGCGGAAATTGTGATGTTATTTCGTCGAATTTTTCCAAAATCAAGCGGTGCACACACAGGAAAATGGGAAAAATCAGCCGTAAATTCGAATGAAGTCAGAGGAAAAACTTTAGGCATTATCGGATATGGCAACATTGGTTCACAGCTTGCTGTTTTAGCTGAAGCCATGGGTATGACCGTGCGCTATTTTGATATAACAGACAAATTGAAACACGGTAATGTAGAACCTTCTGAAGACCTAAAAACGCTACTTGCAACATCTGATGTGATAAGCATGCATGTCCCTGAGACAGAACAAACTAAGAATATGATGGGCGAAAAAGAAATTCGCGCAATGAAACCCGGCAGTTTTCTGATTAACAATGCAAGAGGAACAATTATTGATTTAGAAGCTCTTGCCAGTGCACTAAAAGATGGTCATTTACGTGGTGCAGCAATTGATGTCTTTCCTGTAGAACCTTCATCAAACGATGAACCATTTGAAAATATTCTCCAAGGTTTGGATAATGTCATCCTGACACCTCATATAGGGGGGTCTACAAAAGAAGCCCAAGAACACATTGGAAGTGAAGTTGCTAGAAAATTTATTGAATATTCCGATGTCGGCTCTACGACCGGAGCTGTTAATTTCCCACAAGTACAACTGCCTATGGCACCAACCGTGACGAGGTTTATTCACATCCATCAAAATTTGCCAGGCGTGCTTAAAAGGGTAAATGACATTTTCAGCAATAGGCACATCAATATCTCAGCCCAATATCTCCAAACTTATGGAGACATTGGTTATGTCGTTCTAGATGCCCAAGGTAAAGTTGAGAATAGTTCGGATGTAATCAACGAACTGAGAACCACAGAAGGAACGATAAGGTCACGTATCGTTAACGGACCTAACTAAAAAATAAGGATGATGCTTGGTCATAAATATGACGTAACCTATATGTGTCTCCAAAGTGCAAAAATTGTATCAATAATAAAAAGATAGGGCGTCAAAATGCAAGGTATAGGATCATAACTAGTTCTTTTAGGGTTAGGCTCAATTGCTTTTAAGCTTTTCGACTTAGGTTTTGAATTTATTTTACTTCAATGGATCGATAATTTGGGACCAGAAATTGACTGGGAGATCCGCGGCGGAGCAATTGTTCTAAGCATTATTCTGTGGATATTCGGAAGCTCATCAGCGTCTGAGGGCATAACATAATCAAATAGCATCCAATGAATATGTAAACTTATTGAACACTGTCGATTGGGTCAATTCATAAGTTCTAATTTAAATCTAATTATAATTGACTATTGCATATTTCAATAATTTTTGAAATATTGAAAGAATGAATAATGAAAATGCAGTAAGAGCACTAACAGCGCTCGCACAAATTCATCGTTTAGGAATTTTCAAACTACTCATTCGTCAGGGCCCCTCCGGACTGACAGCTGGTGAAATTTCGACACAAATGAATATAAGCGCAACAAGTGCATCCTTTCACCTAAAAGAACTCGTTAGAGCAGGATTAATCTTCGCCACAAGAGACGGACGTTTCTTGCGTTATGCAACCCATGTGGATGGAATGCGCGAGTTACTCACTTTCTTGACAGAAGACTGTTGTCAAGGAAGACCAGAAATATGTGGTCAATCATTTAGCTCATCAGATGAATTTTGTAAGACTAGGGAGATATTAAAAGATGACTGACAAAATTTTTAACGTTTTATTTTTATGCACTCATAATTCTGCACGTTCGATTATCTCAGAATGTATTTTGAATAGTCTTGGACAAGGACGCTTTAAGGCATACAGTGCTGGTAGCCAACCATCAGGACAAGTTCACCCTTATGCGATAGAATTACTACAAAAACTTAATTACAGTACTGGAGATCTTCGATCTAAATCATGGGATGAGTTTTCTGGTTCACAGGCACCCAATTTAGATTTTGTTTTTACTGTTTGTGATAATGCAGCAAACGAAACATGTCCATATTGGGTGGGACAACCAATGACAGCTCACTGGGGCGTACCAGATCCATCAAGTGTACAAGGTTCAGAAAGTGAGAAACGTTTAGCATTTGCTGAAACCCATCGTATGATGTATCAACGTATTAGTATTTTCACAAACTTGCCTCTAATATCTCTGGATAGATTAAGTCTGCAAGAACATCTGGAAAAAATTGGCTCAGTGAAAGAACCCGAAGACGCAACAACCTAATATTATTTTTTTGAGGTAATAATAATGAATAATATAACCCTCTCACAAAAACTGTTAGCAGAATTTTTAGGAACTGCTTTCTTACTAGCCACCGTTGTAGGATCAGGCATTATGGCTGAGAATCTTGCTGGTGGCAATGTTGCCATTGCCCTCTTAGGGAATACGATCCCAACTGGAGCAATCTTAGTTGTACTTATTACCATGCTTGGACCGATATCCGGCGCTCATTTTAATCCAGCAGTTACTATGGTATTTTGGTTATCTAAGGACCTAGATAGCAAAACTGCAATCAGTTATATTATTTCTCAAATTATTGCAGGAGTTGTCGGTGTCTATGCCGCTCATCTAATGTTTGATGAAACTCTATTTCAACTCTCAGAAAAAGTTCGAACAGGACCATCACAATGGTTTGCTGAATTTATTGCAACCTTTGGACTCCTAGTGACAATCCTATTAACAATTAGAGCACAAGCTTCAGCAGTACCAATGGCCGTTGGCCTGTATATTACCGCAGCATATTGGTTCACTGCTTCGACATCTTTTGCTAATCCTGCAGTAACTATTGCAAGAAGTTTTTCTGATACATTCGCAGGAATTCGTATAATTGACATGCCTTGGTTCATCATTGCACAACTCTTGGGGGCAATATTTGCCTTAGCAATTTATAAATGCCTGTATCCAAAAACAGATAGTAATAATTAAATTACAAAGGCTGTTAAAAGAAAATTATGGGGAATAGAGAACTAAGCTTCATATACCCCATAACGATGAAGTCCAGCACCATTATGCTTCAACCAAGCCTCAGCTTGGTCCATATCAGGTAATGTTTTTCTTACAAGTTTCCAAAACTCTGGTCCATGATTCATTTCCGCTAAATGAGCCACCTCATGAGCAGCGACATAATCAAGCACATAATGAGGAGCGAGTATTAGTCTCCATGAAAAGGAGAGGTTCCCCCCGCTTGTGCAGGACCCCCAACGGCTTTTTGGATCTCTTACAGAAATACGCTTAGGCACAAGGTTTAAAAAGTTTGCGTGATACTCAACTCTGTCCTCTATATCTTTCCTGGCTTGGCTTTTAAGCCAGTCGAGAAGACGTCTTGGGGCATGCTCAGTATCACCGGAGACATATAATTTTGGCGCTTCAACACACGAGACAGAATTCAATTGAGTGTCAACGAAAACAACTCCATAACCTCTTTTTCTCTTCACAAAACAAATTTGATGATTGATGCCTCGGAATGGAATTAAGGCACCATCTGCAAAAGAAATAAATTCAGGTAAACTACTTATTTGAGACTTTAACCAGCCAGTATGTTTCTTTAAAAAACGTAATGCTTCTTCATCATCACAATGTTTAGGAAGTGTTAAAGTAAACTCCCTGCTACTTTCACGTAATCTCAAAGTAAGACGCCGCGCACGTGGATGGCGCTTCACAACGATAGGGGCATCAAGGTCATCTAAATAAAAAACCTGTTTCGAGTTATCAGGAAATTGTAGAAAATCTCTAACACCCTGCAATATCATCTGAGTAATAGATCCTATTTCATAAAAAATGCAAATGCCACGAATCATGAAATAGGATTTATACTACAAAATATTCTCAAAACATAACTGCAATTTAATAAAGCGACCTTGGGACATCACCCGTGGCTTTATTCTCATTATGATGTTCTTCAATAAAACGGGTCATCATAGGAGCGATTTCTTTTCGAAAACGAGAACCATTAAAAATACCGTAATGCCCGACACCCTTTTGCTCATAGTGTTTCTTTTTCTCATTTGGAATATGAGTACATAAACTATGCGCAGCCTGACATTGCCCAAGACCACAGATATCGTCTTTTTCTCCCTCAATGGTAAGTAATGCAACATTTTCAATTGCATGAGGCTCAATTAATTCATGCCGATGTTTCATCTCTCCCTTAGCAAGGGTATGACGGATAAAAACATTATCAATTGTTTGTAAATAAAACTCTGCTGTCAAATCCATTACTGCAAGATATTCATCATAAAAGAGCCTATGCCTATCTGCAGAGTCTCCATCACCTTTAATCAGATTCCAGAATAAATCCTCGTGTGCCGAAACATGGCGATCAAGATTCATTGTCATAAATCCAGTTAATTGTAAAAAGCCAGGATAAACCATACGCCCTGCTCCAGGGTTTGGCCATGGCACAGTAGTAATCACATTACGTTCAAACCAATCTACACCATTTTGTTCTGCTAAATTATTGACCGCGGTTTGATTAATACGGGTATCAATTGGTGCTCCCATCAAAATCATAGAATGTGGAACATTCGTATTCTGATTAGCTTCCATCAAAGAAACAGCAGATAAAATAGGAACCGAAGGTTGGCAGACACCCAGAACATGAACATCACCCTCAAATAACTCAAATATTTCAATCATGTAATCAATGTAATCATCTAAATCAAAATGACCATTCTTGAGTGATACATTGCGAGCATCTTGCCAATCTGTGATATAAACATTATGGTATGGGAGCATGTCCGTAACAGTTCCCCTCAATAATGTTGCATGATGACCAGAAACAGGTGCAACAATCAGAAGTTTAGTATCTTTACATACCACATCTTCTGGCTGGTCCTTTTTAAAATTCAAAACACGGCAAAAATCTCGTTCCCACACAACGTCTTCAAAAACCCCAATAGTTTTATTAGAAACAGGACTATACGTCTCGTATATACCAAATTCAGGTTTACTGTATCGTCGTGTAGTTCTTTCAAAAACCTCGCAAGCTGCTGCCGCAGTACGACCAAGAGTTGTTTGAGAAAAGGGATTAAAAGGATTGTCAAAAATAAATTTACATGAATCAGCTGCAGCCCTTGCAGGACTAATGGCAGCATGACCAAACTCATACCAGTGGTATAACATAACGCCCCCAAACTTCGCATAATAACGAAATTGAATAGTAATTATATAATACTGGTATAAATTGTTTTTTTCTCAGCATTACATGAAGTGTCCACTAAATTCACTTTATATTATTTGCAGACCCCACAATAATACATCATAAATACTTAGAAATAGTTTCTGATATTTTTTCTGGTGAAACACCATGACTAAAATGGGTTATATAATCCCCATTTTTATCCATGAAATAGATTATTGAAGAATGATTCATCAAATATTCGAGATTACTATCTTCCACTTCAACTCTAGAATAGAAAACACGATAGGCTTTTGTAACTTTTTTGATCTGGTCTTGAGTTCCTGTTAACCCTATAATTCGTTTATGAAAATGTGGTACGTAACCTGAAAGCTGCTCTACTGTATCACGATCAGGGTCAACGGTAATAAATAAAGGTTGTACTTTATGAGCCTTATTGTTCAATAGATCCATTGCACTTGATATAACTTGGAGGTCTCCAGGACAAACATCTGGACAATAGCTATAACCAAAATAAATCAACTTAAAATACTTTTGAAAACTTTTCTCAGAAACATTCTCCCCTTTATGGGTTGTGAGCTGAAAAGGCCCACCTATCAAAGGTTTACCTTTCGTAGTTATATGAGCTGTACGCAAATCTGGAGAATAGTGAAATAATGCTAATGCTCCTCCTAAAATGAAACATGACACAATTATCGCCAATAAAGTAAATCTCATCTTACCTCGCAGAAATTCCATATTTAATATTAAAAGAATATTCATCTTGATTGGAATTAAAACAATTTATATAGATAAGCATAAACAACAAACATACCGACAAATAAACTAAATTTTAAGCTTAACAACAATTATGTCCTCTGATCAACCCTCATCAAGATTACGCCTCAGAACGATTATTAGACTTCGTTGGTTAGCTGTTTTTGGTCAAACGGTTACAGTCCTGTTTGTTCATTATTATTTAGGCTTTAAATTACAATTAGAGATCTTTTTTCTGATAATTGGCTCTTCAGCAGCTTTAAATATATTTTTAAGAGCAAAATATCCTGCAACACAGCGCCTACAAGCCGATTCTGCATTTTTTATGCTCAGTTATGATTTATTGCAATTATCTATACTGCTTTATCTATCTGGAGGATTACAAAATCCCTTTATTTTCTTAATGGTTGTTCCTGTAACCATTTCAGCTGCAACAATGCCATGGTACAATACGATTGCTCTGGGCCTTATGGCTATAATCTGTACAACCATATTATCATTCTCATTCATACCTTTACCTTGGGATATTGCCCAGCCTTTTGAATTACCAGCGTTATACAAATTTGGATTGTGGGTTTCCCTTGTATGTAGTCTTGTATTTGCTGGCATTTACTCATGGCGCATAGCAAAAGAAACACGCCAAATGTCTGATGCCTTAACTGCAACCGAAATGATACTCGCCAGAGAGCAAAAACTTTCAGCAATTGATGGTTTAGCAGCAGCAGCAGCTCATGAACTAGGAACACCCTTAGGAACAATTGCGGTCGTATCAAAAGAGTTATTAAGGGAATTCCCTTCAGACAGCCAACATTATGAAGATATAAAACTATTAAGAACCCAAGCTTCAAGATGTAAGGAAATATTACAGACATTAACGCAAAACACAGGCAAAGCTGATGAAATGTTTGTTCGCCTTCCTCTATCCCATTTAATAGAAGAAGTTGTTGAAGTACATCGCGTATTTGAGAAAACAATTAAAGTTTCAGCTAATCCAACCTCTAGATCTAGTGAAAAAGCAAGAATAGAACCAATATTAGAACGCAACCCTGGCGTCTTATACGGATTAAGTAATATTGTTGAGAATGCAGTTGATTTTGCATCAACTGAGGTCATTATCGTTGCACAGTGGAACGACGAATATATAACTATCAAAATATATGATAATGGCGAAGGATTCCACCCAAGTATATTAGAACGACTGGGCGAACCATATGTGAGCAAAAGATCTAAACTAAAGTCTAGTATAGATATTGGCCCAAAAGGAGGATTGGGTCTTGGGTATTTTATTGCTAAAACATTACTTGAAAGATCTGGCGCTAAAATACTATTATCAAATAGGAAACCTCCATATACTGGTGCTAAAGTTGAAGTAACTTGGCCCCGCGATGAGGTAGATGTAAATGAAAACACCTTGCTTTAAGAAAAATACCAGCTTGGTATTTTCAATGCTCAGATAGCTAAGTTATAAGAAAACATGATGATATGTTACTAAAACAAAGATAAAACAATTTATGAAGTCCTCTGGAGAATGACAATGGATACCACAAGCAAAGACCAACCTTTGTCTGGCAATAAAAAACTGATAATTCTTGATGATGACAAGCCCTTTTTAAATAGGTTAGGCAGGGCAATGGAATCGCGAGGCTTTGAAGTGAGCATGGCTCTTTCCATTGCAGAGGGACTTGAATTAATTCGCCAAAATCCTCCTTCATTCGCAGTAGTTGATATGCGCCTCGAAGATGGTAATGGACTAGATTTTATTGCCAAACTAAACGAAATTAAACCAGAAGCACGTGTTATTGTTCTAACAGGATACGGCAACATAGCAACTGCAGTCACGGCAATTAAACTTGGCGCAATAGATTATCTAGCCAAGCCTGCAGATGCAGACGATGTTTACGCAGCATTGATGGCAGATCCAAACGAAAAAGCTGCACCACCAGAAAACCCAATGTCAGCAGATAGAGTACGTTGGGAGCACATTCAGAGAGTATATGAATTGTGCAACAGAAACGTATCAGAAACAGCCCGTCGTCTTAATATGCACAGAAGAACATTACAACGCATTTTAGCGAAAAGAGCACCAAGATAATTTTAATCTAAGCCTAAGTTCAAATGATAAACTTTTTTTGTTTTCATATTTCATCTATCATGTGTCAAATTAAAAATGAGAATGTATAAGAAAGATTTAGTAAACTTGTAAAAATTAATAACACATATCATATCATTTAAAGTCACAGAATATGCATATTCATTAACAAGAATTCAATATACTGAAATCTATACATGGGGATGGAATATAAAAATGTCTATCGAACAAAACTCTTCTAATATAACAGCCCTAAATATAAATCAAAGCTTTACTCTTTATAATCAACTACAATCAACTAGAGAACTGACGAAAGAACTTTCCTCTCCATTAAGCGCTGAAGACCAGGTTGTACAATCAGCTGAATATGCTAGCCCGACAAAATGGCATCTTGCTCATACCACATGGTTTTTTGAAGCATTTATCTTATCAAAGTATCTACCTTTATACAAAATCTTTGATGCTAAATTCGAATACTGTTTCAACTCCTACTATAATAATGTTGGCCCTAGACAACCACGCCCACAACGCAGCCTTTTAACAAGGCCAAATGCCAAACAGGTTCAAGATTATCGAGCGTATGTTGATGAAAACTTAGAAAAACTATTCGATCACTACAATCACGAATTATCCAACGACCTTAGTAATTTAATAAAACTAGGAATCAATCATGAGCAACAACACCAAGAATTAATTCTAACTGATATTCTAAGTGTATTTGCCCTAAATCCGCTATTTCCAGCATATAAAAATCCGGAACCGCTAAAAATTGATCAAAATCTAGTTGAACTCACTTGGCAAAAGTATGAAGGTGGCCTTGTTGAAATTGGTTATCAGGGGAATAATTTTGCCTATGATATTGAAGGCCCTACCCACAAACAATATCTAGCCCCATTTGTTTTATCAAATAGGTTGATCACAAATTCTGAATGGATCGAATTCATAGAAGATAAAGGATATCAAAAAGTAAATCTCTGGCTTGATGATGGCTGGAGCACAGTTCAGCAAGAAGCGTGGCAGGCCCCTTTATATTGGCTGAAAATAAAAGACCAATGGCACCAAATGACATTGCGGGGTTTGCAACCCCTAAACCTAAATGCTCCAGTCACACATGTAAGCTACTATGAAGCAGATGCATTTGCTCGTTGGATAGGAAAACGTTTACCTACAGAATTTGAATGGGAGTTCGCTAATAAAAATCTTCCTATATCTGGAAATACACTTTCATCAAAAATGTTAAGGCCCCTACCAGCAAAACAAAGTGAAATAAAACTGTTACAAACCTATGGTGATGTCTGGGAATGGACACAAAGTCCATATACTCCATATCCTGGTTTTAAGGCATCCCCAGATGCAATCGGAGAATATAACGGTAAATTTATGAGCAACAAATATGTTCTTCGTGGTGGTTCCTGCGTAACACCTAAAGACCACATCCGTAACACTTACCGAAACTTCTTTTGCCCTCATGAAAGATGGCAATTTATGGGCCTACGTCTAGCTGCAGACTATTAAGCCAATCTCCGTCTTTGTAAAAAAATTAAAGAGAATAATATGAGTATAAATCTCACAGACAAACAAATATCAGAAGACTTTGCACATGCAGTCTTAAGCGGTTTAGATAATCAGCAAAAAAAAATTCCATCCCGTTTTTTGTACGATACAAAAGGGTCTGAGCTATTTGAAGATATAACAAATGTTGAAGAATATTACCCAACACGTACAGAAATTACAATTCTTCAAAAATCTGTCGCTGAAATAGCAAAAATAACTGACGAGAAAACAATACTTATTGAGTTTGGATCTGGATCAAGTAAAAAAACACCCCTATTGATAGAAGCATTACATAATTTAGAAGCTTATATCCCAATCGATATATCAAACTCTGCTTTAATAGATGCAACAAAATATTTACAGAGACGTTTTCAAGATCTTGAGATAATCCCCTTGCACGCCGACTTTACACAAGAAATAAAATTACCGCCAATTAAATCAGGATTTTTTAATTTAGGTTTTTTCCCTGGTTCAACTCTGGGAAACTTCGAAAAGCATGAAGCAATAGAGTTTTTAAAAACTGCAAAACAAATTCTTGGAGAAAATTGTGGTTTAATAATTGGCATAGACCTTCAAAAATGTCCTGAAATATTAATCCCAGCATATGATGACTCCTCTGGAGTAACCGCTTCGTTCAATTTAAATCTGCTATCTCGAATTAACCGGGAACTAGATGGTAATTTTGATATTAATGCTTATGAACACAAAGCTATATATAATGAACATTCAAAACGAATAGAAATGCATATTGAGAGTCTGACAAATCAGACTGTAAATATCTTAGGTTACAAATTTGAGTTTGAAAAAGGAGAAACAATCCATACAGAAAACTCACATAAATATTCTATTGAGAGTTTTAAACAACTTGCCTCAGAAGCAGATTGGTCTGTCTTAAAACACTGGACGGATAAAGAAAACCTTTTTAGCCTACATTATCTCATACCAACACAAAATGGAATGAATATAGTATAGAGAATGTATAACAACCTAAGATTTAATGCGGGCGCATTAGCGCCCAAAAGCCTTAATGAAGCCCGTTTAAATGCACATTATGCTGTTCAATGGTTAGCCAGAATAGCAAGAGGTTACATACAAAGTAAGCCTGATGACAGTCATACATGTTTATCCTGGATACCCGAAGATAACGCCTTAACAACAAAATTTCTTCCTAATGGTATATATTTTGGTCTGGTTATTCCCGAGCTTCTACTTTTTTGTACAACTTCAAACGAACTCATTGATGAGCTATCTTTAGACGGCAAAACGGATAATGAAGTTGGTGAATGGGTAAAAGGTTGTATTCAAGATATGGGCTTTCCTACAGAACCTATAGATATTCCATTACCCTATTCTATTGAGCATCACCCACTCAAAAATAATGCAAGTTATGACCAGATCGATACGGCTCTTGGGCTAAGAGAATTAAGCTTCTGGTTTGACGATGCATACAATACAATGAAGGTAATCAATTCCGACTTTTCAAAACAATTTTCATATATTTCAAATATTAACTGCTGGCCACATCATTTCGATATGGCGCACACATTGCAAGTTAGAAGCTATAGTCCAGAAACGATGCCCGTAATAAGTGTCGGTCTATCCCCTGGCGACGAATATTATAATGAACCGTACTACTATGTAACACCATGGCCTTATCTTAAACCAATAGGCTTACCTGATTTGCCCTTTATTGGACATTGGCATTTGCGAGGTTTCGTTGGAGCTGTAACACTTGGGTCTAAGATAATAGAACTTGATAATAGAGAAAAAGATGTTTTAGCCTTTTTGAGGCACTCAATCATGATAGGACAAAAAATCCTGTCTTCATAGGAACAAATAATAAATTATAATGATTTTACTCTAGAGCTAAATAGCCAAATCTAATATAAAGAGAATGAATATAATAATGTGTCCCTCAATTTAAAAAATATTTGAAGAGGTCATAACAGAGTGGGTCGGCAAAAAACAGATATAAGCCTAAGTGTTGCGGCGCAAGTGCCCTATTTGCGTAGGTTTGCCCATGCTTTGACAGGCAACTCGTCACTTGCAGATGACCTTGTACAGGACTGCATAGAAAGGGCATTAACGCGACTTCACCTTTTTGATGAAACAAAAAACCTTCGAACCTGGCTTTTTACAATACTTAGAAATTTACATTTAAATAATTTAAGACAAAAAGACCAACGTGGTCTTCATTTGAATATAGATGATGTTTCAGAACAAAAGCTTATCCAAGCGCCAGAACAATCACATCATATGGCTATTACAGATATCGCCAAAGCAATGGAATATTTGCCCAATGAACAACGTGAAGTTCTTATTCTAGTTGCTATTGAAGAAATGAGTTACGCTGAAATCGCAGATATCATAGATACACCTATAGGAACCGTAATGTCACGTCTAAGTCGTGCTCGCAGTCGCCTCAAAACACTAATGACAAATAATCAATTATTATTGGAGAGGCAAAAAAATGACTGAAGACCAAATTGTTGGTGAAGCAGCACTACATGCTTTTCTAGATAATGAACTAGATCATGAGGCCAATACTGAAGTTGAACTTTGGCTAAAACAAAACCCTGAATACATAAAAGAGCTATCTATTTGGCAATCACAAAAAGATAAGTTAAAAGAAGTCTATGATCCAATTGCCAAAGAGAAGATCCCAAAAGCAATACAAACTGCCCTAAATAGATCCACCCCTAGTGCAAAAAAGTTTTCATGGAAAACACTTGCCGCATCTCTAATATTTCTTACAATTGGTACAATGCTGGGGTTTTATATTAATCAGAGCCCTCTCAAGAAAAAATGGCCAAAATTTGCATATGCGGCGATAAGCTCTCACATTGTTTTTGCACAAGATCTAACGCGTCCTGTAGAATTTGCAGAACCTCAAAAAAACTACCTTTTAGCTTGGATAAAGTACAGAACAGGAAAACAAATAACACCACCAGAACTATCGACAACAGGATTTAAACTCTTAGGTGGAAGAGTTTTGGCATATGCAAATAAACCAGCAGCTTTGTTCATGTATGAAAATGTACAAGGAAAACGAGTGACTCTATTTGTGGCTCAAAACTATATAGCACAAAACAGACCACCAACGTTCTGGTCAAATGATAAAATAAATTGTTATTACTGGTACAAGGATAATTTGAACTTTGCCATTACCAGTGATATCAGCCAGGAAAAACTGCAAGAAATCACAAAAAAAGCTCAAGGGCACTTCAAAAATATTTAAGATCGCGAACTGACCTTAACTGGCCCGTAAGTGTGCCCTCAAGTGATTGATTTCCTGATTTAACTGGTCCGCAAAGTTACCAAGTTCATTATAAGATTGATCAACCTTGTGACTTGCACGGAGTTTATGAAGCTCATCAATCAAAGAGTTCAATATCTTTTGATCTATTTCTCCTAGAACCTTTTCTTCCCCATTAACAGAACTATCCTCAGTATATTCAAATATTTTACGATCAACACTTATGTGCTTGTAATCTTCAAACCGTCGGTCAATAATCTCAACTATAGTCTGTTGTATCGAGTACATACAGGAATAGATTTTCTCTGCCGAAGAATGTGTTTCTTCAGCCATCGTTTTCACTTCCGATGCAATGGTAGAAAAATTCTGAGAACTATGCAAAGCATCTGATGTAAATTTCAAGGCAAACAAATTCGTTTTATTTGCAACTTCATGAAAATATTTAATGACACTTCCAATTTTAACTGATGCGGAAATAAGAGATTGAATTTCTTCCTTGATATTTTCTGGCAACACTTGATGCTCAATATTATTATCCGAGCCCTCAAAACCCTCAGAGAATCTATCAGACACCGCAGCAGCTATTTTGGAAATCTGCTCTTCATAACCTTTAATATATTGACTACAAGAACTTTTCTGATCATGTTCAACATCGGCCACCAAACCGTTTTTTTGCCCCAAAAGAGACGTTTTAGTATTTTGAGAAACTGATTCAGATTTTAAACGAACTGACATGAACACAACCTATAGTTACATAACTGCAAATACTCTGCAATTACAGAGCAAGACTTCGAGATTAAAGTTCTATTAGCAAACTCAACTACAAAAAAATTGTAAATTAATTTGCCCAAGTAAATTTTCTATAATCACCTAATCCTTATATAGTTAATATTTTCTATTCTTTTGTGAGAATTTTATACAATCATAAAAAATAAAAGAAAAAATCATTAACGAAAATTTAAAAAGTCCCTCTTGGTTTTTCCAAAAACATTCTTACCTATTATCACATAGATGTGATCACCAATCTTATGAAACAAGACATATGCACATAAGACAATAACACTGATATATATAGAAAATTAAATCGGGAGCGCCCCATGAGGATGAACGCTATAATATCTACAATTACCTGCCTCTTAATATTGCTAACCACGAATTTTCCAGCATCAGCAAAACCACCAATTAATATAAGGTCGGAACTTGGTCACTCAGTTCTTTTGAAAAATAAGACACAAAATGCCTATTTAAAAATTCAAATACATGGTGAAGAACAAACAGAAAAAGAAGAAAGAACTCCCGTTAATTTATCAATAGTTATAGATAAATCTGGATCAATGAGCGGTGCAAAGCTCGCACGAGCAAAAGACGCAGCAGCTATGGCCATAAATCGTCTCAACGAAAATGACATCATATCTGTAATTGCTTATAATAATAAAGTCGAAGTTTTAATACCCGCAACAAAAGTGACTGATAAAAAAGCTCTCACAGACAAAGTTGATCGTTTAAAATCAAGTGGAACAACTGCACTTTATGCTGGAGTAACATCAGGCATTGGGCAAGTTAAAGAATTTTTATCACAAAACAAAGTCAACCGCGTCATCCTTTTGTCAGATGGCTTAGCAAATGTTGGTCCAAACTCTCCAGAAGAACTAGGCAAACTTGGTCAGCAGGTTGCAGCTGATGGCATTTCTGTTACCACAATTGGTTTAGGATTGGGTTACAATGAAGATCTTATGGCAAAACTTGCTTTTAACAGTGATGGCAATCATGCTTTTGTTGAGGATGAAGAACAACTTGTAAAAATATTTGACAGTGAATTTGGAGATGTCCTATCTGTAATTGCCCAAGATATTGAGATAGAAATAATATTAGAAGAAGGTATTAAACCTATTCGTTCTTTAGGACGAAAAGCTAAAATTCAATCAAACAAAGCAAACTTCCGCCTTAACCAGATTTACGCGTCACAAAAAAAAGAATTCATTATAGAGTTACAGGTTCCGTCAAATATATCTGCCGAAGAGCTAAAAGTTGCCAATATTAATGTTCGCTATTTAAATATGGACAGTAAATCTCGAGAGAAACAAAATGATACTTTGACAGTTAAACTCGTAACTTCGGAAAAAGAGTGGGAGGCAAACGCAAATACAAAAGTAATGACATCAGTAGCTACACAAATCGGTATTCTAGAAAACGAAAAAGCTGTAAAGTTACGAGATCAGGGTAAAATTTCTGAAGCACGTGCCCTGTTAAATAAAAACTCTAAATTTCTCCAGGAGCAAGGCAAACGATATGGAGCTCAATCACTAACAAAGTTAGGATTAAGCAACTCTGAAGACGCTCAAAACCTTGAAGGTTCAAGATGGAGAAAATCTAGGAAGTTTATGCGTGCGCGCCAACATAGAGGAAAAACCCAACAATCTTATTAGATGAGTGGTTATCCCCAAAAAAATTAAACAGATATGACAAACAAAATTATTTATAAAATATGCAACGAGAAAGAATGGACAAAAGCCCTGGAAAAAGGCATCTATGAGGGATCTGAACATGATATTCGAGATGGCTTCATTCATTTATCAACCAAAAGCCAGCTCGAAGGCACACTTTCAAAACACTTCTCAAATCAAGAAAACTTACTGCTCATCGCAATAGAAGAAGAAAAAATATCCTCGAATCTAAAATATGAACCTGCAAGAAATGGGGAATTATTCCCCCATATTTACGGAAAACTTGAAACACATAGTGTTCTTTGGGTAAAAGAAATAAAAAAACAATCAGATGGGTGCCATCTTCTACCCGAGAACATATAAGAATGCTCCTAAATTTATTTAATTTACTTACACCTCTCATGCGTATCCTGCCACCGGAAACAGCCCACGAGGTAACTTTAAGAACACTAGAATATGGGATATACCCGAAGCAATCTCATGAAGACGATATAAGATTTAATCAAAATATCTTTGGGTACTCTTTTCCAAACCCTATAGGAATTGCAGCGGGATTTGATAAAAACGGGCGTGTGCCTCATCATCTTCTAAACTTAGGTTTTGGTTTCGTGGAAGTGGGAACTTTAACCCCAAAACCTCAAAACGGTAATCCAAAACCAAGGTTATTCCGCCTCTATTCAGACCAGGCTATATTAAACAGAATGGGCTTTAACAACCAGGGGTTTTCAAAATTTACTCAAAATTATTCCACACACCATAAAAATGGAATCGTAGGAATAAATATTGGAGCAAACAAAAACAGCCAAAACCCTAATGAAGATTATGTTTCTGGGATACAAAACCTAAACCAATTAGCAGACTATTTTACGATTAATATCTCATCTCCAAATACACCTGGTTTAAGAGACCTGCAAAATCCGGAAAAACTCAATCAACTCCTGTCTTGGTTAATGGCCACAAGAGGAGCCTTAATGTCTGGTGGACATCCTTGGCGCCCAATTCTTGTTAAATTATCTCCTGATATTTTTGATGATGAATTACCTCAAATTATTGATTGCCTTTTAATAAATGCGGTAGATGGAATCATAATTTCCAATACCACAACCTCAAGAGATGGATTACACGAAAGTGGACTGGCTGGAGAATCCGGAGGACTTTCCGGCAAACCACTCTTTCAAAACTCAACACATGTGCTCGCCAAAGTATATAGACAAACCAAAGGTGCAATTCCATTAATTGGTGTGGGTGGAATAGACTCAGGTGAAACCGCTTTGGCAAAGATCCAAGCAGGTGCATCTCTCATCCAACTTTATACAGGCTTGGTTTACAAAGGCCCTGGCTTAATCTCAAAAATAAAAAAACATCTTATAAATCACATGGAAGTAAATAATCTACAGAGCATATCCCAGATAACAGGTTCACAAGCTGATGCATGGGCAGAGAACCCAGATGAAATCACATTATAACTCTAAGTCTGCAAAGATTTCACAAGGACCGGATAACGATACCCTAAAGTAATACCTCTAAAAACAAAAAACAGCAAAAAAGCACCCCAAAGACCGTGATTATCGAAAATAGGTTCTAATAGTACCCAGCTTAATAAATAAAGGGCAAGACTAAGTATCATCATATTACGCATATCAACTGTGGCGGTTGCTCCAATAAAAATGCCGTCAAGTTGAAAACAAGCGACTCCAATAACCGGAATAAGAACAACCCATATCAAATAACGATTTGCTGTTTCTTGTACCTCTTGGGTTGGGGTAATAAATTCAATCATTTCAGTTCCAAATACCCAAAATGCAAACGATACAAGAAATGCAAAGATATAGGCCCAAAAACTAGAAAGAAAAACCGCACGTTTTAAAAGGTCAATATTCTTCTTACCAAAAGCATATCCAACAAACCTCTCAGCAGAATAAGCAAAACCATCAAGAAAATAAGCCGAAAGGCCAAATAACGTCAGCAGGACAGCATTAGCAGCCAGAGTAATATCATCAATGCCCGCACTTTGAGCTGTCATAAATGTTATAGCAAACAACAAACATAATGTTCTGATCATGATATCACTATTAACCGATAGCATGCGCTTAAGATCTGTGAGTCTAAATAAACTATCCCAATGCAATATAAGAGCTTGCTTGATATTTATTTTACGTGACACGAGAAAGATCCCAGCCAAAACAGCAATAATTTCAGCAAGCAAAGTTGCATATGCAACACCTGAGACCCCAAAACCAAGCCCCATGACAAAAAGGAGATCTAACCCAATATTCAAACCATTAAGTAATAATTGCAAATAAAGAGCAAGATCGGATCGACCAAGGCCAATAAACCAGCCCAACAAAGCATAATTTGCAAAAGTCGCTGGTGCACTCCAGATCCGAATATCAAAATAAATTTTTGCTGAAGCTTCCACTTCATCTGAAGCTGGCATTAAATAAAATGATATATGCTTCAGAATTGGCTGTAAAAGAATAAATATAATTCCGGCACAAAAAGCGATTAATAAAGCTCTCACCAAAACCGCAAACACTTCACCATCTTGCCCTGCCCCTTCTGCTTGAGCAGTAAACCCAGTTGTTCCCATCCTCAAAAAACCGAACGTCCAGAAAATCATGGAGAAGATATGAGCTCCGATTGCAATTGCACCGAGCAAATGTGTTTGATTAAGCTGTCCAATGACTGTCATATCAACTGCCCCAAGAAGAGGAGTCGTAACATTAGATAACATAATTGGAATCGCAACAACAAGGATATCGCGATGAGTAAGCTTTCTATCCATATTCACATCGCATAAGAATACTCATTAAACTGGAGCTCCTTGATCGCTGGCAAATTCAGAAAGCCTTTTATCCATCTCTATAACATAAGATTTGCCGTAGTCTCCATCCTCAAATCCATCTAACAAACTCTGAGGGAGAAACTGATCAACATCTTTCGCACAGCTGGCAACCCCCAAAGCGATCGTCGCTGCCGTATCAGTATCTCCACCGCAGGAAATAACAGATTTTAACATATCAATGAGTGAATGTTCAGAAATCACGGCCCGTAAGGCAGCTTTAACACTATCTACGCCGCGATGTCCTATTTTAAGTTCAGGCAAATCTCTCCAGTTAATCTCAGGAATATGTTGCTCCAAGAAAGCTGGTAGATCAGTACGTTCACCTTTCTGATACAACAAATAATGTAACATCAAAGATGAGGCCTGAGCAGCAAAAATACCAAGAGGCGTATTATGTGTTGTCCTTGCTTGAACTGCGCAAACTTCCATCACATCATTAATATCACTTAATACACCAAGACAGGCTGCCCGCATGGAAGCACCGCTTTTCTCACTGTCATTTTTAATGCGCGTCCGAAAATCATCTGCATCTTCTACAGATTGCAAGAATTCATAAAATCGACCGGCATACCCCTCACGAACGTCTCTTTTAAATGCACGAACAAAAGACTCAACAAAATCATTCTCATTATAAGGAGGCCCGTCTAACAACACCTCTGCAACAGCCAAATGCATTTGTAGATCATCAGAGTACCTCCCGTCACCAATATTATATTTATGATGAGAAAAATAACACCATTCATCAATACGCTGATTGATCACATCTTGTGGAGCATATTCAAAACACACCCCCCAGGCATCGCCAATACCTGCTTTTAAAAGTATATTCAGAGCCATAAATTAAATCCGAGCAAGGTTTAAGCACTGGTGTCTTTGCGTCCAATAGATTTTATCAAACGAACAATAATCCATATTGGAAAGACAATGACCGCTCCAAGTAGGAAATAATCAAAAATCCAACCAATTGCATCAAATCCAAGTTCATAGATGCGAACAACCAGATCTTTTATGATGCGAACCAGTTCAGCAGGTTGAAGGTCAAAAGCAGCTAAAACCACTCCAACAATAAGTGAAATAATAACAAGACGTAAAAGAACACCTAATGGGCTACCACCAAAAACCTTTTCCAAATCCATCTGCCAGCGCCTTTCTTATAATTTTCATTGATTTTTTCAGCAATAATACTCATAAATCTGGTTGAAAAACGACACAACCAAATTCTGACATCAATCATCAAAAATAACAGTAAAACCAGCCAAAACCCTAAATTAACTAAATTTTAAGGTGTAAACCCACAAAATTTACACCGGAGGATGAAGGCACCCATGAGTTATCATAAAATAGAATATAATCGTACCAGTTGGTCACAAAAGAATTATACGCGTATTTTGCTAGCAGGAAAGTCTCTGATAGCAGATATAAGTGGTGCATTATTCTGGCCTTCAGAGAAAACATTGATCATATCTGATCCTTCGATAAAGAATGATAAAATTGCACCTCAAGAAGCACTCTCATTAAGAACCCATGAGACAAGAGCAACCCTTATTCGTATTTCTGACACAGCCAAATATTATGACGCAAAACGCATAATCATCCTAGGGTGCCATGACAAAGGAATTACCGACAATACAATTCTTGATGAAGAAAGCAAACAACGCCTCAAAGATATCCAAAATACCTATGATTGTTTCTGGGTGCTAAATGATCAATCACCAGACTATCTAAAGGACTTAAATGCAATCATTGCTGATCACTTCATCCTGAATGGCATAACTTTCAGACACAAACCAACATTAGCACCAATTGCACGTGAAATAGCTGGTTATATGAACCCGATAGCAAAACAAAAGTCAGAAACCAAAGCCATTGGTCAGAGATGTTTTGTATCAAACAATGCCCGTCTTATTATGCCTACATTTGGAAATTGCGGACAGGCTCAAAATATTTTAAGCAAAAGCTTTGACCCAATATTCTCAATGGGCAATCAATATGTCTGGATCATTGGCACCAACGATGTTCATCCAATAGCGGCAAGACTTTTAGAAGAAGATTAAAAGCCTTCCAATTAACTTGGGAACTAATCACCTAACTGAAATCTTGCCCGAACTTTTACTGTTAGTGTCTGGCGTGGGATACCAATTTCATTCAAACTGATGTCTTGTGTATTGCCAACATGTCTCGCATTAGAGCCCGCGACTGGAAGTGCATACATATAATTATCCCAATCATAATCTCCTTGATACCCACTACCCTTTTTACTAAATCCAAATTCTTGTACCTGCATCAGCTTACCAAGTCTAACACCACCAGCTAAGGCAATGGATTTAGCAATAGTTTGAGCATGTGTAACAGCTTCAGAAAATGCCTTCTCTTCCGCATCAGGAGTTTCTGGTTCAAATACCGGATGAAAATTGGAATATCTATATTTTAGTTTTTGAAACGAGAGGTTATCTACCCATATAGGTATCATGAATAGCAAGTCCTGATCTTGACTTGTAAAAAGCAATTTAGTTGCATTTCTTTGCACATCATTTTTCCGCCACCAAGTAATTTGATCATTCATTCCCCCAAAAGCAATATCACTCCTAGGAAAACCATTGGCCACAACTGTTTCAACAATCTCGTCGATAGCTTTTTTACTGACATGGCGTTCAACTCTAGTGACCTTACTAGAATTACTATAAATCTCCAACTCTAAATTAAATTCTTTAGCAACTTTGTAATATTTGCCTTCTCCTGCAACTTCTATATACTTATCTAGCATTGTTACATTATCCTTTTTATGATTTTTGTACTTAATAATATGTGATTTCAATAAAATTATGTCCCAGTTTCTTTTCAAAAAAATCGCAAATGCAGAGCGTAAAAATGATTGAGAATAAAACAAAACCAACCAAGGCTGATATTCAAAAATTCCTGGCATCAATAGAACATAAAACCCGCCAAAAAGATGCGAACACAATGTTAGACCTAATGGATCGCATAATTGATCTAGAACCTAGAATGTGGGGCGATAGCATCATTGGCTATGGCCAATATCACTATAAATATGACTCTGGACACAGTGGAAACTCTTTCATCACTGGCTTTTCTCCACGCAAAACATCACTAACCATCTACATTATGCCAGGATTCAAACAATATGAAAAACAACTTGAAAAACTTGGCAAACACAAACACAGCGTTTCCTGTCTTTACATTACCAAGCTTGAAAATATTGACCAAAAAATATTAGAAGACATAATCACAGACTCAGTTGAGCGAATGAAAAAGATCTACCCAGACTGGTCTAAGAAAGCAAAGATAGAAAACTGAGGCACACATCTTGACCAATCGTATTCATCTAGAAATCAAAAATAATATCGCCTTTGTAACTCTAACCCGTGCAGACAAACATAACAGCATGGACATTGATATGCTGAAAGCTGTTGTCATGACACAAAGAAAATTAAAAAAAAATAGATCAGTTAGAGCTATCATTCTTCAAGGTGATGGACCATCATTCTGCTCTGGTCTTGACATCAAAACACTCACAAAAAATAAAAGACAACTCTTAGCTTTTTACCTCCGCCTCTGGCAACCCTGGCGCAATCTCTTGCAAACCTGGTCCATGGGTTGGCGTGATATCCCTGTTCCAGTTATTGCTCTTATTCATGGCAATTGCTTTGGCGCAGGTCTTCAATTGGCCCTTGGCGCAGATATCCGCATCAGCATGCCAGATGCAAAACTCTCCCTGATGGAAGCCAAATGGGGCCTCATACCGGATATGGGTGGCATTGCCTTGATGCGAGAACTCATGCCCATAGATATTGCAAAAGAACTCACCATGACAGGTCGTATTATCACCGGCGATGAAAGCAAAGCTCTAGGTCTCGTAACTCATATAAGCAATGATCCACTCTCCAAAGCCATGGAAATCTGTGAAGAAATCATAACCAGATCACCAGACTCAGTCGGTGCCAGCAAAAAACTCATTCAATCAACCTGGACCGCAACAGAAAGCCTAACCCTAGAAAAAGAGCGCTCCTGGCAACGAAAACTACTCCATGGTAAGAATTTCAGAATTGCCGCAAAGAATGGCAGTTCAAAGGATAATAAGACCATTCCGTTTAAAGATCGAGAGCTTTAATCTCACCATCATACCTAAAACATAACACAGCACCACAGGCATGTCAAGGTATTTATTCCTAAAATAATTTTTATAGTAAAATTTCAGTAAAGACCTTTCATCTCCAGTTAATACAGCCTCTGATAAAAATTCAATATATTAGAAAGTTTGGAGCTATATGCTTTTCATACATCTACCCAAAGCTTTTGAAATGGGATAATTTACAAAAACAAATAAATTCAGGACCAATTGGCACATCTTATGATCTCGCGACTTATTTATACAATTATCTTTTCTGTATTATTACTCAACTCACCAGCATTGGCTAAAAAAAGGGTGGCCTTGGTGATTGGTAATTCCAATTATCAACATACCCAAAAACTCAAAAACCCAATCAATGATGCCACTGCCATAGCCGCTTCGCTAAAACGACTAAACTTTGAGGTTGTCGCCGCAAATGATGTCACCATCGAAAGCCTGGCGGGCGTTTTAAGCACTTTCGTCGACAAATTAAATGGCGCTGATGTTGGCCTGTTTTATTATGCCGGCCATGGCATCAGCTTTAAGGGCAAAAACTTTATCGTGCCTGTTGATGCAAAACTAAGCAACCAATTCCGCCTTCGTCAGGAAACTACACCAATTGATCAGATCCTGAGCGAGATGTCTCTGCAAAACGAGGATAAATTTAGTTTTCTTGGATGCTTGTAGAGATAATCCGTTAGCAGAAACCCTAAAACGTTCATTAGGCTCTGCTTCTAGAAGCGCGGCTGTATCAAGAGGATTAAGCCTTATTGATCCCGGGAACGAAAGAATCTCTTGTCGTCTTTGCAACAGAGCCTGGCAAAGTCGCCGATGATGGTCCAGGCAAACATAGTCCATTTACGCAAGCGCTTGCTCAAACATATCGAACGCCCAGGCATAGATATTGAAATCATGCTCAAAGCCGTTCAACGAGATGTCAAAAAAGCAACCAACAACAGACAAAGACCAGAACGCGTGTCTCTAAACTGGAAAGCGATTTCTCGTTTAATCCAAGCAAAGCGAAAGCAAAAAACTCTACAATTCCTAGCAGACAGGGCTCATGATAATCTCTCCAGAGAGTTATCGGCAGCTAAAGAAGAACAGCTTTATTGGGACAGTATCAAAGATCTTGGCGAAAAAAGCTTATTTCAATCTTATTTGAATAAATATCCCAACGGCAAATTTACAGATATTGCTCAGGTAAAAATCAAAAAACTCAATTTACAAAAAATAAAACCTGAGGATGATCTCTCCAAATATAGTACTAAACCAAGTTTTAATTGTGCTGGTAAATTGGGCATCATTGAAAACCTGATTTGTAATAACCCACATCTGGCTCAGCTGGACAACATGATGGCTGAAATGTTTTTTCGCGCAAAAGGGCGATTAAATAAGCGGAATGCAGACCTCCTTGTGCAGGAACAACGTTTCTGGTTAACCGGACGAAAAGTATGCCTAAAAATGTTCCATGTGTCGGAAAATCCTATAGAAGAAGAATTGAGCGTTTAAAAGATTGGGGAGGATAATGTTGAAAAAAAACTATATCCTTTTCCTATTCTTTCTATGCATTTTTTTATCATCTCACCAGATGGTCAATGCAGCGGAACACACCTGTGAAAATAAAACATTAAAAGTAGCATTAGATATTGGCCATAGCATAAAAAGACCTGGCGCGATCAGTGCAAGAGGCAAACCAGAATTTACCTTTAACAAAAGATTTGTAGAAGAATTTATATCCCATAATAAAGCCAACAAAAACTTCGAATTTTTCATGATAAACCAATCTGGCAAAAATATTAGATTATCAACCCGAACAAAAATTGCAGCTCAAAAAAAGGCTGATCTGTTTATCTCTATCCATCACGATTCCTTAAATCCAAAATATATCAAAAAATGGACCTATAACGGAACCAAACAAACCTATTCCAACAAATTTAAAGGCCACTCTTTTTTCATCTCAGAAAAAAACATAAAATTCAAAAAAAGCTTCGATCTTGCCAAAAAAATAGCGACTGTCTTTAAAGAAGATGGCTTAACACCAACCCTTCATCATGCCGAACCCATCAAAGGTGAAAATAGAACACTTTTAGATAAAAACTTAGGGATTTACGAAGCCCCATTTGCTGTCCTAAAAACCGCCAAAATGCCGGCAGTCCTGATAGAACTCGGCGTCATAAAAAATAAAGACGAAGAAAAATTACTCGAAAAACCAGCCTATAGAAAAAAGCTGATTGTCAATATAACAAAAGCTTTGAATGGATTTTGTGGCTAATGCCATGAATTTCCTAGCTTGCGTAATAAATAGCTTACCATGGTATGCATGTCAAGGACTATTTTCCCAAAAAAATATAATGGTGAATATTAAGTTAAGATGCAGAAATACGCAATATTATAGGCAATAGATAATATTCCTCTTGAAAATCAACAACAATACCATCTATTGCCTGAAATCTCAAAAAACGAGATATAAAGATAAATTAGTTTGATCCGCGTGGTGTGTTGGATCCACGTGGCGCTTCTTTATTACCAAATTTTTCTGCGAAAGACCCACGCCACTCTGGTGGTAAAATAACTGTATCAATCACATGAATAACACCGTTAGAGGCCTTAAGGTCAGCTTTCGTAACCTTAGCACTTTCGTACATCACATCTTTGGTAGCATCAATCTTAGCATCCGAACCCTCAACTGTTTTGACAGTTTTTGCTTTGCCCGCAATGTCGCCTGATCCAAACTTTTCACCAACAACATGATATGTCAAAAGCCTTACAAGATATTTTTTGTATTTATCAGATGCAGGCTCAAGAAGCTTCTTTCTGAGTTTCTCAGGCAATTTAGCAAATGCTTCATCACTCGGAGCAAAGACGGTGAAAGGGCCTTTACCTTTAAGAGTATCAACAAGCTCGGCTGTTTTTAATGCTTTTACGACAGTGCTCAATTTCTCTTGAGAAGCAGCAATATCCACAATGTTTTTATCAGCAAAACTTACAGACGCAATACTTAGAAAAAATATGGCAATCGTTGAAATTATGAATAACTTAATCGTTTTCATTCTCATCTCCATTAACAAGTATTATTCATGTTGAATAACGAAAACAGATAAGCTGATAAAGTGTTACAGATCCATAAAAATTTGATCACAAATAAGTTATATACATTTGATAAGTGTACAACTAACAAAGTTTCTAGAGAATTTTTGAAGGATTATCAATTGTCGTCCATTTTTAGGGCGGCTATAAAAGCCTCTTGTGGGATTTCAACCTTACCAAACTGGCGCATCTTCTTCTTACCGGCCTTCTGCTTCTCAAGCAGTTTCCGCTTACGGGTAATATCACCACCATAACATTTCGCGGTCACATCTTTACGCATCGCCGCAATCGTCTCACGGGCAATAACCTTACCACCCAGCGCAGCTTGAATCGGGATCTTAAACAGATGGCGCGGAATAAGATCTTTCAGCCGCTCGCACATCGCACGCCCACGCGCTTCAGCACGGTCCCGATGCACCATCATAGAAAGCGCATCAACCGGCTCTGCATTCACAAGAATAGACATCTTCACCAGATTACCCGTCTCATACCCAATCATCTGATAATCAAACGACGCATACCCACGCGTGACCGACTTTAACCGATCATAAAAATCAAACACCACTTCATTGAGCGGTAGCTCATAAACCACCATCGCCCGCGTGCCCGCATAAGTCAGTTCTTGTTGTCTTCCACGACGATCTTCACAAAGCTTCAGAACAGCTCCCAAAAATTCATCCGGCACCAAGATCGTTGCTGTAATCCAAGGCTCTTCAATATGATCAACATGCACCACATCCGGCATATCGGCAGGGTTATGCAGCTCAATCATCGTCTTATCGGTCATGTAAACATGATAGACTACACTTGGCGCGGTCGTTATAAGATCAATATTAAATTCGCGTTCCAAACGCTCGCGAATAATTTCCAGATGCAGCAGGCCTAGAAACCCACAACGAAAACCAAACCCTAACGCTGCAGACGTTTCCATCTCATATTGAAAACTCGCATCATTCAAACGAAGCTTGCCCATAGACTCGCGCAAGTTCTCAAAGTCAGACGCATCAACCGGAAAGAGACCACAGAATACCACCGGCTGAGCTTCCTGGAAACCTTCAAGAGCTTCCGCGCAAGGCTTCTTCTCATCCGTAATCGTATCACCAACCCGCGTATCAGCCACCTCTTTAATCGCGGCTGTAAAGAACCCAACCTCACCAGGCCCGAGCACATCCAAGATATCTTGTTTCGGACGAAACACACCAACCCGATCCACAGGATAAACCGCCCCTGTCGACATCAGTTTTATCTTCTGTCCCTTTTTTAGATGCCCATCAATAATCCGAACCAGAACCACAACCCCAAGATATGGATCATACCAGCTATCGACGAGCATAGCTTTTAACGGCTTATCAGCTTCCCCTTTGGGACCAGGAAGTGTCTTACAGATCGCCTCAAGCACATCCTCAATACCAATCCCCGTCTTTGCAGACGCCTCAATGGCATCAGACGCATCAATACCGATGACATCTTCTATCTGTGCACGAATGCGATCAGGTTCAGCAGCAGGCAAATCTATTTTATTCAAAACCGGAACAAGCTCATGATCATTATCCAGCGCCTGATAAACATTTGCCAGAGTTTGCGCTTCAACCCCTTGAGACGCATCAACCACCAGCAAAGACCCTTCACAAGCGGCCAGTGATCGACTGACCTCATAAGCAAAGTCCACATGCCCAGGCGTATCCATCAAATTAAGCTGATAGGTAATCCCATCTTTTGCTTTATAATCCAACCGCACCGTCTGAGCTTTAATCGTAATCCCGCGCTCGCGCTCAATATCCATAGAATCAAGCACTTGCTCCTTCATCTCACGCTCAGTCAGCGCACCACAAAACTGAATAAGACGGTCTGCAAGTGTCGATTTACCATGGTCAATATGAGCGACAATGGAAAAGTTCCGAATATGCTCTAAGGGTTTATCATCAAATTTGTTCATAACAGGCTGTGTAAGCACGCTTTCAGGTTACGTCAAGACTATATAATGGTTTCAATTTCTTTTTGGAAAAGACAAGAGTTTCAATAAGTAAAAAATTACATAATAAAAAGCAATAAGCCTCTTAAAGATCATATCGCAAAGAAATGTCCCTTATATGTTACGCCAGCGTAATATTAATGGGTCACACTTGCTTTTATTTTACAAAAAAACTATTTGATGAGTATAACAGTGCATTATGGTGAATGTATAATAAAAACAAACAAGCGACTATAAAATTATGTTCAAGCGTCTTATAATCATTGTAACACTTCTGCCGGTCCTGGCCTTGATTATATTTTGTGTTATGAACCCCGCATTATCCGCTCTTTTCTGCCCAACATGCTTCGGTTATGAAAATTTCTCCCATAATATTTATATTGAGAGCAAAGCCACGAGCAAACAAAAAGAAAATTTGACGAAAAATTATCTCCAGGCAAAAAAACAAGTCGAAAATGTTTATGGCCCTCTGGTATCTAATCCATTGATCATAGCTTCAGTCTCCCAAGACCAGCATGATTTTATCGGCGGAGGGAAAACAAAAGGAGAGGCATACGGAGCAACGGCGATTAAATTATCTCCCAAAGGACTAAATTCAGCAATTATTGCCCATGAACTTGCCCACATAGAGCTACACACTAGAATTGGCGCTTTAAGGTCATATCGTAAACTTCCAGCCTGGTTCGATGAAGGCTTGGCAGTCCTGATCTCAGAAGACGAGAGATACACAGGCCCACCCAGACCTGATGAATTCTCTGAAAAACAGGTTATGGAATTAACATCAAGCAGAACATGGCGCAGAACAGCTAAAAATTCTAAAGAAGCATATAAAATATATTCCCCTGCATATCGCATTGTAAGAAAATGGTTCGACAAAGCCGGGCCAGAAGGAATTCAAGAACTTATTAAGCGCATGAAAAATAAGGAAGATTTCCAGAAAATATACAATGAACTTGGAGACCGGGTATAAAACGATCCCCTCAAACTTATGTGATATTTCCATAAAATTACTGACCACCCCACTTGTACTTTTAAAAACTTTACGATAGGGAATACGCAAAGGCCTCATAAAACATCAATAAAGTTGTTGGGGCTCACATACATTAACCACAAATAATGCGGCACTGCCGATTACGGAGTAGGGTATATGACCTATATCGTTGGAGACGCTTGTATCAAGTGTAAATATACAGACTGTGTAGAAGTTTGTCCTGTAGACTGCTTTTACGAAGGCGAAAATATGTTGGTAATTCATCCTGATGAGTGCATTGATTGTGGTGTATGCGAACCTGAATGCCCTGTAGAAGCAATTAAGCCTGATACTGAGCCTGGCTTAGAAAGCTGGTTGGAACTTAACCAAAAATACTCTGAAATCTGGCCAAATATCACCACGAAAAAAGACCCTGACCCTGAAGCCGATAAATATGAAAAAGAAACTGGTAAATTGGAAAAACTCTTTTCTGAAAAACCAGGAACAGGCGATTAAGAACGACACAGTGTGAGCAAAAGGCTCACACTTATCGCGTTAACGATAAAATATTTATTGTGTATATTTACGCCTCAAATGTAATTTTTTTTATTAACACGGGTTTAATTATCATAAACTTTGTGTTAATGTCTTTAATTCTATAGATCACAAGAACAGTAAGCTAGAAGCTATCTCGCCCGAGTTTATGAAGTAAACATTTGAATGGGCTGTTTTTTTTCGTTTTTTAGTGAAGTCAGAGACTAACGTTCATTTTAGTCAAACAGTTTTTCTGTCTTCAATGGTTCTCGAGATCTTAAATTATATGGGAATATCTAATTTATTTCCATAACACTATATAATAAAATAATATACGATTAGGGCGGCGGAAAAGCAAAAAATCCGTACCGTAATACCTAATTTCAAAAAAGGTATTCACTGTCTGAGGCTCGTGATTGTCCATAGACGGTTGAACACATGCGGCGACCAGTTCAACCATCGAATGCAGTCACATTAGTGAACAAAATTTGGGACGAGAGTATGGCTGCTAGAAAACAAGCGCAACAAAGAAACGGTTTTCGCACAAGCGAATACATTGTATATCCTTCTCATGGGGTTGGCAAAATCACTGCAATTGAAGAAGAAGAAATTGCAGGAGCAAAATTAGAATTATTTGTCATCCACTTTGAGCAAGATAAAATGACACTTCGTGTACCAACATCAAAATTTGAATCTGTTGGCATGCGCAAATTGTCAGAAGAAGACATTGTGAAAAAAGCAATGACAACACTAAAAGGCAAAGCACGCGTAAAACGCACAATGTGGAGCCGACGTGCACAAGAATATGAAGCAAAGATCAACTCTGGTGATCTGGTTTCAATTGCAGAAGTTGTACGCGATTTATATCGCTCGGATACACAGCCAGAACAATCATATTCTGAGCGTCAGCTATACGAAGCAGCACTAGATCGCATGTCAAGAGAAGTTGCAGCTATCGACAATATCGAAGAAGGCATTGCAACTCAAAAAATTACAGACACACTAGCCAAATCTGCACGTGCAACACGCAAAGCAGATCTAGAGCAGACTGAACAAGAAAAAGCAGCTTAAAAATAATCCAAGCTTGTTTTCGAAATATAAAGTCAAAAACAACACTCTGATTTAGGTGGAACATTAGGGTGTTGTTTTTATTTCTGAATAAGAAATCACTTCAATTTGAGACGGATGCTGCACCTGAATAAGCGGCCCATTACGATCTTTTATCCACCCTCGAACACGCAAATACTTTCCCCTATAAAACTCAGGCACAAAACCAGCTTTCTCAAATTTTTTCCAAAACTTACGACGAACTTTAACCGTAAAATCTTCTCGCCAGTTTATCCCAAAATTTAGATAAATATTCCCTCGTTTGAGAGCAACAGCCTTCACAACCCCCTCAACAATTTGAAACTGATTAACAAACAATAACAAGTGTTCAAAATGAGTGGCATCAAACACACGATAAATATCATTTTTCCAAATACCAATACGCTGTTTTCTTGCAGTATTTTCAAACTTTAAAAGTTGACTATAGCAGATAAAATGACCACCAAACGAATACACCCGAGCACGCCCTGATACCACAAGCTGCTCTTGCCCCCAAATAAGCTTTCCCTCCTGTTTATAATAAACCTGGGCAACCAGCCGTCCATACCGATCTTTATGATATTTCCCAAAAACAAGATAAATTGTTTTTCCAAAAAACAAATGTTTTATCGTCCGTACAACATCATCAAGTGCCGACCACTCAGCTATTTGAGAAAGCCCAGGCGGAGGATAAGGCAATAAAAGATTAGCAAAACGAACTTCCCGCCCATCTGACAATAACAAAATACCAGGTTTACGGACCTCAACGACCGTCGCTTCTGTAAAACCCTTAGAATAACAGCTATAGGCAGGATGGGTTTGGAAAACACAAATGAATAGAAACAAGAACAAGAGTCTTGAAATAATATACATAGAATAATTAAAAGCCTCAAGAATAGCGCTGAACCATCAATGGCGCATAAACATGCTCAAAATAAAGAGCGGCAACCTCAGACCAGTCATATTGTCGGACAACCTCATGTCCCTCAATCACTAAGGAACGTGAAAAATCCCTGTCCTCAAAAAGGTGTAAACAGGCCTGCGAAAGAGCATCAACATCTTCAACGTCACATAATAACCCATTCTCTTCATGCACAATAACATCCTGCGCCATTCCAACCTGCGTTGAAACAACAGGAACATCACAAGCAAGCGCCTCCAGCAAAGCATTCGGACCTCCATCTTCTCGTGAAGTAATCAAATAGGCATCCAGACACCCGTAACAATCTCTTATCTCATAATAATCTTCCATCAGAACATGGCGATAAGGAATATCGAGTTTATCCAATCCATTCTTCACATAGCCTCGAGAAGGCCCTGTTAAAAAGACAAACAATGAAGGAATTTTGGACTTTAATTGACTAAGAGTTTCTAACAGAACATCAGGCCCTTTTGATAATCTGGGCTCATCGCCCTCTTCCCAGCCCAAGCCATCTTTCTGAAATGACCCAATACAAAAAGCATCTTTTGGAATCTGGAATTTCTCCCTTAGCTGCTCACGTTCTTCAACGGCAGATGGGAAAAATGTATTTAAATCAACACCCAACGGAATACAGATCAGCTTATCTTCACGAACACCCCAGTCGAGAAATTTCTGTTGCATAAGCTCTGATGAGACAACAAGACGGTTAAGATGAATAGAAAATTCAATAACATTTTCAAGCTCTTGAGTAAGGTCACCACGCTCCCGATCTCCGTAAAAAACAGAAGCAACCAGCCAATTGAGCTCATTACTTGGCGTATAAAGATATTTCATAAGAGATCTGATATCACCATAATGGAGGATATCCCCCTTAACACGAGCTGGTTTATCTGAAATATGAGATGGCATTCCCAACTTATTCACCCAACGTGTTACATAATATCCAACCCATTCATCCGCCCAGCCATGAGAAGGCGTAATATAATGCAGCATTGGTTTGCTGGACTGCGCGAACACATGCTGCAATTCCCTCATAAAAAGTTGAGATTTTCGAACTTTTTGGCTTTTAAGCAAATGATTTGAAAGCATGAAGAATAACCAAATTATTTAGAAGAGTGGTCATTAATAACATGTTAGGAGGCATTCCTAAATATAAAACATAATTTTGATAAATATTACGACAATAAGTCCACTTAAACCAAGGCCACACACACAAAACAATTCAGATAATAACAAATCAAATAAACAGATATATGAAAGTTCATAAAAATTGGGCAGAGGATTAGTCCGCCCAAATCAAGCCAAAGGTGATAAAATCAGACAGCTTCCAGAGCTGAAACCTTTTGCGAAATACGCACACTTTGCCCCATCATATCCAACAACAACCAAACCCTGTCCTTTTCAGGCAAAGAAACAACCTGAGCAATAAGGTTCTTAAAAGGCCCATCCATAATTTCAACCTTATCTCCAGGTGCAACTTTTGGCTGAATAAGCTGATCCAGAACCCCAGAATCCTCATGGGCTCGCAAATCGGAGATAAAACCAAGAGGAACCTCTCCCAATCTCTCTCCAAATTTGACAAGAGACTGCACCCCCCGTGTAGACAACAACGGCCGCCACTGGCTGCACTGTACATTCAAGCGAACAAAAAGATAACTTGGAAATAAGGGCCTGCGAACCATCTCGGTCTTCCTGGCATGCCTTCGGGTTTTTGAAACCATCGGACAATACACATCATAAGACTGCCTTTTAATATTCTCGATCGCCAATTGTTCTTGATTGGGCTTAGTGTAAAGCGCAATCCATTTATACTCTGACATAATGAAAATTTTCCGCATCTAAATAAAAACTAACAAAAGAAATTATATCAACAAGTATCACATATTAGAACACAGAATAACAAAGTAATTATACATTATTAACATGAGATATAAATTATGTGGAAAATATTTATTTAAAATAACACAGTATAGATGAAATATAACCTAATTTATTACAAGTTAGTAACATACTAAAAAACACAAAGAAACAATTATGGACTAATTACTAAGTATGAATAGACTAAGCACCTAAATGCTCTCAAACGCCCAATATAGAGTTAAAAACATTTACAGGGGCGCTAAATTCAAGAGAACAAATTATGCCACACTCTTTATAGACACCAGATTATTTGTTGAAGCCTCATGACCATCGACCTTAAAGAAAGCAATCTGTTTTTGCATATCCAAAGCACGATCTTTAAGAGATTGTGAGGCAGCTGAATTTTCTTCAGCAAGAGCCGAATTTTGCTGTGTCATACCGTCCATATGTGTAACTGCAGTATTAATCTGTTCAATTCCGGCTGACTGTTCCTTGCCAGCACTTGCAATTTCATCAACCACATCCGCCAACTGTGAAATACCCGACACAATACCACTTAAGGACACCCCGGCATCTTGAACAAGTTGGGCACCTTTCTTCACTTCATCGCCACTTTCATCGATAAGCTGAGCAATATCTTTAGCAGCTTTTGCAGAACGTTGCGCGAGCTTCCGGACTTCTGCAGCAACAACCTCAAAACCTTTACCTGCTTCACCAGCACGTGCAGCTTCAACAGCAGCATTCAAGGCAAGCAAATTAATCTGAAAAGCAATATCATCAATAATACTTGTAATATCAGAAATCTGACGGGAAGACTGTTCAATCCGCCCCATCGCATCAACCGCATTTTGAACAATACGTCCGCCTTCAGTTCCAGCATCTTTAGCGTCTTTAGCAAGTTTATTGGCCTGAGTAGTGTTCCGAGTATTATTCTGAACAGTAGCTGACATTTCTTCCATGGAAGCAGCCGTCTCTTGTAAAGTCGAAGCCTGTGTTTCTGTCCGGCGAGACAAGTCATCGCTACCTGTTGCAATTTCGGAAGAGGCCGAAGTGACATCATCAGACGATCGCTTAATCTGTAAAGCAATCGAACCTATCTTATTTATTGTCTCATTCAAATGATCTTTAATCTCAGCAAACATACCCTCATAGTCACCTCTAACCGTTTGCGATAAATCTCCATCAGAAAGAGCAACGAGAATGTTTTTGACTTCACTTAAACCTCTATTAGAAGTCTCGTTGATACTGTTAATTCCACTAGCAAGCTCTAGCATAAAGCCATCTTTACCACTCATATTAATCTTCTGGGTAAAATCACCACGTCCTGCTGCAGAAGAGACATATGTTGCTTCATCAATAATATCACGCAATTGCTCAAGAGTAAGATTGAACGAGTGCTTAATCTCATCAAACATACCTTCATAAGATCCATTAATTGTTTGGGAGAGATCGCCCTTTGCAATGGCTTGAACACTACTGCGAATTTCTGTAAGTCCTCGATCAGAAACCTCATTAATAGAATTAATACCTTGAGCCAGATCAAGCATGAAACCCTTTTTACCCGTTACATCAATAACCTTGGAGAAATCACCGCGTCCAGCCAACCCAGCAGCATCCGTAACATCATGGATTATAAGTCCAAGTTGTTGTAATGTATCATTAAAGGATTTCTTGATATCCTCAAATAGTCCTTCATACTGACCATTAATTGTTTTCGTTAAGTCCCCTTCTGAAATAGCACGAATAGAATCTCTGGTTTCTGTTAAACCTTTTTCAGAAACATCATTAATGGAATTAATACCATTCGCAAGCTGTAGCATAAAGCCTTGCAAATCATTGGTATTCATACGATTTGAAAAGTCCCCTTGAGCACACGCACTAACTATCGTGTCTACCTCGTTAAGAACAGCTCTCTCTTGCTCTTCTTGGCGACGAATTTCAGTGACATCATTCCACTCAATAACTGTTCCAAGACGCTCCCCTTCAGGGTTTAGAACCGGCGTAGCCGCAATATCAAATATATGCTGTCCAATAACAAACGTTGCTTGGTAAGTCGCTCTTAATCCTCTAAAAGTACCAGATTGATAATCAGTACCAGCCAACAAGGTCTCAACGCTAAGGCCTTCAAGATTGGAACTATCAAAGTCGGAAATATTAAGGCGAAGGTCCGCTTTAGCCTTGCTGAAAACCTCTTTGAGCCTGTTATTTGTATAAACGACATTAAGATCAAGCCCGACCAGCATCACAGCACTGGACGCATTATCCAGAGCATTTTGTACACGTACTGCACTTTGGCCTATATCATTAATTTTATCGAGAGACCGAGCAATATGACCGATTTCATCTTTTGCATCAAGATTAGGAATTTGCGCCCTATTCCCGTCAGCCATACGCCGCATAGCAACTTGCATCAGGTTCAATGGACGAACAATACCAAGTATAATCAAAACGGAAAAACTAAAAGCAATCAAAGCACTCACGATAGAAACAACAATTAAAAGAGAAAGCGTTTCTTGTTCATGATGCTCCGCTTTTATTGCAGACTTTTGTGTAAACTGAACAAGCTCTAATAATAAACCTTCCAAAGCATGATCGAGTTCTTGCTCCTCTTTCTCAACTTTCTCAGCAAGTTTCTCTGCTTCTTCGAGCTTACCATCCTCAAAAAGTTGAAAAACATCCTCTACATGATGGTCAAAATCAGTATGCTCTTTCTCAATTTTTTTCAAAAGCTTCAAAACATGTTTAAACTCTTTGATAACTATTGGATTTGTCTCTTGCGCAATAATTTTAGCAGAAAAATCTTCAGCTTCTAAAATTTCTTTATCAACCTTTTTAGCCAGTTTTAAAAAAGTCGCTTTTGCTTTTTCATAATGCTTCTTGGCATTTTGCAATGTCTCTGCATCGCTCGCAGTATTCATTATATAAGCAAAACGTATCGCCTGCTCAAATTTTATGGCCTGCTCTAACTGATGGATCGTTATTTTGGTAACACGCTCTGTAGCAGGGATATCTTCCTCTGCTATCTCTTTAATCTCATGACCTATTTGATTTAAACCTGATATGGAAATGTACATCAACACTCCCATAGCCATTAGATTCACAACAAGAATAGTTATCACTTTTACTTTGATAGTAAATTGCGAGAGTATATTAAATAAAAAACCCATTTTTCGACCATAACATAACTAGAAATTGAATTTCTGTTATAGCCCTATATAGTAAATAATAATCTAAATTATTTTGCATAATTACTTAATTTTTCTTAATGTAAATTAAGAAAGAAGAAACAAAAATATAACTAAGAAGTCAACGTCACCTGCCAAAAGAAGCAGCAATAACCCTTTGCAAAGACGAATAGGCATCTGCAACCCCTGCACCATAAATATTATCATGACCTTTGTCCCCGACATCTTTAGCACTTTGCATAATGATTTGGCGAATATCGGATGGACGCAAACGAGGGTTACGCTCCAATAACAAAGCAACAAGCCCTGAAATATGAGCTGCAGCAAGAGAAGTTCCACTGGAAAACTCTATATTTTTCTTGCGAGATAACACCAACACCCGCACTCCAGGAGCTGCAAGCGTAACATAACGCCCACGATTGGCATCCTTATAAGACCTGTTCTTATGATCAATCGCCGTCGTTGCAATCACAAAATCAAACGCAGCAGGATAAACAGGCGGAGCTGTAGGACCATTATTCCCAGCAGCAGCCACGAGAACAATCCCACTATCATTTAACATTTTCAAATAATCCCGATTCAACGGATCAACATCAACACTGGTAAAACTTAAATTAATGACCTGTGCCCCCGACTGCCTGCTCCACACCAGGGCCTTATTAAGATTAGTCGATGTCGTTTCTGGAGACTTGGAACCAGGAGAAATCACAAATGCACGGGCATCTAGCAACTGAACCATAGGTGAAACACCCTGTATATCTCCTCTGGCCCCAACAATTCCGGCAATTGCTGTACCATGGTCATCCTGTTTAAAGACCCGTTCATGTTTGGCGTAAGCATCATACCGACTGACAACCGAATGCCTCAATTCTGGTAGCTTATTATCAATCCCAGTATCAATTATAGCAACCTTAACATTCCGACCCAACGCAAATTTATGAGCATTTGGAACACGCATTGCATAATGAGCATATTGCAAACTTCGACGAGAACGTCTCGTTCTCTTGCCATCACTCACCAGCTTATAAATATAATTGGGCTGTGCAGATAAAATTCTTTTATCCGTACTCATTCGCCCCAAAATACTCTGAACAGTTCGGTTATCAGGAATAAAATAAGATTGCACACGTCTTTGCAGTCCAATCATATCATAACCATCAAGCAGTCTGAGATTATAGTCTTGTGCGATAATCCCCTCTATAGATCTGTTACTGAGATTGATCAAGAACAACAACAACTTCTTTTGCACGAAAACGACGGTTAGATATCACTCGTGGCACAGTATTATTTGGTCTGGCTTGTCTCGGTCTTCTTGGGGGTTGAGGACGTGTACGCCTTGGAGGTGTTGTTCTCCTTGGAGGTTGTGAAGACCTGGGAGGGTTACGAAACTCAGGTTCTTCTCTTTGAGGCTCACCGCGCGACGGTGGTAAGTTTCCTATAATCGCTCCCCCAATTCCTAAAAAACGTTGAAAATTACCTGGTCTTCTATCATCAGAGCCGCCACGACGACCATTATTCCCAGAACTTGAAACACTATTCGAGTTTTGATTTCCATTCCTGCGGGGAAAACGACTGGTATTAGAACTCTGTGCAAGTTTAATAAAAGGGCGTGTTTTTTCAGAAGGTTTTTCGTTCTGAACAAGATCAAAACTGGAGCCAAAAGACATTGAAACCTGCGAAAAACTGAAAAATGTAAAAAAGGCTGTAATCAAAATGATAATATTCATGATTGTATCCTTGCTTTTCACATAATCAATTCAAAGATTGATTATACACTATTTTGCTTTACTCCGCAGGCAAAATTAATTCAACCAAATCCGTTTTAGCTTTGAACTTCGCAATGATGCTTTCGCGATCCTCATCTGACAAAGTTTTCTTAGAAAGTTTCACCTTAAACATACCATTTGGTTCAGGTCCCTCAACAATTCGGGCATCCAGTTCATCCAGTAAGTCTGTGACCTGAGCGACAGAAGCGTTTTCTTGAAAGAGAACATAAATATGACTGCCTTTTTGAACATCGACCTTATCACTCTTTTTAGAAGCAGTTTGATAACGAACTTCAGGTACCCCATTTTTAGGATCAACCTGCCCTTGCAAAAAGACAGTCATGGCAACAGCTTGCATCACAATAATTCCACATGCTGCAGCAAGAGCATAAGGGCGGAAACCCTCATAAATTTCGATAAAAAACGCTAAAAGAGATTTACCTTGCGAAGGGGCCTCGGCACGTACAGGACTTTCCTTAGCAATATCAGACATAAGCTTATCAAGAGCACCGGAGGAAGGCATGCCGGCATTCTCATTAGAAAAAACAACTTCTTCATGCTCTTCACAGGCCAAATCGACTTGTAAGGAAAATTCGGGATGTTGCTTTAAGAAGGCTTCAAATTTCTGTTTTTCTGAGACACTTAAAGTTCCAGAGACATACCAAGGTAAGAGTTGTTCAAACTCTTCTGGTGTAAGATTAAATTGATCTTGTGTCATGGCCAACCTCGATCAATTCCAGCTTTTTTCATCGTCTCAGAAAGCTGCTTTCGTGCATAAAACATCCTGGTTTTTACGGTACTCTCTGGCACGCCTGTAATCTCGCTGACTTCCCGTACAGATTTTTCATGATAATATACCAGATCGATAACTTCACGGTGCTCATCTGAGAGCTTCTCAATACAGGACCTCATGACCTCACCCTTACTCTTCTTTTGAGCTGTAATTTCTGGTGTATCACTTTCATCCTGTAGGCCAACAACCATTTCATCATCTAATCCCTCATCAGTTTTCTTACGGAGCAAGCTGACAGCCTTATTATGGGCAATAGCCAGCACCCATGTTGATACTGCGGATCGCCCTTCATAACGTCCAGCTTGCCGCCAGACATCAAGGAAAACTTCATTTGTAAGTTCTTCTGCAATGGCTTCATTGCGTACAAGACGCAAAACAAAACGATAAATTCTGACATTATAACGAGCAAACAGAACTTGGACAGCACCCTGCTCTTTAGCAGCTATACGCTTAATAAGCTCAAGATCATTCGCTAACTGTGTCATGACTTAATTATCGCAATGCAACCAATGCGATCCACTTACTTCGTCGGGATGAGGAATGAAAAGGTTCAAAATATTTCATACTCACTGAATTTAACATGAATAACACGTTATATCTTATTTAATTTAAAGAATGAATACCAATCGAATTTGTAAAAAATTATTAACATAAATAGGAAGATATTATAATTTTACAATAAATATGATTAATATAATAAAATAATTTCTCTTTATCAAAGATAACACATCCATAACATTTAAATCAAAAGAAGTTTATGGACTATTGAGGGTTTCTGCCCGTTCAATTTCAAGATCTATGGCCTCACCTTCATGATTACGAGGCTTCGCCCAACCTGCAACCAAAACATAAACTGCAGGGGTCAGGAAAAGAGTAAAGACAGCCGCAAGCCCAAGCCCGCCAAAAACAACCCAACCTATAGCAGCTCGAGATTCAGCGCCAGCTCCACCCCCTAGAATAAGGGGCAATCCCGCAAGAATTGTAGAGACCATTGTCATAACGATTGGCCGAACGCGTACAATAGATGCTTCACGAGCAGCCTCATACAGATCTTTTCCTTCAGAACGCAATTGATCCGCAAATTCAACCATAAGAATACTGTTCTTAGCCATAATACCAATGAGCATCAGAACACCAATCTGACTATAAATATTGATAGTTATTCCAGTAAAATATAACGCAAAAATAGCTGCACAAACACCAAATGGCACGATAAGCATGACAATAAGCGCACTGACAATATTCTCAAATTGCGCAACAAGAACCAAAAAGACAACGAGCAAGGCAATCAGATAAGTCCAGGCAAGATCATCTGATGTTTCGTCAAGTTCTGCCGCTGATCCAAGAAATGTAACGCCCATCCCTGCCGGAAGCTCTTTAATCGCAAGGTCACGTATGGCATCCACCGCATCCCGCAATGTAAATCCATCTTCTAGATCCCCATCAATTTCGATAGCCCTGCGTTGTCCATGCCGGTCGAGTTCCGCAGCAACAGCATATTCCTTAAAAGACACAAATTGAGAGAGTGGAATAAGTGCTCCACGATCAGTCGTTACAAATAGATTCACCAAATCAGATGGATCTTTTATGGCGCCCTGTACCGCTTCTAATATAATAGGCACTGATTGGTCTTCTATCGAAAGCTCAGCAACCTCATCATTATCAACCAAAGCTTTTACAGTTGTCGCAAGCTTATCTATCGAAACACCAAGATCGGCAGCACGCCTTCGATCAATTTGAATATCCAATTGAGGTTGCGTTGCCCTAAATTCTATTCTCAAATTTTGCAATTGAGAGATATTTTCTTCAATTTTCTCTACAAATCTTTTGGATGCAACAGCAAGCTGATCATAATTCGTTCCTGTAATGGCAAACTTGACGCCACTACCTACATTACGAAGATTAAGACTATTCCCATTAACCCCCCGGACACGAGCACCTGGTATTTGACGAAATTTTTTATTCAGTTTTGAGATGAGCTCTCCTTGGCTGACAGTCCTCTCAGACCAGTCAACAAGCGGGGCTTCAATATACCCCCTGTTTGGGTCCCATCGCCCGGCAATCGAAAATATATTTTTCACAATCCCCTGATCAACATATGGCTTAATAAAATTCTCAACCTGTTCCACTTGCTTATCAGCATAATCAACACCCGTACCATCTGGGCCAACCAGGAAAACGCGAATAAGTCCCCGATCTTCTCTAGGAACCAACTCTTCACCAAGCGTCTCATAAACAACGATAGCTGCCAAAATAACAATAAAACACAACCCTAAAAAAATAATAGGTGCGAGCAATATACGATCTAAAACAAAAATATAAAAACGTTTAAAAATCCCACCAATAGAGAAACTCAAGTTCCCAGCCATCGAGGTATCCGCCTCACCTATCGTTTGCAAACGTGATGCGATCATAGGACAAATAGTAAGCGCAACAAACGAAGAAACACTCACAGCAACAGCCAGAACAAATCCAAATTCAGTAAATAATCGTCCGGCAGTTGTTGGCAAAAAGGAAATCGGCAGGAAAACAGAGACAAGCGTAATCGTGGTTGCAATAACAGCAAAAAACACCTGACGTGTGCCTATAATCGAAGCCGCCCGGGAGGCCATTCCTTGAGATCGCAACCTTTGAATATTCTCTAAAACAACAATCGTATCATCAACAACAAGCCCTGTTGCAAGCACCAAGGCCAGCAATGTAATAAGATTAATCGAAAAACCTAACAGCCAGATCGCAGCAACTGTTCCGATTAAGGCAACAGGCATAGCAAGAGCTGGAATAAGCGCAACTCGTAATTGTCCCATAAAAAAAGCAATAACAAGAACAACAATAATGACTGCCAAACTCAAACTTAGCAAAACTTCCCAAATTGCCCCTTCAATAAACTGGGAGTCATCAGATATTGTAACGACTTGAACATCACGCAATCGGGAATTAAGACGCTCAACAACTTTACGCACATCCTGAGAAATGGAAACCGTATTAGATTGTGCGCGCCGAATTATACCTAAATTTATAACCGTACGACCATCCAGGCGCACATAATTTTCAGCTTCTGCAGGGCTAAAATAAGCATGTGCAACATCCCCTATTTTTACAGGGTCCCGTACAATAAGAGTCTCAATATCTCGAGGATGTTCAACAGACGCATTTGCGCGCACAAGAACTTCCTGTTGATCAGACTTAAAACTCCCCGCAGGAACATCAAAAGCTGCATTTTTAAGAACATCTGCAACATCCGCAACTGTCAGCTTATAACTTGCAAGCTTTATCGGATCGACAACAACTTTTAAAATACGCTCCCGAGAACCAAAAGTTTGAACGTCCGCAACACCTCCAATTGCTGTTAATTCAGGAATGATCTGATCTTCAACAATTTTAGTAACCGCATCAATGGCAAGGGTTTCACTAAAGGCAGACAATCGAATAATTGGCTTGGCATCATCATCCGCCTTAATGACCGTAATATTCTCAACACCATCTGGCAAACGCCGCTCTATACGGCTAACGGCTTCCCTCACATCATTAGCTGCATCAATCAAATCAACATTGGAGTTAAATTCAATATGAATACGAAGGTTATTTTCTTCACTAGAAGAGCGCACATGTTTGATACCATTCACTCTGGCAACGGCACCTTCAATCTGACTGGTAATTTCCGCATCAATCGTCTCCGGTGATCCCCCAGGAAAATTCGCTCGAACAGAAACAATTGGCCGATCCACGTCTGGAAGTTCACGAACTTCCACCCCAAGTATGGCACTAAGACCAGCAAGAATAATTAATAAATTAGCAACAGCAATAAGATAAGGCCGGCGAATACTTAAAGCTGGAAGGTCAGTAGTTTCACTTTTGGCCATACTGTTCACCCAATTGGCTCACCCGACCTCGTTCAGGAGTTCCTGGCAATGTAAACTTAACTGCCTTTCCAGGCCGCAGTCTCTGTACCCCTTCGGTAACAACAAGATCTCCTTCTTTAAGGTCTCCCTCTAATAAAATCAGACTCTTGGTCCGTTTAATGAGATCGACAACGACACGTTCTGCCTTACCATCTTTAATCCGCCAGACATAACTTTGTCCCTTGCCCCACTGCAAAGCAAGTTCTGGAACTGTTGGATGATTTTGACCAGGTATAATCAACTCAACAGCGAAAGACATTCCAGGTCTCAGCACATCTTCTTTATTGGGAATATCTGCCCGTACCTTAACCATACGGGATGTTGTATCAATACGTGAATCGATCTCTTTAATAACCCCATCAAAAGATCTGTTTTGTACCGTTGGAGTTTTTGCAATAACTTTCTGCTCCACATCCAACTGAGAATGATACTTCTCAGAAACATCAAACTCAACACGAATAACTGATCTGTTATCGAGTGTAACAATAGCCGTATTCGTTTCAATGCGATCCCCTGGTTCCACCTTTAAAATTCCCAAAAAACCAGAAAATGGCGCTGAGACGGCTCTATCTCCTAAAGCTTCTTTCGCTTGCTGAAGTTCAAACTCCGCACGTTGGAATAAAGTTTTTTCATCATCTACAGTCGCCTGGGAAGCAACTTTTTGCTTATACAGCTGTATAGCCCGTTCCATTTTCCGACGAGCTTCAACAAGTTTAGTTTCGGCAACTTGAACAGCCAAACGAGCTTTACGATCATCCAACTGCAAAATAATATCGCCCTTTTGAACCCTATCTCCAGCCTTTACTGGGACATGAACGATAACACCAGCAGCTTCTGAAAATAAGGTAACAAAACGCTTCGCACGCCCATCTCCAATAGCTTTAATGATTTGATCATCATTTGTGAGCGTAACTTTACTGACAATAACGGGAACTTGTTTTGAAGTTCGTTTTCTTTTCTTTTTGTCCTGCTTTTCAATACCAAACACAGAATGGCCGATAGTATCGCGCTGATAAAAAAGAATACCCGCTATGCCCAATAACACAACAACAAAACCATATTGGACCCAAATTGAAATTTGATGTTTCACACCATAATCCCTCAACTGTAAATAATCAGCTATACAAATGGCGACATATTAAACCTAGATGACAATAGATCATGCTGCCCACATATCTAAAAACACACTATACTATATATACGTATAATCTATAGGAATCAGTTTATATGAGTAAATTTTTCGTAATTGGAGGGAAAGTAAAGTTTAAAAGGGGTTTATGAATAATTAAATCAGCAGTGGATAGCCTTAAATTGAAAGACCATCCACTCATAAAGATAATATTTTGGCCTCAAGTGCCAAAAAGACGGCCCAAAAAACCTTTCTTTTTCACAGGTACCTCAGCAGCAGCCTCTTTCATAACACCAGCCAATGTGCCATATGCAGCAACCCATGCATCCTTAACATCTGGGGTAAATGCATCTTTTAAGCCTTGCTCTAAAGTCCAGATAAGCGCAGCACCTACGGTATCATAATGCTCATCTTTTACACCATATCCCACATGTGAACGGCCAAGGTCTTGAACTGCAGGGATAATTTTCTCAACTTGATGAAGGTTAGTAACCGCAGTTGTTAGCATTTGCATCAACTTGTCTCTTTGAGATGAAATATCATCTGAGAACATTGGGCGAACTTCTGGTGCGATTTCAAAAAGTCTTCCATAGAATAAATCTCCGGCTTGAGTAGCGATTGGCGCTACTTTTTCAAAACTGGATTGTACAAGTTTTACCTGTTCTGGTGTCATTGCTCTTCTCTCAAAAATATATTAATTTAGTAACAGCCCTCATAGGCTAATATCAGCTCTAATTTTGCTTCCCCAAGCGACAGGCCCGACCTGTAATGAGCTGTATTACCTATGAGAGCTACCCTTTAACGATTAGCCGTCAAGTGGGATACGAATAACCACACCCCCCATAACATCACCAAGCTTGAAGTCTTTCTTTGGCGTATCTTTGTGATCATTGTGGCAAGTCACACATGGGCTAGCGACAGCTGTATCTGCGTAAACGGCTGTAAAATACTTCTTTCCGCCTAGAGTTTCTTCGCCGTAGAAGTTTTTGCCTTTGTTATCAGCAACGTACTTCAGGCCTTTTTTCTCTACATCTGTACGAGGTGTATTTTGTTTGTTAATCGGCCATAGAGACAGAAGTGAATAAGAAAACTTTTTCGTCTTATCAGCAACCGCTTCAGCACCAAAACGGAACATTTGTGCAGGAAGTGGCAATGCTTTATCATCTTCAAAAAATTCACTTGCCTTAATGACTTTATCTTTTGCAACAAGACGCTTCACAACTTTCTTAGTATAGATTGTTCTGTCTGAAGCCATTACAAGATGAAGCATGTCGGCAACTTCTTGAGGCTTAAAGTCTTTTGCATGTGCACTTTGAACAGCCGTCAGAGCAAAGGCTCCCAATACTGATGCTGCAACTGTACGAGACAGTTTTGATTTTAGTTTCAACATAAAATTCTCCTTTACTGGCATTGATGTGAAACAACTTAAATTCGAGTGAAAATTCCCCACCCCCTATTTGCGGGAGCGTTTAAGAGCCCACTCGATGCTCTCAATATGAATGGATGGTTGTCCTTTAAAGTTAGATTTAATCAGTTCCTTGTCAGCCAATGCATTCAGGGTAAATTGCAAACCATGGCAACTTGAACAAACACTTCTGATCATTTTTTCATTAGGACGAAGATTGTCATTCTGGTTATGATTCACAACCACAATTTCATTCTCAAATTCATCCTCAATCTCTTGCCTTGGCATATGACAGGTTGCACAAGTCACCCCAGAGCCTTTTGGCAACTCACCAGAAAGCTCCTTCTTCCACAACTCATAATGAGCTGATTGCGTATATGACTGACTGTGATCATCGCTATGACAACTCAAACAAGCTTCAACTTTTGCTTTTTGAGTATTAAAATCATGGGCACTATGGCAAGAATTACACCCCAATTCTTGGCCATGTGTTTTAGCTGACATTTTCGCACGTGCCATTTCAGGTTTCATTGGAGAAAGCTTCGTTTTCTTAAACAGCCCCCATAGTGCATCCTTCGAAGAATATAAATCAGCCTGCTGGCGCATACCATGCTTGCCCAACAAGAATGTTTTATTCTCATTCTTATGACAACTTGCACAAACTTCGCGGCCAGGTTTCTCAACCCAGGCAGTTTTATCCTCTTTAACGCCATGACATCCTGAACAATTGACACCTTTTTGTGCATGAGCATCTTGATGCCAGTTTGCAACCAGATCGACATCTTCTAACTTAGCTTTTGGTGCATCGGCATTTGCCTTCTCGATCGGGTCTCCTCTCTTAAGGCCTCCAAGAGATTCTGGCAGAGGTTCAGCATCAATCAGCTTAATGATTTGTGTGTCTTTATGAACAGGTTCTTCTGCATGTTTTTCTAAAAAGCGCTCATAAAGAGCTTTGTTATCATGATAGTTGTGACACCCAGCACTTGCACAAGTTTCAAACCCAAGATTCTTATGAGTATGAGGCCGCTCTTCAGCAATGTTCTCATGACATTTAAAACAATAATCATCCGGTAGCGTTACACCCATCACTCTCGTAACGCCAGGACGATGCTCCGTATGGCAGGTCACACATTTAGAAGCATCAAGTTTAGCTAACCGGTCAGCATTTCTTGGATCGCGAAACTTTTTAATAGGATGAGAATCATTAGCGAGTTTAAGATCATTCTTATGACAATTCAAACAAGCATCTTGAATGGAATCAGCGTCACTGAAACCTTGTGTATGGCAGGTATCACATGAAAGCTCAATCTGATGATGCCCACTTGTTGTCTTACCTATCAAAAACATTGATCGGTTACCACCATAAAGCATAGAAGCAAACAAGAACCCACCAATAATTAGTGTTCCAAAGAACCAGATACACCAGAGTAATATGTTACGTGACATCTCTCGGCAGCCCCCTAATAATAATAAACCGTAAAGATGTGTAGTGCGATCAGTATAGGAAATGGCCAGAAAACCAGTATATGCACCCATATTGGGATTGCAGCCGGCTTAGCTGAACTTTTTAAATATTTACTTAGCAAAATATGCTCGAATGATTTAACCGCTCCAGCGGCTGCACCAACCAAAGCAAGGGATAAAAATGTAGCCATCAACCAGAAATTTAGGTTGGACCCTAGATGAAAACCTGTATGTAAAAACAAAACAACCAAAGCAAACACACCAAAGAAAACATGAAACATTCGCCAAATGGAATAATCTCCAAAAGACAACCATTTAATATTCTTTCGTAAGGATAAAATCGCAGCCAACACGGAAAGAGCTAACAAAGTAAAACCAGAAACCTGTTTCCAGTAACCATTCGTCCAAAGGTAATCGAGTTGAAAATTGTCTTGAACGCTCTGTGTGTAAGGCCATGTCGGCATAAAAATAGTAATTAAAGCTAGAAGAGCAGCAAGCACGGAAAAAATCGCAACAGGGCGAAACAAACCAATAGGTTCAAACTTCGGCTTACCCTCTATCAATTCATGTATAAGAGGTTTACAACTACCACAAACCGTCGCAGCACTTGTATCTCTTTGTACAGCTTCGAGTGTAACGGAACCTTGCTGAATCGCATCACCAATTTGTCCCCGGGTCACTCCTGTACAATTACAAACAGTAGCTGCCGCAGGCCATTCAATAACACTCTGAGGTTCAGACTGGTTCTTAACAAAACCCGTCTTTTTAAACCGCCTGATTTGCCATGCCCATACAGTAGCATTTTCCTGAATGGCTTTTTGCAACACATTAATTTCAGGCCAATCCCCCAGCGCCATAGCACCAATTAATCGACCTCGTTTCAAGACGATACGACGATAAATTCCATTTTCAGAGTCTTGATAGATATGTGTTTCAATATCTTTACGCTGGCGAAGCTGCTCAATATCTCCCATCGAAAAAACATCTGTGCCAACGACCTTGAGCTTCGTTGTCGGCAAAGAACCAGAATAAACTCTTTCCTCTCCAGAAATATTTGCAGCAGCTATTGCTGCTTGCTCCAGTCCGGGCCCCACAAGCCCGTATATATTCCCGTCATATTCAGCACATTCACCAACAGCATATACATCAGGGTCTGAAGTCCGCATATATTTATCAACAGTAATAGCGCGACCAACAGAAATTCCCGAATCACGCACCATTTCCATATTGGGGCGAATTCCAGTACAAACAATTACAGTATCGCATTCTATTTTTTCGCCATTGCTCAACTCAACAGCCTCAACACGCCCGTTCCCATGAATTTCTTTGACAGCATGTCCAACACGAACTGTTAGTCCAAGAGACTCAATCTGGTCTGCCAACAACTCACCGCCCAACTGGTCTAACTGTCGTGCCATTAAGCGTGACTCATGTTCTACAATCCAGGTTTCAACATCGCGGTTTGCCATCCCTCTGGCAGCTTCTAGTCCTAATAAACCACCACCAATGACCACTGTACGTCGTGATGAAAATGTACGGGCAATCAACTGTTCAGTATCATCAAAATTCCTGAATTTATAAACACCATCCCGGTCAATCCCCTTGATAGGTGGGATATGCGCACGCGAACCTGTCGCAATTATAAGTTTAGAGTAAGGAAATTCTCGTCCATACTGCCCCGTTACAACTTTTGCATCGGTATTGATATCAACAATAGAATGGCTGGTATATTGATCAACTTTACTGTCCGGTGAAAAATTTGGTGCTTGATAAACTTGACCAATCTGTACATCACCAGCAAGCAAAGGCGTAAGCTTTACTCTATTATAGGGTTTCCATCTCTCCGCATTAAAAATAGTCACCGGCACATTTCTACGTGCCAGTTCTTGTGCGGCACGAATACCCGTAGGCCCACCGCCAATGATGATGACAGGATCTTTAAATTGATCCGAAGAACTCTTTACAGGTGATTGTTCACCTATATCCCCAAAGTCCTTCTTTTTCGAAACTTCATTCAGCATCAATGCCTCTGTTTTTTTATCTTTCTCAATCGTGAGATAACGTCGATACCATCATTGATATTCAAACAAAAAAGCGCCTTACACATAGATCGCCTTTTAAAGACGACGAATGTGAAAGACGCCATTGCCTTAATAATCATTTGTCTAAAGCACGATCCACACATGCTTCACGATGAGTTGAGCAAACAACATGCCAAACCAAATTATGACATAAAAAACCAAGGCACATCATACAATTAAGAGAGGTAGATACGATTTCATTCAACAATATACATGTACAAAATCTGTGCAGAAAAAAATACAAAGTGAAAATTTTAGGCAAACACAGCAAATAATTTTATCAAAAAAAGCCCTTTACACTAAACCAAATGAAAAATGAAAACGTATCTACCGACATGTGCGCATGTAACTCAAAATGAAAACCCTAACGTAACGGAGATATAGGGATGAAACTAATCAGACTTTTTGTTTGTTCAATTTTTGCGCTATTTATAATTACAAATTATGCAAACGCAGGACATCATTCTAAAACTGGCAACATTGTTCAGACAGCCAAAAAAGCAGGCAAGTTTAATACACTTTTAGTTGCAGCAAAAAAAGCTGGCCTCGTAAGAGCCCTGTCAAAAAAACACCCAATCACAGTTTTTGCTCCAACCGATCATGCATTTTCAAAATTACCTGCTGGAACCGTTGAGGAACTTATCAAACCTAAAAACCGTCATAAACTAAGAAAGATTCTTCTTTACCATGTAGTCAAAGGAAGAATCTACGCCAAAGATATCCCACATAAACCCATCTATGTAAAAACATTAAGTGGTAAAAAACTGAAAGTGAGACGTGGCTTATTTAGTGTGAAAATAAATAATGCGCGAGTAAGAGCGGCGGATGTGAAAGCCTCAAATGGCGTTATTCATGTGATTAACCGAGTTCTTTTGCCTTAAATCGAATGGAACAAATACGTTCTCCTCTCACTCGTGAGAGGAGAATTTAAAAGCACCAACTCTATTGCTGCACGCACTTTTTATATAAATCGCAAGCAGTGCAATATAGAAAATCAATATAAACGAAGAACAAAGAGGTGTTAGAAACTTTGGGAAGAGTTACTTTGTTTCAATTGAGAAAAAGCATCTAGAGCTTCTTGTCGAGAAATCTTTAAATCAACGATAGGCTTTGGATAAGATTTCCCTAAAACGATTCCGCAATGCTCTAAAATATCCTCAGGTGCTTCCCAGGGACAAAACAGATATTTTTTGGGCAATCTTTTAAGCTCAGGAATATATGAACATGTATATGCACCATCAGGATCAAATTTCTGCCCCTGTGTCACAGGATTAAAAATCCGAAAATAAGGAGCAGCATCAGCGCCACATCCTGCAATCCATTGCCAGCTCGCGCTATTATTCGCCAAATCAGCATCCACAAGACAATCCCAAAACCAACGCTCCCCTTCATGCCAGTGCAGTCGTAAATTCTTCACAAGGAAAGAGCCAACAATCATCCGCACCCGATTATGCACATAACCAGTTTGCCATAACTCCCTCATACCAGCATCTACAATTGGATAGCCAGTCATCCCTCTCTGCCAGGATTTTAAAAACGACTTATTTTCTCTCCATGAAAAATGGTCAAACTTTTTTTGCAAATTCACACGGGGCAAATCAGGATTATAATAAAGTAAACTATGTGAAAATTCTCGCCAGCCCAATTCACTACAAAAATGATCTATATTTTGATCATCTCCCATACCTTTAGCAGCATACCAAACTTGATTTGGAGAAATTTCTCCAAAATGCAGATAAGGAGAAAGCCGCGAAACATACGATTGGCCAGGAAAGTTTCGCCCTTCTTTATAATGAGATATACCGTTTGTAAGAAAATTCTCTAACTGTTTCTGAGCTGCTGGCTCTCCTATGGCCCAATGGGACTCAAGCATAGTGTCCCATGAAATTTTGGGAAGGAGTTTTAAATCTTCTAGCGAAACAGATTTATAGTCGTCTTCAACAAAAGATTTCTTTTTGGGCTTTGGCAAAGATTTCCTTGGAGCTGCCGCATTCAAACACCCTTTGCGATAAAATGGTGTAAAAACTTTATAGGGCGTTCCATCACTTTTAAGAACTTCCCACGGCTCCCACAATAATGAGCCATTAAAACTAAAGACCTCGATATTGTCATCCTGTAAAGACTGTTTAATCTCTTTATCACGACCAATACGCCAAGGCTCATAACAACGGTTCCAATAAACAGCCTGCGCACCATTGGCTTTAATAATTTTAGGCAATATATCTTGCGGGCGTCCCATATAAAGTGAAAGCATTCCCTTTAATGAAGCATGTAAAGATTTTAAAGAATGATGTAACCACCATCTGCTAGCACCGCCGGCTTGATATGCTCCAGCATTTTGATCATCTAAAATATAAATAGGAAGAACATCACCATTTTTTGCAGCTTCATAAAGCCCGGGATTATCAGTCAGCCTAAGGTCCTGTCTGAACCAGAAAATATTTAGTTTGCTCATATCGTTTTAAAATGCAATCTCTTCACCATCCCAGGCAAAAACCTTACCTGTATCTTGCGGGGTAAGTTTATCAAGAACCTCAACCAGTTTAGAAACAGAATAGTCAGAACTAAAAAGCTTATCGCTTTTTACATTACGCTGAAAGGGCTCTGAAAGATCACTCACAACAGTTCCAGGATGCAAGCCAACAACAATGGCAGTTTTGTTTTTTCTTGCCAGTTCTATACTAGCTGTTTTTAGAATCATATTGAGAGCAGCCTTTGACGCCCGATAACTATACCACCCACCTAAATGATTATCAGATATACTTCCCACACGTGCAGAAAGTGCTGCAAAAATTGATCTCCTGTCTTTGCTCAATTTGGGTAGAAAATATTTCGCGACCATTGCAGGAGCAAATGTATTTATCGCAAAAACAGTCTGAAGATTCTCGCTTGAAAGAGAAGAGAGAGACTTCTCTGGCATCATATCACCGTGATGTAAAAGACCTGTAGCCAAAATAACAACATCAATTGGTGCTGCCTCAGCAGCAAGACCTGCAGCGTATTTGATTGTCTCTTCTTTCAAAAGGTCTATCGAGCATGTCTTAACATTGGGAAAAGCAAATTGTCTTAAAGATCGAGAAAAAGCGTATATTGTTGATCTTTTATCAAAAGTTGCAAAATGAGAAACAAACGAACGACCAATTGCTCCACTCGCCCCAATAATCACAATATTCAAAGCGGGTGTCTCATCACTCATCAGATAACAACTTTATAAGATTTTGCGATAATGCCTCAGCACTTAAAAAAGCTCCCTCAACTTTCCCTTGCACACACCAGTCGCCACAGGCAGCAAGCTTTTCATGAGCATCCATCATAACTTTACTTCTCGCCACCTTACCAGAATTAGCATATCGCCAACGATGCAAAACAGCATGATCAGGAATGAACATTTTCTCTCCTAAAATATTGGAAACACCATCGAGAAGTTGCTGCTTTATATCCTCCAAATCATCATCTAAATGATCTTCAGCCCATTCATTAGATGAATGTACGACCATTGAAAAACACATATTACGACCAGGTTTCGAACTATTCACAGCAAGGGTACTAATTTTGGAATTTTTAACAAGGGCAAATTGCCAAGGTAGCTCAACAGAATTCTCTGCACCAAGCATTAACGCAAAGCACCCTGACATTTTTATCTGTCGCAGATCATCATAAAAATGAAATGTGTTGGGCATCAATTGCAAAGTTTGATAAGCTGGCAACGCGCATATCACCCAATCAAAATCTCCCAGACTTTGTCCTTCTTTGTCACAAAGACACCAAACATCCTCTAGCCTTTCAATCTTTTCAATGTGAGTTCCAAGAACCACATTATGTTCTTCAGCCAGGAATTTGACCATCTGGTTCATTTTTGGAACAGCCACATAATGCGGTATTTGAGAGCCCCACTGACGTTCCATCACAATCTCTTTGCCCTCGAACTGAACAAAATTTGCAGCCCATTCTGCAACAAGCCCAGAGGAAATCAAAGGATCTAAAAAGCGTTTAAAACTTTTGCTTTGAGCTGTAAAAAATTGCGCACCATGATCAAACTGATAAGGATCAGCATAGCGCGTAGCCATCCTCCCCCCAACACCGCGAGATTTTTCAAAAACAGTGATTTCAGCATAATTGGAGAGCTTATTAGCAAGAACAATACCAGACAAACCAGCTCCAATAATGGCAATCTTCTTCATATCTTAAATAAAATAACAATCAAGCTTGCAACAACGATAGCCGTTGCAATAAATCTGTTGTGAAAATAGGTATCTGTAATAACCTCATCTTTATTCAACCTATAATCAATGATTAAAAGCGCAATAAATGTTATTATCAACACAAATAACATCCAAAAAGGAGGGAGCAAAATAAACGCGAGCCAGACAATAATCGCAATAATATTACTTGTAACAAACAAATTTACGTTTGTCCTGGAGTTACAATAAATATAGCTACCCCAATGCACACCAGCAAGAAAACTCGTAATCACTATGCCATATTGAATAGCAATATAGTGGAAAAAATTAGGATCATAAAAGACAAACAAACCTAGATAAGGCAGTAAAGCTGCGACCACAAAAGGGATTGTACCAGCATAAATAAGCAAAGTATGAAGTCTAATATTTTTGATCATGACACACCCTCATATTTCGTTAGATGTGCATATAACATAAGATTTTTATGAAATATATTTGAAAAATAGAAAATGGAATAAATTGCTTATTCCACTTTCATATACGATATAGCACCTATGATTTATGTAAATTATTTTTACTGTTTTTCACTGTAAAGCGTGCTATTGACACCAAGATACCCATCCCAGGCAAACCAATAGCTGATATGTCCAGGTAACCTGGCAAGTTTCTCACCTTTCGGTCCTAAAATAAAATTTTCTTCAAGAGACCAGATACCATTACGACTTTTCAGTTTGTTTGGTGCGTCCCCAAGTTCAAAATCTTCTTGACCTCTCTCATACGCTCGAACAGTACGAGTTTGAGCATTCCCAATCAAAACCAGTTTTTTTTCGCCAATACGATCATTGATGACTGTTTTGGTTTTAAAAGCCTCCAAAGGCCAGGCTCTGGCAGCACCAACATCTCGTATCCCAAAGACAAAATCTTTACGCTTAAGCTTATCTTCATTTCGCACGATGGTAGGAAACATAAGATCAGGGCTGGAGAAATATTCATTATAGACAACTCCAGAACCATAATCTCTGGAAAATCCAGTATTAAGAGATAACACTTTACCCTTTGGATGTTTTGCCTTCCAGTCTTTCCATGAAGTAATAAGCACTGGACGGATCTTTAACTTAAGGCCACGATCCTTCAATGGGCCACTAACCGGTTCGCCCGTAAATTGGTTCCACAAACTATTTGTTTCACGGTCAAACATTAATTTATTCGAACGGTATAAAAAACCTGAGGAACCAAAAATAAGAGGTTTATCACGACCTTCTATTTTCGTTTCAAATAAAATACCAGAACCACACAATGTACAATAAGCAAGAGCTACAGGGACCCCGCCAATTGTTTCATTAAACATTTCATGCCATCCCATTATTCTCAATGGATAAGCACGAACATCTCCATTAATCTCAACACCAAAAACAAGATCATCATCCACGAGGTATTTTGCTTTCTCAGCTTCTATGAGCTTTGGATTATCAAGAGAAGGAATGCCATCGACACCAACACCTCCCCATGTAATTTCTTCCAAACGAATCTTCATATTTTTACGAAGGCTCAGATCTCCTCCTAAAAACTGCATAAATCTTGGATCTATATCCCGAAAAATTCGCAGCTTGATCTCTCGAAAACTCTCATGAGGAACAATGTCGTGATTGGCTTCTTGCCACAACATTGCATCGCCCCATTTCTTTATTGTCTTATCGCCCGTGAGTTTTTGTACCGAAGCCACAAGCTTTGGAGTTGGCCCCCGATATCTTAAAGCAACAATGATAGTCGCTATAACATCTTGTCTCCCACGTTTGACAAACTGATCAAGAGCCCCATGGGCTTCTTCACGTGATCCAAAAACAATATGTTCACTAAGAGTTTTTATGGTTTTATCATTTAAGGGAGCAGCTGAAATTTGCTGATTATATGCAATCGGTAATAAAACAAGAAAAATAAGAATTAAAAAATACCACGTCCTAAAAAAATCTTTTATCACAATACGAGCTCCTTCTCATCACATATATGGATAGTCTCAGTTTACTATAGGAGCTTCTCTTGCTTGAAATATGATATATCACGCTTATTTGCATGAAATTGAAGACTTTTCCGATGTTTTTAATAAACAAAAGCAATTTTCTATAAAGTTTCAAAAATGAGTGAAGTTAACCAAAAGCTGACAGAATAAGTCCCAAAAATCCAATAAACATTGATTTTCTTAACTGGCCTGAGTAATAAGACCTATAATATAACAATATTTCTAAGATAACAAAAAGTCATATATACTGCCAAAAAAGCATAGATATCTTATAAATTTATAGCTTCATCTATTTAAGATATTTGAATAAATAAACGATCACGAGTGACAAAGTAGCTTTCTTGATTTAAGTCCAACAACAAGGTAACTGTTACTAAATTATCTAACACTATCAAAGCAAATAAAACAATTGATAGAATAAATAATCAAAGAGTTCTGGATGCTATTAAACATTATCAGTCGAAAATTCTGGACGAACTTAATTTCAAGAAAATTCGAGCAAATAAAATCCGAAGATGCAGATTTATTTCTAAGAATCTTTAACGAATATTTTTACAAGTTCAAATACCAATATCTACTGATATTTTTATTAATATTCATAGCTGGCGCCAGTGCAACAGCACCACTATGGATTATCAAAGATGTCGTAAATGGCATATTTGTAAATAAAGAATCCCATCTGGTTTTACCATTATTTTTCCTCATCATCTTTATCTTTGTAGTTAAAGGTGCAAGCACATACTGGCAAACAGTAATTTCTTCCAGAATTTCTAACGCAATGGTCGCAGACATACAAAATCGTTTGTTTAATCACATACTATCCCAAAAGGCATCCTTCATTTCACAATTGGGCACAGATGAGCTAATCGTCCGCTTTAATCAAGGCGCATTAGGGTTTCAATCCATACTCACAACAGTCTTAGTCAATGGGTCGAGAGATGCAGTAACATTACTCTTCATTCTAGGAACCATGATCTACTGGGATGCATTCTTAACGATAGTCAGTTTCTTAGTCGTTCCGTTTGTCTTTTATGGGATCAATATTCTTCTCAAGAAGATAAAAAAAATAGCGAAAATGGAACTCACCGGTTTCACAGAACTTAACAAACATGTCCGAGAGACTGTTCAAGGAATTACGGTAATAAAATCCTTTAATTTGGAACAACCTCTAAAACATCAAACGACTGACGTGATCACAACCCTTCAAGATCGCAAAAACAAAATTGCCATGCTCCAAGCAGCTCCTGTCCCGCTGCTTGATACTCTGGGGGGCATTGCAATTGGATTTGCCATTCTGTATGCAGGTAGCTTAACTGTTGCAGGTACTTACAATTCTGAAAACTTTATTGGATTCGCTCTAGCTTTAGTACTTGCTGCCGAACATGCGCGAAGACTAAGTCAATTACCAGTAAAGCTGAAGACAGCAATGGTAATGGTTGGAATTGTATTTGATACGCTAAATTCAGATGAACAGGAAAGTAGTAGCTCAACGATACTTTCCATACCAGAATACAACCATCAACAACTCAATGGCAGTTCAACTGGAAAACCGCTCATTCAGTTTCAAGATCTAAAATTTTCATATGAAGGAAGTACACCAGTTTTGGATGGCTTCACACTAGATATTCATCATGGTGATATGGTTGCCCTCGTAGGTCCATCTGGAGCAGGAAAATCTACAATCCTGAAACTGCTTCTAAAGCTTTATGAACCTAGCTCAGGTGAAATTATTATTAATGGAAATAAACAATCAGAGTTAGATTTATTATCCTTGAGAAACGCTATGTCATTTGTTGGACAAAGCAATTTCATTTTCACTGGCTCGATACGTGATAATCTGACACTCAAAAATAATGACTATGAGCAAAGCACAATTGAAGAAGCCTGTAAAAAAGTAGGTCTTCATGAATTTATAAGTCAAATGCCTGAAGGATATAACACTGACGTCGGAGAGCTAGGCTCCATGATTTCCGGCGGACAGGCACAAAGATTGAATATGGCCCGAGCTATTATTAAAGATGCACCAATCCTATTGCTTGATGAAGTAACCTCAGCTCTGGATGCCGAAAATGAGCAACTCATTAAAAATTACGTTCAAAGCCAGATTGGTAAAAAAACAATAATCGTAATTGCGCATCGCTTATCAACCATAATGGGAGCAACACAAATCGCCCTTATAAACAAAGGAAAAGTCGTAGATCAAGGGCCTCATGACCAGCTCATCCAATCCAATGATTATTACGAAAAAATTGTATCCCTTCAGTTCACACAATAAGTATTTAGAAAACATACAACAAAGATAACGTGGAAAATTTTGCTTGGGATTTTTTGACAAAATAATTCATAATATGTCAAAAATTTATTTTACATACATAAAAAATCGTGTATTTAAAAAAATACGCACGTGTCTCTGGCCCTGAGATTTCCTATATTTCAGATTAGGTTATGCAACGGCGTGAACGTTTTTGGACCGGGGAGGTTCTTAGATTTTGCAAGGACAAATCTAGAACTCAAACCACCGAGATTTGAAAGGGTTTGCGTTATGAATCATAACGTTGCAACGCTACCAGGGCCTGTTAGCCCTGTAGGTGTTCAAAGCATTTCTTGTGAGGATTTTGCTTTCACAAAAAGAAGTGCAAAACAGGCTTTAACTCGTATTTTACATAACGAGTTCAATACCCCCTTATTGAGAAATAAGAGACCATATTTCACAGGGAACGATTACAACTATTCAGTTCCCTTTGCATGATTGCTATTGCATCAAACTGTTAACAGCAATTTTCGATGAATATGAGGAAATCAAATGCATTTCTGCGCAAATAGCATTGATACCTGTCTCTTCACAGCTTCTCTCTTTGCTAAGCATTGCAAAGAAAAAGATAAGAGGTACTGCATATCAATCAATAATCTGCTTTATCAAAAACTTGATGCAACAAACCACAACTTCAGCGTTAGTTATCAAAGGTACTGCGCCTTAAAATTGAATTTATCAAATTTAAACAGTAAGGAAACCATCAAATGATACGCAGCCCAAAGACTGTTCCATGGGGGCAACATCTTGTTCTAGATATGAATGGGTGCAACAATGAGCGGTTAGCAAACAAAGAAAATATCATTAACTGGACCAAAGAATTAGTTGAAGCAATAGATATGGTTGCATACGGCGAACCAGTTATTGAACATTTTGCAACTCATTCACATGAAGCCGCAGGGTATACTCTGGTTCAGCTTATAGAAACCTCGGCGATATCAGCACATTTTGCAGAAAATATCGGACAAGCATACATCGATATTTTTTCTTGCAAAAGTTTTGATAATAAAGTTGCAAGAAAAATATGTGAAAATTATTTTGAACCAGAAATAATAAAACAGAGCGTCCTGATGCGCGGTTTTTTTGAAGACAAACAAGAAAAATCATCTCAACCTGGAGAGAGCTGTGTTCAAGTGGCCTAGTTTTATAGAAGATGTTTATCATTTTTATCCCTTTCCAGGCACCAAAGCTTTCCAGGGCTTTGAGGTGAATGATATCCTCTGTAAAGAGAAAAGCGATTACCAGGATATTGCTATCTATACGAATGATGCGCTTGGAAAAGTTCTCGTTCTTGATGGGATAGTTCAAATAACAACAGCTGATGAATTTATCTATCAAGAAATGATGGCACATGTGCCATTATTTTCTCATAATAATCCAGAAAATATACTCATAATTGGTGGTGGGGACGGAGGAATCTTACGCGAGGTTTTAAGGCATAACACGATCAAAAAAGCGGTAATGGTTGAAATTGATCAACGCGTTATTGATCTGTGCATCCAACATCTACCCGAAATAAATAACAGCGGCCAAGTATACCAGGATTCTAGAGCTGAGCTTTTAGTTCAAGACGCTTCTGAATTTGTAAAAAATCCACCTCATAAATTTGATATTGTCATAATAGATTCAACTGATCCAGTAGGCCCAGGCGAGAAACTGTTTACCCAAGAGTTCTATACAAATCTGTCACAGAGTTTAAATAACAATGCATATATCTCAACCCAAGGTGGCGTGCCATTCTTCCAAAAAGGAGAAGTTGCAACGACATTAAGATCATTAGAACAAGTTGGATTAAAAACGGCATGCTATCTTGCTGCCATCCCAACATATTATGGGGGCTATATGACTTTGGGCTTTGGTTCAAATAAAACAAAAGCCCCAATAAAACCATCTCTAGAAGAGTTACAACAACGTTATAAAACAGCCAACTTTATAACAAAACATTATTCACCAGAAATGCACCTGGCATCATTCATACTACCAAACTGGGTTAATATTGATGCTTATCCAAATAAAGAAGCTAATAATAAATTATAATATGGGAAAAAGTATACAATGAACGAACATCAATCAGATTTTTTCTCAAGATGCCCTGTGACTGGAGAAGAATATGCTGGACGACATATCTTAGCAGACTTCTGGGGCGTTTCTAATTTGTCGAATGTTGAATTCATCAAGCAGTCAATAGAACAAAGTGCAAAAAGTGCGGAAGCAGATATATTATATTCCTATTACCATCCTTTTGGAGAAGGTTTGGGCGTGAGTGGAGTGACTGTTCTTGCTGAAAGCCATATCAGCATACATACATGGCCAGAGCGCGACTTCGCAGCAGTCGATATCTTTATGTGCGGAAATTGTGATCCTGAGCAAGCTTTAGAACATTTAATTAACGTTTTTAAACCGGCTAAAATTGAGAAAAATGCTTACCGTAGAGGCATCACAGAATTAGGGAAGTGTCTCGAAGAAAATAAAAACGAACCACGAGCCGTCATATAACCAGTTGCCCATTTTTAAAAACGTAATGATTGCAGCTCCTGAATATGAAACTGCAATCTAATGAGGATGAATTCACTTTATTTCAGTGCTTATTGTGATTTCTTTTGCCACTCTAAAAACTTCTGAAATAAGAGCTCTCTCTGCTTTGGAGAGAATTCCCGGCCTTGACCACCAGCGCTGGTCAAGAATTTTGAGAACTCTTGGGAAGCTTTTGAACTATACTGGTTCTTACCTTTTGAAATAAGCCAGCTTTCCGCAGCATTAAAGCGTTTCCAACCAGGAATTTTCGAATAAAGATTAACTTCTCGCCACTTTTTATGTCTAGGAGCTCTCCGGAACTCTTCAAAACGAGAAAAGAACTGATTGATAAAGTTTCTTACTTTTTGATATCTTGGATGGTCAACAGGCCAGTTATAGACAGCTAAGACAGCACTACTGGCAATCGTAGATATATTCCCATCACCACTTACCAAACCAGGGTAATCACTAGCAGTAAACCTTGAAGGAAGATAAATGTCCGCAAGTTTTCCCTCAAAACCTATTGGAAGAAGATGAAGACCATCGCTTTGTTGTATTGAAGCAAAAGCTTTACTTGGCTTTCCAACCAGAAGCATATTTGCTGCAATTTCACCAGATTTAACTTTATTTAAACCTTTGTTTTGATCAACATAAATAGGCTTTACCTTAATGCCTAAACTCTCAAAAAGAATAGCACCAGTAATATCAGTAGCACTTCCTTTATTCCAGAAGTTTACGGTTTTTCCATCAAGCTGCCTGATATCTGTAATCTCTTTTTTAGCAATAACATGCAATTCAGCATTATAAAGATTAGTGACATAATTTACTCTTTTTCGAACATTGCTAAAAATTTGATTTCTCTCAATGTGATCAAGAATATCAGATTGCACAATTGCAAGATCAATACCCTTCAAATAAAGAAGGTCTTGTATATTGCCTACACCACCTTTACCAGCAATCGGAAGAACTCTTAACGAATATTTACTATTGTCATCTAGTACGGCAGCAAGGTCCGTAGCAATACGAATATATGTTCCTGCAATACCACCAGAGATAATGCCAACTGTACCATTATTTACTTTTTTCCGATAAAAATCAGCTTTTGAATTATTATCATATATTGCATTACTCGAGCTCTGTGCGAAACTGTTACTGGTAAATACAAATGGAGAAGCCATTCCGTAAATACAAAACAGCGCTACACACCTGATAATTAAGTTTTGCATAAATACGATCCCTTACTATTTTTACTCATTAAGAATATTGAAAACAACGAAGAGAAAATGAAACGAAAACCGTCACCCCTCCACGTGATCTTTGCATGTAACTAATTCTTATTGCTTCCTCCCGATCCCACCGTAATTATTTTTTTTATGACATTTTCAACACATCACGATGAGTAATGAGATCGACTTAAAACAAGAAATTCAAACTATATAACTTTTAATTTTTAATATATTTGAGTTATGAGTCGCTACCTTTTCAGCAAATATAATATTGAAAGAAAATAAACAAATTTACATATTTTTTCAATTACTTATAGAAGAAAGATTAGAAAATAATTTGCAGATTTAGCAAGCATCCGCCAAATCAATCATCCGCTGAGCGAGTCTTCGCCAGCAAGGGTTTTTTTGGCTTTTCGTAAACCATACTTTGCAATTTTTTCGTTTAATGTCCGCCGTGAGATTTTTAAAATTTCTGCAGCCTTAGCTGTATTAAAAGATGTATCGTCAAGTGCCTTACTGATTTCAGCAGCTTCAAAATGAGCAATCCTATCTGTAAGAGAGTCATGCGAAGACAAGTGCGGAAGGTCACTAGGACCAGCTGTTGGCATTTTCACAAGCCCCAATACAAAACGCTCTGCATAAGATTTTAACTCACGCACATTGCCAGGCCAATCATACTCTCGTAAATACCGAAAAACAGAATGTGGAATTTCTGATGACGACTTATTATACCTTTTCTCCGCTTCATCAACAAAAATACGAAAAAGTAATTCAACATCATCTCCACGATCTTTAAGCATAGGTATCTGCAGTTCAGCAGTAGAGAGCCTGTAAAATAAATCTTTACGGAAATGTCCTTTTTCAGAATGTTCTTTTAAATCAACTTTCACTGCAGCGATAAAACGAACATCAATTGGACGAGAAAAATTCTCACCCAAACGGTCAACAACTCTTTCTTGAATAACACGAAGCATTTTGGCCTGAAGAAAAAGTGGCATGGACTCAATTTCATCTAAAAAAACCGTTCCCCCTTTTGCATACTCTAACTTGCCTGGTTTATCCCCCTGCGCACCAGTAAAAGCACCTTTGATATGTCCAAAGAGTTCACTTTCAAAAACTGTTTCAGGAATTGCCGCACAATTAATTGCAACAAAATTTCCAGAACTCCGACTTCCAAATTCGTGAAGAGCCCTCGCAACCAATTCTTTACCTGTGCCAGTTTCCCCTCTAACAAGCACATCAACATCAATCGAAGCGATAGACTCAATTTTTGTCCTCAATTCCACCATCATCTGGCTAGCACCGATTAATTTATGAGTGATATCACCCGTCTTCCCAACAAGCTTTCTAAGACGGTGCAGCTCTCTTGTCATCTTGCCTTTTTCAACTGCTCTCGCAATAACAGACGCAAGGTGGTCTGCATTATAGGGTTTCTCCAAAAAATCATACGCTCCCATTTGCATTGCCTTAACAGCCAATGCAACATCTCCATGACCAGTTAATACAATAACAGGAATTTCAGGATAATAGCGTGTAATGTGATCTAATAACATCATACCATCTTTGCCTGGCATGCGTATGTCAGTTAAGATAGCATCAGGTGTAAATGATTGTAATATCTGTTCCGCTTTTATTGCTGAACTTGCAAGTTTAATCTCATATCCACAAACGGATAACCAATCTTCTGCTGCAGAAAGAAGATCTTTATCATCATCAACAACTATTATTGACCCATTCATTGTGCAGCTCCTAGTATAAGATTATTATTCGTAATCTGTTCAGAAGGAAGAGAAACAATTGCTATTGTTCCTTTCGGATCATGTGGCTTTAATTTTAATTCGCCATTATATTCCTCTATTATTGCGGTAGAAATTGAGAGACCTAATCCTAAACTTCCACCTGTTTTTTTCGTTGTAAAGAAAGGTTCCTTAAGACGCTCGATAAGATCAATATCAACCCCGGTACCATTATCTATGACATGTATCTCAACAGATTTCGGTGTTCGATTGATATCCACGGTCACAAAACCATCACAAACACCTTCAATAGCATCCAATGAATTTAAAAGAAGATTTAATATAACTTGTTCAATCCTAAGAGAATTTGCCATTATGATGACAATCTCTTCAGGGATCTCAAAATTGATTTCAACGCCTAAACTATTACTTCTAGGTGCTGCAATTTCTATGGCAGCCTGTACAGTTTTTACAAGATTAACGCTTTCATATTCAGCTCTATCTTTTTTAGAAAATGTCTTGAGATGTTTAACTGTACGTTGCATACGCTTTACTAAGCTACGCGAGTTTTCTAAATTTGTCTCAATACGACTATTATTAGGAGTAAGATCATTTGCAATTTTTGCTTCGGCAGTTGCTAAGGTCGCGTCCATAGCAGAAAGAGGCTGACTGATTTCGTGCACGATTGCAGCAGACATTCTCCCTAAAGCAGCAAGTTTAGCAGATTGTATCAATCCCTCTTGAGCTTCAACCAATTCCTTTT
>CBDHHC010000025.1:0-13051 GCA_965263345.1 Methyloligellaceae bacterium
TTCAACTTCTTCAGCAAAAGCCAAAAGCTCTGTTGGTGATTTTATCTTCAGCTCTTGAAGCTTCATTTCTTCCATGGGGAATACTCCGGATTGGGGACTAACTTGAGGAGACCGTTAAACAATTCCAGGCCTATCAGTTTGGTAAGTTGAATATGGCTAATGATAGAATGTGATCCGAGACAAACACACTCTAACTCTATTTACTTCTTAATATACTTGGATTTACCCCAACCAAGAACGCGCTGAGGAAATGATGGTTTAGCTTATAACAAATAAATTCTGATTTTAAAAGTAATATTATTAACCAAAAAGCAAATAAAATATTAAAAAGGCTTTACAATAACCAGTATAACAATACCAATCATTAGCACAGTGGGCACTTCATTGACATATCTGTAGAATTTATCCGACTTCTGATTTGCATCAGCCTCAAAGTTTTTACGCCATTTTGCCAAAACCATATGAAAAACGGTCATAGCAATCACAAGTAATAATTTCGCGTGAAACCAGCCATCTGTAAATTGATCTTGCAAATAAGCTAACCACAAACCAAAAATCCAGGCAGCCATCATTGCTGGATTCATGATAATTTTCAGAAGCTTGCGCTCCATAATCTTGAAAGTTTCGGATTTATCTGAACCAATCTCAGACTGAGCATGATAAACGTAAAGACGTGGCAGATATAACATCCTGCCATCCAGGAAATCACAGCAATCACATGAATTGATTTTACCCAAAGTTCCACGTTCCCAAAAACCCTCTACAAAAAACTTTTTAACCTTTTGGAAACCTCTAATCCGATTCGCCAGGCAGAGTCAGCCCCAATTATTCACCACGAATACGTTTCAGAAGTTGTGTGACATGTTCAGGTGGCGTTTGTGGCAGAATCCCGTGCCCTAAATTAAAAATAAAAGGACCATCAGAGAGTTTTTCCAGAATTTCATCCACACGCTGATCAAGACGCGCTCCGCCCTGAATCAGCAATAAAGGATCCAGGTTTCCTTGCACCGTAACTTTGTTCTGCAATTTATCGCGAATAAAATTCAAAGAGAGCGTTGTATCACAACTGACTGCATCCACTTTCGTCATCGTCACAAATTCAGGGTAAAGAGGACCAACCCCCCTTGGAAAACCAATAATCGGTACCCCAGGATGTCTTGCTCTCATCTGATTAATAATCTGCTCCGTAGGCTGAATAACCCATTTACGAAACTCATCTTCGGGTAAATTACCAGCCCAGCTGTCAAATATCTGCAAAGCCTGCGCACCAGCTTTCACCTGCCCGGATAAATATTCAACTGAAGTACTTACAAGTAAATCTATAATTTTTTTAAATAGTTTTGGATTCGAATAAGCAAATAATCTCGTTTCGGCTTGATCTTTAGACCCCATTCCACCAATCATGTAAGTAGCAACTGTCCATGGAGCACCACAAAAACCGATTAATGCTGTTTCTTCAGGAAGATTTGTTCTTAAAAGGTCTACAGTTTCATATACTTTACTAAATTTTTTCTCTGTCTTCTTTAAATCTAACTTTAAAAGATCTTTTTCGTCTTCAATCGGCTCTAACTTTGGACCTTCACCTTGTACAAATTCAACCTTTTGTCCCAAAGCATCTGGGACTACGAGAATATCTGAAAACAAAATCGATGCATCAAACCCGTAACGCCTAATGGGTTGCAAAGTAACTTCGCAAGCAAGCTTTGGGTTGTAACAAAGATCTAGAAACGATCCAGCTTCTGCTCGTGTTTCGCGATACTCAGGAAGATATCTGCCTGCTTGTCTCATTAGCCAAACAGGTGGAACCTTCTGAAAGCTTCCCAAAAGAGTTTCTTCAAAAAGAGTTTTTCTTTTTTGTTTATGAGCTAATGCTGTCACAAAGAGCGCCCCTAAATATAAATATAAAAAGTATAGAATCTTAAGATTTCTACTTCTTCTTCTATATATGGATATCGGATATTAAAATAAATTACCAGCCTTTCCACAGGCTATCCAATTGGGCAAAACTTCGCACAACATATATGTTTTAGAATTACAATGCATACTAGATATAATATATATAAAATAAAACAATTACTTATAAAGATTATTTAATAATTTAAATTAGGATATTTTGTTTATAACTATTGGATAGCTTTTTAATATAGGAAAAGTTAGTTTGAATATGAAAATCTCAGATCTCCAATTCCACAGGAGACTTGTTGTGCAAATCTAAGTGGATAATTCTGGAATAAAACAGGATAAAAAGCAGATTTGGCAAAATACGCATTTTTATGAGCAGTTTATGAACAGCCAAAGCATGGATAATACGCGTTATTTCCACTTACATCTCGTGTCAGATTCAACAGGAGAAACTCTGACTGCAATCTCGCGAGCTGCATCGGTCCAATACTCCTTAACCAGTGCCATTGAGCACGTACACCCTCTCGTCAGGACAACAAGACAACTAGATAGAGTTCTTCAAAATATAGAAGAAAATCCAGGAATTGTACTTTACACAATGGTAAGTCGTGAACTTAGTCAGGTACTTGAGGAAAGGTGTGTTGAACTCAACATTCCATGCATTCCAGTATTAAAACATGTCATGGAGGTTTTTGAATCTTACTTGGGCCCATTACCTAACAAACCAGTAGTCGGGGCTCAACATGAGTTGAATACGGAATACTTCAAACGTATCGAAGCAATGAACTTTACGATGACACACGATGATGGCAACTTACCAACTCAATTAAACAAGGCCGATATTATCATTGTCGGGATTAGTAGAACGTCCAAAACACCAACAAGCATTTACCTTGCAAATCGCGGTTATAAAACGGCCAATGTTCCCCTAGTACCAGAAATCCCTATACCTACAATTTTAGATAACAATCCCAATGAAACATTTGTAATTGGTTTGATTGCGACAGCAACTAGGATTTCAGAGATTAGAAAAAATCGCCTGGACAATTTAACAAATGAAACTGACCAATTATCAGATTACGTAAACATAGAAAGAATCGAGAAAGAAATTTTGTACACACGTAGACTGTGCAGCAAAAACAATTGGAAAATTATCGATGTGACACGTAAATCAATCGAAGAAACTGCAGCTTCGATTATTCAGATTTATAAAAAAGCAAAAGAGCAGGGTGATAGAATTTAATTTATGAAACTGATCAATAATACGGAAAAACTTATCCTTGCCTCTTCAAGCAAAATAAGAGCAACTCTTTTACAAAATGCAGGACTAAGTTTTCAAATACAACCAGCAGATATAGACGAACTGTCAATTATTCAAAAATACGAAAATGACAGTGTGTTAAATATTTCTGGAGTTGCAGAAGTTCTGGCTATCGAAAAAGCAAAAAAAATCAGCCAGACAGTTCCAGATGCATATGTAATTGGCTGCGATCAGATATTAGGTTTTTGCAATAAAATGTATTCAAAACCAAAGGACTATGATGAATCTTTTGCAAGACTAAAAAACTTCAGTGGTAAAACGCATCAACTTCATACATCGGTAAGTCTTGTAAAAGATAAAGAGAAAATATGGTCCTACTCAGAAGTCGTCGATATGCAAATGAGAGAACTGTCAGATAACTTTATCGAAGCTTATTTAAAAGCGACAGGAGAACAGGTATTTAAATCTGTTGGAGCATATCAGCTGGAAGATATTGGTGTGCAACTCTTCCAAAATATCAAAGGCAATTATTTTACAATTCTTGGAATTCCCCTTCTTCCGTTACTGGAAACATTAAGAAAAGAAGGGGTAATAAACCAATGACCTATAAAAAAGCATGTGTCGTAGGCTGGCCGATATCACATTCAAGGTCTCCATTGATTCATAATCACTGGCTGCAAAAATATGGGATTGAGGGAGAATATACCAAGCTCGCACTGGAGCCAGAAAATTTCCATCAACTCATCGAAAAATTAAAGACAGGTGAAATCTCTGGGGCAAATATAACAGTACCTCATAAAGAACAGGCATTTGCACTGGCTGATCACAAACACGAGTCAGCAAAAGCTGTAAGTGCCGCAAATACTTTATGGTTAGAGGGTGGCAAGGTCCATGCTGCGAACACGGATACTTATGGATATATGACCCATCTGGAAACCACTGCTCCGGACTGGAATAAAGAAGATGCACCTGTTGTCGTGATTGGCGCTGGGGGAGCAGCAAGGGCCATAATTTATGGTCTACTGGAAGCAAATATTTCTGAAGTCAGAGTTCTTAATAGAACCATAGAACGTGCGGAACAAATAGCAAAAGAATTTGGTGAGAGAGTAAAAGTTTATGAATGGACAAACTCTGAGCAAGGGTTATCTGCTTGCAAACTTTTGGTAAACACAACAACATTGGGAATGACTGGCTCTGCACAATTAGAAATTGATCTATCACCACTAAGTTCTGACGCCACTGTTTCTGACATTGTATATTCCCCATTAAAAACATCACTTCTTGCCCAGGCAGAAAATAAAAACTTTAAAACAGTAGATGGTCTTGGGATGTTACTTCACCAGGCAGTTCCTGGTTTTGAAATCTGGTTCGGAAAGAGGCCTGAGGTTACAGATGAATTACGCAATATTATCCTGAAAGATATGGGAGAGATCTAGTGCTTATCATTGGATTAACAGGTTCTATAGGAATGGGAAAGTCCACAGCAGCTAAACGGCTGAAAGAGCACAATATCCCCGTTTTAGATACTGATAAAGTAGTTCATGATCTATATGCAGGTGATGCAGCAGTTCAGATAGAACATGCTTTTCCTGGAACAGTTTTCAATGGAACTGTAGACAGAAAAATCCTTTCTCAAAAAGTTTTAGGTAAACCTGATGAATTAAAAAAGCTGGAAGGGATAATTCACCCTCTTGTCCGTAGAGAAGAAGTAAAATTTTTAGAAGAAAACTTAATAAACGGACATAATGTAGTTGTCCTGGAAGTTCCACTCCTATTTGAAACTGGTATGGATGAGCTGGTAGATTTAACGATCGTTGTGCACGCACCTGAAAATATCCGTGACGAAAGAGTTTTACAAAGACCTGGAATGACAAGAAAAAAACTTAAATCAATTGTTTCCAGGCAACTCCCGGATAAAGAAAAGATCGCAAAAGCGGATTATGTTGTTGATACATCAGGTGATATAGAGAAATCCTGGCGGCAAATCGATAACATCATCGAATCACTTGGTGAGAAAACACCAGCAGCGATTGGTCTTTGGGATATCTCTGTTGAGCATCCCTACAGCAACTAAATTTTGCAAGAGGGTCAAACATGAGAGAAATTGTACTCGATACTGAGACAACAGGTTTTGATGCAAAAGGCAGTGACCGAATTGTTGAGATTGGATGTGTAGAACTTTACAATCATATTGCAACCGGTGAAACTTACCACGTTTATATCAACCCTGAACGCGATATGCCCCAGGAAGCATTTGAAGTTCATGGTCTATCAACCGAGTTTCTTGCTGAAAAACCTTTATTCTCCGAATTTGCAGACTCCTTTCTGGACTTCATCCAGGACTCAATGCTCATCATTCATAACGCACCATTTGATGTTGGCTTCTTGAATGCTGAACTAAAAAGAGTAGGTAAACCTCTCATAACAAATGATCGTGTCTTGGATACTCTGGCATTAGCAAGACGAAAACATCCTGGTGCACAAAACAGCCTAGATGCTTTATGTAAGCGCTATAAAATTGATAACTCAGCGCGTGAAAAGCACGGAGCATTATTAGATTCGGAAATTCTAGCTCTCGTATATTCAGAGCTTATTGGTGGGCACCAGGCCAAACTTGAACTGGATAGCGGGGCAAAAAAGTCTGCTGGAAGAGTAAAACACGTAAAAGCTTCTCCAAGACAAAAACCTCTAGAAAAAAGGCTCTCTCAAGAGGAGAAGCAATTACATGATGAGTTTGTTGAGACTCTGGGAGACAGTGCTCTCTGGAAGAAATTATCTGTAAACTAATATATAGCCAATCACATGAAAGAATAAAATAAACGACTTTGTTGGCTAGTGACCGCGACTGCGGTCCGCCGCTTAGCAGCGAAAGGCTATGTGCCGTCTGAGCGATCAAATTCATCATTGATGAATTTGATCATAGAAAGCTTAATTTATAACTTGCTTCTCTTCTTGTTCTTCCTGTGCTTTAGCAATATTCTCATGGAATAATCGTCCAAAATCAATTGGGTCCAATTGAAGTGGAGGGAAACCACCTTCCTGGGTCAACTGTACAACATTCTGGCGTAGGAATGGGAAAATGATAATTGGGCAGTCAACAAACAGAACCTGTTTCAGAATTTCATCAGGAATATCCTTCAAATGGAATAGACCCGCATATACAATTTCTAGTTTATAAAGGTAATTATCATCAATTTTCGCATCAGCTGTTAGCTCAAGAACGACTTCATATGTATCTTCTTCAACATTTTGACCACTGACATTAATACCAATTTGAATATTAGGATTTTCTCCAGTACCTTTTAGACTGTTTGGAGAATTAGGGCTCTCAAAAGACAAATCCTTAAGATACTGCGTAAGAATATTAAATTGGGGTTGTGTTTCTTCTTCACTCATTGCTTCGCCATTCTCTTCAGCATGACCGTTTTTTGTCTCTGTCATGGGATTTATAATTACCTCTTTTTTCAAAAGTTTAGTGCGGCCTATCATGGGAGAGATAAACCTGCAAGCAAATATGCATTATGAACCTATTTATATTTCCAGGGTGATGAGTTCTTCGAAGAATCTGATTGGCTTGGATTTTCAATCTGGCGTATATCTTTTTCAGCTGTTTGTGGTTCGACATTAGTATACTCAGCATCGATGATAGGCCCTCTGGGGTCATGTTGAGATCTATCATCAGTAGGCCGATCAGTATAAAACTTCACATTTCCTTGTGAAATAAAGTAGTTGGCTAGGTTTTTAGCTAAAAAAGATCGAAATTGTGGGACAAACAGTAAAAAGCCGATTGCATCAGTAATAAGACCAGGAGTTAAAAGAAAAGCTCCAGCAATAAGTAGAAAAATACCGTCAACCACAGAACCTATAGGCGGTTTACCTTCATTGAGGTCATTTTGTGCATTTAATAAAACACTTAAACCTTGCTTCTGAAGCATGTAAGTGCCGATAATTGCTGTAATAATCACGATGGCAATAGTATTTACTATCCCTAATTCACCACCAACATATATAAATACAACTATTTCAATTATTGGAATAATAATAAAAATAAGCAATAATATTGGCATATTGTGTGTCCCAACTGTGATGGCGATGGCAAAAAATGTCTGTGACTTTTTAGTTTGGATCAAATAAAGATAAGAATTTGATATTATGAGTTGGCATAATTCATTTCAATATCTATATCTTTACCAATATGTAATTAAGCGTAATCAATCCTAATTTTAACCTTATATGTAGACTAAGCTGCGAAAAATAAAGGTATTGTTCATCTGTTGCTGAAAAACTCTGGAGCAATAATTTATTATCCTTTATTCAAATTAGCCTAAAATATGTATAATGGTTTTTAAAGATTAATAGTTTTAAGCTCGGAAAGTACTTACGAAATGGATGAAACTTTCGATCCCATAACTCTCTTATTTTTGGTTTTGGCTGTTGTGATTTTTTTAAGACTGAGAAGTGTTCTTGGAAAACGCACAGGTCATGAACGCCAGCCTTATGAGACAACACTGTCTAGGCAGCAGGAAACAAACCAGGATAATAAAAATTATCAAAATGATAATGTCGTTCCCTTGCCAACAGGTAGAGAGCCTGAGCAGGAAACTCAGAGGGTCGAAAAGGATAACCCGGCTGAGAGAATTAAAGGTATTGCTGATGAAGGCAGCCATTTAGAGACGCAATTGCTAAACATTGCGAAAAAAGATCTGTCATTTAATCCTAAAGAATTCATAATCGGTGCAAAAATGGCATACGAAATGATTGTAATTGCCTTTAATGAAGGCAATAGATCTGTATTGAAGCCTCTTTTAGCCACAGATGTATATGAAAGCTTTGAAGGTGAAATAACGGCTCGTGAAGAAAGAGAAGAAGTTATTGATTCTAGCTTCGTTGGGATAGACAAAGCAATCATCATTGATGCTGATTTAAAAGGTTCAGAAGCACTTGTAACGATGAAGATTGCAAGCAAAATCATATCTGCTGTAAGAGATAAGGCTGGTGAAGTAATAGCGGGGGATCCAAAGAATATTATTGAAATGACTGATATTTGGACGTTCTCTAAGATTGTGACATCTCAGGATCCAAACTGGAAACTTGTAGGGACGGAAGCAGCAAACTAATATGTATCGGCTTTACGATTGTCACGTATAAGTCATAAGAATTAAAATCAAAGTATCATGCGTGTAATTAAAATTTTTATATGTGCCTTGTTCATGACAGGGTGTGCTAAGCCTGAACTTAGTTTGCCTATTCTATCTCAGGCTGTGGCTAAATCCAAAGATCACCAGAAAATAGCAGCCCTGTCGGCACCAAACAAAATGGAATACATAAGAAAGAAAAAAAATCTGCGCCTTAAAAAAATGTCTTTCTCTGATTTACCGGGATGGGAAAATGATAATCACCACGAGGCAATGAAGGCTTTCCTCATTTCCTGTAAACAAATATTAAGAACCAGAACAAGAAGTTCAGTTTCAACATCAAGACGCCCAACATATATGTCAAAAGCTTGTATTCTGGCTTCAAAGCTGTCCAAAGCACCGGACAGAAAGACCTCAAGACGTTTCTTTGAAACATACTTCGTACCATACAAAGTACAATCCAGACAAAAAAAGGGTCTGTTAACAGGTTACTACGAACCTGAAATCTTGGGGTCACTGACAAAAACAGATAAGTTTAAGCTGCCGATATATAGACCTCCAAGCAACCATGTGAACTTAAGTGCACGTTCCGGTGTTGGCCGTAAGCTGGGTGGGCTAGTTGCTGGCCAAAAAACGAAAAATGGCATAAAGCCACTTCCTACTCGTAAGGAAATCGATTTAGGCGCTCTGGACGGGAAGGGGCTGGAACTTGTCTATCTCCAAGACCCTATTGATGTCTTCTTTATGCATATACAAGGCTCTGGTCGTATACGCTTGACAGATGGTTCGGTTATGCGCCTTGGTTTTCATGCTAAGAATGGTTATCCATACAGTTCTATCGGCAAATATATGATAAAAAACGGCTTGGTGCCGGCCGCTGGTATGTCATTAGATGCTGTAAAAAACTATCTTCGTAAAGACATGAAGCGTGGTCAGAAAATTCTTTGGGTCAATAAATCTTATATTTTCTTTAGAAAACTTAATAACAGACAGAGCAAACAGGGCGGTCCTATAGGAGCTATGCAAGTTCCATTAACAGCAGGAAGAAGCCTGGCTGTCGACACACGCTATCATGACCTGGGAATTCCTATATATGTTGTATCTGATAATATGAAACATCATGGTACAAATGGCTTCCGCAGATTAATGGTTGCCCAGGATGTTGGCTCAGCAATTAAGGGAACCCAGAGAGGGGATATTTTCTGGGGAACTGGTGATGAAGCCGGAAAAATTGCAGGGAATACAGGAAATAACGGCTATTATTATATCCTGCTACCAAAGAACTCTTAAGATATTTAGGTTACTTTAGTTTTTTTAAGTACCCTGAGTAAAGTGACTGTAACTATGAATAAAAAGGATGATCCTAAGAAAAGCGATAAAAGTCAAAACTCAGACATGTCCTTTTTATCAGAGGAAGACAAAGAACTCTGGAACAAAATTTCTGATTCAACAAACCCCCTTGATCAAAAACAGAGAAATAGAGTTTCAGCCACAGAGCCACTAAAACAAAGTCCTAAGAAAATTCACAAAGCGGACAAAACAAACAAAATAGAAAATTCAGTCCAGAATCTTTCATCCAAAACTCAGACCGCCAATAAACCTTCTAAAAAGTCTCCTGAAATAACACAGATTGATCGCAAAAAAATTCGCAAACTGGTAACAGAACAGATCGAAATTCAGGCAACATTAGATTTACATGGATATCGCCAGGAAGAAGCTCACCAGGCTTTAAAATCTTTTATAAGAACATCGCAAGCGCGCAATCATAGATATGTGCTTGTCGTAACAGGAAAAGGAAGCCGTAAAACATCCAGCCAGGGTTTTTGGGATGATATCGAACCAGGAGTATTAAAACGTAATGTCCCTGTCTGGTTGTCAGAGCCTGATTTAAAAGACTATATTGTCAGCTATTCAACGGCTCAACCCAAACATGGTGGCGATGGCGCATTATATATCCATATCAGGAAAGCCAAAAAGCCAGTCTAACAAACAGGGCATAATCTCATGAAACTAACAACGTTTGTGAGTACTGATCAAAAAGTTTTACCTGGCGTTATCACAAAAAAATCAAATGAAATAATAGATATAGGTTCATTATATCCTGATCTGCTTGAGTGCATAAAGAATGGAGAAGAGGCACTAAAAAAAATAGAGCAATTCTGTCAAACTCCTCAAACAACATACCTTTTGGATGAGATAAAATTTCTCTCACCTTTACCAATTCCCGAATCAATTCGTGACTGCATGGCTTTCGAGCAGCACATAATAAACTGCACACGAAAATTAGGTCTTGGAAAACTGGCATTCATTGATGAGGCAATTGAAAAATTTTTGGGAAGAAAATATTCAATTGCATATGCTGCAAACAAAGCCTGGTATCAAAGACCAATATACTACAAATCTAATCGCTTTTCTGTTGTTGGTAACAATGCGGAGATCATCATTCCTTCTTATGCTGGCGAGATTGATTACGAACTTGAATGGGGAGTTATCATTGGTAAGCAGGGCAAAAACATAAAAAAGGAAGAAGCTGGAGACTATATTGCTGGCTATACAATTTTTAATGATTTTTCTGTCAGGCAAACCCAGTTAGCAGAAATGAAAGGCCGCCTTGGGCCATCAAAGGGCAAAGATTTTGATACAGGAAATGCTATAGGCCCATGGTTGGTAACAAAAGATGAAATTGAAGATCCTTATAACCTGTCAATGCAAGCCATCGTAAATGGAGAAACCTGGTCAGAAGGAACCACAAAGGATATGTACTGGTCTTTTGAAGAAATCATTGAATACATATCTCAATCAGAAACATTATACCCTGGTGAGTTTATTGGTTCAGGAACATGCTCAGGACAAAAAGGAATGGGATGTGGTTTGGAACATGGGCGTTTTTTGAAACCAGGAGACACGATTGAACTTCATGTCGAAAAATTTGGAACTTTGAAAAACAAAATAATTGCAAATGGGAGCGAGGCAGAATGTCTTTAGAATTAGCAGATTTACCAGCCATAAAATGCCCTTGCATCCGTCCAACAGGTTCACAACTAACACGCTATCAGGAAACACCACTCTATCCAGAAGGTCTATACGATTTAGGCTCTGAAATCTATGCCTGGATGGTTCCAAATGGATCATGGGGAGAGTCAAATTCTGGTCTCGTAATGTTAGAAGACCAGTCTCTACTAATAGACACTTTATGGGACCATAATCATACACAGAACATGTTAGATGCCATGGCCGAGTTCACGAATGAAAGACCAATAAAAACACTCATCAATACTCATGCAGATGGTGATCACTTCTGGGGAAACTACCTTTTAAAAGACATTGAAATTATTACTTCTGAAGCAGCTTTAAAGGATATGTCTCATCATGTTCCAAAGCAAATGCTTCTCTTTAATAATATTGGTAAACTGTTCTCCTGCATGCCAATGAAGAAAACCAGACAGGTAGGCCACTGGTTTCAGGGCATGGGAAAACCTTATGCCTTCAATAAAGTAAAACATACAAAAGCAAACAGAAGCTTCAATAAAGAACTTACCCTGGAGTTTAACAGCCGCAAGGTAGAATTAATTGAAGTCGGACCGGCTCACCGTCCTGGTGATGTAATCGTATATATACCTGATACTAAAATATTATTCTCTTCAGATCTTCTATTCATTGGAAGCACACCAGTAATGTGGAGCGGACCTTTAGAAAACTGGATAAAAGCTCTGGATTTAATGTTGGAAATGGACATTGAAAAAATAGTTCCAGGACATGGCCCAATTACCAATAAAGAAGGTGTAAAGCGGGTAAAACAATATTGGTTATTTTTGCATGATCAAGCGACACAAAAATTTAAAAATAACAAGTCACCAAAAAAGGCTGCTGAAGAAATTATTTTTTCTGAAGAGTTTGCCAAAACAGGATTTTTAGATTGGGACTCACCAGAGAGAATAATGACAAATTGCCATGTTTTATACAGGCATGAGAAAGGCATCAATAAACCTATAAAACCAGTTGAGATTATTAATATACTCTCTAAGCAGGCGCTATTAGCGAACAAACTCCCTGGTACAAAACCACAAATGATGAGACTATAATTCTATTCTTGCTTATGGCATGGAACGCGTGGTTGTGGTTTGTACCATAACTGAGCCTTCATCACTTTGGGTTTGCTGTTAGCAATTTCAAGAATAATTTTTTTTCTGATTGCTCCGACAAATTCATTCTGTGCCTTAACAGGAACAATAAAAGATCCTGGTCCACCAATAACACAATCCTCATAATACAGGTCTAACTTCTCAGGACCATAAAAATTATATCTAACAGAATCTTTCAAAAGGATAGGCAGGCCATTTATAATTATACCTTGTGAGGTAACAAGATCTCTGGCAGCCACTACAGATTTGCCTTGGTTATTCATGCCATCTCCAGAGATATCAATAACACGCCTCATCCCATGATAAGAGTTTTTCTCAAATAAACTTGCGGCAAACAGCAATGCATCGCCAATAGATGTCCTTAACATCCGAGTAATCTTTGCATTCACAAGCTTGTTTGCAAAATTTGCAGCGTCTTTGTTGTTTTCGATAATAGTCCAGGGAATTGTGACTTTCTGTCTGCCCTCATCCGCCCATTCAACATATGTAACCGCTATACGGCCATAAAAACCAGACTTGATAGCTTTCATGACATCTGGGTGCAAAAAGGCCGCTTGATATCCCTTTCGCTGAAGTAAAATTTCATCGCGGTCAATAGATCCAGATACATC